>DATHQD010000001.1:0-3897 GCA_035483045.1 Terriglobales bacterium
CTGGGCAGATGCGAATACCTCGCCTCTGAAGCCGAACAAGCTGATGAGCCTTTGCGCCGACTTCCGCGTCGAGGCGTCGTCATCGACAATCGAGACGAGAGGACTTTCAGCCGCGCTTACTTTTACGTTCATCGAGCCTAAATCATAGCACCCGAGGCGGAGAGCATTCTACTGGACCTTCGACCAGGGCAATCACGACCTTTGGCCTGGGAGTCCCAGGTGCTCGGCCATGCGGACCAGATCAGCCAGAGATTTCGCCAGCATTTTGTGCATGATGTGACCGCGATGAAACTTGATAGTTTTCTCAGCGGTTCCCAGTTCCGCGGCGATCTGTTTATTGAGCATTCCCGAAACGACACACGCCGTGACTTCGCGCTCACGCGGCGTAAGCAATTCGTAACGCGCACGCAAACCCGCCAACTTAGCCTCCAGGTCCCGCGCAGCGCGATCGCGCCCAATCGCCTGCTGGATGGCGTCGAGCAGATCCTGCTGGCGAAAAGGTTTGGTGAGAAACTCGACCGCGCCGGCCTTCATCGCCTGCACCGACATCGGGATATCACCGTGACCCGTAATGAAGATGATCGGAATCTGGACGCCGGCTGTGACCAACTCCCGCTGCAAATCGAGACCACTCAACCCTGGCAAACGCACGTCGAGCAGCAGGCATGCAGGGGCTTCCGGACGCGGCTTGCGCAGAAATTCTCCAGCCGCCGCGAACGTCTGGACCTTATACCCCACCGACAGAATCAGACGCTCGGTGGACCGGCGGAACGCCGCATCGTCGTCGATGACGATTACGATGGGATTGGGATCGTCCACGCCTCACCTTTGCTTCCGCAGGGAAGGCGATTAGCGTCGTTGATGATGTCCGAGGGATCCTCGATCACTTCGCCCTGAAACCCATACGGATATGCGACAAGCTCGCTTCGTTGGGGCACATTCTCAAGCAGTTCTTTTGCATGCAAAGTTCCGCATGATCCGGAGCGCTGACCCTGCTGCCAGGGATCCTCGGCGTTACCTCATTCGGTCTGGCCGCCTTGCTCGAGAAACTGCCGAATCGCGTGGGCGGGCATGGCGCCGGCTTGCCGAGCCACTTCGCGCCCGGATTTGAGCAGTGCGAACGCGGGGATAGAATTAACGCGAAACCGTTGCGCAAGGACAGGCAATTCTTCGGTATTCACCTTGGTCACCAGCCATCGGCCCCGGCCCTCGGCAGCGACCTTGATCAATTCGGGCGCGACCATTTTGCACGGTCCGCACCATGGAGCCCAGAACTCAACGAGCACGGGGAGCGAGGAGTGGCTGGTTAAGGAGTCGAAGAGTGCTTCGCTTTTCACCTCAATCGGTTCGCCGGGAGGTCGGAGCTCGGCGTGACACTTGCCGCAGCGGAAGATCTGCCCGAGCCGTTCGTAGATCAGGCGATTACGCTGGCCGCATTGTGGGCAGGCCAACAGCAAGCCGCGGTCATCGGATTCAATGGTGGTCATGGTTTGGTAAATTTTACGCTCAATCGGCACGACGACCCGTTTCGGCGTGACTTAGATCGTTGACAACCACTTTGGCCGGTCGAAAGACTTCGTTGCCGCGGCGATAACCACGCTGAAAGGTCTCAAGTATGATGTGGTCGGGTTGAGATGGGTCGTGGCGGACGCTGACGGCTTCGTGATAGTGCGGATCGAATGGCCGGCCAAGGCTCTCGTCAGCTTCGATGCCATGGTGATGCAGCAGTTGGGTGAGTTGTTGGAGGGTCATCTGGACGCCCTGCCGGAGTTGCTCGGGTGCAGTAGAAACGTTGCTGCCGAGCGCGCGTTCGAGGTTGTCAATGACCGGCAGCAATTCCCGGATGAAAGCTTCCTTTTGCGCGGCCGCACTGCGCTCGGTTTCCCGCGCGGTTCGCTTGCGGAAGTTGTCAAAATCGGCCGACAGGCGCAGGTAGCGGCCCCTTTGAACGGCCAACTCCGTTTGCAGCGCGCCGATGTCAGGCGCGGAAACGGCATTCGCTCCGGCGTCGCTGGCCGACTCCATTTCGGATGGGTCCTGATCCGCATTCATATTATGGGAGCGTTTGCATTTAGGAATTGTTCAAGCAGTTCCTTCTGCCCGACCTTGGTCAGGTCGCGCGGGAGATTCTTCTCGTCGATGAGCTTATCGAGCAGGCGACTGTGCGCCTCCTCCAGCACGATTTCCTGCAGCTGTTCAATCCGCGGAGTGTGGTTAGGAGTAAAGTCGAGATTGTAGGCTTTCACCAAACCGAGATCAGCGACGATAAGCAATTTGCTTTTCATGATTTGGAGCGATCTCACCGCCATTCCTTGAAGATCACAACGGCGACCTTCCGACACGCTCAGCACGCACGCAACTCTCCGCCGCGTGTTTGACGTCGGCTTTTTCGTCTGCGCGACCCGTGTCGCGGCGATGCAAGACTATCGCCACGACTGGTAGGTTGCTTTTCAGGCGACTTTGACTTCGATTTGCTTAGGCTTTGTTTTCTCGCTCTTGGGCAGATGGACCTTTAGCACGCCGTCCTTGAACTCAGCGTTCACTTTCTCGGCATCCGCGCCGTCGGGAAGAACAAAACTTCGTACAAACCTGCCATACGCGCGCTCAACGCGGTGATACTTTTTGTTCTCCTCTTTCTCGAACTTGCGTTCGCCAACGATGGTTAGCAGGCCGTTCTCGACCGCGACCTTTACGTCCTCCTTCTTGATCTCGGGTAACTCGGTTTTGATGACGTATTCCTTGTCGTCCTCGGTGATGTCCACCAACGGTGCCCATTCCGCCACGGTGATGGATTCCTCCTTCGCATCCCCAAGCCGCGCCGGTGCGCGGCCCAAAAGGTTAGAGAGACGGTTTTGCATTTCTTCCATTTCCTTAAGCGGATCCCAGCGTGTGATTGCGTTCATATTTAGTTATGTCCTTTTAATTCCAACCCAAGCATAGTCACGGGATGCCAGAGCCGCTCGGCTGAATTTGGCCAACTATCTTCTGATCTTGTTCTCTAACCCGCAAGAATCGGCAAAGGCTGGAGCCTTCGCTTACGCCTCTAACTGGCGGAAGCTCCGGAGCCGGAATGCCAGGACGATAAGGATGATTCCGAACACCACTGCATAAGCCCCGATCCAGATGATAATCGCAAGAGCTCCCGCGCCCGGAAATATGATGATGAGAATGCCGAAGAGAGTGGAAATCACGCCCATAAGAATCAGCAACATCTCGTTGGCTATGACTTCACGAAGACGGATGCCGGCCACGATCTCGAGCAGACCTGTCAAGATGGCCCAGAAGGCAATCAGGTAAACCAGAACCATCGCGGTAATTGCCGGCCACATGAAAGTAACAAGCCCAGCGACGATTCCAACAATGCCCTCGACCAAGAGAGGCCAATGGTGGCCTGGTGCTTTCATAGCCGAAACAATATCAAAGATTCCGTCTAATATTGCGTAGAACCCGAACAACAGCACCAGGGAGATCAATGTAATTCCCGGGATAAAGAAGGTCAAAAGACCGAACAACACAGCAATCACGCCCCGCAGGGCCAGTGCCCACCAACGGCGTGCCAAAAGTTGCAGCATAAATGTAGTCCTCCCAAGTTGCGTTCTGGCTGCCCGCGTCCTGTTGGTGAGAGCAAACCTACTCCGCGGAATGAGAGTCAATCACTCCCTTTTTCCAGAGTGTTTCAATTTAGACGCATGCGCCCGGTTCCGCTTACCGTTTTTTTGACTGATTTTGCCCTCATCTTGCACTATACCTTGCGAAGCCGCGCCTCAGACCAACGAACGTTGGTATTCCTCTGCTGTGTGTCCTCCCCAATCGTCCTTATAGTCGGTCCGAAGTTATTCATCGAGCCGGGGACGAAGCTTTTTTGCGGCTTCCGAGCGTGAGCGGCCCCGGATTGTG
>DATHQD010000002.1:0-156493 GCA_035483045.1 Terriglobales bacterium
GGCTGTGGCTTCGGCTGTGGCGTTGGTTTCGGCTGTGGCGTCGGCCTCGGCTGTGGCGTTGGTTTCGGCTGTGGCGTCGGCCTCGGCTGTGGCGTCGGTCTCGGCTGTGGACTCGGCTTGGGCTGTGGCGTTGGTTTCGGCTGTGGCGTCGGCCTCGGCTGCGGCGTCGGTTTCGGCTGCGGAGTTGGCCTCGGCTTCGGCGGAGGCCTATGTCCGGGCGGATTCGATGGTGAATACGGCGGACGGTGTGCCGGCGGACGCTGCTGATATGGAGGCCGATAGTTTGGTGGACGATAGTGCCAATTGCCGCCGTATCCCGGACGGCTGTTGTACGGCACCGGTCGGGGACGGTACCACACATTCGGCGGACGATAAGGATTTCCCCACCCTACCCAGACTGTGTGGTTATAGTAGGCTCGGCGCGATCCCCAGTTCCATCCCCAGCCGCCCCATCCCCAAGGCTGGTTACTGGCGATTAGCGCGCCGATGGCGATCCCCGCACCAAAACTTATCAGCGAGGTCGCGACCACCGCACTCGTGCTCGGCTGGACATAAACGACCGTGGGATTATATTGCGGCACGTAAACGACTTGTGGATTCGCGGGCTGAACTACGTAGATCGTCTGACCCGCCTGCTCCTGCACTACCACCTGCTGCTCGGGGTTGCTGCGCAACGCCCCCGCGGCATAAGCCTGAGCGCGCAGCCGCTGAATCGAGGCCGCCACCGATGACTGGTCCGCCGAAAACGCCTCCCCGATGGTAGCGTAATCGTCGATGTGCTCCGCCATCATGTCCAGGACTCGCGGAAAATTTACCAAGGCGATGAACGCTGGATCGAATCCCGCCTGCTGCGCTGCGTCCGTCAACTGCGTGCCAGTCAGCCCGGAGTTCTGCTGCAACCAGTTCGACACATCCAGGATTTCCTGCGGATTCGTTGACGCCGTCGTGATCTGTGACAGCAGCGAATCCGGATAAAGCGCGACTGGCGCCAGCAACTGGTCGAGCTGTGCCGCTGTGGGCAGCGGTGCCTGCGCCGAAAGAAAGGGACTGAAGTCTGGCAAAAGCACCAGCACGATTGCTAATAGGACTGCCGTGAAACTAGGTGTCGATCTCATGAAAACACTCCTTGGCCGAGGTTACGGTTCGGTCGTTGGAAAGCAACGGTTCGGTCGTTGGAAAGCAACGGTTCGGCAGTTGGAAAACAGAAGTATGGCTGTGTGAAACAAAAGATGCCCAGCGGTAACCGAACCACTCATCATTGACTCGGGGGCGGAAGCGTCAAGGGCGCAGACAATCGGAAGCTGAGCGTCGACTCGACTGGGATTTCAATCTGCTGGTTTCCAGTAACTGCTCCTCCCACCAATCCCGCACCGGCGCCCACCAGCAAACCAATGCCTGCTCCTTTACCTCCTCCAGCCAGCCCTCCGATCAACGCGCCCCCGGCGGCTCCTCCCCCAGTCGTTTTAGCCGTCCTCGCACCTTTCCCCTTGATGGTGTTGTTCAATACGGCGGTCTTGAGGTCATAGCCTTGCCCCTGCACTGTGATCCCCGTGAGTGCCAGAGTCAGCTCTCCCTCGCCCTTGATCTTACCTTTGGTTTTGGCTGTCACTACGGTGCCGCGGACCGCTGCTCCGGCAGGGATCGCTATCACCGCTCCGACGTTCACCGGCTTTGCCAGTGTCGCGGAAAAACTTTGGCCTGACTGGCTGGCACCGGAACTCAGCGCCTGGCCCACCCTCACCCTGAGAACAGTACCGGCCGGTACAACAATCGGTTGCGGAGGAGGTTGTGGCGTTAGTGATGCCGGCTGCGCGGATTGGACGGCGGATTGTGCGACGCCGGGCTGAACAGTAGTTTCATCATCAACGCCCGAAACCCCGGGCTCTTCCCGAGCGATCTGTTCCACTCTCTGTTGTGCAGCCGCTGTTTTAACCTGGCCGGTCAGTGTGATTTTGCCGTCCTCGGCAACCACCTTGACCTGCGAGTCCTTTGTGTCCGGATCAGCGGCAACCTTGTTCTGAACGTCCTTCGCAATCGTGTCGTCGCTTGGCTTTGAACACGCCATCAGCAGCCCAAGCAAGGCGGCTAGAAAGGCAATTAAAATGAACTTCCCGTGCATGCGCATCGGCCTGCCTCCAGAGTTAGGGTGGTAGCCCGCTTCTCAAAGCTGAGCAGCCGAAGCGGGAACAGCCTGATTTGTGGTTTTGATTTCTGGAAGTGGAGTGGGTTGTGCCGGCATTCTGCCATCCCCTTTTACAGAGTCCGCCTTGTCACGACCGATGAGAGGGCATCGCTCGCTAATACCAGCATCACCGCCGCTATGTCGATCCGGGAACCTTGCCCCTGATCGGCAGGGTTTTTCTCCATTGATCCACAAAGCTACCCTCGCGAAAACCTCGCTACCACTGCCAAACTTGACAGAAGGGCGAGGCGTAGAGAGACCAAAGCAGTGGTTGACCACTCTCCACCCGGCTGGGAGTCAGAGCGGTGCGAGATAGCTGCGTTACACGGCCTAGCTCGGAACCAATAGTTCTAAAGTCTTTTCAGTTGTGCTTTGTGAGTTTGCTGTTAAGCACTGCAACCAGGGACTTACCTTCAGTTGTTGGTTCCACATCGGTTTCGCGCACGATATTGTTCGCGGTCAGCGTCTTGCCATACAACCGGTAGTTCGCGTCATCGTCTGGTGCGACCGTTGCGCCCCCCAGGGACACGCCAGCGAATAGTCCCTTGGCCTTCCCGTAGGTCAGAATGTCGGCGTCAGACGCACTAGCTGCGGTGGCACCGGGCCCGGCCGCTGCAGTTGCATCCGTACCCATCTTGGTCTTTCCGTTCAGAATTTGATTTACCACTTTCTCATTCATGAGCAGGAGGACGAAATCACTGGACGAGCCACCTACCTGCAAACCAGCGCTAACACCGCCGACGGAATACATCGCAGGCGCGGACCACCTGCCGTCGAAGTTTCGGCCACCGCGGCAGAGCAAGGGACCGCGGCCGCCGCTGCCGCCGACACCGAAACCGAACTTCTTTACACCGGGTAGAATGAGCACGCAATTAGCCTTTGACAACAAGGCCGACGAGATGTCTTTGCTGTTGAGAAAACCCTGCAACACGAGGTTGGCTTGCCGAAGTGTGGCTTCGTCTTTCTCCTTGTCGGCAGCAAACACAGGCAGAACCATCACCAGCATTATGGAAGTGAGAAGGCAAGACAAGGCTTTCCTGTTAATCCGTTCACTCGTTTCTCCAGGCGCAAGTCGTAGCATTGGGCACCCTTCCTTTCCTATCTAAATTATTGCGTGGCCGAATCCTGACCACGCTGCCGCACCCGCATTACGAAGAGTTATGGCAGATGTTGGCAGGCTGGGAACTGTCAGTCCGTACAGATGTGGTCCATTAACGTGATTCCGGAGCATTAGAGAACCGTGAAAGACAGTTGGGAAAGTTCTGGCACCGGCAACGCGGCGAGGATGCTGTGCTGACGATAGCGCACTCGTATCGCCGCCTGTCTTTTGACGTGAAGAGAGTGTGGGGTCTCCTCAGGCTTTTTTCAGCAAGCGGGTAATCCAGACCAAAATCACAGCGCCAATAAATGCCACAATGATGGAACCGATCATTCCGCCGCCTTGCCAGATTCCCAAAAGCCCGAAGATCCAGCCGCCTAACAGACCACCGAGAAGTCCGAGAATAATGTCGACGACTACGCCGTAGCCGCCACCCTTCATCACCTGGCCAGCAAGCCAACCCGCGATCAGTCCAACCACAATCCACGCGATAAATCCCATGGCGAGTCTCCTTGGTTCCGCATTAATCGAGCTTCGGTGAAAATGTATACCTCTTCCCGTCAATTCTTAACCCTCGTAATCCTAGGCTGAAGATTTTCCGTGACCAACTGGCAAAAGTGAGAGAGGTTTCCCCGGGCCGGACATAACTTAGCACTGTCCATTTTGACGGTAGCCCGACGACGCGCTGAGCGCTAACAATGGATCGTTCGCAACCAGTGCGTCTGGCGGTGAAAGACTGAATCGGCCGGGGCAGATACTGCCGAGCCTGGCTCCGAACCTAGTTCCGAACTTAGTTCCGGGCATTGATTTCGGCCTGTCTTCTGCATCTTGGAACGGCGACGGTTCAGGTGTGTCTGCCTGGAACACAAAGGACAACATATGCGTTACGTCGCGTGGCTTTGGTTTGCACTCAGCGTCCTTGTTACGGCCCAGGAAAAGCCCTCGTCGGCAGAAAAAGAAGTGGTTAATGTGCGAAAAGCGCGGCATGAGGCTCTTCGCAACCGGGATGCGGTGGTTTGGTCTCAGTTCGTCGCGGACGATTGCATATTCAGCGACGAGGATGGAGTCGTCCGCACGAAGGCCAAGAGTTTGGAGCAGTGGGAGAAGTTACCGCCCGAGTACGACTACGACGTTAATCCGAGTGACTACCTCGCACACTTATACGGCAACACGGCTGTGATTAGCCTCCGAGTCAGTGTTCACGAGGGTTTTAATGATACCGATGTCGTCACAGAACAGCGCGTGACTGAGACCTATTACAAGCAGAACGGTTCCTGGCTGCTCATAGCGAAACAATGGAGCAACTTGCCTATAAACTTCCGAAAACCTGTTGCCGTCGATGCGAACGCATATGGAGACTACATTGGTGAATATGAGTGGCGTCCCGGTAATGTAGAGACCGTCGTTGTGAAGGACGGGAAACTCTGGTCACAAACGGAGAGGACGTTGGAATATCTGCCTGCCGGTCTCGACACGTTCTTCCTCAAAGAGGGCGATCTTGCAACCTTCACTTTTTCCCGTGACACCCAAGGTCATGTAATCGGCTACACCTATCACCGCATCGACGGGCAGGAAATCTATGTCAGGAAGATCAGGTAAGCAGAGTGCGGCTGTTGTCTCCGTTCCCGTTGGAGCCTGAGACTTGCATGAACCTTCACCGATCACAACATGAAATAGCCCTCTTGGCGAAGCTCGACAAACAAACTGTCCACGCAATCCTGGCCGACGCGGAAAAACGACAAGTAAAGGCAGGCCGGATTCTCCAGACCACGGGAGAGCTGGGCACACATCTTTGCATCCTGCGAAAGGGACGCGCTCGTTATTACCAGACCACCGAAACGGGAGGCGAGATCATGCTCCGAATACTTTCACCGGGCGACGTGTTCGGTCTGGTGACGCTGTTGGCGCGCCCGATGCCTTACCTCGCGAACGTGGACGCGATCTCGGACTGCGATCTGCTCGTTTGGAAGCACGCCAGCATACGGACGTTGGCCAAGGCGCATCCACTGCTCGCCGAAAATGCCTTGCAAATCTCCATGGGTTACCTTAAGGCGTATTCGGATCGGCATAGTCGTTTGATTGGAAAAAGCGGCAAACAGCGACTGGCCGCAACATTGTTAGACTTGGCTCAGCGAACAGGAATCGTACGGCCCCATGGAGTCGAGATCCATGCCACTAACGAGCAATTGGGGAGCTTGTCGGATATCAGCCCCTTCACAACTAGCCGCTTGCTCGCGGCATGGCATCGCAAGGGTACGCTCTCGAAAGCACGCGGAAACATCATCCTCCATGCACCCGAGGGTTTAACCACCGGCTAAGCTCTCGCGAGAGCGGTCAACCATTGCTTTGGTCGCTCTATCTTCTGCTCTTGATCGTCCTATGATTTGAATGCTCGGTATCTCGCCCGTCTACGTGCAACCCTCGTCTGACGGAGTGGTCCGCAAGAGCAGGAGACTTCCTCCTAGTGCGGCGGCCAGAGAAGCGACAAGCGTCCCGATCTTTGATACATCGAGGAACGGAGTATCGCCGAATGCCAGGGTCGCAATGAACAACGACATGGTGAATCCGATCCCGCACACGCAACTGGCGCCAAACAGCCTGTGCCAGGAAAGAGTCTCGGGTTTAGAAGCCGCTCCACTCCTCACCGCTAACCAGGAAAACAGCGTGATTCCTATGGGCTTGCCGATACACAACCCAATTCCGACTCCCAGCCCCACCGTGCTCGTCAGGGCCGGCACGAGCTTGCCGAGAACATCCACTCCGGCATTGGCGAGGGCAAACACTGGCATGATCACCAAGGACACCCAGGGTTGCAATACGTGTTCAATCCGGTACAGCGGTGTCTGCAACCGCTCACTCTGCTTCTCCAGTTCGTAGGCGGCGCTTTCCTGCTGTAGTCGTGCCTCATCGCCGCCTTCGGGAATCCCCGCGATCCGTTGAATGACCTCTCGACTGGCCTTCAGGAATTCAGGAACCTCAAGAGAGGTCTCGACGGGAATCGTGAAGGCCAGTAGGATGCCCGCCACGGTTGCGTGCACGCCCGATTTGAGCATGGCGAGCCACACGAAAACTCCAATGAGGGCATACACGACAGGCTTGCGAACGCCAAGCCGATTGGCGAGAAACGAAAAGCCCACTCCGGCTAGCGCAGCTACCAGGCTCTTGAACGATATCCCAGACGTATAGAAGATCGCGATTATCAAAACCGCGATAATGTCATCGACAATGGCCAGCGCCGTGACAAAAATCTTTAGCGTGATGGGAATCCGATCGCCCAGCAAGGCCAACACTCCAAGTGCGAATGCGATATCGGTTGCCATCGGAATAGCCCAGCCTTGGGCGGCCGCTGACTGCCGATTCACCGCAACATAGATTAGGGCCGGAACAACGACGCCGCCCAAAGCTGCCGCAAATGGCAATGCCGCCCGCTTCACGGAAGATAATTCCCCGGTCAGAATTTCGCGCTTAATCTCAAGGCCAACAAGAAAAAAGAAGATACACATCAGGCCATCATTGATGAAGTGGTGCAGATCCTGCGCCATTGTGTATTTGCCGAAACCAACGCTGACCGGCATGTGCAGGAGCGTGTGATAAGTCGCTCTCCAGGGAGAGTTAGCCCAAATCAAAGCCGCAGCGGTCGCGAAGAGCAGGAGGATACCACCGGATGCCTCAAGCCGGGCAAATCGCAGAAACGACCCCATGATCGTGTCGATCGGTCGCGGCTTGGTTTGAATCACGTAAGGCTTATTTCGCTCAGCTGTTACACGCTCGAAGGGCATCTGCCTCGATCTCGATGCTTTCTATTTGTTTTCGGTCTTGATCTGCTGAGCTACAGATGAGCAGGTCATACTCGAGGGAACGGACACGAATCGCCCGCGAGAAAGTAATCGCAAATTTCTCCCAGAACTCGGACCACTCCCGGGCGAAGTTCTTGTTCGTACTCGTTAGTTCTTGATCTTCTCTTTTTCTCCTGCCATCTGGACGACTTCTTTGCTGACACCGTTTCGATCAACCAGCGTCGCGAAATCCTCCGCCTTGAACGGATACTGGTGAGCCGATTCCTGCCCGGTTGTACTCAGAATAATATCCACCCGACGGTTGTTGGCCAAGACCAGCGTGTACAGTCTCTCCAGAGCCTTCTGTCGCTCTTCATCACTCAGCTCGGGATTCTGCTCGACCATTTGCTTCACTTGATCGGCCGTCAGGTTTTGACCGTCGCCCAGGCCCTGGGTTTCAAGGTGATCTTCCGGTACTCCCTGCTCGACCAGGAAGCTCTTCGCAATCGCGGCGCGCCGATCCGAGAGATCCTTGTTATAACCATTAGGTCCGCGCTCATCGGCATGACCAACGAGCGTCAAATGGGCATCAGGGTTGTTCTCGAGAAACTTCTTGAAATCGCCAGCGATCGAGGTGAGAGCCACCTTCTGGCTGGGCACAATGCCTTCTTCCATCTTGGCCGATGTAGGGACATCCGTTGGGAAGTAGACGCTGTTGAAGGCCAGGGTTGCTGGCGCCTCGATCACACCGACAATGCGCAGGGTTGCCGTTTTGCTGTCGGAACCGCCGCATACGTTGGTCGCGGTCAGTGTGTAGGTGACCGTCTCATCGACGGGGCCGGCATCGGTCTTCTTAGGGGTGACCGGCATGGTGCGGTTACCGCTGGGATCAACGGTGCCGAGTGCGTCGATCGATACCGCTGAAGCGTTTGCCGCCGTCCAGTTAAGTGCAGCGCTGCCTTGTTCGACTACCTTGTCCCCCACGCGTTTGTAACGAATCTCGGGAGACGCTAATCGAAGATCGGCTTGGACGGCAGTGTTCACGTTGACCGTCGTGCTCGATGTAGCAGTGCCACCCGGGCCCAAGGCCGTGAGTTGATAAGTCGTGGTTTGTTTGGGCTGCACGGACTGGTCGCCGGACGGCGCAACTGCGCCAACCGGGGTAATCGCCACACTGGGCGCATCCGTCGAGGACCACTTGAGCTGCGACGCGTCGCCGCAATTGATTTGTGCCGCGTTGGCAGACAATTCTGCGGTCGGCTTGGCCACTGCCACGGTGGCGCTCGCCGTACCCACTTTGAAGCGTGGCAACGCGCTGAGTTTTTCGCCACGAGGCCAAGGAACAGTCTTCACTACTCCTTTGGGATAATGGACGACCACGCGCTGGTTGGCGGGAACCTCGACTGGACCGGACCATAGTTCGCCCTCTGGTCCCAGTATCGTCATCTGGTAGGTGCCCGGCGGAACCACGAGTTCCTGCTTCCACCCCCATTCGTGGTTGAACTCATCACCGTGGCCGACGAAGAAATCAGGTGTCTTGCCGTTAAGCAGTATGGCATCTCGGCTGACACTCTCTATAGTGATGGCACCATATGGAGGCGGTACTGTGGCGTCCACGGCCGGCAGAGCGACTTCGAGACTGGTAACTTGCCCGTCCGTGATGGTAACGGTCCGAGTTACGGGCGTGTAGCCGTAGTTGACCAATACCACCTTATGGTCTCCGACACTCAACTTCAGCTTGCGATGGTGGCTGGCTTCGCCGACCGCATGGTCATCTACGAAGACATAGGCTTCCTTTGGAGTAACTTGAATGGCGAGTTTCCCGTCTTGTGCAAAGCATGGCAGGCTGCTGGCTAGGACCAGCATCATTGTCGGTATGGCAGCGTGGAAAACGTGACTCTTTATCAGCATAGTTTCTTTCCTTGCGATCTAGAACGCTAAAGCTATCAGCGTAGAAAACTCGCTACTACTGGCAAGCCTGACAGGAGTGCATTTCTTTCCCCGTCAGTCATGTATGACGGGGAAACAGAGGGGTCCTATTGCGCGTTTGTCGAATTTCCGTCGTTGCCTGTAGTTTTTGACAGTATCCAATACTCCAAACATCTCTTAACCTGCTTCAGACATACGCAGTCACGTCTTCTCTCACACCCCGTCCAGGACCTTTCGGTCGGGGTATTTTTTTCGCCGCCGAAGGCCGAGCGACATTGGAATCGTTGTTGATCAATCGCCAAGGCGCCAACTGTCCCGTGCATTTCGCCGCAACACAACCGCAAAGCGGATGAATGCTTTTATTGGAGAGCTTAATGTTTGAACATCGGATTCTCAGCAACCTACGTTTAGTAGTCCTGTGCCTTGTAATGTCCGCCGCAATGCTGGCGCATGGCCAGGACCAGACCCCTGTCTTCGAGATCACGCCAGAACACAGCACGGTTAAGTTCAACGTCAAGGCGTCGGTAGCCCTGGTCGGCACTTTCGAAAAGTGGGACTCCACTCTCGCTTTCACTTCTACTGATGTCTCGACCGGCGTGATGGACATCAAGATTCAGGCCGACAGCGTAAGTACCGGAAGCGGCATGAAGGACGGCAAGCTAAAGGGCAAAGATTTCTTCGACGTCAAGCAGAACCCGCTGATCACCTTTCACTCTGACAAGATTGTGCAGACCGGACCCAATACCTTTGATCTGCCGGGAACGTTTACCATTCGCGGGGTCTCCAAGCCCGAGACGCTGAAGTTTATCGTTGCGGGCACTCGAGGGTCAGGTTCGGGCGATGTCCAAGGGACAATGGCCTTCGACCGTCGGGACTACGGGATGAATAAAGGCATTCCATTCGTCACCATCGCCGACCGCGTCGAGGTGACCGTCGATCTCAAAGCTAAGCGAGTCAGCGGACCTCCGTTGGCCTTTAAGCAATAATCGCCGAATTCTAGACGATGCTACCCCACTCACCACGTAGCTGCCGATGCCAGGTCACGCGTAGCACGCGCCCAACACCTTCCCCCCGACACACGGAGGGTCCGACATCGCACCGACAACCCGGTCTATCCCAGTTGTTTGAGAGTATGAGCCATATGAAACGAGATTCTCGAATCATTATTCTTCTGGTTTTTACAACCATGCTGAGCGGCGCTGCCTTCAGTCAAACGAAGAAGCAACAAAACGTAGCGGTCAATGGACAGAACGGAAAGGCAGAAGTGATCGACCAGAATGGTCAGTTGTTCGTGGACGTGTCGGCCCTGGCCC
The DNA here is from genome assembly GCA_035483045.1 of Terriglobales bacterium. Lineage (GTDB taxonomy): Bacteria > Acidobacteriota > Terriglobia > Terriglobales > Acidobacteriaceae > Acidiflorens. Next base: position 10,300 of record DATHQD010000002.1, read on the forward strand.
GCATCGGGAAGGGTTCGGTGAGTTTCAACGGGCCAGGGATCGTGCTCACGCTTCCTGCGGCAGGCGGGGCGACCATGGCTGACATTGCGGAAGCCTCTTCAGCCACTTCGCCGCCAGCGAACAGTTCCGCGTTGTCACGGGAGTTTATGAAGGCGGGCATCGAAGAAATCGCCAGTCTGCGAGAGTGGGTAACAACGCTGGCGTCAGCCATTCGCGGCGGGTACGGCGTCACAGACCAGTGGGTCAATGGCTACCGCGATCAGGCGTCGCAGAGTCTGCAGCTCGCAGCAGCAGCGGCCTCCACCGACGGCGACCGAAATGCGGCCCAGTTGCTCCATCACGTATTCGACTTGGTTCAGCAGTGGAGCGACAGGCTAGTGGCCGCGAAGCAATCGATGGATACGGCGAAATACACGACATCTCCGAATGCCTTGCGCGATGATCCGTCGTCGCAAAAGCTCATCGCCTGTGGACGCTTCGTGACCCAGATGCTGGGTGGCGCCACGTTCCAGGATGACGGTTCGTGCCAGTAGGAAGGGCGGACTCTGCACAGCAGAAGAACATTAGCGATGAGCGAGTCCAGGAGACTCGTACCCAGCACGAGCGTCCAAGTCGACTGTGCTTATCCCGCCATCGATTGGGAATCGCCACTTGAACTGAAGGGCACGCGTGCGCGGATGGTAGTTCCGCCACCGGGCTGCGATTCAATGGAGATCTCCCCACTCACCAATTGCAGTCGTTCGCGCATGCTGATGAGGCCGAGTCCGCGATTGTTGATGGCATCGTCCGCATCAAAGCCTACCCCCAAGTCACTGACGGTCAGCTGAACTGTATCCGTCGTGCCGTTCAGATCCACTTTAAAGAACCGCACACCGCTGTGCTTTGCCGCATTCTGCAAACTTTCTTGTAATACTCGGAACACGCAAAGTGAGATTTCTTTGGGCAAGCTCCTCGGCATGTCTTGGTGCGTAAAGTTAATTTCCACGTTCTTTTGCTCGGCGAACTCTCTGCAGAAACTGCGGGCTGCCACGACGATGCCCAGGTAGTCGAGTTTTGAGGAGTGGAGACGGTGCGACAGAGCCTGAATGTCCTTCCCTAAATCGAAGAGGCCCTGACGGACTTGGCGAAGGTAATCAAGGCTCTTCCTTGAGCTGGGCCGATGTTGTTCAAATCGATCCAACTCGACCGCTAAGAGTGCGATTCGTTGATTAATATCGTCGTGTAGTTCTCTCGCGATCCAACTGCGTTCTTCTTCATGGGCCTCAATCAACTTGCGCCTCACGCCGGCCAAGGCTTCCTCGGCCACCTTGCGAGTAGTTACATCTAGGCAAGAACCTATGTAGCCGAGAAAGGAACCATCCAGATCAAATCTCGGCACGCCTACATCCAACACCCAGCGGTATTCCCCGTCGTGCCGCCGCAGCCGATACTGCATCTCGAAAGACTCGCGGCGATCAAAGGATCGCGCATAGGTATCCTGGCAATTCAGAAGGTCCTCTTGATGCACTCCTTCTACCCATCCGTTGCCGAGCTCAGCCTCAATCGGCCGGCCGGTAAAATCGAGCCACGGCTGATTAAAGTATGTGCAAAGCTTGTCCGTGTCCGACATCCAGATCAGCACTGGCGCAGTATCGGCCACCAGGCGGAAGCGTCTTTCACTTTCACGAAAGGACCGTTCGGTTTGTTTTCGTTCCTCCACCACCACTGCCAGTACCATAAATGTTGCTGCGGCCAGGAATAAGAACAGTTGCAACGACATCACATCGCGGAGCGGCTCTGCCGCGGTAAACGGACCGCGACCGTGGATTGCACCCCATGTAGACAAGACAGCCACCACGGTCATCGCCGTGCCGATTCCTGAGACTCCAAAGCGCAACGCAGACCACAGTAAAAATGGCAGAAGCGAATACAGTAGTACCGGCGAACCGCCGCGACCGGGAGCGACGAGAGCCGCATAACTCAAGAAACTCAACCCTGCAACGAGTGCTGTGGCCTCAAGATAGAAAGCTCGTGGCTTCTTTATCCAAGCCGCTTTCGTGCCTGCCCACGTCAAAATGGCCGGGGTTAGAGTGAGGAGAGCTAACGCCTCGGTAAAGAAACCAATTCTCCAGCGAATCCAGTAGTCTTGACCAAAAGCCGCAGTGGCGATAAACGCTGCCGCCATCGGACCGAGGAAGACCGCAAAAAACGAGTACTTGATCAGCGACTTTACATTGTCCAAACGAACCGGGCCGCGGAAAGAATAGCTAAGTCCGAGAGCGGCGATGAGAACTTCGACAGTATCGGAAACAATTAGCAAACCCATAGGACGAAGTTGCAGACCGGCGTGGACGTCATAAACGGCAAATCCCGCCAAGCCCGCCGCCAGGACGATCGGCCAAATTTTCCGTGGTGCGAGCAACAAAACCGAAACGAGGAAGGCACACCCCGGCCAAATCGGCCAAAGCATCTCCGGCCGCACCACTAACATTCCCCCTAACTCGGCGGCGAGGAAGGAAAGGAAGGCCACGACGCAGCCGAGCATCACCGTGTGAAATGAGGAATTTGGAACCGTAGTGAGGCGACCACGTATGTAATCCATACCTACTTGGGGCTAAGCCCGGAGTCTTTGACCTAATCCTGCTGCGACCTAATCCTGCTGCGACCTAATCCTGCCATGTGCAGATGATCGGCCCACATTAGTGTTGTGTTAAAACTGCACTGCTACCGCTCAGCGCTAGTAAAATAAGTCTTCAAGGCTGGGCGTATCACAGAGCCTACGCTCACGCCCTGCAATGATCAAGCAAGCTCAAAATGCCAAGATCATTAGCTTCCTTTCAAGAATTCACTACCAAAAGGAAGATTATTTGTCCCGACTAATGCGGTGACTACTGCGATGAAAGTTAGGCGAGGAACTCAACGGCACCCGTCTCGAGGTTGTACATAGAGCCTGCAACCTTGATGCTGCCGGCAGATTCGAGTTCCCGAAGCACTGAGCTTTTTTCCCGAATCTTGGCAATAGTCAGTAAAACATTTTCTCGCGCCACGGCGTCTACGAACGCGTAGTTCTTGGCCGAACGCTCCCCTGGATAATGAGTGGCTTCAACCGCCGGACGGATCTTCGATAACAAAGCGGTAAGATTGCCAAGCTGTACGCCGTCAATGGCCCCCTTGATCGCGCCGCAACTGGTGTGACCCATGATAAGCGCGACCTTCGAGCCAGCCACCTTGCAGGCGAATTCGATGCTGCCCAAAACGTCCTCATCAGCAACGTTTCCCGCGACCCGAGCGCTGAAGATTTCGCCTATCCCGAAGTCGAGAATCAATTCGGCGGGTGCTCGCGAGTCAACGCAGCTGAAGACAATCGCCGCTGGATACTGTCCCTTCGCCGTCGCCTTAACTTCGCGCATCAGATCGCGATGCTGCGGTTTGCCCGACCGAAATCGTTCGTTACCAGCTTTCATCGCCTGGATGACTTCGTCCGGAGTCATCTTGTCACGCTGCTCTTGGGTGAGATCTGCATGGGCCAACCTGCTTCCCGTGCCCGCCTCTACGAGGCCGACAGCGGCCGCCAATCCGGCAGCCTTACAAAATATCCGGCGGTCGAATCGATCTTTTCCTTCGGTTACTCGTGATTTCAGCATCGCTGTATCCCTCCTGGAGTTGTCCCCATCCTCCCCGACCGACGGTCATCTCCCTCGCGCTCGCCACTGTTGGGAACGGCCCGATCAAACAAGGTGCTTGCGCCAATGCTTCAAATCCAGGGCACTGGCGTGAAATTCTTAGCACCTCCGAAGCCGAAGTGCCGAGTTTCAGTCACGGGAAAATGGGCATCACTTTCTTGCGAAACTCCCTCATTTAGCCGACGCGACCCAGACGTTGTTGGGAGCGGCTATCTCCGCGTTCGACACCTCGGTTGCGACATTGACACGTTGGAGCCCACCTTTCCCTTTCGGAGTGGCCTGGAAAACTACGAAATATTGGTTCTCGAAATTTTTCTGCAAACGTTCCAAATAGGGTTTAAAACTGACCAGACTTGAGGTGCCGAGAGAAAAACAGTCACCACCGGTTTCATCTGCGAGCTTTGTCAGTCCTGAAAGGCCGATTTGCAGGTCCCAGGAGCTTCGGCCGGCTCGTCCGACGCCCACGGCGTAGAGAGAATAGACAAGCACGTTATAGCGCTGGCTGATCTCGCTGGCCGAGTTCACGTCTGGGCTCATGGTGGGCATGCTGTGGTACACGGGACCATAGTTCGGGCCCAAGCGCGAAGGCGTGGGCTGCTCTCCGCGGAGCCGGTCGATGCCGTCCGTCACCATCAGGACTTCGCGCCGGACATTCTGCTGCGGCCATCCCTTTACCAAGCTGATAAGGGACAGATAAGGACTATCCATCGTCGAGAAACCGCCCCGAGGTATACGGAGCGCCTTCATGGCGAGGTTATGGTCGGCGGAAAAACTCTGGACGATGTTGACTGTCGCGTTCGACATATAACCGACGGCAATCACAGTTGATGCCGGCTGCGCATTGATGAAATCCCGAATGTCATTAAGATTGGTTCCAATACGAGAGTCGAGCGTATCGTCGATCAAGACAAACAATTGGAGCGTTGCGTTATCTCCCTTCGCCGGGATCAACTGACTCACCTTGAGAAAATTCTTCCCCTGTTTAACTTTTACGTCGCCCTGCTGGAGAGTCGGAACATCGTCACCACGGGCCGCCTCGTTGGTGATGACCAGGTGGACTTGAACTGTGCCCAAGGCGCTCTTGTTCTGCGAGTGCATGGTTCGCGCAGCAAACATCAGGACGCACAAGGCGCCCAACGATCCCAGAACAGCCCTGTAGTATTTCATTGACCCTCGCCTTGACCGAAGAATCTTGAATCGAGGTCCCAGAGAAATCAATTCGGCTGGCTCGTCTGTCCCACGTGAGACACTCCGAAGCGAACTTGTGAACTTTATGACCGCCATGGCACGCGGTGAACTGGGAGAACTGACAGTGGAGGCGACGCGTCACTCTACGTAGATGGCAAGAAGCGGTATCGACTGCCTTTAAGGCTCAGTAGGTTGCGGGCGCGGAATGCGCATGGTCAATGAAAAGGCGGACACCATCGTGCGTCCCTTCGGTCGAGCCAACGAGCTATATTCATCGTGGACCGTCAAAATGGATACTCGAAAACAGAAGAGCATTGTGGGCAATTACGATCGACATTTAAATCTGGACGCAGGCAATTAGAACTGTTGTCTTCGCTGAGTCGAGTAGCCACTCGCAAGATTGACAGTCTTTCGCTCTTTGCTAACGGATCCTGGTTTGGTTTTTCGCGAACTCCGTAGTCCATTAGGGCTGCATTTCTTCACTCACTTGAGGCCGAATGTCCAACTGAGCCCCGAGCTGGTTCCATAGTCACTGCCGGCAAAACCTGACGGAGGCCGATTGTCCCAGTTTCCATAAAAGGACGCATTCCATTTCAGATTGCTTACGATCTTGATGTAATAGGAGGCATTAATGTTGAAGCGGACGCGTCCGGGGTCCGAAAGGGCGGGCAGCAACGCGGCCGTTACGTCGAAGTCGGTTTTACTGAATTTGAAAAACTCCGCTTGGCAATAAATGATGGCCGCCGCAACGTTACGATGATTGATCGGAAGCTCGGACGTTTTATAGTTTGTATTCTGCCAGGCCGGACCCAAGACCAATGAAATGTTGGTGCGGTTTGTGTTCTTAAAGTAACGTCCCAACCCACCACCCACAGTGCTCTGCAATGCAATTCCTTGTTCTGAGCTTTGCAGAAAGGACCCGAGACCGGCATAGAACCAGTTGTTCCAAGGGAGTAGACGACGGCCGCCAACATCCAGGGAGTTTCGAGTGGAAGCGCTTGTCCCCGAGCTGGAGGACAGTTCGGAATTGAAATTGGCGCCCACATTCCAGCGTTCCCGCACATAAATGGCCTGAGCACCTAAGCTATACTGCGTCGATTGATTGCCCTTCGAATAGATCTCACCGAAACTTACCTCTCCATTGAATCGCCGCCAGAAGCTGTCGGATGTGGCGACCATCTGAACGATTTGGGAACGCTCAAGAACGTGTTCTTGTTCCCCAGACAGGACCTGAATCTGCACCGGCCGATCTGCTGGCGTATCTGCAGTTTTCAATGTTCCCGTGTAGACCGAGCCGCCCTCCGTTTTCACCACAAACAACTGGTTGCTCTCTAAGTGGGCTACCTTCAACCAATTCACGGAGGAGGTGCCATCGATGTAATCCAAGCTGACATACAACACACCGGCATCCAGTCCCTTGACTTCGCAAGTCAGTCGGTCGCCGTTTGTCATCACCATCACATCGGTCTTGTCTCGGGCATAAAGCGGTAAGGTGAAGAGGAGGGCGAGGGTCAGAAGAAGAAATCGGGCATTCATTGCTTTTTTCCTTAGTATGCCTTAGTGCGAATGAGAAGCGAACACAAGCAAGAAGCGGAAAGTTCATCACGCAACACGTCGAACACACGCATTCTCGGGTGAGCATAGCGCGCTTGTCCCGTCCGGATAGCCGCCAATAAGTACAGGTGCGGCAACGGCCGCGAAACAGTCATAGATGTTCTTCTTTTTTGAGGAGGAGCGACTTCAACTCGTCCCGACCGATGGCAGCGGAGAGCCATCAGCCACGCTGACAAAACGGCTCCTGTCACAAGTTACAGTTCGCGGTCAACGCAGTACCTGCTGCAGTAGTTTGGGGTTTCTCTCCATTCGAGGACTGGCAGTTTTGTCCAAAATCGCACGTGGCCGCAGTGGCGTGATAGGGCTCTTGTTTTTTACGATTCTCGCCCGGATATCCCTGCATTCCTGCTGGGCACAGGATCTCGCGCCTCGCGCCTACGTGATCACCCCGCTCCATACCAACGCCGTCAACCTGACATACTCCTTTTACCGTGGCGGCCTGGATTTTAACGGTGTGATTCCGGTTACAGGTGCAACGGGCACTTACAGTGTGCCGATCTTCAGCCTTTATCATTCCTTTGGCCTCTTTGGCCGCTCCGCCAACATTGCCGCGTGGCTACCGTACGGCGTAGGAACATTTCAGGGGTCTGTGCTCGGGACCAACCAGCAGATCTACCGCTCTGGTCTGTTCGACTTAGGATTTCGTCTTTCCGTGAATCTGAAGGGAGGCCCCGCGATACCCATGTCTCAATTCGCGAATTGGAAGCAAACCGTGGTGTTGGGCGCCAGTCTGAAAGTAATTGCTCCGACCGGCCAGTACGATCCCACGAAACTGATCAACTGGGGGATTAACCGCTGGGCCATCAAGCCGGAGTTCGGCTACTCCCAGCGCTTTGGCCGGAAATGGATTCTGGATAGCTACGCTGGGGCGGTCTTCTTCACAACCAACCCGGAATTTTTCTCGGTTCCTTCCCCCCAGCCCCAAACCAAAAGTCCATATGGTTCACTCGAAGGTCACCTGAGCTATGACGCGAAGCATTACCGCGGGAAGCCGACTCTTTGGTTCTCGCTCGATGGCAATTTCTGGTTTGGGGGGACAACGAGTATGAGTGGCATATCGAATCCGGCTACCAGACAGACGGCATCCCGCGTTGGAATCACAGCCGCCATTCCGCTCAGTCGACACCAGGCGATCAAAGCGAGCTTTAGCAGGGGAGACTATGTTCGCATCGGCGGCAATTTCGATAACTTGGCAGTCTCATGGCAGTACTCCTGGTTGGGCAGACCGAACTAGTTTGGTCCTACGGCCGAATAGTGGAGTTGGAGAGGTGAAGGGTTAGTTCCCACCTTCAGGCACAAATCGCGGCCGTCAGAGCGGGCAGACCAATACGCCGCAACAGATCTTGGAAACGCGGGTTCTCCCGCACGCCGTCCATGCTCGGATCGATATGAAGATAGATCAGCCAGTGAGAATGCTCTTCATAGGCTTTCTCCAGGTATTCAATCGCCCGATCGTTTTCTCCCAAGCCGATGTGGACTCCCGCCAGGAAATACGGTGCAACGTATTTTTGCTTCGCCCGCATTGTCAAATCGTCGAGCAGCTGACATGCTTCTTTTGTCTTGCCGGCCGTGCCGAGAGTGTGCGCCAAGGCTGCCGTCATCAGAGGGCTACCGCCTGATAGCTTCACTGCCTTCTCACCCTCGGTGATCGCTAGTTCATAACAACCTGTTTTCCTGAGCAACAGGCCGAGAATCCAGTAGGTGACGGGATAGTTTGTGTCCAATTCGACAGTTCGCCGGAGTTGTTCGATGGCTTCGTCGTATCGCCGGGCGAAGTACAAGGCCCATCCGACGGCGACGTTGATAATCAGCGACAGAGGATCGAGATCCTGGCCCCTCTTTATCCTGTCCAAGCCTTCTCCGTGCCTCCCCATGGTCATCACATATTCGGCATACCAGTGACTGGCAGTCGGGTAGGTGGGACTCAATTCGAGGCTGTGCTTGAACTCTCTCCCAGCCTCGCCCCACTGCCAATCGTAAAGCCACAACAGTGCCGCCAGGGACGTGTGCCCTTCGGCCAGATTCGGATCGAGCCGCATGGCGGTCAATGCCGCCACCTTGCCCTTTGGGAACACTTCCTTCGGCGGCAGATAGCTGTTCCATCCCAGCAGCACATAGGAATCCGCCAGGCCAGTGTAGGCGAGGGCATAGCCGGGGTCTTTTTCGACCGCCTGCTGAAAGTATTCAATCGCCTTGTTGAATCCTTCTTCGGTCCATTTGTTCCAGTGATGACGGCCCTTTAGGTACAACCGATAGGCCTCTGCATTCTCCGTGTCGCGTCTGGTGAGTCGCTTCTTCTCCGCCCGCGTCAACTGTGGCCGCAATTTTCCCGATATCTCGTTGGAAATTTCGTCTTGCACCACAAAGATGTCGCCAGGCTTGCGATCATATTGCGCTCCCCACAATTGCGAGCCTGTGGCGACATCGACTAATTCCGCTCCTATCCGCAAAGAACCACCGCTCTGCATCATTTTTCCGGTAAGCACGGCCCGCACATTAAGCTCGCGACCGATGGTTTGCGGGTCAATCTGGTGGCCCTTATACCGAAATACCGTGCTCTGCGCCATCACTCGCAGTTTGGGTACAGTCGCCAGCGTATTGATCAGGCTCGCCGTGATCCCGTCACTGAGGTATTCATGTTCCGGGTCGCCACTGGCGTTTTCGAAGGGCAAAACTGCAAGCGAGTCTATGATCTTGGCGACTCGCTGCTGGCGGAGGCCACCTGTTTGCCCAGAGAAAGTCTGTGCTCGCGGCTGCCTGGTCGTGGATGAACGATTAGTGGCTGATAGGGAGCCCGATTCTGTTTCTTCTTCCGTAGCTCTGCCGCCCGACTCGGAGTCTCGCTTTAGCCGTTGCAATTCAGCCCGCATGTCGGCGGCGTGCTGATAACGGAGATTCCTGTCCTTCTCCAAAGCTCTTTGGATCACCGCCTGGAGCCCTGGGTGGATATCGGGATTGACTCGTATTGGTGGCACCGGATTGCGGTTGAGGATGGCCTCAGTGATGACGGCCGAACTGGACCCTCGAAAAGGCAAGCTCCCGGTGGCCATCTCGTAAAGAACGATCCCGAACGAAAATAGATCCGTGCGACCATCCAATTCCTTGGCCCGTACTTGTTCGGGGGACATGTAGGCCACCGTTCCTAGAGTCGTTCCTGGACTGGTGAGATGATCTGCGGCGACATAGGACAGAGATCGCGTCGGCTGCGCTGCGATCTGATTAGCGAGACTCTCCGCAACCATATTTTTGGCGAGGCCGAAGTCGAGAATCTTGGTGTGTCCCCACTTCGTGACGAAAATGTTAGCCGGTTTGATGTCGCGATGAATGAGGCCCTCGCGGTGAGCAGCATCGAGCCCATCGGCGATTTCGATCGCAATCGGGACGATACGATCTGTATCCAGTGTGCCGGCGGCGATCAGGTATTTCAGGGTCACGCCATCCAGGTACTCCATGGCGATGAATGGCTGCCCTTCGTGGCTCGCGATTTCGTAGACCGTGCAGATATTGGGATGATTGAGCGCAGATGCACCCCGTGCTTCGCGGCGAAAACGTTCCAGGGCTTGCGGCTCCTGGGCTGCGTTCTCAGGCAGGAATTTTAACGCCACACACCGCCCGAGCTCCTTATCCTGCGCCTTGTAGACGATCCCCATTCCACCGGTTCCCAGTTCCTCCAGGACGAGGTATCGCGAGATGACTTGGCCAGTTGCGAAGTGTGGTTGAGGCACACCCGATGCTAGAACAAGTGCACCTCCGGGCATACTGATAGAAATGTTAGTTTGAGTCGGCGACTGAAGTTTCCTGCAATGAAGTTCCCTGCAATAGTTCCCTGCAATGATCGGTTCCGAAATCGCGGCGGCCTCAGTACGGCGTTTTAGCTGCGAAGTTCCGCCCGCACGTCCGTGTCGACTCTTCTGCCTCTTCCCCTCGGTCCGCCAGCGTACCTACACTTTTCACGGACGCTGGTAGCATCTACACCGTGCTGGTTGGCGTTCTAGGACTCGGTTGCCAGACGTGGTAGCCCTCCCCTGCGCTTTCCAGCACAACTGCTATTTTTCTTGCTCGGGGTTGGAAGTTTTTTTGGGCCGGCCTATTGACAGCCCATTTCGCAGAAATTATGCTTTATTTCTCCCCGAGGTGCGATATGTTCATCCGCACACGTTACCCGCTCTGCACGGTTTGCAGCGAGCGCGTTGAGTTGACCACTGCAAGAATTAACCAGAACGGCCAGGCATTCCATCAGGACTGCTACATCAAGACCCTGAAGAAACGTCCAAGCAAAATCACCAGACCCGATCTCAGTCCATCTCCTGAATTTTTGCGTTTTCTCGCGATGAATTAACTTTGCCCAGAAATCGGGCAGGTCATTTAGTAGATTGGCCGTCCACATCGACCGTGAAGCTATAGGTATTCGTGGCTCCGGCCTTTGCATTCCAGCTACCCTCGGCGCCGAATTGGAAGATTGTTCCGTGGGCAAAACGATAATTGATCTTTGCGCCTGAGGCGCTGTGTATATTCACGGCGTTGGCCAGGGAGTTCGGGAGTCCCTCGGAAGGTAGCGCAAGACCCTGTGGGTACAAATCAAAAGATGCCTCCGATTCCCCGCTGCCGACGGTGATCGTTATGTGGATAGTGCCGCCATTCACAAACCGGCTTGCATCCAAGATAGTCACCTGATAACTATGTTTTCCTCGCCCGGGCGCGACCAGCGTACCTTCTCCCGTAGAACTGGAACCGGGAATCAGTTGAATTATTTCTGCTTTTGATGCTTCAGCCAGGTCGTCACCCGTGATGACCTTCGTGGGGGTAGCGCTTTTCTGCTTGCGATTTGCCCGCGCGGCATCGCCCAACGATTGTCCGTAGCCGACGCTGCTGATCAGCAGAACAATGCACAAACCTTTTAGAGAAAATCGCTGCATAAGACTCTCCGACCGATGATTTGGCAAGATGATACTCGGAGTGGTTTCGGACCGGTAGTTACGGACGTACTCGGAAATTCATAATCCGAACGAACAAAAACCATCCCCGATTTTCACCAACCGATACAGCTTCGCAGGCAACCAAGAGTTAGCACGGGTCGATGACCACTTCGAAACCATCCATAAATATTGTCAGGAGAAAAACATGCCGAATGCAGGACTGAAGCAACTTTACATTGATGAACTCAGAGACATCTACAACGCCGAAACCCAACTGGTAAAGGCACTACCCAAAATGGCGAAAGCCTCCACTTCCAATGAACTGCGGACCGGTTTCGAAGAGCATCTCGAACAGACGAAAGGTCACGTCCAAAGGCTGGAACAGATTTTCGAATCCCTCGGCGAGAACCCGAAAGGCAAGAAGTGCGCGGCCATGGAAGGTCTCGTCAAAGAAGGCGGAGAGGTTATGGAGGAAGACTTCGAAGGTGCTCTGATGGACGCCGCCATCATCGGCGCAGCGCAGCGCGTCGAACACTATGAAATCGCAGCTTATGGCACGGTGTGCGAGTTCGCCAAAATCCTTGGCGAGTCCGAGCAGGCTTCGCTGTTGCAAGAGACTCTCAACGAGGAAAAGGAAACTGACGAGAAGCTGACCCAACTCGCGAAGCGAATCAATTCTCAGGCGAATGAGACGGCAGAGCAGACAGATTCCAAACCCGGACGAAAAACGCCTAAGCGTGCGGCTTAGACCTCAGCAGTCGGGGTTCAGGCCCAATTGAAATTCCAGCCGAGCGCGGCCGGCATCGCGAAGCAAAATTTTCCAGTGCCAGCCGCGCTTCCACTTCTAATGTGATCTACGCGGATTCTTCGCTCTGCCTACAAGAAGTTGTGTATAGCCCTCTTTTGCCATCCTTCATATAACTAAACTTAATTACTACGAGGGAATTAAGGAGAATCGGCTATGTCATTCGGAAGACGAAATACGGCAAAACAGTGGGCCAGATTTGCGATGAAGTTTGGCCTTGTCCTCAGCGATCCAAAATTGTGGTCTTCTCTCAGCGACCAATTGAGAGATCGGGCTGACGATGTCAGCGATGTGATGAAAGACAAATACGAAGCGGTGCGGGAGAAATACGAAGATGCGAGCGACCGCTTCTCCAATGCGAACGCGGCGCTGCGCGGTGAGCGCCAGTGGCTTGCGCCCACGTTGAGTTTTATCGGTGGCATCGGCGTAGGAGTCGGGCTGGGAATTCTCTTCGCGCCCTTCTCCGGCGAAGAAATGCGCGGCGTGATCCGCGACAAGGCCACCGACGTCACGAATGACGTCAAGAACAAAGTAAGCAATATGAAAAATCGCTACCGTGCGTCCGACGCCGCATTCACGGGCACCGAAGGAGACTGACAGCTACCCATAATTTCAACCGGCGGTGCGATGACGGCGACTCATCGCACTGACGCGTTTATTGAGTAAACCTGCAAGCCTACTGGCTTCCTTATCCTGAAACGGCAGGTAGCATCTAGTCTTTTAGTGGGACCATCGTCTGATCGCCGCGGCAGAAGGTCGCAACTTTCAACAGCCGGCCAGGCGCCTGTGGCATCGTCATCACGGGCCCATAGCAATAGACCGCATGTCCGTTGGCGGCGAAATACCATCGCCCTCCCTTGGGCTTTGCCGTTTGTTGGGTGGGGGTAGGGGAGAGCTGAGCAGGGGGTGCTAACTTTGGAACAGGAAGAGACAAAACTAGGGCTAGGGCCAGGGCCTTCATGATTGGGTCTCGCTTCCATTCGCAGCCCACCACTAGGCCGCGTCCACAGAACTATTCTTTTTTTTAACTATTTTTCGGGTTCGTTCTCTAAAGCCAAATCTCGCCCCGAGCTAAATCACGCGCGTCGATCGCCGCACATCCTCTAGATCCGCCTCCGGCTTGCCTGGAACCGACTTTGACGATCGCGCCGCTTTGCCGGGGTGCTTCGCATCCTTATCCACACCCTTACCGTCCGATCCCTTCGGAGCCGCCGTGGGACTCTCCGCCGCGTTCCTGTTATCCGGTGACGCTGCCTTGTCTGGCGTGCGCGCACCGTCGGTCGCAGCCATCTTCCCCTTCAATGCCGCGAGTTGCGTGCTGTCCTTCAGCATTTCGCGGATCAGGCCGCGCTGCGATTCGATCGTCTGACCCTGCTCGAAAACCAGCATGGTCAGAATCCCGTAGGACACTATGAAGAGGATCACTAACAGCGGCAGGACGCCCGTCGGTCGCGAAGTAGCTTTCGTGCATTCAGTGCTGTAAATGACAGTCAAGTTCGCCCCCAGCAAGCCCGCGAAGCTACTAGGCTTCCCGTGCGTTAGTGCACCCTTGAAACCATATGATTGGGAGCGTGTATCTCGCTGTAGGGACTGCACTTAACGAGACAAGCAGAAATCGATCAAAGGCAGAGGGTGCAAGCCTCTGCACTTTTTGGTAAGGAACTCCGCCCGCCGCAAGCGGGGAGTGCGACGTACTCATCGCCCGCAAACCCGCGTCTAGTCCGCTTTTAGGACGACATACGTCCGCCCCGCATAGAGCCTGTATGCCGCGCCATCTTTCTCCAGCTTCAACGGTATCGGGCGCTTCAACTGATCATCCTTTTGGCTGGCCACCGAGAGCAGGTTCGTGGCCGCGACATTCATCACCGTGAACTTGCCATCCTTGAAGCCGAATCCATACTCCCCCGGCTCGAGCGATGCGCCGTCGAAGCCGAGTTTGGTTTCCGTGATCAGAAATCCCTGGTACTTTTCCGCGACAGCAGTGGAATATCCCGATGTATCCACCAACCCAGCCATCACGATTTTGCCGTCGGAATTCTTCAATCCAACCGTGTTGCGCAGCTGTACAGCCGCGCTTTGACCGGCAAAGAAAAAAGCACTCGGAGCGAGCTTCTTCAGTTCATCGCCGCCGAGAACCTGCGCACCGGCTTGCCCAACCAGCGCCAGCAACAGCAGGCAGATCATCTTGCGATTGCAGCTGAGAAAGTTATTCATGATAGATCCTTTAAATTTGGGATTTCACTTCGCGCGTCGAGTGCCAATCATACACGCCAATCGGCGTACGGGTGCGCAATCGAATTTCGTTTGACCGCAACATTCGGATAGCCCGCGCACCCGCGACTGTCTTATGTTAGCGGCATGGCCACCAATGCGATACTTGCAGCAGAGACGATGACTCGAACTCAACAAACAAACTTTGGACGGGCAGATGCGCTGAAGCCGCGGCGAACTCTCGACCAAATCGATGGCGAGGTCAACGCTCAGATCGACGCTCAGATCGACTCCCGCCGCTGGCAGGCGGTTCTCGATCGCGACCCCTCCCTCGACGGCGTCTTCGTCTTCGCCGTCTCGAGCACAGGAGTCTTCTGCCGTCCCTCGTGTCCGGCGAAACGGCCGCACCGCAAAAACGTAAGATTTTTCGGTGATCCCCTCCAGGCGGAGCAGTCCGGCTATCGCGCCTGCCTGCGCTGCCGTCCTAAAGCCGTCGACGGAAACCCGCGCTCTCAGCTCATCCGCGCCATCTGCCGTTATATCGAACGGCACATCGCGGATCAGCAACTCGAGGACCGACTAACTCTCCGCCATCTCGCCAGGGAATTCCGCCGCAGTTCATTCCATCTCCAGCGCACTTTCAAATCCGTTCTTGGCGTCTCGCCCAAGGCCTACATCGACGCTGTGCGCCTGCGCAGCGTGAAACAAAATTTGCAGGCCGGGCACGATGTCACGACCGCGCTTTATGCCGCCGGATACGGCTCCAGCAGCCGCCTCTACGAACGCACGGCCGCTCAACTTGGTATGACTCCGGAAAAGTATCGTCGCGGCGCCGTCGCCGCCGTCGTCCGTTACACCATCGCGGACTCGCCCCTGGGGCGCATGCTGATCGCCGCCACCGACAAAGGCATCTGCTCGATCCAGTTCGCCGAAAGATCGCCCGATAATTCAGCCGGTAATGATAATGATCGTAATGATGCGGACACTAAGCGCAGTGACGAGCAACTCCAGCAAGGCCTGATGCGTGAATTTCCCTTCGCCACCCGCCGCCGCGATGACGGAGCCCTTCAACCCTGGAAAAATACTCTAGCTCGCGTCATCCGAGGCCAGGAACCGAACTCCTCGCTCCCGCTGGACATAAGAGCGACCGCATTTCAGCGCCGCGTCTGGGAGGCTCTGCAAGAAATCCCGCGCGGAGAAACCCGCTCTTACAGCGCAGTGGCCGAGAAGATTGGAATGCCCAAGGCCACTCGAGCCATAGCCCGTGCCTGCGCCACGAACCCCGTGGCTGTAGTCATTCCATGCCACAGGGTCGTCCGACAAGATGGCAATCGAGGAGGCTATCGCTGGGGCATAGATCGCAAAGATCAGTTGCTCGCGTTAGAACGCCAGCGCCCTTGACTCGGCCCACTGCTCGGCCTACGATTTTTGCATGGGGAAGGAGCGTTCTTCCATGTTTACCCAACCATCGTCCCTGATTCGCCCGTCCTCTCGCCAATCCTCCCGAGACCTTGGACTCACAATAAGAACGATCCTCACCACCACCATGAGTCTTCTGAGCATTCTTGTATTTGGCTTGGGAGCTATGCAGAGAGACGCAGTCTGGCTTTGGATAGGATTTGGCTGTTGCCTGATTTCGGGAGTCTTTATTCAGTTGTTTATCAACCACATCAAAGACGATGTCGCATCCGGTCGCCGCTAGCCCCGCAGCAGTTACACTAGCCATAGGATTTCCAATTAAGCGCGACCCAGAGATCGTATGAATCTAAAGCTCAACTGCACCTTGACCGTAGTTCTATGCTCATTGCTGATCGCGACCAAAGCACAATCTCAGGAGCCACCAAAACAAGATACCCGCGCCACTGTCACCATCGTCACCGCGGGCAATATCTCCATCACGAAGGAGAATGACGGCAAGACCGCCGTGATCATCAACTTCGTTCCCGGCAAAGCGAAATCGGGCGACACGCGAATAACGATCTCAGGACCGTATTCGCTGGACGTAAATGGCGGCGTGCAGGAGGTGCAAGGGCCTCAGGGTCTCGAACTCCATGTGCTTAGCCATGAAGAGTTGCGCTTTGCTGCCACAGAAGTCAGCGCCTGGGAGCAAACTCACAAGTATTCCGAATACACCGCCTGCAGCAAGATTCCAAAATTTTCCGGCTGCGGCAATCCGATCTGTGACCAGTTCGGCCATCCCGGCGATCAGTGCCGCTACAACAGCGTCTCCGGATGCGCGTGCACATCGCCAACCGGCGGCCCGTGTGCGGAGTCTGCGCCTTCCGCCGCAAGATAAAGCCCCAACCAAAACCACGTTTTCGAACGATCTGGATCTCAGCCCGTTGCAACCAAAATAAAAATGCCCTCCCGCAGATTTGAGCGGAAGGGCATTTCTTTTGAGCTCTAAAAAGAAATCCAACTACTGTTTGTCATACACCGCCGTGGATTGGATCTTCTTGCCATCCGCACCGGTTACGGTGACCGTCACCGTGCGGCTTTTGCCGTCCGACGAAATCACAATTCGACCCGTCGCGGTGACTTTGCCACCTTTCTTATTGGTTAACTCGGTCGTGCGGTCATCAATCTTCTTGTACGACCGCGTATCTGCATCTGGGTCGCCCGTCAGCGGATAATCTTTCCCATCCAACATCCCCGTCCACTCGTTGTGCGTGGGCTTGCCGCTGGCATCCATGCCGTCCACCGTCACCTTCACCTTGTCACCCGCAGCTTCATAGACAACCGTATGGTTCTTCGCTGCCATAGCTGGAAACTTCGACTTGGCCTCATTCAGCTTCCACGTGCCCATATTCGGATTGCCGGCGAAGCTCACTGCCACTGCCATAAAGCACACTGCTACTGCCAATCCTATCGTTCGTTTGTTCATTTTTCTCCTGATTGAGAAGCAGATTTTAAGACTGAGTGAAGCGAAGCCATTCTAGTGCCGCATCAACAATTCAGCAATCGCAGTCCGCTCAGAAAGAAATTAAAGGGAAGAACCTAAAGGGAGGAAATTTTCTTTCCTAAGACGCAATCTGCCTTTCCTGCCTTTCCTGCCTTTCCTGCTTTTCCTGCCTTTCCTGCTTTCCCCCTACTCCGCCTGCTTCGTAATATTCAGAAGCACACCCACGCACATGAGAGTCACAAACAGCGACGACCCGCCATAGGAAACAAACGGCAGCGGAATGCCCTTGGTGGGCATCAATCCCAGCACCACACTGATGTTGATGAAGGCTTGCAACACGATCATGCTGGTAATTCCGACCGCCAGGAAGCGCCCAAAATTATCCTGTGTCAACAGCGCCGCCCGCGAGCCGCGCCAGAGAAAGATCGCAAAAAGAATAACCACGGTGAGCGCGCCCACCAGTCCCAGCTCTTCCGCCGTCACCGCGAAAATAAAATCCGTATGCGGCTCGGGAAGATAAAACAACTTCTGCTTCCCTTCCATCAGGCCAAGCCCGGTCACTCCGCCCGTAGCCACCGCAATCAACGACTGAATAATGTGAAAGCCGAACCCCTTCGGATCCGCGTAAGGATTCAAAAAAGCAAGAATCCGATCTCTCCGATAAGAAACGTGAAAGATCAAGAAATAAAGTGGCACAATCGCCGCCGCCAACGCATATCCGAAATAGCGTAAGCGAATCCCCGCTACAAACAAAACACAAGCCGTGATCCCGGCACAAGCGATAGCTGTCCCCAGATCAGGCTGAAAAACTATCAGCCCCAGAAAAACCACGGTCGGCACAACCGCGGGAATCAATGTGTTGCGCCAGTCATCCATCGCGTTAGTTTTATTTTCCAGAAACCACGCCAGAAATAAAATCAGCGCCGGCTTGGCCAACTCCGATGGCTGCAATGAAACCGGACCGAGATGAAACCACCTATGCGTGCCGTGCGCGCGATCCAGAAAAAAGACAGAGATCAACAGCAGCGTAGTAAATCCAAGCACCGTGAAAACCAATGCCGGGTGCTGCAGATGTTTGTAATCAACTTTCATGGCGACAGCCATGACGATCAGTCCCGCAACCGCCCATACCAGTTGCTTCAACAAAAATTCATAAGCTGAACCGAAGCGTTCCTTGGCCATCACTGCCGAGGCGCTGAAAATCATGACCAGCCCGATAAAAACGAGGATCGTGGTTACCGTAAACATCCAGCGATCGACGCTAACGCGCTTGGCCATGGAGAGTCCATTTCACCACGGAGCCGTGTAAACCAGCAGTGCTTTCCGCTGTGGATTTCGGGGGAGTGATAACTGAGTAGGTTCCAGAACGTCCGATTCTGGCATTGGAACGCTCGCGTAGGGACGGGCGCCCCCGCCCGTCCAGCCGAGTGAAGCTCGGCAGTTGCCGACGGCAGAGAAATCTTGGGTTGCGCCAAGCCTACGTTGATCGCGCCATCGCCAGAGAATGCACAATCTCCTTAAACACCCGCCCGCGATGCTCGTAACTCTGGAACTGATCAAAGCTCGCACACGCGGGAGCCAGCAAAATCACATCCCCCGCGACCGCCGCCCCACTCGCCCGCCTCACCGCATTCTCCAGCGTCTCCGCATGGTCGATATTCACCGCATCCTTTATTTGCGACTCAATCTTCGCCGCCGCCCCCCCAATCGTGTACACCCGCTTCACCCGCTCGCGCAACAAGGGATGGAGCACCGTATAGTCGCTCCCCTTATCCTTACCGCCGAGAATCAAATGAATATTCCCCGAAAACGATTCCAACGCCTTGATCGTCGCATCCACGTTCGTCGCCTTCGAGTCGTTGTAATAATCCACCCCCGCAAACCGGGCCACGAATTCCAATCGATGCTCGACCGCCTTGAAACCTCGCACCGCCGGCCGAATCTGTTCCGGCGTGCATCCTGCAAGCATGCCAACACAAACTCCCGCCAGCACATTTTCAAGATTGTGCGCGCCCTTGAGCCCCACTTCTCCGACCGGCATAATCTCGCGTTCCCCATGCCCATCGCGAAAATAAATATTCGCACCCCGTGCGAACGCCCCACGCTCAATCTCTTTCTTGCGACTAAACCAGTACAACTGCGCCCGCGTCCGCCCCGCCAATCCCGCCGTGGTCGGCTCATCCGCGTTGAGCACGGAAAAGTCCTCCGGCCGCTGGTTCTCAAAAACGCGCGCCTTCGCATTTACGTAATTCTCAAACGTCTTATGCCGGTCAAGATGATCGGGAGTGATATTAAGAATGACCGCGATCCTCGGACGAAATTCAACAATCGTCTCCAGCTGAAAGCTCGATACTTCCAGGACCGTCCACGTCGTTGGTCCAGCCTGATCTACCAGGCTGATCGCTGGCGTTCCGATATTGCCGCCGACCAGCGCAGGAAATTTCCCCGCCGCGATAATTTCGCCGGCCAGCGAGGTCGTCGTAGTTTTGCCGTTGGCTCCGGTGATAGCGACGATCGGACCCGGCAAGAATTGCGCAGCGAGTTCGATCTCGCCAATCAGCGACTCTCCCAGATTGCGCGCCTGCACCAGTTGTGGCGCGTCGACCGGAACGCCCGGACTCACCACGATTAAATCCTGCCCACGAAACGTGCGCTCCCCATGCCCGCCGGTTTCGACCGTGATGCCATGTTCGAGCAAGAGTAAAATTTCGTCGCGAAGTTCGGCTTCGGGCTTCGAATCCGAAACCGTAACTCTAGCCCCGCGCGACTTAAGAAACAGCGCCGATGCCACTCCGGACTTCCCGAGGCCAACCACTAGCACGCGTTTGTTTTGTAGATCCATCAAATTCAATTTGTAATCGGATAAATTTGTAATTTGGTAATTTGATGGCCGCACTTGGTAATTTAATAGGTTCAAATTGCCAAATTACCCGATTGCAAAACTATAAAATCTCCTCTCACCGCAATTTCAAAGTCGTCAGCGCAAACAGCGCGAACACCAGCGACGCAATCCAAAACCGCACAATCACCTTCGACTCCGACCACCCCAGCAACTCGAAATGATGATGAATCGGCGCCATCTTGAAAATGCGTTTCTTGCGCAACTTGTACGATCCAACCTGCAAAATCACAGAAAGCGCTTCAATCACAAAAATGCCGCCGATGAAGGGCAATAACAGCTCCTGCTTGATCATCACCGCCACCGTGCCAATAGCGCCGCCCAGCGCCAGCGAGCCCACGTCGCCCATAAACACTTCCGCCGGATGTGCGTTGTACCACAGAAATCCAATCGACGACCCAACCATCGCCCCGCAAAAAATCGTCAGCTCGCCAATCTGCGGCATGCGCTGCAGTTCAAGGTAAGTGGCAAAGGTCGCGTGCCCGCTTAGATAAGTGAGGACCGCCAGGGCTCCCGCCGCAATCACCGTACAGCCGATGGCAAGCCCATCGAGACCATCCGTAAGATTCACAGCATTGCTCGATCCGACGATCACCAAGACGACAAAAGCGACAAACGGAAGAAACGCCAGCGGCCACAGTTGCGGATGCACCGCCCAGCGCTCGATCACCAGGTTGGGATGAAATTGCTTGAGAAACGGCACCAGCAGCCGCGTTGAATACATTCCGCGATACTGCAAAGCGATCAGCGCAACCGCAATCAGTGCGCTGGCCAAAACCTGATAGCCGATCTTGGCGCGCGC
This sequence comes from Terriglobales bacterium, assembly GCA_035483045.1. Lineage (GTDB taxonomy): Bacteria > Acidobacteriota > Terriglobia > Terriglobales > Acidobacteriaceae > Acidiflorens. The sequence continues at coordinate 31,299 of DATHQD010000002.1, forward strand.
CGTAAGCCCAAGGTTGCGACGATGAACGACCTTAATGTAGTCGTCGGCAAAACCAATCGCGGCAAACGCCACCGTCGAAAAAACCGCGATCCATACAAACGGATTGCTCAAATCCGCCCAGAGCAAGGTCGGCACAAGAATCGCGATCGCAATGAGCAGCCCTCCCATTGTCGGAGTGCCGGCTTTTTTCTGATGCGCCTGCGGCCCCTCTTCGCGAATGTATTGCCCAATCTGAAAATCGCGGAGCCGCCGAATCACAATCGGCCCGACAATCAGCCCGGTGAAAAGCGCAGTGAGGCTGGCGAAGGCGGTGCGAAAAGTCAGATAACGAAAAATGCGAAACGGCGGAAAGTAATGGAAGAGCTTCAGGTACAGCAGCCAGTAGAGCAATCCGCCTCCGAAAAAATCAGCTGTCAGCTCTCAGCCGTCAGCTCTCAGTGAACAATTCTCGACGCCTACAGCATTGGACCCGCAAGAGAAATACCACGCTTCTGTTTCCAAGTCTCCAGCGCCTTCTCTAACTTCACGCCGCGCGACGCCTTGAGCAGCACCACATCGCCGTCGCGAGTCTCGCGCGCAAGCCACTCGCCGCCTTCTTCAGGCGAAGCGACAAACTCCGCTTCGCAGCCGTCGGCGCGAGCTGTCTCCACCATTGCCTTCGCCAGACCGCGGACCCCCAGCAGAAAATCAACTTTACTTGCAGCAATATATCGCCCGGCCTCGCGATGCAACTCTTCGCCCGTCGCGCCCAGCTCCAACATCTCGCCCGCAACCACAATTCGCCGCCGCGCGGGCATCGCGGCCAAAGTATCCACCGCCGCCATCAGCGCCTTCGGACTTGAATTGTAGCAATCGTAGAGCACCGCAATGTTACCCACTTGGACGACCTGTCCGCGCTTGTCCGCGGCCTGCAAGGTCGGCAGCGCCATCGCAATTTCCGACGGAGTAATGGAATGCTCGAGCGCAACTGCCGCCGCCGCCAATACATTGGACACGTTATGCCGCCCCACCAGCGGACTCTGCACCGACTGCCGCAGCCCCTCAATCACGAGATCGAAGCGCGTCCCCTCCGGTCCAAGAACTTCAACATTTTCCGCTCGGACATCCGCCGCAACACTCCCCTTTCCGTTCATACCGAACATCACAACTTTCCCCTTAAAGTCGCGTCCGAACTGGCAAACGTATTCGTCGTCCGCATTCAGCACCGCCGTGCCACCGTGCGGCAAAGCCTCGATCAATTCATATTTCGCGCGTGCAATCCCCGCAATCGAATCGAAACTTTCCAAATGCACCGGCGCAACATTCGTAATCACCGCCTCGTTCGGCTGCGCGATCCGCGCCAGCGCCGCGATCTCGCCCGCGTGCGACATCCCCATTTCCACAACCGCCAAATCGTATTCCGGCTCTAGCGTCAGCAGCCCAAGCGGCAGACCGAAATGATTGTTGAAATTTCCCTTAGTGCGATGCACACGATATCTAGTCGCCAGCAAATGCGCCATTGTCTCTTTCGTCGTAGTCTTGCCCATCGAGCCCGTGATCCCGATGACCGTTTTCCCCCAGATCTTTCGCACTGCCGTAGCCAGGGTTTGCAGCGCAATCAGCGTGTCATCGACGGCAAGCAGGGCCGCAGGTTTCGCATAGCGCTCCAACTCATCTTTCTGAACCACTGCGGCAACCGCGCCCCGGGTAAGCGCCTGATCGACAAAGGCGTGCCCATCCAGTCGTTCGCCCTTCACTGCAAAAAAAACTTCGCCTACCTGGATTGTCCGCGAATCGATCGAATATCCCTGCGCCGTCGCCTGCCCATCGTATTGGCCGCTGGCCTGTAGAAATTCCGCGATGCGTGAGAGCTGGAGCTTCATGCGTTCTTCCCCGCAATCCCTGCCTTCGCCACACTCTTGCAGTCGAACCCCATAGACTTCAGGTTCCCGCGCGCCACCTCGACATCGTCAAAGGGAATCGATCCCTGTCGCGTCACCTGCACTTTTTCGTGCCCCTTCCCCGCCAGCAGCACAATGTCGCCCGGAGCCGCCTGCCCCAAAGCAAACGCAATCGCTTTGCCGCGATCAGGCTCCAAAGAATATCTCGCGCCCGATTTTTGCAGGCCCACCAGCGCATCATTCATGATCGCGATCGGATCTTCCGATCGCGGATTGTCGGATGTCAGCACCACGAAATCGCTCCCCACCCCCGCCGCCTCGCCCATCAGCGGACGCTTGGCGCGATCCCGATCGCCACCGCAACCGAACAGGGTAATAACCTTGCCCTTGAGGCCGGCGCCGTCTACAAATTCGCGAGCCAGCCCGGTAAGATTGCGCAGCGCGTCGTCTGTGTGCGCATAATCGACGACCACTGTGAAAGCCTGCCCGCAATCGACGCGCTCAAAGCGCCCGGGGACGCTGGCAAGATCGAAAATTCCTTTCGCGATCGCTTCCGCCGAGCAATTGCGCGCATACCCTGCAGCCGCGGCCGCAAGCACGTTATAAACATTCACCCGGCCGATCAGTGGAGACCAAATCGCAATCGTCCCCGACGGCGTCACGATTTGAAATCGCGTTCCGCGCGGCGTGATCTCAACCGCCTCCGCGTGAAAGTCGCCAGCCGCAAGACCGTAGGAAAGCACCTCGGCGCTCTTCTTCTTGCAAATCTTCCAGAGCTGGCGGCCATACTCATCATCAATATTAAGCACGGCAGCACGCGGCGGTTCGGTTCCACATCCTTCAAAAAGAATTTGTTTAGCGCGAAAGTAATTTTCTATCGTCCCGTGATAATCAAGATGGTCGCGCGTGAGGTTAGTGAACACGGCCACATCAAAAGGAATTCCAAACACCCGTTGTTGCTCGAGCGCGTGCGAAGACACTTCCATTACCGCGTCGGTGACTCCTACGCTCAACCCCTCCGCCAAGAGGCGATTCAACTCCAGCGCCTCGGGAGTCGTATGCGGAGCGGGAAGAATTTTTCCCGCCACGTGATATTCGATCGTCCCGACCAGCGCCGACTTGCGTCCCGCTGCCCGCAATATCGATTCGATCAGAAATGCGGTCGTGCTCTTCCCGTTTGTACCGGTAATTCCGACAATCGCAATTCGCTCCGCCGGACGCATGTAGAAATTCGCGCTCACGCGGGCAAGCGCCCGACGTCCCTGCAAGACCTGCGCCCAAGCCACGCCCGGACGCGGCGTTTCAGCAGCAGAATCCGTAACAATCGCCACTGCTCCCGCGGCAATCGCCTGATCGATAAAACGATTTCCGTCGCTGGTCTCGCCTTTGATCGCGACAAAAACTGTCCCCGGCCGCACCCGCCGCGAGTCGTATTCCACACCGGCAACGCCAGGATTCCCGCTCTGCGAGAGCACCTCGGCGCCTTGCAACAGTTGTTGGAATGTCATTGGAATCAATTATTTGATTATAAATAGCGAGCTTGTCATCCTGAGCGTAGTGGCCGCTGCGCGCCGCGCAGCAGCCGCGCAGTCGAAGGATCCCTATCACCTGCCAAATCGCACAACCACCCGCGATCCCGCTGCAACGTGAGCACCCGGCGCAGGAGTTTGTTCGCGCGCCACGCCACTCCCGATTGCGTCGAGGTCGAATCCAGCGTCCTCCGCGGCTTCCAGGGCGCTGCGCAAGTTTTTCCCTAGGAACGAAGGCATCTCGATTCCTCCCTCTTCCACGTCGAGGACCACCGTCCCGCCCGCTGGTAATTTCGGCGGAGACGAATTCTCGGGCAATATTGTTGCGAGCGTAGCCGCGGAGCTCGCCGCATTCGTCGTCGAGGACTTCCCCTGTTCGTCGGCTACTCTTGCAGTCATCGCGGCCGCAACAACCTGCCCGCTGATCGCGCCCGCTTTGGCCGCCGCCGGAGCGATCGGCGTTTCGCTCACCTCGGCCATCTCCAGGTTCGCTCCCAGACGATCCGGCGCACCTTCTTCGAGGCTCGCGTCAGGAGCATCGCGGCGCGCCAGCAAAACCTGCCGATTCGGTGGAACCTGAACATCATGGGGCGCGTGCAGATATTCGAGGGTCTGCTGCGCCACCCGCTGAAAGATCGGAGCCGAAACCTGACCACCCTGATGCAGACCAACAGCCGAATCGAGAACCACCACCACCGCGATCTGCGGGTCATTGATCGGTGCCAATCCGGCAAACGAAGCGTAATACTTCGTGTGCGAATACTTGCCAATGGCTGGATCAAACTTCTGCGCCGTACCGGTTTTGCCAGCCGAGGTATAGCCCTCGAGAAGCGCCTTGCGGCCCGTGCCATGCAAGACAACTCCTTGCAGCATCTGCTTCATTTCGGCGGCAGTAAGCGGTGATACTACGCGCGTTCCTTCAACCGGCTGAAAGGCGATCGTCTGTGGTGAATTCTGCGGCTGAATCGTTCCCGCAACGATGCGCGGCGGAACGCGTACTCCGTCATTAGCGATCGTTGATATCAGCGCGGCGAGTTGCACGCCTGAGATGCCCACCTCCTGCCCCATGGAAATCGATGCGAACGATATCTTCGACCAGCGATCGACCGGTTTGGCGAGTCCGCGAGTTTCACCCGGCAGCTCAATGCCGGTCGGCTGTCCAAATCCAAATTCGCGAATGTATTTGTAGAAGCGGTCATTTCCGAGACGCATGGCCACTTTGATCGCGCCGACGTCGCTCGATTCCGCGATGATGTCGGAAACGGAGAGCAACCCGTGCGGCTTGCTGTCGTGAATACGAGTGCCATTGATCACGATCGAACCCATCTGGCAATCGAATATCTCCTCTGGACGCGTGACCTTCTCCTCCAATCCAGCGGAAACGGTGACCACTTTGAAGGTCGACCCCGGCTCGTAGACATCGCTGATGGCGTGATTCTTCAGGGTCTCGGGACGGATTTCTTTGCGGTTATTAGGATTGAATGTCGGCCGGTTGGTCAGCGCTAGAATCTCGCCGGTGTGCGGATTCTCCACGATCACTGTGCCTGCGATCGCGTGCGTCTCCTCCATCCCGCGCTCCAGTTCGCGTTCCGCAATGTATTGGATATTCTGGTCAATCGTGAGCACAACGCTGCTGCCCGCTTCCGGCTCTTTCTCGACGCTGGCAAACCAGCGTTTGCGCGCATCGACAGAAATCATCAGCTTCCCGGGCTTCCCCTGGAGTTGAGAATTAAACTCCCGCTCCAGCCCGCTCAACCCCTGATCGTCCGTCCCCACGTAACCCAGCACCTGCGCCGCCAGTTCGCGCTTCGGATAAAACCGTTTTGCCTCTTTCTGAAAATGTATGCCTTGCAGATTGAGCGCCCGTATGCGTTCGATCACCTCTGCATCCGCCTTGCGCGCCACCCAGCAAAACGTTTTGTGGACCCGGCAATCGGCCAGCACCACTCGCGGATCATCCTGCGTGATGCGCGAAATCAGGCTAACCGTATTCCCGAGGTCGGGAGTCTCCGATGGCACAATGAACGCCGAATCCACCTGGATCGACATCGCCAGTTCGCGCCCAGCGCGATCGTAGATAATCCCGCGTTTCGCCGAGAGATCGAAGCTGCGCTGCTGCTGATGTTGCGCGCGCCGCTCAAAATCGCCGTAGCAGAAAATTTGCAGGTAGACCAGCCGCAGGCAGATCGCCAGCAGCCACAGGCACAGCAATCCAGACAAGGCATAAATCCGGAATCGTGCGCCGTTCGAAGTGGGACTCGCCGTCACTTCCAGCCCTCAGAAACTTTCGGCGGCCCCGAAGAGCCGCCGAAGAAATAATGTGGCACGGGCGCCCCCCGCCCGCGAATTTCGACGGCGGTAAAACTACCGCAGCGACACAACCGACACTGGCGTCACGCTCGCCATCACTGGCGCCGCCATATCGCCGACCGAATCCATGCGCATTACCTGCCCAGGCTGCGGCGACTGCAATCCAAGCTTCCTCGCCATCACATCGATTCGCTCCGGGTCACGCAATGACGCTTCTTCCAGGTGCAGCGCCCGGTTCATCTCCGTCAGCCCATCGCGCTGCACTCGCAGCGTCTCGATCTTGTATCCATATTCGATGGCGCGGAAATGTTGCAGCGCATAACCCATCACCAGCACGAAGAGCAGGCAGAGCGCAATGCCGAACTGCTTCATCTCGCGCTCACGACGCGGATCTTCGACCTTCACCAGCCGCGAGTTATCGATCGTCTTGCGGAAATAAATCTCCGGAGTGCCCAGCCAGCACGCCTTGCTCCGGCGTAGATCCACGGTTTGCATCGCGACGGCGCTCATATTTATGCCACTCCCAAAAATTTCGAATCGTAGTCCGCATTTTCTTGAACCGAGACAAACCACGGCTCTATAAACACGGGCGTCAGTTGTGCCGGTTCGACTTGCGAAAGCTCGACCACGGAAGGCGTCCGTCGCTCCGCGCGTTCCACCGTCGCCATCAAGCCTTCGATCAGACTGCCGGTAAATGTGCCAGTAAATGTCATTTCCAGTATTCTCAGTTTTCTCCGCCGGACCCGACCTTGTTTTATTATTCTTGGCCGCTCCGCCGAAACTCCACCACAGAGTTGCGGCCGCTCCTATCGAACAACCGCCCTACCAAATTCTTTACCCGGCACGCCTTACTATCACCGCACCGGGATGCCCGGCAGTTTCTCCGGGGCAAATTCAAACTCGCTCAAACTAAACTCGCTGGGAACTAAAATTCCCGCAACTTCAAACTCTCTCCGCCGCCCGCATCTTCGCGCTGCGCGATCGCGGATTCCTCTCAATCTCATCCTCAGATGCCATCACCGGTTTCTTGGTGAGCAATCGAAAGTTCATGTCCTTCGCGCCCGCTCGGAGCGCATCTTTCACGATCCTGTCTTCCAGCGAATGAAAGCTGATCACCACCAACCTTCCGCCCGGTTTCAGCACCCGCGGAGCCGCTTCCATCAACGCCTTCAGATCGTCCAATTCACGGTTTACGAATATTCGGAGAGCCTGAAAGGTTCTGGTCGCCGGATGAATTCGCTCATGTTTCATTGACCGGGCCGCGGCCGCTACCACCTCGACAAGTTGCGTCGTCGTGCGTATCGGCCGCGACCGGACAATGGCTCTGGCGATTCTCCGCGACCTCCTTTCCTCACCGAATTCGTAAATCACATCGGCCAGCTCGCGCTCGTCGATGTGGTTTACCACTTGTTCGGCGGTCTCGCCCGACATGGGGTTCATCCGCATGTCCAGCGGTCCTTCCGCCTGAAAACTAAATCCTCGCGCCGGATCCCCAAGCTGCAAACTGCTAACGCCCAGGTCCGCCATCAAACCGTCGAGAGAAGCAGGAGCAATGCGCTCACCCACTTCCGCAAACGAAGCATGAATCAGCGTGATCGTAGGCCAATCCTCGGTGCCTTCACTGGCCACCGGCCACTGACCACCGACCACTGCTCTCGCCTTCTCCAGCGCCGCCGCATCCTTATCGAAGCCAATCAAATGTCCCGCGGCGCCGAGGCGTTTTGCGATTTCCAAACTGTGCCCGCCCAGCCCCACCGTGGCATCCAGATAACTTCCACCCGGCTTTACGGCCAGAAAATCGATCGCTTCTTTTAAAAGAACCGGAACGTGTCCAACCGCCCCACGCCCACCCCGCTCGGGGATGTTTTGTCCAAAATCCGTTTCCACTGGTTGCCCGATTACTAGATGCCCAATTCGTCAAGCGTCTTCGTGTCGTCATCCGTGAAAGCCTGCTCGTCAATCTCCTTGCGGAACGCTTCCAGGTTCCTCACTTCCAGGTAAGTCAGATTGCCGAGCACTGCCACTTCCCCGCGTAACTGCGCCGACTCGCGCAGAATCTGCGGAACCAGCAGGCGCCCCTGCCCGTCCATCTCCACGACCTGCCCGTAATAATTCGTGCGATTCAAAAACTTTTTCTTCGTCGGATTGAACGTCGACAGCGAAGCCAGCTTCTGCTCGATCCGCTCCCATTCCTCGAAGGGATACACTTGAGCAACAACCCCATCGAGGCTCGTGATGTAGAATCTCTGCGCGTATTTCTCTTCCATCACGCGCTTGAATTCCGCAGGGACTTTCAACCGTCCCTTTTCGTCGACGCGCGCTGGATGATTTCCGCGAAACATAGGCTAGGCTCGCCGCTTTTGTTGAAACTGACGGGCTCCGTTTATTCCTGGCTGCTACCACAGCCAACATCACGAGGGAGGTAAAAGCGGTCACAAAAGCAGTGGATTCGGGTTCGTTGGGCCTCGTTTTATCGGTGTCAGCTTCAGAACTCACTGGCGCCTCGAAACTTAGGTCTGTTTCCCACGACCTCTAATTTTTATTCCACTTTGAACCACTTTTGTCCACATCCTACGCCTAAATCGTTTGTTGTCAATAAGAAAGTTTCAAGTTGAGACCTTCGTAATAGACTCAAGTTGCAAAACGCAAAATGTAGGGGTTAACCAGAAAGATGACTACTAGGGCTAGCGTTAACGCAAAAGATGCCTTCGCCATCCATTCGCTAACATTTTTCTTGCATTTTCCGCAAATGCGGAGTCGGCACCGGACTGCGGCCACTCAGTAATCGGGGCGATTTAACAACAAGCACAGGATTCCGCGATAAAATGCCCATAAGATTAGGGTCGGATACCCGCATGGCAAAACCTCAATCATTGATAAATTCCGAATCTCCCTGGAGGGTGACACTAAGAGACCGGAATTGGCCTTCGCACCCGTACAAGATGCCCTTGTCCGAGTGGCAGGCGCTCCTCGCGCGAGCGCAGCGAGGGGACCAAGAAGCGGAATGGGCGGTAGCGGATCGCTATGGGGACGGATGCAAGAACCACAACGGAAAGATAGTTGTAAGACGTTCTCGAAGGAAGGCTGCCAAATGGTTTCGGCGCGCCGCAGAGCACGGCCTCACCCCAGCGCAAAATACCCTGGGAGTTCTACTCAGCAACGGAGATGGAATCAGAAAGAATGTCAACGAAGCTTTTTTGTGGTTGAGAAAAGCATTTCACGCCGGCGATTCGTGTGCAGCACACAACATCGCCCTAACGTACCGGGAAATTGGCGACCTCAGAACAGCTGTCAAGTGGTTCCGAAAAGCCGCTGATGCGGGCGACGATGACGCACTGATTCAGCTCGGCATTCACTACTACTGGGGAAAGGGAACGAGGAAGAATACGAAAGAGGCAGTCCGATGTTTTCGTAAGGCAACCAAGGGAAAGAACATCTCTGAAGGCGGAAGGGATGACGCATTCTTCTTGCTGGGCGTCGCCTATTCCGAAGGCGAAGGAGTGAGAACTTCAATCCCTAATGCAAGAAAATTATTCCAACGGGCAAATGTGGACAATGACTACCCGGTTGCAAGCAAGATGTTGCGCCAACTCGAAGCGTAAAAAACTGGGGACAAAAACTGGGGGACAGAGGGAACGTTCCCCAATTTCCCGCCAAGAAAAACCGAAAACGTCCCGTCTGTCCCCATATTAGTCCGATTGGTTACAGTGACAAGCGCCGCGCAGCCCGTGTACAACCTCATTTCCGCGGAACGTCGGCTCAAGCTATCCTAAAGAACCTGGGGGGAGATTTTGTACCATGGCAAAGCTCGTCTATGGAATGAACCAGTCCTTGGATGGCTACGTCGACCATCTGAAATTCAGGCCAAGCCCGGCGCTCTTTCGTCACTTCATAGAGCAAGTGCGCGACCTGACGGGCAGTGTGTACGGTCGCCGCATGTACGAGATCATGCGTTATTGGGATGAAGACTCCCCGGACTGGTCCGCGGAGGAACGCGACTTCGCGGCGGCGTGGCGGAGCCAGCCGAAGTGGGTCGTGTCGCGCACGTTGCAGTCCGTCGGACCGAACGCCACACTCGTCAAGGCGGACGATGACAATAACATCGCAACGGTGATACGTGGCCTGAAGGCTAAGCTCGCTGGCGAGATCGAAGTTGCCGGACCAGACCTGGCAGGAAGCCTAACCAACCTGGGTCTTATCGACGAGTATCGGCTCTACCTCCACCCCATCGTACTCGGTAGCGGAAAGCCATTCTTCACCGGCCCGCGCCCGCCGCTCCGTCTACTAACCAGCGATGGAATCGGCGAGGACGTGATCAGGTTGACGTACGTTCCCGCCTAGGTTCACAACCATCCAGAACATGACCGTCCCCTTGACGATGCAGCAACTGTTGTTAACAGGGATTACCTACCGGTGGGGGTGCATTGTGCGATGGCGAGTTGGTGGCAAGTTTCCCGGATTCCATCGTTTACCCCGAGAAACTCGAATCCATAGCGAAACGTGAGCCTTTGGCGAACCGTCGCGCCAATCTTGACCGAGCCTGAAGGAAGCCCGAGATTCAGTTCGACAATCTCACCCACCGGAACGTCCATCGTCAACATAGCGGAGAGTCCTGATTCGCTAATATCCACGGTGCGACCTGCCAATACCCCGCACGTGGGGGAATGAATGGTGATATCGACTCGCAATCCAAATCGAGGACTGCGGCGGGCGTTAGGGGTTTCTCTAATCATGTTGCGAGCCGGGGTTTGATCCTGTGGCTTCAACTGAGTTTTGTCCGGCTCGATGCCTATAGGAAAGTTGGGCATCTGCAATTCCTGTTACGCCAATCAGACCAGTTTCGGAATGACCGAAATCCGCTTCAGGCATGAGAAACGCGTGACCTTGAACCGAGTGCCCTGCATATTGAGTATCGGCAGGAACGCGGCGGGACTTTATGGGCTAGATCTGGCGGAATTTCTCCGCCTCCTCGCGGCACTGCAGTCGCCCTTTCTGCACTTCCATGTTTCTGTGGTCAATCAAATCAATGTCGTTGGATAGGCGGAATTGTACTTGAGCTATTTCGCCGCCTCCACAAACACGGCCGTGCCATAAGCCAGAACTTCCGTGACGCCCTGCATCACCTCAGTCGCGTCATAGCGCGCGCCGACGACGGCATTGCCTCCAATTTCCGCAGCATGCACCAGCATCAGGTCGAACGCTTCGGCGCGAGTTCGCTCGCAGAGATTCGTCAGCAACGTGATATTTCCGCCGACGATCGTTTGCAGCCCCGCTCCAATCGTTCCGAAGATCGATCGCGAACGCACCGTAATCCCCCGCACCACGCCCAGCGTCCGCACGACGCGAAAGCCATCCAACTCGAACTGCGTGGTCACCATGTTATGCGCCACCATCCGCCCCGTGGTTACAGATGTCGTATAGTTGCCCATCGCTCCTCCTATAGAAAGTCGCCGTCGTAAGTGAATAGCTATAACTGCACTTCATTTTAATTCAGCCTCCGCGACAAATTGCTCTTGGTGGCGCAGCGGTTCACCGCTGCGATAAGAGGCCTAATCTACAAACTTGTCATCCTGAGCGTAGCCGAGCCATGCGCGAAGCGAATGGATCGGCGGAGTCGAAGGACCCCTACCCCTCCCTGGCTTTCCAACCCGCACGATGAATCCGGCACTCGGGCATTGGGTGGCGCGCGGTTCACCGCCTTTGCAGTTGCCTTTGGGTGGCGCAGCGGTTTACCGCTGCCATTGATGCTCAAGTCCGGCTTTAAGCCGCCGAGGCGCGATGACCCTGTATAATCCTCCTCTTTCGGGGGCCTTATGCTTTCGCGTCGCCATTTCTTAAAATCCGGTTCCATCGCTGCTGGCATCGGCATAGCCCTGCCCGCGCTTGCAGCCGAGAATGACAAGCCACCTGCCATAGCCGCTCTCCAGTCGCGCCGTGCCGAAGCCAAGCCCATCACCGTCGAAGAGCGGGCCCAGCGCCAGGAACGCGCCCGCCGGTTAATGCGCGACAACAACCTCTCCGCCATCATCCTCGGCCAAGGCACGTCGCTCGCCTATTTCACCGGCATCCACTGGCAAGGCGGAGAGCGCCTCTTCGCCATGATCCTCCCCGCCAAAGGCGACGCTTTCTACGTCTCTCCCGCCTTCGAAGAAGGCCGAGCCCGCGAGCAAATCGCGCAAGCACCCGAGGGCGCGAAGCCAAATGTCGATATCCGCACCTGGCAGGAAGACGAAAGCCCCTACCAGCGCGTAGCACAAGGCCTAACCGACCGCGGTCTCTCCACCAGCTCCATCGGCGTAGAAGAAACAGTGAAGTTTGTCTTCAGCGACAACATTCGAAAAGCCGCGTCCGGCGCCACTTTCACCAGCGCCACTCCAGTCACCGCCGGATGCCGCATGATCAAGAGCCGCCACGAAATCGACCTCATGCGCCTCGCGGCAAAAGTCACGCTAGCCGCTTACGAGGCTACCTATCGTTCCCTCAAAGTTGGGATGACGCAACACGACGTCGCCAACTTAGTACAGACCGCTCACTCCCAACTTGGATTCGAAGGCGGCGCCGACGCGCAGGTCGGCGAATACTCCGCGTTGCCTCACGGTTCAGTGACTCCGCAAGTTATCAAAGAAGGCACCATCGTGATGATGGACGGCGGCTGCTCCGCGGAAGGCTATCAATCCGACATCACGCGCACCTATGTGCTCGGCAAAGCAAGCGACAAAATGAAACAGGTTTTCGATATCGTCCATCGCGCCCAGAGCGCCGCATTAGCCGCCGCAAGACCTGGAGTAGAAGCCGGTTCCGTGGACGCTGCTGCGCGCAAGGTGATCACCGATGCAGGCTACGGTCCCGACTACAAATATTTCACCCACCGCTTAGGTCACGGCATGGGCATGGATGGCCACGAGTGGCCCTACTTGGTCAAAGGCAATCCAACCATACTTCAGCCTGAGATGACGTTCAGCGACGAGCCAGGAATTTACATCCGAGGAGAATTCGGCATCCGCCTCGAAGACGACATGCACATAATGGAAAAAGGAGCAGAGCTATTCACGCCGCAAAGCCCATCGCTGGAGGACCCGTTCGGCAAAGCTTAGGAATTGGAGCGGGCATGCAGGTGATGGAAGCGGAAATTCCTAAATCGCCCGATTGATCTCACTCCACCACAAACGCCCTAACGCGTCGCAGCAGCGATGCTGGCGCTTCCGCATCCATCAACACCAGCCCATCCTGATACTGCCGCGAATAAATGTGCCCGCCTGCCTGCAACTGGGCCAGCAGTTTCCCTTCCTTTTGCGGAATACGCAGCCGCACCCGCCGCGGACGATCTCCCTCCAGCAACGCGTCGACGCGATCGAGCAGCGTGGTCAATCCGATTCCCTTCACGGCCGAAACGTGGATGACCTGCACCTTGTCGTCCGCATCACTATCGCGCAGCGACTCGCGCTGTTTCGGAAGCAATAAGTCGATCTTATTCATCACCCGCAGCCGCGGCTTTTTATCAGCTTCGAGTTCCTTGAGCACGCTCTCCACCTGCGCGTCCTGCTCGGCCGATATCGGACTGCTCGCATCTGAAACCTGCATGATCAGCGTCGCCCGTTGCACTTCTTCCAGCGTGGCACGAAACGCCGAGACCAGCGTGTGCGGAAGCTGCCGTATGAAACCAACCGTATCGGAAAACAAAATTTTTCTTTTCGACGGAAGTTCGACCCCGCGAATGGTCGGATCAAGCGTGGCAAACATGCGGGACGACGCTACCACGTTCGCCTTCGTCAGCGCATTGAACAGCGTTGACTTCCCCGCATTCGTATATCCGACCAGCGCCACCAGTGCTACCGGAACCGATTCCCGCCGCTGGCGCTGCTGCGCGCGAATGCGTCGAACATTTTCGATCTGCTGCTTAACATGCCGAACACGCCGGAAAATTTTTCGCCGGTCCGTCTCCAGTTGAGTTTCGCCCGGACCGCGGGTGCCGATGCCGCCGCCCAGCTGCGACATCTCAATGCCGCGCCCAGCGAGCCGCGGCAACATATATTCCAACTGCGCGAGCTCCACTTGTAACTGCCCTTCACGCGTGCGCGCATGCCGCGCAAAAATATCGAGGATCAGTTGCGTTCGATCAATTACCCGCGTGTGGACCACACGCTCAATGTTGCGCTGTTGTGAAGGTGAGAGGTCGTGGTCGAACAGGATCACATCGGCCGAAACCGACGCGGCTGCGCCGGCAATTTCCTCCAGTTTCCCCTTGCCGATCAACGTCGCCGGATCAGGACGATCCTTGCGTTGCGTGAACTCGCCGACAATCGTTGCGCCCGCGCTCGTGGCCAGCGCCCGCAATTCGTCAAGCGATTCTTCCGAGCTGAAGTCCGGCGAATCCGCCGGCAACAACGCAGGCGAAGATGAAGGTGAAGATGCTGACGAACTGGCAACGTTCGCGGCATGATCTCGCGCCGCCTGTGCGCCCGCAGTAATCGCAAATCCTTTCTTGCCCGCACTGGCGCGGCCACGCGTGCGGAACTCCACCCCCACCAGGAACGCCCTCTCCTGCTGTTCCGATGGATTCACCACGGCCTTAGCTTCGTTTCGCGAACCGCTACGGCCGCTTATTCTGGAATCATCTCCGCGCACGCAAACTCATTTCATCCTTCGGTGCCGGAAGCGGAAGTCGCACTCGCCGCCTCGCCGTGCGCCGCAACCGCCGGCTTCGCCTCCGCATGACCGCTGTGCGCTCCGCGTGAGATGACGACCGTTGAGATCGCGTGCTTGAAAATAAGTTGCTCCTGGTTGCTGGTTTCGAGAACCACCGAATACTTGTCAAATGATCGGATGCGGCCTGTCAGCTTCACTCCGCTGACCAGATAGATCGTGATGTTATGCCGTTCCTTCCGTGCCGTGTTGAGGAAAGAATCCTGAATGTTCTGTTGTGCCGGCTTAGCTTCCATTTGCCGATCTCCTTTTTTCGAGTTAGATGCTGCGCCATTTGAGCTTTGGGGAGGGCAATTGGCTGCAGCTCTTTTCCTAGGGCTCTTACAATACGGCCTTATCTGCCGCTTTTCAACTTCTACTAAGTAAATATTCTGGGAACTCCCGGAGCCGCCTGCGATGTCAATCAATCCTTTTTCAGCCTGACGAACCTTCGTTGTAGCAAATCGGCATTTTCATTCCGCCGCCAGCCATCTACAATCGGGAGTTCCAGCATAGAGTCTAGAAGTAAGTTCCGGAGCAACCCTGCAACTGAGGAGTCCCGATCTTGATCGATATTAACTTCCCCGCCGACTTACGCACTAACCTTTTAATGCTGTTTCGTTGGTTACATTTTATCGGCGGCTTTACCTGGCTCGGCCTGCTGTATTTTTTTAATCTTGTTAATGTCCCGTTCATGAAGGAGCTCGATCCAGCCACCAAAGGCAAAGTGCTGCCCAGTCTTATGTCGCGCGCCCTCTGGTGGTTTCGCTGGGGCTCGGTGCTCACTGTCCTGATGGGCTTGGCATTCTGGGGCCAAACTGTTTCCATCGACGCGAGAAACGGCGGAGCGTCCTCCAGCGTACCAATGGCGAGCTTCTTTCTGATCTGGACCGTCGTCTGGGCGCTCATGTATGCCTGCACCATCCCCGGCAAAGGCGCGCTCGATAAGTGGCCTGTGCTCGCCGCGATTTACACCGTCATCCTGATCCTCGCATCATGGCTCTTTCTGCGTATCAATAATCATGGTTGGGAGAGCAATGCCCTGCTCGCCATCGGCATCGGCGGCGGCATGGGTTGGGTGATGATGCTCAATGTCTGGGGAGTAATCTGGCGCGCGCAGAAGAAAATCATTCGGTGGACTGCCGACTATGCGACCAACGGCACACCCATCCCCGACAAGGCAAAGTATCTGGCGCGCCAGTCTTTCCTGATCTCGCGCGCAAACTTCGTGATGTCATTTCCGCTGCTGTTCTTAATGGGCGCGGCAAGCCACTATCCTATTTTTGGTAAGTAACACTTTGTAAGTAACGCGAATATTTCACGGCCGGGGCCTAACTCGGCTTTGGCCGTGCTCTTGGGCGCCGCAGTCCACTGTCGGCGAACCAACTTGACTCTGCTTTTGGGTAGCGCAGCGGGTCATTGCCGCGATTAATGGATCTACCTGAAAGCTGGCTTTAGCCTCTGAGGCTTAAGCCGCCGTCAACTGTCTTCTGAATGCCGCCGGAGTCATCCCCGTCGCCCTGCGAAACGCGCGCGTAAAGTGGCTCTGGTCCGCATATCCCGTAGCCAAGCTGATCTCCGCCATCGACAGTTCACGAGTGAGCATCTGCTCACAAGCAGATCGAATCCGCAAACGATGAACCCGCTCGCCGATTCCCTCTCGAACAAACTTGCGGAAGACGCGTGACAGATGCACGGGATGTATCCCCGCCTCGGCGCTAAGTTCATCTAGGGTCAGCCGCTCCGAATACTCGGCCGCAAGTTTTTCAACGACACGTCCCAACCAAGCCGGTGGATGATCGACATTCTCGCACCGCATACGTGCAACGCAACCCAGCATCTCCGCCAGCAGACTCTCGACTCCCAGCTCATCGGCCACTAAATTTCCTGCTGCATCGCTTCCCACAAACTCGCAATACATTTTCATTTCGAGCCACAACAACGGCCCGCCCGCGCAATCGTCGTGTGCGACATCGAGCGCGGCCGAATAATCCGTCAAGCGCTCACGCCAACTCGGCCGAATTTCAATTTCGAAAAACCGCACTCCGCGCGGCCCAACTTCGTCCTGATGTGGAATCCCCGCCGGCCGAAAATGAATAGTGAACGGGCGAAACTGCCGATCCTGCTGTTCGTAACGCTCTCCATATTCGCCTTCGAGCAGAAGCGCGAAGAAGGCCAGTTCGTGGACGTGGGCGGGAAGTTTCTTGGGCGACGCGTGTCGCAGATTCGTAAAAATCGCCCCGCACTGCTCGCGCTTCGATTCGACCGCGCCATAGAAATTGCCTGCCCTCAGCGCCCTCTCGCGACCTGCTTCGAAACCTATATTGCCCATGCCGCCTCCTCAACGTTGCTTTCGTTCTAGACGCGCCCCACGACAGTCGGTTAGCCTCGACCCACGGTGTCGAGAGCTGCCTGGGAGAAAACTATTATGATTCGCTATTCCGCTTTGCTTTGCCTTTCGGCCGTGTTACTGGCCCAATCTTCTGCGAATGATGCAGCGAAAGATGCCGCAAAAATGGCCGCCAACAATTCCACAACGCCTGTATATACGTCAGACGGGCGCCTCGTGTTCCCCGCCAACTATCGCGAATGGATCTATCTCACCACCGGCCTCGACATGGACTATAACCCCGATCTCGCGGCCATGCCGGGGCACTCCATGTTCGACAACGTCTTCGTCAACCCCGAAGCCTACAAAGTTTTTGTCGCGACCGGCACGTGGCCCGACAAAACCATGCTCGTCCTCGAAGGCCGCATGGCCGGCAACAAAGGCTCAATCAACAAAGCCGGACACTTCCAGACGACCGACGTAATGGTCCGGTCCGTTCATCTTAAAGACGCGCGCTTCGCCGGCGGCTGGGCGTTTTTCCCTCTTGATGAAGCCAAGCCGACTAAGCAAATTCCGAAAGAGGCTGTCTGTTATTCCTGTCACGAGCAGCACGCCGCTGTGGACACAACGTTTGTCCAGTTCTATCCCACGCTTCTCGAAGTCGCGAAGAAGAAAGGCACACTCGCCCCTGGCTATTTGAAAGAAGAAGCCGCGGCCGCAGAAGGCTCTGCTAAGAATTAGCCGGCCTTCCGCGACCAAGAATGGGTGGATGAGGTTATACGACCGGATTACGCGGCTCGCTGAATCGGTGCGACCGCCGCAGGCCGAGTACGAATCGCGATGGCAAACATTACGTAGGACCAGCCACGCAAAAGTAGCGACAGTCCGACCGCGAAGCCGATAAACCAAATTCCCGATCCTGGCCAATCCGCCCAAAGCATCACGCCCAGCAGGAGCGTAACCGCGCCATCGAAAGCCGCCCAGCCCCAGTTTGGAAACTTCAGCCTGATCGCCGCTATCAGCCGGAAAACTCCGATGATGGTGAAAAACGACGCAAAAAGCAGTGTAAAGGCCAGCGCTCCAGCCACTGGGTGGGTCACGACCAGCAACCCCACCAGCACGCCCAGAACTCCGCCAATCAGGTGAAGGAAAACCCCGCCCCAGCCTCGCACACTGAAAGCATGGATTGCTTCCACCACACCGCTGAACACCAGCAGCCAGCCCAACACCAGAACGGTGCCAAGCGTAGCCGCCGGAGTAATAAAGAGCGCGATGGTTCCGAGAATGACCATGCTGAGTCCGAGCACCAGCAGCCATCCCCACTTATGGCGAATTTCGTCAACGGTCAGCGACAAAACATTCGTAGTCATACGGCTTCCTCCTTTGTTGAGTATCGATAGGTAGACTATTCGAATTGAAACAGTGGCGACGATTCCTACAAGAAAGAAGATGCTCCCCGAAAACGGAGAGGTTCATATAACTTTCGCGGTAATCGAAAGGCCTGTCGTAAATTAAAAAATCTAATCGCCAATGGCGGCCATCAGTGATAGTTGGCGCCGTACTGAATTGTTGAAGTAGGAAGGAGAGCGAAAATGTCTCTTGTGCGAACCTGCAAGAGCTGCGGACAGAAAAATCGGATTCCCGCAAAACATCTCGCCGACACCGGCCGATGCGGGGCATGCAAGTCTCCCTTGCCCTCTGTGAACGAACCGTTGGAAGTCGATCCCGAACAGTTCGACGAAATCACGCAAAACGCCCGCGTCCCCGTGCTGGTCGATTTCTGGGCGGCTTGGTGCGGTCCCTGCAGAATGTCTGCCCCGGAAGTCGCCCACGCGGCAGCCGATATGGCAGGCCGCGCCGTCGTTATCAAGGTCGACATTGAGCGCTACCCGGAACTGGCTGCCCGCTACAACATTCTCAGCATCCCGAATTTTGTCGTCTTCAGCGCCGGTCGCCAAGTGACGCAACAGGCGGGAGCCGTCGATCACATGCAGATAGAAAACTGGTTGCGATCCGCTGGTTCTGTCTCCGCAGCCTGATTCCGGCGCCCCCCTCAGCGGTTAGAGCGCCCTGTCCGATTGCGAACACCATTGCGTAGCGATGGACAACAACGGTACTTTTCCTTGAGCGCCCGATCCGCTAGATTGTTTCTTTTCAGCGGCTTGATTCCTAGGCCGATTCTCGAAGACTAGGAACGCCAAGTGCGAGATAAACGGATGGGGGCTCAACCACATGCTCAGCTGGATCCAGGATCTTCGCTACGCGTTTCGGCAATTGCGCAAGTCGCCCGGTTTCACCATGGTCGCCGTTTTAACGTTGGCGCTGGCTATTGGCGCGAACGCCGTGGTGTTTGCCATATTGGACGCGCTGATCCTGCGCCCTGTGAATGTGCCCCAACCGACGAGCCTCTGGGCAATTGAACGCGGCACCCATCAAGCCATCAATCACTCCTATCCCGACTATCTCGATCTCCGCGACCGCAATCGCAGTTTCGATTCTCTGGCAGCGTACAACGTGACCGGCGTTGGCTTTGATACCGGCAACAATCCCTCGAGCGCATGGATCTTCGAGGTAACTGGGAACTACTTTGACACGTTAGCCGTTCAGCCCTATCTCGGCCGCTTCTTCCACGCCTCCGATGAACATGGCCCTAACAGCGCTCCCTTTATCGTGCTGAGCCACGCCTTCTGGCACAGTCATTTTCAGGATGATCGCGGCGTCGTCGGCCGCGTTGTCCAGCTCAACAAGCATCCCTTTACGATTCTCGGTATAGCGCCACCTGAGTTCCGTGGAACCCTGGCATTCGTCTTCCCCGACTTCTGGGTGCCGTTGATGAATCAGGAACAGATCGAGGGAACCTACGTTTTGGAAGATCGTGCGAACCGCAACCTCCTAATGGTGTTGGGACACTTGAAGGCCGGAGTCACTCCAGCACAAGCCATTGCTGATCTCAACTCTGTCGGCGCTTATCTCGAGAAAAGCTATCCTAAAGACGATGGCCAGATGACCTTCTCCTTGACGCGGCCGGGGCTTGCCGGTGATTGGCTGGGTGACCCGCTAAAAGGATTCCTGAGCGGACTGATGCTGCTGGCGGGGTTGATTCTTCTGGCCGCCTGCGCCAACCTCGGAAGCCTGTTTGCCGCCCGCGCCGCCGATCGTTCTCGTGAAGTTGCCTTGCGGCTGGCGCTCGGGTCAAAGCGCGCGCGCATTTTGCGAACATTGTTTACCGAAGCTCTACTTGTTTCTTTCTTCGGAGGCGCGGTCGGAATGTGGGGCAGTGTCGGATTACTGCGCGAACTGAGAGCGTGGCACCCACTCCCATCAGCTCCTTTGAGTTTGCCTGTCAATCCGGACGCAAAGGTTTATCTCGTCGCTTTGGTGCTGGCTCTGGCCAGTGGCTTTCTCTTTGGCGCGGTCCCAGTGCGGCAGGTGCTTCGCACGAATCCTTACGAGGTGATCAAGTTGGGCTCATCGGCGAAAATCGGGCGGCGGATTTCGGTCCGGGATATCTTGCTCGTCGCGCAGATTGCCATCTGCGCCGTACTGGTCACTTCTTCACTGGTCGCGGTCCGCGGCTTAGCGCGCTCGCTGCAAAGCAATTTCGGCTTCGAACCCAGGAACGCAATGCTCGTGGAAACCGCTCTCAGTATGGCCGGTTACACCGGCGATAGTGTGCCGGCAATGCAAAAACGCACGATCGAGGCTCTCGAGACCATCCCAGGCGTGAAGTCTGTCGGATTGGTGGATCGCTTGCCGTTGTATTACGGCTCCAACGGCTCCAATGTTTTTAACGACAAAACGACGGATCTCAGGCCGTCGAATGCCGCCGCTCAAGTCGCGCTCTATCGTATATCTCCCGAATATTTCGATGCCGCTCAGACCGCCTTTTTGACCGGCCGGACTTTCTCATGGCACGACGACAACAATTCGCCGCGCGTCGCCGTAATCAATCGCGAGTTTGCACAAAAGATCTTCGGCTCCGTTTCGAACGCCTTGACGGGCTATTACAAGATGCCGGATGGGTCGCGCATCCAGGTGGTCGGCGTCGTCGAAGACGGCAAATATGGCAGTCTCGCCGAAGATCCAACGCCGGCGATGTTTCTACCCGTCCTGCAATCACCATCGACACAGACCACTCTGATCGTGCGCTCGAATCGCGATCCCCAGCAACTGACGGCAGCCATTCGCAGCAAAGTGCAAGATCTCGATAACGGATTGCCCTTTGAGGTCCGGCCATGGAGCCTGGAGCTGGAATCTGCTTTGTTCCCTTCGCGCATGGCGACGCTGGCGCTCGGTGTGCTCGGCGCGATGGGCGCCGTGCTGTCGATCACTGGCATCTTCGGAATGGCCGCATACTCGGTCAGCAAGCGCCTGCGCGAACTGGGCATTCGCATCGCCCTCGGCGGGCAGCGCAAAGAAGTATTACAGGCAGCGTTAGGGCGCGCGGTCAAGTTGCTGGCGGTTGGCTCTGTGACGGGGTTGCTGCTAGGAATTCTGGCGAGCCGTGTGCTCGCTTCCATCGTCTATCAAGCCACTCCGCGAGATCCCGTCGTCTTGGCGGGTGTGGTTCTAGTCATGTCGTTACTGGGACTATTCGCCACCTGGATTCCGGCGCAACGCGCACTTTCAATCGATCCCATGATATTGCTGCGCGACGAATGAGTTGGATCTGCGTAAGCGGCAAGCTCATCATCGAGGATCCACTGTGCCCGCAGCGATCATGCGAAGCGCGGTCATGCTGGGCAGGAAGAAATAGTTTCCGCCGCGCAGTTCGACAAAATTCGGCAGCCCACCGCACACAAATGGCGGATTCATGGGATCTTCCGTCCCCTGAATCATGTGCTTGTCGCGTGCCTCGTGGTTACCCAGCAGCAGGTCCTTGTCATTGCCCAGCCGTGCGTCGTTGCCGTATTCCACCCACTGCTGCTGCACAAACTCAAACTGCCGGAACAGGCTGGCACTGAGCGCCATAAAAATAATTCCGTGCTCGCCGCTGTCCTCCACCGGCTGGTCTTCCGGCACATAGGGCCCGTAGGGTAGCCCGCGCCGCGTAATACGGCGGCGGTTGACCAATCGGCCGTTAAATCCGAAAGCGTCCCTCGGATTCGTGCGCCGCACATGCGCTCCGATGGGACACCGTGTGCCATCAGAATCATTGCCGAAAGTAAAGTTCACATTTCGCTGGGGATCTTTTACGAGCGCCGGATCGCGCGCGTCCGGTGAAAGCTCAACCGGCGTTCCATCGCGCCATCGGCCGAGAAACTTTGACGCCAGCTTCTCCTTCCCGCCCGCGTAGAGCTTTCCTTTGTCTTCTAAATAACGGCGAAACGTGGCGACATTCTGATGCAGCTTGCGGTACACCATGAATGTTCCGTTGTTGGCGAGCAAATGCGGAATCGGCGCTACCGGCAGCTCGCCCGCCTCATCCGCATAACCGAGCAGAAGTTCACCGGTCGCAAGTGGCGCCCAACTACCATCGGCCATCAGTTTGCCCTGACCGGGTTGAGTATCGCGTTCGACGCCGAGGAAATCGGGATTGCCGAATCCATCGGTGTAGCCGAAATGCTCTTTCGAACTCCACGCGCCATCGATCCAAAACGATCCTGCATCCTGCACGCCAACAATTTTCGCTCCGCCGGTCTCGTCCACTATTCTTTGCAGTTCGGCGCCCAACGTATCTAATGTGGCTTTCGCTTTAGCATTCACCGCCAGCCAGATGTCGACCCGACCCTCCCGCCAAACGGCATCCCATTTATCCGGAGCATTCTTACCCGTGTCGGAAAGAATTTCTCCCCGCGCCTTCATGCCCTGAAGAAATTCCACCGGAAAACTCAGCAGCGAGGCATCCGGAAGGTTCAGGTTCACCAGGCCCTTGTGCGTGAAAGCAATGTTCAGCGTCCACTCAGGCTTGCCCGCGTCCCAATGTTCACCGGTAGTAATCTGATCCAGATATTTTCCGATCAACGCTCGCGCACGTTGCGCATCGGCGATCTCAAGAAACAGATAGCGCGCGAAGGGCAGGTTGTATCCCCGCAACACGAAACCTTGAATGTCGGTCGCATCCAATTTACTCATTGGAGGTCACCTGCTTTGTATTCGCCGCATTCCTGGTTCCCCACTTCATGTTGGTCTCGATACGAGGCGGACCACCTTTTTCAGGGCGACCGGGAATCGGCGGAGGCGCGTCGTGCAGTTTTTTTAAGAAGTGTTCGAAAGCAGTCTGCAACTCCGCCGCTGTTTTGCCTTGGTTTTTTTCGATGAATGTCGCCACCGCCGCCTGCGTCTGCAGCGCCGTCAATGTCTCTTGAACTGTGTGATTATTTACGTCGGCAAAGTAGAACGTAGTGGTGATCTGACACTTCTTCATGTAGGCAATGAAAGCGGCCAGATCCTTTGTTCCCGGATATCCCCAGCAGTGCTGCCACACCGCATCTACGTCCGCAGGAATCTCGCGAGCCATGCGGGTCAGGTAAGTATCGAGATCGCCGTCAAAATTCGTTTCGAAAACAAGATATTGCGACTTCAGATGTTCTTCGCAGGAAGGCATCCCGACATACACCACATCATCCATTACCACCAGTCGCGCCATGTGGGTGCTTGATACTTTGGCAAACGGGCTGGATTCGTCGTTCGGCAGGCTGGCCAACTTCATCCGTATGGCGCAGTTGTGCGAGGTTTCCGCATTCACATCTTGCAGAATCGGCGAAAGGATCGTCAGGCCATATACATCTCCGCTCTGATTCGCCATGCTGGTACTTCTTTCTGATTTTTCTGATTTTCTATGTGCCTGTTATGTGCCTACCGGGGCCTTGCCGGTCTGCCCAAGATCGCATTGGACGGCCAGCACAAATTTCCCGTAAGAACGGGCAAACTCTTCCGCCGTTTTACCGGTGCTTTCTTTTTCAAGAGCATCCAGCCCGTCTTGCACTCGATGCGCCGCCTTCACGTCATTGGTGGTCGCGTAAGGATAGGCGGTGTAGTAGTAGTCCGTATCGAACTGGCAGCGCGCTATGTATTGCTTGAAGGGCGTCACCGGAACCGATCCTGGAAATTTTTCGCTCCAGTGCCAAATCAGATTCAAGCCAGTGCTGAGCACCGCCGAGAACGCGTCAATGTATTGGTTCCAGGTTCCGTTGAAGTTGCTGAAGAACAATAAATAGTCGTACTTCAGTTTCTCCTCTGGCTGCTCGTCGCAGATGTGAGGGAACTTACTGCGTTTAATGATGACCCACCGCGCAAAATGAATGAAAGATAACTGCACCAGATCCTTTTGCAACGGCTTAACCGCGCCAAGAATGAAAAAGAAAGCGCGAACGATCCACGTCTTCCACCACTTCATGGGCGTGATCGCGTTCATCGCGTAAGTTTTGTGGTTGATGTTAGACATGGCCGCTCTCGGTTTCGCCGCCGAAGGCCGCTATTATCTGTCCGAAAGGTAAGAAATTCAAGGCACTTTCAAACTGGACGATTGGTTAATCTTTTGGCAATCGGCCAAAAAAAGAGCAGTGGGGCGTGTTTGGGACGCGCCTCACTGCTGGGAAGAGTGTTGCTGTGCTGCCTTACTACGCTGGGAAAAATTCCAGCGCAATTCTATCGCCCATGTCCACCGTGCCCACCACCACCACCATGCGATCCGCCACCACCGTGCGATCCACCGCCGCCATGCGGCGCTCCTCCGCCGTGGCTGCTCGGAGCCGAATGGCCGCCTCCAAAGCTCGGCGCTGAGCGTCCTCCACCGTAACTCGGAGCCGAACGCCCGTAACTCGGAGCAGAACGCCCGTAGGCTCCTCCGTAAGACCGCTGCGTGACGATCGGCTGCCTCATATTCAGTGGCGGCCGCGAATATCCGCCGCCGTAGCTGCGGCTCGACGAACCGTATCCGCGGTTCTCCGACCCATAGCCTCGGCTTTCCGATCCTGAGCTGCGTGCCGACCCGTAGGAACCGCGGTTCTCTGCGCCACCTACCGATCCACTCGACCGTGATTCACCCGACCTCGACTCTCCCGATCGGCCCGCCTCCGACCCTCTGCTCGTCTCAGAAGAGGAACTCGACCTCGGACTCATCGGTGAAAATTTCTGCCATCCGCCGCTGCTTCCACCTTCGCGTCCGCCCGCGGATGCGCTCGATCTCGCCGCACCCGAATTCGAGCTCATGCGCTCCGAGCCGCTGTTGCCTCTACCGTTGAACCCGCTGTTGCCAGATCGCGCCGTTTCGCTGCCACTAAACCCTCTTCCACTCGATGCCGAGCTCGCGCCGCGCGCCGAGAAGAAGTGCTGGTTCTGCGAAACATTTCGCGTGGTCGATGCAGCCGCGGCACGTCCGCTCGCCGAGAAACTCTCGCGGCTCGGACTCACCGGTAATCTGCCGGTAGAGAAGCGAGCATTCTGAAATTGCGCATGAGACATCGCCTGCGGACTCATGTGTCCGGTGCCAAACTCTCTGCCTGACACAGTCGTACCGCCACGGAAGTTGGGATTGTGCATCGCCAGATTCACGTTGGAAAAACGCGAGCCGCCATGCAGGGCGGCAAAGCCGCCGCGGTTATATTCGCCGAATCCGCGAACTCCGAAGCCGCCGCCATAGCGGCCATACCACGGATGAAAATGATCACACGGTCCGAGCGGAAGCCAGCCAATCGATCCCCAGCCGCCAATACCAAAGCCGAAGCCAACTCCAAATCCAAAGCCGCCGCCCCATCCAAAGAATGAGACATACGCCGGCGCCCAGATCGGCCTGTAGAAGGGATACCCGTAAGCCGGTCCCGGCCACCATCCCCAGCCCCCATCGACATACATCCACCGACCGTAGTGATAAGGAGCCCAGCCCCAGTCGTCGTATGAAACCCAGGTCCATCCCCAATAAGGCTCATAGACCCATCGGCCGTTGCGATAAGGCGCCCAGCCCGGGTCGACATTTGGCCGCCACACTGGACCGTAATCCGGAACTTCCGACCACGTCCCCCGACCATCTAGATTTTCGGTTCCAACGTAATAGTCGTTCGTGCGCTTCCGCGCTTCCGAGTTACGGATCATATTGTCGCGATCCGTATTCCACTGATCCCAGTCATCGCGCGCCGGCGCTTCGCCAACCTTGTATTGCTCATCCGCGCCCGTGCCCTGAATCGTAATGAACTGGCCTTGGCCCACGCGCGTTCCGCCCTGCGGAGTCGTAACCTCAATCTCGCCTTTGCGAACCAGAACCTCGGTGTGATCGTCGGCCGTAACCAAAATCCGGAAGCTCGACTCGCGGCGCTCCGTCTTAATGGCCACGTTGGGCGTATCGATTTCCGCGTCTGCATCGCTCCCGCGATAGACAGTGTAGTTCGCCATGCCATGCCCAAGTTGAATCTGAATCTGCGCGCGCGTCAGCTGCACGATGTTCGCCTGTGTATGCTCAGCCAGGCGAAGCGTGTTGGCGTAGTCGAGTTCAAGTTCAGTGCGCGCCTTGTCGCCCGTCGAAACCCGGTCGCCCGCGAGCACGGGGGCATTCAACACCGCCGCCGACCAATCCTTCGAATCGCCGCGCTGCGTCGAAACATCGCCATGAATCAGGCTTACGCGCGCGACGCCGTTATTCTCAACTGGCGCTGGCGTGTTGTAGGTAGGAGCGCTACCACCCGAGTCGTTGGCATTTGGATCGCTCGGTCCACGATAAATTTGGCCTTGATCCCTCGGGCCCTGATCCATCGAACGCTCCGGCGGTTGCAGCGGCTCATCCTGCTGCATCGAATCCTGATCCGCAGAATCCTGATCCTGGCTCATCGATCCTTGCGCGATCCCGCCTTGATTGTTAGGAGCTTGGCCGTTCGGAGCCGGCATCTGAATGCTTGGCGAGGGCTTCGATTGATCAGGCGCCTGCTGATCCGGATACTGCTCGCCGCCCTGGGCGAAAACCGCGGCCGGAATCGCGAGCGTCAATCCTAAGAGTGCCGTTATAAACCTGAGTTTCACAAAACCTCCACACCATTTCGCACACGGATGTCTAAAAGCTATGCCTTCGATAATGCATGCGGCATACCAATGCGTCTGCATTAAACCAATATTCTTGTAACCCTTTTACTTTTCAGTTCGTTAGGAATATCGATCGATTCAGGTGCGACGGCCGGTTTCGCGTTTCCGGTGGCCCGGATCCACCAAGGTGGTGGTTTTCGGCCAGATGATCCGATCACATGCAAGATGATTTTCACCGCCGCAGCAATCTGCTTCAGACGGCTTCATAGCAATTCAGCCTCTATCCATAGACTCGCCGGGCAATCAAGCGCAATATCGCACCCATGATTTCTTCCGCAAGCAGCTTCTGCGACGCGAAGTCAATATTAAATGGAGGTGTTCCAATGACAACGATTTCAACTTCATCGATCAGATCAAAAGCCATCCTACGAAACCGGATCCTCGCATCGGCCGCAATGCTGTTAGGCGCGATGTCTACCATATTGCTCGCCCCGGCCTATGGCCAGCAGGAGGTCGATCCTACCTGGTATGATCCGACGCCGAACACCGCGATCACTCAAGCCGCTCAGTCCGCAGGCGCCGCCCACTCTTCTCAGTCGGCGGTCACCGTTCACGCGCAAACAGCGGCGGCCAAATCTCCATCGACGACTCAGAACGCCGCGAAGTCGCACGCTAAAGACAAGCAGTTCAATCAGAACCGTAATGATGCCGCCCGCAAAAGTGTTGGAACTCCCGCCGCCAGGAACGAGCAGCCGAGTGCGCTTGACCATGCACGCCTACAGGCGCGGAATGCCGAAGTGGGATTGTCGATCTATCGATCACCCGATGACCCGATCACCAGATGATCGGTGCTTCACTCCGCCCCGTTGTCGTCGATCCCAATCTTCGACAATCGATACCGGAGCGCATTTCGTGACAATCCCAGCAGGCGTGCCGCTTGCGATTTATTGCCGCCGGCACGCTTTAATGCTTCGCGAATCATCTCGTCTTCCCACTGATCGAGTGTCATGCCGTCGGGAAGAAAGCGATCGGACGCCGCGCCCGCGCGATTTCGCGGAGAATCAAGTTGTATGTCGCTCGCCTCTAACTGACCACTCGCAGCCAGCGCGCAGGCGCGCTCAATCACGTTCTGCAGTTCGCGCACATTCCCAGGCCAATAATGGCCAACAAGAATTTGCATAGCCGCCGACGAAATGCCCTTCAATTTTTCCTCGCGCCCCGAATCCTTGGCAAAGCGCGCCAGAAACAAATTCGCCAACCCCGGAATATCCTCTTTATGTTCGCGCAACGGCGGAATATCGATCGGCACCACATTCAGGCGATAGTAGAGGTCTTCGCGAAACGTCCCATCCTCAAGCGCCGCGCGCAAATCACGATTCGTCGCCGCCAGCAGCCGTACATCAACTTTAATAGTCTTCGTTCCACCCAGCCGTTCAAACTCCCGCTCTTGTAGCACGCGCAGGAGCTTGACCTGAGTAGCCGCCGGCACATCGCCGATCTCGTCGAGAAAAAGTGTCCCTTTATCCGCTAACTCAAACTTACCCGGCTTGCTAGTCGCCGCTCCAGTAAAAGCTCCCTTTTCGTAACCAAACAGTTCGCTCTCCAGCAAATTCTCCGGAATCGCCGTGCTATTAATCTTGATGAACGGCCCGGAGGCGCGCCGCGATTTCTCATGAATGGCACGAGCGATCAGGTCCTTCCCCACCCCACTCTCCCCGCCGAGCAGCACCGTCGAATTGGTAGGCGCGACACGTTCCACTGTAGCCAGCACCTCCTGCATCTTCCGGCTAACCGCAACAATATTCGGGTGACTATACTTTTGCCCAAGCGCCTCGCGCAGCGAACGATTCTCCTCGCGCAGCCGTGAATTATCCAGTTCCTTGTGCACTACCATCCGCATCTCGGCCAATGAAAACGGTTTGAGCACGTAATCGGTTGCCCCAGCCTTCATCGCCTCGACTGCGGTTTCCACCGATCCGAATGCAGTCATCACCACAATCGGCATTGCGGAATCTATTTGTTTCGCAGCCTGCAAGAATTCCAGCCCGTTCATCCCCGGCAGCTTAAGATCGGTGAGAACAAGGTGAACCGGCTCCGACGCGAGCAGCTTGAGCCCACTTTCAGCGTCGCCCGCGGAAAGCGTCTTGAAGCCGTCGTCGCCGAGATTCAGCTCGAGCAGTCGCCGCATCTTAGCTTCGTCTTCGATGATGAGAATAGTAGCCATTGATCAAGTCAGTTCCACGGTCGGGAAAACGCCCGAGCCAGTCGAGTCTCAGGTAGGGCAGTGCTGAGAATCACGTAGGGGCGGAGCCTGCCCTGAGCTCGTCGAAGGGTGCCCTCACCTGCCCAGCCGAGCGCAGCTCGGCCTCCGCCGGCGTCTCACCAGATTCCTCCAGCGGAAAGAACAGCGTGAACACCGCCCCACCGTCCGCCGAATTCTCCACATGAATCGATCCGCCGTGCCCGTCGACAATCTTCGAAACAATAGAAAGCCCCAGTCCCACGCCAGTCTTCTTAGTAGTCACAAACGGATTGAAAATTTCCTCGCGCAACTCATCCGGCACACCCGGCCCCGTGTCGGCCAAGCACAACTCCACGCCATCTCGCCCATCCTTCGTCGCCAGCTGCACGTCAACCCGCAACACTCCACCACGCTCTTCCATCGCCTCATAGGCGTTCTGCACGAGGTTAAGAAAAGCCTGCTCGCACAGACTCTCATCCAGCGGAACCAGCGGTAACCCGCTGGCATAGTTTGTTTCAACGCGAACAGCCGGTCCCCGCTTTCCCGCAAATCGCCCAGCCACAATTTGCAGCACGCGATCGAGCAGCGCCGTCAAATCCGCCGGCCGCGGCTGCGCATGAAGCGGCCGGGCAAAATCAAGAAATTCAGTAACCAGCGCGCTGAGCCGGTTCACCTCTGTCGAAATATATCCAGCCAACTCCCGCGCCAATTCATCGGAGGCCTGCAACTTCTGCGTCAGCATTTCCGCCGAGCCCTTGATGACTCCGAGCGGATTGCGAATCTCATGCGCCAGCCCTGCCGACAACTGCCCCAGCGCGGCCAGCCGCTCCGAGCGCCGAGCCTCCGCCTGCGCCTGTTCGAGACGGCGATTCGTCTCCGCAAGCCGCTCCGCCAACTCGCGATACAACTGCGTCTGCTGCAGGCTCTGCTGCGCAAACCGGTTAACCACCATTGCCGCCAGAAAGAAAAACAGTATGCGCAGCGCCAGATAGCCGAACGCTTCCTGCGTCAGCTCGTATTCCTGCATCGCGGGATAGAGATAGGAGCAGTAGGCAGCGGAGGTAAATAAGGTCCAAAGCAGCGTCGCCCACGTTCCGCAATACAGCGCAGCAGTCACGACTGGAACGAAATAAATAGGCCAGTAACTACTGTTGATCCCGATCTCGCCCGTGTGGTCGATCAGCAGCGTTGCCAGCAAAATCTTAAGCAGGATGACATAAGCGACGCCGCGCTTGGGGAAATTCGAGATGATCCGCGACTCGAGCAATTGCACAATCCCAATAGCCAGCAGGATCAACTGCTTGTGCCACTCGAGTTGCGGAGGAAGCACCGCCAATCCGGCAAGAAAAATCAGCCATATCGCAAGCCACACAGCATCCAGCCGGCTGAACCGCCGGGATTCCGGATCGACAATGAAAGGCCTAATCGTCACGCCCTTCCATCCAACCGCAAAACCCCTTCCCCGTCAATCAACTCCACCTGAATCACTTAGGGGCGGGTGCCCTCACCTGACCAGCCGAGCCAAGCTCGGCAGCATTCCGCGCTTGATTCGACGTCGGCGGACCCCGCATAACCGTTTCCAATCGCCAACATAAATACTTTCGATTTCCACGCGCCCGCCCCGACCGCTATTGTTATGATGCGGCTATTGGATTGAGTTCACGATCACTACTGCGAACGGAACATCAATGACCAAGGTCGAAGCAATTATCCAGGTCTCCAGGCTCGATGCCGTGAAAGACGCACTCCACGAAGTAGGCGTCGAAGGCATGACCGTTTTTGAAGCCCGAGGTCACGGCCGCCAAAAAGGACACACCGAGTTTTATCGAGGACGCGAGTATACAGTCGACTTGATCCCCAAGGTGAAACTCGAAATCGTGGTGGCCGACGCAGTAGTCGAGAAGGTCGTGCAGGCCATCACCAGTGCCGCGCGCTCGGGCAAGATCGGCGACGGAAAGATCTTTCTCTCGCGAATTGATGAGGCAATTCGCATTCGCAACGATGAACGCGGTGAGGGTGCGCTGTGAGCGCAAAATGACAGGATAGGA
Source organism: Terriglobales bacterium (assembly GCA_035483045.1). GTDB lineage: Bacteria > Acidobacteriota > Terriglobia > Terriglobales > Acidobacteriaceae > Acidiflorens. The sequence continues at coordinate 62,270 of DATHQD010000002.1, forward strand.
ATCGCGACCCGGCAACTGAGGAGGGGAATGACGACCGGTGCCACCGTTCACAGTGAGTTGCGAGATCTCTACGCGCGAGAATCTGCGGCCATCGAACAGGAATTCGCCGTCAATGGCAATGGGCGCACCGCGCTCGCCCGGCGCACCGCGCTGGTTGATGCGATCGTTCTTCGTCTCTGGGACGAAATCGTCGTTGGAACGACTGTTGGTTCTGGCAGCGAAGCACACGATACTCCGAAAAATTTTGCGCTCGTTGCCACCGGAGGATTCGGCCGGGGCTGGCTTTTCCCTTACTCCGATGTCGATCTGCTCTTTCTCTGCACCACCAGCGACGACGAGACTGTCTTCAAAGATCACCTCCGTCGCTTCTCGCAGGAACTGTGGGACCTGCGCCTCAAAGTCAGTCCCGCCACGCGAACCCTCGCCGAGTGTGATCGCCTCGATCCCGACAATGTTGAGTTCACTATCTCGCTGCTCGACTGCCGTTACCTCGCTGGCGATCGCGAACTCTTCTCCCGCCTGCGCGAAAAAGTTATTCCTCGCCTCGTTGGCCGCGAGAGCCACACTCTGATTCAGGACCTCGCCGAGATCACGCGCACCCGTCACCACAAATTCGCCAATACAGTCTTTCATCTTGAGCCCAACGTCAAAGACGGTCCCGGCGGCCTGCGCGACTACAACGTCGCCAACTGGCTGGCGCTCCTTTCCGCTATGGAGAAGTTGAAGGTGTGGCCAGATACGCAAACTTTATTGCCGGTTTCATCGCGCCGCGCCTTCGACGACGCCCTCGATTTTCAAATGGCTGTGCGTTGCTTCCTGCATTATCGCCACGGCCGTCACGACAACACGCTCACCTGGGAGGCGCAAGACGAAGCCGCGGCGAGAAAGATTGGCGCCAACGATTTCGAAATCGCAAACGCCGCCGACTGGATGCGCGTCTATTTTGGCCACGTTCGCAGCGTGCATCGTGTCTGCACGCAATTGCTGGAGGAAATTCCCGCTGCCTGGTCGTCATTGCATCGTCAATTCCAGGGCTGGCGGACGAAGATTGCGAGCGACGATTTTTCCGTAGTCGACGGATTGATCTTCCTCAAGCAGCAACCGCAGCAATCGGCCGGACTGCGCGATCCGGAGATACTCTTGCGACTCTTTCATTTCATGGCCGAACACGGCGTAAAGCTCAGCACGACGACGGAATATAAAGTCGAGCAAGCGCTGCCCGCGCTGGCTTCAACCCCTCCGCGCGGCGCCGAATTGTGGCTCTACCTGCAAGAAACGCTGCTGCAACCGCACGCCGCCGACGCCTTGCGTGCCATGAATTCACTGCGCTTGCTCGCTCTTTTGCTGCCCGAATTGAAGGGCATCGAGGCGCTTGTAGTCCGCGATTTTTACCATCGTTATACGGTCGATGAGCACTCTTTCTTAGCCATCGAAAATCTGCATCGCCTCCGGGAATCGCAGTCGGAGTGGGACCGGCGTTTCGCGCTTTTGCTCGGCGAAATCGAGCAACCGGAACTCCTTTATCTGGCGCTGCTGCTCCATGATTCCGGCAAAGCTGCGCAAGGCGAGGGCGAAAGTCACATTGACGTGAGCGTCCGACTTACGGATAGCTGTGCCGATCGGCTCGATCTCGATTCCGCAGATCGCGAGACCCTGCGCTTCTTGGTGGCGAACCACTTGGAAATGTCAGCCGCCATGCGGCGCGATGTTTTCGATCCCGCGAATGTGAAGTCGTTCGCAGATAGAGTGGGTGCACCCGAGCGCCTGAAGATGCTTTGCCTCATGACTTACGCCGACGTTAAAGCCGTCAACCCCGAAGCCATGACGCCGTGGAAGGCGGATAACCTCTGGCAGTTGTATATCGCCTGCGCGAATTACCTGAACCGCAGCGCCGATCAACGGGTGCACACAGATGCCAACGACAGCTCCAACATGGCGCCGTCCAATCTGGCCCATCTGCGCTCACTGGCGGCAGTAGCGGGGAAAAAACTCAATATTTTTCTCGAGGGGTTGCCGCAACGTTATTTGCGAATTCACGGCGCCACCGATGTCATTGCCCACGCCGAAATGGCGGCCAGGCTGGGCCCAGACGGCGTGCAACTTAGTCTGAAGCAGATTCGTCATTGGTATGAACTGACCTTGGTTACCACCGACCGGCCATTTCTCTTCGCCTCCGTCTCCGGGGCGCTCGCCGCCTGGGGCATGAACATCGTGAAAGCGAATGCGTTTTCAAACGCCGCTGGCATCGTGGTCGATACTTTCTATTTCACCGACCGTTTTCGCACTCTGGAGATGAATCTGCAGGAATGGGATCGTCTGAAAAAAAGCATCGCCGACGTAATCAAGGGCCAAGCCGATGTGACCCGTATGCTAAGCGACCGCTTGAAATCGGAGACAGCCGACAGCACGAAGGTAAAAGTGAAGGTCGCAACCCAGATTGAATTCGACGATAGCTGCTCCGCGAACAGCACGCTGGTGCAGATTCTTACTCAGGATCGCCCTGGGCTGCTTTACCGCATGTGCTCGCTCCTCTCCAAGCACGATTGCAATATCGAAATCGCGCTGATCGAGACCGAAGGCCAGATGGCAATCGACGTTCTGTACCTAAGCTCGCGCGGAACCAAGTTGACTCCCCAGCAACAGGCCGCGTTAGGCAAAGCCGTGCGCGAAGAACTCGCGCCAAAATAAGATCGTGGGCGGTCATTTTGTGCCATGGGTTGTATGACACCATAGCGTTCGTCAGGTTTGCTAACAAGAAATCAGAATACTCGACGAGCGACGGGCCTTCCTAGGCGGGCCAGCCTAATTGCCGCTCTTGCTATCCGCCACTTCCCGATCCGCGTAATATCCGTCTCTCGTCTGCACCGTCAGTTCCTTCTTCTTGACCGTCAATACGACGTGATGATAGCCAGACGCGGAACTGTCTTTATCGGGCGTATAGCCCATGCTGTATTGCGTGCGCAATTCTTCAACAATGCTGTCGTAGATTTCACCCACCGTTTGCTTCTTAGATACCTCAAAGAATCGCCCGCCGGTTTCCTTAGAGATCTTCTCCAGAATTTTCTTGCCGTCAGTGCGCGGCTCTTCCGAACGACGTTGCCCTCCGCCCGGCCCGCGCCCACCACCGCCACCGCCAGGCCAGCCTCCGCCCCCTCCGGGCCAGCCTCCGCCCCCTCCACCACCGCCCGGCCAACCGCCTCCGCCGCCCCGACCCATCCCATTCCCCTGCCGTTGTTCGTGGCGCGGCTCCGCGAAATAGATGCAGTAAATAACCGTGTCGGCCCGCTGCGCCGACTCAATCGCACTCTCCAGGTAAGTCTTGCTGCCACGATCCACTCCGTCCGACAAAATCACATATGCCTTGCGCCCCGGCTGCTTCTTCATCAGTTCGTTCGACGCCAGAAACACGGCGTCGTAAAGCTGCGTGCCGCCGCCATGATGCGAGCCTGAACCCGATCCCGACGGAGAATTCGATGGATCATTCGGATCGTTCGAGTGATCCCTATCCGACGATGTCTTCAGCAATTCGAGCGCCGCTTGCAGCTTCTCCCGCGAAGAAGTCAAATCCTGCAACAGCTCCACCTGACGGTCGAAATGAATAATGAAGGCCTTGTCCTTCGGCTGCACCAGCATTTGCTCAAGAAAACTGCGGCTCGCGTTGCGCTCCGCATCAAGCACCGTCTCTTGGCTGCGGCTGGTGTCGACCAGTAATCCAAGCGTCAGCGGAAGATTCGTGTCCTGCGAAAAATACTTGATCGTCTGCGCCCGCCCATCTTCCTGCAGCGTGAAATCATCCTTAGTAAGGTCGCGCACGATCTTGCCATGCTTGTCGCGAACTGTAACCGGCAGCGTGACCACCTTAACGTCGACCGCAATCGTGGTCGCCGGGGCAGCCGCATTCTGAGCGTGAGCCGAGCGCTCCACTTCAGGAAGCGCAATCAGCGCGACCACCGCACAAACAGCGAAGACGAAGACAACCGGCCACGACAAAGAAGAGGGTTTGAAGATCATATTTTTTTACAAAAATTCCCGGACCTCAACACTAGACACACGTTAGCATGAGCCGAATACTAACTGGATGCTCCGCCACGAATCCGTGGTTGCCAGCCCCGCCGTTAAAGCTCTGTCAATGCCGGGTAAAACTTCGTAAAGGCGCAATCCGACCCGTCCTGCGATGCTAAAGTTGTTTGATGTCATATTTTCGACAGCTAGCGGAGCGAGTCTTTCCGACGCGGCGCCCAGTCAAATGTGGAGCGGACACTCCTTTCCGCTTATCGGAAGCGAAACAACCGGTGCAAGCGGACAAGAGTGTCCGCTCCACACTAGTCAAGGCGTGCTGGCTCGGCGTCATGTTGGCATCGTTGATTTTCGCGCCGGCTGAGTATGCGTTTACGCAGGACCAGACCGCGTCCAACGCAGCGGCGCAAGTCTCCAAAGCCGTCGGCGTAATCAAAACTGTTCAAGCGGATTCAATCACGGTCACCGCCGAATCCGGTGGCGACGTCACCACAAAGTTGACCGCCACCACAAAAATCCTGCGCGTGCCACCCGGCGAAAAAGACCTGAAAAACGCGACGCCACTTCAGCCGCAAGATTTGCAGCCCGGCGATCGGGTTCTGGTTCGAGGCCAAGCGTCCGCGGGTGACTCCCACACCATCACCGCGCTGGCCGTGATCGTAATGAAGCAGGCCGACGTAACCGCCAAACAGCAACATGAGCGCGACGACTGGCAGAAACGCGGTATCGGCGGCCTCGTCACCAAGGTCGACGCCCCGGCCAGCACCATCACCGTCTCCACCGGCGGAGTAGGGACGACAAAAACGGTCGCCGTCCAAGTCGGCAAAGCTACCATCCTCCGCCGCTATGCGCCTGACTCTGTGAAATTTGACGACGCAAAACCGGAGCCCACCACTCAATTCATGTCGCTACTTAAAGTCGGAGACCAGTTGCGCGCCCGCGGAACTCGCAGCGCCGACGGCAGCGACCTGGCTGCCGAAGAAATTGTCACCGGCTCCTTCCGAAATATTGCAGGCACCATCAAAGCCATCGACCCGGCAACAAATTCAATGACGGTGCAGGATGCGATCACCAAGAGCGCGGTGATAGTAAAAGTATCGCCCGATTCGCAGATGAAAAAACTGCCGCCGGAAATGGCGCAACGCATCGCCATGCGATTGAAAGCGGGGGGCGCGGCTGGTAATCCAGCGAACGCTAGCGGCCAAACCGCGCCGAACGCCGACGGTGGGCGATCTCAGGCGCCTTCGCAGTCTGCAACTACGCCCGGCAGCACGCCGGAAAACAAAGCCGCGCCCGGCCCCGGCGGTGGGCAAGGCGGCAACGGTCCTCCAGATTTGCAGCGCATGTTGAGCCGCCTCCCCAACAGCAAGCTATCCGACCTGCAAAAGGGTGATGCTGTAATGATCGTTTCAACAGAAGGCGGAAATTCAGACGCAGTTACGGCGATCACCCTGCTCGCGGGAGTCGACGCCATTCTGACTGCCGCGCCGAATCGCAGCGCGTCCTCGCTGCTCTCGCCGTGGTCGCTGGGCGCGCAGGGTGGAGAAGGTGAAGCCGCGCAGTAACAACTAAATCTCAATTCATTGTATTGAATGTGAATTCCCTGGAAAGAAAAGGTGAACGTTGAAGGTATCAGTCTTCATTCTGGCCATTCTGATTTTGGCAATGACGATGTCCCCCGCGGCCGCCCAATCGCAGCCCGCAACCGGAACTCTCCGCGGGCAAGTGACCGATCCCTCCGGCGCGGTCGTGGCCAATGCCGCCGTGGGAGTCCTCATGTCCGGCGGCCAAACCCGCACAGCCGCCAGCAGCAAAACCGGCGCGTACGAAATTGCCAATCTTCCACCCGGCAAATATACCGTCACCGCCAACGCCCAGGGCTTCGCCGTTTTCATCCAGAACGATGTAGCCGTAACCGCCGGCCAAGTCGCGCAATTTAACATCGCGCTCGACATCAATGTGCAGCAGGAAAAGGTCAATGTGCAGTCAGAAGGGCCAACCCTGGACGTAAATCCTGCGAATAACGCGAGTGCGGTTATCCTTACCGGCAAAGATCTGGAAGCGCTGCCCGACGATCCCGACGAATTGCAGTCCGATCTTGAAGCGCTCGCTGGCCCGTCCGCCGGCCCCAACGGCGGCCAACTCTACATCGACGGATTCACCGCCGGACAGCTTCCCCCCAAGTCATCGATTCGCGAGATTCGCATCAATCAGAATCCCTTCTCCGCCGAATACGACAAACTTGGCTACGGACGAATTGAAATTTTCACCAAGCCGGGCACCGACAAGTTTCATGGCCAGCTCCAGATCGTAGGAAACGACTCGTCATTCAACACCCGAAATCCATACCTCGGTGACGCCGAGCAGGAGCCCTACGATTCCGTGATCTTCATGGGAAACATCGGTGGCCCCATCAATAAAAAGGCATCCTTCTTCCTCGACACACAGCGTCGCGACATCGACGAAATCGCAGTCGTAAACGCGCCCGTGCTGGGCCTTAGCGAGAGCGTCGCCAATCCCCGCACCCGCACCAACATCGCTCCTCGCATCGACTACCAGATCAGCCCCAGCAACACGCTCACCGCCCGCTACCAGTATTATCGCGATACCTGGCAGAATGACGGCGTCGGCGGCCTGGTGCTGCCCGAGGCCGGCTATAACACCGAGTCCACCGAACACACCGTGCAGATCACCGACACCCAAGTCCTCAGCACAAAGGTGATCAATGAGACGCGCTTTCAATACCTGCGCGACAACAGCAATCAGAATCCAGTGAGCACGGTTCTAGGCATCAATGTGCAAGGAGCATACACGACCGGAGGCGCCGCCTCGGGAACCCAGGTCGATCACCAGGACCATTACGAACTGCAAAATTACACCTCGATGGCCGAGGGGAATCATTTCATAAAATTCGGTGGACGGCTGCGGGCACTCCACGAGGTCAACACTTCCGGCGCAGGATTCAACGGCACCTATACATTTTCGTGCCCGCCAAGTCCCGCCAGCTGCCAGCAGTCCCAGCTTTCCAATCCGATCCAGTATTCCGTTAATACCAGCCCCAGCGGCGTTGCGCCTACCCTGCCAGTTACCCTGGTAGATGCCGGACTGTACATACAGGATGACTGGAAGGTGCGTCCTAACATCACCGTGAGTGGCGGGCTGCGCTTTGAAACACAGAACGAGATTCACGACCATGCCGACTGGGCACCTCGCCTCAGTTTTGCCTGGGGTCTTGGTGGAGCAGGCAAGAGCGCGCCCAAGACCGTGCTGCGCGGCGGTTTTGGTTTGTTCTACAACCGCATTACCCAGGATATGGTGATCAATGCGGACCGCTTTAACGGCGTGACCGAGCAACAGTACACCGTCAAGAATCCCAGCTACCCGACGCCTCCGCCGCCGACCACGCCACCGACAACCTATCAGATCAATCCCACTCTGCACGCGCCCTACATCATCGAGAGCGCCTTCAGCGTGGAGCGACAGATCACAAAGATCGCCAACGCTTCGCTTACGTATCTGAATTCACGCGGCGTCCACCAGTTGATGTCGCTGAACATCAACGCCCCGCTCCCCGGCACTCCCGGCTCGCCGTTGACGAACATTCCAAATCCGTCGGTGGGCCCGATCTACCAATACACTTCGGGTGGAGTTTTCTGGCAGAACCAGCTCATCGCCAGTTTCAACATTCGTGCGGGAGCAAAGCTGTCTCTCTTCGGCTACTATTCTCTGAATTACGCCAATAGCGATCCCATCGGCAGTGTGAATTCAGGAGCGTTTTCGACAAGCTTTCCATCGAATCAATACGACGTGCACTTGGATTACGGACGAGCCTCCTTTGCGATCCGCGATCGGTTGTTTGTCGGCGGCACCATCGGACTGCCGCGCGGCTTTCGCCTGAGTCCGTTTATGATTTTCAATTCTGGCTCGCCCTACAACGTCACGGTCGGCGATGACCTGAGCAACAATTCCCTTCTCAACGACCGGCCCGCGTTCGGCAGCTATGCTCCCGGGTCGTGCCCCTTTCCCACTCCCGCCGCTTGTAGCCACTTCTTCGTTCCGGGCGGTCTAACGAATCCACTTCCCTATACTCCGATCCCCATCAACTATCTGACCGGACCCAACCAGTTCACGCTGAACCTGCGCCTGGCGAAAACTTTCGGCTTCGGCCCGGAGGTTGGCGGAAAAAACAACGCGCAATCTGGTGGTGGTCCCGGCGGTGGTGGCGGCGGAGGCGGTGGGCGCGGCGGTGGGGGTGGAGGCGGAGGTGGCGGCAGCGTAGGCTTCGGGGGCGGACCGCGCGGCGGTTTCGGTGGAGGCCCCGCTACCAATCGCCGCTACAGCCTGACCTTCAGCGTCAATGCGCGAAACGTCCTGAACAAGGTGAACCCCGGAACCCCGATCGGCGTCATTACCTCGCCAAATTTTGGGGAGTCAGTAGCTCTCGCCGGAGGCCCATTTTCCAGCGCAGCCGCCAACAGAAAAATAGAATTGCAAGCGTCCTTCAACTTCTAGGCGTAGGTTTCTGACTTTGCTTTTGGCTTTGGTTTTGGGTGGCGCAGCGGTTCACCTGCCAGCGTTGAAAACGCATAACTTACTGATTAGCATAGCGGCAACTAGAGGAACAAAAGCGCCAAAATTGGCTCGTTACGTGATCCACGGCCGCCGGAGTAACCACCTCCGAGAAATTCAGCACGGTCCGACGTAATGTTAGCGGACGTTGGGATCGGTGTCCGATTTTGGGCAGCAATGTCCTCAAACGCCCAGCGCGTATCATTTCAACTCCTGTAAGTGACTTATAATGTGCCTCTAAAGTTGGCACGAACGCTGCTACCTCGGCTGGATAGGGGTGAACTATGTCCTTTGTTCGCGATCTCCGATTTGCCCTCCACTCGTTGGCGCGCACTCCGGGGCTGGCCTTGGCCGTGATCCTCACGCTGGCGCTCGGCATCGGCGCCAACGCCGCTATCTTCACCCTCGTGCGCGGCGTCCTGCTGCGGCCGCTGGTAAACCGCGACGAAGATCGCCTGATTTACATCCGACAGAGCGCCCCTGGCATCGGTGCGGACAACGATCGTTTTTCGGTGCCCGAACTCCAGGACTTGCGGGGCAGCGTGAAATCGGTCAGCGAGTTTGGCGACTTTTCGACGATGGGGTTCACCATGATTGGGCTCGGCGAGCCGCGCGAAGTTAGCGCCGGCGTCGTAGGCGGCTCCTACTTCGAAGTCATGGGCCTGCGCCCTGTGCTTGGCCGGCTGCTGGATATGCGCGATGACGGCCCGAATGCCGCAGGCGCAGCCGTGCTTACCTACCGCTTCTGGACCACCACGTTTCACAGCGATCCGTCGGTGATCGGGAAACAGGTTCGGCTGGATACGCGCACTGCCACAATCGTTGGCGTGCTCGAGCCATCGGTTCCCTACCCTGCCGACACGGAACTCATCGCCAATGTTGTGACCAGCCCACATCATCTCTCTGCGACCATGGTCACTGGCCGCATTCATCGCATGACGGAATTATTCGGCCGTCTCGCTCCGGGAGTTTCGCTCGATCAGGCTCGAGCCGAGTTGCGCTCCGCATACTCCGCGATGAAGAAAGAGCATCCCGAAGCCTACCCTGCGAGCGGACAATACAGCATCGAAGCGAAGCTGCTCCGCGATGAGATCACATCGGGTGCTCGTACCGTCTTGCTGGTACTGCTCGCTGCCTCGGGACTGGTTTTCATTATCGCGTGCTGTAATGTCGTCAATCTGATTCTGGCCCGCACCGTGCGTCGCGAAGCGGAATTGGCCGTCCGCTCCGCGCTCGGCGCAAGCACCGCTACGTTACGCCGACTGCTCCTCGCCGAAAGCTTGCTGCTCTGCGGCGCGGGAGCGATTCTCGGAGTGCTTACCGCAACTCCGATGGTCAACATCCTCGCGCGCTACGCTTCGCGTTTCTCTGTGCGCGCGCTCGATTTGAAAATTGATTCGAGCATGCTCTGGCTAGGCGCAACCCTGGCGATCGCCGCCGCCGTGCTCCTGGCTTTCGTCCCGCGCTTACCTGCTGCCAACACTTCGCAAGGTTTCAACCTCAGCAGCGGAGGCGTGCGCATCACCGGTGGGACGAGCAGCCGGCTGCGCATCTTCGCCATCACACAAATCGCCGCCTCGTTCATCCTGCTGGCTGGCGCGAGCATGCTGGTCAAGACGCTGCTCACGCTCCAAGCCACGCAGACCGGTTTCGACATGCACCGCGTGCTCGCCATGGATTTGCCAGTGGAGTCTTATGGCAAAACTCCCGATCAGATCATCAATTTTTATCGCGAAGCGATCCGCCGAATCAAAGAAGTCCCCGGAGTCGACGGAGTCGCCGAAGGCACGAGCGTCCCCTGGCGAGATGCGGGTGCCTTCGGTCCCGGATTTGAATTCACCGGCGAAGGTCACGTAAAAGGCAATCACGAAGAGGATCCTCTGGCGCAGTTTCGCGCCGTTTCGCCGGGATTTTTCGCGGCGCTCGGCGTGCCCATGATTGAAGGCCGGGACTTCAACGATGATGACCGGCGAGGTGGCGAACCGGTAGTGATCGTCAGCCAAAGTGTCGCGCAGCGCATGTTCCCCGGCCAGGATCCCCTCAATCGCCACATCATGTGGACTGACCCAGTGTGGGATTTCGTCGGCATGAGCAAAGGATCCCGCCGAATTGTTGGCGTCACCGCGGATGTCGATGATGAGCACGTCATACCGCGACCGGCACTTACCATCTATCATCCGTTCGGCCAGGTGCCGGATAATCTTTCCGACAGCAACGGCGTGAGCATCTTTGGCGGCCGCCTCTTCGTGCACACGCGTATCGATCCCTACTCGCTAGTCACGCCAGTCACGCGCGTCGTGCGCGAGATGTCGATTGATCAGCCCGTCGAGCACGCCGCCACGCTCGAAGACATTCGCGCCGAAGTGCTCACCCCCGATCGTCTCAACACAATAGTATTCGGCTTATTTGCCGCGGTTGCGTTAGCCATCGCCATCGTAGGCGTAGCCGGCGTACTCGCCTTTTCCGTCAGTGCGCGCACCCGTGAGTTCGGCATCCGCCTGGCAGTCGGCTCGCAACGTCGGCATCTCTTGACCCGTGTCATCGCCGAAGGAGCCGTAATGGCAGGTGCTGGCGTGATTGCTGGCGCGGCGGTCGGCTTCGTGCTTGCACGGCTCGCGAGCAGGTTCTTTTGGGAGGTCAAAATGCCGGGCCTTGTTCCCGTGTTCGTCGCTGCCTTCGTATTAATGGCAGTCGCGGTTGTCGCGTCGGTGTTGCCCGCGGCACGAGCTGCGCGGGTCGATGTCATGCAAGCGCTGCGCTCGGAGTGACATTTCCAATCTCCGGTTGCTCGCACAGTTTGCAAGAGAACCAGGCTCAAAGGACCTGAAAGCCGCAACCGCACGAAGGTTTGCCCTAGGCGAGATCATCAACACAAATCTCGTGGCGGTTGATTTATTGGGCAGAAACCGTACACTCTAAGTAGAATAGTCCGCATTAATCCGCACATACTCCGCCGTAAGGTCAGTCGTCAAAAACCTCACCGCATCCCCTCCCCGTCCCAACTGAACACGAATATCGCATACCGGCTGAGCCAGCGTTCGATGCGCCCGCCGCTCATCGAAAGCGCGGCCCATCCCGTTGCGACACACCTTCTCACTGCCAATAAAAATCTGAACACCTGATGGATCGATCGCAACTCCGCATCGCCCCACAGCGGCCAGAATGCGCCCCCAATTCGGATCCGCCCCGGCCCACGCTGTCTTGACCAGCATGGAGTGAGCAATCGTCCGCGCCACCAGTAACGCCTCTTCCCGGCTGCGCGCCTGTTCAACGAACAAACGAATCACATGCTGCACTCCCTCGCCATCGCTGACGATCTGCTCCGCCAATGATTGACACACAGCAGTGAGAGCGGCGGAAAATTTCTTTCGCACGCCGGTGTCTTTCAGTCCGGCGCCGCTAGAGCCACTGGCCAATAGCAGCACCATGTCATTCGTCGACGTATCTCCATCGATCGACATGCAATTCAAAGAGCTGTCACAAGCCGCGCGCAGCAAGGGTTGCAGTTCGCGCGCGTTAGCCTTCAGGTCGGTGAACAAGTACACCAGCATCGTTGCTAGCTGCGGATGAATCATGCCCGCGCCCTTGGCGATGCCCAGCAAGGTGACTTCGTTCGAACCAGTTCGAAAGCGCGTCGACGCAATCTTGCGTCGCGTATCGGTGGTCATGATCGCGTCAGCAAAGGCGAGCGCGGCACGCTCGTCGCCCGATCGCGCCGCAGCGAGCCTGGGAAGCGCGGCACAGATCTTCTCCGCCGGCAACTGAACTCCGATGATGCCAGTGGATGAGGGAAAGATTTCGGCGGCAGGAACACCCAACAAACTTCCCGCCTCGCGGCAGACTCGCTCGCAAGCCTGAAGGCCGCGGCGACCCGTGGCGCAATTGGCATTTCCGGAATTTACGACGACGGCGCGAACATGCCCTCCAGTTGAAACCAGCGACTGGCGGCCGACTATGACGGGAGCGGCAACCACTCGGTTCTGGGTAAACAGCGCCGCAGCGCTGGATCCCTCAACCGCTTCCGCCAACGCCAGGTCGGGCCGCCCGCTGACCTTGACGCCAGCCGCAACAGCCGAAAATGAAAATCCCTTCGGCAGACGAACTTTCTCAGGAGAACGGCGCAGCGAGATCATGCCTGGATCTTCAACCAGTTTTTCGGCGGTGGCAAAATTGCGAAGGCGGGAGCCTGCCCGCGGATCATCGCAACTTCATCGCACCGATACAAGCGTGGGCATTTGTAACAATCCTTGTGAATCTTATCCGGAAGATCCTGATGATTGGCGAGCGTGAAACCCATGCGCCCAAAAAATTCAGGAATGCGGGTGAACAGGCACACGCAACTGACTTTATGTTTCTCAGCCTGCGCCAGCAAAGCCTTGACCAGTCGCCGGCCGCCGCCTGCACTCTGGCTCGCGGGATCGACAGTAATCGAACGAATCTCAGCTAAATGTGTGCCATAAAGATGAAGCGCGCCGCATCCGATGATGCGCCCGTCCTGCTCGAGCACAATAAAGTCGCGGACGTTCTCGCAAATCTCCGCGAGCGACCGCGGCAACAGCGTTCCATCGCCCGAGTAAGCCGAGACCAGGGCATGAATCTGCTCCGCATCGGGAAGAACCGCCTCACGCGTGCGCATGGGCCTCTTTCTCGCGCCGCGTCGTCGCGGACTTCGTTTTCGTTTGGCTGGTTTCTTCATTTTTCCGCAACGCCGCGTCTAGAGCCTTGATCAGTTGGTCGATGTGCTTCTTCTGAATGATATAAGGCGGCAGAAACCGCAACACGGTTTCATGCGTGCGATTGATGATGATTCCCTCCTTCAATAATTGACCGGCAACAGCCTTGGCCAGTTCAGGCGAATCCAACTCAAGAGCCTGCATCAAGCCAACCCCACGAACATCCTGAATCGATTTGTACTTCTGATCCAGCGTCGCCAGCCCCGCCTGAAAATATTCGCCCATCGCGCCCACATGCTTCAGTAACTTTTTCTCTTCGCGCAGGAACGCAATAGCCGTGGCACAGGCCAGAGGACCTCCCCCAAAAGTCGTGCCATGCAGCCCAGGATGCATGCACGTCGCAACTCGTTCCGTCGTGAGGATTGCACCGAGCGGCAACCCGCCCGCCAGCGGTTTTGCAACCGTGACAATGTCGGGCAAGACGCCATAGTGCTGGTAGCCAAAATGGCGCCCAGTGCGGCCGAGCCCGCATTGAATCTCATCGAGCACGAGCAGCGCACCCGACTGTTTCGTGAGCCGTGAGGCCAGCCCAAGAAATTCAGCACTGACCGGACAAACTCCACCTTCACCTTGGATCGTCTCGATGCACACCGCGCAAACGCTCGCATCAAACTTTCGCCGCAGATCGTCGAGGTAGTTGAACTTGACAAAAGTGACGCCCGGCACGAGGGGAGTAAATGGAGCGCGATATTTCAGCTGACCGGTGGTAGCCAGCGCCCCAAACGTGCGCCCATGAAAAGAATTGTCCATGGCGAGGATTTGCGTCTTTGCATTCGACGTGGCTCCAGAGGCACCGCCGTTTGCATGATTCATCTGCGCAAAGGCGCGCGCGAGTTTGAGCGCTCCCTCCCAAGCCTCCGTCCCGCTATTACAAAAGAAAGCCCGATCGAGCCCGGAGATTTCCGTCAACAGCCGCGCAAGCTCCGCCTGATACTCGTGATAGAAAAGATTCGAAACATGAATCAGCCGTCCCGCCTGGCGCTTAATCGCGGCCTGTATGGCAGGATGATTATGGCCGAGAGCATTCACCCCAATCCCGCTCAGAAAATCGAGGTAGCGCTTGCCCACGGAATCCCAGAGATAGACGCCGCGGCCACGTTCGAAAAGAATCGGCTGGCGCTCATAGGTAGGAAGCAGAAGCTTAGCTTCCATCCGAGAAACAGTTGCGAGGCTCATGCTCTCAACACCTCAGTGCCGCAATCGATTTTGGTGAAATAAAAAAGCGGCAGCATCTCGACTTGCGCCGCCGGAAGTATGCGCACGCGCCCCACTCCCGATTTGAGCGCCTGCGTGCAAGCTTCAAGCTTCGGCATCATGCCCCCGCTGACCACCGATTCGTCGATCAACCCGGCAGCTTGCTTCGTATCCAGTCGCGCCATCACCGATCCATCGGCCTGTTTCACACCATCAACGTCAGTAAGAAAAATCAGCGCGTCAGCCTCGCAGGCGATGGCGCAAGCCGCCGCCATCTGATCGGCATTCACGTTGTAGTATTGGCCATCGCCGCCAAGTGCCAGCGACGAGAGCACTGGAATGCCGCCCTCCGCCCAGATCGCCTTAAGCCAGCGCGGTTCAGAAAAACAAATTTCACCGACGTACCCGAGGTCGAATTCAGCGTCCTGTTTCTTGCGGGCGCGAAACACGCCGCCATCTCCGCCACAAAGTCCAATCGCCGGTTGGCCAGCAGCAGCGATCGCCGCTACCAGGCTTTTGTTGACGATGCCGGCTAGTACCATCAACGCGACATCGCGTGTCTCCGCGTCGGTAACGCGCAGGCCATGCACGAAGTCACTTTTCTTTCCCAGTAGTTCGAGCGTCCGCGTCAAAGCGCTGCCGCCGCCGTGGACAACAGCTACCTGATGTCCATCCTGAGAAAGTAATACCACCGCCTTGGCGCATTTTTGCAGCGTGGTTTTGTCCTCGAGCGCTTTGCCGCCGATTTTGACCACGATTTTCATTGCAACCCCTCGGCCTCGTCCCACCCATACATGAGGTTCATATTTTGCACGGCCTGACCCGCGGCGCCCTTCAGCAGATTGTCGAGACAAGAAACCAAAATGAGCCGGCGGCCGTCGTCCGCCAGACAAAATCCGATGTCGCAATAATTGGTGTGCACCGAAAACTGAATCTCCGGCAAAGTCGATGCCGGAAAAACCCGGACCCACTTCTTCCCCGCGTAGAAATCTTGAAGGCAGCTCTGAATTTCGCCCTCTGTCGTTTTGCGTTTCAAGTACACGTAAATCGTCGAAAGAATTCCACGAGGAATCGGCAGCAGATGCGGAGTAAAAATCAGCTGCGCCGAATCGAGCG
Organism: Terriglobales bacterium; assembly: GCA_035483045.1. Taxonomy (GTDB): domain Bacteria; phylum Acidobacteriota; class Terriglobia; order Terriglobales; family Acidobacteriaceae; genus Acidiflorens. Next base: position 77,899 of record DATHQD010000002.1, read on the forward strand.
CTAGCTGCTCGAGAATCTCGCCCGTGTGACGGTGCCTAAAAACTGAGTAGGCGGAAAAATTGTCGGCAACCGACACGAAGTGGGTGCGCGCCGTAGGCTCCTTGCCTGCGCCGGATACGCCCGACTTCGAATCCGAGATGATGCCGCGATCCAGTTCGACCCAACCGGCAAGCAGCACGGGCGCGAGTGCAAGGATCACCGAAGTCGCATAACAACCGGGATTCGCCACCAGCGTGGCCGACTTGATCTGGCCTGCATTCAACTCGGGCAAACCATATACGGCGCGCTCGCTGGCTTCGGCCGCAGCCTTGGCGTCTGCATCTTTAAAGTGATAAATCGCCCGATGCACCTCCTGCTTCAGTCGCCACGCGCCACTCAGATCCACGATAGACAGTCCGCGCGAAATCGCCTCCGGAACCAGTTCGCGAGAGACGGCGTGCGGAGTGGCCAGAAACAACAGTTCCACACCGTGCTGCTTAAGAGCGGACCAGGAAAAGGGCTCGACGTGCGCATGCCCGTTGCCGGAAATCTGCGGCCACGCCGAAGACGCTTTTGTGGATTTCTTCCCCGCATCAATGCCTTCGTCAGTCTCCGCCGTCCGCCGCAAAAGCAACGGACTGGCAGTGCGCGGATGGCGGCTTAGAATGCGCGCCAGTTCGAGGCCAGAATAGCCGCTGGCGCCGAGAACCGCGGTTTTAAGGGTAGCTGCCATTAAATCGCAAACGTGCGGTGGTTGATTCCTTTCCTCGTATTCATTTTCAATTTTCGAATTTAGGCATAATTATCCATTATCATGCATAATTATTCATCTATATTAAATGGTCTGGCGAAGCTGTCAAGTCGAAAGACCGGAGCTTTGCTGGGCCTCGCCAAGATCATTAACCACGAGGGTCACCAAGGCACACGGAGGAAGGAATCAAGGTCTGAAACCTTGGTGATCCTTCGTGCTCCCGGTGGTTGAAGAAAGGCGCGAGGATTATAAAAAGAGAGTTACATCTGCAAGCGCAGATCGCTGGAAGTGCCTCCGGCGGCGGGAACGTAGCAATTCAGCGTGTAATCCATCACCATGCGATCGGCATTGAAGCGCCAGCCGAGGGTGCGGATGGTGCGCTTCATGCGCTTGATCCAGCCTCGGGGCAGGCCGTCGCGATCGCGCTGGTAATAGAGAGGAATCACTTCTTCGCGCAGCACGCGCATCAGATCTTCGCCGTCGCGGGCGTCGTGAACATTCATATCTGAGTGGGTTCGACCATTGCCGATCGCGAAACCGTTCATGCCATCGTAAGCTTCCGCCCACCAGCCATCCAAAACGGAAAGATTCAACCCGCCGTTGAGAACGACTTTTTGCCCGCTGGTTCCGGAAGCTTCGAGCGGCCGCCGCGGATTGTTGAGCCAGACGTCAACCCCCTGCGTCAAATGGCGGCCCACGTTGATGTCGTAATCCTCGATGAAGATCAATTTGTCAGAGAACTGCGGGTCGCGCATCAACTGCGCAATCTGTTGCAGGACGCGCTTGCCCGGTTCGTCCAAAGGATGGGCTTTGCCAGCAAATACAAACTGCACTGGGCGTTTCGGATCATTGATCAGACTAGCCAATTTTTCGATGTCGGCCAGAATGAGATTGGCGCGCTTGTAGGTGGCAAAGCGGCGCGCAAAACCAATGGTCAGCGCATCGGGAGTGAGAGCGCGCTCCAGTTGCTGCAGCACGGAGCGTGGTTCATCACGGCGCGCGGCTTGCTTGACGGCGCGGCGGCGCACAAATTCGATCATGCGCGACTTGAGATTGAAATGCGTCTCCCAGAGCTCACCGTCATCAACGTTTTCAATGCCGTCCCAGGTTTTCGATTCGCTGCCCTTCAGGTGCCAACCCGTGCCCAGGTGGCGATCGTAGAGGCGGAACATCTGCGGCGCCAGCCAGGTCGGCGCGTGCACGCCGTTGGTGATATGTCCGATTGGAACTGCGTCTTCACTCTTGCCCGGAGTCAACCCCGTCCACATGGCGCGCGAGACTTCGCCATGCAAAGAAGAAACCGCGTTGGCACGGCGCGACAACCGCAGGCCGAGCACCGTCATGCAGAAGCGTTCATCGCTATCGGGACTCTCACGCCCCAGCCCCATGAATCTTTCTTTCGAAAGACCAAGCGCCTCGCGCAACGGTCCGAGGTGCTCCTCGATCAGGTCGGAGTCGAAGCGATCATGCCCGGCGGGCACCGGCGTATGCGTCGTGAACACGACTTCGCGCGCAACCCGCGGCACCGCTTTATCAAAACTGATGCCTTCGTCGTCCATGCGCTGGCGAATCGCCTCCAGAACGGCAAATCCGCTATGCCCTTCGTTCAGGTGAAGCACACCCGGCGTAATCCCCATCGCACGCAAAGCACGCAGGCCGCCGATGCCGAGAAGCGCTTCCTGGTGCACCCGCACGCGCCCGTCGCCGCCATACAGGCGCGAGGTCATTTCGCGATCTTCGGGAGTGTTGCCTTCGACATCCGAGTCAAGCAGAAATAAATCGCAGCGGCCGACGCTCACGCGCCACACTTTCGCGTAGATCGGGCCATGACGAGTATCGACCTGCACTTCGACCGGACGCCCATTTTTGCCAATCGCCGTCTCCATGGGCAGCTGATTGACATCGGTCTCGAGATACTCCTCGCGCTGCCAGCCATCGCGATCGAGGCGCTGGCGAAAATATCCCTGGCCGTAAAACAGACCTACGCCCACCAGCGGAATCCCCAGATCCGACGCGCTCTTGATATGGTCGCCCGCCAATACCCCCAGGCCGCCGGAATAGATGGGGAGCGATTCATGCACTCCGAATTCGGCGGAGAAGTAAGCCACGGGACGAGCGCGGAGCACGCCGGCCCGCCGAGCGCCCCATGTATGTTCCGTTTCCTCATACTCTCGCAGCCGGCGATACGCATAGTTAATACGGCTGTGCAGCGCCAATTCGTTGGCGCGTTCTTCGAGTTTTTCCAGCGGATATTCGTTCAACAGCGCCACCGGACTGTGATTGAGCTGCCGCCAGCGCAGCGGATCGATATCGCGGAACAAGCTCGAAGCATCGTGATCCCAGCTCCACCACATATTGCGAGCCAGTGCCCACAGCCGCTCCTGCACGGGCGCGATAAATCGGTCGAGGGTGCGAGCTTCGCTCACCACATGGGCGACGCGGGTCGCAGCCTCTGTCAGCTGCCGAATTTCGTTTTCCGGGAACGCGCGGGCCTCGATTGTCTGAACTACCAGAACACCTTGCAGCACTCCACGGTCTATCAGCGGAACTCCGAGAAACGAACTGTACTTATCCTCGCCCGCTTCCACGAAGTATTTGAATCGCGGATGATTCCTTGCCTGCTCAACCGCCACTGGGCGGACCTGCTCAGCCACCAACCCGGCGAGCCCTTCATTGACCGCCATGCGCAGCTTGCCCACGCACTCCGGACGCAGTCCGAGCGTTGCTGCCAGAACCAGGTTCGCGCGGTCGGGCTCCAACAGGTATGCGGAGCAAACATCAGTGCCAAAACGCCGCGCGATCAAAGCCACGACATTCATCAGGGTCTCGGCCGGCTTGCCCGGTTCCGCCACCAGATTTCCGATCTCCTCGCCCGTCAGCACATAGCTGGCGTCAAGAGAACAGGCAGCGTGGTCTTGATCCTGAACTAGCTCGTCCGATCGATCCAAATCATTTCTCCATTTCAGCTATAGGTTGTCAGGAAAGGCCATTGCCCCGCGAACTGGCAACCAACAATTGACCCATCAACCATCGACGCATTACCCAGATATGTGAATCCCACGTTAAGCCATTCTATCGGCTAGGAAACGGAAAGCGCTTACACAGCCGCAGGATGAATGATTACCACGGTGTACCTCAGGGTGGTCAAATTTGCTTCCAGGATGCGCGAAGCCTTCCCCCAAGTCTAATAGAAGTCTAATAGAAGACTAAGAGAACTCTAATATTTCGCTTCCTACCGCGTCCAATTCGAATTCTTGATCGAACCCATCAGCCGAGGCAACCAGTCTGATCCCCAACCGTCAATTCTCCGATTCACTACGACTCGCTCGAATAGAAAAATACGCGCTGCGCCCAACCGCCAGGAGGACGGCCGGCAACGCAGCGCGCACAACGGAGATTCCTGCTTTTCCGTTAACCTTGCGTCGGATGCAACACGCGGAACGTGCTGCCACCGTTTGACCACACCAGCACCAGCGCATCCTGCCCATTCGGGACGCTCGACAACGCCTGCACCACATCGGACGCAGATTTCGTCGAGTGCCGGTTCACTTCCATGATGACGTCGCCCTGCTGCAAGCCCGCATTGTCAGCCGGGCTGCCCGGAAGAACATCCTCAACCACCGCACCATGCACCGCCTTCTGAAACTGCGGATCCTGCGATTGCAGTTCATTGCGGACATCAGGCGTCAAGTCGGCGAGCTTAAGCCCCCAGCGACCCTTGTGTTCGCCATTGGCGACTTCTGTGCCCTTGTCGCCGCCGAGCGCTTCGACAGTTACGGCCACGCTCATCGGCTTGCTATCACGCACCACCTCCAGATGGATCGTTTCGCCCGGCCGCTTCTGTCCAACCAACATTTGCAGTTGTCCAGCATCGCTCACCGGCTTGCCATCGAGTTCGGTGATCACGTCTCCGGTGCGCAGGCCAGCTTTTGCTCCCGGCGCGTCCGGTGTAACGTCAGAGACCAAAGCTCCCTCTGCTTTATTCATCTGAAAGAACTTCGCGTTGTCAGGAGTGACGTCGGAAATCGAAATCCCGATGAACGCATGCGTCACTTTGCCATCGCGAATCAGCGTCTCCACCGTCGGTTCCACAATCTGCGTGGGGATGGCGAAGCCCATGCCCGAGAATGATCCCGAGCCGGAAATTAGAAACGTGTTGATGCCGATGAGCTCGCCATGCGCGTTCACCAACGCTCCGCCCGAATTACCCGGATTGATGGCAGCATCTGTCTGGATGAATTCACCGGGCTTGCGGCGATCGCTCACGTCGGGATTCGGGCGATTCAACGCGCTGATAATTCCGCGGGTCACCGTGAACTGAAACCCATAAGGATTGCCGAATGCCAGCACGGTCTGTCCCGGATGCAACCCAGCAGAGTTGCCCCATGGCACGCTCGGAAAATTGCTTCCCTTGATCTTGATGACCGCAAGATCGGTCAGCGGATCGGCGCCCACCAGCTTTGCGGGATAGACTTCGCGGTTGCTCATGGTGACGCGAATATCGACCGCTCCATCGATCACGTGATTGTTAGTAACGATGTATCCGTCGGGAGAGATGATCACGCCGCTGCCGAGACCATGCTCAATCCGGTTCTGCGGCTGCTGCTGAAAGTTAAAGTGACGGCCAAACTGATTGCCCTGGCCGCCGAACGGACCTTCGGGTCCAAAGAATTGCTGCATGTCAGGCGCGCCTTCCATGCTGCTCTGCTGCTCGTGCGCCTTCGATACAACCGTGACGTTCACCACCGCCGGAGTAACCCGCGCCGCCAGCGTTTCCATGGCGTGGTCGAGCGTAAGCAACGCTCCCACACTGTTGTCATCAAGCGCCGCCGCTGCGGGAGTTGGCGCCGCTGCTGCGGTCGCAGACTTCGTGAAGTTCAACATCGCGATCGTCCCAACCAATGCAACCGCCAACGCGCCCGCCAGCACGCGCCGAGTCGTTGCCGCTTTATAACCTGCTAACCACTTCTTCATTTGCTTTTCTCCTTGTGTAATCGATTACGTGTAGCCGATTACTGTGTAACTGATTGATGGTTCACCTGATCATTTGCAACTAATTATCTAGTTGTTGACTGCAAAAAAATTTTCGCCGTTAAATCTTGTTCGCTACCGGCAGTCGCGCCAAGCGCGCGGCCATTGCGCTCGGAACCGTCATCCGCCAAACCTGCACGCTCCACACCGTCGCATCGGCGGTCCTATACTCCGAAGTTTCGATGAATACCAGTGTCCGGAATTCCGGAGCATTCTTTTGCTCCGCATTCTCTTGATCCGCAACCGCATTGAAATTGACGGCCATGAATCCTTCGGGCGGCGTCGCTCGATCCAAATTCATCCGCGTGGCGATTGCCTGCGGCCGAGAGAGCTGACTTCCAGCAGCCTGCTTCGTTCGGAGGTGCGCGTGAAAAAGTTTAGGAGCCACCGCCGTCTGTCGTGTTACTGACGCAGTTGCGTCGGCATGAGCAGTTCCGTCGCTCTGAAATGACGCCGGAATCACACTCGCCATTGGCGAAAACTGCTGGCCAACCGCGATGGTATTACTCCTATCGGCTGTGCTCGGCGCTGCGCCTGCATCGCTCACGCCGCGGTCAACAGCCACAAACTGCGGCGCGGACGGCAACACGGCAAGGCAACCGACGAAGAATACGACGACCACTCCCAATGCTGGCTTCCAGACGCGCGTCGCCGTGGGCCGCTTCGTATCGAGAATGCGCGCCAGCCGCAACGACGCTTCACGGGCACGATGCACAGCCGCCTGCACCATCGACAACTGGCCATTCGCCGGACGATGCGCCAGGCTTTTCTCCAGCAGCGAAACCAGGCAACTTGCGTAGCCTCGCGGGTTCGCCGTCTCCGCGAGAACCGCATCGTCGCAGGCCATTTCGCGTTCCACCGAAAGCCGGCTCTCAACCCACCACACCGCAGGATGAAAAAAGAAAAGACCACGCACAACTTTCTGAATGAGATTGGTCCAGTCATCGCCGCGCCGCAGATGGGCAAACTCATGCAGCAGTATGACGTTAAGATCCTCGGCGGCCATTTCGCGCAGCGCCCACGCTGGCAAAACAATCGTCCGCTTCCAGAAGCCGATGGCACACGGTACGCGCACGCGCTCAGAACTGGCGACCGTCGCCCCCGCCGCGCTGATCATTTCTAAAGTCTTGTCTAAAGTCTTGCGCAGGGTCGGATCGAAATCAGCGGCATCGAAGTTGCCGGCATCAATTGGCGTGCAACTCCGGCGCAGTCGTCCCAGTCGCCACAGTCCCGACACCAGGCGCGCCATCGCCAGCGACGCTCCCACGGCCCACACCACAAAAACAAACAGCGCCCACCGCGCCGGGAGGTTGATCGCGGGATGCATGCTTCCCCACGCTTCAGGCTTCATCCCCGCCCCCAATATCGTGTGTCCGTTGCCGATCGCGGAAAGCAAAGGCAGCGCGGCGATGGCGAGCAAGGCCAGGAACCAGACAGCGAATCGTGTACCCGAATTCTGTCCGCGCAAAACGCGCAGTAATCCCCACGCAAAAAGTGCGATCAACAGTCCTTCCGGGAGCACATTAAGAATGTGCTCGACCGAAAACTGCGCCGCTGTCTGCAAGGGAAGCCAGTTCATTTCCCGTCGCTCCCACTGGCGCTCTTCAGCGTCGCATCCGTCTGCGTCAGGTCTTTCTGGGTCAGCATTTGCCGCAACCGGCCAATCTCGTCGGCCTCAAGCCCCTGGTCTTCCAGCAGATTCAGAACCAGCTGCTCCTCGGAATTCTTAAAAAACCGGCTCACCAGATGCCGAATCTCCGACCGCGTCGCTTCCTGCTGCCCAACTACCGGCGTGTACACGTGCGCTCTCCCATCCTTTAGATGCTTGAGATAGCCTTTTCTTTCCAGCACACGGATGGTAGTGAGCACCGAATTGTAGGCAAGGACAGGCTTTTCCGTAATAGAATCAAGCACTTGCTGGACCGTGCCCGAGCCCTTAACCCAGAGCACGTTCATGATCCTGAGCTCCGCTTCGGTCAGCGTTCCTGATTGTCTCGGTGGCACCGGATGCCCTCCTTTCCCCTTAGACGCGGTGGCAAGCAAAAAGTAACTAATCTTTTAGTTGCAAGGGGAAATGCCCGAGTTGCCCGCGAGCCAAATTCCGGTGTGCAGTTACATTCCAGCCTAGGATGCGCACTGGGGGCGGTTACCTGCACACGACTGGCATCGGGGAGGCCGCTACAATTCAGAAGGTTGTGAGAGGGTTCATCCAACGATCGATGAACTGATTGATAGTATCGTCGCCGAGGCCCTTAGTAGGTGGCCAACCGATTGGCAATCCCAAATCAGGCCAGAACAGAATGGCGGCATCGTCCCACGCAGGGCTTGGACGCAACCTAGGGAGGGGTTTGCCTTGTTGGACGATATACGCCCACCTTGGAGCCAAGACTTGAAGAACAAGCCTTCCCGCAACGTAAGTAAACGAATACAACTCAAGGCCATAAAAGGGGCTGCCTTTGGGTACGTTCATTCCGAGCACGTGACCGCTGAAGAGCCCGCTAAATCCGCTCGTATTAGAAAAGCGGGCAAGCCACATCTGTACAGCGTCGGGAACCTTAAGCGAATCTTTAAAGGAGGATCGAGTAGCAGGAGTGAAAAACGGCGCTCGACTCTTGTTTATGCAATTGGCGACGACGGCACTTTTGAAGGCAAACGCAGCTAGGACCGCGCTTCCGGCTGGCAATAAAGACAGCTCAACCTCGTCCCTGATCATCCCTGAGAAGGCCGCCTTCGATCGGCCCTCCAACTGGCTAAGCCATCCTTCATTGCAAGGCTTGCAAACGCAATTTACGGTGAAACTTAACTCATCAAGATCAAGAGATCGAGTTTCTCCGGTCTCGGGGTCCGCGAATCTCCATTGAAATGAAGCGCCCGGAAAGAGGCGCCCGATCCATGCGCTCCAAATATGCTCGCCCGACATCTTGGCCGCATCATTTCCACAAAATATACATCTCCGACGGGGATTCACGACCCCGTATCCTGACACATCCAGTACTGACTTTTAAAACATATTTATGCCCATCTCTTAATGGCGTAGAAACCTAGGCGCATTTCAAGGTGATACACCTCGCAGAAAACAAAACTAGCAGCGAAAGTTATCGTTGGGGTCAGAAGTGTTCAAGCAGATCCGGTCGAGGTCGGCGCCTAATCGCCGACCAGTTCGATCTCGGCAGAATCCAGTCGGTCGAGCGGACGACTGCTGGCGCGGGCCAGCCACCAGCTCACCACCGACGCTCCCGCCAACACCATGACGCAACCCGGCCATCCCTTCCAGCGCCAGAACAGGCCGGTGAGCGTCGCGCCCACGCTGCCTCCCAGATAATAGAAGGCCACGTAGAGCCCGGCGGCGGATGAACGCGCGCGACCGGCGATTGCGCCCGTCTGCACCGTGGCCGCCGCCTGCCCAACAAAAACGCCGGAAGAAAATATGGCGAGCCCGACTATGACGACGGGCAAGGACCTGACCAGAGTAAAGAGCAGTCCGGCGATCATCATGCCGCAATAGAGAATTGCCGTACGCCGAAAGCCGAAGCGATCGAGGAACCGGCCCGACTGCGGCGTAATGACGACTCCGAGAAGATAGACAAAGAAGATGCTGCCCAACTGCGCCGAATTCAGCCGAAACGGCGAAGCGGCCAGATAGAAGTTCGCATAGGTGAAGCATCCGACCAGCGTAAAGAGAGCGGCCGCGCCCATGCCAAAGTTGGCCAGCAGCTGCCCATTGCGCAGATGTTGCTTGGCGTGATCGACAACCTGCCGCCAGTGCTCGGCGCGCACAAAGTTTTCCGCCAGCGGGAGCCAGGCGCGGACCAGGATCGCGCCAACAAGATTGAGCGCGGCAATCACCACGAAGGCAGCGCGCCAATGCCAGTGCGTGGCGATCATGCCGGAAAGAAAGCGCCCCAGAAATCCTCCAATCACTGTGCCGGTCACATACGAAGACATGGCGCGCCCCACGCCCCGTCCGGCCCATTCCTCATTGATATAAGCAAGCATCACCGCGATGACTCCGGGCACAAACAAGCCCTGGGCAAAGCGCCAGAAGATGAGCGCTCCGAGGCTGTTGGAAGTCGCTGCCAGAGCGGTGGGAATGGTTAGCAGGAACAACGACGGCACGATTACTTTCTTCCGACCCCGGCGTTCGGCAATCATCCCGATGACCGGGGCGGTCACAGCCGTGGCGAGAATGGTCGCGCTAACCGTGAGACTGACCGCAAATTCGGAGGCATGGAAAATCTCCCGCAAGAGCGGCAGCAACGGTTGCGTGCTATAGACGCTGAGGAACGTGCACATGCCCGCCAGCATGGTCGCGACCGTCGCGTTGTCAGGTTTTCCCAAAGAAACTGAAATCCGTCCTTATTTGCTGATAATATGCCAAGCGCTGTCGCTGCCGCGCCTGCGAATCGGCCCTCGGCGGCTGATTGTGCCTACCGTCACAAAACCCTGTGACGCAGGTCGCGAGCCGGCTGTCGCGGATATGCTATATCTTGCGCGCGTCACGGCCTACCTCCACGACGAGGAGTTTTCCATGCCCGAGCAACAGTTACCGACCGAACAGCCGTTATCCAGGGATGCAAAGATGGCCATGATTTCCCAGTTTCTGGGATTCATGCTTGACGCCTACGATATGGCGCTGGTTCTGATCATGGCCCCAATTCTCGTCAAAGTTTTCATTTCGCCGAAAGGCAGCGCCGCCTGGCAATACATCGTCATCGTTTTCACCTATTCGATCACCATGGCGGCGAGGCCGATCGGTTCCGCGATCTTCGGTCGTTACGCCGACAAAATTGGACGCCAATTCCTCCTCGTCTTCACCATCGGCGGCGTAGGCGTGATGTCTCTCCTCGGCGGCTTTTTGCCCACTTACGCGCAGATCGGCGCTTGGTCTTATTTCGCCTTTTGTTCTCTCCGCTTGCTGATGGGAATCTTCTTCGGCGGCGAGTACGCGGTGGGTCATACTTTCGCCATCGAATATGCTCCACAAAAGAGGCGTGGGGCGATTGGCGGATTCATTCAGTCCGGATTTCCCCTTGGCTATGTCTTTGGTTCGCTCGTGTTTGCTCTCGTTTCCTATCTCACCACCAAAGAAACCATGCTCGCTTACGGATGGCGAATCGTCTTCATGACCGGCGTCGTTCCCGTGTTCCTTGCGCTCTACATTCGCAGCAGCCTGCATGAGTCGCCGGAATTCGAAAAGGCCAAAGCTCGCGGAAAAATTGAAAAATCGCCGTTCCTGAGTTTGTTCAAACCTCCTCAACTTTGGGATTTCCTCCAGGTCTTCTTCTTTATGACGGGCTTGTTCCTTACGGACTACTCCGTCTACGGATTCCTTCCCAACATCCTGACCCTGAAAGGCCGCGGCTTCGACACCACGACCTATAGCCTCATCTATGGCTTCGCCCTCTTCATGGCGTTCCTCGGCTACAACTTCTATGGCTGGCTCTCGGATCGAACCGGCCGGAAGATCCTGACGCAGTGGTATTGCGCTTTTCTCGTCGTCTTTGGAATTCCCGTTTTCTACGTTCTCTATCACGCCGCGATCGCCCGCAATCTTTGGATGGCCGTCCTCGGCACCGTCATGGCTGCGCTGCTTAAGTTGGCCTGGGGAGTGGTTCCGGCCTATCTCTGCGAGCGCTTTCCGACTCGACGGCGCGCGGCCGGCGTGGGCTTTGGATACTCTTCGGGCGCGCTGCTTGGCGCCTGGTTCAGCGCCTACGTGTGGTGGGCGCACAAGATTCCGTTTATTGCGGCCATTGAAAAGCAGGACTTGTGGTTGTCGCCGTCCGTCGTTCTCACGGTTGGCGCAATCATGACCTTCGTCAGCCTGCTCTATTCTCCGGAGACGAAGGATCTGCAGCTTGATGAAGTCGGAGAACGGGAACGAGCCTCGGACGCGGCTAAAGAGGCCAAGGCAGCGAGGGAGAGGACGGCGCTGGCCAGCTAGCTGACTCCCTAGGCCGGCCCAATGTACATACAAATGTTCCACGTGGAACGTTATGCAGTATTAATTGTGCGTATCAAGCTGTACGTACGCAGATAAGTTACAGGCATGCGCCACGAATGAAAAGCGCAAGATTAACCGCTAAGCCGCAGATTTCAAAGGAAATCTCTCTCGAGACATTTGTTTCCCCTCCCGCTAAGGAGCGGTTGATGCGGGCGGCGCGGGCTGGGTTGCGGGCGATTCAGCCGTAGTCGTCGGGCTAGCCTGGGTCGCTCGCGAAATAATCTGCTGCGAAGTTGGAAGCGTGGAGGCATCCCAGCCGCCGCCGAGCGCTTCGACCAACTGCACGCTGTCGACGATCTGCGTAATTCTCAAATTCACAGCGGTTTGTTGATTGCTGAAAAGCGTGGTTTGCGCCGTAATCACGTTCAGGTAGGGATCGATGCCCAGGCGGTATCGATCCGTAGCCAGAGTCAGAGAGCGCTGGGCGGATTGAATCGCGACATCTTGCTGCTGAATCTCCTCAGAGAGAACACGCAGGCCGGAGAGGTTGTCTTCGACCTGCTGGAATGCGGTCAGGACCGTGTTGCGATAGTTGGCCACGGCCTGATCATATTGCGCGCGGTATTGCTCGACGGTCGCGCGCCGCAAACCGCCATCGTAAATCAACTGCGATAGGGCCGGGCCGACGGACCAGAACCGGCTGGGCCAGGTGAACCAACTGGATCCGCTGGTGGATTGAAATCCGGCCGATGCGCTAATCGTCACGGTCGGATAATAAGCGGCTTGTTGGACGCCGATTAACGCATTGGCTTGAGCCATCAGGCGCTCGTTCGCGGCGATGTCGGGACGGCGCTCCAAGAGTTGCGACGGGATGCCAATCGGAATGGCAGGCGGAGGCGTCTTCAATGGTTCAAGCGCGACCGAAAACGAAGAGGCAGGCTTGCCAATGAGTAACGCCATCGCGTGCTCATATTGTGCCCGCAGAATGCCGAGATTTGTGTCTTGCGCGCGGGTGGCTTCCAGTTGAGTTTCGGCTTGCGCGACCGATTCATCCGAGTCAATCCCGGTTTCATATAGCGCTTTCGTCAGGTTCAAGGACTCTTCATACGCCTTCACCGTCGCATCCAGCAATTGCTTCAGCGCGTCCTGCCCGCGCAGCTGGAAATAATCGACAGCCAATTCGGCTTGCGCCGTCAGCCGGGTATTCTCAAGATCGGCAGCACTGGCTTGCGCGTTCGCAACATTGGCGCGCACCTGGTTGCGCACGCGGCCCCACAAGTCGGGCGTCCAGCTGGCGTCGAAAGGCAGATCGTATGCCGTAAACGTTGACCCGGAGGCGGCTGCAGCCACATTGCTCGCGGCACCAGGCTGGTGCTGCGGAGTGACGCTAACACCTCCGGTAAGCGTCGGGAAATATTGCGCGCGAGCCTCTCGGACGAGCGCGCGCGCCGCCATGAAGTTGGCAAATGCCGCTGCCACGTTTTGATTGTTAATGCTGACCTGCTCCTCGAGCGCATTCAGTTGCGAATCGCCAAAAATTTCCCACCACTTGCCGTGCAGAGCGCTGTCCTGGGGTTGCGCAACCTTCCAGCCATCCATTTTTTTGAGGTCGTCGGGCGTGACTTCTTTGAATGTTCCGGGCGTGTCAACCGACGCGCGATGATAATGCGGACCGACGACGCAGCCTGAGAGAAAAAGCGTGCCGCAGAGAAGCGCGGCCGCCGCTCGAATTTTGTTGGTTGCCTTCATCGCTGGGTGAAACTCCTTGTTATGCAACGACGTTATGCTACGACAATTCCGCCCTTTTGATGCAGTTCGCGGTCCACATAGAGATCATCATCCGAAAGACTCGATCTCTCTTTGTCCCTGGCCCTCCAATTTTCCATGCGCCCGTAGCCATTTCACGCGCAGGCGGTCCAATGAAAGATAAACCACCGGCGTGGTGTAGAGGGTAAGCATTTGACTCAGAATCAAGCCGCCGATAATGGTGATGCCGAGAGGAGTGCGGAGTTCGGAGCCCGTGCCTCTACCGACGGCGAGCGGCAATGCACCAAAAAGGGCAGCCATGGTGGTCATCAGAATGGGCCGGAAGCGCAGGATGCAGGCCTGGTAAATCGCATCGCGCGAGCTTTTGCCCTCGGTGCGTTCCGCGGCCAGGGCGAAATCGATCATCAGGATCGCATTCTTCTTGACGATGCCGATTAAGAGAATCACGCCGATTATGGCAATGATGCTCAGATCCATGTGAAAGATCATCAGAGCGAGGACGGCGCCGACTCCGGCCGAAGGCAGTGTGGAAATAATGGTTAGGGGATGGATGAAACTCTCGTAGAGAATGCCGAGAACTATGTAAACAGCCAGAAGGGCGGCAATGATGAGAATCGGCATGGAATCCTTGGTCGCCTGAAACTGCTGCAGGGTGCCGGAGAACATGCCGGTAACGGTATCGGGCATGCCGATTTTTTGTTCCATGGCCAGGATTGCGCGGGCAGCGTCGCTGAGAGCCACACCTGGGGCCAGATTGAAGGAAATAGTCACCGAGGGATATTGGCCCTGATGGTTTACGGAGAGGGGAGCGGTTTTGGTTTCGTAATGTGCGATGGCGCTTAACGGAATGACCCTGCCTTGCGCGGCCCGTATGTAGACGTCGTCCAGCTTCACCGGCGACTGCCAGAATTTTGGTTCGACTTCGAGCACCACGTGGTACTGGTTGATGTTGGTGTACATGGTGGAAACCTGAGCTTGGCCGAAGGCCTCGTAGAGCGAGTTGTCGATCATCTCAGGAGTGATGCCGAGGCGGGAAGCGGTGGCACGGTCATAAGTGAGCATGCTCTGAAGCCCACTGTTTTGCTGGTCGGTATTGACGTCGGTAAGGATGCGGATTTTCCGCATATTCTGGAGAAGCACAGGACCCCATTGCACCAGATCCTGGAGGTTGTCGCTCTGAATGGTGTACTGGTATTGGGCGCTGCTTCCGCGTCCGCCGATACGGAGGTCCTGAGCGGCCTGCATAAAAGTATTTGCGCCGGGGACGGCAAACAGTTTTGGGCGAAGACGATCCACGATCTGGCTAGAAGTGGCATTGCGTTGATCAAAGGGCTTGAGCCCCACGAAGATGAAGCCGCCATTGGTGGCGCCGCCGCCGCCGGTGAACGCCATGGCGTTGGCAACACCGGGGTCGGCCTTGACGACGTCGACAATGCGCTGCGTAGCCTTTTGCATGGCTTGAAAAGAAGTATCCTGCGGCCCTTGGATGCCGCCGAAAATAACGCCGTTATCCTGTTGCGGAAAAAATCCTTTGGGCACAATCCAAAACAGGTAGATGTTGAGCCCGACTGTGAGAAAGAGAACGGCCAGGGTGAGGGCGGAGTGTTCGAGGACCCACGCCAGGCTGCGTTCGTAGGAGCCCAAAAGAGCATTGAAGGCGCGCTCGCTGAGCCGGAAAACAGAGCCGTGATCCTCTTCTTTTACATGCCGAAGCAGGCGGGAACACATCATCGGCGTGGTGGTCAAAGAGATCGCGAGGGAGACGAGAATGGCGACTGACAGAGTGACGGCGAACTCGCGAAAGAGGCGGCCAACGATGCCGCCCATGAGCAGGATCGGGATGAAGACGGCGACGAGAGAGATGCTGATGGAGAGAACGGTGAAACCGATTTCACTGGCTCCCTTGAGCGCGGCCTGCATGGGCGTCATGCCCTGCTCAAGATAACGGGTGATATTTTCGATCACCACGATGGCATCGTCAACGACAAAGCCGGTCGAAATCGTGAGCGCCATTAGGGAAAGGTTATCGATGCTGAAGTGGCACAAATACATGATGCCGAAGGTGCCGATGAGGGAGGCCGGGACGGCGACCGCAGGAATCAGGGTGGCACGGCCGCTCCGAAGAAAGACGAAGACGACCAGAATCACCAGCATGATGGAGACAAGGAGGGTGCGCTCGACGTCGTGGACAGAAGCGCGAATGGTTTGGGTGCGGTCGACCGCGATGGTCGTGTCGATGGCGGAGGGTATCGAAGCCTTAAGCGAGGGGAGAGCCTCGCGGATGCGATCGACTGTATCGATGATGTTCGCACCCGGCTGGCGGTAAATGATAATCAGGACGGAAGGCTTGCCGTTGACGAAGCCGGCAGCGCGAATGTTTTCCGTGGAATCGGTGACATTTGCCACGTCGGACAATCTGACCGCAGCTCCATTGTGATAGCCCACGACCAGAGGCATGTAGTCCGCCGCCTTCAGCAGTTGGTCGTTGGTAGTAACGTCGGCGCTTGTCGTCTCGTCTACCATCTGGCCCTTCGGACTGTTGGCATTCTGCGTACTCAGCATTGAGGCAACGTCCTGCAATCCGAGGCCGTAACTATTGAGTTGCGTCGGATTGACGTCCACGCGCACTCCGGGCAGCGAACTGCCGCCCACGCTGACCTGACCGACTCCCTGAATCTGGGAAAGGCGCTGCTGCATGATGGTGGAGGCGGCGTCGTAAAGCGCTCCACGGTCATACACAGAAGAGGTGAGGGCCAAAACCATGATGGGAGAATCGGCCGGGTTGACTTTGCGATACGTGGGATTACCCGGGAGATTCGAAGGCAAGTAACTGCGCGCGGCATTGATCGCCGCTTGCACATCGCGGGCCGCTCCATCGATGTTGCGATTCAAATCGAACTGCAGAACGATGCTGGTTGTGCCCAGATTGCTGGAAGAGGTCATTTCGGTGATGCCGGCAATTCTTCCGAATTGACGCTCCAACGGAGTGGCGATGGAGGAAGCCATGATCTCAGGACTGGCTCCGGGCAAGCTGGCGCCCACTGCAATGGTGGGAAAATCGACTTGCGGCAGCGGCGAGACGGGGAGTTCGGTGAAGGCCACAGCTCCCGCCAGCGCGATGGCGGCGGTGAGGAGCGTGGTGGCGACGGGCCGCCGAATAAATGGTGAAGAGAGACTCATCTAATTTAGCTATTTAATCCGTATTAATCGGCGGGAACGGCCTCCGGCCCGCTGTCATGTGCGCGACGCGACGACCAACGGTGCGCCAGCCGGTCGAAGAAAATGTAAATGACCGGCGTTGTATAGAGCGTAAGCACCTGACTCAGAATCAAACCGCCAACCATCGATATGCCCAGGGGCTTCCGAAGTTCGGAACCAATGCCGGTGCCGAGCGCTAGCGGCAATCCGCCGAGCAAGGCGGCCATTGTCGTCATCATGATGGGACGGAAGCGCAGCAGGCACGCTTCATAAATCGCGTCTTCCGGATGCTTGCCCTCTTTGCGCTCCGCCTCCAAAGCAAAGTCGATCATCATAATTCCGTTCTTTTTGACGATGCCTATAAGAAGGATGATGCCAATCAGCGCGACGACGCTGAGTTCCTGTCCGCAAATTAACAGGGCAAGAATTGCGCCGACTCCGGCTGACGGCAGGGTCGATAGAATGGTGATGGGGTGTATGTAGCTCTCATAAAGGACGCCGAGCACAATGTAGACCGTGATCAGTGCTGCCAGAATCAGGATCGGCTCATTCGACAGCGACGCTTGAAAGGAAGCGGCAGTCCCCTGAAACGCGCTCTGCACGCTGAGCGGCATGCCAATTTCCTTTTGAGCTTTGTCAATCGCCTTGGTCGCTTCTCCGAGCGACGCGCCCGGCGCCAGGTTGAATGAGATGGTCACGACGGGAAACTGACCCTGATGATTGACCGAGAGCGGGCTGCTCTTCATTTCAAATCGCGTAATGGCGCTTAGCGGAATGCCGCCGCCATTCACCGAAGCTATGGCGCTCGGATTGGCGGAGCCGGAACTGGCGGCAGTGTTTGGCGCGGCGGACGGACTTGGCGACGCTGACGAAGCGGAATTGCCAGAAGCTGTTGTCGCGGTGACCGTGCCCGTGCCAGAACTCGTGGTAAGTGCGGTCGGAGCCAACGCGGAGCGAACGTAGATGTCCTGTAACTTGGTGGGATTCTTCTGATACTCGGGCTGCGTTTCCAGCACGATGTGGTATTGGTTCAATTGAGTGTAGAGCGTCGAAACCTGGCGTTGGCCATACGCGTCATAAAGCAACTGGTCGATCGCCTGCGGCGTGATACCCATGCGTGAAGCGGTCACGCGGTCGATGGTGAGCGAGGCGGCGAGACCTGAGGTTTGCTGATCGGTGGCGAGATCGCGAAGCTGCGGAATGGTCTGCAGTTTGGCCATCAGCTTGGCTGTCCAGAGATTCAACTCACGCTGATCGGGATCCTCCAGCGTGTATTGATATTGGGTACGGCTTACACGGTCTTCTACGGTGAGGTCTTGCACCGGCTGCATGTAGAGGGTGATGCCATCGATTTTTTCAAGATTCGGCTGCAAGCGGCGGATCACATCGGAGGCATTGATTTTGCGCTCTTCGAGCGGCTTCAGGTTGATCTGGATGCGGCCGCTGTTTAGCGTCGTGTTTGTTCCGTCAATCCCGATGAACGACGAAAGACTTTCGACCGCGGGGTCCTGCAAAATCACATGAGTCAGTTGCTGCTGCCTTTCCGCCATGGCGGGGAAAGAAATGGACTGCGTGGCTTCTGAAATGCCTTGGATGATGCCCGTGTCCTGCACAGGGAAAAAGCCCTTGGGGACGATGATATAAAGAACAATCGTCAGCACCAGAGTGGCGGCGGCAACCAGCAGGGTTGCGGTTTGGCGCTGCAACACCCACTTCAACGTTCTGCCGTAAAAAGCGATGATGCGCTCGAAGGCGTTCTCTGAAACCTCGTAGAAACGGCTCTGCTTATGCCCATGCGTGCTTTTTAAAAGACGCGAGCACATCATTGGAGTAAGCGTTAAAGAAACCACGGCCGAGACGAGAATGGTCACGCTCAACGTGATCGCAAATTCGCGAAAGAGCCGGCCGACGATATCGCCCATAAAGAGGAGCGGAATCAACACGGCAATCAGCGAGATAGTCAGCGATACGATGGTGAAACCGATTTGCTCCGAGCCTTTGAGCGCTGCTTCGAGCGGCGGGTCGCCCTCTTCGATGAAGCGGATGATGTTCTCGATCATCACGATGGCATCGTCCACGACGAAGCCGGTCGAAATGGTAAGGGCCATCAGGGTCAGGTTGTTCAAGCTGAAGCCGGCGAGATACATCACACCGAAGGTGCCGACGATCGAGAGAGGAACGGCAACGCTCGGAATAATGGTCGCGTAAACGTTCCGTAGGAAGAGAAAAATGACCATGACCACCAGAGCCACGGTGAGCATGAGTTCGAATTCAACGTCTGTTACCGAAGCGCGAATCGTGGTAGTCCGGTCGGTCAGTTCATCGATTTGAATGGCTGATGGGAGATTACTCTTCAAGACCGGCAGCAGCTTCTTGATGCGATCGACCACCTGAATAATGTTGGCCCCAGGCTGGCGTTGGATATTCACGATGACCGCGGGAGTTTCGTTCATCCATGCGGCCTGGCGGACATTTTCCACGTCGTTGTCGACAGTCGCCACATCTGAAAGTTTGACGGGCGAGCCGTTGTGGTAGGCGATCACGACCTTCTCAAAATCCGCGGCGGTGAGGAGCTGATCGTTCGATTGGATCTGGTAGTCCTGCTGCGGGCCGTCGAAGTTTCCTATGGCCTGATCGAGGCTGGTCTGCTGCAAAGCCGTGCGTACGTCCTCGAGGTTGATGCCATAAGAGGAGAGAGCGGTCGGATTGACGCGCACGCGGACGGCTGGCTTCTGGCCGCCGCTGATGCTGACCAGGCCTACGCCGGGAAGCTGCGATATTTTCTGCGAGAAGCGCGTGTCTGCCAGGTCCTCGACCTGCGACAACGGCATGGTCTTCGAAGAGAGCGCCAGGGTCAGAATCGGCGTGTCGGCCGGATTCGTCTTGCTATAGATCGGCGGAACCGGCAGATCGGAAGGCAGATAGGTTTGCGCCGCGTTGATGGCCGCTTGCACCTCCTGCTCGGCGACGTCAATATTCAGCTCGAGCGCAAATTGCAGAACAATGATTGAGCTCCCATCGGAGCTCGTGGAGGTCATCTGGTTGAGGCCGGGGACTTGCCCGAACTGGCGTTCGAGCGGCGCGGTCACGGCCGAGGCCATCACATCGGGACTGGCACCGGGATAAAACGTAACTACCTGAATTGTTGGGTAATCGACTTCAGGAAGCGCGGATATCGGCAATTGCTTGTAGGCGACGAAGCCCGCCAGCAAGATCGCCGCCATCAAAAGTGACGTCGCTACCGGCCGTAAAATGAACGGGCGAGACGGACTCACTTAGACCTGCCTCCCGGATTACTTCCAGAAGCGCCTCCACCGCGGGTTCCCGACGGAGCCGATTGATTGCTTGAGTTCGGCTGCTGCTGGCCCTGTCCCGCCGCGCCGTTGCCACCACCTGACAGCGGACGCACCATAACCTTTCCGCCATCGAGCAGCCTGTCGAATCCGTTGACTGCAACCACTTCCTGAGGTTGAATCCCTTCTACGGCGGTGTTCGTCCCATCCGTAGTCCCGGGCGTAATCGACCGCAACGAGGCGGTCTGGCCATCTTTGATCACGTAAACAAACGCCCCTTGAGCGTTGCGCTGAATGGCGGGACTCGGGACCAAAGTCACATTATGTTGGGTGTCGACGAGCAGTTTGATGTTCACGAATTGGCTGGGGAACAGAGCTCCGTCCTTGTTATCGAAAACAGCTTTAAGTTTCAAGGTTCCAGTGGTGGGGTCGATAACATTATCCAGAGTCAGCAAAGTGCCGGAGGCGAGCTTCGTTCTTTCATCGCGGTCATAAGCCTCCACCGTCAACTTCTTTCCCTTGCGCAATTGCTGTTGAATCTGGGAAAGCTGATCTTCGGCAATGCTGAAGATGACCGTAATCGGCTCCAACTGCGTGATCACGACAAGGGCAGTAGTGCTATTCGCCTGGACGATATTTCCGGGATCCACAAGTCTGAGGCCAACCCGCCCGGCGATCGGCGCGGTGATGTGCGTATAGACGAGGTTGACCTTGGCATTGGCCAATTGGCCCTCGTCATTTTTTACGGTGCCTTGATCCTGAAAGACGACCTGCTCTTGATCTTCGTATTGCTGCTTGGCGATGGCGTTGCGCTCCAGGGCCTGTTTATAGCGGTCCAAGTCGATTTTGGCTTCGTTCAATACCGCCTGATCGTGTGCCAGTTGTCCTTCGACTTGCGTCAACGCCGCCTGATAGGGACGCGGGTCGATCTCGATCAGCGGGTCGCCCTTCTGCACCATCTGGCCTTCGTGGTAGTAGACCTGCGTAATCTCGCCTTGCACGCGGCTTGTCACGGTAACGGTATAGACAGGCGTGACTGTGCCCAACGCCTTCAAATTGATTCCTATGTCACCCTGCTGGGCTACGGCCGTCGACACCAATACTGGACGCGAGGCCATATCCATCATGCCCTTCGCCGTCGAATCGCCTCCGCGACGAGTCCACCACGCCACTGCGCCGAGTAGAAGCGCCACAACGAGCAGCCAAATCCACCAACGACTCTTCGGGTTCGGCGAACCCCCGCGGTTGGTCGAACTCCCGTTCAAATGCCGTTCGAACTCGGGCTCAGCTAAGTCGGGCGCCTGTTCCGCCGGTGGTCGTTCGATCACTCGTTGTTCTATCAGTCGTTGTTCTGTCAATCGCACTCCTCATCGGTCAGGGAGAGTTCGCTGTTAGTCTTGAAGTTGAAAATATGCCTTTAAGGCGACGCGGGGACAAGGTTTCCGAGGAAAGATGCAGCGGCACGGACAGCCCCACCCCGAACCTATCAGCTGCATCTTAACACTTATATTCCACCATGATTTGACGTGCGAGAGGGCAAAATCGGGTCAACTTTTTTGTGAAGAATTGTCAACACTTCCGTCTTCTTGCTCAAATCGCGTACGCGTATAATTCAGCCCGTGACCGTCGTCGATGGCAATAAAGCCGGTGGCAACAAATCCATCGCCGAGGCGGGCCCCGGGCCGCCCATAGTCACACAAAGATCGTTCGGCGCGCGGTCGTTTCTCTGGCGCTTGTTGCTGGCTGTGATCGTCCTCTTATCGATCGCTTATATCGCGGATTATTGCGTCTTTCGATATCGCGTGTCGGCCAATCGCCAGCCCTTCGGCAGCATAACCGTCGAACATTACGACGCGGTCGCTCACAAAGATGGCAAAGCCGAGCTCATTTTCGATCCGCCCGTGGAACAGACTTGCGTCCACGCAGTTTTTCCGCACGCTGGCAGTCCTCCTTGCTGGTATCTCAGCCGCCATGCCGAGCAGCGAACGGACATTTGATCCAAATATCAATATCTAATGACCGCGGACATCCGATCGACCGAACCCAAGGATCTCGCGGCCCTCGCGCAATTCCTCATCCGCATCTACAAGTTCGGCCCATCAGACCATCACGCTGACCTCGACTTGCTGGAGTGGAAGTACCTGCGTCCGCGGCCTGAGGGCGAAAGCAATCGCAGCTACCTGCTGGAAAAAAATGGCCAAATCATCGCCCACTGCGGAATTTGCCGGGTCACCCTTCATCTGCCGAACGCGACTTCGGTTAACAGCGCGACGATGATGGATTGGGCCGCCGATCCCTCGATCCCAGGAATCGGCATAAGGTTATTTCGCCATTTGATGGAGATGGTTCCGACTTCTTTCGTCATCGGCGGTGCGCCAGCTACGAGAATGATTATTCCCCGCCTCGGCTTTCGAGTGGCGGGAAATGCCCCGACCTACAGCGCGTGGCTGCGACCCTGGCGCGAATTTCGGACGCGGCCCGTGACCGGAAGATCGACGCTACGATTAGTGCACGGACTTACACATCCCGCGCGCGCTCGGAGGGAGCGAATCGGCGAGTGGGCCTGCGTTCAGGTAAGTCAATTCGATGATTCGATTCTTCCCTTATTAGCCAACCGCAAACGCACCTGGACGTTTTGCCAGCGAACACTCGCCGGCCTGAATCATCTACTACTATGCCCTCGCCCCAAAATGCAGGGATTCTTGCTGAAGCGCAGGGGCGATCTCGTCGGTTATTTCGTGATCGGCATAGCGGACTGGGAAGCTCGCCTGCTCGATGTGGTCGTGGATTCCGGAGACGCGGAAGACTGGAGCGTCGCGTGTAACCTGGTCATGAAGGCGGCGAAACTTAACTCCGAAGTTTGCCGGATTCGGGCGCTCGCCGCCTTTCCGATTCTGCGTCGGGCGCTGGAATCGAATGGCTATTGGCAGCAATATGAGGAACCGATCATGCTGCATGACCCGTCGCATCTCCTCGACAATGCCTTCCCGGTGAGCTTTCAGTTCTTTGATGGCGACTCGGGTTATTGACGCTGACGATTGAGGCAAGCGCGCTGCGATAAACTTTCCCTGACTTTGAAAGGCACCTTGAGACTCGTCAGCCCAGCTTTGAAACACTTGGTTTTCCCCGCGCTCTCGAAGAGCGGCTATCTTCGCTATTGGGCCGGCGCCGGTCCAGGGTATTGGGCCGGTGCCGGTCCAGCGGTCGTCACTTATCACGGTGTATTCCCATCAGGATATGAAATCAGAAATTCCGCGCTGGATGGCAATCTTGTGCACGCCGATGCGCTCCGCCGCCAGTTCAAGCTTTTACAAGAGCGCTATCATGTGATTACTCCCGAAGAATTCTTGCGGTGGTCTGAACTGCAATGGAGTGAGGAAAGAAACGACGACGACGGGAAAGATTCTCGCGAGAAGCATGCTGCGGTACGGCAGTCGCTCCCTCCGCGGTCCATCCTGTTGACGTGTGACGACGCGCTTCGCAACACGCTCACAGAAATGGTTCCCATTCTGCGCGACTTCGGGGTGTCGTGCCTTTTCTTTGCCACCGGCGCGTCTACGGATGCAACGCCGTCCCTGCTTTGGTATGAAGAACTCTACCTCATGCTCTTAGACGCGGCAGGGCCGATCGGGTTGAACCTTCCCGAGGCGGGTATCAGTATCAATATCGTTTCGCCGCGATCGAAACAACTGCACGCATTCTGGTGGAACATGGTTGAGAAGCTATCGCAATTCAGAGGACAGGCGAGACACGAATTTCTGAATCGCATCCGGCAGCAGCTGCGTCTTTCAGAAAGCTGGAGATCGAAATTCGTCGAAGACTCGCGCTTAGCTGCAAGGTTTCTTACTCTCGACAGATCTGGCTTGCAGCAACTCGTCGCGGCAGGAATGAGCGTCGGGGCCCACAGTCTCTCGCACCCAATACTCGCCCGCGCTTCAGACGATCTCGCGTGGCAGGAAATTTCTGAAAGCAAAGCTGACCTTGAAAGAGCCCTGCGGCGGCCGGTATGGGCCTTCGGTTATCCCTTCGGAAATGCCGCGACTGTGAGTCGACGAGATTTGAAATTCGCGGAGCGAGCCGGTTTCCGATGCGCCTTCATGAATACTGGGGGCGGCTTCGGCGCCACGAATTATCGCTTTGCTATTCCGCGCGTCCACGTAACTGCCGATATGGGCTTGCCTGAATTCGAGGCCAATATTTCGGGCTTCTACCGCTCGATGCGATCCCGCTTTTCGAAAAAGAATAATGAAGAAGAGGAGCTGAGACTTACTTCTTGAGCACTTCAAGCAGTAAGACGCCGTTCACGGGCAGTTGTAACTCGATCAAGCCTTTCGATAGCCGCATAGTTTGCACGGGAGAATCTTCCGCTACGCGATTCAGTTCGTTCACTTGGACCTGTGTTGGATATTGCGGGCTGCCCATTTTCTGATAAGCGGCCAGCGTGTTTCCATGCTCGGAGTCGGCGCGGCTCAAACGAACGCGACTATTTGGAGGTACACCGTGAATCTCGAACTCGATTGGGCGCGTCAATCCCTTCTTGTCCGGATCAACCAGATTCCACGCGGCGATGGCGAGGGAACCATCGCGCTCGCGAGTAACTAGAATGTTAGATGGGTCCGATGCCTCTACTATCCTCTCCGGCCCCAACTTATGCAGCAATGCAAACGCAGTGTAACTCGGCTTCTTAATACCGCCGAGCGCAATTAGGCCGAAGCCGCCGTCAAAAGGCTCAGTCTTGGGCCCGTTCTCCTCGAATACGTCGCTGAAGGTCCAGAATGACATCATGTCAACCAGTCCATCACATTGCCGTATGTCATCGGCCAACGCAGCACCCACATACGTAGTGTCTCTGGCATGCAGCATTCCGAACGACGGAACATTCCACTCGGTCCACATCAACGGCAAACCGGGGCGCAGAGAAGCCGCAATTTGATCATGCACCTTCTTAATGGCGCGGCACACCCTTTGATCCATCGGGATATCTTCGTTTGTTCCGAAGAGATCCAGCACTGTGTCATCGGCATAGCCGTGACTGGAAATGAATTCAGCGGGAACATTCTCCGCGGCAAGATGCTGAATGAACGCATCGACCCAATGTGCGGATGAGGTTGCTGGCCCACCGACACGCAGACGCGGACTTACTGCTTTCAAGGCTATGGCCGTATGATCGTATAACTCGAAGTAAGTGGCCTGCTTCGGCTCACCCGACCAGAAATCGATGTTAGGTTCGTTCCACACCTCGAAATACCACTTACTGACTTCGTCGATGCCATAGCGATTGACCAAGTGCTGCGCGAGTGCACGGATAAGGTCGTCCCATTTCTTGTAGTCTTTTGGCGGAGAGACGATCTGCTTATACCAAAATGGATGCACATCCTGCCGCAGAGCCAGCTTCCTGGGCATGAAGCTGATTTCGAAGAATGGCCGCACTCCGTTCTGCAACAATCCGTCGTAGATCTGATCGACATAAGCGAAGTTGTAAACGGGATTGCCTTGCGCATCCTCATCATAGATACCGTCTTCATCATGCAAGATGTTATGAAAGCGGACGTAATTGAAGTCAGTTACTTTCTTTACTTCGCGAAGATCATTGCGGTAACTCTCGCGCAAGGTGAGGATGGCGCGTCCCGAGCCAAATGTCTGCTCCCAAAAGTGAGGAAATGGCCGTCCGGCAGCATGCGCGTCGATCACTACTTTTTCGGGCGCGGCTTGCGCCAGACACATCGCGGCAAGCAACGCCAACGCAAAGAGAACGCTGAGCACGAAACGCAAGAGTTTCATAGGCGATTTTCTAGGGTAAGATTTTCATCTGGGCGTCCGACCCGCTGGCGGAATCTGGACTGATCCACACCGTGACATTAGCCGGCTCGACTGCGAATTGGTTGCGATTATTCCAGATGGCAAAGGCATCGGGAGTCAGCTGAAAGGTAACCTGCTTAGTCTCTCCGGCAGCCAATGTAACTCGCTGGAATCCCTTTAGTGCTCGCACCGGCTGCGCAGTGCTTGTACCTAACAGCCGGACATACAGTTGAACCAACTCTTCGCCTGCCAGCGAGCCGGTGTTAGATACAGCGGCTGTGACAGTCAGCACATTTAACGGCTCGGTTCGTGCACCCAACTCCGCGTTTAGATCCTTCGCTCTAAGTTGGGCCTTATCAATCTGAGTCGGCCCGAAACTGAAGGCAGTGTATGAGAGCCCATAGCCAAACGGAAATTGTGGAGAGTTTTGCTCGTCGATATAGCGCGAAACATATTTCGACTCCACGTCGATTGGAGGATGTGTAAGGTCGATCTTCTTCGGCGGCCTTCCGGTGCTTAGAGCGTTGTAATAGAGGGGTTCCTGCCCAACGCTGCGCGGCCAGCTTACGACCAGCTTTCCGCTGGGATTTGATTCGCCGAAAAGCGTGCGGGCCAAGGCCGGGCCTGCTTCGGTTCCGGGAAACCATGCTGCCAGCACTGCCGGCACATGCTCAAAGGCCCAAGGCAACGTAAGCGGGCGGCCGCTGAAAAGAACGAGCACCACCGGCTTGCCGGTGTTGACGACGGCTTCGAGCAATTCTTCCTGCCGTCCGGGCAAACCAAGATGCGCTCGGGATGCCGCTTCTCCACTCATTGCCGGAGATTCGCCCAGGGTGAGTATTACCACGTCGCTGCGCTTGGCAACATCTACTGCGGCCGCTATCTCATCATCGCTGGTCTTAAGAATTCCGCCGCCCTTGGCGCGCAACACGTTGCTCTCTCCCAAGCGACGTACCAGTTCGGCCTGAAAAGATAATACTCCGGCTTTCGGGGCGCTTGATGTTCCCTCCGGATCGGAAGGATTGTCAGCCAGCGAGCCTATGACCGCCACTGTCTTCACATTCTTCGGTAGCGGAAGGAGAGGTGTGCCCGCGACTGGCGCATTCTTCAGCAGGACGAAAGAATGCTCGGCAATGGACTGCGCCAGCCGCAGGCTGTCCGGCAAAAAGAACGCGCTTTGAGCGCGACTTTCATCCACATAAGGATGGTCGAACAAACCGAGCGCCAGCTTCACTCTCAAAACCCGGCGCACGCTTTCGTCGATCTTCGTCAGGGGCACTGCGCCGGAGTGAGCGAGTTGCGCCAGTTGATCGTGATACAGACTGCTCGCCATATCCATGTCGACGCCCGCCAGGAGCGCCTTGCGCGCAGCGGCGGCATCATCGATCGCGATTCCGTGGGCCACCAGTTCGCCGATCGAAGACCAGTCGCTCACGACCATCCCTTTGAACCCCCACTGCTTTCGCAATATCTCGGTGAGAGTAAATGGATTCGCCGAGGCCGGCACGCCGTTGAGCGAGTTAAACGCGCTCATCACGGTCGCGGCTCCGGCATCAACCGCCGCGTGAAACGGGGGCAGATAGAATTCGCGCAAGGTGTGCTCCGAGATTTCGGTCGAGTTATAATCCCGGCCGGCCTCCGCCGCACCATAGCCCACGTAATGCTTGACGCACGCTGCCATAGTGTCCGGCGCATCCAGATGCGCGCCCTGATAGCCGCGCACATACGCTGCGGCCATTTCTGACCCAAGGAAAGGATCTTCGCCGGCGCCTTCGGCGATGCGGCCCCAGCGCGCATCGCGCGCAATGTCGACCATCGGGGAAAACGTCCAGCGGATGCCGATGGCTGACGCCTCCGATGCCGCCACGCGAGCGGCTTTCTCAACCAGATCCGGATCCCAAGTCGAAGCCATGCCCAACGGAATCGGAAACTCGGTTCTGAATCCGTGAAGCACATCAAGGCCGAAGAGCAGCGGAATGTGCAATCGCGACTTTTCAACCGCTATCCGCTGATACTCGTTGATCAATGGAGTCTCAATTACATTCAGCAGGGCGCCGATCTGCCCCCGCGCGATCATTTCCTTGTAGTCGCTGCGCCCCGTTCCCGGCCCGGTCGGCTGGCCTGCGGAATACTGCACCAGTTGGCCAATCTTTTCGTCTAACGTCATGCTCTTAAGAATGGATTCGACGCGGGCATCAAGTTTCGGGGCGCCAACTCCCGATTCGCTCGGATCTCTATGGCTTTCAAACGCCGGTGACTGCCCGTGTGCCGACAACCCAGAGTGGCCGAGGCAGAGCGCTACGAACAGCAGCACCCGCGATCGCTGCCCGCGCCATTGCAACCGGACACTACCCGCCATCGCCTTTCTCCCCGCGAGCTCCATTCGCAAGCCCCTCCTTTAGGTCGGCTTTGTGCCCAACTAAATCGCATTAGTTCAATGACGACGGTCTGTATCAGACTACGTTATTGTTGCCCCTGTCAATAGTTGGGAAGAAGAGCACGAAGAATGCAACCCGGCCGACTGCAAGCCCCATCAAGATCTCTGCTTGCTCGCACGATTTCATTGTGCGAGACTTCGCCGGTGCCATCAAAGAAAGCAAAGCCGAGCGAAACCCCGGCACACTCCACCCGCCGTCCCATGAGCCTCAAAAAGCTGGCAGAGCATCTGGCTCTCTCTCCCGCCACCGTTTCTCTCGTCATTAACCGCTCCAGCGTGGCCGATTCGATTCCCCAGGACACCAAGGACCGCATCTTTGCCGCCGCCCGAAAATTCAAATACCGCGCCAATTTCTTCGCTCGCTCTTTGCGGACTCAGCGCAGCTTCACCATTGGGGTCATCGTTCCCGAAGTCAGCGACGGATATTCCGCCTCGGTGATGAGCGGGGTCGAAGAATATCTGCTCCAGGAGGGCTACTTTTACTTCGTTGCCAGTCACCGGCACCGCGCCGATCTGATCGACGAATACCCGCGCATGTTCCTCGAACGCTCCGTCGACGGCCTCATCGCGGTCGATACTCCCTGGCATCTCAATCTTTCCGTGCCGGTCGTCACCGTTTCCGGGCACAACGAAGTCAAGGGCGTAACCAACATTGTGCTTAACCACCAACGTGCGGCGGAGCTAGCATTGAAGCACCTGTTTCACCTCGGTCACCGCCGAATCGCCTTCATGAAGGGGCAGGAGTTCAGCTCCGATACGGAAGTTCGCTGGACCAACATCGAACATTGCGCCCAGCAGCTAGGCTTGAAGATCGATCCCCGGCTGGTCACGCAACTCCAAGGCGATTCGCCCTCGCCACAGCTTGGCTACATCGCGACCAACGTTCTGTTGGCGTCGCGCCGTCCATTCTCCGCGCTCTTCGCGTTTAACGATATCTCTGCCATGGGAGCGATTCGCGCGCTGCACGAGGCGGGTAAGAAGGTTCCAGAAGATGTATCGGTCATCGGATTCGACGACATTCTCAGCGCCGCCTTCCAGAATCCTGGATTGACCACGGTGCGCCAGCCCTTGCGCGAAATGGGCAGGGCCGCCGCCGAAATTCTGCTCAAACGCATCAATCGTCCCGGCTCTGAGCTTCGCGATCAACACATTGTGGAACCTGAACTTGTGATACGAGAAACCACCTATCCCGTGCCCACCGGGAAGCTGGTGACTGCAAAGTGGCGGCCTTGAGCAATCTATCGCTTCTCATAGCAATCTCCACTTTTTCATAGAATCGAGCGGAGTTTCATAGACGCGATCTTGAGAACGGCATTTTCTCACGCCCGCTTGCCCGCCTAAATTCAGCGCTGCTATAGGTATGCGGTTAATTGCTACTAAATCGCTTTTTTAGCGATTTAGTAAAACCAGTTGGTCGGTGGTTTGCAAGGGTCTGTCGATGGCTTTGATATAAGGCACTCTTGAATTTGATCATTTTGAATTTGAGGAGAACCCCATGAGGCGTTCCACTTTGGCAGTCCGCGTCGCACTGCTGATTATTAGCATGGTTGCGTTGACCACGTTGGTTCAAGCGCAGTTTGGAGCGAGCGTAGAGGGGACAGTGACTGACAAGAGTGGCGCCGTCGTTTCTGGGGCCAACGTCACCATCACTGACCAAGCGACTGGCGTGAGCCACAGTGCCGTCACCGACGCTTCTGGTTTCTATCGCATTAACGACCTGCCTCCGGGGAATTACCACGTGGAAGCGGAAGCCAAGAACTTCAAGAAGAGTTCCAATTCCGATGTGGTCGTCAACGCCGAACAACCCACTGCTGTCAACATCACATTGGAAACCGGTTCCGCCAGCGAAACTGTGACCGTGACCGCGGGGCTAGAGACATTGCAGACTGAAGACGCAACTATTCAGGGAACGCTTACCGCTCATGAGGTTCAAAGTCTACCGGAAATCAACCGCGATCCCTATGAACTGATTCGCCTCGCCCCCGGAGTTTTCGGGGATGGCGCGCGCTTTGGTGACGGTCGCTCGGCCGGCTTCCCCAACGGCGCCGGTGCCGTCAGCGGCTCCGCCGGCCCTGGTGGGTCTAACACCGCGATCTTCCAGATCGAGAACCAGCAACCCATCAGCGCCATGGGACAGCGCGTCACCTCGAACGATTATCTGGTGGATGGCGTCAGCGTGAACAGTCTGGAATGGGGTGGCGCGGCCGTTATCACCCCGAGCATCGAAACAGTGCAGGAACTCACCGTCCTCGCCAACGATTACGATGCATCGGACGGACGCAGCTCGGGCGCTCACATCAAAACCGTTACCAAGAGCGGAAGCAACGCGCTCCACGGCGGAGGGTTGTTCCTGTACCACGACCCGAATTTCAACGCTTACAACAAGTTCGGTGGTTTCGCCAATGGAGACTTCGCAGCGCCGCTGCGCGACGAGGACAATCTACGCCAGTTCGCCGGCACTCTAGGCGGCCCGATCATCAGGAACAAGCTCTTCTTTTTCTTCAACTATGAGGGCGCCCGAGCTAATACCACTACGTTCTCAACCGGGTACGTGGAGACACCCCAATACGACGCGGCCTTGCTTGGGCTTCGGCCGGGCACTCCAGTGGCGACGATTCTTGGACAAAGCGGCCTCGCGCCGCGCATCAGCCAAGTGCTGGCTCCCAATTGCACCGGCTTTAATGCCCCTCCCCCCGCCCCCCCTATGTTCTGCAACGTGGCCGGTACAGGAATGGATATCGGCTCTCCCATCGGTCCATACGGTACCTATGATCCTACGAGCCAGTTTTCGAACGGCACTGGAGGAGGTTTCGACGGCGTTCCTGACATTGAGAACGCGACCGTTTATCTCCCGGCAAGCACGCAGGGCAATCAGTACAACGCTCGAGTGGATTACAACGCTGGCAAGAATCTATTTTCCGCCAATGTGTATTTAACCTATCTGACCACTCTAGCGGCCGACGCATCGGCACAGGGGCGACCCAACGCGGATTATGGCACTAAGAACTTTAGCCCAAGCGGCTTCCTTTCCTGGATACGAACGATTAACCCAACCACGCTCAACGAAGCCCGCTTCAATTTCACCCGCTACGGTTTTAACGGCATCACCGCGAACCCACAAGTCGACTGGGCAATTCCGCGCGTTGAAATTCAAGGTTTTCCGAGTGGCGAGCGCATTCGGTATGGAGCACAGCAGGGTGACAATACTCCGGAAATCGCAGCAGAAAACACATTCGCTTTTCGCGATGTGCTTTCTAAGGTGATCGGAAACAAGGCGCTGAAGTTTGGTTTCGAGTATAGCCACGCGCAAGATAACGACGAACTGATCGGTGGCGCACGGCCTGATCAGGTCTTCCAGGGTCCGTGGAATTTCGCCAACGGAACACCCATTTTTGAGCAGATTGAAGTGAATCCAATAACGGGTTCTGCGCCGATCGCGCGTCCACAGTATTTTCGGTCATCCATTTACGGCGCCTTCGTTCAAAACGACTGGAAGCTTCGCCCGAACCTCACGGTGAACCTTGGTTTGCGCTGGGAATACTACGCTCCGCCAACCGAGGCAAAAGGGAAGCTAACCAATTTCGTTCCTGGCGGCAGCAGCAAATACGGGCTGGAGAATGGTCCCGACGCATTGACGAACGCAGTAGAGACCAATCCTAGCCAACAGTGGCCCTCTAATCACCACTACTTCGGTCCACGTCTGGGTTTTGCATGGAGCCCGACGATGTATGACGCTAAGCTCGTTTTTCGCGGTGGCTTCGGTATCGCTTTCGACAACTTTGACGATAACGTATTCGACAATACCCGCGGCAATCCGCCCGATGTCGCGAGCTATGGAATCTGTTGTGGCACGTCCGGTAGCCCATTTGCCAATGGCCAGATTCTTTTCAACACAGGCACCAGCAACAGCCCCTTGAGCTATCCGGGCAATTCTGTTTTGGCAACCGGGCTCGGACCGAATGGTCTGCCCATCGTTGGCGGTGCCTATAGCCCGCCCAACGTTTATGCCACCTCTGTAAATATGCCGAATCCCTATGTCTACCTTTACTCTCTGCAGATGCAGTACAGCCTGCCAAAAGATTGGGTATTGACGATGGGTTACCAAGGCAGCGCTGGCCATCACCTAACGCGCATT
Organism: Terriglobales bacterium; assembly: GCA_035483045.1. GTDB lineage: Bacteria > Acidobacteriota > Terriglobia > Terriglobales > Acidobacteriaceae > Acidiflorens. The sequence goes on from DATHQD010000002.1 coordinate 110,233, forward strand.
GTGAATCTGGCCTACTTTTACCCAGTCTTAAATCCCAGCGTCGGACAGATATTCAATTTCACGCCCGACACCAACTCAAGTTTCAACGCACTGTTGACTCAATTTGAACATCGTTTCCACCATGGGGTCTCGGCCAATGTCCAATACACATGGAGCAAGTCGCTCGATCAACTATCGGCGGAAGGCCCTGGCTTCGTCACCAATCAGACTTACCCAATTGACGATCACACTGAACGTGGACCTTCGGACTACGACGCGACCCACAATTTCCGGGCCTACGCGGTTTGGGACTTGCCGGTCTTTACTGCCCGCAAGGATTTCCTGGGCACCATTCTCGGCGGCTGGGAACTCAACGGAATTTACCAGTTTCACTCCGGTTTCCCTTGGACCCCTGTTGCAAGCAACCTCTGCGCGGTGCTCGGATCGAGCAGTCTATGTCCGACCAGGCCGATCGCGTACAATGGCGGCGCCGGACACAATTACGACACGTCGGCATTTCTACCCCCCACTGCCGGCAATTTTCCGCTCGCAGCCTCTGCGGCTGCGAATGGCACTCCAAACCCCTACTTCACGTTGCAGACATCGGGCTCCACGCCGGCCCCCCCTGGGATCGGACGCAACAGCTTCCGCGGGCCACGGTATCAGGACATTGATCTAACGGTTATGAAGAATTTCCGCCTCCCGACCATGAGGCTCATTGGAGAGGGCGGCAACATTCAACTGCGCATGACCGCTTATAACGCTTTCAATAAGCTCAATCTTGCACCGTTCAGTTTTGGCAGTAATTCGACCATCATCAGTAATCAGTGTTGCGGCTCACCTACCCCAGCTGCGCAAGCGCAGTTCGGCACGGCAACTAACGGCTTAGCGGGCCGCGTGCTTGAGCTTCAAGCTCGCTTTAGCTTCTAAGGCTGGCGGCTTCCAGCCCTTCCCCAAGGCGCGCTCGAATCGAGTGCGCCTTTTCCTATTGGCGTGTCTTGACTTTGGGTCGCTACCGCGTCCGCTTGCGCATCGTTTTCTCCGCGCCGATCGGCTAACGCGAAATCTGCACGCGACATTTATTATTTTGCTGAAGTCGAATTCTGCAGCTTTTTGGCGGATGGCGTTTTTCGAGGTGACGGGTCGGGGGTATTCGTCGGCGGCGAGGTTGGCGCGACCGCTTCGGGGGGCGCCTCGGTTAATACTTTCTGAAAAAATCCGGCGGGCACCACGGCTGTCAGAATGGCTCGATCGCCGGACTGCTGCACTTTGAGGCTGTCGAAGAAGTTCTTTACATCGGGATCGGTACCGTGCACGCCGACGCTGCCTTCGGCGGCGTGAAAGAGGCTGAGAAAGGTGGCTGTCTTTTCGGTGATGGCTTGCGCGTCGGCGTCGCTATCGGTGAAGGCTACGGCGCGCAGGTGCAGAGCGCGAAGATAGCGCGCTGAAATCACCGCTACGGCGGGCTTTGGGAAGAGAAAACTCCAACTGCCGAGGCCATCCATCGATCCCATCTCGGGGGTCACCCGCAGCACGGCAAACGACAGGCTCGCCAGCGGAACTTCCTTATAGAATTTTCGCAGCAACCACGGGCCGCCAAAGGGCGAGGCCAGTTTGCGCGAGCGGTCGAGAATGCCGCGGATTACGTCCGGATTAGGATGGTTTGAGACCGCGAGGCTGTCGTAGTTGAGAATGACCACGCGCACCGTACGGCCTTCGAGCGGAATATTGTAGATCTCAAATCCGCGATAGTCATCTACCGAAGATGCGAGTTTCTTGAGATATGCGGTCAGCCGCGACGCGTCGAACTTACCGACGAAGACCTCAGAAAAGCGCAACTCCGCCGGCGTGCCGGATTCCGCCTTTCCCCAACTTTGCGGATAGTGTATGGCGAATGCAGCTTGCTCCAGGTCGCGTTCCCACTGAAAGCCAGTCTGTTCGACAAAATTCTGATATTCCGGCTCGTGCGAAACCGGGGGCAGATGACCGGCGGCGTTAAAGGTGCGAATCCATTGAAGATTGACGTAGAAGAAGCCGTCCGCTCCCGGCAGCAACCTTGCCGCTTCTGGCGGAGCGTGCTTACGCAATGTGATAATAAGGGCGACAGCGGCAACAACGAGCAAGAGCACTACAAAGATGGGGAGACGGCGTCGAATGCGCATCGAAGGTCGGGGGAAGTTCCACTCATCCGCTGTGATGATGCGGTGAGCGGGATAATGATACCACCCGCTTGCCATACCGGAAGTTGCCCGAGACCAGGGCAGACGCAATAGATGTGGGCTTCCGGTTGCACGTGAAATGCCCTTGTGATAACTTAAATAATTGTCCCGGACATCAGGAAGGGATCAGGGAAGTGTTGTGTCCGAAAGGACCGCTTCCACCTGCTGGCGTAGCTCAGTCGGTAGAGCATCTGATTTGTAATCAGAGGGTCGGGGGTTCGATTCCCTTCGCCAGCTCCAGATAAACAGGATTCCGGAAACAAGAGAGGTTTACGCGGCAACGCGCGCGGGCGGCGCAGTTTGAAAGCACTCCTTCAGATGATTTTCCGGCGAGTGTAGTTGTCAGGCGGGAGTTCTCGCATTCAAGTTTTCCCGAGCTGAGAGAAGTTGTGAAGTGTGGCTGCTGTGTTTCGCGCGGGCGGTGTTTTCGGATTTGCACAGGTGGGTGAGTGGTTAAAGCCAACAGACTGTAAATCTGTCCCTCTCAGGAGGTACGGAGGTTCGAATCCTCCCCTGTGCACCAGAGTCAAGCAGTTGATGGCGAAGCAGTGACGATCAAGAAGAAGTTCGTGCTGGCGATGATTGCGTATGCGGTGCTCGGAGTTTTAGCCTGCACGACGCTGTCAGACGAACCGATTGAAATCTTGAATGCAAGCATCAGGCTGCGAACCGGGACGCTGATCATCCTCGGGTTGTTTGCGTTTCGGGCGGCGCTGTACTACTGGCGAACCCGGATTGAGGAAGAGCGGGCGAGCGCCAAGCCGGTTGAAGATTGATTTCGGCGACACAATTTTGAGCACTACGATTTTTTAGCGGTTTGAGTACACGATTTTTAGCGGTAAGAGCGAGCCGATGTAGCTCAGTTGGTAGAGCACTCCCTTGGTAAGGGAGAGGTCATCAGTTCAATCCTGATCATCGGCTCCATGAGATTGAGGCGAGGTTTTACTGAGAGCTGACAGCTGAGAGCTGACAGCTGGTTTTGAGGGCGGGAGTAACTTGAGGCGTTTTGCGGGCGTGAGCGAAGCGGGAGCCCGCAGCCGAAATCCCGAATGTGTTCGGCGAGGGATCTGAAAGTTTCGAGGCTGAGCGGGAGTAACTCAGTGGTAGAGTCACAGCCTTCCAAGCTGTTGGTCGCGGGTTCGATCCCCGTCTCCCGCTCCAGAGTTTGAGCGTTGCGTGGAATTTGGCGTCTTGGATGGCACCGTGACTGTGAAATTTGAGCAAGGGATTATTAAGGTCGAAAAAGAACGTGAGTTCAGCGACCTGAAGCGGGCGATCGAGAAAGCGTTCTCGGCGGAGCGAGTTAAGAAGTACTTGAAAGAGCTCGACGGGCGCAAGCTTCGAATCCGCAGCCTGGATGCGATTTTCGCCGAGGATGCGATCGATCGGGCGACAGGTGAGAAGGCCGGAACCGCGCGGGCTTTGCACGAGGCGTTGCCGGTTTCGGATCAGGCGCAAGTGCGGGAGTTTTATCTCTCGAAGGTGGAAGAAGTCGATCCGACGCTGCGGGCGAAGTTTCAAAAGTTGTATCAGTACTACTGAGTGGATCTCAGGACGACCATTGATTTGCGAACCAGCCGGCGAGACGCTGGCGCTACAAAGGAAAACAGGAAATGGCGAAAGAAAAATTTGAACGGACAAAGCCGCACTGCAACGTGGGGACGATTGGTCATATTGACCACGGCAAGACCACGTTAACGGCGGCCATCACGAAAGTTTTGCAGAAGCACAATCCGAAGATCGTGTTCCGGTCGTTTGATTCGATCGATAACGCTCCGGAAGAAAAGGCGCGCGGAATCACGATCGCCACGGCACACGTCGAGTATGAGACGGCGAACCGGCACTACGCGCACGTCGATTGCCCGGGCCACGCCGATTACATCAAGAACATGATCACGGGCGCGGCGCAGATGGATGGCGCGATCTTAGTCGTCGCTGCAACCGATGGTCCGATGCCGCAGACGCGTGAGCACGTGCTGCTCGCTCGGCAGGTCGGCGTGCCTTATATCGTTGTTGCGCTCAACAAGTGCGATGCGGTGGACGATCCGGAGTTGCTTGATCTGGTCGAACTCGAAGTGCGCGAGTTGTTGAAGTCGTATCAGTTTCCGGGCGACGATGTGCCGGTGATTCGGTTGTCGGCTCTGGGCGCGCTGAATGGCGAAGAGAAGTGGGAAAAACAAATTGACGCGCTGATGGAGGCGGTCGACAAGAGCGTGCCGCAACCGGCGCGCGAACTGGATAAGCCGTTCCTGATGCCGATCGAAGACATTTTTTCGATTCAGGGGCGCGGCACGGTGGTGACGGGACGTATCGAGCGCGGCAAGGTGAAGGTCGGCGAAGAGTCGGAAATTGTGGGCTTCCGCGAGACGCGCAAGACGGTGGTGACCGGCGTCGAGATGTTCAAGAAGCAACTCGACGAAGGCATGGCCGGAGACAACGCTGGCCTGTTGCTGCGCGGCATTGCGAAGGAAGATGTCGAGCGCGGGATGGTGTTGGCGAAGGGTGGATCGATTACTCCGCACACCAAGTTCAAGGCGGAAGTCTACATCCTGACGAAAGAAGAAGGTGGGCGGCATACGCCGTTCTTCAAGGGCTATCGTCCGCAATTTTATTTGCGCACGACGGACGTGACAGGAATCGCGGAGTTGCCGGCAGGCACGGAGATGGTGATGCCGGGAGACAACGTGAGCCTGGTGATCGAACTGATCACGCCGGTGGCCATGGAGAAGGGCTTGCGCTTCGCGATTCGCGAAGGCGGGCACACGGTCGGCGCGGGCACGATTGCGGAGATTGTGAAGTAAGGTTGTGTGGCGCGGGCGCCCTCGCCCGCGTTGCATGCGAGATGAAAAAGGCCGCGGGCGAGGGCGCCCGCGCCACATAAGATTAGGGTTAGGGAGTGAGCAATGCCCCGAGAGATTATTACGTTGCAGTGTGGTGATTGCAAAGAGCGGAACTATTCGAAGACCAAGAACCGCAAAACGACACCGGACCGTCTGGAACTGAAAAAGTTCTGTAACCGGTGCCGTAAGCACACATCGCATAAAGAGGTGAAATAGTGGAACGCGGGCGAGAGCGCCCGCGCTACACGAAACAGGGGCGTAAGCTCAACGGTTAAACTGTCGGTCTCCAAAACCGAACTTGGGGGTTCGAATCCCTCCGCCCCTGCCAGAATTTAGGGTAAAGACGAGGGCGAAGTTGAGGCCCGAGCAGTAGTCGAGGAAAGCGGGAAGGTATGGCGACAGCGGTAGAACAAAACGCGATCACGACCACATTGCGCTCCTGGCCGGAACGCATCAAGTCTTTTTATAGCGACGTGCGTACGGAGATGAAAAAAGTCACGTCTCCTTCGCGCAAGGAAGTCCAGGCAACGACGACGGTGGTCATTATCACCGTGTTCCTGTTCGCGTTTTACTTCTGGGTTGTGGACCTCATCATTCAGAACAGCCTGGAGCGGATGCTGCATTATTTCTCGCGCCATTAGGGGCGGGCGAAAGAAGCGAATGAATGCCGGATACGGATTCGAATACGAACAAAGACAAGAACGATAGCGCAGCGACAGGTCACGACGGCCAGTTGCCACCGCCTCCTCCGCCCGTGGAGGCAATCCCGAGCGGCGAACCCGCGCACAATCCGAATATGAAGTGGTACATCATCCACGCCTATTCGGGCTTTGAGCGCAAGGTGAAAGAATCGCTCGAGTCGCGGGTGCAGGCTTTCGGATTGCAGGAAAAAATCGGCAAGGTGCTGATTCCAACTGAATCGGTTACCGAAGTCCGCGGCGGGAAAAAGTATACATCGGAGCGCATGTTCTATCCCGGCTACGTACTGGTCGAGATGGACATGGACGATCATGTCTGGCACGTCGTTAAATCGACCCCGCGAGTTACGGGATTTGTAGGCACGGGCCAGCAACCGACTCCGCTGTCGGAAGAAGAAGTCAACCACATCGTTTATAAAGTCGCCGACAGCCGAGAGAAGCCGAAGCTCAAGGTCAAGTTTGAGAAGGGCGAGCAGGTGCGTATCGGTGAGGGTCCGTTTGCAACCTTTACTGGTGTGGTCGACGACGTGAACGAAGATCGCGAAACCTTAAAAGTAATGGTCACCATCTTCGGCCGCTCGACTCCGGTGGAACTGGAGTTTGGGCAAGTGGAGAAAGTGGCCTAATCAATTATCTAGTAGCGAAGCGCTGAGCCGAAAATCCTAGACTCGGCGCTGAATTGAAGATAGGTACGGGAAAGGCATCATGGCAAAGAAAGCTACAGGATACGTAAAGTTACAGATCGCAGCGGGCAAGGCCACGCCAGCGCCTCCGGTTGGTCCGGCGCTCGGCCAGGCGCAAGTCAATATCATGGAGTTCTGCAAGCAGTTCAACGCTCGCACTTCGCAGAAGGAACTCGAAGGCTTGATTGTTCCCGTCGTGATCACGGTGTACAGCGATCGCACATTTACCTTCATCACCAAGACGCCACCGGCATCAGTGCTGTTGAAGCGCGCGGCCGGAATCGCCAAGGGATCGGGCGCTCCCAATAAGGATAAGGTCGGCAAGGTGACGCTGAAGCAGGTCGAGGATATCGCGAAGCAGAAGATGCCCGATCTGAACGCCGCCTCCGTAGACGCCGCCATCAGGAGCGTGCGCGGCACCGCTCGATCGATGGGAATTGAAGTAGTTGGATAATTGTTCAGTAGCTGTTGTCGAAAACACTACGGCACATCAAACTAGCGGTGCGCGGTGGGAGACGAGGAAAACATGAAGAAGTCAGGCAAGAATATAGAGAAGGCGCGGAAGGCAGTTGAGCCGCGCCCTTACACGCTGCAGGAGGCCGTTCCACTTCTGCAGAAAGTGAAATTCGCAAAGTTTGACGAGACCGTCGAGGTCACGCTGCGGCTCGGCGTCGATCCAAAACACGCCGATCAAATGGTGCGCGGGACCGTCGTGCTTCCGCACGGACTCGGCAAGTCGAAAAAAGTTCTGGTGATTGCGAGCGGCGAAAAAGTTCGCGAGGCTGAAGCGGCGGGCGCCGATTTTGTCGGCGGCGAAGATATGGTCGAGAAGATCACCAAAGAAAATTGGACCGACTTCGACGCGCTGATCGCCACGCCTGACATGATGAAGTCGGTTGGTCGTCTCGGCAAGGTTCTCGGTCCGAAAGGTCTGATGCCGAATCCGAAAACCGGCACGGTCACCATGGACGTCGCGAAAGCCGTCCAGGAAGTGAAAGCCGGCAAAGTGGAATTCCGCACCGACAAAACTGCGCTCGTGCATGTACCGGTCGGAAAGATTTCTTTCACGCCCGACAAGCTGATCGAAAATGCAACTACGCTGATATCGAGCGTAATCAAAGCCAAGCCGTCGGTTGCGAAGGGCAAGTACATCAAGGCCTGCTACCTGAGTTCGAGCATGGGGCCTGGGATTTCCCTGGACACAACTCCGATTGAGGTTGCGTCGAAAGTGTAGCGCGAACAGGATTGCCGGGCGGGCGCGTCCCGCCCCCATAGACGATTTTGAAAGGGATTGAACATGGCGGTTACTCGAGCTAAGAAAGTTGCGGCGGTTGAGAAGTTGGGCAGTGAGCTGAAGAATGCCTCCAGCATGATCGTGGCTACCTATTCCAAGTTGACGGTGACGCAGGATTTCGAATTGCGCAAGGCGCTGCGTCCGACTGGCGCGAAGTATCGCGTGGTGAAGAATACTTTGGCTGAGCGCGCCGGCAAAGGCACCAAAGTCGAACAAGCGCTTACGAACCTTCAAGGCGTCACTTCGATCGCCTATACCGAAGGTGATCCCGTGGCGCTGGCGAAGGCACTGGCCAAGTACGTCAAAGACAATCCGGAATTCAGCTTCAAGGTTGGCGTCGTTGAAGGCAAAGTAATTTCGGTCAAAGAAATCGAATCGCTCGCGACCATGCCTTCGAAGGAAGAACTGTATTCGAAGCTGCTCTTCCTGTTGAATGCCCCGTCGCAGCGTCTGGTCACGGCGATGAATGCGGTCGGACGAAACCTGGCGGTAGTGGTCGGGCAGGGCGTAGAGCAGAAAAAGTTCAAGGAAGCGTAAGCTTCGGAATTACAAAATTTTCTGGGCAGCGATCCTGCTCGAAAAAAGATTTAGTTGTCGCGAAGCAAGGGGTGGCGCGGTTTGAAATTTGGGCGTTGTCTGGCGCTTGAAGGGATGACCTGGTCGCACTGGAAACCTGGCCAAGCGATAGCGAAATCGCAAGCGGTGAATAAAAATCTTAAATAAAAGCGGAGAGATTCACATGGCGGACCTACAGCAGTTAGAAGAATCAATCGTTAATCTGTCGCTGCTCGAAGCGGCGGACCTGGTCAAGAAACTGGAAGCGCGTCTCGGCGTTTCAGCGGCGGCGGCGGCCCCGGTGATGGTTGCCGGCGGCGGTGCGGCGACTGGCGGAGCAGCGCCGGCGGAAGAGAAGACTGAATTCACCGTTGTTCTCAAGGAAGTTGGCGCCAATAAGATCAATGTAATCAAGGCCGTACGCGAGGTCACCAGCCTTGGCCTGAAAGAGGCGAAAGACCTGGTTGATGGCGCTCCCAAGAGCATTAAAGAGGGTGTCTCGAAGGAAGAAGCCGAGACCATCAAGAAGAAGTTCACTGAGGCAGGGGCAGTTGTCGAAGTCAAATAGTTTGGGCAGCGAGCGGCGGTTTTCTCGATCTTGACCGAGGGAGCCGTCCGCGTTGCAATTATTTGACCGAACACTAGCTGAATCCTTTGAGCGGTGTTAATATCTAACAAATAACCCGCTTACCCTGGCTTCACAGTGAGGCGACAGCGACCCGCATCCTCCGAATAATCCCAGGAAGCGGAAAAAGGGTCGCTGGAATGTAGTATTGGCAGCCGGTCCCGCGGGCGGCGGGACGGAACAGGCCTTTTGAACTGGCACGGAATTTAACAAGTTATTCAAGAGTCGGCGTCACACGTGGCGCCCGCGGACAGACTTGTCCTTGCGGGAGCCGCTCTCGTTTGTCCGCGTACTCCGCTCGGTTTAGTCAACTGTAGCAATATTTTGGCGCCGCTTTTTGGCGCCCTCATTCCGCTTGACACCGCAGCCCCAGGCTGCCTGAAAGCAGGAGCTCCTTAGAATGCCAAAGCACAATATTCACCGCAAGCGTTTCGATTTTTCCAAGATTCCAGCGACCATCCAGATTCCGAACCTGATCGAAGTTCAGAAGCGCTCCTATGACCGCTTCCTGCAGATGGATAAACTGCCGAGCGAGCGCGAAGACGGCGGACTGCAGGCCGTGTTTCAGTCGGTGTTTCCGATTACCGACTTCCGCAACGTTTCGCAACTTGAGTTTGTCGATTTCGCGATCGGCAACTGGGAGTGCAAATGCGGCCACTTAAAGGGCCTGCATCACCTGCGCACCACTTGTAAGAATTGCGGATCGACGGTGATCACCGACCCGTTTCATCCGGGCGAAGTTCTCTGCCACAAATGCGGCACCTACAACGCGAACACTCCCGACTTCTGCAACAAGTGCGGCGACCCGGTTGGATTGCAACTGAAGTATGACGTGGCTGAGTGCGAAGAGCGCGGCATGACTTATTCTGCGCCGCTCAAAGTCACGATGCGGCTCACTATCTGGGACAAGGACGAAGCCGGCAATCGCTCTATCCGCGACATTAAGGAGCAGGAAGTTTTCTTCGGCGACGTTCCGCTGATGACGCAGAACGGTACGTTCATTATTAATGGGACAGAGCGCGTGATCGTCAGCCAGTTGCACCGCTCGCCTGGCGTGTTCTTCGAGACGGCCGCGAACCGCACTTACTTCCTGGGCAAGATCATTCCCTACCGCGGATCGTGGGTGGAGTTCGAATACGACCAGAAGAACGTTCTCTACGTGCGCATCGATCGCAAGCGCAAATTTTTGGGCACGATTTTCCTGCGCGCCCTCGGCCTGCGCTCGGGTGAAGATATTCTCAAGACCTTCTACACGACCGATCGTCTCGTAGTCCGCGACAAGAAGCTGTTCTGGACGCTCGATCCCGCCAGTGAAAAGCCGACGAACCTGCTTGGCATGAAGCTGGCGCACAGCGTCAAGTCGAAGTCAGGCGATGAAGTCGCGCACTCCGGCCGCAAAATCACGGCCGCGATTCTGAAGGAAATTCAGAAAGCGAAGATCGCCGAGATCGAAGTCGATATGACCGATCTCGAAGGCGCGTGGGCGGCTAGCGACATCGTCGACACCACCACTGGCGAAGTTTTGCTCGAGGCGAACACGGAAATTACGGCCGACAAGGTTTCGAAGATTCTGGAATCCGGCGTGGTTGAGTTGAGCGTGTTCTTCCCCGAGCGCGACGACGTGGGCACGGTAATCAGCCAGACGCTGCGCCGCGATTCGATCACTACTCCCTCGGAAGCATTGATCGAAATCTATCGCAAGCTGCGCCCCGGCGATCCGCCGACGCTTGACACGGCGACGGCGTTGTTCCAGGGCATGTTCTTCGATCCGCGCAAGTACGATTTCTCGCGCGTGGGGCGCCTGAAGTTCAACATCAAACTGTTCGAGAACCAGGAAGCGACTAGCCTCGAGCAGCGGACGCTTGATCCGAACGATTTTTACGCGACGATCAAGTACCTGCTCAAGCTGCGCAAGAACATCGGCGCAGTAGACGACATCGATCACCTCGGCAATCGCCGGGTACGAGCGGTTGGCGAGTTACTCGAAAACCAGTTCCGCATCGGCCTCGTCCGCATGGAACGCGCGATCAAAGAGAAAATGTCCGTCTATCAGGAAATGTCAACGGCTATGCCCCACGACTTGGTCAACGCCAAGCCGGTGATGGCCGCGATTCGAGAATTCTTTGGATCGTCGCAGCTGTCGCAGTTCATGGATCAGACGAATCCGTTGTCGGAAATCACGCACAAGCGGCGTCTGTCGGCCCTTGGGCCGGGCGGGCTGTCGCGTGAGCGCGCTGGATTCGAAGTGCGCGACGTTCACCCGACGCACTACGGCCGTATCTGCCCGATTGAAACGCCGGAAGGTCCGAACATCGGGCTGATCTCATCTTTGAGCTGTTTTGCGCGAATCAACGACTACGGCTTCATCGAGTCGCCGTATCGCAAAGTGAAGAACGCGCGCGTCGTCGACTACGTCATTGTCGTCAACGCGGGTGATAGCAGCCACAAAGTCGGCGACTACGTCGAAAAGAGCGAGATGGACAAGACCAACGCCGATCTCAAGGAACGGAAGAAGAAGCTGGTCGAGGTCGAGCCCTTCTCGTTCTATCTCTCGGCTTGGGAAGAAGACCGGCACACCATCGCGCAGGCCAACATTGAACTGGACGACAAAGGCAAGATTGCTGGCGAACTGGTAAACGCCCGCAAGGCGGGCAACTTCGTCCTCGTAAATCGCGACGAAGTCGATTATGTCGACGTCAGCCCGAAGCAACTCGTTTCGGTCGCCGCATCGCTCGTGCCTTTCCTCGAACACGACGACGCTAACCGCGCGCTGATGGGCGCGAACATGCAACGCCAGTCCGTTCCGCTGCTCCGAGCGCAGGCTCCGATCGTCGGAACCGGCATGGAAGGCGTGACCGCGCGCGACTCGGGCGCCGTGATTTTGGCGAAGCGCAACGGAATCATTGACTCGGTCGACTCCGAACGCATCATTGTGCGCGTTGAGGGCGAGCATCATCCGATGCAACTTTCGCGCGAAGTGGGTAGCGACATTTATCAGCTCACGAAATTCAAGCGCTCGAACCAGAACACTTGCATCAACCAGAAGCCGATCGTGAAGAAAGGTCAGCGCGTGGTCAAAGGGCAGGTGATCGCCGACGGCCCGTGCACAGACTTCGGCGAGTTGGCTCTCGGACGCAACGTGCTCGTCGCGTTCATGCCGTGGCGCGGCTACAACTTCGAAGACGCGATCCTCGTCTCCGAAAAAATGGTGAAGGAGGATTACTACACCTCCGTGCACATCGAGGAATTCGAACTCGAAGCGCGCGACACCAAGCTTGGTCCTGAGGAAGTGACGCGCGACATTCCGAACGTGAGCGAATCCACTCTCCGCAATCTGGACGAAGCGGGCGTGATCCGCATCGGCGCGGGCATCAAGCAGGGCGACATCATCGTCGGCAAAGTTACGCCGAAGGGTGAAACTCAGCTCACGCCGGAAGAAAAGCTGCTGCGCGCAATCTTCGGCGAAAAGGCCGGCGACGTGCGCGACGCTTCACTCTACTGCCCGCCCGGAATCGAAGGCATCGTCGTCGATGTCAAGATTTTCTCGCGCAAGGGCCAGGAGAAAGACGAGCGCGCGAAAGCCATCGAAGGGAATCAGATTGCGAAGCTGGAAAAGAACTTGTCCGATGAGATCCGCATTCTGACGGACGAGCGACTGAAGCGTCTCGAGGGGCTGCTCGGCGGAAAGGAAGTGCAAGCCGACCTGCATGACGAGCGCACCAACAAGCGTTTGCTCACGAAAGATACGATTCTCGACCGCGACACCATCGAACGCATTTCGACGCGCAACCTGAAGCGCATCAAGTATGCCGACAAGGATCCGCGGGTTAATGAGCAGATCGACGAGATCGAGGAAATGACCTCGCGCCAGATCGACGTGCTCAAAAAGATCGTCAACGAAAAGAAGGACAAGCTGACCAAGGGCGATGAACTGCCGCCGGGCGTAATCAAGCTCGTCAAGGTTTACATCGCCATGAAGCGCAAGCTGAGCGTCGGCGACAAAATGGCCGGACGCCACGGTAACAAGGGCGTGATCGCGCGCATTCTACCTGAAGAAGATATGCCGTACCTCGAGGATGGAACGCCCGTTGAAATCGTCCTGAATCCACTCGGCGTGCCGAGTCGTATGAACGTCGGGCAAATTCTCGAAACCCACCTTGGATGGGCGGGCTTTGAACTCGGCCAGAAGATCGGCGAATTGCTGAAACAAAATACTCGCAACGACGCCATTCGTCGCGACCTCAAAGCATTGTTCAAAGACACTGTGCTGGCCGACACCATCGCCGACATGAGTGAGGATGAACTCGAGGCCTTGGCTCCGACGCTGAAGAAGGGCGTGTTCATGGGTTCGGCCGTATTCGACGGCGCCCGCGAGACGGAGATCAAGGCACTGCTGAGCAGCGCGGGCCTGCCCACATCGGGCAAGACCAGTTTGCGCGACGGCATGACTGGCGAGATTTTCGAACAGCCGGTTACGGTCGGCTACATCTACATGTTGAAACTGTCGCACCTGGTGGACGACAAGATTCACGCGCGTTCCATCGGGCCGTACTCGCTGATCACGCAGCAGCCGCTGGGTGGCAAGGCGCAGTTCGGCGGCCAGCGCTTCGGAGAAATGGAAGTCTGGGCGCTCGAAGCGTACGGCGCGGCGTTCATCCTGCAAGAGTTGCTGACTGCGAAGTCGGACGACGTCTACGGGCGCACCAAAATCTACGAGGCCATTGTCAAAGGCGAGGCCGCGATGGAGCCGGGCGTTCCAGAGTCGTTCAACGTGCTGATTCGCGAATTACAGGCGCTCTGTCTTGACGTCGAATTGATTAAGGCCACGGAGAAGAAGCCGATGGCCATTGCAGCGGATTAGTCTTTGGTCGCTAGTCGTTAGTCGTTCGCGACTAGCGGACCGATTTGGTTTCGAAGAATAAACCTGCAAACTTCGCTCTTGAGCTTGCGGGTTAGAGATTTCGCTGGCGACCACCGACTAGCGACCGTTATCGAGAGCCGCGTACGGCGGCGTTACAGCCGTAGGAAAGCGGAGGAACATGTTTCGTTCGAGCCCGTTCGATATGGCAAACCCCGTGGCTGATTTCGATGCTATTCGCATCAGCCTCGCATCCCCGGAAAAGATCCGGAGCTGGTCGCATGGCGAAGTGACCAAGCCGGAAACCATTAACTACCGCACTTTTAAGCCCGAGCGCGATGGCCTGTTCTGCGCCCGCATCTTCGGCCCAGTCACCGACTGGGAATGCCTCTGCGGCAAATACAAGCGCATGAAGCATCGCGGGGTGATCTGCGACAAGTGCGGCGTCGAAGTGACTTTGTCCAAAGTGCGCCGCGAGCGCCTAGGCCACATCGAGCTCGCCTCGCCCTGTTCGCACGTGTGGTTCTTCAAGGGGCTGCCCAGCCGTATCGGGCATCTCCTCGATATTTCCCTGCGCGATCTCGAAGCGATCCTGTACTTCGAAGCCTACGTGGTCATCGATCCTGGCGACTCGCCGGTGAAAGAGCGCGAAGTGATCAAGGACGAAGTCAAATATCGCGAACTCGATCAGCAATACCGCCCTGCCGGCTTCAAGGCCATGATGGGCGCGGAAGCGATCAAGGAACTTCTTAAGCGCATTGAAGTCGATGGCCTGTCCGTTGAACTGCGCGAGAAGATGAAGCACGAGACTTCTCTGCAGAAGCGCCTGAAGTATGCCAAGCGGCTGAAAGTAGTCGAAGCGTTCCGCAAGAGCGGCAACAAGCCGCAGTGGATGATTCTCGATGTGCTGCCGGTGATTCCACCGGAACTGCGTCCTCTCGTTCCACTCGACGGCGGCCGTTTCGCGACCTCCGACTTGAACGACCTGTATCGCCGCGTCATCAACCGCAACAACCGGTTGAAGAAGCTCATGGACCTACATGCTCCCGAAGTCATTGTGCGCAACGAAAAGCGCATGCTGCAGGAAGCAGTTGACGCGCTGTTCGACAACGGCCGCCGCGGCCGTGTTCTGCGCGGCGCGAACAACCGCCCGTTGAAGTCGCTCTCCGACACGCTGAAAGGCAAGCAGGGACGCTTCCGCCAGAACCTGCTCGGCAAGCGCGTCGACTACTCGGGACGTTCCGTGATCGTGGTCGGCCCCGAACTCAAGCTGCACCAGTGCGGGTTGCCGAAGAAGATGGCGCTCGAACTCTTCAAGCCGTTCATCTATCACCGCCTGGAACAGACGGGAAACTGCACCACCATCAAGCAAGCCAAAGAAATGGTGGAGCAGCAGGAGCCGATTGTTTGGGACATTCTGGAAGAGGTCATCAAAGACCACCCCGTCATGCTGAACCGCGCGCCTACGCTCCATCGCCTCGGCATTCAGGCGTTTGAGCCGGTGCTGGTCGAAGGCAAGGCGATCAAGATCCATCCGCTGGTTTGTACAGCGTTCAACGCCGACTTCGACGGCGACCAGATGGCAGTGCATATTCCGTTGTCGCCTGAGGCTCAGGTTGAAGCCAGCGTTCTAATGCTCTCTTCGCACAACATACTGTCACCGGCATCAGGACAGCCGATCACCGTGCCTACGCAGGACATGGTGCTTGGTCTTTACTACTTGACCAAGGCGAAGCCTGGAGCAAAGGGCGAAGGCCGGTCTTTTGCCAACATTGATGAAGTTGTGATTGCGCTCGAAATGGGCGAGGTGGAAACGCTTACCCCGATTCGCTTGCGCTATACCGGCGAGGTTATCGACCTGACGCAGGCTTATGACGATCAGGACGTGAACCACACGGAGCCGATCCACATCGTGCGCGAATATCTGAACACGACGGTGGGTCGCGCGCTTCTGAACGACCATCTGCCCAAAGCAGTGCCCGGTGTGAACCTGGCGATGCCGTATATCAACGGCCTGCTCAAGAAAAAAGGCGTTGGCCAGTTGGTGAATTACTGCTATCTGCGTTTCGGCCTCGAAGTCACGGTCAAGATGCTCGATGAGATCAAGTCGCTTGGCTTCAAGTACGCCACGCGCTCTGGATTGTCGATCGGCATCGATGACATGGTCATTCCAGATAACAAGAAGACGCTGGTGAAAGACGCGGACAAGTTGGTTATTGCGGTTCAGCAGCAATATCTCGACGGCGCGATCACCAATGGTGAACGCTATAACAAAGTCATCGAAATCTGGTCGGCGATCACGGAGAAAGTTGCCGATGAAATGTTTGGCCAGATGCAGCGGCGGGATAAAGAAGGCCAGCTCAATCCGATTTACGTCATGGCCGACTCCGGCGCTCGCGGATCGAAACAGCAGATTCGTCAGCTCTCCGGCATGCGCGGACTGATGGCCAAGCCAACGGGTGAAATTATCGAAACGCCGATCACGGCCAATTTCCGTGAAGGGCTAACCGTTCTCGAATACTTCATCTCGACGCACGGCGCCCGCAAGGGATTGGCCGATACGGCGTTGAAGACCGCTGACTCCGGCTACCTTACGCGCCGTCTGGTCGACGTCGCGCAGGACGTGATCATCAGCGAATACGATTGCGGCACGGTCGACGGAATTTTCGTCTCCGGTATCGTCGAAGCTGGCGAAATCATTGAGCCGTTGCGCGACCGCATCGTGGGCCGCGTGTCGCTCGAGAAGATCAAAGACTATGAAGGCCAGGTCGTGGTCGACGTCAACCAGGAGATCACTGAAGATCTGGCGGGCGCAATTCAGGCCGCCGGTATCGAGCGCGTCAAGATTCGCTCCGTTCTTACCTGCGAATCGAAACGCGGCGTCTGCGTAATGTGCTACGGACGCAACCTCGCTTCCGGCCGTCTCGTCGAACTCGGCGAAGCAACCGGCGTGATCGCGGCGCAGTCCATCGGCGAACCTGGAACGCAGCTCACCATGCGTACCTTCCACATCGGAGGTACGGCATCGCGAGTTTCGGAACAGTCGCGCCTCGATGCGAAGAGCAACGGCACGGTGCGCTTCATCAACCTGCAAACTGTGAAATCGAAAACCGGCGATCTCGTAGTCATGAATCGCCAGGGCTCGATCGCTGTGGTCGACGAAAAAGGTCGGGAACGCGAGCGCTACGCGGTTGTTTACGGCGCCAAGGTGAAAGTAGCGGACGGTGGTCCGGTCGCCCTCGGCGAGGCTCTCGTCGAATGGGATCCTTACACCTTCGCCATCCTCACCGAAATCGGCGGCACGGCGCAGTTCAAGGATCTGCAGGAAGGCATCACGCTGCACGAAGAAGTCGACGAAGTCACTGGCCTCTCGCGTCACGTCGTGGCGGATTCGCCCGACGAGAAGCGGCAGCCGGCGATCGTCATCAAGGGCAAGGCAAGCAAGCGCTATTTGATGCCCTCGCGTGCTCACCTCATGGTGCAGGACGGAGACACGGTTTATCCGGGCGACGTGCTGGCGAAGATCCCACGCGAAACGACGAAGACCAAGGACATCACGGGCGGTCTGCCGCGCGTGGTCGAATTGTTCGAGGCCCGCAAGCCGCGCGAGACCGCGGTCATCAGCGAAATCGATGGCGTGGTGCGCTTCGGCGAAGTGGCCAAGGGCCAGCGCAAACTCTACGTGGCAGCCGATAACGGCACGGAGAAGGAATATTCCGTTCCGCGCGGCGTTCACATCAACGTGCAGGAAGGCGAGCGCGTGAAAGCTGGCGAACCTTTGATGGACGGCCCGCTCAACCCGCACGACATTCTTGCCGTGCTCGGTGAAAAGGAGTTGCAGTCTTACTTGGTGAATGAAATCCAGGAAGTCTACCGGCTACAAGGCGTGAACATTTCGGATAAGCACATCGAAGTGATCGTGCGTCAGATGATGCGCTGGGTGAAGGTCGAAGACGTGGGCGACACTCAGTTCCTCCTCGAACAGCAAGTGGATAAGTTCCGCTTCCACGAGGAGAACGAGCGCGCAATCGCGAACGGCGGCAAACCGGCCACCGGGCGCCCGTTGCTACTCGGGATCACCAAGGCGTCGCTCTCGACCGATTCGTTCATCTCCGCCGCCTCCTTCCAGGAGACGACGCGCGTGCTGACGGAAGCTTCCATCCAGGGAGCGGTCGATCATCTGCGTGGCCTGAAGGAAAACGTGATCGTGGGCCGCTTGATTCCCGCCGGCACCGGGATGGAGTATTACCGCAACGTGCGTCTCTCGCCAGAAATGGAAGAGGCTGCGAGCAAGGTGCAGGAGGAAGTCTCGCAAGCCTATGAAGACGCCGAGCGCGCGCTCGAACTCATGCGTCACGAAGGCGAGACGGAAGAACTGGCCGCGGAGTAAGACAACACGCATTGCAAATCAGGGGGCGACGAAGAGTCGCCCCCAACTTTCGCTCGCTCAAGGACAGCCCGAATGGGATGTCTATACTCCCGAACCTGCCCAGCGCTTGCCGGAGAAGCCCAACCCGAGCATTTCTCGGCAACCGCCAGCAGTCGCAACAACACCAAATTCACTATAGAATGACGCTTAATTTGACGATGGTTTCTAGACGCCAATGGCTTTAGCACTGGAACCAGAGCACCTGATCGGGCAACCTCAGGATCCGAATGCCAGGCCGGATCCGCTTCCTGGCGCACTGATATTAGCGCCTGCGCTCGGCCGCTTCTGGCGACTCTTCCGCCTCTCGATCTGGCGAGCATTCGAGCACGACGCTTTCGGAACCGCTAAAGCCTCCGCTTATTCTTCGATCTTCACTTTCTTCCCTGCGCTGCTTGTGCTCGGTTCGGTGCTAGCCACGCTGAGCCGCGGCCAAGTCTATTTGCGCGAGATCTCCTACGCGCTTGGCACTATCCTGCCCGCCGGCAGCTCCGCCGCGCTTTCGTACCTGCGAGGCAGCACCGATCGCCCTGTCGGCCTGCTGTTCACGACTTCCCTGCTGACGGTCTGGAGCGCTTCTGGCGTCATCATCTCCTGGATGGATGGATTTCGCCGCGCCTACCAGCTTCCCAAAACCTGGGGATTGCTCAAAGAGCGCGTGATCGCGATCTCGCTGGTTATCATGGCGGGCATTCCGCTGACCTTCTCGACCATTCTCGTCGCCTTCGGCAGCCGCATCGAAACCCGTGTTCTTTTTCACATCGGCCACGAATTCGGCCCAATCATCCTGCTGCTCTGGGGCTTATTTCGCTGGATCGTCGCCATCATGACCAGCATCGCCGTGATCCAACTCATCTATCACAACGCCGTCCCCCGCACCCAACCCTGGCACAGCGTCTTGCCTGGCGCCGTTCTCTCTACAGCCATGTGGTTGATTTCCTCCGCGCTCTTCGGCTGGTATCTGCAACATTACGTCGACTATAGCGTCATCTATGGTTCACTCGGCGTGGGCATAGCGCTTCTGGTCTGGATGTACCTCATCTCGCTCGTCGTTTTGATCGGCGCCGAATTCAACGCTATGCTTTTCCCGCGCACCCTGACCAAAGCTCCCCCTCCGCCAACTCCCACGACCAACTGATACTTCAAGTCGCGCGCGTGAGCTCGAATCGTCTCGTAAAATATAAGCACCGTCATTTTCAGAAAGAGGAAGCACCTGAAACAACGCAAACCTGATCTAGTTGAA
Source organism: Terriglobales bacterium (assembly GCA_035483045.1). GTDB lineage: Bacteria > Acidobacteriota > Terriglobia > Terriglobales > Acidobacteriaceae > Acidiflorens. The sequence goes on from DATHQD010000002.1 coordinate 129,653, forward strand.
GGAGATCTTTCTACCACCATTCCACTTCTGGAGGAGGAAGCGCATCCTCTTCGCCGCGCGAAAATTGTTTGCACCATCGGCCCCGCATGCGACTCCGATGAGGTGATTCGCGCCCTCATGCTCACCGGCATGGACGTCGCCCGCCTAAACTTTTCTCACGGAACCCACGCCGAGCATGCCAGCCGCATCGAGCGGCTACGCCGCGCGGCGCACGATCTGAAGCGCACCATTTGCATTCTTCAGGATCTGCAAGGCCCGAAGATTCGCACTGGCCGGCTTAAAGATGGCAAGCGCGTCGAGCTTAAGTCTGGCTCCGTTATCACCATAACTCCGCGTAAAATACCAGGCACAGCCTCTCTCATCTCTACTGACTTTGCCGGCCTGGCGCGTGAAGTTGAGCCCGGCGCCCGCATTCTCTTGTCCGACGGACGCATCGAGCTTAGGGTGCGCACCATTCACGGCGACGATGTCGAGTGCGAAGTTCTCAACGGTGGAACGCTAGGCGAGCATCAGGGAATCAATCTCCCCGGCACGGCCGTCGCCATTCCCGTCCTCACCGAGAAAGACAAACTCGATCTCCAGTTCGGGCTTAAGCTGGGAGTCGACGTAGTCGCGCTTTCCTTCGTCCGCTCGGCCGACGACATTCGCACTGCAAAAACGCTGATGCGCCAGTTTGGAAAATCGGTGCCCATCATTTCCAAACTTGAAAAGCCGCAAGCCATCGAGCGCCTCGAAGAGATTCTCGAAGTCACGAATGGAATCATGGTCGCCCGCGGCGATCTCGGCGTCGAGTTGCCGCCCGAGCGTGTTCCCATCATTCAAAAGCTCGTCATCCAGCGCGCCGGAGTGTGGCGCCGTCCCGTCATCACCGCAACTCAGATGCTCGAGTCGATGACTGACAGCCCCCGGCCCACCCGCGCTGAAGCGAGCGATGTAGCCAACGCGATTTTCGACGGCAGCGACGCCGTCATGCTCTCGGGAGAAACCGCCAAAGGGCGCTATCCGCGTGAGACTGTGGCCATGATGGTTCGCATCATTCTCGAGGCAGAGGCCAGCATCGCAAAACTGCCGCCCGCGCCCCGCCGCCGCCGCGATAATGACGAACATCAATATTCCGTTGCGGAGACGATCTGCGAGTCGATTGCGCATGCTGCCGAGGATTTACCCATGCGTGCCATCGCAGTCTTCACCGAGAGCGGCAACACGGCGCGCATGCTTTCGAAGCATCGTCCCAAAGTCTGCATCTATGCTTTCAGCCGTCGCGCCGAAGTCTGCAATCGCATGAACGCGCTGTGGGGCGTACACCCCGTTCACAAGCCGGAATGGGAATCGGCCGAAGCCATGCTTCGAACTGCCGAAGAAGAATTGTTGCCGAAGGGTCTTTTAGTCCCCGGAGACGTGCTTGGCCTGGTTGCCGGCACCAAGCTAACATCTGGGGCGACAAATTTTATGCGGCTGCATACGGTGGGAGAGAGCGAGAAAGCGCAGTCGACGGGGCGAAAGAAGAAATAGCGTCTGGAATGGAATCCACATTCTCATTTTCCGACGATTCGCAAGATCCCGCGGTCCGAGGTTGGATTCACACTCCACATGCGCCGAACGGCGATGCTCTGATCCTGACCCACGGCGCCGGATCGAATTGCGCTGCTCCTCTACTGGTGGCTCTCAGTGAAGCCTTCACGGGACACGGCTATGTTGTCCTGCGCTGCGATCTTCCCTATCGCCAGGAGCGCCGCATCGGCCCGCCATTTCCCGGCAATGCGGAGCGCGACCGCGCCGGTCTACGCAATGCAGTCGCCGCCGTCAGAAAAAATTCACCCGGAAGGGTTTTTCTAGGCGGCCACTCCTATGGAGGACGCCAAGCCACCATGCTCTGCGCTGCCGAACCTGACCTAGTCTCCGGACTTCTCCTGCTTTCCTATCCTCTACACCCGCCGCGCAAGCCTGATCAACTCCGCACCCAGCATTTGCCCAATTTGCGCACGACGAGCCTGTTCGTGCAAGGAACTCGCGACCCCTTCGGAAGTATCGAAGAAGTAAGTAAGGCGCTCGGGTTAATTCCCGCCAAAACCGAATTAATGATAGTGGAAGGCGCAGGTCACGACCTGGGATTCAAAGGGAAGGCGCGACCGATAGACCTTCCGCTCAGCATCGTAGCGAAGTTTGAAGAGATGTTCAGGTAGCTGCGGTTCTTACTGAAAACTGACGGCTGAGAGCTGACAGCTAGTTAACCCACCCCGATTTCGATCCGCCATTCGTCTTGTCGTTATCGTCGGGAGGAACGTAATTCCCATGCTCATCGAAGGTGACTTTGCGGTCATGGTCACGCATGTAAACTTCAAATTTTCTCGCCGCGCGCCGCCTTTTCCAGCGGTAATAAGAATTCCGCACGCCGAAATAACGCTCGGACGCCGCATAGCTCATGCCGCGAGAGGGCAGGAATTTCACGAACAGAAAACCAAATAACAATCCGCCAAGATGAGCGAAAACGGCGACCCCTTGCGACGGCTCAAAAACCGCAATGATCGCCACAACAACCCAGATCCCGACGAGGTACTTTGCCTTGATCCTAAAGGGCAGCGGGAAAAGATACATTTCCTGGTCGGCGTAAAGAATTCCAAACGCCATCAGCAATCCGAAAATTCCCCCGGACGCGCCCACCGTCGCGACCGCGGGACTCGCCCCAAGGAAGTGTGTGTATGCGATGGCAATCGTTACCAGCGCAGCGCCCACAACGCAGAACGTATAGCACTCAATAAATCGCCGGGAACCCCAGTCGCGCTCCAGATACGCGCCAATAAACCAGAGCGTGAGCATGTTGAAAAAAACGTGACCAAAACTCGCGTGCAGCAACGAATAAGTGACTAACTGCCACACCGCGCCATGCATGACCGAAGCCGGAATCAGCGCCAACCACTCCACCGTCGCACGCGTAACGCCGGGGCTAAAAACATCCATCACCCTCTGGAAAAGGTACATTCCTGTGCAGGCGAGGATGATGCGCTTCACCCATCCCGCGAAAGGAGGAAAGCTGAACGAGATGGATTGTCCGCGACTCAATTTGTCCTTTTATCTTTTTATCTCTCTGGCTCCGGTACCACCGGCAGACTGCGATGTCCTGCCGCATCGAGTGCACGCACACCGAATATCTCATTATCCTTCGAAACCTTCAGAGTTGCACGCGTAGCCCCGCTCACCGTTTGGGCGTACTCCCAATCGGCTGCGCTCGTCGAACGCCAGACTACCTCATATGCGGTCGCGCCCGGCGCCGGCTCCCATGTCAAAGTCGTGTCGTTCTCAAGATTTTTCGTCACCAATTTCACGTTCGTCGGCGGGGCCGGAGCGGATGCTAACGACGCCAGTGTAGCCGCATTCAGCCGCGCTACGTGCTCCACATAGTCGAAGTCTACAAATTTGGGAAGGTCTCCATATTCGATGCCGTTCTCGGTTCGAATGTTCTGATGCTGATGATTAAAATTCTCGCGATATTCGGTAAAACGCACGGCGGCGAAGCCCGACTGATTGAAAGAATAGTGATCGCCTCCGCGCAAAAAGCGATCCAGGCGAAAGATGAGTGTGGGCTTCACGCCGGAGTTATACGAGCGCCCGACATCGGCAATGTATCGGGCCAACTCGCGCGAAGGGGAGTCGCTCTCTCCGCCGAGCATTCGAATGCGCTTGATTTCAGCCTCGCTGGCTGCTGCCGGCAGGCCTTCGGAAAACACCCTCACCACCTCAGCATCCTGGCCAGCGGTCAGGTCGCCGCCGACGATGTCATTGTTCAAAACGGCTTCGAGCTTCCATCCCTGCTCCTTCGCCATTTGAGCAAAGTGCTTGCTGCCGTTCAGGCCCTGCTCCTCTCCAGCGACGGTCAAGAAAATGATGGTCGCGGGAAATTTTCTCTTGGTCGAAGCCTGGCTCAAAACCCGCGCGCATTCCAGGCTTACCGCCGTCCCGCTGCCGTCATCATTCGCCCCCGGGGCAGGATCGGTTCCGTTAGCGTTGTCGCTGTTGCGTGAATCGTAGTGGCCGGTGACGAGCACTATGCGATTAGCCTGCGCTGGATCGCCGCCACGCAGCACGGCGTAGACATTGGTGATCTGAGTCGGTTTCGGGATGCGATCCGCAGGCTGCTCGATGAAAGCGTCGGTCTTGACCTCCAGGCATCCGCCGCATTCTTTCGAATAGCGCTCAAATTCGGCTTTGATCCATTCGCGGGCCGCGCCAATTCCCTTGCCCGCCTTGATCGACTCATCGTCCTGCGGCGAAAGCGTGGAGCGGTTCTGGAAGCTGACCAGTTTCTCAATCGTCTGGTGTATGTGCTCAGCCGAAACTTGACGGATGGCCTCGGCAATGTGCGGATCGGTGTGCTTGTCGGACGCGAGGCGGGGCGGGTCCATTTCCTGCGCCCTGCCCAGAGGCGCGCAGAACGTGATCGTCAAGGCGATCAGCAGAGCTGCCCCAAAACTTGTGCAATAGCGGCTGACAGCCGCTGACTCGGCAATTCTCGATTTTTCTCGGTTAGCCACTTGACCTTTTCCTCTCGAAGAAACTAAATATAACAGTGGGACCCAGAACGTGGAGGAAAACAAATGGTGTACTGCCCTGATTGTGAGACGGATCTCGACATCGATGAAGATGAGGTCGATGAAGGCGCGGTCGTCTCCTGCCCGGAGTGCGGCGCGGACTTCGAGGTAATTACGGTGAATCCGGTTGAACTGAAGAAGGTCGGCGAAGACGAGGTTGAAGACGACGAAGACGAAGAGGAAGCCGACGAAGAGGAAGATGAGGACGAGGATTCCTGAAGAATTCTGTGCATTCCCGCAAGTTCCAGATTAATCTCGTGCGGCCCTTCATAGTGGCTCTGGTAGGCCTGGGTTTGGCGGGTCTCACAGCCTCTAGAGGCGCCCGCGCCAATGGCTCCGAGAAGCCGCAACCCTACGCTCTTATCTATGGAACGGTTTGGGACCCTGACGGCCATCCGCTCTACGGGGTCAAGGTGAAGGTACGGCGCGCGACCGACAAGCCGGGGAAAGCCCGCTGGGAGCTCTATTCAAACCACACAGGCGAATTTGCGCAGCGCGTGCCCGTTGGCAACGCCGACTACATCGTTTGGGCCGACCTCAAGGGCTACAAGCTTGCTTCGGGCAAGACTTTGAAACCGGGCGCCGAGGTAACCGTGCATATCGACAATGATGAGCGTGCGGATATCGGTCTTCATTTAGACTGGTAGGGACCGCCGTGATGGTTTTCAGAGTCGGGGGCATGGAATCCTGGCCATTCATGAAGAAAGCGATGATAAAAAAAGCGATGATTGAAGCTGCGGCTTCGCTGCTGGTGCTGTCGTCACTGGCTATGTCGGCTGTGGTCTTTCCAAAACCGATTTTGGCCTCTCCCGCCCAGTTGTTTGGACGCGACTCGAAGCCGGAAGATAAGACCCGCCTGCTTACCGGCAAGGTGCTCGACGGTGGCGATAGTCCTCTGCCGGACGCTGTGGTTTACCTGACCAACACTCACACCCGCGCCGTAAAGACCTACATTGTGGGCGCGGATGGAACCTACCGCTTCCCCGCCCTCCAGCCCAGCATCGACTATGAGGTCTACGCGCAGTTCAACAACCACAAGAGCCACACCAAGACGGTCAGCCAGTTCGACGATCGCCAGCAGGTCTACATCGACCTGAAAATAAACACCAAGGGTGAGGGCAAATAAGGCCGCCTCTGCAGGAACCAGCGTAACTTGTTGGCCGAGTTTCTCTTGCTTTACATTCGATCGTGACCCCTGCGCGAATTACCCGACAACGGTTATGCCACTTTTTGACTTTGCCGCCTTTTTTTTGCTGATTGCCGGAGCCGCGATTTATGCCGTCATCGTCTTTAACGGACTGGTGCGCCTACAGAATGAAATGGGGAGGGCATGGGCCAACATCGACGTTCTCCTTAAGCAACGGCACGATGAGGTTCCGAACCTGGTGGCTTGCGTCAAGAGCTACATGGATCACGAGCGGCAGACGCTGGAGGCGGTTACGCAGGCACGAGCCGCTTCGATCAATGCGAGCAGCATTCCGCAGAAGGCTCAGGCGGATTTGTTGATGACAGGCGCATTGCGATCGTTCTTCGCGGTGGCTGAGGGGTATCCGCAGCTCAAGGCAAACCAGAATTTTCTCGCGCTGCAGAATCGTATCTCTGAGCTGGAAGAGCGGATCGCTGACCGCCGCGAGTTTTTTAACGACGACGTCAATACCTACAACACGCGCATAGCGCAACTGCCGGAAGTCTTCATGGCGCGGCTGATGAAGCTGCGGCCGCGGGATATGTTTTGCGTGAATGAGCAGGAGCGGCCGGTTGACGTGAAAGCCTTATTGGTTCGCGGACAGGGCACCGCATAGCTCTCCGCCGATCCCTCTTTAGCTGGCTTTTCAGTCTTCTGGATGTTGGGAACCCACCTAAGAGAATAACGGACTCGTCGTCGAGTCTTCAGGCATCCAAAACCACACCAACTCAATCCAACTGTGATTTGCCGGAGGGAAAGTTCTGTCGACGCCCATAGAAGACTACGCGATGATCGGCGACAGCTATACCGCTGCCCTGGTTTCAAAGCAGGGTTCGATTGACTGGCTGTGCCTTCCTTTCTTTGATTCGGGCGCCTGTTTCGCCGCGCTGCTCGGAACGGCCGACAATGGGCGCTGGTCAATCTCGCCAGCGGACCCGATTCGATCTATTCGCCGTTGCTATCGCGACGGGAGCCTAGTGTTGGAGACTGAGTTCGAAACCGGGAGCGGATCCGTAAAGCTTATCGATTGCATGGTCACTCATGAAGAACAGCCTGAACTGCTTCGCATTGTGGAAGGCACGCGAGGACAGGTTCGCATGAACCTCGACCTTACCATTCGTTTCGATTACGGATCAGTGGTGCCGTGGGTTCATAGGATCGAAGACGGGCTTCTCGCCATCGCTGGGCCGGACATGATTGTCCTGCGGACGGACGTGCCGCTTCGCAGTGAAAACATGAGGACGCAGGCAGAGTTCACGGTCGCCAAAGGACAAAGGGTCTTCTTCAATCTGACCTGGAATCCCTCGCATCGGCCAATGCCCGACCCGATTGACATTGAAGCGGCGCTGGAGAAGACGGAGAAATGGTGGCAAGAATGGTCGGGTCGTTGTTCTTATAAGGGTCCGTGGCGAGAGGTGGTGCTGCGCTCGCTGATCACGCTCAAAGGTTTAACGTTTCTGCCGACGGGCGGAATCGTGGCGGCGCCAACAACTTCTCTGCCGGAACAGCCGGGCGGCGTGCGCAACTGGGACTACCGTTTCTGCTGGGTGCGCGATGCAACCTTCACTCTGCAAGCCTTGCTCAATGCCGGGTACCTGGATGAGGCGCGAGAGTGGCGGGAGTGGCTTCTGCGCGCTGTCGCTGGCAGCCCGGCCGAAATGAATATTCTCTATGGGCTGCGCGGCGAACGCCGGCTCACGGAATTGGAACTGCCGTGGCTGGAGGGATACGAGAAATCGGTGCCAGTGCGAACTGGAAATGCCGCCTACAAGCAGTATCAGCTGGATATTTTTGGCGAGGTGGCCAATGCGCTCTTTCAGGGGCGTCAAGCCGGACTCGGGTCGCCGCAGCATCGACGCGGGGACGTGGCGCCGGCGATGATGGATTTTCTGGAGACGGGGTGGGAGCAGCCGGATGACGGTATTTGGGAGATGCGCGGACCGCGGCGGCATTTCGTTCACTCGAAGATGATGGCGTGGGTCGCCGTCGATCGTGTGGTCAAGTCCGCGGAGTTGGGCCGTCTCAAGGGGGACGTGGCGCGGTGGCGCAAGCTCCGCGATGCCATCCATGAGCAGGTTTGCCGGCAGGGCTTTGACGCTGACATGAATTCCTTTGTGCAGTATTACGGAAGCAAGCACCTGGACGCCGCCATTCTCATGATGCCGCTGGTGGGATTCTTGCCGGCGAATGATGCGCGCGTGATCGGCACGGTGAAAGCGATCGAAACCCATCTCGTGGAAAATGGGTTCGTCGGACGGTACACGCAAGATCCCGCCGTCGACGGTTTGCCTCATGGAGAGGGAACGTTTCTTCCCTGCTCATTCTGGCTCGCGGACAATTACGAGTTGCAGGGGCGCCATGAAGATGCAGTGCGGTTGTTCGAGCGGTTGCTGGAGGTTCGCAATGATGTCGGCCTTCTGGCGGAAGAATATGATCCTACATCGAAGCGACTGTTAGGCAATTTTCCCCAGGCATTCTCGCACGTGGGACTGGTTAACACTGCGTTCAATCTCACAGGCCGATCGAGCGTGGCTGCCGCGAAACGAGCGTAATCGCCGATCCGCAACGGCGGCTTCGATAGTGGCGCGGTTTGCGAAATCGTTCACCACAGAGGTCACGAAGGTTCACGAAGAAGGTCTTAGACAATCGAACGCACAACTCCGCCATCAACTCTCAGGGCAGCGCCGTTGGTGGCCGAGGCCAGCGGGCTGCAGAGAAACACAACCAGAGGCGCGACTTCATCGGGGCGCGCGAAGCGGCGCAGCAAAGAGCTAGGGCGAATGTTGCGAAAGAATTCTTTCTCAAATTCCGCCTTGGTTTGCTTGGACCCTGCCGACAACGAATCGATAAATTTCTTCACTCCTTCGGAAGCGGTCGGGCCGGGGAGGACGGCGTTCACGGTGACGCCGGTACCGGCGGTCGTTTCCGCCAGGCCTCGAGAGATCGCTAGTTCCGCAGTTTTTGTCATGCCGTAGTGAATCATTTCGGCGGGAATCTGCACGGCTGATTCACTGGAGATGAAGATGATACGCCCCCAGTTGCGAGCCTTCATGCCGGGAAGATATTGGCGGCTCAAGCGGACTCCGCTCATGACATTGACTTCAAAAAAGCGAAACCAATCTTCATCTGGAATCTGCTCGAAGGGCTTGGGCTCAAAGATCGAGAGGTTGTTGATGAGAATATCGACGTCGGTGAGCCGCTCAATGGCGGCGCGGACTCCGTCAGCGCTGCCGAGATTGGCAGCGAGTCCTTCGACTTTCGCTCGGGGATGAATGGCTAGAATCGATTTGGTCGCATGCTCAACGCGCGCTTCCGTCCGCCCGTTTACGATGACGCTCGCACCTTCGCGGGCCAGAGCTTCTGCGATGGCGTATCCGATGCCTGCGGTCGATCCGGTGACGAGTGCGCGTTTTCCATCCAACTCTAGATTCATGGTCGTTGGATGAGAAAGGGTTCGACTGGGACTCAGGTGGGGGCAGGTCCCCTTTGAAAATTTGCGTAAGGTTGGATGAACAACTGCCGGCAAGAAAGAAGGCCACCGCTGCCGGTGGCCTTATAACTCGCAATGCAAATAGATGTTAGTTGCTGTCTCCGCCGGCGCGCTTCCACGAGATCAAGTCGCCGATGGTGGTGCTGTTGGATGATGATGTGGAAGACGGGTGCTTGTAGGACTCGACTTCCTGGCGCGACGCTTCTTCGCCGACCGCACGGATGCTTAGGCCAACTTTCTTTTCTTCCTGATTCATCTTAATGATCTTGAAGTCGTACTCGTTGCCGGGTTCGAGATGCATCGGTTGTCCGTTGCCATCGACGGCCTCGGAGTTGTGGCAGAGGCCTTCGATGCCTTGAGCAATTTCGACAAATGCGCCGAAGTTCGCCACGCGCAGAATCTTGCCATGCACGATGTCACCGATGCGATGCTGCGCGAAGAAGGAATCCCAAACGTCGGGCTGCATCTGCTTCACGCCAAGCGAGAGCCGACGCTTGTCAGGCTCGATGGCGAGAATGACGGCCTTTACTTTGTCGCCCTTCTTCAAGACTTCGGACGGATGCTTGACGCGCGTCGTCCAGCTTAGATTGCTGACGTGGACTAAGCCGTCGATTCCATCTTCGATTTCGATGAAGGCTCCAAACTCTGTGAGATTGCGGACGCGGCCTTCGACGGTCGCTCCGACAGGATATTTATCGTGCAGCGTATCCCATGGGTTGGAGGCGAGCTGGCGCATGCCGAGCGAGATGCGGCGTTCGGTTGGATTGACGCTGAGGACGACGCAATCGACCTCGTCGCCTACGTTGACGAGCTTCGATGGATGCTTCATGCGCTTCGACCAGGTCATTTCGCTGACGTGGACGAGGCCTTCGATGCCCTGTTCGAGTTCGACGAAAGCTCCGTAGTCGGTGACGCTGATGACGCGGCCGTGGACGTGCGCGCCTACGGGATAGCGATGCTCGGCATCGAGCCACGGATCGGGCGTGAGCTGCTTGAATCCTAGCGACACGCGCTGCTTGTCTTTGTCATACTTCAGGACTTTGACTTGAATCTGGTCGCCGACGTTGACGAGATCGCGCGGGTGCGTGAGGCGTCCCCAAGACATGTCGGTGATGTGGAGCAGGCCGTCGATTCCGCCCATGTCAACGAAGGCGCCGTATTCGGTGAGGTTCTTGACGATGCCGGTCAGGACGCTGCCCTCTTCGAGGTGCTCGAGAGTTTTGCCGCGCTTTTCGTTCTGCTCTTCTTCGAGAAGCTGCTTGCGCGAAACGACGATGTTGCCGCGCTTTTTATTGAGCTTGATGATGGCGACTTCCATCGTCTGACCCTTCATGCCATCGAGGTTGCGGATGGGACGGAGGTCGACTTGCGAACCAGGCAGGAAGGCGCGGGCGCCCTGAATGTCGATGGTGAGGCCGCCCTTGATGCGCTCGACGACGACGCCTTTAATCGGCTTCTTCTCGTTGTAGGCGCGCTCGATTTCATCCCATGAGCGGAGGCGCTGCGCTTTGAGGTGCGAGAGGTTGACGTAGCCCTCTTCGGTTTCACCCTTCTCGCGCATGACGTCGATCTCGTCGCCGGGCTGGAACTTGGGCTTGCCCTCGTGATCGAGAACTTCCGTGAGCGGCACCATGCCTTCGGACTTTGCGCCGTAATCGACGACCACGTGGGTCGCGGTCAGCTTGACGACGCGGCCCTTGATGACGTGGTCTTCGCCAACGGCTTCTTCGGTTTCAGTCTCGAAGCTCTGCAGGGCGGCGGCGAAATCATCGCTCGCGGCTGTGGCCGTTTCGGGAGTGGGCGCCTCAGAATTTTCGTGTTGCGAATTCATTTCAGGAGCTTCGGCAATAGCGGAGGTAGTTTCCGCGGAGGATGGTTGTGCGTGCTCGGGCGCGTCTAAAACGGCCGGGCCGCCGGTGTGGGTATCGTTTGTAGATGTCATGGTTTGAACGCTGGATTCAAGATTGCGGGCGGTGCTGTCGTCGAACAAGCTCATAAGCTCTGTGTCGCGCGCGTTGGCGCGCAACTCATGCGGGACGTGGCATAGCGGACTGCTGGCGTGGTCATTAGGTTGCGTTGAGGCCGACCTGGCGGACGACCCTAGGACAATTCCAGCTGGTTCGAAACCGCGTCCAATAGGGACTCTTTGACTATAGCAATCGCTTTGGAAGAGTGTCAAACGCGAAACGCAGGATTTCGGCGGGATTGAAAAAATTCATGGAGTCGTTACATTTGCGCGGCACGCGCCGAAGTTACCTGCTGGTTACTTATTAGCGATTGTTCTTTGGCGATATTTGAGTCTCTGTTAATTCGTCCGTCTTGTGACGATTCATTCGTCGGGATCGCGCGTTAGCCTGATGCCGGCTGGTTCTGCTACTCTCCACGCATGGACCACCTCTGGACTCCCTGGCGCTACGCGTATGTCACTGGCGCCGACCTGATTTCGGGCTGCATATTTTGCGAACTGCCGAAACAGAGCGACAAGCAGGCGCGCATTGTTCATCGCGGGACGCATTGCTACGTCATTCTCAATACTTACCCTTATACGAACGGGCATGTGATGGTCGTGCCCTTCGCGCATCTCGACGAGTTGTTGAAGCTGCCTATCGAGGCGGCAAACGAGATGATGACGCTGACCCAGAAGATGGAGGCCGTCCTGCGGAAGCTTTATGTGCCCGACGGAATCAATCTCGGAATGAATATTGGAAAGGCAGCGGGGGCGGGCGTGGCGGGACACATCCACATGCACATACTGCCGCGTTGGGTTGCGGATGCCAATTTTCTTAGCGTGGTGGGCGAGACGCGAGTGCTGCCGGAGACGCTGGATGTTACCTGGGAGCGGATCAAAAACGCGTTTGTGGCTAATGCTCTGTAATCTGTGATTGCCAGATCAGGGTGTGTCAATGTTCGATTAACAGATCCGAGTCTGTCGGGTAACGTTTTAGTCGGGAAAAATCTACCTTCCAAAAGTCCAGCTCGAACAGTTTTCCCTCCCTATCGGTGTTAATGACGATACTAACTAGAACTCCGTCACTGTCCACGTAGCGGGCCTTTGCTACGACCTTTCCGAAGGACCGATGTTCCCGGACACCGAATTGGAGGCTGCCCATTCCGCCGTCCTGCATATCCGTAACCCTCGAATCTGCGAGGATCTTTTCCAGTTCTATGCTGTCATACACCTCAGAGAGCAGCGGAAGGATCAGGTCACGTTCTTCTTGGCGCAATGGTCGACCTGACAAAGATTCGCTGAGCTGCGGCATAAAATTGCAAATAACAAATCACCAACTACAGATTTTCTTATTTCATCTCCCGCCCAAAGAACTCGTCAGTGGCGCCATAGGCTCTGATCCAACTCTTCCACATCAGGAAGCCGTGAATCTCATCTGGAAAGACTAGCTCTTCGACGTGGACTTTTTGTTCGCGCAAGCGTTGCAATAGGTCGACGGTCTGCGAGAAGGGGACGTTGCGATCGTCGTCTCCCTGGATTAACAGCACGGGCGACTTCCAGGTTGCGATTGCCGCGTTCGGTGAAGACTGAAATGCCAACTTCATGAAGGCGTCGTGATCGGGTGCGTCGGCTGGAATTTCTTCTTTGAAGTCGGACCAGTCGTGGACGCCGTGCAGATCGACTCCGGCTGCGAACAGATCGGAGTCGTGCGCGAGGCCCATCGCAGTCAGGTAGCCTCCGTAGGATCCACCCCACAAGCCGATTCTCTTCGCATCGACGTTCGGCAGGCTTTGCAGATATTTCCCGCCTGCAACAATGTCTTTATATTCGGCGCCGCCGCGCGGGCCTCCATCTTTCGGCTCGCGGAACTGCCGGCCGTACATGATGCCGGTGCGGTAGTTGACCGAGAGCACGACGTACCCGCGGCTGGCGAGATATTGATTCATGGCGTAGGCGTTGTGGTAGTAATCCATGTAATGGAAGCCGAGCATCATCTGGCGGATCGAGCCACCGTGGATGAAGATCAGCGCAGGGCGCTTGCCGGCTTGCTTTGGCTCGAACAGCTGGCCGTGAATCTCCCATCCGTCAGCAGCTTTGAAGATCACTTGCTTCGGCGTGACTAGCTGGGAGGACGGGAAGTCGGCGGGCAGCGCGGCCTTTGCGATCATCTCGCGGCCAGATGAGGTTACGACGTACGGCATTGCCGGAGTCGTGGCCGTTGAGCCGAGGCAGACGACTTTGCCTGCCACTTCTAGTGGAGTCCATTCCATGGTCGCGCCACGAGTTACTGCTTCGGGCTTTCCGCCTTCGACGCCGACTCGCCAGAGATGGCGTCGGTCGATGTCCAGCGGATTTTTGTCGGGATCGTATTGGTTCGACGAATAAATGACAGAGGTCTTGTCGCCACTGAGCGCGACATCTTCCGTCTCGAACTTTCCCGGAGTTAACAGCGTGGCCGCGCCGCCGGTGGTCGCGACGGAATAGAGGTGGTTCCATCCGTCTTGCTCGGACGAAAAGATGATGCGATTTTTCGCGGCGAATTTGAGGGAGTTACCTTCGGTCAGATAGGGCAGCGAATCGTCGAGGTCGCGGCCGCTCTTCCAAATCTCGCGGCCGGAATCGCCGGCGACGTCATAAATAAAGATCGACCAGGGCAGCGGCAATAGCGGGATGATGGGCAGCTTCATCTCTTTGCCGATGAGGCGCACGAAGGCGATCTGAGTGCCATCGGGCGACCAGCGCGGGAAGAGATCGCGATCGGCGCTCGGCAAAACGTAATGCAGCGTGTTGCTGCCGAATTCGTAGATGACTACAAAGCTGTGATCGCCGCGATCGCTGACGAAGGCTATTTTCTTTCCGTCGGGCGACCACTGCGGCTGCTGGTTGTTGCCGCGCGCGAAGAAGAGCGGCTTAGCCTTGGCGGCGTCTTTGTCTTTGTCTTTGTCCTTACTTTTATCTTTATCTTTGTCGTTATTGTTGGCCTGCGCGGATGCGGCTTTGGGGTAGATCGGCGCGATCCAGATTTGTTTCTTCGCCGACCAGACGGCAAACTCGCCGCTCGGCGAGATTTGAATGTCCTCGCATCCTTCTTCATCGCAGCCCATATCGCCGAGCAGGCGCGGCTGGCCGCTGTCGACATCTGCCGCCCAGACCTGCTGCGAGCGCTTCTCGACGTTGCTGGTGGGGTCGGCAGTTTCTCCAGCGCCGTTGACCTCGGTGCCGCGGGCATAGACGACGGTCTTTCCGTCGGGCGTGAGCTTTAAGGCGGCGATAGGCATGCCGTCGTCGCCTTCGTAGTGCGTGACCTGCCGCGCCTCGAAGTTGGGAGCGTCCGCAACCCACACGTTGCGCGCGCCTTTATAAGCGAAGACCCAGGCGATGCGGCCAGCGTGATCGGCGGCGACCAGGTTGGTGGGAAAGGGTGAACTTAGCACTTGCTCGAGCGTGAAGGCTTGGGGCGCGGACTGCGCGGAGGCGAGAAGCGGCGAGGTAGCGAGCAGCAGGACGGCAACCCACAAAGAGGTCGGCGAGGTTCGAATTCTCATGCGCCGCAGAGTACGTTAAGTCGAGCACAATTGACAACCGGGGGAAACGGGTTGGCGGGAAAACGGTGGAGATGTGGGCTTGACAGGTTTTCGCAAGAGCATGGTCGGCGAGTGCGGCGCTAGTGTAGAATTTGGAAGTTGAACCCCACACTGCCGTTGTCGTTCTTCTTCAGGGCAGCGATTCGATCGGGACGTAGCGCAGCCTGGTAGCGCACTTGCTTGGGGTGCAAGGGGTCGCGAGTTCAAATCTCGCCGTCCCGACCAACTTTCTCCTCGCTAACGACACCCACCGTAGGTGATGGATCATTGCCAACGACAGCACTCTACGCCACGAGTCTCTCTTAACCGGTTCCGACGGTTTGGGATTACTGCACGAGTTCGACCTCGCCTACGCGCCAAGTCTTGTCGAACCAGGGTTCGAGCGGGCCGTAGAGGCGGAAGAGCATGTTCCATCCTTTGCCGGGGATGGTCTGCGCCCAGTTCGCGTCGGGTGCTCCTTCCGGCAGCTTCGGGCCGAACCAGACGTCGGTCGAGCCGTCCGGGTTGGTCATGAGTCCTTTATCGAAACTGTTGACGCTCGGGAAGCGCTGGTCGGTCTGCAAACACGAGCGAGTCTGGTTGTCGTACAGGGTAAACGACCAGTTGTCCTTCGCCGGGATGTGGGGCGGAAGATGCACCTTATACGTCTTGCTGCCGTCGAGCGCGTGGTGTGATCGGTCGGTAAATGCGGCCGCGTATTGCGAGCCTTTGCCCACCATCTTGGCGAACATCGCGGGCGTGACTCCCGTTGCCCAGTAGTGAAAGCCGGAGCGGCTGTCCAAATCAAACACACCGGGTGCAAGCAGAAATTGGTATCCGGAGTTCGATGGAATCCACCACGAGCTACCCGGGTAGAGGTAGCTTGCCTCGTCGCGACTCCGGAAAGAGAGGGCACGCGCCGTCGCATTAGCGACTGCAGCGGACTCGGTGAGGATCTTCTTCATGCGCTCGTCCGGCGCGAAGGGCTTGCCCTTCTGCAGGCCGATGGAGGCAAACAGGCCCAGCGTCTCCGGGTCCAGCGACTCGTTCGGCTCCATCTCCAGGATGTCGCGAATTTCCTCGTAGAAGTGGAAATCATTCGCGTGAATCGTATTGTGCGGAACACCGCTCATGTTGGTGAATTTTGTGACCGGCGGATGAGCGGCTTGCGCGAGCGGGTAGATTTTAAGGAGCTTCTTGATGCTCTCTACGGCCGGCTTAGGGTCGCCGTTCACCAACATCCCACGTCCGGGCGCCCACACTCCGTAAGTTGCAGAGCGGACGACGAAATAGCCCTTTGGCACTTCCCCTTTGTAATCGGGAGGAAGGAACAAGAACTTGCCGCCTTGGCCCTTGTCGGGCCCGGCATTGCCATAGTCGCCGATCCAGCGGAACCAGTGGTCGTCGAGCACGCCGAGGACATTCGGCGGGGTCTCCATCACGATCGGCCCGTTGGTAGTGTCGATCCAAGTGAGGAAATAAACGCTCGAGTTGTTCGGCGTCAGCCAGAGCGCCTTCGAGTCCATGAGGTCCTCGAAGATCATGACGTTGCCTTCGACGCCACCGTACTTCTTAGCCGCGGGAACGAAGGCCTGGATTGAGGCACCCGGGATGCCCCGCAGGAACGCTTGGACACCGCGCTGGAAATCGAGGTTGTCGTAAACCAACTGAGTAGTCTTGTCGTCCGGGAAACCGTCGAAGAACTTGAGGGTTCCGATCCGAGTCTCGACGGAATCGGGCGTCGTGATGGACGGGGGAATGTCCGTGGTCATCTTCATTTTCGGCACGGCTTGAGTGGCCACCGGCTTGGTGTCAGAGGTCGATCCAGGCTTGTTGTTGCAGCCGATGCTTGTCACGACCGCGACGAGCGTGCAGCCAGCGAGCGCGAGGATGGGGAGATTGATTTTTTTCATAGGAGTAGCCCCGTGGAGCCGTCGCTCCCTGCGCGCAAAACTACGCGTGGGAAAACCTCGCTAGTACTGGCAGACCTGACAGTGCCGTCTGGCTATTCTCACCACCTTTTAACGTGCACAAGACCCGCTCGGATATCCCGGCAGTATCGTTGATGAAAACAGGCGAAAAACGGCACGGACGGTCTGCGCCTGTGCAAGTGCTGGACACGATTGTTCGACTCGACTCCGGGGCGCGGGCAGTGTCAGGCAGGGTGGCATTTTTCGACAATCCATTGTCTGAGATGGCAGGCCCCGGCTTTCACTGAGTCGCCCCGCCACACCGTGAGATTTGCCCGCAGAGCGGCCAAACCGTCGCGTGACGGCGCCGACTCCAGAGTTAGCAGCGCACGGATCCTAAAAAAAACGCCGATTATCCACAGGGCCTGGCGCTCACAAAGCATCGACTAGGCATATACTTCGCCACGCGTAGAAGTATGCGCGAAGGAGACCTCCCCCGATGAACAAGGTAATGGAAGTCCTGCTAACCGTTGTGGCACTGGCTGGGTTGTACAGCGCAATCTCGACGAGTGCTTCGCCGTCTGGCAATTCTGCGATTCGAGCAGAACAGGCTGTGGTCGTTGCTGATGGTAGCGACCCGATGCCCTTGTGCCGCCCCTCGAAATGCACGAAGTAAATCTAGGGGGGTGAGCTCATAAAATCGAGACCGGCCGGGCCGCGCTAAATAGATGTTGCAGAGCGGTCGAGGGATAGGTATGCTTTCGAGCGTTACCTACCCAATACAATGAACTGGTTAATGTACGTGAACTGGCTTGCCGGTCCACTCTTGCAGATCACCCTTCTGATCTTCATGGTGCGCCGCCGGGTCAGCGGGGTGTTTCCCCGATTCTTTTCCTACATCCTGTTTCAGACCCTCAAGTCGGCATGCTTGTTTGTCGTGTACAGGTATTTCCCGGAGAACTACTTCTACGCGTACTGGGTCGGAAACGTCCTCAGTGTGATCTTTACGGTCGCGGTGATGGAAGAAATATTACGCAGTCTCTTCAGGGAGTATGGAGGTGTGCAGATTTTGGGAACCACCATATTCCGATGGTCGTGCGGACTGCTCTTTCTGCTTGCAATTCTAGGTGCGTGGTCTAGTAGCGAAGCGGGGGGAGACAGGGTCGTAGCAACGGTACTAGCCTTTGATCGCAGCGTGCGCCTGATGCAGCTTGGGCTCTTCCTGCTACTGATGGTTCTTTGCCGCATTTTCATAAACTGCTCGCGGCAGCAGGTATTCGGCATAGCGCTCGGATTCGGAATCTTTGCCAGCGTTGAGCTAATCCTGGTCAGTGTTGTGATGTGGTATGGCAATGGTCACGCCGCGCTTATCAGTCTAGTGAAGAGCACGGCGTACAATGCCGTCACTGTGGTCTGGATCGGCTATCTGCAACAACAGCCCCACCTGGTGCCAAGGGTCGAGGCAGCTACGAACGCGAATACTCTGGGTATGGCATTGTCCACCTCAACCGCGGTGTTGGATCCAGATGCAAGCTTTATGTTGAGGGTAGAGCAGGCGGTGGACCGGGTTTTGTCGCGCAGCGATTGGCCTAGGCCAGATGCACAGGGACCCCGGATCGTCAGCCGCAAACCGAATCCGGAAGAGAGCAATTAAGCCGGATTCCGCCGGTGCGCGAATGATGAAGTCCACGGCAAAGCAGCTATCTACCGCGGCGAACTGGCCTCCGGAGGCAGACCAGATCATTTCGCTAAGATCTTCCACCGCATCCACCGTATCCGAAACGGCCGCTCTCAAAGAAGTACATTGGGGCTTGGTCTGGCGAGATTTCGTTCTTGAGGACGGGCGAGTGATACCAGAGCATAGAATCTTGGGCTGCCCCCAGCCACAGGCGTGGCGCAAAATTAGTGAGGTCACTGACCAGGAGCGAGAGGAATGTGAGGAGCGGCTCTTTTCGATGGCCGCAGCCGGATTGGATCCTCGCGAACGGGACCAGCCTTTCTGGGCGGAGCTGAACCAGTATCTGGCGTACACATACCTCAGGTTCAAGCCGGCAGAGTCCCAAGTACAAGGCCGAGACAAAGAAAAAGAGTGATGACGACTGATCGGGAGCTGGAGTCCGAGGTCGAGTGAATAGGTCGAGTGAATAGAATGAGGTTTGGGACTGTGAATCCATCCGATGATAAACCCGACGAGCTGCAGGTGTGGAGAGTTCTCTCCGAGGCCGGTCTGGTAGAGATACGACTCGACGAATTTGCGGAAAGAATCAGAGACGTCAAACGTATCGTCACGGGACGCCTTCTTGACTCGCTGAATTTCAAGACCGGCGTTCAAGAATGCGAATCTGCGGCCTACTCGCTGGGTACACTGAAGGGATTAGAGTTGAAGGTGCTGGCGAATGCTCCGAAGCCGCCCGACCCATCGGAGACGTGATTTCGTTCAAGCAGAGTAAACCGCATTCATCCGCGCCACGCTTCTTCAACGACTGCTTCTCCCG
The DNA here is from genome assembly GCA_035483045.1 of Terriglobales bacterium. Lineage (GTDB taxonomy): Bacteria > Acidobacteriota > Terriglobia > Terriglobales > Acidobacteriaceae > Acidiflorens. The sequence goes on from DATHQD010000002.1 coordinate 148,831, forward strand.
CCTTCATTGACGATACGATCGCGGCGCTAATGGAATCACGCCTAGAAAAACCAGAATCACAAACACCCCGAGAGCGAAGATGATGAGGGTCGGAGTCCAAAAACTGAAGGGATCCCGAGTACGGTCAAAACCGCCGGGAGGACAACCCTTGTAGTAGCCCTTTCCGGTAATCAAGCTATAGCCCGCCCAAGCGAGGCAGGCGAGTCCGAGCAGCAAGAGTGCCACGAGTTGCTCCTGAATGAAATCCTAGCTTACGACCGGAATTGTTGGTGAAACTGAAATCGGGATCTTACATCAACTACCTGTGACCAGCGTGTTGAAACCACGCAACTCACCGAGAACTTCAGAGCCTGTGAGCTTTGACAGTAGGCCGCTCGGTCCTTAAATGACGACAATCCATAGGTGATCGCGCTCGTGGCGCGGGAATCACCAGCGTAAGCGATGGTCTCCGTAGACTCGGGCAGCCCTGGGGAAGATGACGGCTATAAAACAACGCCTTCTGGCTGTGGCCTTTGTATTCGCAATGGCAGCCTCCGCTCCACATTCCACGGGGCAATCCACGCAGAGGCAAGTGCCGCCAGCGCCATCTGCTTTCCTTGGCCCTGAAAGTCTACTTCTGAAAGACTTGAATTCAGCGCTTCTCACCGAGTCGCCCGAGATTTCGTATCTGCCCCAACCGTTTTTTAGCCACCTGGATTCCGGCATCAAGTTCAACCTCGAGATGCTGATGGACATCCTTCGTGACAGTAGGCATGAGAGCTGGGTGTTGGCGGCCTATCCCGACCCCAAAACGAGTCGGCCGCTTATCGGCGCGGGCTTCAGTCTCGATGTTAGAAAGACGGAGCACCCACAGCGCGACCCTCTCAATCCACATACATTTATTGAGCCGTCGAGTGCTGAATTGTGGCAGGCGGCGGGCCTTAGTTCAGAGAGGCTGCAGATGATACTCGACGAGTTCGAGCGCAATCTGAACACTTGGCAGGAAAGGAACTTTCGCCGGAGGATCAGGACTCATCAACTTTCACCGCAACTGACCGACGAAGAGGCGACGGAGTTACTGCAGATCTCGGCTGTACAGGCCGTTCACAACGCGAGGGCGTACTGCCGTGAGTTCGATCGGCTAACCGCGTCCCAGCAGATGGCATTAAGCCAGCTTGTGTTTCAGATGGGAGTGAATCTCGAGGAATTCACTCAGTTTCTCGCTGCCATCAACGACCCAATCTACGACGATTCAGCACAAGTCGCGAGCAATCCGGGAAGCGAAACAGAGCATTGGAGAGCAGTCCAACGCACCCTGATCCACAGTGACTGGGCGAGACGCTATTGCATTCGCGCGGCCGCCGTGATCGCGATGTTCGATCCTGATTATGATGCGGACCCTGCAAAAGCGGAGCGCCTGGTGAGCGCTGAGATTCGTCCCCTCGTTGTGCATCATCGCAATAAGCTGCGTGCAACGTCTGCCCGAAGAGGGAACAAGCTCAGCCCAGTTCGCAAGAATGGCTAATCACGCGCTCCCAGGCCTAAGAACCGAGCTGTGTAACTGGGCCATTACGTTCATGACCGGTCAATCGATGTTATTGGACGTTGCGCCAACGATGTTGCGCCAACAACGAGCTGCGAGAATGCCGCTGGTATGAACGTTCTTTCTTGCTGTCTTTACAATCGAAATGTACCCGAGAGATTCGGAGGGAGACCATAATGCAGAAGAAGAGTATCAAAGCTGTCCTGGTTGCCGTCGGCGTACTGTTGCTGTGCAACGTATCGATGTTCGCTCAGGTGTCCCAGAAGCCCGCGGCGCAAGGCGCTTCGGGTGCAGACGCGCAATCGGATGGCCTTTCAGACCAAAACATCGAGATGCTGCGGGCGGACATACGCGCGCAGCGGAAGCAGATCGTCGCGCAAAACATGACTCTCACCGCCGACGAGGCCACCAAGTTCTGGCCGATCTTTGACCAGTATAGAAAGGAAGCTATCAAACCCAATGACGAACGCTGGGCGGTGATCAAGGACTATGCAGCGAACTACAGCACCATGACCGATGCGCAGGCGCAGGATTACATCAAGAGATCGACGGCAGTTGACCAGGAACTTCTCGCATTGCGGATCAGGTATGTCGCGGTGTTTGAGAAGGCTATCTCGCCCAAGAAGACTGCGCTGTGGTACCAGATCGATCGTCGTGTCGACCTCCTGATCAATTTGCAGTTGTCCACGCAGATTCCGATGGTCAACACCAGCAAGTAATCTGATGGACAAGCCTGTTCTACGCCTTCAGCAATCGAGACGTGCTGGCGCACGGAGGGGGACAATGTCATGGACGCGGACCGCGACCTCATCTCATCCATCATTCCAGATGTGATGATTTGCCTTGACCGCGCCGGGTTCTTCCGCAAGCTAGATGACATCCTTTGCCCAGCAGATGGTTCACCGGCAGATGAAAGCTGCCGCGGGGACTACACCTTATCAAAAGTCCATTCTGCAAAAGGCCGGTTTCGATCCATCCGGCCTGGCGGACATTTTCAGCGTGCTCGGAGCACTGGGCGGGTGCTGTGACTGCGAGATTTTGTGTAACGTCGCACAATCAAGCAGGTTCAAGGCCAATCACTGGCGTAATCGAGGACGAGATCTAAGCGATCAGAGAGGGCCTCTGCCGTATTCAGGCCGGGGTCAATAAATGGAATCGGGATTCATCGTCAATCATTCGATGGACAGTCGTCGGAGCGCCGAATTTGACGCTGCACTGGAAACGCGAAGATGGGTCGCTCCCACGCAGGAAATTGACGGCATAACCTCTACCGAAATCTTGGCTGGCACATCGATGTGTCCGACGCGCGCTGAAAGTCGTCGCTGGTAGTTTTCCCAGTTGCCTCACCGACCTGGCACACTCTAGGCTTGAGGCTCAGCTAGTTCATCCGTCATTCACAACCAACCAATCAATAGCGATCAACAATCAAAGGAGACTTTTCATGCCTATCAAGAATCCGAAGCAGGTTTTTGTGCTCATGCTCAGCGATCTACGGCGGGGTACTGAAAAAACGACCGGTATGTTCCAGAACCTGGCACAGCTAGCAGAAGATCCTGATATCAAGCAGGCCCTGGAGGTTCGCAGCTTCATCTCGCAAAAAGTAGTCGAGACCCTCGATCAATGTTTCAAGCTTATCGGTGAGCAGCCGGTTCCACTGAGTGCAACGAGGACTCGGATTTACGATGTCCTTGCCGAGGACTTCCGCAACGAAGTGGCTGACATTCAAGATACGAGGACGCGGCGTTTCTACATCCTCGCGAAACTTAACAACCTTGCCCATATCCGCGCAGCCGAATACAAGACACTCATCGCGGCTGCTGACATCTCCGGCAATTATGGAGTTGCCGCACTCCTGGAAACCTGCCTCGCGGATAAGCTCGCATTAGCTGAGCGCACACAGAACTGGCTGCGCAGGCTCGCTGAAACTGAGATGTCGGAGAGAATTGGCGTCAAGAGAGCAGCATAAACCCGAACCGCAGGAAATTCGCCATCAGGCGATGCCAAGAACAGTGCGCCGGGTTAGAGTGCGATCATTGCATTCTGCCCGGCGCCGCTGTGATAACGAATTCCGACGCCAAAGAATTTCAATCGGGGATGTTACGCCGACAGCTAGTTTCTCGGGCGCTCCTCAATCGTTAGAGATCCTGAAGTTAATCAGATCCCATGGGTTCTGATAGGTCTCGACCTCAATCTGCTGTGTCTTCTTGTCCACCGTCAGTTTGCATGCTGGCAAGACCGTGCCGGAACCCTTGCCGTCGGGCGTGAGGACCAACTCGATGGCGCCGACACTGTAGTCTCTAGAACGCGTCCCCGCGTACAGCTCGCCGATCCCAATGTTGCGATCGGTGAGGAGACGGAATCGGCGCCCGTTCTTCGCTGGCAATTCGATGATGTACTTGACGTCGTTGCCCACGCCCCCACTGGCGAATCTGACGCGGCCCTTGGGCTTCATGTCCGCCAGGACATCCACAAGGCCGTCCTGGCCGGAGCGCTTGAAGGCGGCGATTAGCGACTTCTGATCGTCCGCTGTGGAATACTGCTCAATGCGGATGTTGACGCTGGCAATCCGGCCCATTTGCGTGCTTGTCCCCTTGGCGGTCGCCTGGATCGTCATGGGTTTCTGAGCCTGAGCCTGGACAATTGTCCCGATGCCGATCAACAACAAGAAAAGGGAGGTCGAAAGGCTGTTACGGAGAAGCCCGGTTAGGTCTTGCATGTGTGTTGTCCTTTCCCGCACGGTCATCGCGCCTGGATTGCCCGTTGACACCACCCTCATGACAGCGCTTGCAGCAAGCAGAGGTTCGATGACGTCACTCTTTCGAGGGTATCGGTCGCCCACCAGGGTCGGAACTAGCAATTAAGACAGGACTAATCGGAGATTGTAGATGGGACGAAATTTCGCTCATTACCTGCCACAACATGATCCAGCGATGCATGGAGGCAGGTTGCGTTTGCGACGCGAGCACATCGTTTAGGGCTTAGATTCTTGCAGGAGGACCACGTCCGAGTCGATGTGGCCTCGCAGGATGCCTAGATTTTTGCCGTCGGGCGACCAGTGGAAGGACTGGATCTGCTCGGAGGCGAAGTGGGTGATGTAATGGCCGGGGGTGCCGTCGAGGGGCTGGATCCAGATGTTGTCGATTCCGTTTTCGCGGACGGGGTAGGCTACTGATTTGCCGTCGGGGGTGAAGATGGGGCCGGCGGAGATGTGATCGTTGGCGTCGAGCAGGCGCGGATTTTTCAGGGTCGCGAGGTCGAGCAGGGCAATTTTGATCGTGCCTTCTTCTTTTTCTGGACTCAGATATTTGATGAGATAGGCGAGAGTTTTTGCGTCGGGTGAAAGGCCCATGCCGCGGCCGGTCTGGAAGGCTTTTGGAACTTCGCTGCCCGGAATCGGCTCGGCTTTGCCCGAACCGTCTAGAGGCACACGCCAGACAGTCTGAACACTTCGAGCAAAGTAAACCCAGGGCTGATTGCCGGAGCAGACTGGCGGGTATCCGAAGAAGGAATCGTGGGGCCCCTCTGTCAATTGCGTGGGGTGGGATCCGTCGGCATCGACTCGCCAAATGCCAATGAAATTGGTGCCGCCGTGGAAGGCCCAGGGGAAGACAATGGATTGCGTGCCGCAGGGAGCGAAGGCGAAGATTCCAGCGGCCGGATCGCTCGCGAGCACGGTGGGATTCTTTCCCGAAATATCGGTTCTCACGAGGCGCGCGAAGTCAGACGTGAGAAGCGCGCCGTCGGCGGCCCAGTTAAAGTTGGCGATTCTTACTCCATCGACCGACAGTGGGGTGGCGTCTGGAGAGGTGCTGCCAGAGGCAGGCAAAACAAAAAAATTGCTCACGGTCTTTTGTTGAACGGTGGCCAGGGTCTTGCCGTCGGCGGAAAGAGTCAGAGTTGAATAGGTGTTGGTGTCATGCGAGATGGGGCGAACCTGGCCATCGGACCCGTCGGACACTTGGCCTCCGGGCAAGGGGACGAAACCGATCTGGACCCGGGCGGCCTCAGGCCCCTTTTGGTGATAGGTGACAAACAAACCGTCGCCGGCGGTGGACCACTGCATCGCCTCAATTTCTCTATCGGGGAAGGTGAGAGTTTTTATTTGTCCGCTATCCACGGCGAACAGGCTCAACGCTCCGAACGCGCCGTGCGGATCGTTGGGATAGGCGAGGTGCTTGCTGTCGGGAGACCACGCCACCCAGCGTGGGAGGTAGGTGAGTGGCTCGACGTGAAGAATCTTTTCGTCGCTGCCATCTAGTTTTGAGCTGAGCAACCAGACTTTGCCGGTCTCCGGATCATTGGCGCGGAAGTAGGCCATGCGCATGCCATCGGGCGAAAAGGCGGGGGAGCTGTCGACATCGTTGACGATCTTGGTGGGCGCGCCTCCCAGCACGGGAATGCGGTAGATGCTGAAATCGCTGTTGATAAAGTTTTCAGCTTTGCGGAAATAAACGTAGTTTCCGTCGGGCGAGAAGGCGACGTTCGGAATGCTGGCGGAGGGCGGAACGATTTGCGTGTCGCTTGCGGTTGCGATATTGCGCAGCCAGAGGCTGTTGCGGCCCTTGTCATCCATCACCGTGAGCAGGTATTTGCCGTCGGCGGAGATGGCGGTGACTACGGCTTTGCTGGAGTTCGTGACCTGGGAGATGCTGAAATTTTGAAAGGGAGTGGGCGCGGCTCGATGAAGCATCGAGTAAACGCCGAAACCGGCGGTGGCCAGGACGACTAGGGCTACGAAGGCTCCTCCGACTAATCCGAACTTGTGCTGCTTGGCGGCGGCGACTACGGCGGAACTGCTGCCGTGGCTTGGCGCGGGCTCTGCGCCACTGGCGGGAGGAGCTGTTACTCCACTCATCGGCGATGGGGTGTGCTGTGCGCTGGGCGCGGCGCTGGAACTGACTATAGAGGCGGCATCCGATGCGCTGGGAGCCGGGCCTCGGCTTGATTCGGTTTCGCGCTTCAGGCGCTTGAGATCGGCGCGCATGTCGGCTGCGTGCTGATAGCGCAGGTCGCGATCTTTTTCGAGGGCCTTGTTGATGATGCGCTCGAGTTCGGCGGGCAGATCGGGATTCATGCGCGCGGCGGCGGTGGGCGCGCGATCGAGAATCTCGCGCTGGATGACTCCGGAGCTTTCGCCGCGGAAGGGGAGCTGGCCGGTGGCCATCTCATAGAGGACAGCGCCGAAGGAAAAAAGATCGGAGCGGGCATCTAATTCTTTGGCGCGCACCTGCTCGGGCGACATATAGGCGACGGTGCCGAGCGCCATGCCGGGGCTGGTGAGGTGGGCCTCGATGGTGCCGGTCTGAGTGGCGTCTAGTGCGGGGCGGGAGGTAGTTGCATTCACTTTGGCTAGGCCGAAGTCGAGGATTTTGGCGTGTCCGCGCTTGGTTACGAAAATATTCGCGGGCTTGATGTCGCGGTGGACGATGCCTTCGGAGTGAGCGGCATCGAGCGCGTCGGCGATCTCGATGGCGAGGCCGAGCGAGACGTCGGTCTCAAGCGGGCGTCCGGCGATGCGATGTTTCAGCGTCACGCCTTCGAGGAATTCCATGGCGATGAAGGCTTGGCCGTTCTCCTCGCCGATATCGTAGATGGTGCAGATGTTGGGGTGGTTGAGAGCGGAAGCGGCCTGGGCTTCGCGCTGAAAGCGGGCCAGGGCCTGGGCATCGCGGGCAACTTCTTCGGGCAGAAACTTTAGGGCGACGAAGCGGCGAAGGCGAGTGTCTTCGGCTTTGTAGACAACACCCATACCGCCGCCTCCGAGCTTTTCGACGATGCGGTAGTGGGAGATGGTTTCGCCAATCATGCAGTCGCCGTATGGTAGGCGGGAAGCGGGGGCAAGTCAACGGAGGGCGGAGGCGCATTTGAACTCCGTCGCGGCAAGAGCCATCGATGAGTGAAATCGGGATTTTTCACCAACTGCTCGGGGGACCGCTTAGAATCGGAATAGAGACAGCGTGTCGCCCTTGCTAGCCTAAATCCACCGCTCCGGAGAGAAGTCCTTGCCTACAAAAAGTTCGCCATCCTATAGCGAAGACTTCGCCATCGCCACGAGGGATCTCACAGTGACGCGCTTCGAGCGCGAGGTTCGCACCACACAAAAGGTAATCGCCGCCTTGCCCGATTCCCAGCGCGATTGGA
>DATHQD010000003.1:0-4903 GCA_035483045.1 Terriglobales bacterium
GCGATCCTCCCACCAAGCGTCGCGAAACGGGTGTTCAACGGCGATAGCGCGCCAGAGGTCGTCCCAAGGGTGGGGATCGTGGTGTAGTTTGAGCAGGACTTTGAGGCCAGCGATTGCGGCTTCCCCGTTCGCCGATTCGAATTTCTTGTGGATGCCGGGAGACAGAAGAAGAGCACGCATAGCATCCAGCAATTTGCTGCGCCAGAGCTTGTTAGTTTGCCCCGACGTCATACCGATCATGAAGAGGAAGGGTGTGAGAAAGCCGCTGCTCATCAATCCATGATGCGTCGCCGACTCGTAGAGGTCGAATGTACCCGCGATAGGCATGATGGCTTTGAGATGGGGAGGCCGTTCAACCGCAGCCTCCATCTGTGTTCCAGCGAAATAACTGATCCCAATCATGCCGACATTGCTGTTCGACCAGGGTTGCTGCGCTGCCCATTCAACGAGGTCGTACATATCTCGACGTTCTTGCCCGTCAAAAAAGCCGAATGTGCCGCCAGACCAACTCGTGCCCCTGCAGTTAGCGATGACGTGGACGTAGCCACGCGGCACGAAGAAATCGCTGGCACCAGCTTCGATGAAGCCTGCCGGCGCACCAAGGTTTTGGATCTGCCGCGGATAGGGAGAGGCGGCAACTAGCACGGGATACCGACCGGGTTCAGCCGGACGATGCACATCCGCCAGCAGCGTAATTCCATCACGCATCGGTATCGTAACGTCGTCATCCTGTGCCATTGCGTAGGTGGGCTGTGACAAGTTGCGATACTCACGGCCAGTGGTTTGCGGACCGTTAAGTTGACGTTGACCGGGATCAATTCCGGACGACTGAACGTTGGTCATGCTCTACTCCTGCAGGCGAGTGAAATGAAATATCGGACCACGATTGCGGTCGGAGGCGGTTCTAATTTCCTAAGCCAGAGGAATTGTACTCTACCGCCGTATCATTTCGAGATAACTGGTGCGACGAGGATTTATCAACAACAAGAATGCATATGGAGGGGTGTGCTAAAACTGAACAAGCGCTATTGTTCCCCGGCCATCCGGGGCGCCGTCCTCGACCCCCAGAAAACGCCCTCCACCGTAAAAGCTCACAGATCGAAGCTGCAATGGAACCGACGGCGTGTGGTCGAAGGGATCGAATTGCGCCAGGCCGATATCATTCGGATTGGAGACCTCGACGGTCGCCGGAAACGGCTGGCCGTTGCCCGGAGCATCGAAATAGGAGCTGACCGGCGTTGGAGACGACAACGCCCCCGCCGGCGGCCGCGAACTCAAGTTCGACATCGCCCTTCGGTGGCTGTCTGACCCAGTTCACTTCGCCAGCCGGAATGTTGAACCGCACCAGCATTTTCTTGTTTGTTGCGTAGAGCGTGTCGCCTTCTCCCAGAACCATGTTCTCGCCGAACCAAGAGGTGATGCCCGGCGTCCAGAACGGCATCGGCAATGTGAAGTCCGCCTGATCCTTGTCTCCGATGCGACTGAGCCGTGCCTCAAAATGTGCTTTTTCACCTTCTTTCGAGCCGGGGAAATAGTACGTCCATGCCGCGAGTACGCCCCCGAGTCCGTCTGGGATCGTTTCGCCGGCAAAGACGCGGGCCTGAACGGCGAAATCGCCGGTGCCGTCCGCATGGATGCGCTCGAAGGTTTTCCAGTCAGATTCGCCGTCCGGTGATACGCGAAGCAATGCGAGCGTATCATCGAATGAATATTGCTTGCCCTTGCAGGCTTCAAGGTCGACCGATTCGAGGTGCGTTTCGACCTGGAGATACATGTTTCCGTCGGTGTTTGTGAAAACCGAGCCAGCGCCCGACGGCCGGAGGTTGGTCAGAACGTTGTGAACCGGATCCTGACATCGATAGCCGTTGACCGTGCTGGAAGATTCGGGAAAAGGAATGCGATGACGGATGGCACCGGTAGTCCCATCTATCACCAAGAGGGCGGAAGAAACGGGGTCCGGGACAGTCTCGACGATCCCGACATCGCCCCGAGAATCGATCGTCCAGTCTTTCGCGAGCCGGCCTCCCGAACGGAAGCGCCACCGCTCGCTGCCGTCGAGCGCGCTCAGACTGACGAGGGAGTCGCGAAATCGGCCGCGCTCAAGAAAAATTAGTTCGCCCAAGTTTCCACCGCTCATGCGCACCAGAATGCTTTGCCCGTCGATGGGGAGGTCCCGAATCAAGCCATTCGCGTTACCGAGAAACGCCGAGTTCTTGCCAATCAACAACTGCGACATATCATTGATTCGCGTCTTGTTGAGATATATCTGCCCCATTTCAGGGAGCGTATGTTTGAGGGTGGTGGGGGTCGCCAGGGACGAGAGCCGCGCCATCCACAGCTGTTGCCCGGTATCGCGAAACGCGCGCACGATCGCGTTCGACTTCTTGTTCCATTCGATCGAGCAGAAGTCGACCTCTGAATTCTGCGTCGGGCTGGTCTGCTGTATCACCAGAGATTCGAATCCAGGCATCGGGTCCACGGACCAGCGCAGGGAGCCAGGCGGCAAGCTCTCCCCGGCGAGAATCGTGACCGTGGCGGCTGCGGAGAAATTGTCCGCGGTCGCCGTGAGGACTGCGCGGCCGGCATGCCTGGCGTCCACGCGCACTTCTCCACCGTCGATCTGCAATTCCGCGATGGGCGCGCTGATAGACCATTGAGCCGAGCGGAGCGGACGCCCGCTCGCGTCAATGGCGCTGAACGATCTGCTGTCATCCACGAGGAGCGTAACCGCGCTCGGAGTAATAATCAGGGACGGGACAATCTGCTTCTGGGCCGCGGCGAGGTCCGATACCGGAAAAACAGAAAGCAGGTACAAGATTGCTATGATTGTCAGCAAGCGCCGCCAAAGCGGTGTTCGACGTCTCTTTCCTTCCGAATCGTTCATAAAACAGACCTCGTCGCGAGCGGGAGAAGCGGCTGCTTGCGAAAGCCAGCGTAGTATGCCGCCGTCATCTCTCAGCCTCCGGCGAGGTACAGGTATGAACAAACAGTTACGTATGCAGCGGTGGAACAAAGTAACATTGACAAGCACGTTTTCTGGCCCAAGAATCACGTCATGAGACGGCTGGTGACTTTCCTTGTGTCGCGAATCATTCCCCTTGCGCCGCTTTCTCCGGCGGCCTTGTTCGGCCAGAGCAGTTTCCTGATCATCACACCCGGCGAGACGACACCATTACGGCGGGTAAGAACCGCGCGTTTTTCTCGACGCCGCATTCTTCTCATTTCACTTCTCGTGGTGCTCAGTGCTCCTTTACAAGTCCGCGGCCAAGATACTCAACCACAGACTCAAATCCCTGCTCGAAACGATGCTTCCAAGAAGATCTGGACCAACGAAAACATATCCTCCACTCACGGTAACATCTCTGTGGTAGGTGGCGGTGCATCACGAGTATCCGCAACCGGGCAGGATTTCGAGTCGGCATCGCATGGCGCCACCTTTGTGAATCCTAAACCCGGCCAAGTTGTTTATCCTGGCGAAGCGTTGCATGTGGATATTGCGATTGATTCTGGCGTAACGCTCTTGAGGGGCGCCGGGATCATGTCTTCTGTTGGCGCGTTTTCCGAGATTCGCCAAGCCCCTCCCTATTCGTTCACTTTTATGGTTCCCAAAGAGGATAGGGGCAGCGACCAACTTATCGGCTTGCAACGCCTGTATGCCATAGGCCCCGTCGTGGGCCGCGCTAACGATCCAAATTTGGCCATGACGACCATCGACGTTGAAGAGCCGGATCTTCCTCTTTCTTTAACTGCGGCAGGCGGGATGATGCCGAACAACGGCTCGGCCCTGACCTTCCTCAAAGCGGGCGATGAGGAACAGATCAGCATCTACGCCCGATTCCCGGATGGCCAGGAATTGAATGTAACAAAGTCCCGCTATCTTGAATTGATTTCCAGTGATGTTGGCGTGGTTCGTATCGCCGACGAAGGCACCGTGGTATCTGTAGGGGCCGGCAATGCCAGCATCATCGCCAGCTATACATTACAAGGACAGGAAAAACGGCTCTCAATTCCGGTCTCGGTCAGCGGCGAGCGCGGTTTCTTGACAGCTTCGCCGGCCACGGTGGATTTTGGTGACATTCCGGTAGGCACCACAACGCCGCCACGCCAGGTTACGATCACTAACAACAGCTCCGGCGACGTGAAAATCTACGGGGTTAACTACACCATCGGCCCTGAAAACTGTTCCAACAGAGTTCTCGCGCCCGGCGGTTCCTGTAGTCTGACGGTGACCATGTCTCTCAACAGCATTGGTCGCGCTCACGTGACGATTCTGGTCGACTCCTTATCGATTGTTCTGCTTGCCAACGGCATCTGATTCAAATGGTTCATGATTGGTTCGTCTCCGCACTCCTCAGGCCATTTCCCGAATAGGTGTTGAGAACTGGGATTATCACTACCTATCTCAGCTTGAGATAGGTAGGGAAGAGAATTTCTCGAGATCTGTACGCTGTGGCTTGGGCTGTGGTTGAGAATTCTGCTTTCTCTGACAATCAACTTGGCCGTTTTTTCGGAATCGTCGTTTATTGCATGACTGAGGACTTAGGCCTGCGACTTTACCGTCCCAATGACAAAGTCCAGAAACGCGCGTGTCTTCGGGGGAAGATAATTACGAGAGGGGTGCAGCGCGTAGAGAGGAAATCGCTCATCGAGCCAATCGGGAAAGATAACCTCAAGGCGTCCACTCTCAATGAACGATTCGATTCCCAGCTCGAGGAGCTGGGCAACTCCGTAACCAGCGAGGCACACTGCGTGAATGGTGGCGACATCGCTGAGCACAAGCTGCGCGTTCGAGTTGATCTCGATCTCCTTGCGGCCTTGCTGGAACGCCCACTCGTAGCCACGCCCGGTTTCGGGGTCCCGAAAATCAATGAGACGGTGATTGCCTTTCTCGAGCTCGGAGGGA
>DATHQD010000004.1:0-2023 GCA_035483045.1 Terriglobales bacterium
ATCGGCAAATTGCAGTTGTATACGGCCTGTGCCGGCGTCCCTCCGCAATATCTATTGCCGATGTATTTAGACGCGGGCACCAACAACGAGCAGTACCTGCACGATCCTTTGTATTTGGGCATGCGCAAGACGCGCCCGTCGACAGACGAGCTTTATTCGTTTGTGGACGAGTTCGTACAGGCAGTTCAAGAAGTATTCCCGAAGTGCTGCATTCATTTCGAGGATTGGACTGGCGTAGACGCTGTGCACCTGCTGCAGCGCTATCGCGACAAAAACTGCGTCTATAACGACGACGTACAAGGAACCGCTGGCATCGTTCTCGCGGGTATGATCAACGCGGCCAAGATCAAGGGCAAGAACCTTAGCGATGAGAAATACCTTTTCCTAGGAGCCGGCTCGGCTGGGATCGGTCTCGCCGACCTTCTCTGCTCAGCGATGGTTGAGGAAGGACTGACGCTGGCGCAGGCCCAATCGAGGGTGTACATGTTTGACATCAACGGCCTGCTGGAAGATTCGCGAAAGGACCTCGTGGATTTTCAGAAACCTTATGCCCACAAGCACGCTCCGACGCGGGACTTTGTCGCTGCGATCGAAAGCATCAAGCCAACGACGATTATCGGCGTGAGCACGGTTGGCGGCACTTTCACCCAGAAGGTCATCGAGGCCATGTCGAGTATCAACGAACGCCCGGTGGTTCTCGCGCTCTCCAACCCGACTGATCACGCCGAGTGCACGCCCGAACAGGCCTACGCATGGTCGAAAGGCAAGGCGATCTATGCCGCTGGCGTGCAATTCCCGCCTGTGCACTACAACGGACAAACATTCTTGCCGGGGCAGGCCAATAACTTCTACATCTTCCCTGCGATCGGAATGGCCATTTTTGCTACGCAAGCTTCTCGCGTCACAGATGAGATGTTCATCGAGGCTGCCCGCGCCGTAGCCGATCAAGTACCGTCCGATTTGCTGAAGCAGGGGCTACTCTATCCATTGCAGTCAAACATTTTAGAAACGGAAATTCAGACGGCTGCGCAGGTGGCCAAGCTGGTCTTCGATTCGGGGCTTGCCCGCGTTGCCCGTCCCGCCGACATGGTCGCCTTCATTCGTGACCACGTCTATAAGCCGGAATACAAGCTCGAAACAGCACGAAGCACGGCGGCCTGAGAAGGTTGCCGCGAATCATGCAAGGATTCTCAACAATACGGGTGTGTCTAGTGTCAGCCGCGTTGTTTACCTTCGCGCCCCACGGTTACTGCCAGGATGCACAAGGCGAGACTCTCAGCGGACCTGATAGTCACGAGACCGGTCAAGGCCCCCACGGACATCTTTTTGGAGATTGGGATGGAGAACGATCCCGCTTGTTGGAACGCGGTGTGCGCTTCGATTTCCAGTACATCTCTGATTCGCTGTGGAACCTCAAGAGCGACCAGCCACAGCGCTTCGCAAGTTGGAACAGATTCCGGTGGACTATAGATATCGATCTCGGCGCACTAACGGGTCAACGGGGGTTGTATTTCCATGCGACTGCACTGTGGCAGGCCGGTGGCAATCTCGGGAGATATCTGGGCTTGCTGACCGGTCCCAGCGGGCTAGTCAGCGCAAATACATGCCGCCTCGATTCCTGGTGGTTGGAGAAGCGCTGGCTCAACGAGCGCGTCGTCGCACGGGTGGGACAGTTCGCGGAGCAGGATTTCTACGGCGCGGATCACTATGCCGCGTCCTATATCTTCGAGCCGATGGGATATGCCCTGGGCAATCTCTTCACCGATTTCGAGACGTTCGATCCTCCCTCAACGTCCGCGATAGAAGTTCGGGTCGCGCCGCTCGATCACCTCTATATCAAGTCGATGGTCGCGGCATCCGTGAGGGAGCCTTTCTCAATTAGCCCCACCGGCTTGGTTCCGCAGTTCCGCGGAGTTCCGGTAAGTGTTTATGAAATCGGTTTTACTCCAGGTCAGAAAGCATCGGCTATCCGCGCTTTTGACAATGTCCAAAGTCGGAAGGGCTATTCCGGACTGTATCAGTT
>DATHQD010000005.1:0-33969 GCA_035483045.1 Terriglobales bacterium
ATCCGATCCCCGCAAAAACTCCAGGATGTTCATCGCCGCATCCGTATTGGTGGACAATGCATCCCGCAGATCGGGATTGAAGTCAGTCAATCCGGAACTGTTCACGATCAGATCCAGATTCTTCTGCAACCGTCGCCCAACCTCAGCCTCAAGCCCTAAACCAGCGCGGGTAACATCTCCCTCGACCACTTCCACTTTTTCCCGCAGATAATCGCCAAGCCCCACTCCGTACTTTTCAAACAAAGGATCGAAGACCGGCGACTCTTCCACAATCTTTTCAAAACGCCGCAGCGCTGGGTTCGATTTTTGCCGCCGCACCAACAAATAAATCCGCCCGATCTTCGGCAACTCCACCAGCGTATTGGCCAGCCACACCTTGCCGATAAATCCGGTGACGCCGATCAGCATGACCCGCTTACCGTTCAATGCATCACGCACCGAGAAGCGCGCGGGATGACGTTTTTCGTCGAAGTAAACAATGGGACGAACCTGCGGCTGCTCCACTCGCACTGCCGGTACAATCGCCGAAGCGAGCGACTTCGGGCCGCGCAATCCGAGCGCCCGCAGCAAGCGCGCGGCACTCTGCTGGCCGTCCGGCCCGGCTTCGCGAAGGCGGGCAAATAAGCCGCGCGGACGGATCACCGGACTCAAGAGCCGTCCTGTGGCGACCCCGTTGCGGAAGTCGAGGCGATTGGCAATAATCCAACCGACACCCAAATGCCGCGCTAGCGGCCGCATTACGTGGTCCAAACCCTGGCTCACGAGCACTACATCCGCGCCTGTCGCCTGCAATTCTTTCAGCCGCTGGACCCCTTCTTCTTTAAGCAGCGGCTTCAGTTTGTATTCGAATTCTTCTTCGCCCAGCAAATCGAGCCGATCCCGCGTCACGCCGCGCAGCACGGCGTGAACAATTCGGGTTGCAGCCACGCGATTCGCCAGATACAAAAAGGGCCGCAGTAGCGCCATCACAAGCACCAAGCTGCGACGCACAGCGCGCGCGATAAATGTCTGGCTGTTCCAGGTAAAAAAGGCGATCGGACGAACCGTGGTCAGCTCGAGCAGGCTGCCTTCAACGCGCCAGTAAACCGGCGAGGAGGGGCGAGGCCACCCAATCGGCGAACCAAGTGAAGAGTTGAATGGCACCGCGCGCGTAGCCGAGGTCACGCCCACCTCCGGCGCACTGGCGTCAGGCGGCGCTGGCGTCCGCTCTGCTTCGAGATTGCTTAGAGGTTCCACGAATAGATGATCGGCTGCACTCGCTTTGAAGATCAAGATACGAGACTCTGTCCCGCACCACCGCGCCCAAGGGCGGCGGAATCCTTTATTTTAACCTCTCAGACACAAACCACGAAGAATAACTAAACGGGGCGGTGGGCTACTTCTGGCCGCGGCGACGAAAGCGCCAGCATCCTCGCCGCCGGTCCAAAGTCCGCCCTCCGAAGGGGACGCGCTCACCCTTGGAACGGCGGGCAAGATGACCGCCCGACAGCTGCCGGGACGGCGGCGCTACTGATGCGGGGACAGGCGCCAAAGTCACTGGAGGATTAACGGACCGCCCATCCAACGGCCGCCGCCACCGCGATCACAAATGCTGAATTTACACGAAAGCTTAGCAGCGCCAGCAGGGCCGCGCCGAAGACGGCCAGAGTTTTCCAGTCGACGATCGAAGCTTTGCCCAACTGCCACGCCACTACTGCCATCAACGCCAGCGAGCCCGCGACCACTCCATCCAGCGCTGCCGAGGCCACTGGCGATCGGCGTAGCCGCGGGATCAGCGGTCCGCTGGCTGCCACCAGCAGAAATCCCGGAAGAAAAATTCCTATGGTGGCCACAACCGCGCCGCGCCAACCTGCGACGACGTACCCGATAAAAGTCGCGGTCGTGAAGACCGGACCGGGAGTAAACTGCCCTACCGCGACCGCGTCGATCAACTGCTTGTCCGTCAGCCAGTGCAGACGTTCTACAAATTCAGTTTGCAGGAAGGCGAGCAAAACATATCCGCTGCCAAATACGACCGAGCCAATTTTCAGGAACGAGAGAAAAAGGCGCCCCAGTCCGGCAGGAAGAGATGCGGCGAGAGATCCAGCGGCGATCGCGGCGCCAACGATTTTCGGAAGCCCCGCGAGTTTGGGAAAGGCGCCCGACATCAGCAACCGGTTTTTCAATGCCAGATTCGACGCCGATAGCAGCCCAGCGAATGCCAGCACCAGCACCGGGCTTAGTCCCACGAAACTCAGCATCGCCGCGCACCCCGCGATCAGCGCAAGCAGAGGCGTCCGCACGCCCGTCCTTCCCAGTTTCCCCAGAGCCTGAATCACGATTGCGACTACGGCGGGCTTGATCGCCGAAAGTACTCCTTCAACTTTCGGCAGGGAGCCGAAGCGCACGTAGGCCCAGGCGATGAGCGAGACCATCAGCGCCGCCGGAATGATGAAGCAACATCCGGCGACGATGAGGCCGCTCCAGCCGCGTTTGAGTTGACCGACAAAAATCGCGACCTCGGTTGAACTCGGCCCCGGAATCAAATTCGCTGTAGCCAGGCGATCTAGAAATTCGGCCTGTGTAATCCAACGGCGGCGGCGTACGAATTCCTCTTCCATCATCGCCAGATGGGCCGCCGGGCCGCCAAAGGCGATTGTCCCCAGCTTCAGGAATACGAGGGCGATCTCGCGCAAAGAGGCGTCGCGAATTTCGGTTGATTCATCCATTGGAATGTGACCACGTCTCGGTGTGGTGCTGGTGGTCCTGTCCGCGCAATGTCAGCAGCCGAGAGAATTCGAGGGTACCGCAAATTAAATGAAGTAAGAATGAGTAGGATGATTCACCGCAGAAATAACGAAACGACGGCCGCTCGCGATTTCGCGCTGCGCAATCGCCTCAGAGCTTATTTAAGCCATCGAGCGCGGCAACTTTATAGGCCTCGGCCAGGGTGGGATAGTTGAATACCGTATCGCGAAAATATTCGATGGTTGCGCCCATTGTCAGCACAGCTTGCCCGATGTGGACGATCTCCGCTGCGCGATCGCCGATAATGTGCACCCCCAGCAACTTCAGGGTGTCGGGATCGAAGAGGATCTTCAGCAAGCCCTGATCGTCGCCCAGCATCTGGCCTTTCGCCAGTTCGGAGTAACGAGCAAGGCCGCTCTCATAGGGAGTCTTGTTGCGCGTCAGTTCTTCTTCGGTGGCGCCGACCATGGAAATTTCCGGAATGGTGTAAATGCCGTAGGGAATTAAATTGGGCAGCATGCGGCTGGGCTTGCCGAACATGTGGCAACCGGCGAGGCGTCCCTGCTCCATCGAAGTGCTGGCCAGGGCGGGGAATCCGATAACGTCGCCCGCCGCGTAAATGTGCGAAACGGCAGTTTGAAAATTTTCGTTGACCTTCAGTTTTCCGCGCGCGTCCGCCTGCAGGCCGGCGGCTTCGATTTTTAATTTGTCGCTGTTGGCCTGCCGGCCGATGGTGTAAAGCAGGGCCTGCCCGCGAACTTTTTTGCCACTCTCGAGGACGGCGAAAACTTTATCGCGCTCTTCATCGAATCCTACAGAGACGACTTTCTCGCCCACGCGGAAAATCGTTCCCAGTTGGCGCAATTGAAAGCACAGACTCTCGATAATTTCGCGATCCACGAAATCGAGGAGCGCGGGACGCTGGTCGAGCAGCGTTACCTTCACTCCGAGCGCCGCGAACATTGACGCATATTCCAGTCCAATGATGCCCGCGCCGACGACAATCAACTCGCGCGGGATTTCCTCCAGGCAGTGGACCTGATCGGAATCGAAAATACGCTGGCCATCCACCGGAATGCCGTCGATGTGGGAAGGCCGCGTGCCGCAGGCGATGAGAATGTTTTCGCCCCGAACCTGCTGCACTCCGTCTTCGTTAACGATCTCAATCGTATGCGGATCGGCGAAGTGAGCGTCTCCTTCGAGTGCAGTGACGTAATTCCTGCGCAGTTGCGATTTGATGACGTCCACTTCCCTCGTCATCACCGCAGTGGCGCGCAGTACCAGGTCCGACATCATGATGCGATCTTTGACCACATAACCACGCCCGTAGAACGAGCGCTGCCGCAGACCACTCAGGTAAAGGACTGCCTCGCGCAGCACCTTGCTCGGAATCGTCCCGGTGTGGACGCACACCCCGCCCATCGTGAGGCGCCGGTCGATGATCGCGACCTTCTTGCGCATCTTGGCCGCGCAAATCGCGCCCTTCTGGCCCGCCGGACCACTTCCAATCACCACCAGATCGTATTCATTTGCCTGCATAAGTGTCGTTTACGGCAGTTCGAAACTAGCACTTTTCCGGCTGGGCGCGAAAGTATCGATGGTATCGAACTCAACGTTAAGATTGCTTTAATAAAATGAAGTTAAAAGTGTCGGAACCTACGAATTGTCACTTTACCGCGAACGCGACTATCGTTTGCGCACGCGTTGCCCGCGTTTTCTCCACCTTTGCCAGCAACTTCCCTTCCAGGTCGTCGGGATCAGGCACCATCTCGCACGCCCTAATCTGCTCGTCCGTCGCACCATGAAAACACAGGTCGCAGACTCCCAGGCCATCCTCAGACCGCACGGGCGGACCAAAGGTGCGACAGGTCATCGGCCGCGCATCATAGAGTTCGCACAAGCCTGTCTCGGGATCGAGCACTGGACAGGGCTCATCGTTGGCAAATTCCGCGAAGCGTTCTGCCGCCCTCGATCCGGACTCGAACACTTGGGTATCGAGGGCGCCTGTTTTTATGTTCCCTGGAAATTGGGCTGCCAGTCGCTCAATTGAATCTTGCGCTCGCTTGCGAATTCGCTCCGCCCGCTTGGGATCTTGTTTTTCGAGTTTCGTCAACCCGTGCTGCAGGCGCAACGCATCCAGTTGATCAATGGCGAACACGCCGATACAACACTGCGTGCATCCGGGACGACAGGCCAACCACTCGCCGCTGCGTCGGGTTGCGTCCGCGAGCGCAGCATCCACGATCTGAATGAGCGCTCGATCTCGGGCTGGCAATCGCGGCAAAGTCATATTGAAAGGATATCGCAGGGTGCGATCCGTGTCCGTCCGTCAAGCGCAGGTCAGCATTGAGCAAAGCTGTGGCGAAGCAATCGGCGGAGAATCCGTCGGCAGAGAAGCTTTGCCTCGCTCCACATTATTGTTATGCTCACGCATCATGAATGGGCCTCCAGCCAAGATGGACACCTCGAACGCGACGAAAAGATTTCTGTTGCTGAACACGTCGCTCTGGTTAGGTTTCCTCGTTGCGCTGGGCACAGCTCTCAGATTATTCCGGCTAGGCGCGCGGAGTTTGTGGCTGGATGAGGCGATCAGCGCCATGTTGGCGCGTATCGATCGCCACACTTTCGTTAGCGCAGTCGTGCATCGCCAGGCTAACATGGTGCTCTATTACGTGCTTCTGCGTGGCTGGATACGGCTGGGCAGCAGCGAGTTCGCGCTGCGGTCTCTTTCCGTGGTGGCCGGAGTGGCCGCAATTCCAGCGATCTACCTGCTCGGCAAACGACTCTTCGGGGGGAGAGCAGGGCGAGTGGCCGCGCTCTTATTATGTGTTCACGCTTTTCACATCAGGTATTCGCAGGAAGGTCGCTCTTATAGTTTGGTGATGTTGCTGGCCGTGCTGTCGTCTTTATTTTTTCTACGCTGTCTGGAGGAACCCTCGCGATGGAACTGGGCGGCATACATTGCGTTCAGCACTTTGATGGTGTACGCGCAAGTTTTCGGCGGATGGGTGCTGGTGGCACAGTGGTCTTCCTTGTTCTTGCCCTTATTTTTCAAGCGTAGCGAATTCCGCTGTCCGATTCATGGAAAGCAATTTTTTTTTAGTGCGGCAGCGATTTGTTTCCTGATTGCTCCGCTTGCTTATTGCTTGCTTTTCGTCTCCGATCGCTCGCAACTCGCTTGGCTAGCCAAGCCCTCGATGCAGGATTTATATAAATTCTGTCTTGACCTCACGGGTAACGGCGGAACGATCCTCCTGCTGGTTTATCTGGCGCTGGTTTTAGCGGCGCTGGCCGCCGTTATCATGGGCCGGAGATCGGCGCCCGACTCTGGCCAACTCTGGAAACATTTCTTCTTGCTACTTTGGCTGATTCTGCCGCCATTATTGCTTCTTGTTATTTCCCTTCGATGGCCTGCCTTCGAGCCGCGCTTCCTGATCATTTGTATTCCGCCGCTATTGCTTCTTGCCGCCAATGGTTTGAGTCGAGTGCGCTCGAAGATTCTTTTCTCTGCTGCTCTAATGATTGCCCTTGCACTGTCGGTAGCGGGCGTTGACTACTATTACCGTGGCCGCGTCGACGACCGATACACCGATGACTGGCGAGATGCGACTCACTACATTTTGTCGCAGGCGGAACCGGGCGACGCCATCGTCTTTACTTATAGCGAGGAGAAGCTGGCTTTCGACGAATATCAGTCACGATTTCATGGCGAGAATGCTCCCCTCGACAAATATCCCGATGAGACCGATGCGGAATTGCTGACGCGGGGGCCGTCGCGCCTCAGTGATCAATCGCTCGATGGCATCATTGTGCGATGCAGACGGGTTTCGGTGATTTCCGCTTTTCAACCAGACCGCCTAAGCCGCCAGGTCGAGGCTAAACTCGGCGTTCATTTCTCTTCACACAGGAATTTTGCATTTGGATTTGTTCGCGTTGATTTGTTTGCCGATCCAATAGCCGGCTCGGCTATTGACCAATCAATTCCCTAAGGAAGCAGACCGAAAGCCCTTTAGTTGCTTATGTACGCTAGCGTACAGTGTTTACCCGATGGACGTTTCTCTCATAGAACGTAGACTGAAACTGTCCTCTTCTAAACCGCCACTGTTCGCGCAATGGATCTGGTCAACTCGCCCATTCATACTCTGCTTCTCCACCAGCAGAGCGTAAGTATCTCGGGGTAACGGACCATCTAGTCTCAGCCTCGATATTACCTGCAAAAGTTGCACGGTGGCGCCAAGGGGTGCCCTGGAGGGCTATTTTGCCCAAGCAGATTTTGATCGTCGATGACAGTTCTGCCCTCCGCCGCATGGTGCGCTGTTGCGTTGAGGAAAAAACGGATTGGCAGGTTTGCGGAGAGGCGGAGAACGGTGAGGTCGCGGTTCGCCTGGCCCACGAACTGAAGCCCGACCTGGTGCTGTTGGATTTGGCCATGCCGGTGATGAATGGCTTAGAGGCAGCGCGGCGGATTGCCAGCGTTTCTCCTCATCCGGTGATGCTGATGTTCACCATGCAATACTCGGGTCAGTTGTTAAAAGAAGCCGAAGCCGCCGGGATCACGAAGGTTCTTTCGAAAACCGATGTTGGCATCAACCATTTGCTCGCCTCGATGGAGACGTTGCTCAACGAACCGTCCGCCGACGTTGCCTAAGAACGAAGGCAATCGCGCTCAGCGGCTAGACTTGCTATGCAGCGGTGAACTGCCGCGCGAGCCAGAAGCGACTGCTCGTCGCCCCCACCTTACCTTTACAAACTCTTTATGAACCTCTTATGCCGGCTTTATCGCGGCTCGTATCAAATAAATGGTGAAGCAATTGGGAGCGTCCTGTGGGGAACATCGCCATAAGGTTCGAAACGCGGTGAAGACTGTCATAACAATGCTGTGCTTGGCCGGCATCGCTTTCAATGTTCGATTTGCGGAAGCCCTGCGGCAGGAGCGCAGGCAATCTGCGAAGACGCAATCCCGTAAATGCAAGGCCTCGACGATAAACAACCGCTCAACTGAGCCGCGCGAAAAGGCTTTGGACTTAAAGGGCTCTCTCAACTGGCTCGATAATGACAGTCATACTCAGTCCCACTAAGCGATCGGAGAAAGGTTTTTAGATGTCTATTCAGGAAGTATCAGCGGAGCAATTAGCGCAACTTTTCCATCACTATCACCAGGCGCTTGCGCCGGACTTCGGGTGCACCACAAACTCCACACCAGAGTCATGGGATCAAGTATCAACCCCTGAAAGGAGCCGCATGGTGGCGGCCGCTCGCCTCGCGATATTGGACGTCGCTTCGACTACTGCCGAGGACGAAGACCGGAGACGCTATTTCGCCAAACCCGGCGAGGCGGAATGGGGCTGCTAGGACCGGTCACGTCGTAATGGCTTGCTAACATAAATCTCTGCGACCTCTCTGGTCAGACTTTGCTCCGCCACAGAGGTGCGGGTCTACTTAGCTTGCACAACTACTGCATCCTCCAAGTGCATGGACGTCGCCGACCCGCTGCCAACTTCAATCGTCTGCCCGCGCTTGAGATATTGCGCCAATACCGCGGGCGCGGACCACTCCAGATCCCAACCGTCCTCAATGGCGATAACCGTGTACGACCCGGGGATCACGCCATTCAGGCTGAAACTTCCGTCGAGATCGCTCTGGTCGCGCCGAAAGCGGTCTTGATCTGCTTCGGCATTCTTCGGCACCAGAACGATCATCGCCCCGGAAACTGCTTTCCCATCGCGCTTCGCAAACCCTTCGACGGTCACCGATCCCCCGACCAGCGAGAGTGCGATTGTGAGCGAGGCGCCCGCCGGCACGGTCAACGCGTGTCCGGAAATTATCCCGGCCTCGGAAGCGATGCGAACCACTGAATACCGTTGCGTTAAGGACGCCGCAAAAATGTCATAGGTGCCGGCGATGACATCCGAAAAATCCGCCGCGCCCTTGGCATCCGTTTGGGCCAAGTTTACCGTGCCCTTGCTGTCGCGCAGAACAATCTGGAGCTGTGCTGGAAGAGTGGCCGCACTTTCGATCTGAACCGCCAGTTTAATCTGGCTCGTCGATCTGCCCGGAGACACGTCCAGCTCGCCGCCGGTCTCAATGTTGACCTCAGTAGGCTCTCTCCACTGCCCATTCGAACCGGGCATCCTAACGGAGTATCGGCCTGGCGCGATCCCCGCCATCTCAATAACTCCAGGGGCAATGCTTTGAATGTTGCCGGCATTCTGGGGCTCGGTACCATCGAAGACCTGTTTTTCCAGTAGCGGGAAATTGATCCCGCCGTTGTCTTCAGACACGCGCACGATCAGATGCAGCGCTGGCACCGGACTCAGATGGATGTCAGCTTCCAGACGATCACCGCCGTGAACTGCAATGGGAGTAGCCCCCTCGACCTCGACAGCGTCTCCGTAGAAGGTAGTGGGATAAACAACATCGAGAGAGGAATCGACCTGAGCGGGCGAGTTCGACGCGCCCTCGGCGCTCGAAGTTGGATGTACCGCATACCACGGCGAAGCCTTGGCTGAAACAAAGTAAGTCCCTTCGTCGAGCGGTGTCACTTCATAACGCCCTTGATCGTCAGTCATGGCATTACGAAAAAGAGACGTCCGTTCAGCGCCTTCCGCTCGCCGTCGACGATAGACCATGATTTGCGCATTGCGGACGGGCTCTCCGAATTCATCGAACACCCGGCCGGTGAGCACCGCGTTCGGCGCCAGGCGCAGAACAAGGTTTTCGCTATCAACATCTGCGCCGGTCACGATCGCAGTCGAGTATTCGTCATGCTGGTTATACCCAGCGCTGATAAATCCGCGCTTTGCGCCGCCGAGGGAAAATTTGCCCGCAGGCACATGAAATTCGAAGCGACCGTCATCGTCTGTAATAACGGATTGCATCTTCCGTTGATTTTTGGTGTTGGCAATGGTGACGCGGCAACGTGCCAGCGCATCCCCAGCTCTCGCATTTACCGCATTTCCTGCGATGCGATACGGGCCAGTGGGAATCAGGGTGCGCTCGGCATTGCCCACCTGCGCCATCGCCGAACAGGAAAAGTAGATCGCCGCTAAGCCAGCGATTAGTAACCCAAGGCATCGGATTGGTAGTCGCATCTGCATTCGATTAGCCCGTCAAAGATTCCCGGTGGCGCAGCGTGTTGCGCAATGCCTAACGTTGCGTGGCAATCATTGCCAGCGTTACGCGTTCCTTCTGACCACCGGCCAAGTGAACCACCAGCCCCTTCGCATCATAAGCCTGCATCGCTTCAGGATTCTTGTACTCAAGCTCTGGCTGTGCCCTATCAAACGCAAGCAGACGGTATGCTCCCGGAGCCAGGCCCTGCAAATCGAAATTCCCATCCGGACCCTGCCATGCCTCCGCGAACCGCCCACTGCTGTCCGCCAGCGGGATGCAATAGATATGCACTCCTGGAAGCGCGGGTCCATCTAAAGATCCAATGTAATTAGGATAAAAGACCGTACTTCCCACGCCACTACCACTAACAGAGGTAGGCGCCGGCGGAGTAGCTCCCTCGACCGTGCCGCTGATCTCCGCGGCGTCGTCCCGCATGGTGATCTCGATCGGAGATGCCGCGCCTCCTGCACCAACCACCAGCGGTTGCTCCAGAAGATCGAGGTTGCCGGAATGAATCGATGCCGCGTAGCCACGCGATGAATAAACTTTCACCCAGTAGCTGCCAGCCGAAGCTCCTTCTATGACCAGCGCCTCATCCCCGGGCCCTGTCGGGTTCCGCAACGAAGCATTCCTCCCCTTTCCGAAGTCGTCGGCCGTTTCCAGCGTGACATTCAAATAGCGGCGTGGGCCTTTCAGCGCCGTGCTGTGACTGCTGCCGGAAAATGTCCTCAGTGGCATTTGGTCGGCGGCAGTGAATTCTTCTTTCACATGCACAGCAATCAACCCATTCGGCGCGAGCGATATTGCAGGACCATCTATCGGCCCTCCTTTGATGGTGATGGTTTGCGACCCACTCATGGCAGCGCCGTCAGGCTGGAAGATGGCGGCTTCGACCGTGTAGGTTCCGTTTGGCAACATGCCTTCGATCGCATGGTGAACCGGGTTGTTGCCGAGAGAAAATCCCGGCCCCTTATGACCATGGGCATAGACCGTAACCTGGAGCCCATAATCTGGTCGATCGCTTCCGGGCACAACCACCGGCACTTTCACACGGTAATATGGCTGCTTCGCCAGAGATAGATTGACCGTCTGTGTTTGACCGGCAACCAATTGAATCGTGCTCGCCGATTCAAAGTTGGATGCGGTCTGATAGTAGACGGGGGGATATCCGAAGAGCGGTCCGCGGCCATTCGCGGCATCGCCACCGACCGACAGGGTCGGATCATTATTGACCGGATCGGTGTCGAGCAGTTCACTGGTCAGCAATTTATAGCTGCCGGCCTGAAGGTCGGCGAAGCGAAATTGACCGTCTGACATGGACCGGCTGGCGCCAACCTGAACCCAGCGAGCGCGGCCGTCCTGCACCTGCCGTCGGAAAAGCTCCAGCGTAATGCTGTCCGGGGCCTCTGACGTTGGGAGAATAACAGTGCCGGCAAGCACGGCCTCAGGTGTAAGCATCAGCGTTAGATCTCTCGATCTTTCTAAGGATGTGTAGTTCTGAAGGTTGTTGGCGGCCTGATTGGGATCGCTGAGAAAGCCCGGCTTTCGCGCCGTCAGTGAATAGAGACGATTGGAATCTCCGTCGGCCGGATCAGCCTTCGCCAAGGCAAATTCAAAACGCCCCTCGCTGTTCGTCAGAGTGGCAAAGCGGCTGTCGGGGGAAAAAACCAGGGCGCGATCAATGGGCTGGCGAGTAACGCTGCTGATCACTACGCCGTGAATGCTGCCGCTGTCATCCGAAGCAGCTTGCGCCCAGCACAAGCCGGGCAGCAACGCGCAAACGAACAAGCAAAAGATCGCCCGGGGAGACATTCGCCGCAATAAGCAATGGTGGTCGCAGTTCACCGAGGCTACTCCAACCCTGATTTATTGTGGCCTAAAAGCAGAGAGATGCAAAACGCGGGCAGGCGGGTGCCTAGCCTCCAATGGTTTTCAACCAGGGCCAGAGTTCACGACAAAATAAAAGGCCGCTCACCGTGAGCGGCCTCCAGGTTCTTGGGCTAACTGCTAAAAGCTAATGGCTAAGAGCTGGCTTCTAGTCTCCCGCCACGGGCTCGCCAACGTCAACAGGCTTCTTCGCGCCGTTCGCCGGAGCGATCGTCTGAATAAACGCCGGAGGAACCAGCGCTCCGAGGGGAATAAATCCACCTTCGTTCGACGTTGCCGGCTTCTCTTTCAGCACCACTTCGCGATAGAGCTGAGCCATGCGCGCGTCGTAGGCCGCGTCGTTCTTGACTCTATTGCTCTCGGCCTTGCTGTCGCGAGCGCGCTTTTTCTCTTCGCGAGCCGTCTTGGCAATGCCCAGCTTGTCGAGATCGTGCTGGACTTCATGCGTTACGATCTCATCGCGGAGGTAGAGCGCATGCTCCGCGTCTTCCATCTTTACTTTCTTGCCGCCCGCGAAGATCTCATGCCGCCCATGCTCTTCGTACCACTTGGTCAGGGTCGAAGTCATGTGCATCTTTTCGATGATATTGCGCCATCCCACGCCCGTGTTGTAGGCGCAGAAGCTGATCTCGCCTTCCTGCGTGGCGTAAGGAATGATGCACTGTTCGGTGCGGCGGAAGTCGTAATTGAATAGATCCTGGAACCACATACCGGCTATGAACAGGAAATTCCAGCGATCCTGCCGCCGCTTCATCACATCTTCAATCGTCCGGTCCGGACCAACCTTGCCGTAATTCTTTCCCGTCGCGTTGAAGTTCTTATCGAACTTCTTCAGCAGGTCCGTCATCTTGAAGTGTGTAGGCGACTGGAAGGAGTCGTAATTCTTCATCAGGCACAGCGCCATTCCAAATGCCGTCCAGAATTTCGACCGGGCCGCATCGTTGACCTTGGCAATGTCCTTAGCTAGCTGATCGCCCTTGAGGAACGCCGTAACCGGCACCGCTTCCTTGGTCTCCTTGTCGATCATCAGCGCCATACCGGTGCCGCAATTCGGATGGCAGCCGCATGACAGCTGGCCCCAATCATTGTTGCTGTCCTGGGCATGCATCACGTCCGCCCAATCGCTGAATGTGCTCATGAACGAAATGGGATACCAGTCGCGCGCCGGGACGCCGAAGCCAGTTTGATTTTTGACGTCGTGCGCGAGGTGGGCCAGCGTGTAGCGCTGCGCCTGACGACGCTCGTCGGTGATCGCCTCATCGCGCCCAGTAAACGACACTGGCTGGAAGCTGAGAAAGCCGATCTTCTTCGGATTATCTAACGCAAATTGAATGATGCGCCCAACCTGCTCGTTGTTGATGCCGTTGACGATCGTCACCACCGGAACGATCTCGCATCCCGCCTTGTGCAGGTTATCGATCGCCTTCAACTTCACATCGAATAGGTTGCCGACCATGCGGTGATCGTTGGCGGCGTTGCCGATGCCGTCGAACTGCAGGTAGGCATAGCGCATGCCAGCTTCAACCGCCTGCTGCGCGAATTCAAAACTCTTGGCGAACTCAATTCCATTCGTCGCTGCCTGCACGCTGTTGTAGCCGACTTTGCGCGCATAGCGGACGGCATCCAGGAAATAAGGAGACAACGTCGGCTCGCCGCCCGAGAACTGCACCGACATCTGCCGCTTCGGCTTCACCGTGATCGCGTTGTCCAGCACCGTCTTGATCTCTTCCCACGTCAGCTCGTGCACGTAGCCAACCTGGTTCGCATCCATGAAGCACGGATCGCACATCATGTTGCAGCGATTCGTCAGATCGACGGTCAACACCGCTCCGCGCCCATACTTCACGGTTGACGAGCCGTGATGATGCAGCTTTTCGTCGTTATGCGCGCGAATGTCGCGCCCCGGAAACACTTCTTCCAGATGCTGCGAAAACTCGGTATCGATCGACATCAGATCTTCAAAGTGCCCGTGCTTCGGACAATCCTTCACCATCCAGATCTTGCCGTCGCGCTCGACGATCTGCGCCTTGATCTCGCCGACTTTTTCATTCATCAGCACGTCAACCGGCAGATGGCCGTCGAGAATCTGCTGCCGAATCTCGGGCACGCATTTGGGACAGAGCGAATCGGTCGACCGCGGCCAGCCTAGCGGCGGCTTCGATTTCTCCCACGACTTGAGCAGCGGCTTGTCCGACCACTTCGGCACCGGAGCATCGTTCTGAGCAATCCGGTTCAGCCGCGAAAACACCGCCCACGCGCCCGTAGCGGCGATGGTCACCGCTTTCTCAACATATTTAATCGGCTTGTGCATTCTGCTCTCTCTTTCTTCTTGTCTTCTTTCTTGCTTGGGAGTTAGAACTACCCCCGCAGCCCCACATAACCGCCGCATAACCAAAGCCCGTGTAAAAAAACTTATCCACAGTCAAACCCGGTCGAACCCAGAAGTTTCGCCAAGTGTAGTCTGTCAGGTTGATGCTATTGAATCCGCGCCGGTTACGCACGAACAAGCCAATGAAGTGAAGAAAAACGGGGTTAAAAGGCAATCTAGGGCATTGTTCGGAGCTAAGTTATTGAAAAGATGGGAGCAGCTTTCAGTTGTCAGTTATCAGTGGTCAGTTTTCGGGATCGCGGATCCCAATTCCAGTTGTCCTGAGCGAAACGAAGGGCCCATCGCCCCACCCTCTTCACACCAATTCACACAGCTTCATCCCGCCTCCATAGACGTTTCCCCTCCTTTGCGGCAAGATGCAATCACTTCCCCGCTGAGCTCATTAGCTCTCGGAGGCTTTAATGAAACACGCAAATTGGTTAGTAGTCGTGACGTTGGTCGTTCTCTCAGGCATGGCGGCTGCGCAGATGCATAGCAATACCACGATCATTGCCCAGGTGCCGTTTGATTTCATGGTCGCTAACAAGGTCGTTCCTGCAGGCCAATACACTGTGCAGGCGTTCGCCGTTGACACCAACATTCTCGTCATTCGGAACCCCGGCTCCACGGTGGGCCTGTTTTCCAGGGTGTCGCTGACAGAGAGCAAGCAAGGCGCCACTCACTACGCGCTGCTCTTCAATCACTACGGAAACCGCTATTTCCTGGCTGGAGTCGAGATCGAGGGCAGCAAGACCGCGTACCGCGTAACCAAGAGCAAAGCTGAAGCCGAGCTGGAAGCCCAGAACGTGTCAGCCACGAACGAGATCGTGCTCGCGTATTTGAAATAGCGCGCTGAACCACGGTCGCACCTCATTCTGATTGTCGGAAATCCAAAACCGCCCCGTCCAGGCATCGCTTGGACGGGGTTTGTTGTGCGCCTGCGGGCAAAAATTTTCCCCTAACTCGATGATTCCCTTTAAACCAGGGGGAGGGGGTGAGAGGGTATCAGTACTAACCAGGGAACTTGAGGCTAAACCGGCCCACTCGCCAGTTCGCTGCCGGCAAAGACGTAGGTGGTCGACTTATCGAGCTTGATGTTGGAGTGCCTGGAGGTGAGCCGGACTGCTCCATCGCGAGCGCGGGTCGACTCTACATCTTTCATCGGCACGCGATGCGGCGCGGCGTTGGACGCCGTAGTGGAATCAGAGCGCTTGCTGGCCGGGGTCTCGGAGCCATCGTCGGGATCAGGAAGCCGCCTCGTGATCGGCGCGGGAGAACCCAGGCGAGTCATAGCTCTACCGCTGGGAAGGTCGGTTGAGGGCTGATAGAGGGGATCGGGAATGGACGACGGAGCCGCGGGGTAAGACCAGGCAGTTAGATAGACTTTTTTCGTGAGCGTCAGCACTTGAGGAGCGCCGTGTTGCTTCCAGTGCGCGGAGTCCATGCGAATCGCCAGACGCGACGGAGCGCTGGCAGACTTCGCGGCTGACTCGGTTACCTCTCCCGATAAGATGGCGTTTTCAGGAACGACGACGCCGTCGACCAGAGTAGCGACTTCGAGCTTGGCCTGAACTACGGTTCCAACCGGAGTGACGCCGGCTACGATCGTCTTTCGCATGGTCGCGGGAAGTTCGAGGCTGGTCGGGGAGTTCAGCGTCGACTGAGCTGACGCAATTTGAGTGAAGCAGGCAGCAAGAAAGCCGCCGAAAATCAGGATGGCTTTTGCGATGGGTTTGGCGCTGCTATGAACGACGGCAGCTTTTTGGACAAAGGATCGCGGGAACGAGTTGCCGATCGTTTCCGTGAACATCGGGTCCGTGAGCATCTGGTTCGTGACCATCTGCGTCCCCCCTGGCGAGCGGACGGGACTTCCGAGCATCTCAGGCGCAGAAAAAATGTCTGAGGGAATAACCGGGATTTATATCATTGTAACTCCGCTAGTCGAACTTGGCGGCAGCGGAGCGAGGCTTAGGCAGCCTCGGAGGCGCAGGCTTCCGCGGCCGAGGTCTTATCGAGCAATGCGAGCATGCGCAGCGCATTGGAAATGCGGTCCAGTTCCCAGCGTTGGTCGGGGAACTTCGGGTCAAGCTCACGCCAGCGTTCCACCAGATTCTTGCGAGCAGACTCCACCCGACTGGGAATTTTCTGGCGATCTGGCTCGAGGATTGCCGCCTTGTAAGCGTCATGCCAGACGGGACGTAATTGGAGAGACATAGCGTAATCCATTCTGAAAGGAAGTTCTGGTACAGAACAACTAGCCCAAACGTCTATTGAGAAATCCACCATAATGCACTTGCTCAAAGCGAGCAATACAGTGAACTCCGTAGCCCATTTTCATAGACTTAGCGGGGTTGTCGAATGGCTAGACCACCCGACTGCTTTCGAGCAAATCGGTGGCGTAGAGAACGCCTTCGGGGGTCTCCTCGTGCTTGAAGTAGGCAAATACATCGCGACCCGAGGCGAGGTGTTCGCGAATGCGCGCTACCATCGTCCGCCGCTCTTCAGCGGTGTAGCTCGGTTTGCGAAAACGGTAATAAGCGTAGTCGGCGGTGACCACGTCGGGAGTATTGCGCTCTTCGGTCTCGGCTACGCAGAGCGCGACGTTGCGTTCGCCTAGCGTCGCCCAGGTTGCGTCGGTGTGCCATGACTCGTGCCGGAACTCAAAAGCTGTGCGCACGGTTCGCGGCAGGCTTTTCAGAAACTCAGCGAGGACGGCTTGGTCGGCTTTGAAATTCGGCGGCAGTTGAAAGAGCAGGGGGCCCAGGCGTTTGCCGCGCTCTAAACTTTCCAGCGTGCCGAGAAAGCGCTGCAGGAATTCATCCGAGTTCTTCAGGCGCTTGATGTGGGTGAGCACCTGGTGCGCCTTGATGGTGAAGCGAAAATGGTCGGGAGTGTCGGCGATCCAGTTTTGGACGGTTGTTTCTTTGACCAGCTGGCGGAAGGTGTAGTTGACCTCGACGGTATTGAGTTTTGAAGCGTAGAAATTTAGGAATTTTTTCTGCGCCAGCTTCTCGGGATAGAAGGCGGGTTTCCAGGTTGGATAAGCCCATCCGGAAGTGCCGACGTAGAGAGTTGGCATAACAGGCGGGATTATAACTTGCGGCGCTTGGCCGCGGACGGCTTGGCTTTCGTCGTTGCCGTCTTTTTCTTTGTTGGTTTCTTTCTTGTTGGCGCGGTGGGCCGAGGCGCTTCGGGCGCGGTGTTAGCTCCGGCCGGTTTGTCTTCTGACTTGTCTGTTGGTTCTGACACCGCAGCCAGGCCGGCTAATTGCGGCAACTTCTGTTTCAACTTCAGCACGGGCTCGAAGAGGTCGTCCATTTTTTCGACGCGCGCCAAGACGTCTTTCGCTTCGAAGACCAGCCGCTGCGCGTCTTTTTTCTTCAGCGCCTGCTCGACCTCTTCCCAGGTGACTGGCGTCGACACGGTTGGGTGCTCACGGGCTCGCAGCGAATAGACGGAAATCGTCGTTTTGTGGCGATCGTTCTGGCTCCAATCGACGAAAACTTTACTTGTGCGCACAGCCTTTTTCATGTCGGAGACGACGAGGTTCGGATGCTCGTGCTCCAGCAGGCGCGCGATGGCATTAGCAAATGGTTTGGTCTGGTCATAACCGGTTTTGGTATGCAGGGGAATATAAATCTGCATTCCTTTTGAGCCGGAGGTTTTCGGGAAACTTTGCAGGCCGAAGTGGTTGAAGATATCGCGCACCCATAGGCCGACCTGAGCGCATTGCACGATGTTGGCCGGAGGGCCTGGATCGAGGTCGAAGACGATCATCGTCGGCGTCTCTAGATCGGCGGCCAGCGAGAGTGAGGGGTGAAGTTCGATGGAGGCTAGGTTAGCGATCCAGACCAGCGTGGGCAGGTCGTTGGCGAGAATGTAATTGACGGTGCGGTTGTTGCCTTCGCTCCAGACGGGCGCGGTCTTCACCCAGTCGGGGCGAAACTTGGGAGCATTTTTTTCGAAGAAATATTCCTGGCCTTCGCCCACGCCCCCGGGATAGCGCTTCATGGTAAGCGGACGTCCGGCTAAATGCGGCACCAGCACCGGCGCGATGCGGACGTAATAATCGACGACTTCACCTTTAGTGAATCCGGTCGCGGGATAGAGGATCTTGTCGAGATTGGTGAGCTTGAGCTTGCGGCCCTGCACGTCGACGATGGTGGGAGCGGACATGGCGGTTCGTCGTTGGTCGGTGGTCGTTTGCCATTTTGCGAATCGAGTTCTAAACGAAACGCTAGCGACCGTCGGCCAGGTTTTCCGTCCTCGAGTATAGAGGCACGCATCCGTTAAAGGGAGGTCAGATGCCAGATTCACGGCGCGAGTTTGTTTTCACGCGCAGGCTCACCCGTACCTCAATCCTTATTCATCGCTGTGGCCGTGAGGGGAATGTCAAACGCCATCCAGTTATGCGTTGGATGGCGTTTGTTGTTTCCGAGATTTCGGCCGACGTCTTTATTCCGAACTGATTCGCATGCCGTAGAACGAGCGGTAGACGAAGAATACGGATACTGCGAAGAAGGCGATCGCTAGACCGTGGGTTAGGCCAGTGCCCTGATCGCGGGTTAGCGAGACGGCTAGTTCAACGGCTAGCAATCCGAAGAGCGTGGTGAATTTGATAACCGGGTTCATGGCCACAGACGAAGTGTCTTTGAAAGGATCGCCTACTGTGTCACCAACCACGGTGGCGTCGTGCAGCGGCGTGCCTTTTTGCTTCAGTTTTGTCTCTACGATTTTTTTGGCGTTATCCCAGGCCGCTCCGGCGTTTGCCATGAAAATGGCCTGGTAGAGGCCGAAGATCGCTATCGAGATCAGGTAGCCGATAAAGAAGAACGGCTCGACAAAGGCGAAGGTTAGGGTGCCGAAGAAGACGGCTAGGAAGATGTTGAACATGCCTTTCTGCGCGTACTTGGTGCAGATCTCAACTACTTTTTTGCTGTCGGCGACGGAAGCCTTCTCGGAATTTTCGAGTTTGATGTTGGCTTTGATGAACTCGACTGCGCGATAGGCGCCGGTGGTTACGGCTTGCATGGATGCGCCGGTGAACCAGTAGATCATGGCGCCTCCGGTGATCAGGCCCAGGAAAAATGGAGCGTGGAGCAGGGAGAGTTTTTCCACATTCATGGTCAGGCCGTTGGTCAAGGCCATGATGATGGAGAAGATCATGGTGGTCGCGCCTACAACGGCGGTTCCAATCAGAACGGGCTTAGCTGTCGCTTTGAAGGTATTGCCGGCGCCGTCGTTTTCTTCGAGCAGATCTTTGGCGCGCTCAAAATTTACGTCGATATTGAAGTCTTTTTTGAGTTCTCCCTGAATGTTTGGAACCTGCTCGATTAGTGAGAGCTCGTAGACGGATTGGGCGTTGTCGGTTACTGGACCGTAGGAGTCGACTGCGATGGTCACCGGGCCCATGCCCAGGAAGCCGAAGGCTACTAATCCGAAAGCGAAGACAGGGGCGGCGATCATGGTGGCGGCTAGAGCCAAGCCCATTCCGCTGAAGTAGTAAGCCACCGCCATGAGAGCAACCATCACCAACCCGAGCCAGTAGGCGGAAAAGTTTCCTGCGACCAGGCCGGAGAGGATTCCTAGTGAGGCTCCGCCTTCTTTGGATGACGTGACCACTTCGTTGACGTGGCGAGAATCGACTGAGGTGAAGGCTTTGACTAGCTCCGGGATCAAGGCTCCGGCTAGGGTTCCGCAGGAGATGATTGAGGCCAGCTTCCACCACTGGGTGAGATCGCCACCGAGGTTGGGGATGATGAAGTAGGAGACGATGTAGGTGGCGATGATGGAGACGATCGACGTGAGCCAGACGAGCGAGGTCAGGGGGGTTTCAAAATTCATTTTGTCGGCGTGGGCGTAGCGGCCCTTCGCGATCGCTCCGTTGATGAAGTAGGCGAGCGCGCTCGAGACCAGCATCATGATGCGCATGACGAAAATCCAGACCAGAAGCTGAACCTGGATCGACGGATCCTTAACGCCGAGCAAGATGAAGGCGATCAAGGCCACGCCGGTGACTCCGTAGGTTTCGAAGCCATCGGCGGAGGGACCAACCGAGTCGCCGGCATTGTCGCCCGTGCAATCGGCGATGACGCCGGGGTTGCGGGCGTCGTCTTCTTTAATTTTGAAGACGATCTTCATCAAGTCGGAGCCGATGTCGGCGATCTTGGTGAAGATGCCTCCGGCGATGCGGAGAGCGGCGGCGCCCAGGGATTCACCGATGGCGAATCCGATGAAGCAGGGGCCGGCATAGTCGCCGGGGACGAACAGAAGGATGAAGAGCATGATGAGCAATTCGACGGAGATGAGCATCATGCCGATGGACATTCCGGCTTCGAGCGGAATTTGATAGACCGGATAAGGCTTGCCGGGGAGCGCGGCGAAGGCGGTGCGCGAGTTGGCGAAGGTGTTGACGCGGATGCCGAACCAGGCGACACCGTAGCTGCCGGCGATTCCGACGAGGCTGAAGGCAAGGATGATGAGGACGCGAGGCAGTTCGAAATGGCGGAGCACGCCGAAGTAAATCGCGATGATGATGGCGATGAAGACCCACAACAGCACCAGGAACTTGCCCTGCGTGATCAGATAGGTCTTGCAGGTTTCGTAGATGAGTTCAGAGATCTCGCGCATGGAGCGGTGCACGGGAAGGTTTTTGAGCCGCATGAAGATGACCATGCCGAAGCCGAGGCCGAAGACGCAGAACAGCAGTCCGATCATGAGAAGGCGATGACCGTCGACGCCGAGGAAGGACACGGTGGAAAGATCGGGCAGTTTGAGGGCCGCCTCGCCTCCGGCTTCGTCGGCGGACTGGGCGAGCGCGTGGCCGACGGTCAAAAGAAGCAGAGTAGAAAGCGTTGCGGCGATTCGGGCGAGGCGTTGCTTTGCAGCGAAGTGCTCCACAAACCAGCCTGCGATGGACACAAAATTAACGTTCCTAATGCGCATAAAATCCTCCTACAGATCCTTCTGGGGTCACAACGTGTGATTTGCTCTTGCGGATGGCCGTCCGTTGGGGCGATTTTATCCGCCGCGGGGAAGGCTGCCGCCGAGTTCCGAACACGCTTCCACCGCCAGGCATAATAATCAAAGAGGATTGCCGATTTGGCCGCGTCGGAAAACCTGTGCCGGTCGATACGCGGGCCAGCCGGCAGCCACACATATTTCAGCACGAAGCACTCGTTTATAGCACCTTGCCGGAAGCGAGGTCAATGATGAAGGTCACAATGGTTGATCGGGATCGGGTCATGGGGTGATCGCGCGATGATCGTGCCAGGGGCCGATCGAAAAATCATGCGCGCAAGATTGTGAAGGGCGACTAATGCTTGGAGCGGAACCCGCCTGAATTTGGAGGCGCTTCCGTATAATTGACCATCTGGTATGTCAGCCTCTCTTGACTCGATTGTCGCGGCTACTCGCCGGCGAATCTCTCAGCGCAGAGCTGGGAATGGTCGCGGCTACGACTTGAAGTCACTGGAACACGCGGCGGCCGGTCACACTCCGCGTGGATTTCGGAAGCAATTGCAACGAGTGACGCAACACGGAATCGCCGTGATCGCGGAACTGAAAAAAGCTTCGCCTTCAAAAGGGTTGATACGCGCCGATTTCAGGCCGGCTGAATTGGCTCGTGAACTGGAAGCGGCGGGCGCGGCGGCGTTGTCAATATTGACCGATGAAGAATTTTTTCAGGGCTCGCTGGCGAATCTGCGCGCGGCTTCGGCGAGCGCTTCTCTTCCCTGCTTGCGCAAAGATTTTATTGTCGACGAATTGCAGATTGTCGAGGCTCGGGCGAATTGCGCAGATGCGATTCTGCTGATCGTTGCCGCTTTGGAGCAGAGTGAATTAGTGGCGCTCGCCAAGAGCGCGCAATCGCATGGCCTTGACGTTTTGTGCGAGGCGCATGATGCAGTGGAGTTGGAACGGGCGCTGGACGCGGGTTGTGACTTGATCGGCATTAATAGCCGAAACTTGCGCACGTTTGAAGTCAATATCGAAACTGCTTTGCAACTCGCGGAAAAAATCCCCGTGGATTGCGTCCGAGTCGCGGAAAGCGGCATCCAATCGGGCTCTGATCTGGCTCGCCTGCGATCAGTGGGCTATGACGCGTTCCTGATTGGCGAATCATTGATGAAAGCGGAGGATCCGGGTAAGGCGCTGTCAAAGTTAATGACAGACGCGCGAGTAAGTGGTGAGCGGTTAGTTAATTTCACTGAAAGCTGAGAGCTGACAGCCGATCGTATGACTTGGGTCAAGATCTGCGGAATCACGAACCTCGATGACGCGCTAGCCGCTTCCGACGCCGGCGCGAACGCTCTGGGCTTCGTGTTCGCGGAGAAAAGTCCTCGGCTAGTTACGTTGGAGACCGCGCGTTCGATTATCGCGAAGCTGCCCGAGCCCATGGAGAAGGTCGGAGTATTCGTCAATCAGACGGTCGAACACGTGCGGGATGCGGCCAAACAACTAGGGCTGACCGCAGTACAGTTGCATGGCGACGAGAGCACGGAATTCAGCCGCGCGTTGTTTCGCGGCGTGGCGAATGGTTCGGTTCGGCCGAAGATTTTTCGCGCGTGGCCGGCAAAGATTTTTGACACTCCGGCGGAAAAAACGGTGGGATGGGATCCGGTGGCGGCGGGACTGGTTGAGCCGGACGAGGCTTACAAAGGGAAGCGTGTGCACAAAATTCATGTCGCCAAGAACGGCGATCTTTTTCTTGAGACTCACGGCTTTCGGCCGGGAGTAGTTTCGGGCGTGCTGCTCGACTCTTCGACTGCGGAAAAACGGGGAGGGACGGGCGAGCCGTTTGATTGGGAACGGGTGCAGCCTTGGGCGGGAATTATCAATAGCATCAGCAAATTGATTGTTGCGGGCGGCCTGAAGCCGGGGAATGTACAGGAGGCGATTCATCTGCTGCATCCGTGGGGCGTGGATGTTTCGACGGGCGTGGAGAGCGAACCTGGCAAGAAAGATCATCGAAAAGTCCGCGCTTTCATTCAGGCGGTGCGGGCGATGGAAGAGGCTAGTTGATGGCAACCGCGGCCACTCGGAAAACAATCGCAACGCGTTCATCGGAAAAACACGCGACGGACACCGCCACGATCGGACGTTTTGGCGCCTATGGCGGACGTTATGTTCCCGAAACTCTGATGGCTGCGCTCGAGGAACTGGAGCGCGCATACGAACAAGCTAGGCGCGATCGAAAATTTCAGCAACGGCTTGATTTGTTGTTGACGACCTATGCGGGGCGGCCGACGCCGCTCTTTTTCGCACAACGGCTTTCGGCGAAACTGGGCGGGGCGAAGATTTATCTCAAGCGCGAAGACTTGCTTCATACCGGCGCTCACAAGATCAACAATTGCCTGGGGCAGGGGCTGCTGGTCGAGCGGATGGGAAAGCATCGCGTGATTGCGGAGACTGGCGCGGGGCAGCATGGCGTTGCTACGGCCACGGTGTGCGCGCTGCTTGGCTTCGAATGCGTGGTTTACATGGGCACGGAGGACATGCGGCGGCAGGAGCTTAATGTCTTCCGCATGCGTTTGCTCGGCGCGGAAGTTCGCGGCGTTTCGTCCGGGTCGTGCACTTTGAAGGATGCGATTAACGAGGCGATGCGCGACTGGGTGACCAATGTGCGCACCACTCATTATCTGCTGGGCAGCGTGCTGGGGGCGCATCCTTATCCGACGATGGTGCGGGATTTTCATCGTGTGATTGGGCGCGAGGCGCGGGCGCAGATTCGGAAGGCTGAAGGGAAACTTCCTACGGCGATTATTGCGTGCGTTGGCGGTGGGTCGAATTCTATTGGGATTTTCTACGACTTCCTCAAAGACAAGAAAGTTAAGTTGATTGGAGTTGAGGCGGGAGGGCGCGGAACGGCGCTGGGAGAGCATGCTGCGCGGTTTCGCGGCGGATCGCCGGGGGTTTTACAGGGAACGTATTCTTATGTGCTGCAGGATGCGGCGGGGCAGATTGCGCTCACGCATTCGGTGTCGGCGGGGCTGGACTATCCGTCGATTGGGCCGGAGCACGCCATGTTGAAGGATACGGGGCGGGCGGAGTATGTTCCGGCTTCGGACGCCGAGGCGCTGGAGGCGACGACGCTGCTGGCGCGGACGGAGGGGATTATTCCGGCGCTGGAATCGGCGCACGCGGTAGCGGAAGTAATTAAGCGGGCTCCGCAGATGAAGAAATCGGAGATTGTGATTGTTAATATTTCTGGGCGCGGGGACAAGGATATTGGAATTATGCGAGAGAATTTGAAGCTGGATTGACCTCAATTGCAGAGGTCAGAGGTCCGATTGCAGAAGTGATTATTCGATCTGCAATCTCGGTCTGTTTTCAATCTACAATTCGTCATGCCCTTCCATTTCGAGAATAAACCATCACTCGTCGCCTATGTAACCTGCGGTGACCCCGACCTTACTACGACCCGAGAAGTCATTCTCGCGGCCATTGATGCGGGTGCGAGTGTGATTGAGCTGGGTGTACCGTTTAGCGATCCGCTGGCTGATGGGCCGGTGATTCAGCGGGCTAGCGAACGGGCACTTAAGCACGGAACGTCGCTGCAGAATGTACTCACGCTTGCTTCTGAAATTCGCGAACATTCGCAGTCGGTGGGATTG
Organism: Terriglobales bacterium; assembly: GCA_035483045.1. GTDB lineage: Bacteria > Acidobacteriota > Terriglobia > Terriglobales > Acidobacteriaceae > Acidiflorens. The sequence continues at coordinate 24,709 of DATHQD010000005.1, forward strand.
GTGATTTTTTCCTATCTCAATCCTGTTTTGCGGATGGGATTGACAAAGTTTTGCCAAGTGGCGCGGCTGGCGGGGATTGATGGGACGCTGATTACCGATCTTCCGGTTGAAGAAGCGGCTGAGTATTTGCGCGAGGCTCGCAAGAATGATCTGGCTACGATTTTTTTAGCTGCGCCTACCTCTACGGACCAGCGTTTGAAAATGATTGCGCAGGTTTCAAGCGGGTTTGTTTATGCGATCTCGCGCACAGGCGTGACGGGGGAGCGGCAACAAATGACGGGAGACGCGCTGTCGCTGGTAAAACGCATACGCCGGTTCACCAAACTCCCCGTCGCGGTTGGCTTTGGGATTTCGACTCCGGCGCAGTTCTCGGCTGTCGGTAAGTTTGCCGAGGCCGCAGTTGTCGGAAGCGCGATTGTCCACATCATCGAACAAAATCCGGGACGGGAAGCCGCGTCTGTGGCAGAATTCGTACGACAGTTGTTAGCGGTTCGGTGTTAGCTGCTGGCGCTGATACGAGATTGGGGCTAACAGCTAACACCTAGAAGCTTCTATGGACATTGCGGATTGGCGCAAGAAAATCGACGAACTGGATCGCCAACTGGCGGCGCTCCTCAACGAGCGCGCCGCGGCGGCGGTCGAAATTGGACGATTGAAACGCAACACCAGTTTGCCGATTTACGAGCCGGAGCGCGAACGTGAGGTGATCGCGAACGTGCAGCGCTCGAATACGGGCCCTTTGGCCGAGCGCGACCTGGGCCAGATTTACGAGCGGATTATGGATGTGATGCGGAGTATTCAGAAGCACGAGATTGTTCCTGACTCCGAGGTCAATTCTGCAAGTACGGACCACGATTCGCGCTTGAACGATTAACGCGGTAGGCAAGACGAGCTAACTCATGATTGTCGCAATGCAAGACGCCGCCAGTGAAGATCAGATCCAGCGGGTGATCGATCAACTGGTTCACTTTGGCTTCGAAGTCCACCGCTCGACCGGAGCGAGGCAGACCGTGCTTGGTGGCGTGGGCGTTCCGCATGATTTTGACACGCGCGAAGTCGAAATGATGCCGGGGGTGCAGGAAGTTCATCGCATCACTTCGCCTTATAAATTGGCGGGACGTAATTTTCGCCCTGAGGGAACGATCGTCAAATTTTCAAATGGCATTGAAATTGGTGGCAAGAAAATCGTGGTGATGGCGGGGCCGTGCTCGGTGGAGTCGCGTCACCAATTATTCACCGTGGCGGGACTGATTGCGGAGTCGGGGGCTCGGGTGTTGCGCGGCGGCGCATACAAGCCACGGTCTTCTCCTTATTCATTTCAGGGAATGGGGCTGGATGGGTTGAAACTGCTGCGCGAAGCGGGGGATCAGTTCAAATTGCTTGTGATCAGCGAGGTGATGGAGATTTCGCAGATCGAGGTGATGCTGCCCTATGTCGATATTTTTCAGGTAGGCGCTCGCAACATGCAGAACTTCAATTTGTTGCGCGAACTGGGGAAGATACGCAAGCCGGTGTTGCTGAAGCGTGGCATCGCGGCTACGTTTGAAGAACTGCTGTGCTCAGCGGAATATGTGCTGGCGGGCGGCAACTACGAACTAATTCTGTGCGAGCGCGGCATACGCACGTTTGAGACTTACACGCGCAATACGATGGACATTTCGGCGATCCCAATTATTCATAAACTTTCGCATCTGCCGATGACGGCTGACCCTTCACACGGGACGGGACGGCGCGATAAGGTCGCTCCGATGGCGCTGGCGTCGGCCGCGGCGGGCGCGGATGCCATGTTGATTGAGGTACATCACCAGCCGGACAAGGCGCTCTCCGACGGAGCGCAGTCGCTCTATCCGGAGCAGTTTTCGAAGTTGATGGATCAGCTTCGCATGATCGCGCCGGCGGTGGGGCGCGAGATCGCGTAGGATTTGCCCACGTCATTAGAGTCATCTCGAAAGCTTGCCGTTCGCGTCAAACTGCAGTCCCTCGCTCCGCTCGGGATGACAAGTGATCTACCATGGCCTTCAGACAAGTCACCATTATCGGAACGGGCTTGATTGGAGGCTCGATTGGGCTCGCGCTGAAAAAACGGCACCTGGCTGGGCGAATCATCGGGTGCGATCGGGCTCCTGTACTGGAGCGGGCAATCGAATGCGGCGCCATTGAGTCCGGGAGCGCTCATCCTGCCGATGCGGTGCGGGGCAGCGATCTGGTGTTGTTGGCCACGCCGGTGATTCCGATTCTTGATTTAATCGAGCGCTTGGGTCCGGCGCTTCCTCCGAAGACGCTGGTCACCGACGTGGGCAGCACCAAGGCCGAGGTTGTCGAACGCGCTGCTAAATCTTTTGGGCGAAATGCGGGGCAGCGATTTCTTGCCGGGCATCCAATGGCGGGCAAAGAGCACGCTGGGGTGGAGTTTGCGGATTCCGACCTGTTCGAAGGCGCGGCTTGGCTGTTTACGCCGCTCCCGCGGCAGAATGTTCACGCGGGACTGTGCGGCGAGTTTGTTCATTGCGCGGAGAAGATGGGCGCGAAGGTCGCGGTCGTCGATGCTGTCGATCATGATCGCTTCTGCGCATGGATCAGCCATCTGCCACAGATGATCTCGACGGCGCTGGCCGCAGCGCTGGTGGATGAATTTGGGCCGGATGCTCCAGTGCTCGATATCGGCGGGCGCGCTTTGCGCGAGATGACTCGCATCTCTGGCAGCCCATATTCGATGTGGCGCGACATTGCCATTACCAACAAGAAAAATCTTAGCGACGCGCTGCATAAGCTGGAGCAACGGCTGGCGCACATTCGCGAAAATCTGGACTCGAAGCAACTGGCCGACGAATTCGAGCGCGCGCACCAGTTGAGAAAGAAGCCGCCGCGGGAACGGTGAGCGATAGGAACTTTCTAACTTTGTAATCGGGTAATTTTGTAATTTAACGAGTCGTTTGGCATACACGCAATTGCAAAATTACCCGATTACCAAATTACTAATTCTCGCTATAGAATTCTCCTGCTATGCACAAAGTGGTCGCGAGCGCTGAAGAGGCGATTCAGGATGTGTTCGATGGCGCGAGCATTATGGTGGGCGGGTTTGGATTGTGCGGGAATCCTGAAAATCTGATTCGCGCGCTGGCCAGGAAGGGCGTCAAGAACCTCACAACGATCAGCAATAATGCGGGTGTCGACGGCTTTGGCGTTGGACTGCTCTTGGCGAATGGGCAGATCCGCAAGCACATTGGAACTTACGTTGGCGAAAATAAGCTGCTGGAAAAAATGGTGCTGGATGGGACTGTGGAGCTCGACTTGGTTCCGCAAGGAACGTTTTCTGAGCGCATTCGCGCTGGCGGTGCTGGCATTCCGGCGTTCTTCACGCCTACGGGCGTTGGGACCGTGGTCGCCGAGGGTAAAGAGGCGCGCGAGTTCGACGGGCGAACTTACATCATGGAACAGGCTCTGAAGGCGGACTTCGCGTTCATCAAGGCTTGGAAGGGCGATACGTGGGGCAATCTTATTTATCGCAAGACGGCGCGAAACTTTAATCCCATGATGGCGACTGCGGCCAAAATAACGATCGCGGAAGTTGAACACCTGGTTGATCCGGGAGAACTAGATCCTGACATGGTGCACACGCCCAGCGTGTTTGTAAAACGGATTTTTCAGGGTGAGATGTTTGAGAAGCGGATTGAGAAGCGGACGGTGAGGAAAGCAGTCGTTGGTCGATAGTCGTTCGTCGTTCGCAGATTGGCGCGGCACTCTTTATGTATCCCAACGGCTAACGACTAGCGACGATCGACTGAAAACATGATGCCGACAGACACTAAACCCTCTAAAGATCTCGACAAACGCGAGCGCATCGTGAAGCGGATTGCTCGCGAATTGCGCGATGGATTTTATGTCAACCTGGGCATCGGATTGCCTACGCTGATTGCGAATTACGTTCCGGCGGGGATGGATGTGATTTTGCAATCGGAGAATGGCATGCTGGGCATCGGTCCGTATCCCGTGGAAGGGACGGAAGACGCGGACCTGATTAATGCGGGCAAGGAGACGGTCAGCGAAATGGCGGGCACGGCATATTTTTCCAGCGCCGATTCTTTTGCCATGATTCGCGGCGGCCACGTTGACCTCAGCGTGCTGGGCGCGATGGAGGTCGATGAAGAGGGCAATCTTGCGAATTGGATGATCCCGGGCAAGATGGTGAAGGGCATGGGCGGGGCGATGGATCTGGTGGCCGGGGCGCGGCGTGTGATCATCGCCATGGAACATGCGACTAAGGACGGGCAGCCCAAGATTTTGACGAAGTGCACTTTGCCGCTGACTGGGGTCAAGGTCGTCGACACGATTGTTACGGAGATGGCGTATATGCGAGTGACGCCGGAAGGACTGGTGCTGGAGGAGATTGCTCCGGGACTGACGGTGGAAGATGTGCAGATGGCGACTGAGGCGAAGTTGCGCGTGGGTGCAGATTTGAAAACAATGTAGTGAACATTTGAGGTCAGAAGTCAGAAGTCAGAAATTTTAGGGCCTTACGTCTCGTTCCGCTCGCACGGAACTTTTTCTTACTTGGTGCGTATTTTTGTTCAGGAGGATTCTCTTCAATGATTGCCTTCCTGCTTTGGTGTTTTCTCTTCTTGCTGTGTTGGCCGTTGGCGGTACTGGCATTGGTGCTTTATCCCTTTGTCTGGCTGATGCTGTTGCCTTTCCGGGTGGTGGGGATTGCTGTCCACGGGGCCCTCGCTCTGGTTTGGGCGGTCGTGATGTTGCCGGTGCGGCTGCTGAGCGCTCCGTTCCGGCTGTCGCGAATTTAGCCGACTTTCGCCTCGAGATGGGTTTCGCGGAGCTTCGCATGTGAATTGCGGGTGAACGGCCGCCGCGGCCCTCCCTACGCGGGTTTCGGCTCGGCTAGATATTTTTGCAAGAAGTGCAGGCTTCGTTCTCCTGCATCTCGCCAAATGGTTTGATCTTCGAAGCCGTGGCCGGCTCCGGGATAAATTTTGATTTCGTAGGGAACTCCTTTTTTCTCCAACAACTTTTTCAGGTTGTAGGCTTCTTCGACCGGGATGGTGGCGTCATCTTCGCCGTGCAGAATCAGCACTGGGCAGAGACGGCGCATGAAGAGGTTCATTTCTTTCGGCATGCCTCCGAAGAATTCGACTACGACTTTTACGCGCGGGTCGATGGCGGAGTTGGCGAGCGAGAGATAGGCTCCGAGGGAAAAGCCGAGGAGACCGATGCGCGCGCCGTCGACCTTCGGCTGAGTTTCGACGAAGCTGATCGCGTCCCACAGAGTTTTCATCCATAAAGGGAAGTTGCGCATGATGGTGGGCTTGTCGGCGGATTCGGTGCCGGTGCGATCGAAATAGTGGAGGATATAAACGGCAAAGCCCTGGGCTGCAAGCAGGGAGGCGTAGCGCTCCATGCCGGAAAGACCGCCTCCAGCGCCGTGAAGCGCGATGATCGCAGGAAGCCGAGCATCGAACAACTCAGGCAAGTAGGCGTCAAGGCGGATGGGCCTGCTTCCGCTTTGGTAAACCAGGGATGATGGTTGGGTAGGCATGGTGCCGTTCACAAAATAATTTACGGCATTTTTGCGTGTTATTGAAAGTCAGAAGCCGTCAGCGGCGATAAAGCCAGCTTCGAGAGCAGACGGTCATTGCAGCGGTCGTACAGCTGCTCACTCCAAGAACTAAAGATTAAGACGCATTTCCCGGGCCGACTGTAAAGGTCTATGTCGTAGCGTTAGCGAATCGCGATGATGTTGTTGGCTACGAAACCGCCTTCACCGCCTACCATGAGGCGCATGGTGACGCGTTCGGCCTTGTAATGGTGGGCGCGATGCAGGAGGTAAACGACTCCGACGGCGGCGCCGTAACCCAGAGCCGAGCCGGCGGCTTCACCCGCGGCGCCACGGGTGACGAAGGGGCGCATGACTGGATTCATTTCGTGGAGGCCTTGGTTGAGGCCGCGCTGAGTGGTGATGGCGTCGGCGGCGACGAATCCGGCGAGGATGCTGAGGTTGACTTTGTTCTCGATGGTGAGGAAAGGCTGCTGGGCGGGAGCCTCGGGAAGCTCAGGGGTGTTGGTGGCCAGGAAGTTTTGCGCCTGCAGAGCGCTGGTCGAGAGAAGCGCCAGGGCAATCACCGAAAGTAGGTACTTCATCTGGTCTCCAGTGGTAGAGGGACTTGGTACAAGGAGGGTAAGGTGCGGGAACACGAAAGTATATGGCCCGAATTGCGTAGGGAGCATGACCTTTTGGTAAGAGTAACTGTCGTCACTGGCAGGTAACTTGCATAGTTCGACGACCCGTTTTGGGAATGGGGGTTGGCGAACAACTTTAACCACAGGGGACACGGGGAGCACAGGGGAAACTTCTGGTTTATTCTCCTGCGGTTACGGACATTAGGCTAGTTCGATCTGCTGGGTCGTGATGTATTCGAGCGTCACCAAAAGCAATCGTGGGTCGGACGGCGCGCTGGGCTCGTGCGCGCGGCGGGCATTGCTCAAGGAAACGTTCTCGCCGCCTCGGCCGGCTTATGGGATCAGTGTCTATATGAAACTTGGGCAATGACCGGAGCGTGTTTGATCAAAGGCTTTCGCCAGCTTGCAAGATGCCTTCCGCTGCGGCTGAAGCCGCGATGAATGCGGTTCGGAGCGACTGATTGGCAGTAGTTTTCGAGCCTGTTTGAAGAGTATGAACCCGCGCAGTCTGAGTTGCTAAACCAACCGATGACTATTGAGAAATCCAATTTATGTGGTCATGACTGCGCGAGCGGCGGCGGATTCGACAGGGGCTTTGCGGCGGAGGATGGCAGCGGAGACGAGAGTAATAATAAGGCCAACAGGGAGAGGCTCGATGAAGGTGTAGGCCATGTTGACGAAGGGGTTCTGGTAGAGCTGCTGAGAGTGCTGTATGGCAGCAACGCGCGCGGCGGTGGTGGCGGGGTCAAGTCCGGAGGACTGGACGTGGCGAATTTGCGCGGCAAAGTAGGGGTCCATGAAGTGGGGCATGAAGTTGAAGTAGAGGACCTCCCACGTGGCGACGTAGCAGACGGTGGTTATGAAGGCTATCAGGATGCCGCAGGCGAAAGCGCGGCCGAAAGAGATTTGACCGGCGAGGATGTTGTCGCGGTAGCTGCGGATGCCGAAGTAGATGAGCAGGAACGACGCCACCATGATGGTGTAGCCGAGAATCATGCTGTGGCTGGAGCCGATCCTGTTGGCGAGGAGAAGCGAGCTGTCCATAAGGACGGAGATGATGGCGCCGGCGATGAGGCCGAAGGTGAGGACGGTTTTCTTCATGTGAGGCTCCTTGTCCAAAATGCAAAAGCGCGGTTGAGAATGGAGTCACGATATGGTGTAACGGGACAGGATGTCGTCATCCTTTTTGATGATTTTGCAGGAATTGAGGTGGAAATCATGCTTTCGGGTGACGCGATCATACTCCATGCGTCACGGCAGGAGGCCCAGTTCTTTGCCGCGCTGGACGGCCTGGGTGCGGCGGGCGGCTCCGAGCTTGTCGAAGGCGCGGGCACAGTGGGTTTTGACGGTGTTTTCGGAGACAAAAAGCTGGCTGGCGATCTCGCGATTGCTGAAGCCGCGGGCGACCAGGGTGAGAATTTCGAGCTCGCGTGCGGTGATGCCGAGGGTCTGTTGGCGGGCGGTATTGGGAGCGAAGGGTTCGAGGGCGGAGGCTTTCGCGGGGGCTGCCGCAGGAACTAGCACCTCCTTCACTACGACAGTTTCGCGGATGGTTTCGCGGCTCCTTTCGCGACTATGCGTGATGCGGAGGCCGAGCCAGATGCCGAAGCTCGCGAAGAGGATGGCGACGAGCGCGCCATAGAGCTCGACCGAGTGCTCGATCACCACGAAGCGGTATTCGGTGTATTGGAGGGTGGCGATGAGGAGGCCGCCGACGAGACCGAATATGAGGACATGGCGCTTCATGATGGGGTTGTGAAGAAGTATATCCCCGCCTACGCCTGACGCCGCTCACGCCTCTACAAACAAACATTCCTGAAGAGTGCCTACTCAGATGCAAGCTTCGTACAGCCTCTAGTGGCGCCAGATTTTCTGCGCGGGGCGGGCGGGGTTGCTGGTCTCTGCGGCGGTGTTGTTGCCATGGACCGGCGGTGCGGTTCCGGCCACGGGTACTGGCACGGGAGTCTCGGGCTTGGCGCCTATTTCGTCTCCGCGGAAGTAGCGGCCTTTGTTCTTGGCCTCTTGCATCTCGGGCATGGCGGCGTAGGGTTTGGAGTAATCGTTGTTGGCGTTCCAGAAGAGAAAGCCTACTCCGCCTTTTTGTTTCGCTACCTCGATTTGAACTTCAACATATTGCGGCGAGTAGGTCTTGGTTCGCCAGGCGAAGGCTTGCAGCCAGGGGCGAATTATTACGTTGCTGTCTTTGGTGATGAGTTTGAAGCGATCCATCGACTCGCCGATGAAGTGCTCGGGGGCGTCACCGGGGTGGGCTATGCCGTCCATGCCGAAGAAATGCGAGGGGTAGATCATCGGTGAGAGGACGTCACAGTGCTTGGCCATGGCTACTATGTCCTGGCCAGTGTGCGCCAGATCGACGGGACGCTGCCAGGCCATGACTCCGAAGACGTCTAACGAGAGCAGGACTCCGGTGGGATGGATCTGGGCGTAGGCGCGGTCGAGGAAGTTGGCGATCACGTCGCTGCGCTGCATTTGCTTTGCGGGCGTGTCCTTGCAGGGTGCGGAATTCGCGGTGGTGTAGGGGTCCTTCGACTTCGCGGAGCCATTCGCTTCACGAGTGGCTCGGCTGCGCTCAGGATGACAAGGAGTTTGGGGGTTGATCGGGGATTCTTGAGCTGTCTGATAGGTGAAGGCGGCGTCTTTCTGGTCGCCTTCGGCGGGAAAGCGGACGTAGTCGAACTGGATTTCGTCGGCGCCGAGCTGGGCTACGTGCTTGGCCAGCGCGATGTTGTAATCCTGAACTTTAGGCTGGCTGGGATCGGTCCAGACCAGCTTGCCGTTTTCGCGCCAGGCGGTTTTGTTGCGGCGGGATTGGACGGCGAGTTCGGGATGCTCCTTGACCAGACGCTCGTCGCGGAAGATGGCGATGCGAGCGATGGCATGCATGTTCTGCTGGTGCAGGAAGCGCACGAGCTTGGGCACGTCATGGATGTAGACGTTGTGCTGGCCGAGCAGCGGGTGCTCGTAGGGGATGGTCACGCTGCCGTCGGAGTCCTTGATATCGAAGACCACGGCGTTGCCGCCGACTTCGCGCCAGTGGCGGATGATGCGCAGGCC
>DATHQD010000006.1:0-2396 GCA_035483045.1 Terriglobales bacterium
CTTACCGTCGCCGCCACGCTCGATGAAGACGCCTACGGCGCTGCCATCCGCGCGCAGATCGAGCAGAAGACCGGACGCCGATGCTCCCTCGGAGCACTTTACACCACCATTGAACGGCTGGAAGCCAAGGGCCTGCTCAAAACATGGATGAGCGATGCCACACCGCAACGCGGAGGCCGCGCCAAACGTATGGTGCGCGTCACCCCCAAAGGCACCCACGCCGCAAAAGAATTCTACGAAGCCATTACAAAGATCAGCATCGGCGCCGCCTGGGCCTCGCATCGCCCCGGAGCTAAAGCATGAATCGCGTCATTGTCGACCTCATCGCGCTTCTGCTCCCACCCTGCGACCGCGAAGCCGTCCTCGGCGACCTTGCTGAATCCAGCGCGCCCCTCGCATCTTCGCTTTTCGCAATCCTCGGCTTCGTCCTCCGGCGTCAGTTCCTCTGCTGGCTATCGTGGCGGCCATGGTTTGCCGGTATTGCTCTCGCATACACCACAACATGGTTGCTCATGGGCAATTCTGTAGAAGTCAACACAAACGCAGTGAAATGGTATTGGGGACCAGCTTCCTGGCATTATGTACCCTATCGCCTGACGGATTTCACGCTATCTCTTCTGCGGCTCTTTGCGGCTGCATGGTCTGCTGGGTTTGCTGCCGCTCGAATTTCACGCAGAACACTCTGGGGCAGCACGCTGTTACTTCTTGGCCCCTCCATTCACTGCTTCAAATTGTTCCACGTAGAGACTCACTTCGATCATCACATCATCCAGCTTTCGCCATTCGCCCTGTTTCTTTATCTGCCGATGATGATTTTCGGCATATGCGCAGGACTGCATAACCTGCGCCCACGTCCTTGGCTGACGCTTCTGTTGATCATTCCCTACTGCGTGCAATTGATTTCTATGATGAAAATCCAGAACGGGCCAAATTTTGTCTTGTGGACCCTCATCCTGCTCTGGCCATGTTGGTATCTCGTATGGCTTACACTTCCCTCGGCCCGCCGTACCAAGGAAGCCTACTCGCTATGATTCGCGCCCCTCGTTTATTTGCCCTCGCCTTCGCTTTCCTCTTTCTTGTCTCCGCTTCGTCCTTCGCCGCAGACTCCGGCACTCTCGTCGACCGAGAAATTCACTCCGACAATCTCACCCACAATCTCATCGGCGTCGATCCCACGCGCAAGCTCACCATCTATCTGCCGCCCGGGTACAACACTTCCGCGCAGCGTTACCCAGTCATGTACTTTTTGCCGAACCCATTCGGCGGTCATCGCAATATCTTCGATCAGCACCACGCCGCCGAGCTCTTCGACCGCGCCATCGCCGCCAATCAGATCGGCAAATTCATTCTCGTTTCCGTAGACATGCGGACACGCTTCGGCAGCACCTGGTACGTCAACTCGCCCGTCACCGGCGATTGGCAGGACTTTTACATCCGCGACCTCGTCCCCTACATCGACGCCAACTTCCGCACTCTCGCTACACGCAACTCGCGCGGCCTCCTCGGCGACTATATCGGCGGCTACGGCGCACTTCGCTTCGGCATGGCGTATCCCAACATATTTAGCGTCGTCTACGCCATGCATCCCGTCGGCACCGGTTCCGGCGTGCAAATGCTCGTTTCACGGCCCAACTGGTCCACCATCGCTAACGCAAAATCGCTCAACGACCTGAACAGCGACGGCTTCACTCCCATCTTCGCCAGCATGTTTCAGGCGCACCTGCCCGATCCCGCCAATGCGCCGCTCTATTTCGATCCGCCCGCGCATCTCATCAACGGCAAGCTCGTCATCGACTCCGCACAGATGGTCCGTCTGCGCGACAACCTCTTCATCGAATCGCTCATCCCCAAATACGCCGACAATCTCAAGTCCCTCCGCGCTCTCAAAATCGACTGGCCCCGCAGCGACGGCATCTGGGACCACGTCTATGCCAACGAGGCGCTCACCTATAAGCTCAACGAGTTCGGCATCGTCCATGAAGCCGAAGAATTTAACGGTACATGGGGCGGCGATCCCTATTGGGATGGTTCCGACAACCGCGTCTACAACGAAGTACTTCCCTTCTTCCGCAACCATCTCGACTTCTAAAACTTTCCGCGCAAAGAAAAATCTCCACGCCGGGCGCAGTCGGTTCGATGAACGGGTAATTGATGAAGTCCTACTTGCATCTGTCCCGGCGTGTGGAAGACGAACTTCCCGCAAAACGTGGTGGTCTCAATGGGTCGACGCAACACTCAGCTCAGACCCACATTCAATGAAAACAAAAGCTAAAAGCGCTGACTAGGGTTAGATCAGCCGGAACCTTACCTGGCTAGGTTTTGGCCACATCAGCCAAACAGATCGATTCTTCAGGGTAAGCATTTGTGGATCAGCTGATTAGATAGTGTTGCATCGA
>DATHQD010000007.1:0-417220 GCA_035483045.1 Terriglobales bacterium
CGTTGCGAAGGCTGGCAGCCGGAAATATTCGCGTCCGCGCAGGAATTTCTCAGCCGCCCACGAGTCCTTGTTCCGAGCTGCCTCATACTTGACGTTTCTCTTCCAGGTCTCAATGGTCTCGATCTGCAGAAACGCATCGCCGGCGATCGGATCGACATGCCGATCATCTTCATTACGGGTCACGGTGACATACCGATGTCCGTCCAAGCCATGAAGGCGGGCGCCATCGAGTTTTTGACGAAGCCATTCGGCAATGACGTGCTGTTGAGTGCGATCCGAGACGCCATCGAGCGCAGCCAGGCCGCACTTGGTCGCGAGGCGGAGATACGGGCGCTTCAGGACTGTTACGCGTCGCTCACGCCTCGCGAAAGGCAAGTCATGGCCTTGGTAGCCGCGGGCCTGTTGAATAAACAGGTCGGTGGCGAGCTCAACATTAGCGAGATCACGGTAAAGGCGCACCGGGGTCAGGTAATGCGCAAGATGAAGGCCGACTCTCTCGCCGATCTGGTGACAATGGCCGCGAGACTCCGACTCCCAGGTGTGCCGAGAGATTGATACTTCAATCGTGATTCAAATCACTTTAGGCACAAGAATGATTATTTTGCGTGGGAGCAGATCGCACGTCGATCGGGCAAAGTCCGGCGAGTACTTACAGTTCCGAGCGGATACGTCCCAGTTTGTCGGCCGTCAGGCGACCTCTTGTCTGTGCCGCCGTATTTCAGCTTCCATGGCGGCCTCAGCATGCGGCGAGAGATGGTTATGGAATTTCCAACTGCGATCAATGTGATTAAGCCAGATGTAAGGGATGGAAAACAATTGGACGATGGTATCGACGATACTTTCGTATCAAGGTGGGGAGGGGAAGTCCGGTCGCTATTGATTGATTTTCAGGCGCATAACATCTTCTTCTGCGGCGGAAATGGAATACCTGTCTGGACGATGCTGCAACAATGTTGTTTTGATCATTGGCTGGGTGCTTCCGCTGGAGCCGCGCAGGAGTTAGACGCTTCGACGCGGTGTAGACTCTGGGGTGGTCGAAGAAACAGCGCGACTTGACGAGTCGCGCACTCCGATTCCGCTAAAGCATTAGCTTCTTGTCAAATTGAAGGCTCAAGATGAACGATCAACAAAAGAAGGAGCAGTATTCTGGAGTGCGAGATCAAGAGATCCGTGCGGCACTGGATCAGCATTGGACGGCTTCCGATGCCAACGATTTTGAAACGGAGCACCGCATCTATCACGAGGACGCGGTGCTGGAATACCCGCAGTCAGGCGAGCGAACCCGCGGTCGACGCAACATACAGAACCAACGTGCTACCCAGCCGAGCAAAAAGCGGTTTGCTGTCCGACGAATCATTGGCGGCGGTGATCTTTGGGTCACCGAATTCATCCTGACATATGATGGCAAGCCGTCCTACACCGTGAGCATCATGGAGTTCAGGGACGACAAGGTTGCGCGGGAAACGCAGTACTTTGCGGATCCATTCGTGGCTCCCGCATGGCGCGCTCAATGGGTCGAACGGATGGACACATAATCTCGAGGCGTGAGTATCGTTTACAGTACATCCTGCGATGGAGGGACAAGAGGTGGATTGGAAACGGTTGGTCCAGTTTGCGCTGCTGGGTAGCAGTGATTTGGAACAATATGCCATCCTGCTGGTACGCGTATCGCTCGGGCTGTTCTTCGCCATCTCCGGGGCAAACAAATTGTTTGTCGCCGGCAGCACGCAAACTATGTACGAAACGCTGGTTGAGGCCAAAGTCCCGTTTCCCCACCTGATGACTTATTTCGTGTCGGGTGTCGAGTTCGTTGGCGGGTCCTTGCTGACCGTGGGGTTTCTTTCTAGCCTGGCCTGCATGGCTTTATGGGTCGATATGCTTGTCGCCGTCCTGACCACCAAGCTTTCCGCCATGCCTAAAGGACTCTCGCCTCTTAACTGGCTCGACGATTTCCTCTACCTTCCGGAAGTCCTGTACATGCTCTTCTTTATCTGGCTGATCTGCTCTGGTCCGGGAAAGTTCAGTGTCGATTACTGGCTCGCCGGCAAGTTACGGGGGTGATCGATCGACGAAGCAGCTTGTTGCTAGACAAGAACTTGATGGTCATTACCAGAATTTTTCAGCCGCAGGACTAGGCGCTAAGTCCTGATTAACGCCGTTCTCGGAGAAATGAAGTACTAGGCGAGTACAAGTCCGGGAGCCAGACTCATCGGGACTTAGGGGCTCCAAAGGATAAAGTCCGTGCGCAATTAAGCTAGAAGGACACGATTCGCTGCAATGCCGATCATCTGCGCCCGATTGGTCACTGTGGGGCGATCGCTGCGGCACTATTGTCGACCCGGACGGCTACACCTGGATGATCGGTACCCACCGGCGGCTCTTGGCAAACGAATTGAAGAAAGGGAGGAGGAGATGATGAAGCAACAGCCGGCGAGCGCGGCCGCCGACGACTAACTGACAATCACTCGAAAAGCTCTGGTTGTCCGATAGCCGATTCCGTTTCACGAAAGTTGCTTAGACCGAGGCCTACCAGCCGATAGCGTTGCCAGGGATCGAGACGCACTCGCTCTCGCAGCTTTAATGCGATCTCCGTCAGTTCCTCGCAGGAGAGCGGAGGAGACTCTGGTGTGTGGCTCCGAGTGAGGATCTTGAACTCGCTTGTCTTCAGTTTCAGAACCACGGTGCGCGCGATTCGTAATTCTTTGCGCGAAGCAGACCATAGCTTTTCTGCCAGATGTCGGATCATAGGTTCGGTTTCTTCAAGGAAGACATCTTGCTGAAAGGTGTCTTCGACAGAGATTGATTGCGTGGGCCGATCCGGAACCACCGGAGTGTCGTCAATGCCTCGGGCGAGTTCGTGTAGGCGCAGTCCATAGCGGCCAAAATGCTGTTCGAGCACTGGCAAACCCAGCCTTCGCAAGTCCCCTACAGTTTTTGTGCTAAGGTTGGCCAGCTTCTCTCCCGTAACTTTGCCGACGCCAGGCAATCGTCCAACCAGCAGCGGCAGCAGAAATGCGTCTGTGTCCTCAGGCTGGATAACAAACAGCCCATCCGGCTTGCGCCAGTCAGAGGCGAGCTTTGCCAGGAACTTGTTGGGCGCTACACCGGCAGAGGCTGTGAGCTGCAATTCCTTGCGAATTTGCTCACGAATGGTGCGCGCCACCAGCGTGGCGGTCGGCAAGCCCATTTTGTTCTCCGTGACATCGAGGTAGGCTTCGTCAAGTGACAATGGCTCGATCAAGTCTGTATGGCGCTTAAAGATCTCCCGGACACTGTTCGAAACCGCCCGGTAACGTGTGAAATCCGGAGCGACGAAGATCGCACTGGGACACAAGCGTTCCGCCCGCACGGCTGGCATGGCGGAATGAACTCCAAAAGCTCTGGCCTCGTAGGAAGCGGCACAAACGACAGAACGTTTGCCCTGCCAGGCAACGATCACGGGCTTGCTACGCAGTTGCGCATCATCCCGCTGCTCGACCGAAGCGTAGAACGCGTCCATGTCGACATGGATGATTTTTCGCACGATTCACTGGCAGCACAACGACTCACCCGAGCGCCTTTTTGCGGAGCCTGTGATGCCCTGGAAAACTCAGCACAATTTCCCGCTGGGTCGTTTCCAGCACTTCCGAGGCGATCAAGCTTGCTCGGTCCCTGGGAAGACTGCCGCCGAACATGCGAGCGATGTTGAAAAGCGAGCGGCTCCCACAAATCAGGCACTGATCATGAGGGCTGTCGCTGACCACATCACATTCGGCACATAAAACAGCATTTCGCAGCGCGACCGCATTGAGAACCCGTCCCTTCTCCGGAACGCTTTCAAGACGCGAATCCTTCATCACAGAACCTCACTCAAGACTTTAGTTAATTCTACCGACGTTCTGTCTGATGGCAAGCACCTTCGTTGAGACGTCACATTTTTCAATTCCATCGCACTGCTATTCATCTCGGGTCCGCCTCACGTGCCCTTCATCTTAAGTGTTTGAAGGCTTCTAGCCTCCCCTCGACGAACGCCTCGTAGATGACAACCTTCGCATTGATATCCGTCAGTTCACTCCTCTGCCACGCCTCCACCTGCTTTCGCAGCGGTTCAAAGTTTCTCTGCATCCGATCCACGCCAACCGAGATGCAATCGATGGACGCTGTGAGATTCAACTTCCTCGAAGCAGTTGTGCGTAACTTCCTGTTTGCCCCTGAGTGAGTGGGGCGCGATTGTGAGACGCGCCTGCCTTTTTGCCGATTCTGGGGAGGTTGTGTCTATAATGGCGTCTCCCGATCGAGTTGAGAGAGTATGTCCTCTAGCCGCATCCCGTGGTGGATTTGGTTGATTGCAGCGTCATTCATCGCCTGCTTCGTAGTGGGTTTTCTCCATTTACCTTTCAGGCTTCCTGAGGCTACCGGGTTCACTCTCATCTTTCGTGAGAACCGCGTGGCGAGTGTGACGCCGGGTAGCCCGGCCGAGGCAGCCGGAGTGAAACAGGATGACAGAATCATCAGTGTCGATGGCCGAGCTGTACAAAACATAGTTGAGCTGGGTGGCGCGTTGAGCAGTACGGTGTTCGACCATCCGGTTTCCATTGTGGTATTGCGCGGGGGCCAGGAAGTTCGTTTGCATTTGACTCTCAATCGCAAGCTGACGGAAGCGTGGACCTCGAAAGAATACCTGGGCTGGTGGGTGGAGTTCGGTGTCAGCCTGATTCAGTTGCTGGTAGGGCTGCTGGTTCTTTTTAAAAGGCCGCGCGACCTCACCGCTGTCGCAGCCGGCATTTTCCTCTGCGGCCTGGGTACAGGCAATACTTATTTTTTGTTCCCGAGTGCGGGGGTGATATGGAGAAACCTGCCCCTGGCTATTCAGTGGCTCATCTTCCCGGTGGTGATACTCGGTGCTAATGGGTTTCCCGTCGTCCCCATGTTGTTGTTTTCGCTTTCATTCCCCAAACCGCTGCTGCATCGCCGGTGGGCATGGGTAGTACTGGTTGTGCTCGCAGCGCCCCTGCTGGGTTTGACAGCCACTCTTGATTACATTGTGCTGTTCGACCCAAAGCACGCCGTGGGCGCCATCCCAGGCTGGCTGGGGGCGGTCATTGGGATTGATTTCCTGGTTACTTTTCTGGGCTCGGTGCTGATCGTGGCTGTGAATTATTTCAGGCTCCGGGAGGTAAATGAAAAGCGCCGCATACGGCTGGTGGTCTTTGGCTTACTGCTGTTCTTCGTGGATTTTCTTGCATTTTTTCTGTTCTTGTTATCCCGCAAGACGTCCTGGATTGCGGGGATTGCTATCTCACCGCTTATGTTTGGGCTTGCGCAAGTTCCGTTCACCATTTGTGTGGCGTACGCGGTGCTTAAGCAGCGGCTATTCCAGGTAAGTTTCATCGTCCGCCAGAGCCTGCAATATGCCGTGGCGCGCGGTGTTCTGCTCATCCCCATCCCGATCCTGGCAGGAATTCTCATCTTCGATTTGGTTGTGCACAAAGACCAGCCATTTGGAGTGCTGCTCTCCGCGCACGGCTGGGCGTATGCGCTCATGGGAGTGGCTGGAATCGTCGCCCACAAGAAAAAGTCGCAATGGATGGATGTGCTGGACCGGCGCTTTTATCGCGAGCATTACAACGCGCAGCAACTGCTACGGCAGACGGTGGATGAGATTCGGGCTTCGTCCAACCTCGCAGAGGTCGCACCCAAAGCGGTTGCCCGCATAGAGCAGGCGCTACATCCGGAGTTTGTGGCAATCCTGATGCGCGAGGCCACCGAGCCAACTTATCGTTGTATCGCTTCGGCACCGGCGGAAATCTATCCTCGTGGACTGAGCGCCGACAGCAAGCTCATGTCGGCGTTTCGCCTTTTTGACAAGCCCTTGCAGATATCGCTGGCGGAAAGCGGATGGCTCAAGCAGCAGCTTCCGACAGAAGATACGAACTTCCTGCGGGACGCGCGCATTGACTTGATGGTCCCCATCGCGATTGCGCCCCACGGCCGCGAGGCGCTTATGGTTTTGGGTCTGAAGAAATCAGAGGAGCCCTATAGCGGCGAGGATCAGGAATTACTTTCTGGGATTGGCAGCGCGCTGGCTTTGCTCTTGGAACGTCCCGTTACCAGTGCGCTCGGCGGATTTGAAGAGTGTGCGCGATGCGGTTTGTGCTATGAGAGCGGCATGGGCTACTGCGCCAGTGAAGGCGCCCAACTCACGCGAATGCCTTTTAAGCGGCTGCTGACTTTGCGCTATCGACTGGAGCGACGGCTAGGCCGGGGTGGAATGGGAACGGTTTACAAGGCCACGGATACATCGCTGGAACGGGCGGTTGCGGTCAAGTTGATACGGGAGGATCTGGTCACCTCAAGCGACGCGGCTGAACGCTTCCGCCGTGAAGCCAAGGCGGCAGCGGCGTTCGCACACCCTAACCTGGTTACAGTGCACGATTTTGGCGTGGATTCGGACACGCGCGTATTTCTCGTGATGGAATTGCTCGAAGGGGTCACGCTGCGGCAGCGATTGGAACAGCAAAAGAAATTTGCGACCCAACAAATCCTACAGATTCTTGGAGGCGTGTGCGCTGGGCTCGAAGCTGCGCACGAAAATGGCTTAGTCCATCGTGATATGAAGCCGGAGAATATTTTCCTGGCGCAAAGCAGCGAGGGTGAAGTAGCCAAGATCCTGGATTTTGGCCTGGCGAAGTTTCTGGTATCGACGGTCAATTCGGCTGCAGCTACAGTTGACACTGTTCCGGGAGTGCTGATGGGAACGCCGCAGTACATGTCACCAGATCAGCTTAAAGGTGATGTCGCATCGGCTGCGTGGGATATCTGGGCTTTGGCAGTGATTAGTTACGAGATGTTAACCGGGGCCCATCCTTTTCCTGCAACCTCTGTCGGCCAGATGCACTATGCGATAGTCAGCGGCGGGTTCACCCCGCTTTCCACGCATTTGCCTGATGCGCCCGCTGAATGGCAGCAATTTTTCGAGCGGGCTCTCAGTCCCCAAACCGCGGCTCGGCCGCAGTCAGCAAAAGAATTTGTTTCCGATTTGGGAAAGGCGCTACGCTTGATCGGGAAGAGCATTTCGCAATAACCGATTCGCGCGTTGCTTCAGCACCTCGTCTCGCGGTCCACAAACGGGCTTCGAGACTATGAGCCTCCAACTGCGGCCGATTCGCTTCTTGATCGAGTAGACTGAAGCTAAGCGCCCACCACCAACTCCGGAGACACCGAAGCCACGTGCACACAACGCCGACTACCTGCGCATCGGACTTGCATTGCAGTTCTGATGCTTCGCGCTGGGGGGTCCTAGCGATACTATCAATCGCAATTGTTCTGTCACTGACGACATGGTTTTCGGCGACAGCCATCATCCCCGAATTGAAGCGAGAATGGTACCTTTCGCCTTTCGCCATCTCTTGGCTGACGATTGGGGTGCAGATCGGTTTCGTCTGTGGCGCCTTGGCCGCCAGCCTAGTCAACCTTCCCGACATTGTCCGTCTCAACCGGCTGATGGCGCTATCTGCCCTGCTGGCGGCAGCAGCGAATGCGACGCTTCTGACGGTGCATGGTCCCGTGGGCGCCGTTGCTGCCCGAGTCGTAACGGGGTTTGCCTTGGCGGGCGTCTATCCGCCCGCTCTTAAGCTGGTATCCACTTGGTTCAACCGTGATCGAGGTATTGCGCTCGGGACGGTGGTCGGCGCGCTGACCATCGGGTCGTCCATGCCGCATCTTTTTCGCAGTCTTTCCGGTACGGTGGATTGGCGATTCGTCGTCAAGACATCCAGCCTCGCCACGTCGGTTGGAGGAGCGCTTCTTTGGCTCTTCGCCCGCGAGGGACCCTATCCCTTCGGGCGCGCTATATTCGATCCGCGCCAGGCTGGCGCGGTTTTCCGCGATCGCGACCTCCTCTTCGCCAATCTCGGCTATTTCGGACATATGTGGGAGCTCTACGCAATGTGGGCATGGCTTCTGGTATACGTGAACGAGGCCCTTGGAGCCCAGCACGTGTGGTCGTTCGGCCGGGCGTCTTTTCTCACCTTCGTGACCATCGCGACGGGGGCGTTCGGCTGCCTCCTGGGAGGGATTCTGTCAGATCGTATCGGACGCACAGCGACGACCGCTGGGATGATGATCGCGTCCGGAGCCTGCGCGCTTGCGATCGGCTTTGCCTTTGGTGGGCCGTCATGGCTATTCATCACGATCCTGATGATCTGGGGCGTCTCTGTCATCGGTGACTCCGCCCAGTTTTCCGCAATGATTACTGAACTTGCCGACCAGCGCTTTGTCGGAACCGCGCTTTCAGTTCAGCTCGGCCTGGGATTTGCGCTTACGGTGGTGGCAATTTGGCTGGTGCCTCGGATGGCTGCTTTCCTGGGTTCTTGGCGGTGGACATTTCTGATGCTGGTTCCAGGCCCGTCAATTGGCGCTTCTGCCATGCTGTTGTTGCGGAGAAGTCCCGGCAGTGCGCGGTTGGCCAAAGGAATGCGCTAGAAATCGCCGTCGGGGCCGAGTCACCAGCTCTGGGAGCGGGGAATCACCGAGGTCCATAAACGCTCTTCGGGGAGATCTGCGATTCGGTGCGTTGTGCGACACTGTGATCGGAATACCCATATAAGTTCTAGGTTCTGGGGGTCGATTGACTTTCCTTATGATAACTCTTGGGTTCTGGTGACTGCATGAGCGTGGTTTGCAGCAAAAGGTGTCAGCGATGCAATGCCGATTGCCTGAATTCGGAAGGAGAGCGGCCATAAGTCTCGCGAAATGCAGCGCTGAAATGGCTGTGACTGGAAAAGCCCAGTTCCTGGCTTAGATCCGTCAGGTCGCAAGAGTGGGCGAGAAGGTCCAGCGCCCGTGCAAGCCGCAGGCGCAATTGATAGCGGTATAGAGGCAGCCCTTCCACCTGTTGGAAGACTTGTGTGAGATAAACCGGAGAGCCGCGCACCTCAGCGGCAATTTCGGCCAACGTCCAGCGTCGCGCCAGATCGCTCGCCAACACAAGTTTCACCCGGTCCACCAAACGCTGCCGTCCGAGAGTGGCTCCCGCAACGTGAGAGGTGCGCGAACCCAGAGCCCTTTGTACTAGGGTCAAGGATAAGGTCTCGGCTTGCAGGGGTTCCGCGATTTTCTGGCGCAGACTGTGCCGTAACAATGCCACCAGCGCTTGGGTCCGCGCGTCAATTCGCAGGCGCGGCGGGCGAAACAAAAGGTTAGCGCCATCGCGCAGAAAGGCAATCGGCGCTAGCTCACGCAGCATTGCTTCGCTGATAACCAACGTCAGACTGGCGTCACCACCCGGCACGGGATGACTGATCCGGTAACCTTCAAAAGCATTGAAAAACAGGACTTGGTTCGCTTCGGCCACGGCCTGGTCATGTCCAACGTGCCGCACGTATACGCCTCGGTACGGAAAGACCAATTGCGTGGTCGTCGTACACTCTTCGGTGCTCTGATGGCGGCAGGTCCCCCTGCAGTATGTGTCCCGAATGGCAACGGTTGGAGATCTCAGCAGAGATTCAATAACAAATTCAGGGACCGGTTTGGTTTCCTTACTCAACGCCATATTCTCTAGCAAACCGGATGAGCGATTCTCACGCGAGAGGCCAGATCCAAGGGTAGCACGGCGCTTTGACAGCGGCTCATGTGTCTCGGCGTGCCGCATCACGGATCGAGTGGCTTCCCTGAATCTCAATCGATAGATGTGCTGGACAAAGCGATTTCAAGAAGCCTCTCGCGTCAAAGATTTCACCGGCAACGAATACGCCCGCCATCTTACCCCGCATGTGGACGACGCGTTGCGCGGCTTCCACTACGAGGGGGGCGGTAAACGCGTAGATGTCTCGCCCTTCCGCTACTGCCCGACGTTCCTCGTTTCCCACACGCGCCACTACCTCAACGAGGAAAGTTTGCTCTGAGCGTCCGGTCTTGTCGGTCGCGGGCGGCGGTGATAGGTCAGGATCGTCCAAATCTTTGAGTGGCGCGAGCGTCATGTAGGTGTGAATTTCCGGAACCCTTAAGTGACGCGGAATTGTAACGCTGTCCGCCGTGGTAAATTCTGCAACGACCTCCTGCGTTCCGATTGGAGGCGGAAATGTCCAATTGACGACCGGAGCGGCGTTGGTGCGGAATTGCAGTCGATGATTGGAGAAGACAATTCGTTGGCCGCTCCTCCGCTGCCGCGAAACCTGGCTGGTAGCTCTTGTTCCCAGGGTCGGCTTCCAGCTACTAAGGGCATACGCGATGCAAATCTCATCTGCGGCTGTCCAATCTCCCATGGCCGCAGTCGCGAGCAGGTCACCGAGTCCACCGTAGAAGGCCATCGCGGGCACAATTACAATGCCTGCCTCGCGCGCTCGATCTGCATATTGCTCGAAGGTATCCAGGTTGGCCTCAATCTCGGCCGCTACGTCCAAATATGGAATTTGCGCTCGCAGTACGGCTTCGATGACTGGCGCGGAGGTTCTGGCAAAAGGTCCGGCGCAATTGATAACTGCTGCTGATCCGGCAAGTGCGCGATCGAGCGAGGTTGAGTCATCGACGCGCGCGGGCCGTAAGTCGAGACCCGGATGCACATCCCCAAGAGCATTCAGTTTATCGGGATCTCGACCCGAGAGGACCGGCGTCCATCCACGTTGGCGTAACTCGGAAACGACAAAGCGACCGGTGTGGCCGTAAGCGCCAAAAACGGTGACTCTTCGATTCGAGCTCATCGGAGAACCCCGAGCGATTTGTCGTTCCACAGCTTCACCGCCTCTTCCGCAATCAGGTCGGGCATTTCTTCGGGGAAGAAGAGATTTGCGCCGTCCACTTTTCTTATACCGCGCGAGCCTGGGAGAGTGCGGTCGAGCCACTCGGCCCACTTCACACCGAACAGCACGTCTGTCAGTCCCCAGACCATGCGGGCTGGCCCTTTCCATTGACGGAGGTTTTCGCGTATTCCGACGAGGGAGTTTGTTCCCATGGAAACGGCGTACTCGTTGATCTGGGATTTCTTGAGTGGCGTTTCGACGAGCGGGCGGAAATAGGTCTCGATCGTTTCATCTGCAAGGTTTTCGGGGTGCGTGAAGGCGAGGCCTCCCATTCCTTGGGGCGACCGGGCGAGTTGCTTGTCTTTCAATTGGGGAACGATGAATTCGTCCACGAAGGTGCCTTTCTTTGCCTGTTCAATGAACGGGAGAAACTGTGGCGGAGGGCTATTTTCGTCCACATCGCAATTGGTCAGCAGCAACGTTCTTACGCGACCGGGATACTTTGCGAGAAGCAACTGGGCAACCAGTCCGCCGCTGTCGTTGGCTACCAGATCCACTGCCTCGATGTGAAGCGAGTCCAACAACATGACCAACATGGCCGCTTGTGTTTCAGGAGAGATCTTTTGGTCCTTTGGCGTTTGCGTATAGCCCATGCCCATTACGTCCGGGGCAATACAGCGGCGGTATGCCTGAAGCCTCTCGAGCGCTCCGCGCCACTGGAATCCGTTGAGCGGATATCCGTGGATGAATAACGCCGCTGTCCCATAACCGCGTTCTATGTAGGCGACACGGCTGAGAGGCAGATCGGCGAATCGGCGCGACGCGTGAAAAGCTTTGGCGTCGATTATTTTTGAGGGTGCCGGTTTTGCAAAGGCCACGGTTCGCGACAGAAGCGCCGCGCCGGTTGCCGCTAGGCAACCGTGCAGAAAATCTCTTCGTTTCATTGGCTCTCTCTCCGACCTCGAATCATGGGACCGTGGACTCCGTCCGCGGTCCTTGCGTGCCTTAGAGGTTTGGCGCAAGACCCTAAGGCGCGGAAGCCAGTTCTCTCTTCGACACTTGCTCTTCCACTAGCAGCCAGTGTGCGCGTAGCTCCTTGTCGAATTCTTCCCAGCGTTCTTCTGGAAAGAAGATCCTGGCATCCTTGAATTCGACACGCCGCCGGGTACCCGGAATATTCTCTGCGAGCCAGTGAGACCATTTCAGTGGGAAATACACGTCGTCCGTGCCCCAGACGATTAACGTTGGGGCCTTCAACGTTTTTAGCTGTGGCTCAATGGCAAGAGTGTGCTTGTTGTCGAAAGCAGCTAGGAATCGTTCCAGGTCGTGCGTTCGCTGGGGGTTCTTAACGAACGGGCGCAAGTAAGCTTCGATGCTATCGTCGCTTAGCTGTTCCGGATGCTCGTAGGCTGGTCCCAAGGCCCGGGGCGATCGATAGGCACTCTTGTCCGCCAACATCGCATCGAGCGTTCCGCGTAAGCCTCCACCGGCGGCCATCGCGAGAAATGGCTTGAAGGCTTCGGGCGGCCAGTTATCGTGGGTGTCGCAATCGGTAAGTGTGAGGCTCCGCACCCGTTCCGGATACAGTGCTGCGAAAATTTGTGAAATGCCGCCACCGCTGTCATTGCCTACGAGGTCCACTTGATCGATGTTCAAAGCATCGAGAAATTCCTTGAGCATCTTTGCATTGGCGGTGACCGACACGTCCTGAGTCGGCGCGATTTCGGTATCGCCGTGCGCCAGCAGATCGACAGCAATGGAGCGCCTGATATCCGACAAATCCGTTAACTGGTGACGCCACAAATGGCTGTTCAGCAAAACGCCGTGAACGAGTAACGCAACCGGTCCAGTACCTTGCTCGACATAGCTGATACGGCCTGACGCGGTTTGCACGCTGCGCCGGACCGGCAATGTTTTGTTTCCTGCTGCCGAGGTAGCACTCAATTCCTGTTTCGAAGTCATTATGTTTTCCTTTCCGTACGCTTGGCCTAGCACGACCACACCCAGGCAAAAGGCCGCGATTAGAACGTTTGTCCTCCGTACCGCGACGGGCTCGGCTAGCCGCCGCTGTTGGTGAACGCTCGTAAGTAGTAGATTCGTTCCCATAGCTCAGCTCCGCCTTGACGAAGAACTGGCTTCCTTCAGCTTCTGTGCGCACTCGTCGCAGCACACCTCAACCGTTTTGCCGCCAATCTTGACTTTGATAGATCCCTCATCCAGCTTGCAGTCGCACGCTGCGCAGGTTTTCTCGACCATGATTTTGTCTCCCACTAGAATTCCCGAAGATCGGGTGAACCCAGTAGGCCACTGAGGACGAGAGCGCCGCTATCAGAATCTTTAGCGATTTACTGGAGACCCGCGCTACGTGGATGGAGGTGCAAAACTCCCTCTTGTCCTTCGGTGAGTACGGGATTCTTCTACAAGCGATTCATCGAGGGTTTGTGGGTGGTTGCTGAAGACTCGATCTAGAAGGATTCATGGTCTGAGGAACTTCTCTACGAACTTGAGGATGAATCGCTTGGGCTGCGACAACCAGGCCGCCATGAGCTATGCGTCATTGCTGTGGACTGCGGGGCCATCTTGGTTGGGATCGCCAGCCCGCAACAGACGGGGAAGCGTTCGCGACTCGTCTGACAACCGCCGATCGCTCAAAGTCTCTGCTGCCCCCCGAGAACTCCCGAGGGACTGTTCCGGACCGTGTACCGTTTTGAGGACGAGCAACTCGTTGAGGTGATCAACCGCACAGCCCACGCCGCGGCAGCCAAGCGCCCTCGTCGAAACGACAATCGTGAGCCGGCAACCCTGAGCGCTTCCTAGTGTCCGCTATTGTCCATGGCCATAAACAAGTTGTTCAGCGATTCCGATAGGGTAGGGTGCGCGAAAACTCCATCGCGCAGGGACGTGTAGGGAAGCTTGCCCATGATAGCGATCTCCAGAGCGGACATAATCTCGCCGCCCTCGATGCCGAGGATTGCAGCCCCAAGGATCAGGTTGGAGTCCCGATCCACGATTGCCTTCATGAAGCCGCGCGTCTCATCGACCTCAAGCGCGCGCGCTACGGAACTCATTGGCAGTTTTGCCACGCGAATGTTGCGGTTTTGTGCGCGCGCTTCTGTTTCGGTCATGCCCACTCGGCCTAGTTGCGGATCGATAAATAGAACGTAGGGCACCAGGCGATTGGCGATGGAGGCCGGCTTTTTTTCGAGGAGATTGGCGCGGATGATCCGAAAGTCGTCATAAGAGATGTGAGTAAAGGCTGGGCCACCTTTAATATCGCCGAGCGCGTAGATGCCGGCTGCCGTTGTTTCCAACCGATCGTTCACCTGGATGAAGCCGCGGTCGTTCACTTGCACGCCGGCTTCGGAAAGGTTCAGTGTGTCTGTGTTCGGTACGCGCCCGGTGGCAACCAGCAGATGGGAGCCGACCAAGGTCGTCGAATGATCCTCCTGCAGAACTTCGAGGCGGATGCTGCCGTCTGCTCGGCTCACACGACTCGCTCTCGCGTTCAGCACGAGGGTGATTCCGTCCTGTCGAAAAATCGTGGCGATCTCGTCCGCGACGTCGGGATCTTCCCGAGTCAGCAGCTGGCCCCTGGAGTGAACAATTGTCACCTGGCTGCCGAATCTACGGAAAAGATGTCCGAACTCAAGACCGATGTAGCCACCACCCAGAATCAACAGATGTTCAGGAACGCTGTCGAGTTCCATGATGGACGCGTTGTCCATAAACGGAACGCTCTGCAGGCCATCCAATCTGGGAAGCGCGGAGCGGGTGCCAGCATCGATGAAGATGTTTGTCGCAGAGAGGGAGCGCTGACTGCCATCTTTCAGGGAGACCCCGAGCGACCTCGGACCGGAAAAACGAGCGTCACCAAAAATCAAGTGAAGATTCGCGGTACTCTCAAGGCCCGACTGACTGCGGCTGCGGAAAAAGTCGACGATGTCGCGTTTCCGTTGTCGGACCTTTTGCAGATCGATGCTGATTGGGCCGGTGCGGACTCCGTAGTCGGCGGCGCGACGCGCGAGGTACGCGACGCGGCCGCTCGCCAGCATCGTCTTCGTCGGAGTACATCCCGTGTTGACGCACGTGCCGCCGATATGGTCGCGTTCGATGAGGGCGGTGCGCATTCCGGCCCGCGCCAGGGCGGTGGAAAGAGGCTTGCCTCCCTGACCTGAGCCAATCACGATCGCGTCATACTGATGGGAGCCCATAACCCCTCACAGCGGGTCGAAACGACGAGTAAGCCCGAGGCCGTAACCGTTGGGACCGTCAGCCGCCCCCCGTTACTGTATTTGAAATCTCAATTACAGGTCCGTTCGTCTACCAGAATAGCTGCCCGCACGATCTCTTACCAGGCAGGCGCTGCCAAATTCAGATGCAGTTCAAGCCCATCAAGAATGGACCTGCACGATGCGGTTGGCAGTCCACAAAAGATAGCGCTCTCTGGAGCAGGTAGGTAGGAGACACGGGCATCCCGCAAGAAAGTTTCACTTGGATAACTTTGACAGCCGCAGACCGTGGTCTTGGCTCTTTTCTAGTAGTGCAGTGGATAGCCCTTAGGGCTTTGCCGGCAGCGGTTGCCAGAGCTCAATCTTATTGCCATCCAAATCATAGATCCAGGCAAAGCGACCGTAGGATTCATCCATTCGTTTGGCGTCAATCTTTACGCCCTCTTGTTTCAAGCGGTCGAGCAAAGCATCCATATCGTCCACGATGTAGTTGATCATGAACGGTGCGGGGCTGGGATCGAAATATTTAGTGGAGGCGGGAAAAACAGTCCAAACAGTAACGTGCTCGTTTTGTGGGTCGTCGTGTTCGCGCCACGGAAGCATCGCGCCTTGGCCCTTGTCAGCGAACTGTGCTCCGGGTATTCCTTGCATCGGCGGACTATACACAAGTTTCGATTCGAATCGAGAAATCGGTTCGCTCAAGGTTCGCCCCGAGTTCCCTTACGCTGTTTCGACGAGAGGTTGCCAGAGTTCCACGCGGTTGCCCTCGGGGTCGGTGATCCAGGCGAAGTGGCCGTAGGAGGCGGATTCCTGCTTGGGGTCGATGGGAACGTTAGCCGCGCGAAGTTGGGTGAGCAAGGCTTCGAGGTCGTCGACGCGATAGTTGATCATGGCGCGCTGGGCGGGGTCGCCGAAGTGTTTGGTGGCGTCGGGAAAGAGCATCCAAGCGGTTTGGCCAGTCCCGGCCGGGACTTCGTCGGACCAGAGGAGGGTGGCACCGCCGTAGTCGGCGAGCTGGATGCCGAGGTGCTGGGCGTACCAACCGGCGAGCGCTTTCGGGTCGCGGGCTTTGAGGAATACGCCGCCGATTCCGGTGACTCGTGCCATGAGGGTCTCCTTGGGGGGGTGTGTGAGCGGGGAGAGAAAAGCAGATCTCCGCTACGCCACGAGATGATACCAAATAAGTGAAGGAGTGACGAAAAAACGTGGTGCGGGATGACGCAATACAATAACAGATAGATTCACGATTACGGTGTAGCGAGGGGTTTGTAAATAAGACCGATGACCACTCCGACGATCGTCCACTGGACGAAGTAAGCCACAGCCTGTTCCAGAGCGAGTTTCAGCCCGATGTTCAGATTCACGTAGTTGTGCAGCACAAATCCGCAAACTACGAAAATGCCAATGAGAACGCCCAAGCGCGCACCTTCCGCAGTGCCCGATCCGCCCTGATGTAGCATCGCGAAAATTACCGCGACAACCAGGATCGCTATCAAGGTTGCGACCATTCCAATTGGCATAACAGCCATCATTTCCTCCTTAGGTCGGAATACGGCGGGGTACTTGTGGGCTTCGTTGATAAGAGCCGGCACCAACCAAAATAATAAAAATCCAATGGCAAAATACGCGACCGTGCCAGCAAGCGCCGCCAGCCCGAGACTTGAATAGTTCATTTGCGCTCCGGAGTTCCTGGTTTCATCGCACAGGGCAGTTGACCGCTCTGCCAGACCCGCGTCAACCCTTCTTCGTCTTCGCGGGAGGAACCAACGCCACAGCAGCCTCAGTCGTGAGCAGAAGGAAAGTGAATGTCTCCTGCAAATAGAGCCGGACTGCCGTATCGGTGTGGCTGAGATACCCGATGGAGACGTCCTGGCCGATGTGCAAATCGAAATCGCCGCCGCGCGTGGTCAGCACAAAAGCGCCGGCAATGGCGGGCGCCCAGATGATTTGATCCTTCACCAGACGTTTGACGTGTTCCAGTACCGGGTATCCGTGATCGCTCGTTTCGGCGAGTGCCGTGTACGCGTCGGCGCCGAGCAGCACGGCGTAGGGGCCGTTGACACCGACAAGACGCAACTGACTTAAGCTTTGCGCAATGGCGTCCGGGTACTCGCGCACGTCGGCCGGGAGCGTCTTAATTGGATTGCTCGTTCCCTGACGGATGCCGCCGATGCCGGCAGCGGCGTAGCCCTCAAAGATGGCGGCGTCCTCGGTAAAGGCAATCTGTCGCGCGGCGTCTTTTGCCGGCTGCCAGTCCGAGTCGTTGGCTCCACGATCTACATCGTCGATCGCCTGCCGATCGAGTTCGAAGGGAACCCGCAGTTCGACCATCGCTTTCACCTCACGTTGCCGCGCGCTGATGCCCTTTGCGGGAGCGGTAATAGTCCGCAAATGACCGGTGCCGACGGCAGAGAGGCCGACGCCGGCTGGCCCCTGCAGATCGACGACGCGCCGTCCGGCGAGGTAGCGCTTAAGGGTGCGCGATGTTTCCTCTTCGATCTGTGCCCATGCTGAATCCGAAATGGGGGCAAGCTCGCGATGGAGATTATTCATGTTGTAGGTCTCCTTTGAGAGATCCGATGCCGAGCGAACCGTCGCGCACCGATGAAGTGGATGGCGAAGAAATTGGTCGAGTGGCATCGGCTGCCGCGGGGGATTCCGCGCTTACAGACTGGTCTCTGGTTGTTACATCGTCGGCGATGTCTTCGAGAAATGTCGCCGAGGGCACGAAGAACAGATTTCCGGTGACGGCGCGGCTGAAATCGAGCAGTCGGTCGTAGTTGCCGGGCGGACTACCAACGAACATGTTGTCCAGCATCTGCTCGATGGTGTGCGGCGAACGGCTGTAGCCGATGAAATAGGTTCCGAACTCACCATGCGTCGGCCGGCCAAAGGGCATATTGTCGCGCAGAATCTTTATCTCTTTGCCGTTCTCGACGATGGTGGTGAGCGCGTTGTGCGCGGACGTTGGCTTGAGCGAATCGTCCAATTCGATATCGGAAAGCTTGGCGCGGCCGATGATGCGCTCCTGGGCTTCGGTTGAGAGCGCGTTCCATGCGTCAAGATCGTGGAGGTATTTCTGCACGATAACGTAGCTGCCACCCATAAATTCGGCGTCCTCGTCGCCGATTAGCACGGCCTCGATCACGGCCTTGCCCCTAGGGTTCTCGGTTCCGTCGACGAAACCGAGGAGGTCGCGGTCGTCGAAATAACGGAAGCCCTGCACTTCGTCCCTGGGTGAAACGGCATTCCCGATTCGCGCCATAATCTGCGTGGCCATTTCGAAACACAAATCCATGCGCTTGGCGCGGATGTGAAACAGCAAATCGCCCGGCGTGGCTACCGCATGGCGCGTTCCGGCGCGAATCTCTCGAAACGGATGCAGTTCGGCCGGTCGCGGCAAACCGAAGAGGCGGTCCCAGGCATCGCTGCCAAAAGCCATGACACAGGAAAGTCCGGCTTCAATGTTGCGGAATTCAACCGCCCGTACCAGTGCGGCGAAATCTGCACAAAATGAGCGCACGGTCGCGCAATTCTCCGGGCCCGGATTGATCGTCGCGACCAAAAAGATCGCGGCGCGACTCAGCGGCGCGTCGACTGCCTGCGCGAAGACCGGTGGTCTATCTGTAGCGTCCGGCGCGCTCATCGGCTTAGCATCGGTCTCCATCGGGTTTGTCCCTGGAATGACACGCGCGGTTTTCGAAGTTGCGAAAGCCTACGCTGGAAAATTCGCACAGCAAGATTACCATCGGCTACCAAAACGGCACCAGCTTTCCCGCTTAACGCTTCGGCTGTGGGAACTCTATGCTTAGCGGACGCGGGCAAACTATAGGCCCAAGTCGCCCAGGCCTGGATGCTCCTCGGGGCGACGGCCGAGCGGCCAGTGATATTTTCGATCAGATTCGAGGATCGGAAGGTCGTTGATGGACGCAAACCGTGAGGCCATGAGCCCGTCATCATTGAACTCCCAGTTCTCATTGCCATACGACCGATACCAGTGACCCGAGTCGTCGTGCCACTCGTAGGCGAAGCGCACCGCGATGCGGTTTCCCGTAAACGCCCACATTTCCTTGATGAGCCGGTAATCCAACTCCTTCGACCACTTGCGTGACAGGAAAGCAATGACTTCGTTTCGTCCATTGATGAACTCCGAACGATTTCTCCATCGTGAGTCGATGGCGTAGGCCAGAGCTACTTTACCGGGATCGCGACTGTTCCAGCCGTCTTCGGCGAGTCGCACCTTTTGGATCGCGCTGTCGCGTGTGAATGGAGGTAAAGGAGGCCGGGTCGCCGTCGCTGCAGTTGTCATGCTTCTTCTCCTCGGACCGCTTCTAAATTGGCTTCACTTTCACTTCAAGGAGCGAAACGGATTCTCCTTCGGTATCGTTTCCGGTTTGAATCCCGCCTCCTCAGCCGTCGCGACTGGGGCTGGTCCTTAACTGTGATGTCCGGTAGGCGTTAATGGATGCGAATCGTTGAGCTCCAAAACTCTGGGACAAGCTGAAATCTTGCAAACCTCGCGCGGGTGAAAGACACTCATAGCCAGGTATGAGAACGCCTTGCGATGAAGTGGTCGCGCAGTCGACAGGCATCACAGTCCCATGCGCAAAGGAAGCGAGAACCTGGGTGCTAGCCGCGACCATTCTCGGTTCCAGCATGGCATTCATCGACGGCACCGTCGTCAATGTAGCGTTGCCGGCGCTCCAGGCCAGCTTCCACGCAACCGTGGTCGATTTGCAATGGGTGGTTGAGTCTTACGGACTACTTCTGGCTGCCTTGATTTTGGTCGGCGGCTCTTTCGGCGACCGCTTCGGCCGGCGGCTGATCTTCGTCACGGGTGTATTGATTTTCGCGCTCGCCTCCGCAGGTTGCGGGCTCTCGTCGAGCATTCACCAACTCATCATCGCGAGGAGCCTTCAAGGGGTGGGCGCGGCTCTCCTCGTGCCTGGCAGTCTCGCAATTATCAGTACGTCTTTCGACGAAAAGAGCCGCGGACTGGCGATTGGGACGTGGTCCGGCTTTACTGCGATCACTACCGCCATTGGCCCGGTGCTCGGAGGTTGGCTGGTTGAGCATGCTTCCTGGCGCTGGGTCTTCTTCCTCAATCTACCGCTTGCGGCGGCCGTCGTGGTGATTTCGCTTTGGCGGATTCCTGAGAGCCGCAGCGGGTCCGCCGGGCGCATCGATTGGCTCGGAGCCATACTTTCTACTCTGGGACTCGCGGGTCTGGTTGTCGGCTTCGTCGAATCGACTAACCTGGGTTGGAGGAGCCCGGTGGTCTTCGGCAGTTTGATCGCGGGCGTCGGCTGTCTTATCGCGTTCGTGTTTGCTGAGGCTGCCAGCAATTCGCCGACGCTCCCGCTTGCTCTGTTTCAATCACGGAGCTTCAGCGGCGCGAACCTGCTTACGCTCCTCTTGTACGCTGCTACCGGCATTTTCTTCTTTTTATTCCCGCTGAACCTGATTCAGGTCCAGGGATACTCCACAACTGCAACCGGCGCGGCTATCCTTCCCATGATCTTGCTGATGTTTTTTCTTTCTCGCTGGTCGGGCGGACTTGTCGCCCGCTACGGTGCGCGCGCTCCCCTGATTATTGGCCCTTTCATCGTCGCGTTGGGCTTCGCTCTGTTCGCCGTGCCGTCGATCGCAGGCAATTATTGGGGCGGGTTTTTCCCGGCGATAATTATTCTAGGTTTCGGAATGGCTGTCACGGTGGCTCCCCTCACTACCGTGGTTATGAATTCGGTTAGCGGAGACCGAGTTGGCGCCGCTTCGGGAGTCAACAATGCCGTGTCGCGTGTGGCGAGCGTGCTGGCCGTCGCAGTTTTAGGGATTGTGATGGTGAAGGCTTTTGCTTATTACCTAAACCCGCGCCTGGATCAGTTGATGCTATCGCCGGGCGTTCTGGCGGAGTTGCAATCGAACGAGATTAAACTAGCAGGCTTGCAGGTTCCTCCTGGCCTTAGCCTGAGTACGCAAGCTGCCATCAGTCGGTCGATTCGGGAAGCGTTTGTATTCGGCTTCCGAGTCGTCATAGTGATGTGCGTGGCTCTGTCTCTGGGAAGTGCGGCGGTAACATGGGTGTTGATTCCAAAAGATCGCGATCATCGCAATCGCGCTCATTGACACGGGCCGAGCGAATTCTCATTCGCCTACTCGGAGATTTCGGCGTCGTTCAATTGCTTCGCTGGTACAATCGCTCCCCGCATGGCTATCAGCCCAGCTCAACTGTTGAAGCAGGCAAGTCCGGGGCAACGCCGCACTCTTGTGGCGGCTGCTCTTGGCTGGATGCTCGACGCCTTCGACGCCATGCTTTATGCGCTCGTCCTCGCATATGTGATGCGCGATCTGGGTATGTCAAAGGCGACCTCCGGATTGCTTTACACGCTCACACTGTTGACCTCCGGCATCGGCGGAGTGTTTTTCGGCTTTCTGGCCGATCGTATCGGACGCAAGCGCGCGCTGATGTTCAGTATTCTCACATATTCAATTTGTTCGTTCGCCTCGGGCTTTTCCACAACCGTGCTCATGCTGGCGGTGTTTCGCTTCATCCTCGGGCTCGGCATGGGAGGTGAATGGAATACCGGCGCGACGCTCGTCGCCGAAACCTGGCCAACCGAATTGCGTGCCAAGGCGATTGCCATAGTGCAAAGCTCGTGGGCTATCGGCTATGCGCTCGCCGCGCTGGTGGCCGGCATTGTTCTGCGCTATGCGAATTGGCGGTTTGTATTCTTTGTGGGAATTCTGCCGGCTATTGTCACGCTTTGGATCCGCAAGGGGGTGCCGGAATCGCAGATGTGGGAAGAGAATCGGCGAGCGGCTGCGCAAAATCCAGAGCTTGAACCACGGGGTTCACAGAGAACACAGGGAAGATCGGCCACACAGGGGAGCGAATCTTTTTCTGCTATTTTCCGCGCCCCTTATGGCAAGAGCACTATCGCTCTTCTTCTGCTCAACTTTTTTGGATTGTTTGCCTGGTGGGGCTTGTTCACGTGGATTCCGCCGTATCTTTCGCTTCCGATCGCGCAAGGTGGCCGCGGCTTTGGCATTATGCGCACCACTACGCTGCTGCTGGTGCTCAATCTGCTCGGCATGTTTCCCGGATATCTCAGCTTTGGCTGGGTCGCCGATCATGTTGGACGCCGCAAATCTTTCATGCTTTATCTTTTTGCTGCGGCGCTACTGGTGCCGCTTTACGCGATGGCGCGCTCGCAGTCCGCGTTGCTTATCCTCGGCGCGATTGTGGCGTTTTTTGGTACGGGATTCTTTTCGGGCTCAGGCCTGATCGGCAGCGAGATTTTTCCGACCAGCCTGCGGGCCCGAGCTTTGGGCTTCACTTACAACGGAGCACGGACTTTGAGTTCTGTCGCTCCCTATGTGATTGGACGCGTGGGACAGGCCAAGGGATTGAACTGGGCATTTTATTTATGCGCCGCCGCGTTTTTTCTGGCGGCAGTAACCGCAACCCAGCTGCCAGAAACAAAAGGCAAGAAACTGGAGTGACACCTGTTGGCGGCCAAGTTATTCGATCGGCTCGACTACAAACCCAGTACTACGCGCCGTCCGCTCCGGCCATTGGATCAGTACAATCGCGACCAATACCAACACGATTCCGACCGTCTGCAGCGGTCGCAGCAACTCTCCCAGTAGGAGCGCCGCGATCAGGATGCTGAATACCGGCTCCAGGCAACTGGCTACAATCGCGCGAGTCGGTTCCAGATGTTGCAACCCGGCGAAGTAGCAGGAAAATGGCGCAAGCACAGAAATCAGCGAAAACACGATCATGAATCCCCATTGCTCGCGACCATAGTGAGCGGCAACAATTTTCCATGGAGGATTTACGAAGATCCAGAAGGTTGATGTGCCTACCAGCACCCAGAGCAGTACCTTCCAGCGGTCATAACGAGCCAGCACCTTGTGTCCGCCGACGTTATAAAAGGCGAAAGAAAATGCCGCGAGCAGCGCAGCAATAACTCCAATCGTGTCGAGTCGGAAGCCGCTCGATCCGACGAATCCGACCGCCAGGGCACATCCCACGACTGCCAGCCCCACTGCTGCGACCCGCTGCAATGAAGGACGCTGCGCGAGGCGAACCGCCGTGTAGATCAGTACCCAGACCGGTGCCGTGTATTGCAGGATGATCGCCGTCGCCACGTTGGTCCGCTGAATCGCCAGATAATAAAAGTAGTTCGAAACTGCGACTCCCAGAACGCCCAGCAGAAAGAAACGCAAAAGATCGCGCGCCGGAACGCGTAGCGCGGACGCGCCTCGTTGCAGCAGCAGAGCGGGCAGCAAGATCGCCAGGGATAACGTCGCGCGGCTTTGCGACAGGATCAGCGGATCGATTGTCCTGAGATTTAACGAATCGCTGACCGAAATGCCGAACAGCGGATGCCCGGTAAATGCCGCGCGACCAAGCGTCGCGGAAATTCCCCACAGAAACGCCGCGCTAGCAATATAAAGATAGCCTCGCAGCGGATGCGGTTCAGCCTGACGTTGCGTGGTCTCACGGCCATTGTTCACGCAACATGCTCGATGGTGTAGGTGATCTTCGCCGTCTTCTCCAGCATGGCAGATACCGAGCAGTACTTTTCTTTGGACAGGCGAACGGCGTCTTCCATCGATTTCTTCGCCACTTCTCCACGCACGATGTACGTAAGATGAATCGCGGTGTAGACGGCGGGATAACCGTCCGCTCTCTCGCCCGCCGCGCGAACCTCGAGGCCGGTGAAGGGCTCACGCTTCTTGCGGAGAATGCCGACGACATCAGACGCCGTGCAGCCGCACAGGGCGATCAGCACCAATTCCATCGGGCTGTTGGCGGTCTTCTCGGGAGCTGTATCCAGCACGATCGAGTGTCGCGACGTTGCGGCGCCGACGTATCGTTCGTGGTCCGTCCAGTTCAGGGATGCTTCAATCATTCATTGCTTCCTCTCGCAGGTCGCTGTTCGCGGAAATTGCTGCTAGCGTCGATTATCCGTTACCGGCTCGGGGTGAATCAGCACTCGGAAAAGTTCCGGCGCGTCGTGCTTAAATCGAATCTCCAGCGACGTCTGCACGTCGTGAACCCGCGCTAACGGCATGTCGTCGGGCAGCGTGCAATGGCACGACACATAGAGCCGCGCGCGCACTTTCTTGAATTGAAACTCGTGCACATCCATTACTTCGGGAAATTCCTTCACTATATTCTTGAGCCGTCGCTCCAGTTCCGGCTCGCGAACAATTTCTTCTCCACGCTCAATGGTCGCGGGTTCGCTTTCAATATGCGTGAGGATGGTTGCGATCTCTGGAATCTCAGCTCGCATCTCCCCTTCAAGCCGCGTGACTTCGTCGTGCGCCTGCTTCATGCTAAGTTGCTCATCGAGTTCCAGGTGCTGCTCCACGTGCAGTTGACCGTTCAGGTCCTGTACGCTGACGTCGTGAACGTTAAAGTTATGGCGGGTGGCTACGGCGCGGATGCGATCGAAAATATTTTCTGAGCGCCGGGCTCGCGGCACGGAGTGCACCATTACATCAGCCTCCGGCAAAATCTCGCGAACGCGGGAAGTCACCGCGTCCACAATCTGCTCCGAGCGCTGAAATGTGAAATTGCGTTCGAGCCCGACTGAAACATCCGCGAAAAAGCGATTGCCGGCTTTACGAAAACGCACCCGCTCCACTTCCAGTACGCCATCGACAGTTCTGATGCGGTCGAGAATCTGGCTGCGCACGCCGGCCGGCGCGGCATCGAGCAGAGCGTCGATTGTCCTGCGGGCGAGCCGCCAGCTCACTGACACTACCACGCCCGCAACAAACAACGCGGCCACCGGATCGGCTTGCCGCAGCCATGCCACCTGATAATGTCGTCCTACCCATACCAGCGCTAGACCGAGGATCACCGCGCTACTCGACCAAATGTCCG
Organism: Terriglobales bacterium; assembly: GCA_035483045.1. Lineage (GTDB taxonomy): Bacteria > Acidobacteriota > Terriglobia > Terriglobales > Acidobacteriaceae > Acidiflorens. The sequence continues at coordinate 24,849 of DATHQD010000007.1, forward strand.
TCGAAAAATGCAGTGCATCAGCTTCGAGGGCTTGGCTGTCATACTTCCTTGCAATGCGTCCCAGCGCGCGCGAGCGCCACGCGTCCACTGCAATCGACAGGAACATCACCAAAAACGCAAGCACGCTCGGCTCAATTTCCACGTTGTGAAAAAATAGGCGCTTAATCGCTTCATAGACGATCCAGAGGCATGTCAGCAGCAGAAGGGCAGTTTCGATGAATGCAGAAAAATTCTCGAACTTGCCGTGACCGTATTGATGATCAGCGTCCGCCGGCTTGTCGGAAACGCGGACCGAAAAAAAAGTCACCAAGGCCGCAATCAGATCCAATCCGGAGTGCGCCGCCTCCGACAGAATTCCCAGGGAACTCGTCGCGATCCCTACTGCAATTTTGAGACCGGTGATCACCAGGGCCGCAAGCACGGAATTGCCCGCGACACTGCGCTTCTCGCGGCGCATCGATCCGGAATTGAACGCGGCTCGAGTCTGTGGCATCAAGGTCATTATCGCCGCGGATTCGCTTGTCGCCAACTGCTCGTTTTTATGGCGGCGTCGTGAGTAGTTTATAAGGAGTTCGTTGCTGTGCTACCGTTCCGAATATGGGCTCGCAGAAGCGCATCGCAGTAATCGCCGGCGACGGAATCGGAAAAGAAGTCATTCCGCAGGCGGTGAAGGTCATGCAGGCGCTCAACGCCTCCGTCCAATTGACTTCATTTGACTGGGGAGCCGATCGTTATCTTGCCGACAAGGTTACGGTTCCGCCCGATGGTTTTGCCATGCTGGCGCGAGATTTCGATGCGATCCTGGTCGGTGCTTTTGGCGATCCGCGTGTTTTTTCCAACATTCACGCGAAAGAAATTCTCCTCGGCATGCGCTCGCAGATGGATCTTTATGCGAACGTCCGGCCCGTGCGTTTGATGGATGCTTCGCTGTGTCCGCTGAAAGGCGTCGAAGCGGAAGACGTTGATTTCGTGGTCATTCGCGAAAACACCGAGGGTGTGTACGGCGATCTCGGAGGAGTCTTCAAACGCGGCACGGCGGATGAAATTGCTATTCAGGAAGATGTCAACACTCGTAAGGGCGTCGAGCGCATCATCCGCTACGCGTTTGATTATTGCGTGAACAACAAGAAGGTCGATGGCTCGCCGCGACTTCGCGTTTTGATGTGCGATAAATCGAATGCGATGACCCACGCTGGCGGCCTATGGCAGCGGGTATTCAAAGAAGTCGCGGCGGAGTATCGGCAGATCGAGGCGCAGCACATGTATGTCGATGCGCTCTGCCTGCAAATGGTGCGCGATCCGCGGAGCCTTGACGTCATCGTCACGAACAACATGTTTGGCGACATCATCACCGATCTCGCCGCGGGATTACAGGGCGGCCTGGGGATGGCGGCGAGCGCCAACTTGCATCCGGGAAAAACTTCTATGTTCGAGCCGGTTCACGGGTCAGCGCCGCCAATTGCGGGGGAAAATATCGCCAATCCATTCGGCGCTATTTTGACGGCGGCAATGATGTTGGAGCACCTCGGAATGACCGACGAAGCAGAAAAGATTGAGGCGGCTGTGCTCGAAGCGGTGCGGCAAAAGAAAACGACTAGCGACATCGGCGGTAAGCTCGGAACGCGCGAGGCGGGCGAATGGGTAGCTGGTAAGGTTAAAAGATGAAGCGAACAGCGGCGCTCCGAAGATGTTTTTATGAATTCGTTCTAACAGTGTTCCTCCTGAGTGCTCTGGGCGCGACCACAGCGCTAGGGCAGGATCCGCAGCAACACAATCAGCCCTTCTTGGGCGAGGGCGCCCGCTCCACACAAGCTACGCAGGAAAGCACCATCTCCTCCAGAGAGGCGAAGGAGCTTTTTCGCTCGGTCGACGAGATATTGCAGTTCGCGAGCCAGGATACCGGCCTGCCAATCAAGAACGAAGTGAAGCGGAAACTCACTAAGCGCACCGAAGTGCAGCACTACATCCAGAAGAGTATGAAAGAAGATAAGGATGCAAAGCGGCTGGAGAGGTCGTCGGCGGTTTTGAAAAAATTTGGCCTGATCCCGCGTAATTTCGACTTGCCTAAATTTCTCGTGACCATGCTACGCGAGCAGGTGGCCGGATATTACGATGTCAAAACAAAAACCGTCAATCTGCTCAATTGGGTCGACGTTGAGCAACAGAAGCCGGTGCTGGCGCATGAACTCACGCACGCTCTCCAGGATCAATCCTTCGGAATCGAGAAATGGATGCAGGGATCGAAGCCTGATCAGGATGACAAGAAAGAAAGCAATCCCAGTCCCTCCGATATTGAAAACGACGAAGAGAGCTCAGCGCGGCAGGCGGTGGTCGAGGGGCAGGCGATGGTTGTGCTGCTCGACTATTCTCTTGCGCCGACCGGCAAGACGCTGCTCGATTCGCCGCAGGTTGTCGAAGCGCTGAAGCAGGGGATGCTAGTGGGGACGGCCGACTCCCCGGCATTCAGCAGCGCTCCGATTTTTCTAAAAGAGGAACTCACCTTCCCCTATCGCTTTGGACTCGACTTCACTGCCGCGCTTTTGCAGGCCGGGGGGAAAGAACTGGCCTATGCCGGAGCTTTCAAAGACCCGCCGAAGACGACGCGCGAGATCATGGAGCCGCAAACCTACCTCGCCCATGAAAAACTCGAGCCGATGAAGATCATCGACATGGACAAAGATTTTAAAGACTATGACCCATTCGATATCGGGGCCATGGGCGAGTTCGACGTAGACATTCTGGTCGAGCAATACGCGGGTCGCGATGAAGCCACGGCGATTTATCCGGAGTGGCGCGGCGGCTATTACTATGCCGGTCGGCCGAAGGGAAATAAATCGGCGCCGATCGGATTGTTCTACGTGTCGCGCTGGTCGAACCCGGCGAGGGCAGCGGAGTTTGCCGCGGTCTACGCAAAGTCGCTCGCGCAACGCTATCAAAAGCGGCAACCGCTTGGGCCGGACGGAAAAGTTGCGAGCGATTCGCCGCCGGCCGAATCGTGGCGGACTCTGCGCGGCAGTCACGCGTGGATGACCGAGGAGGGAGCAGTAGTGATCGACGTTCGCGGTGACACGGTGGTGATTAGTGAAAGCCTCGACGACGCCACAACCAAGACGGCCGGGGAAGATTATTGGTCGCCCGTAAAGCCATCGGGAAAGTCTGCGCCCGCTAATCCATAAAAGTTCGTCTTGTATAATCACAGGTTCCGCAGTCATTTCATAAACGGTTGGGCCTTTCAGGAGCGCAATTGCAACAGGCAGAAATTGGCATCATCGGCGGCAGCGGTCTATACCACATGCCGGGTTTTGAGGATGTGCGCGAAGTCGCACAGCAGACGCCTTTTGGCGATCCTTCTGAGGCTTTTATTTTAGGCACGCTCGCCGGTCGCAAAGTGGCGTTTCTTGCGCGCCATGCGCGCGGCCACAAGCTTCTGCCGAGTGAGCTGAATTTCCGTGCCAACATCTACGGCTTCAAACAGCTCGGAGTCGAGCGCATCATTTCGGTCTCGGCCGTGGGTTCGCTGAAGGAAGAACACAAGCCGCTCGATTTCGTGATACCCGATCAATTTTTCGATCGCACGCGTCGCCGCATAGACACTTTTTTTGGTGACGGGATCGTGGCGCACGTCGGTTTTGGCGAACCGGTATGCGCTGAAATGACTAAGGTTGTCGAGCAGGCCTGCGAGCGCGCCAGCGTAGCCGGAAAGCGGGGCGGGACATACATCTGCATGGAGGGCCCGCAATTTTCGACCAAGGCCGAATCCAATGTTTATCGCAGTTGGGGAGCCGACGTAATCGGCATGACTAATCTGCAGGAAGCGAAGCTAGCGCGCGAGGCGGAGATTTGTTACGTCACCGTAGCCATGGTGACCGACTACGATTGCTGGCATCCGCATCATGATTCGGTGACCGTGGAGCAGATAATTTCCGTGCTGGTAAAGAATGCTGAGAATGCTGCAAAGGTTGTGAAGGGAGCGGTTTCCGCGATGCCCAAGACGCGCTCCTGCAAATGCGGGTCGGCGCTGGCGCACGCCATCTTGACCGACCCCGCCAAAATTCCGGCTGCCACGAAAGAAAAGTTGCGGTTAATAGTAGGGAAGTACTTGAAAACCTAGTCGATGGTCGTTCGTCAGTTGGTCGTTCGCATGCGCGAAAACTTTTTGCCGACGCTTCGTTCGCTAACGGCAAACGACAAACGACCATCGACCCGGCGGCCATTGGCCAAACAACAGATCCATGGAGACTCATGAGTATTCTCGTAGTAGGTTCGGTAGCCTTCGACACGATCGCAACGCCCTCCGGGCAGGTAAAGGATATTCTCGGAGGGGCGGCGACTTACTTCGCGCTGGCCGCGAGTTACTTCACGGAAGTGCGCGTGGTTGCGGTCGTAGGCGACGACTTCACGCATGACAATGAAGCCGTGCTGAAAAAACGTGGAGTCGATACGCGCGGCATCGAGCGCACTGCGGGCAAGACTTTTCGTTGGGGCGGCCAATATCTCGATAACTTGAATGAAGCCAAGACCGATTTTACCGAGCTGAACGTCTTCGAAAAATTTCAGCCGCGCATTCCCAAAGAATATCGGGATGCAAAATTCCTCTTCCTCGCAAATATTCACCCCACGCTGCAAAGCGCGGTGCGAATTGAGATGGACGGTGTGCAGCTGACCGGCGGCGACACCATGAATTTCTGGATCAAGGGCACACCCAAAGAATTGGCGGAAACCTTGAAGCTGGTCAACCTCCTTCTGATCAACGACACCGAAACGAAAATGCTGGCGAACGAAAAAAATCTTTTGCGCGCGGCGAACATAGTGCTTGCCATGGGGCCGAGCGCCTTGGTAGTGAAGCACGGTGAATATGGAGCCACCATTTTTTTTCGTGAGGGAGCCTTTGGCGTCGGGTCGCATCCGTTTCGCGCGCCCGCTCTGCCGATCGACGAAGTGAAAGATCCAACCGGCGCGGGCGATTCATTTGCCGGAGGATTTATGGGCTACATCGCGTCCCAGGGCGAGATTAATCGCGAGGTGCTGAAACGCGCGCTCTTTTACGGCGGCGTTATGGGGTCATTCGCCGTAGAGCGTTTCGGAACGGAGCGGCTGCAGAATCTTACCCGCGAAGAAATTGACGCCCGCTTCCAGATTTTTCGCGAACTGACGCATCTGGAATAGGGACCTCGCGCCAGCTTCAGCAGAGGTCACACCGATGTATCAATTAATATTGACCGCAAGGTGAGTATTCGAACCAGCCTGAAAACCGCGGCTCCTTCCGACCGCAGCTCAGCCCGCGTGGCTGGAATCGCCTTCCTCGTTTCTTTTTTCTCGTTTCTCCACTACCTGCAGCGCGGCGACCTTCTCCTTTACGGCGATGCCGTCGCGCACATCAATATTGCGCGGCGCGTTTTTGACTCGCAGACTCCCGGCCTGCTGCAACTGGGGACGGTATGGCTTCCATTGCCGCATGTGCTGATGATCCCTTTTATTTTCTCGAACGCAATGTGGCAGAACGGATCGGGCGGGGCGATCCTATCGATGATCGCCTACGTGTTCGGCGTCATAGGAATTTTCACCCTGGTGCGCGATTCTTTCGATTCCGATCCTCGAACAAAGTCTGCGGCTTTTCCAGGCGCGGCGGCCGCCGCCTTCGCCTACGGAGCGAATCCCAATCTGATTTACATGCAGTCGACCGCGATGACCGAGTCGTTCTATCTCGCTCTGTTTATCTGGTCGGTCGCATACTTCGCGGAATTTGTGCGTTCGCTGAAAGAGGCTGATTCGAAAAAGGCCGACGGTGAACGCACGCGAACAGTGCGCAAAGCGCTTTTTCGTTGCGCTTGTTGCCTGGCGGCCGCAGAGCTTACGCGTTACGACGGATGGTTTCTCGCGTGTGTGATGGGATCGGCAATCGTCGTCATTGCGCTGTGGCGATGGCAGGATCGCGCTTTGCGGCGAGCCGCCATCAAATTTTTGGCGATTATTGCTATAGCGCCGACTTTGTGGCTCGCCTACAACCGACTCGTCTATGGCAGCGCGCTCGACTTTGCTACTGGTCCGTATTCTGCCAAGGCGATTGAGCAGCGCGTGGGAGCTCCGAACCCAGCGGTGCAAAATGCGTTTGTAGCGGCTATCTATTTCCTGAAATCGGCACAGCTCAATCTGGCCGACGGCAACTGGGGACGGTTTTGGTTGCTCGCGGCCGTTGTGGCGCTGGCTATTTCCGCATGGAAACTTCGTAGACAATTGCCACCATTGCTTCTGTTGTGGGCGCCGCTCGTGTTCTACGCGTTTTCGATCGCCTATGGGTCAGTTCCGCTTCATGTCTCGACATGGTGGCCATTCGCCACTTTCAATCAGCGGTATGGGCTGCAGTTGCTGCCGATGTTTGCGGTTTCGGTCGGATTGCTGACCGGCTCCATTCTCCTTCCCGCCCTCGATAAGGGCGAATCCAGCGGCACGGGTCGACGACACGGCTGGAAACTGGCTGCGATCTTGCTGGCGCTTGTTGTGGTCAGCTACGGGTTTGTGTGGCAGTCCGGGCCACAATGTCTGCAGGAGGCTCAGAAAAATTGGCGAATCCGCAGCCCATTGAACTCCGCGGTTGAGCGCATCATTACCCACCTGCCGCGGAATTCGCTGTACCTGATGGATCTGGGCGAGCACGTTGGCGTTATGGAGCAAGCCGGCATTCCGCTACGTCAAGTTATCAACCAGGACAACCATCGCGCGTGGAGGCATCCGTCCGATCCAGACGGCCTGTGGGAGCGCGCGTTGGCTGATCCCGCGCGCTACGTCGATTTTGTTATTGCTTTCGAGGGCGATGCGGTCGACTTGAGCGTGGATAAGACCAATCTCATCGAACTGACAGAAATTCACGCGAGTGGGCAACCGCACGCACGTATCTATGCCGCTCGCGCCGCCCCGAATCAATCGCGTTAACCCCTCGTGGAATCGGCACAGAAAGCGGCCGACGGCGGTGATAGAATCCGCTCGAAGCCTCGCGCCGCTATGAATTTATTCCGCGACGTTCCGCAACTGCTCAGCAACGAACTAGGGGTAGTTCTCAGTTCTACACTGGCGCGCCTGCTGTTAGCGGTGATACTCGGCGGCGCGATCGGTCTGGAGCGGCAGTTTCGCCACAAACCGGCAGGCCTCCGCACCAACATCTTCATCTGTTTCGGCGCGGCGATGTTTACCGTTCTATCGAAGCAACTTGCCGGCGTGGAGTCGGATAGCGCGAGGATTGCGGCGCAGATCATCCCTGGGATCGGTTTCATCGGCGCCGGGTCGATTCTGCACGCCAAAACGTCCGTGACCGGCCTCACCACGGCCGCGACATTATTTGTCGTGGCATCGGTCGGAATGGCAGCGGGAGGGGGATTGTACCTGACCGCCTGTTTCGCCACCGCCATCATTCTGGTTGTACTGGTTATGCTCGGCCGGGCGGAAGCCGTGTTTTCATTGAAGATGTTCGCCACCAGCTACGAAGTGACGGGGCGCAATGTCGACGGCATGTTGCGCGAAGTGAATCGCATCCTCGACTCCGAGCAACTCACTATGCACAGCGTTCACATTGCCGATGCCGATCCAGAGTTTCGGCTGGTGTTTTCGGTTGACGGTGAGCGGGATCAGCAAAATGTGTTTTCTGTTCGGTTGCACGAATCGGATGCGTTCGCCAGTGTGATCACGCTTGGGACAACGGAACACGAATGATCGCCGGCCGGCGCGTTGTTAAGATAAGTCCCAGCAAATGATAACGCCTCCGAAGGACCGGCCCAGCGCGGGAATTCTTTTCACCAAAGCATCCGCGTGCGGCAACGACTTTCTGTTGGTCGATGGCGTCGATGCTTCCGCCGACTTGGCAGAGCTTACGTACCGCATGTGCGATCGTCATTATGGAATCGGCGCCGATGGTGTCGAGTGGTTGTTTCCCGATGCGGAGGCTGACATAAACGCGCGCCTCATCAATGCGGATGGTTCGGAGGCGGAAATCTCTGGTAACGGAACGCGCTGCGTGGCGGCGGAGATTTACTCGCGAACCGGAAAAATGGAAATCGCAATTCGGACCGGCGCGGGACTGAAGATTTGTCGTTTCATTAGCCGGCAAGGCAACACCTTCGAATTTGAAGCCGATATGGGTCAGCCCGAAGTTGGCGATGAACTCTCGATTGCATTCAAGGAAGGTCGCGCGAAGGGAACAAAGGTTTCGATGGGCAATCCGCACTTCGTAATCTTCGTGGATAGCTTTCAGGACGGATGGCAACGCGCAGCCGCATCGATCGGCGCGCTGCCGCAGTTTCCGCAGGGCACAAATGTCGAATATGTAGCGGTGCGCAGCCGGAACGAAATCGAGTTCCGAATATTTGAACGGGGCGCGGGCGAAACACAGTCGTCGGGTACGGGATCGTGCGCGTCAGCCGTAGCCGCAATTGCCAGCGGCCGCGTCGCTTCGCCGGTCACTGTGATCGCCCCCGGAGGTCCGCAGACCGTGCGCTGGGAAGATCAGGTTTATCTGCGAGGCCCGGCAACCTTAATCTGCCGCGGGGAATTCTTCGTTTAAGATCAACTCCAGATGTTATCGGCTCCCCAACTATCGCGAACTAAGCCGCGCGCCCTGCGTCCGGGCGACAAGGTGGGAATCGTCGCGCCCGCGTCGAACGTGAAGCGCGAAGCGCTGGAGGCTGGCTGCGATGGGCTGCGCCGCGCCGGTTATGAGCCCGTTTATTTCGAATCGATTCTCGAGCGCGACTTGTACTTCGCCGGTTCGGCGGAGCGCCGGGCGGGAGAATTGGAAGAGATGTTTGTGCGGGACGATATACGCGCAATTATTTGTGCGCGAGGTGGATATGGGTCGAACTACGTCTTGCCGATGCTCGACCTGAAAAAGATCGCTGCCCATCCTAAAGTCTTCGTCGGTTACAGCGATCTGACTACGCTTGTGACCGCGTTCACCGACTCCGCCAACCTGATAACTTTTCATGGACCGATGGTTGCCAAGGATTTCGCGTCAACCGACGGCGTCGATTTGCCATCGTGGAACAACGCGCTCGCCGGCGCCGCCGAATGGGAGATTGGAACTGACTCGGGCGCAAAGCCGCTGGTGGTGGGCGAAGCCGAAGGCATACTCTATGGCGGATGCCTCTCGATTCTTGTGGCTGCGCTTGGCACACCCAATGACCTCCGAACCGACGGAACAATTCTTTTCCTCGAAGATGTCGCCGCCAAGCCCTTTCAGATTGATCGCATGCTGATGCAGTTAAAACTTGCGGGCAAGCTCAACCAAGTGCGCGGCATTATCTTTGGCGAAATGCTGGACTGCCGTCAAAGTTCAACGCAGGATTACACGTTGCAGGAAGTTGTGCTGCGCGTGGTCGGCGACCTCGAAATCCCTGTCGCTTTTGGATTGCGCTCCGGCCACGTCTCGCACGCCAATATCACGCTGCCCCTTGGCGTACGCGCCCAACTCGTTGTGGGCGATGAAGTCAGCCTGAAAATTCTGGAAGCGGCCACCACGAAGTGATCGGCACAATGAGTAATTTCGCATGAGTGAGACCAAGTCCAAACCCAGACATATTCATCTCATCGGCATCTGCGGAACCGCCATGGCTTCGCTCGCCGGCATGTTGCAGGAGCGCGGTTTTCGCGTCACCGGCTCTGATGCGGCCGCCTATCCGCCCATGTCGACGTTTCTGGAGTCGCTGGGCATTCCCGTCGCTCAGCCCTTTGCCGAAGCGAATCTCAATCCTCGCCCCGATCTTGTCGTCGTGGGGAATGCCCTCTCTCGCGGCAACGTGGAACTGGAACTTGTTCTCGACCAGCGCATTCGATTTTGCTCGCTGCCGCAACTGCTGCATGACGAATTCCTCCACGGCAAAGAAGTGCTGGTCGTCGCTGGCACGCACGGCAAAACCACTACCACTTCAATGCTGGCATGGATCTTTGAAACCGCCGGTCTCCATCCCTCATTCCTCATCGGTGGCATAGCCGAAAATTTCGGGCGCAGCTTCGGGCTCGGTGAAGGCAGGCACTTTATCATCGAGGGCGACGAATATGACACAGCCTTCTTCGATAAGGGGCCAAAATTTCTGCACTATTTTCCGGATTCGATGATTCTTACTTCGGTGGAATTCGACCACGCAGATATTTACAAAGATCTCGATGCGATCGAAACCGCATTCAAGCGTCTGGTCAACCTCGTGCCCCGCCGCGGCCGCATCGTGGGCTTCGACACGGGACGAAACGGCGACGACAGCATCGATCGGTGCCTGCAGAAAGCCTTCTGTCCCGTAGAACGTTACGGCGTATCGGGTCGCGCCAGCTGGAAAATTACAGATCTGAAACTCGGCGAACGACAAACTTCCTGGTCGGTACTGCGCGACGAGGAACAGTGGGCCGACTTCGAATTCGGTTTAGGCGGCGAGTACAACGTCTGGAACGCGACTGCTGCGGCGGCATTGGCCTCGCATTATGAAATTCCAACAGATGCAATTGCGCATGCTTTGAAAACATTTCGTAGTGTCAAGCGCCGGCTCGAGGTGAAGGCCGAGGTCAACGGCGTTACGATCATCGACGATTTTGCCCATCATCCGACGGCCATCGAGCAGACGATTCGTGCTTTGCGCTCGCGCTATCCGCAATCGCGGCTCTGGGTAATTCTTGAGCCGCGATCGAATACTCTGCGCCGCAGCGTGCTTCAGGACGCCCTTGCGCAGAGCCTGTCCCAAGCCGACGAGGTCGTCATCGCCGCCATCTTCAAGTCGGAGGCAATCCCGGAAAACGAGCGCCTCGATCTCCACCACGTAGTCGCTCAGATCCAGCAGAGCGGAAAGCGCGCCAGCATTTTCGCCGATGCCGGTGCCATCGTCGAGGCCATCGCGCCTGAACTACGCCCGCGCGATGTGATCGCCATTCTCTCCAATGGCGGCTTCGGTGGCATTTATGAGAAGCTACCCCAACGCTTGCGCGAACTTGCGGCGAAGGCATGACCGCCGTCGGATAATTAAGATTCATTTAGGGGCAGGCTTTAGGGCGTGCCGCAAGACCACTATTATCACCACGCCATAAGGCGCTTAATTCGAAATTGACTGTGATGACGGACTAACAAGTGTTTCGCACTATCCTCATGTTATTGTTCTGGGCCGCCGCGCTTCCCTTCGCCGCGGTGTTCGGAATCCCGTGGACCTACATCACCAAAGACATTAGCTTCCTCTATAACACGTGCATGTGGGCGGCTTTTAAGGGTGTGCGCATAGCCGGAGTCAAGGTTCGCACCGTCGGCCTCGAGAAAATCAGCCCCGATCGCAACTATATCTTCTTGTCCAATCACATTTCCAATCTCGATCCGCCCGTTACGTTGCCACTGATTCCGCGCCGCACTTCGGTGATGGTGAAGAAGGGATTATTCAAGGTCCCCATCCTCAGCCAGATCATGCGCATCGGATCGCTTGTCCCCGTCGACCGCGGAAATCGAGATGCTGGCGTTACGGCTCTCCGCGACGCGGTAAAGGCCATCGAGCAAGGGCTCAACATGACCATTTATGTGGAAGGGAAGCGCTCTTTCGATGGCAAGCTCCTGCCCTTCAAAAAGGGTCCGTTCTATCTCGCGGAAGAGTGCAAAGTGCCGATTGTCCCGATCACCATCTCTGGCACCGAAGCGGCTATGCCCAAGGCTCGCTTCGCGATTCGTCCCGGCACGGTGACGGTAGAGTTCCACGACCCCATCGAGCCCAAGAATTTCGGGGAACGAGATTGCCTCATCGCCCAAGTGCGAGCCGCGATCAATAGCGGGCTTCCGGCGGAGCTGCGGGAATAAGGGATGAAACCATACCTCAGCCCCGCTCTGACAGCTTCCTGACAGCTTTGGCAATCTCGGGCAGCTTCGCATAAACGGCGCAGCATTTGAGCCATAGGCGGTGATCGATGGCGGGGTAGCCGCTGACCATTGCTCCGGGCGCCACTTCCTGTGCGATCCCGCTCTGCGGGATAGCGATGGCGCCGTCGCCTATCTTGACGTGGCCACTCACGCCTACCTGCCCAGCCAGGATTACGTTGTTGCCTACGTCGGTCGTGCCAGCCAGTCCTACCTGCGCGCAGAGCAGCGTGTCCTGTCCGATGGTGCAGCTGTGGCCTACGTGGACTAGGTTATCGAGCTTTGCCGCCCGTCCTATGCGAGTCTCGCCTATGCTGGCCCGGTCGATGCAGGTATTGGCCTGGAGCTCGGCATCGCTCTCGATAACGACGTTGCCGGATTGGACGATCTTATGCCAGCGACCAGCGTCATCCTTGGCGAAGCCGAAACCGTCGCAGCCTATGACGACTCCATTCTGAAGGAGGACGTTGTCGCCCAGCTGGCAGAATTCTCTGACTACGGAGTGCGCATGGGCGAAGAAGCTGTCGCCGATGGTTACTCCGCGATAGATGACAACGTGGGCGAGGAGCACGGCGTTGTCTCCAATGACTACGTCGTCGTCGATGACTACGTAAGGGCCGACGTGGGCGTTCCTGCCAAGCTTCGCTTTCGGACTCACTACGGCCGTGGGATGGATTCCAGGGGCATAGGCGGGCGGATGGTAGAAAAGCTCGATTGCCTTGGCCCAGGCCAGGTAAGGATTCTTTGTCCTAAGCATTCCAGTGTTGATGGCGGGGAAGTCCTCGGACACGATCACGGCCGAGGCTCGTGTTACTTTTGCGGCGGCGTTGTATTTGGGGTTAGAAACAAAAGACAGCTGGCCGGAACCAGCTTGCTCTATCCCGGCTACAGCGGTGATTTCGGTTTCGGGTGATGCATTTTCCAGGCGAGCGCCTAGGGCGGCGGCGATATCGGATAGTTTCATGGCGGTGTCTCGGGAATTGTAGCGGAAGGCGCGCTCCGGGATGGAGGCGTTCTGGCTTCATGCGGGACGCCGAGCCTTGCTCGGCTGGGCAGGTGAGGTGAGGGCGCCTGCTCCTACGCGAGCCGCCTATTGCTCGAAGAGCGTGACCTGTCGGGTGTCCGGCGTACCGCCTTTTCGTCTTCGGTTGCCGGAGCCGATTACGGCTAACACGGTTAGAGAGGCCAGAGCTTCCCGGGGCACGAATACTCTTTGCGTGTTGGCGCGGAGGTCGGGCGGGTTCATCAGAAAACCTTCGGCGGGATTTTGCGTCAGGTCGTTGGGCAGGATGCCTTCGAGAATTTCGCTGTCCTTGAACTTCAGACGCACCCATAAGCCTTCTGTCCTCGGACGGGTGGTGAAGGTCTTGCGCAGCATCAGGTCGGTGTCGGAAAATTCGCGGACGAAATAGACCGCTTTGATGTCGCGCAGATCGATAGCGACGACCTGGCCGGAGGTATTGAGCAACTCCAACTTGTCCTCCACCACAAAGTTAGCGGGAGCGACGTATCCGCTGATCGAATCGCGGTCGTGCTTGCGCACGATCACTTTCTTGTGAGTTGAGGGCATGAGGGCGCAAAGACGCTTCGATCCGGCGGGAATCCCGCGAACACTAACGCATTTGGCGGCGGCGAAGCTCCAGACCCGATTCTCGCACTTTCCGGCAGAATTGGGGCAGTTAGTGCTTGACAGTAGCCAAACGGTAAACCTTGTGTTATTTTCTGATGTTTACTGAAGTGCAAGAGTGCGATATAAGTCTAATGGCTAGAGGGAGTTAGATTCAGCCAATAGGGCTACTCGCCAGGAGGCGGGCGGCCTCCCTGTGGAAAATCTGTGCAAAACGCCCCAATCGAGCCCCTGGATGGGCTTCCGCGAGGCGACTAGGAAGGCATGGCAGATTACATATATACGCTGGAAACCCGCCTCTCGCCGGACCAACAAAAGGCTGTCGCCCTCGTCCTAGAGGCCGCCAAGGCGGCGGGGATGAATCTCTATCTGACCGGCGGCGCTATCCGCGACATTATCACTGGCTTCCCCATCCGCGATCTGGATTTCACAGTCCAGGGCAACGCGCTCAAGCTCCAAAAAGATCTGGAGCGCGCGGGAGCGGTGGTGGGCAATGCCGACTCCGATACGCGGACGCTGCTGCTGACGCTGCCCGGAGGAGTGCGCTCCGAGATTGCCATGGCGCGCTCCGAGCAGTATGACAAGCCCGGTAAGCCTCCGCAGATGGCCCCGGCGACGATCATTGACGATTTGCGGCGCCGCGATTTCACCGTCAACGCGATGGCGCTTTCGCTAAACGAAGGATCGCGTGGGTTGTTGATGGATCCGTTTAACGGCGTGGCCGACATCGAGGCGAAAGTTATACGCGTGCTGCACAACTACGCGTTTCTCGAAGATCCGGCGCGGATGATTCGCGCCACGCGCTTCACCACGCGCTTCCATTGGCCGCTCGAAGAGCGCACCCAGGCGCGCTACGAATCAGGCAAAGAAAATAATTACATCGAATACTTGCGCAACTCGAGCATTGGCTACGAGATCGAACAGTTGGCATACGAAGACGATGCGCTTGCGGTTCTGAAGGCTTACGAAAAAGAGGGTTGGCTGAAGGTTTTGAATGCGCACTGGAGCACGGCCAAGGTCGACACGGCCGGCCTGGGCGCGTTGATGAAGACACGGCAGCAGATGAATGAGCTTGGCTACACGCCGGAGGTTGCGCCGGCGGTGCTGCATTTTCTTACTGAGCGGCTGGGCGACAAAGATATTTCGGATTTGCGGCGAGCGATTCCGCGCAAGGATCTGGTCGAGGCTTGGAAAGATCTGGATGCGAATGCACACAGCCTGGCGAAGCGTCTTACAGGCAAAGAAGCAGCCACGCCTGCGCGGACGTGGCAATTGCTGTCGTCGGCGCGCCCGGAGATGATTCTGTTTCTGGCGATCACGGCACGGCAGCAGGCAGTGCAGCAGAAGATCAAAAATTTCTTTACCAAGTGGCGGCAGGTGAAGCAGAAAATTCCGCTGCCAGAAATGACAGAGCTGCGCATCACTCCGGAGATGCCGGATTATCCGAAGATTGCGAACGATGTGTTCTTGCTGCTGCTCGATGGCAAACTGCGTTCGCGAACGGAGACGCTGAAGTATCTGAAGCCGCTGGCGCCACCGCCGCCTCCGCCTCCACCACCGCCTCCGGCCAAGCGAGGGCGCGGGGCTAAGGCGGCTGCAGCAGTAGCCGGTGCGGCGCCAATTGAGACAGGTAAACCGGGCAAGAAGGGGAAGGGAAAAGCCCCAGTAGTTGCGGCAGGCGCGAGTTCTCCGTCGCATGCTGTACCGGCTCCGATCGCCAAAGCCGGGGCGAAAGCGACGGCCCCGGAGAAGCCACAAACGCCTGTGAAGCCGGTGATTCCAGCGCCGGCTAGCAAGGCTGCAGCGGCAAAAAAGGCGGCGAAACCGGCCAAATCCGCGAAGCCAGCGGCCAAGCCTAAGGCAAAAGCCGTCCGCAGCCCGAAGCCTAAAGGCAAGAAAAAGCGAAAATAACGGGATATCGGTCTGCGCGATTTCGCTAGATCCGCGCTGCGCTAAATCCGCGCTATCGCGCTATAATGACCTCATGCGGCGCTGGTTGTCCATAGCGGCGTTCGGCCTGATGTTGATCGCCCTGCCAGTGTTGGCGCAGCGCGGCGGTCATGGCGGCGGCGGTGGCGGTGCTCATTTCGCCTCCCATGGCGGGTCGGTTGCACATTCCTTTTCTTCTGCGTCTTCTTCTCATGCATTCCACGGTGGTGGCTTCACTCACGGATCGGGCAGTCACGTCCGCATAGGAAATGGCTACTACAATTATCGAGGCGTCTACGGACGCCGTGGCTTCTATCCGTATTATGGATACGCGGGATGCTACCCCTTCGGATATTGCGGCTGGTGGGATGATTCGCTCGCCTACGATTCGCAGGGTACCGCCGACGATCAGGATGCGTATGCCGGTTTCTATCAGGCTCCGGCATCTCCCGGTCCGTATGCTGAGAATAGTGGACTGCAACGCGATGTGCAGACACTGAACGGAAAGATCGATCGGCTCCAAGCCGATATCGAGGCGCGCAATCATCCCAAGTCAGAATTGGAACCAGCGACTGCGCTCGTCTTCCGCGATCAGCATGTTGAGGAAGTGCATAATTACGCGATCGCCGGAGGCACGCTCTGGGTGTTCAACGACCAGGCCTCGAAGAAAATTCCGCTAGCGCAGCTCGATCTCGACGCGACAATTAAAAAGAATGACGAGCGCGGAGTGGATTTTCAGGTGCCCGAACCTTCGCTTTCGATCCAGATCGTGCGCTGATCGGCGCGCTCCGCCGAATTGCACCACTTTCAGGCGTTGCGCGAATCTCTCCAGCCAGTAAAATAAATTTGATCCGCGAAAAGCCAAAAGCTAACTGCTAAAGGCTAAGTGCTGCCCTCATGAGCAAAGATCAATTCGTTCATCTGCATCTGCATAGTGACTATTCTTTGCTCGACGGCGCTTGCGACGTTGAGAAACTTGTCGAGCGCGTCCATGAGCTTGGCATGCCTGCCGTCGCCATGACCGACCACGGCAATATTTTTGGCGCCGTCCATTTTGTGAATGCGGCGCATAAAGCCGGCGTTAAGCCGATCGTCGGATGTGAACTTTATATCTGCAAAAAAGATGATCACGTCATTACTCGCACTCCTCCGGACGGCGATACCTATAACCATCTGCTGGTGCTCGCCGAAAATGAAGAAGGCTACCGCAACCTGGTGAAGATCACGTCGGAGGCTTCGCTGCATGGCTTCTACTACAAGCCGCGTGTGAGCAAGAAATTTCTGGCAGAGCATTCACGAGGGCTGATAGGGCTATCTGGCTGCCTCAAAGGCGAAGTCGCGGAGCGCCTGACGGAAGGGAACTACGATGCCGCGCGCGATGCGGCCGGATTTTATCGCGATCTCTTCGGCAAAGAAAATTTCTTTTTAGAGATTCAAGATCAGGGCCTGGAGATGGAGCATCGCATCCACTCTGACTTGTTTCGGCTGGAGAAAGAGATTGGGTTGCCGATGGTCGCGACAAACGACAGCCACTATCTTTGCGAGGACGACGCGCACGCGCAGGATGTGATGCTGTGCATTCAGACGGGGAAGTCGATTCAGGACACGAACCGTATGAAGTTTGAGGGCACTCAGTTTTACGTCAAGAGCGGCGACGAAATGCTGCGCGTGTTCAAAGACTCTCCGGCAGTGCTCTCGCGTACCCTCGATATCGCCGAGCGTTGCAATCTGCGGATCGAGAAGGTTCCCAGCCCGTTTCCGCACTTTGATGTTCCAGATGGATTTACCCTCGACAGCTATTTCGAGCATGTGACGCGTCAGGGATTCGCGCGGCGAATGGAAAATCTGCGTGCCGCGGCGACGAGCGGCCGTTTGAAACACTCGCTCCCGGAATACGAGCAGCGGCTGGCTCGCGAAATCGCGATCATTCAGCAGATGAAGTTCTCCGGATATTTCCTGATTGTCTGGGATTTCATTCGCTACGCGCGCGAGCGAGGAATTCCGGTGGGTCCGGGGCGCGGCTCGGCGGCGGGTTCGGCAGTCGCCTATTCGCTCGGGATTACGGACATTGATCCGCTACAGCAGGAACTGCTCTTCGAGCGCTTTCTCAATCCCGAGCGCATTTCGATGCCTGACATCGATATCGATTTCTGCATGAATCGGCGCGGCGAGGTGATCGAATACGTTACCCATAAATATGGCCGGGAAAACGTCGCGCAGATTATTACGTTTGGAACGATGGCCGCGAAAGCCGCGATCAAAGACGTGGGGCGCGCCATGGATATGCCCTATAGCGATGTCGATCGCATCGCGAAGATGGTGCCGACCACGCTGAATATAAAGTTGGACGATGCACTCATAGAATCGGCGGCATTGCAGGAGGCATATCAAAAAGATCCGCAGGTGCGACAGTTACTGGACACAGCGCTGAAGCTCGAAGGCCTGGTGCGAAATTCCGGCGTGCACGCCGCAGGCGTAGTGATTTCGCCGCGGCCCCTGATCGAGTTAGTCCCGCTGCATAAAACGAAGAACGACGAAATTGTTACTGCCTTCGACATGGTGGCCATCGAAAAGATGGGCCTGCTGAAGATGGATTTTCTTGGGCTTACGACGCTCACCATCCTTGACGACACCGTGAAACTCATCGTGCAAAGAGGTCAGCAATTCACGCTCGATGACATCCCTCTGGAAGACGAGGAAACATATCAGAAAGTCTTCCATCGCGGATTGACATCGGGTGTGTTTCAGTTTGAATCGCCTGGCATGCGTGATGTGCTGCGGCGCTACCAGCCCAACTCGATCGAACACCTGACAGCGCTCAATGCACTCTATCGCCCTGGCCCCATGGCGATGATCGACGATTTCATCGAGCGCAAACACGGCCGCCGCAAGATCGAATATGAATTGCCCGAATTGAAAGAGATCCTGGAGGAGACGCTCGGAGTATTCGTTTATCAGGAGCAGGTCATGCAAGCGGCAAACAAGCTCGCCGGCTACTCCCTGGGAGAAGCCGATCTGCTGCGCCGCGCGATGGGAAAGAAAAAGCCGGAAGAAATGGCGGCGCAGCGCGAACGCTTTGTGCAGGGCGCGACGAAAAATGGCCTCCCACCGAAAAAGATCGAGAAGATTTTCGATCTGATGGCGCAGTTTGCTGGATACGGATTTAATAAGTCGCACTCGGCGGCCTATGCCCTGTTGGCGTATCACACGGCTTATCTGAAAACGCATCATCCGCTGGATTTTATGGCGGCCTTGCTGACTTCGATTACGGGCGACACCGATAGCGTCGTGAAATACATCAACGAATGCCGCGAGATGGGGATTGCGGTTGAGCCTCCGGACATCAATGTCAGTGATGCGAATTTCACGCCGCATGGACAAGCGATACGCTTTGGATTGGCGGCCGTTAAGAACGTTGGCGGCAATGCGATTGAGTCGATTGTCGCGGCGCGTAAGAAACTTGGGCGGCATTTCAAATCGTTTTTTGAATTCTGCGAAGAAGTTGACCTGCGGCTGTTGAATAAGCGTGTGCTGGAGTCGCTGATCAAGAGTGGCGCGATGGACTGCTTTGGACGGCGGGCGCAGCTAATGAAGGCGCTGGACACGGCAATCGAAAACGCGCAAAAAGCGCAACGGGATGCGGAATCGGGGCAGCACGGCCTCTTTGGTGTGTTTGCAGACGAGACTGCGGAACAGGCGAATGACGCATTGCCCAATGTCCCCGACTGGGATGAGCACATGCGACTGGCGGCGGAGAAGGAAATTCTCGGATTCTTTATTACCGGGCATCCGATGGAGAAGTACAAAGAGAAGCTAGCCGATTTGAATGCTCTTTCTACCGAAGATATCGGCGCGATGAAAAGATCTACGGGTAAAGACGAGAACATCACAACAGCGGGATTGATTTCCGGCCTGCGTGTGGCGAAATCGCGACGCGGCGAGTTGTGGGCTCAAGCTGCGCTCGAAGATATGTCGGGCAAAGTTGAGTTGCTGGTCTTCCCTGAGGCCTACAGAAAACTCGCAGAAAAAGTGAAGCTCGAAGTTCCAGTGCTGATTCGCGGAGGCGTCCGCATCGAAGAAGGCGCGAATCCGAAGGTAACGGCAAACGAGATTATTCCTCTCGACGAGGCGCGTGTGCCTTTGCCCAGGGCTTTGCGGATTCGGATTCCACTGGGCAGCGCGACGGATGGCACTGTTGATGCCTTGTATGCGCTCTGCCGGGAGCGCAAAGGCGAAGCAAAGGTGTTGTTTGACGTTGAGCGGGAGGGCGATTTCATGGTGGTGATGGAAGCTGAAGGCTATAATGTGATGCCGGATCGCAATTTTCTCGGCCGTGTGGAAGAGTTGTGCGGTCGCGGCAGCGTGCGCGTTATCAGTTGATCGTGCGGGTCTCTAAATGCGGCCGATGAGAGCGAAAATAAGACGGACCGACAAGAACAAGATCGACCGTACCGCAGCCGCTAACGAACAACATTCCGCCGTCGCGGGCGCAGACTTAATGCTCTCGATGGTGGAGGCACATAATACCCGGAGCAACGGAAATGTCATCAAAATGGAGTCTGGATTGAAGGCGCAACAGGAACTGGAAAAAATCGAGGCGCAGATTACGCGCCTGCAAGCGGTGGAGGGGCAGAAGCCGGATACATTGCGGCAGATTCAGCAATTGCACGACCGGGTGGACCACCTGCGGCGCCAGATTTCTTCGCAGGAGAATGCGTGGGAGCGGACGGAACTGGCGCGGCATCCGCAACGGCCCTACACGCTCGATTACGTCGAGCGCATTTTCACTGACTGGAGCGAGATTCACGGCGACCGTGGCTTTCGCGACGATCCGGCGATTGTTTGCGGCATGGCTCGCTTCCACGGCGAGGAAGTAATTGTAGTCGGACAGCAGAAGGCGCGGGACGCCAAGCAGCGCGTCTATCGCAACTTCGGCATGCCGCATCCGGAGGGATATCGCAAAGCGCTCCGGGTGATGAAGATAGCGGAAAAATTCAAGCGGCCGATTTTTACCTTCGTTGATACCGACGGCGCCTATCCTGGACTGCACGCCGAAGAGCGCGGCCAGGGAGAAGCCATCGCGCGCAATCTGCTGGAAATGGCCCGGCTCGAAGTGCCGATCGTCGCGACGGTCATTGGCGTCGGCGGCAGCGGAGGGGCGCTAGCCATTGCCGTAGCCGACCGCGTTCTTATGATGGAAAATGCGGTCTACTCAGTGATTTCGCCGGAGGGCTGCGCCTCGATCATGTGGCGCGATGCCAGCAAGAAAGACCTGGCAGCAGAGGCGATGAAAATCACCGCGAAAGATCTAAGCGAACTCGGCTGCATCGATGGCATCATCCCCGAACCCGCTGGTGGCGCGCATAAGGATCACGCGAGCGCCGCCGAGCTGCTGGATGCGGCGTTGCAGCAGAATCTAGCAGCGGTACAGCAGCTACCGGTCGGTGAGTTGCTTGAGACTCGCTATAAGAAATTCCGCAACATGGCGCAGTTCTTTCAAGTGGAAGCGTAAGACGCTCTGTTTATATGCCGCTGGTCTTTGAATGGGATTCTCGCTAAGCCAAAGGCAACCAGCGAAAGCACAGGGTCAGTTTCGATGAGGCAACCACGGTGTTCGATGATGCTGGCGCGACGATCTTCCCTGATGAGGATCACTCCAACGGTGAAGAACGCGAGATCATTGTTGGTTATTCCGTTCTTGATCGTGTGCTGATACTAATTTTCATAGAAAGTTCGGCGGAGCGAATTCGAATTATTAGTGCTCGCAAAGCTACCAGAAGAGAGCGGAAAGACTATGAAGAAAACATCCGAAGTTAAGTCGCGTGGATTGCGTTCGACGAGAGACACGCGCCGCGAGTATCGCTTTGATTATGCGAAAGCCCAACCCAATCGCTTTGCGCATCGTGCTCGTGCAAAGTCAGTGGTTGTATTGCTGGCTCCTGACGTTGCGAAAGTGTTTAAGACTGGCGAGTCTGTGAACGAAGCACTGCGCGCGATTCTGAAGGCGCTGCCGCGGCGAAAGGCGCCCACCAGTTCCGCTGCAAAAAGCTTTTGACGGCAGCGGTGAACTGACAGGTTCACCCAGATCAAAGGCAGCCGAATCGGTCGGTCAGGGACAAAAGTCGGGCGAAACTATAGATCTCTCGCTCCACTCTGAGTGACACCCCCCCTTTAAATCATTTACAGAATCGGCAGATGCAAACAGGGCTGCACCAGGAAATCCAGCGCGTCGATCCGCTGCAATGCCTCTTCCACCAGCGCCGCTTTGCACTCTTCGAGCGTTATCAGAAAAGGCAGATGAGATTTGGGGCAGCCCGGCTTTTGTAGCACCGCATCGATATTGATGTGGCATTCGGAGAGAATCGTGGCGAGCGCCGCGATGATCCCGGGACGGTCCTTCACCAAAAAGCGCAGATAGTGTTTGGCGGTGAAGTCGGCAGTGACAGTGGGCGTCGTTTCGATCGGTTGGGCTGGGTGCGCGATCTCCATTTGTTTCGAAGAAGCGATGGCTAGAATATCCGAGACTACGGCGACTGCAGTTGGATGTCCGCCCGCACCGTGACCGCCGAAAACGGTTTCTCCTCCGTACTTGCCGGTCGCTACAACCAGGTTCTGGCTGCCCTCCACGCTTGCCAAGGGTGATGAAAGCTCGACCAGCGCAGGTTGGACGGCGGCAAACAGTAGACCGTCTTTTAATTCCGCGCATGAGATCTGGCGAATGGTGCATCCGAGCTGCTTGGCGTATTCGAAGTCGATGGCATCGATCGGGGAAATGGATCGCGCCACGATGTTTTCGACTGTGACGTTGCAGTGGAGGCCGACGCGCGCCAGGATGGCGAGCTTGGCGCGGGCGTCGAGTCCGTCAATATCCTCGGTGGGGTCGGCTTCGGCGAAGCCGAGCTTCTGCGCCTCGCGCAGAGCGGTGGCGAAGGGGATTCCGTTCGCCTCGATCTGGCTGAGAATGTAGTTGCAGGTGCCGTTGAGAATGCCGCGAATTTTGAAGAGTTCATCGCCAGCCAGTCCTTCCTGCAATCCAGAGATGACGGGCACGCCACCTGCGACCGAAGCGCCGAACTGAATCTGCTGTTTCATTTGGCGGGCAAGGCTAATCAGTTCAGGCCCGCAACGGGCGATCAACTGCTTGTTGGCAGTGACTACGGATTTGCCGCCGGCGAGCGCTCGGCGAATCCAATCTTCGGCAGGTTGGAGGCCGCCCATAAGCTCGACGACGACCTTCGCGTCGGAAGAGAGAACGTCGTCAATGTTCTCCGTCCACTGCACCGTCGAGGGGAGCCAGTCCACTTTTTTTCGGGCTACATTGCGATTGACGATGTGGGTAAGGCGCAGGTGGGTGTTGGCGCGCTCACAAAGGATTTTCGCGACGGAACTGCCGACGGTGCCGAAGCCGAGCAGAGCGACGTTGCACATTTGTGCCATCGTTCTATTATCGCCGAAGCGGCGGCGATGAACGCAATGAGGAAACCGGGGCAGACGGGTTCTGCAACCCGCCCGCCCGCCGGAGCGAGGGGATTCTTACAAAATGGGGAATATGTTCCACGTGGAACGTTATGCAGTTAATATTGTATGTACAAATGTTCCACGTGGAACATTTGTGGTGGCAGTACTGTACGTATATAAGTGTACGCTCATCGGCTGCAAGTGAATGCAGCGAGGCGGGTTAGAGCCTTTTCGCGCCCTGCGCTGGCTCGGTCTTCTCGGGCTGCAAGCGAAGTAGTGCCCTCAGT
Organism: Terriglobales bacterium; assembly: GCA_035483045.1. Lineage (GTDB taxonomy): Bacteria > Acidobacteriota > Terriglobia > Terriglobales > Acidobacteriaceae > Acidiflorens. Next base: position 48,010 of record DATHQD010000007.1, read on the forward strand.
AGCTCCAAGGCGTCTTCTTTCCTTGCGCCTTCGCCTCACGGAGGATCTTGGCACGGTCTTTTGGAACATACATATCGACTACGCGTTGTGCTTCAGTATCATCGAAATAGACCAAGGACTCTGCAATTGCCGCGGCTGCCGCTGCTGGGGCTCTTTTACATGCCTCGATGATGAGCGGGATCGAGTCCTTGTCCTGGATCTCAGCCAGGCCCTTGGCGGCGTCGATCTCAATCATGTGATTAGGGGACAGCAGAGCTTGTCGAAGCAGCGGGATCGCTCTCGGGTCGCCGGTCGAACCCAGCATCATCACCTTTCCCGGGAACCAATACATCGAGTCTTCTGCCGCCGTACCGGTGGGACCATTGGGGGGCACGTTATGGGCCTTGGCCCACGCGATAAACTCCGGTGAGGGGCCAGCGCCGGTTTTTGCTTGTGGGTCGAAGTTCATAAAGTCAGGGGCATCGCTCTCCACCGCCGGGGTTACTTGTTTCACCAGGAAATCCCAATATGTATCATCCTTGGCCCCCAGCCTGACTAAGGCACTCGCTATTTTGGCCTTGACGAACGGGTCCTGGCTACGCACAAATTGTTCTTTCAGGGCGGGAATCGCCTCCACCGCCCGAGCCTCTGCGATCATCTCAACGTGGACAAGCGCGAAGTTTCCGGACTTTACCTTCGCAATTGCATCGGGCACGTTCGCTTTATCCGCGGCATATGCCAGTTTATTGGATTGACTCTGCCCTGCCTGGCTGTATGCCGGGACCGTCAGCAGGCCGCACAGAACTAAGGGGAAAAACTTCCTTGTGGTTGACATTCTATCCTCCATACCCCTTCCTCCCTGTCCACCTTATGGGATTTGGGATGGCTCCAATTGGTACGTTTGATCTTTCGCGACGAAAGCTGCCACGGTGCTTTGCGGATAAGTGATCTTGAGCACTCCATTGACGTATACGGAGTACCTGGGGAACATCCCGACGTCATCATACTCGGGGGTCCCAGACGAGTTAAATTCAATTACGCTCCATATCCATGGAACAGTTCGACCGCCGTTGATGGTTTCACTTCCGGTCTTGGGTGGGCCGACCGCCGCTCGTATGAGGTATCAGTTCGGCGGCGATTTTCTCGACGAATCCTTCGATGGAATCAGTTCTATGATGAGGTTCCGCTCTTCAGAGGCGTTGACCCGCAGAGGCGTGCTGCCCGAAGCATCTGATGCATTGTTATAGTACCAGCGCTGATATCCGGGTGAGCTTACTTCGAGAGTTATGTCAGTCGCCGATGGGAGCAGGATTCTGAACTTGGAGGGGACGCTGGTCTCCATCCAACGAGTTGGATCAGATCTAACCGCAAGTCTGAACCGCGGCAGCACGGGCTCGCGAGAAACCTTATCGATGACGGTGCCGACAACGGCGCCGGCTTTCGGCCCGAGCGTGATCTCAACAGAACCGTTAGGGCTAGCGGCTGCAATGTCCACGAGTGGCGCAGTCGTTCCCGAGTAAAAGGCAAATGTCGAGTCAGGGTAGTAATCCTTTTCACTCGTGGCGTAGACCCGATAGCTGCCCCACTTTACCTTTTCAAATGCGAAGCGACCGGCCTTGTCCGAGACCTCGTGGCGCATGGTTCCAAGTTTGATGTGAGAATCTACCTTGCTAAGATGCAGGGTAATACTCGGTTCTGCGGTACCGGCTTCATTTCGAACGATCCCTTCAATCCTGCCGGTCTGCGGTGCGGGAGGCGCATCTTGCGAACTACTAAGCGGTACAACTAGTAATGCGAATACCAGGAGCTTAATCATCAGTTCGCCTCCAGTGCTGTACGTATATAATTGTAGGAGGATTGGCTGCAGCGAAAGCAGCGAGATGGGTTAGAGTGCTTCTCGATCCTGCGCGCTGGCTCGGTCTTCTCGGGCTGCAAGCGAAGTAGTATCCCTAATAACCCCAAGGTGTCTTCTTTCCTTGCGCCTTCGCCTCACGGAGGATCTTGGCACGGTCTTTTGGAACGTATGTATCGACTGCGCGCTGCGCGTCTGCATCGTCGAAATAGACCAAAGATTCTGCGATTGCTGCCGCTGCCTCTACCGGGGCTTTCTTGCATGCCTCGACGATGAAGGGGATCGAGTCCTTGTCCTGGATCTCAGCGAGGCCCGTAGCGGCCACGGCCTCAATCATGTGGTTAGGCGATGATAGCGCTTGACGAAGTAAGGGGATGGCCCTCGAATCGCCAGTTAAACCTAAGGCTCCCACTGGTCCGGGAAGCCAATACTGCGGCCACTCTCCCATTTCGGTGGGAGACAACTTGGATGACTTCACCCATGCGATAAATTCCGGAGTAGGGCCGGGCACCAACTTCCCTTGCGGGTCGTAACTCCAAAAATCAGGAGCGTCAATCACGGAGGCCTCTAGTTTCGCCAGAAAATCCCAGTAGGTTTCGTCATTGTCCCCCAGCTTTATGAGAGCGCTAGCGATTTGCGCCTTCTCGAGTGGATCGTGGATACGCGTAAATTGTTCCTTCAGGATGGGAATCGCCTGCACCGCCTTTCCCCTGCGAATCATGTCCACATCTGCGCCCGCGAAATCTCCCGACTTCAGCTTGGCAATAGCGTGGGCCACGTTGGCGTTGTTGGCCTCATAGATCCCTCGGGTCGGCTGGCCGGAAACTGTCTGACCATATGTGCTACCAGAGAGCAGAGCGCAGCACAGTACGAGCAGGATTTCGCGCACACAGCAGGAGTGGATATTTGCAGCATTTGTCATCATCTTGTCCTCCGCGCCGCTCAAGTGTAATCCTCGTCTCGGGATCACTGAACCTGCGATGGTAAACGTTGGTACGTGTTATCGTTTTACTCCCTCTGTTTTTCGGGCGCGTATAATCAGGGGTATACTAAGAGGTTTTCCCGCTCCACTCCGCTGACTTTGGGCCTCGGAGTTTGTCCGGTTAATAGTTTGTTGGGTTAACACCAGAAAGGCACAGGGATGGCCACTACCGATATCGTGCCCCATGAAGCGCACGGTCAATTGGGGCAAAGGCGCATTGTCAATGACATGAGCATTCAGGTTGCTACCGTGAATGGCTCGGGGTCGCAAAGTTCCAACACAGTTTTATTGCGCAGCATTTTTCAGATGGGTGTTCCCATTTCGGGGAAAAATCTGTTTCCTTCGAATATTGCGGGTCTGCCGACGTGGTTTACGATCCGCGCTAATAAAGATGGCTACATCGCGCGCAAGAAAGAAATCGATCTGCTGATCGCGATGAATTCCGAAACGGCGCAGGACGATGTGAAGACGTTGAGCGCGGGCTCGGCGGTGCTCTATGACGAGCCGCTGGCCCTAAATAAGGTTCGCGACGATTTGATTTATTACTCTGTGCCGTTCGACAAACTGGCGGCCACAGTAGGCGCCGATGCCAAGCTGCGCAAGCTGATCAAGAACATGATCTACGTTGGCGTGGCGGCACAGTTGCTCGAAATTGATTATGCGGAGGTCGAGAAGGCGATCCGCAAGCAGTTCGCGACCAAGCCTAAAGCCGCGAACCTGAACCTCGCAGCCGCCAAAGCAGGTCACGATTACGCGATCGCAAACCTTACCAAGCGCGATCCGTTTTACATCGAGCGCATGAATAAGACGGCGGGAAAGATCATCGTCGACGGCAACTCCGCGGCGGCCATGGGCTGCATGTTCGCCGGTTGCACGGTCGTGACGTGGTATCCGATCACGCCTTCATCATCGCTGGTCGAGACGATGATTGAGTATATGAAAGAGCATCGCGTCGGGCCGGACGGAAAGGCGACGTTTGCCATTGTGCAGGCGGAAGATGAACTGGCGGCGGTCGGCATGGTGATTGGCGCGGCTTGGGCGGGCGCACGCTCGATGACGGCTACGGCCGGTCCGGGGATCTCGCTGATGGCGGAGTTCACCGGGCTCGCGTACTACGTAGAAATTCCGGCGGTGATCTGGGACATTCAGCGGGTTGGGCCGTCGACGGGCTTGCCAACTCGCACTTCGCAGGGCGACATTCTTTCGACCGCGTTTCTCAGTCACGGTGACACGAAACACATCATGTTGTTTCCCTGCTCGGTGAGCGAGTGTTTCACCATGGCGCAGGATGCGTTTGATCTGGCCGAGCATTTTCAAACGCCGGTGTTTGTCATGTCCGACCTTGATCTCGGCATGAATAACTGGATGTCGGATCCGTTTCCGTATCCGGAGAAGCCGATCGATCGCGGAAAGGTGCTGAGCAAAGAAGAGCTGGCGAAGGCGGGTGGATTTGCGCGCTACAGGGATATCGACGGCGACGGCGTTGGCTATCGCACGCTCCCCGGCACGGATCATCCGGCGGCGGCGTGGTTTGCGCGCGGCAGCGGCCACAATGAAAAGGCGCAATATAGCGAGCGGCCCGATGATTTTGAACGCAACATGGAACGCATCAACAAGAAGTTTCAGACGGCGCGGTCGTTTGTTCCGCGGCCGGAGTTGGCGGGGAGCGGCGACGCAAGGGTTGGCATTATAGCTTTCGGCACCTCGCACTGGGCGATCATCGAGTCACGAGATCAACTGGCCAAGGAACACGGGTTGGAGACTGACTATCTTCGCTTGCGATCGTATCCGTTTACGCGCGAAGTGCACGAATTTATCGAGCGGCACGAACGCGTTTATGTGGTCGAGCAGAATCGCGACGGCCAGATGGCCAGCCTTCTCAAACTCGATATCAAGCCGGAGCTGACTCCGCGCCTGCGATCCATCTGCCATATTCACGGATTGCCAATCGATGCGCGCTCTGTAACTGACGAGTTGATGATGATGGAGGGCAAGTAACATGGGAACCACGACGAACACGCCGGCACCGCCTCCTGTTCCGAAAACGAACCGCATCGGATTGCAGGTGGTCGACTATCGCGGCGGCAAGACTACGCTTTGTGCGGGCTGCGGGCACAATGCGATCTCCGAGCGCATCATTGACGCTATGTATGAGATGGGCGTGCAGCCCGAGCGCGTGGCAAAGTTCAGCGGGATCGGCTGCTCGTCGAAAAGTCCAGCTTATTTCATGAACCGCTCGCACAGCTTTAACTCTGTGCATGGACGCATGCCGTCGGTGGCAACGGGCGCAGTGTTGGCGAACAAGAACCTGATGGCTCTCGGCGTAACCGGCGACGGCGATACGGTCTCGATTGGCGCGGGGCAGTTTATTCATCTGATGCGGCGCAATCTGCCGATCATTTATGTCATCGAAGACAACGGCTGCTATGGCCTGACCAAAGGCCAGTTCTCGGCCACGGCCGATCTGGGGTCGACGCTGAAGAGCGGAATCGCCAACGATCTGCCTCCGGTGGATACGTGTGCGATGGCAATTCAGTTGGGTGCGACTTTTGTCGGTCGGTCGTTCTCCGGCGACAAGCGGCAGCTTCACACTATGCTTAAGGCGGCGATTGCCCATCGTGGAACCGTTATGCTCGACGTGGTTTCGCCGTGCGTTACGTTCAACGATCACGAAGGGTCGACCAAGTCTTATAAATACGTGCAGGAGCACGAAGAGGCTCTGAACGAAGCTAGCTTTGTACCTTCGTTTGAAGAGATCAATGTTGAATATGATCAGGGGACGACTCTGGAAGTCACGATGCATGATGGATCGCATCTTCGATTGAAGAAGCTGGAGGAGGAGTACGATCCGACGAATAAGGTTCATGCGGTGCAGCGCTTGATGGAGGCGCATGAAAAAGGCGAGGTGCTGACGGGCGTGTTCTACATCAACGCTCATGCGCCGAGCTTTATCGACATGCTGAACGTTACCGATCAGCCGCTGGCGACTTTGCCGGAGTCGGTGACGCGTCCGAGCCGGGAAGTGCTGGCGAAGTGCATGGAAGAGCTGCGGTAGGGCGAAGCGAGCGTCGCTAGGCGCTCGGGGACGGGATTAATGTAGCGGGGGTGTAGATCTCGACTCGATTTCGTCCATTGTCCTTAGCCCTGTAGAGGGCGGAGTCGGCTGTCTCCAAAGCTAAATCGATGTTGACGTCTGGTCCTTCGATCGTGCTGACGCCGACGCTGACCGTAACCGGGACCGTTAGCTGGCCAATGACTAGCTTTTCGGTCGCCACGCTGAGTCGCAGACGTTCCGCGACTGTTGCGGCTTCGCTGAGGGCGCAGCTCGGGAGCAGCACAAGAAACTCTTCTCCGCCGAATCGACCGACCGAATCGTAGGGGCGAACCGCCGCGAGCATCCTCTCAGCGAGTTGCTTGATGACCACGTCGCCGACGGGGTGCCCGAACGTATCGTTGATGGTCTTAAAGCGATCGATATCCACGATCAGCAATCCCATCTGTTGCCGCGTGCGTTTGCAACGCGATGCCTCGCGATTGAGCAATTCCATGATCCCAGGGCGATTGTGAATACCGGTCAAGAAATCATGGGTGGCCCGATATTCGGTTTCCTTCAAGTTGCTCACCAAACGGCGCTCCACATTCAGCTGGGCCGCGAGCAAACAATTGGAATGCAGCAAGTCAGTAGCGCTTTGGGCCTCGGATCTGAAAATAGAAAACATGCTGATGAAAAGGCCGGTCAGCACCGTAGTGTGGCCGAAAATCTTTAGCCCGTGACCAACGAAGAATTGAGCGTCAAATTGTTTAGCGGAGAACGCGATGTAGCCAAACCGGCTCACCCCGTAGAGAATCAGGGAAAATGTTAGCCAATATTCAAAGTGGTCAGATCTCCACCAACCTTTCTTCAGATATCCGATAACGGCGAGGCCGAAGAACAACGAGGGAACGAAGTCTGCGGGGCGATGAAACATCCCGCCGGCACGAAAGGGGGGAGGCACTTTCAAAAAGGCGAAAAAAAGAAATATGGTGACGACCCAGATTCCGACGAGCACGTAGACCACGCTGTCTTTAATTCCGCTTTCGGTCGCGCTTGACATTTCTCTTCTCCAAGCCATAACGCTGGCACACATGAGCACGGAGAGGAAAACGTGAGGCATGATCCCGCTCCAGGGAGTGAGGCTGGAAAGTGCGGTCGGAATATGCCCGGTCGCGAGCGATGACGTCGCCACTGCGTGATAACCGTCAAGAAGAGCGGCGCCCAGAAAGCCGGTGCCGAGAAATAGAAACGTACCGTTTTTCTTGGCGTAATAGCGCACCAAGGCGATCGCGCCAGTGATCAATCCGAGCACGGTGGAGATGGTCTCAACCCAAGTGTGCAGATCGGCTGTGCCGAGCCATGAAGAGCGATGGGCCGGGAAGGCAAAGAGAAGCAGCACTACGGTCAGCAGGACGTAGCCGAGTCCGCGTCTTCGAGTGCGCTGTGGCGGCGGAGCGTCCATCGCAGGTTATATCGGCGGGAAGAGGGGTTTTGTTTAGGCAGAGGGCGTTGCGCCGACACCGGGCGTCCAGGGGACGGGAATTACCCGCCCCCGCCCTCTACGTGGTCAGGACAACATGCTCAGGACAACATTCTCAGGACAACATGGTCAGGACCACGCGAAAACGGGCGCGGCCACTGATCATCTGATCGTAGGCTTCGGCTGCTTTTTCCAGCGGATATTTTTCGATCATGGGACGAACGCCGGAGAGCGCGCTGAACTCCATGGTGTCCTCGGAATCGGTGGCGATTCCGGAGGCCCATCCCTGAAGAGCCTTGCTGCCCTGGATCAATTGAATGGGCGTGACGGCGAGCGGATCAAAGCTAGCGCCCACCACCAGGAGCTTGCCATAGCTGGCTAGGCCGTTCACAACCGCGGACATGGATTTAGAATCGGGCGCGGTGGTGAGAATCACCTTGGCGCCACCGAATTTCTGTAGTTCTTTCGCAGGATCGCCGGCGGCGCTATCGACGTAGTGATGGGCGCCGAGTTTTCGCGCCAGCCCCTCTTTGTCCTTGCCGCGGCCTATGGCGAAGGTGCGGAACCCCATCTGGCGCGCGTATTGCACTCCCAAGTGGCCGAGGCCGCCGATGCCTTGCACGGCGACCAGATCGCCAGCACTCGCGCCAGAATGGCGCAGTGAGTTGTAAACCGTGATCCCGGCACAGAGCAGCGGGGCGGCATCGGCGGCAAGGAGATCATCGGGGATGGCGGCGACCGCCTCGGCTGGGGCGACCATGTATTCCTGGTACCCTCCGTCAAAGCTGATGGCCGTAATCTTTTCGTTTTGACAGTTAATGAAGTCACCGCGTCGGCACGAGTTGCAGGTAAAGTCATGACCGCCGTGCCATCCGACGCCCACACGCTGGCCCGGCTTCCAGTTGGTGACATCGGCGCCGACGGTGTCGATGCGGCCGGCGATTTCGTGTCCTGGAACGCGAGGATATTGAATGCCGGGCCAATAACCTTCTTTTACGAGCGCGTCGCTGTGGCAGATGCCGCAGGCTTCGACTTTAATGCGGACCTGATTGCGAGCCGGCTCGGGAATGTTTCTCTCGACGACTTCAAAATTGCCGCCTGGCTTGCTGACTTGGACTGCCTTCATCTTCGCCATGGTTTTTTTCCTCATGAATTTTGGTGGAATGCTGGCTGAAATATCGAAGCTAAAATCATGAGATGTACCAGGAGGCTGGAAGGACGCAGGCTTCTCGGTTCATGAATCGAGTCTAACGATGGAGAGACGGGCGTCGCTGACGGGCGAGGCGCCCGTCCCTCCTTTGGTTGACTCATAACGCGTATGACTTATTACGCAGTTGTAGTTTTAGTGGCGCTCTAGACCCGATGCCAGAGTCTTCACCATTGTGCCTTTGGCGTCGTCGTCTTTGAAGGCCCAAACATAGGCTCCGCCGAGCCCGCCGGGAGTACGGAAATTGATGTACTGGGCCTTCTCCCGTGCGATGAACGGATCGTCGAAGGTCCAAAAAGTTACCGTTGCGGGGTCATAGATCCACTGCGCGATTCGTGTGGAATCGTAGTGATGCTGGAATCCTGTGAGACTTCCAAGTGTAAGGAACGTAGCTACTCCGGGAGTTTCTAGACTGTCGCCTGCGGGTGACGGAGCCGGCCCAGTCGAAGTCTGGTACAAGCCTTTATTCGCGTCAGGAACGCCGGTCCAGCCATAGCCATACAAGGGCACGCCCAGCACCAACTTGCGAGCCGGAACACCTGCGCTCAGATAGGCCTCAACGACAGCTTCGACGTAGAGACCTTGACCATAGTTGGGATCTTCTGGGGAGTCGAAAAGCGAAGCGGCATCGTTGGTGACAGTCTCCCAGGTTCCGTTCAAGTCATACCCCTGCAGGTTGAGGAAATCGAGTTGACGGCCCACTGCGGGGAGATTGATGTTGGAATAATTTTGGGAACCGGCGGGGGCGAAGATGCTCAGGAGATAAGGCCGGTTGTTGGCTTTCGCGAGAGCATCGAGTTGACTACGGAACTCCTTCAGCAGGAGGGTGAAATTCTGCTTGTCGGCCGCGCCCGGAAATTCCCAGTCGATATCGATGCCATCAAACAGACCGGCGGCGGATATGCCTGGAGCGATGTTGCCATTGATGAACAGGTCTATACAGGAGGCGACCAATTGCGAGCGTAATGCTGGAGTGCTGGCGGCATAGGAGAAACCGGCTGCATTCGCAGCGGAGGCGCCACCGAGCGAAATCATGATCTTCAGATCGGGGTGGAGTTGCTTCAGCTGGAGCAGAGCGGCGAAGTTGCCATACAAGGGTCCGGTATAGGGCTGGCCGTTGACACTGGGGAGATAAGGAGTCTGGTAATCGGCCCAGGTGTCGGCAAGCTGGCATTGTGCGTCAGGGGCGCCGCTGGTGGGCGCGACGTTGCCGAAAGCGTATATAAGGTGCGAGATGTGGCTGGCGACTTCATTGGTTTGAAGATTGGCGACGTTGTAGTTCGCGCCGTAAATGCTCCACTCTTCGAAATAACCGGCGAGGATCTTTTGCTGATCGCGATGGTGAGCGTGATCGCGAGCCAGGCTGGGCGTGCCGTAGGCGAGCAGCACGATAATAAACAATCCGGTGGACAAAGCCTGCCACATGGGCTGGGAGAAGGTGTGCTTCATGGGGGGTATCCTGTCGTCCGTAATTACAGACCAGCGGAGTATAGACCTCTATAGCACATTGAGCAACTACGGCTTTGCTTGCCACTTCTGGCATCGCTATTAGCTCGTGTACTCTATAGCACATAGTGGCTTGCGGGGGGGTACCTGCGGAGATCTTCGCAGAGCGGACCGGTGCTGACGCTATCGAAGTGATTTGGCCTTAATGGTGGTTAGCAGAAGGACAAGACGCAACTAGCCGGTCTTCTTGAACTCGCCTTCGAAGGAATGTTCGGGGCTGTGGCCGGGCTCCGGGAAATCGCTGTCGGCGCCATCTTGCATGGGATCGGGATTGCGGTGGCCGAGTTGGTCTGTCATCGAGTTGTTACTGCTCTGGCTGCGTTCGTCAGGCTCCTTCGAACCCTTGCCGCGATCGGCATCATTGTGCAGATGGTCGCTGACACTTTTTTCCGGCATTGGGGGCCTTTCTCTAAGTGAGACCGCGAGTTACTAATTCATGAAGTAGGTTACGCTCAAACTTAGCGGCAGGCAACGCAAGGCCGCATAGGTTGTTGTAATGGTTAGGATAGGAAAAATTGATGAACCTTTAACCTCTCCTGAATCTAAAATAGGACATGACTAGTAAATATCGTAAGCATTATCTATTCGCCAGCGACTTCGATCAGACGCTGACTTTCAACGACTCGGGCTACGTGCTGGCCGAGTTGTTGGGTATTTCGGTTGAGGAGTTCGAGCGCAAGGCCAAAGGAATGGCCGAGTTGAATCTGGTGCAGCAGGGCGCTGAACTTTCCTATCTGCTCTTGCACGATCCGGAGTTCCATTCGCGCGTCCGGCGCGATGATCTGATTGAAGTGGGTAAGCGCATTCGCCTCAAAGAAAATATCAAGCAGATTTACGAGATTCTCGACCGGCGAATCGACGGATTCCACTTTGATTTTTATGTGCTCTCTGCGGCCCCGGTGGAGGTGATCCAGTCGGCACTGGAAGGAATCGTGCCACGCGATCACATCTTTGGGACCGAGTTCAAATACAGCTTCTCGGGCGAAATCGAAAGCCTGGTGCGCGCCACCGCCGGCTACGGAAAAGTGACGCGGCTGGAGCAGTTGGAAAAAGAGCTAGACATTCCGGCCGACCATGTCGTCTATGTGGGTGACGGCAGTTCAGATATTCACGTCATGCTGCACGTAAACCGGCGCGACGGTTTCACCATCGCTGTATCGGAATCGAAACTTGTTTCGCAGATCGCGAAACGGAGCGTGCTGAGCGACAATGCTCTGGCTACACTGATTCCGATTCTCGAAGACATTGCCGGTTGGCAGCGGACGCAGATTCGCCAGTTGTTCGATTCGTACGGCTTCCTCATTCAGGGATGGGATCGCGTGCAGACCGATTGGGTCACGCTGCGGCCGAGCGGAATTGGCGCCGATCCGCTGATTGCGACCGAGGCGATGTAAGGCGTTTTTATTGGTGGGCTTTTTGTGCGGGCGGCCCAAGCTTCCTCAATCTTTCTCTCGCTTGCGTGGCCTCGTTGGTGCGGGGGTATCGCTGGATGACGTGTTTTAATTCCTGCGTACCTTCGTCCGTTTTGCCAAGTTCGATCAGCGCAAAGCCCTTTTTCAGCTGCGCCCCGGCGGCCTTATTTCCACTGGGAAAATTCTGCAGAACCAAGTCGTAATTCGCCATTGCCTTCTGATAATCGCCAGCTTTGTACTGAATTTCAGCGAGATAAAAATAGGCGTTCCCGGCCAAGTCGGTGTTCGGATAAAACTTGATGTAATCGTTGAACTCCTGGGTGGCAAGGTCATTGTTGCCGCCGTTGTAATCGCGCAGTGCGTTGTTGTAGAGCACGTCAGGCGCGGGCGCCTGTGCGATCGCCTGCTGCTGTTGCTGCGCCTGGGCCTGCTGCGCGGCTATGGATTGCTGCCCGGACTGCAGGTCTTCGAGTTGCTTGCTGAGCTTGGTGAGCCGGACTTTGAGCTCATCCATAGTATCGGTCAGCGCCTGGATCTGGCCGGAGATCTGGTCAACCTGCGCGCCGCGATCCTGCTGCCCCTTGCTCATCGATGCTTCGAGACTGTTGATGGCGGTGGTGACCTTGTTGGCGGCGTCCGTATTCTGCTCCAGCAGATTTTTCATGACGCCCATGCGCTCATCGAACGATTGTTTCATCGCCGTCATCTGCTGCTGCAACTGTTGGACCTGGGTCTGCAGTTCGATCATGTCTTTGTTCGCGCCGTGGGCGGGAGCAAGGCTGATGGCGAAGAATAGTGCGATGACCAGCGCGATGCGATTAAATTTCATAGTTGTCCTATTGGATGTCGAAAAGCCGGTGAACGTTCAGTGTGCCGCAGTGGTTGGAGCCGTGCGGTCTCCAAACGAAACCCACCGGATAGAAGAAAATCGGGATGGGCGATACGCCCGTCCCGACAAGTTTATTTTTCGTAGACAAAGTGGCCGCGGCGATTTTGCTGCCAGCAACTTTCGTTTGATTCGGTACAAAACGGCTTCTCCTTGCCCATGGTGATGGTCCTTATGCGATCGCCGCTCACTCCTGCTTGCACGAGCGCGTTCTTCACGGAGTCTGCGCGGTTGGTGCCGAGAGCCAGGTTGTATTCGGTAGAACCACGTTCGTCGCAGTGTCCCTCAATCGTGATGTGGATATTGGGATGCTGCTGCAGGAACCGGGCATCGGCCTGAATCGAGCCTTGATCGGATGCCCGTATATCCCCTTTGTCGTAATCGAAGAAGATGTCCTTAACGTTTTGGGCGAAGAGTTCCTCTTCAGTGAGATTTTCGGTAACCGGTGGCGGTGGAGCGGGCGCGGGATTGACGGTCACGCGTGCTGTCGCATCCTGAGTGCCGCCCGTGCCCTTAGCAACGAGGTGATAGGTGGTCGACTCGACCGGAGTCACCAGGCGCGAACCACTCAGATCCACAGGGCCGATGCCATCAATGCTAACATCGGTCGCGTAGGTGGTCTGCCAGGTTAGCGCAGTCGGTTGACCGGCGTTTACGGTGTTGGGATTCGCCGACAGCGAAGCCGTGGGCGCGTTAGGCGCCGGCGGTGGTGGGGGCGGCGGCGGAGCCGCTTTCTTGGCGCATGCTCCCAGGAAAATGAACATGGCCAGAGTCATTACGACGCCTGCACCTCTTAATATCGTTGTCTTTGTAGTTGCGTGCTTCACTAGTTCCTCTTTTCTGTGCGCCCTCGTGGTGGCGTGCAATCTAGCGGTCTGACGATTCGCAGCGTGACGAGGCGGCGCACTTTCGGCTAGCCGCAGGAATCGTGCTCGTACTGAAACTAAAATCTAGGTCTCAGCGCCCGAAGGCGCTTATCATTTAATCTCCCTCGGGACGCCTGAACGCGCGCCCTCCTGTCAAACTAACTGCGATACGAATCCGATTACGATACGAAATTAAACGATAATCTGACGCTAACTAGGTCACGACAGAAAGCTAATCTATTTCCAACTCCAGTTGGGCTGCGTGTTGGCGCCCTTAAAAGTCAGTTGCTTCACGTTGCTGCCATCCGCCAGCATGGAAAAAATCTGGTCGCTGCCTGTGCGGTGGGACTGAAAAACGATATGCCGCCCGTCAGGCGACCAGCACGGGAAATCATTGCGTCCCGCGTCATGCGTGAGTTGCACCCACTGTTTGCTGGCGATGTCCATTAGGTAAAGATCGTTCGAGCCTGGCTCCCCGCCGCCATACTTGCGCATCCAGGAAAAGGTCAGAAACTGCCCGTTCGGTGACCAGTTGGGAGACACGGCATAGCCTTGGTCCGTGATGCGCTGCAAATTGGTGCCATCCGATTCCATGGTATAGATTTGCGGCAAGCCGGTGCGTCCACTGACAAAAGCGATCTGCGAGCCGGTTTTGCGATTCCAGCTTGGAGAAACGTCTGGGCCTTTGCCTTCAGTGAGACGACGCGAGTTTCCACCGGACTGATCGACTACGAAAATATTTGGGTAGCCATTACGCGAGGAGGAGAACGCAATCTTGCCGTCGGGCGACCATGAAGGCGAAAGGTTCATTCCGCCGAAACGAGGGAAAGCGACCACGCGGTTGAGATCGAAGGAATACATCATGATCTCCCAACCACCTTTGTTGATCGAACTGAAAGCCAGGCGCGAGCCGTCAGGAGAGATACGGGGCGAAAGCGAAATGCTTCCGGCGTGCGTGAGTTGCTGCTGGTTGGCGCCGTCGTAATCCATCATCCAGATTTCTTTGTGGCCGGTGCGCTCGCTGACGAAATAAATCTTGGTCTCGGCGATTCCGTTGACGCCTCCGCCGAGGCGAAAAATGATTTCATCGGCGAAGCGATGCGCGATGACGCGCACGGCGTCGCTCGTCGCGTTGTCGGTATATTGCTTGCCGAGAACTTGTGGCGACTTTTCATTCTTGACGTCGTAGAGCCACCCCTGCACCGTAACCTTGCCGGCAGCGACTCCAAGGTTGCCGAAGGCGAGCATAGACGTGTTTGGCGGCGGGGAATTCCACGCTGAGAAATTTATCTCGGAGGGCTGGCCCGGCTCCTGCAGCGGGTAAAAGCTCTTCGAAACCAGATCGAAGATCCCGGCATTGTCGAGATCGTTCCACAACACGTCGTTAAAGGTCTTGAGTAGTGCGACGTTGCTGGGGTCCGAGTTTGACCCCTTGAAGTCGGCTGCGGCTAGGCGCACACGCTCAACGCCGAGGCCAGTACCGGTGCGAATCCAGTCCTGAGCGGAACTTGTGGCCGCTAAGATTAACACCAAGGCGATGATGATCAAAAACTGATAACGAACGGGGCGAGCCGAATTGCTCAATTTTGCGCTCCCTGCACTATCTTTTGTAATCGAACCAAAATTCTACTGATACTTTGCTCCCCGAATAATCCGGCGGCAGCGGCCCGAAAGTATCGATGCGCTGCAGCGCCCGCACTGCCGACTGATCAAGCGAGGGCACTCCGCTTGACTGCTCGACTTGAACGTTCGACGGATGCCCGTTGCGCTCGATATCAAACGTCAGATAAACCCGTTTCGCTTCCGAGACGCGTGGATCGACTTCATATTTCAACCAGTTCTCGGTGACTTTGCGCTGCACCGCTTCGACGTACCACGAAAATCGGCTGCCAAAGTCGCCGCCGGTTCCTGTAAACCCGAAGCCGCCTTTGGCGCCGCCAGCAGTCATGGTGTAAGGCCCGCTCACCGGCCCGCCTTCACCATACGGAATTTGATTCGTTTCGGGCGGTTCGGGTTCCGCTTTCCTTTTGGTCGCGCTGGTCACTGGTTTCGGCTTGACCTTTGTGTTCTTATCGGGAATCGGAATCGCTTCCGGCTCTTTTTCCTCCACCTGAGGCTGCGACTTCGCGAGACCCTTGGATTCCGTAGCCAGCACATTCGTTGTCTGAATAGGATTGGCGGGCAAGGGAATCGCGCTTACAAGCGTCGCTCCCATGGCATCGCCGGTGCCTCCGCTGCCCCAGCCCGATCCGCGAAAGCCTTGGATGAATGTGGCATAGAGGATAACGAACGCCGCAAAGGCGACGTGCAACCCGAACGACCAAGCTAGCGGCCGGCGCAATTGCGCGTGTTCGGAATATATGTCTGCGTCGTACATCTCAATACCGGTATCAGTGCCCGCCGCCATGCGCGTCGATCGGCTGCGTCACGATGCTCACATTGCTGATGCCCGCCAGTTTGATGGCGTCCATGACCGTAGCGAAGGCACCAAACGGCACATCTTCGTCGGAGCGCAAATAAATCGCCTGGTGCTGCGGGTCGCGAATCCTCTTTTTTAGGGTCGCCCCAATCTGGTTGATGTTGATCGGGTCATTGCCAAGAAAAACCTTTTGCGATTTATCGATGCTGATCACGAGACGCTCTTCGGTGATCTCTTTGACAGTGCGCGTGTGCGGCACATTGACTTCGATGCCGGACTGCAGCACGGGTGCGGTCACCATGAAAATGATAAGCAGCACGAGGACTACGTCGACGAGCGGCGTGATATTAATGTCGGCCAGCGCGGTCTGAGTGCGTCCGTTGGCGGCGGTAGAGGCCATCAGCGGCGTACCTCGCTGACTGGCTGTGGCCGTTCTGCTGACTGCGTTTGGCGCTCGACCATGTTGAGCATTTCGAGCGCGAAGTCGTCGTTGCGCGAAGCCATTTCGCGGATCGAGCCGATGAGGAGGTTATAGGCGATCACAGCGGGAATGGCGGCGGCGAGGCCTGCGGCTGTAGTGACGAGGGCCTCAGAAATTCCGGGAGCGACGGCGCGCAACGTCGCTGCGCCTGCCGTACCGAGGCCGTGAAATGCGTCGATGATGCCCCAGACCGTTCCGAAAAGTCCGATGAAAGGAGTGACCGCGCCGGTGATTGCGAGCCAAGGCACATTGCGCTCGAGGCGCGTGATCTCTTCCGACGAGGCGATCTGCATGGCGCGCTGAATCGCAACTGGATTATGGACGGTTCCGGTTGAACCCATCTGGCGTTTGAATTCCACCACTGCGCCTTCGAAGACCCCGACCAGCGGACTGGGACGAAATTGTTCGGCGACGGGCGCAATATCCTGCAAGCGCTGCGCTTTGCGAAACGCGCGAACGAAGCGTCCGCTTTGCATTCGCGCACGACTCACCAATCGCCACTTAGACAGAATCACCGCCCAGGAAAGCACGCTGAAGGCGATAAGAATGAAGAGAACGGTTTTGGCGACCGGACCGGTCTGAAGGACGAGATCGACGATTTCGCCGCCAACGAACGATAGCAGGAACGACAGCAGGACGGAGGAAAAGTGCATCGGTTTAGGGAAAACCCCTGATTGGAATTATAGACCACGCTCGGGGCGGGCTCGGCCGGGGTATCGCATCGGTCAACGGAATAAACGATGCAATCATTGAATCACTCGAATCGAGTGTTTCAATGACGCGATGATCGACTGACCTCAGCTAGGAACTTGGAATCACTGCTTCGGCCACGTTCGAGTAAGCGCTTTCCTCGCCCTGCTCGTTCACCTCCGTGGTCACGTAGAAATACGTGTTTCCGGAGACAACCGTGTAGTCGGTGTAATTGGTTGAGGCATCGAGCGCGGAGTTGATCATCTGATAGGGGCCGCCCTGCGTAGTGCCCCTGTAAATGTTGTAGCCTACCGGGCTGCCTCCTCCGGATTGCCACGAAAGATAGACATTGTGAGAGCTTTGCGCCACGCCTGTGCCCGCCAGTTGTTCCACGGTGGGTGAGTTCTCAGCGTTGCTGGTGAATCCGACTTGGCCGGAAGCTCCGCCCGATGCGTTGGGCGTAAATTGAATCGTGACAGGTAGGCTCTGGCCGGTTTCGAGGGTGACTGGCAGGGCTAGGCCGATGATCGCAAACTCCGAGCTCGTCGACCCGTCTGACGAAATTGTGACCGAGCCGTTCAACGCGGTCAGCGTGGCTTGCAGCGTGGCGCTCGATCCTACGTTGACGTTTCCGAAATTGAGGGAGGCCGGATTGATTCCGAGTTGCGTGCTGGACTGGCTGATACCGTGACCAAATAAGAAAACGTAAAGCGGGGAGTGCGGATCGTTGCTGGTTAAAATCACGGTTCCGCGAAGCCACCCCTGAACAGTGGGTGCGAAAGTCACGGGCAATTGAACGCTAGCGCCGGGTCGCAGTTTCGCCGGAAGCGGGAAGTTGCCAACCGAGAAGGCACCACCATCCACGGATAGGGATGTGATTCGCAACAGGCTGCCGCCGGTGTTCGTGAGTTGAATCAAGTAGGAACTGGACTCCCCGAGCTGCACCTTCCCGAATGCGTGCCGGCAGGGATCGCATTGCAACTGCTGCGCGTTAGCTGGAGCAGTCGACAAGCCGATGGCGAGGCCTGCGATTACAAACGGGGGGAAGAATCGCATGCCCTGATCTTCGCCAAGCGCTTGTCTGGCGGGCAAACTCGGAAGTGCATCTGTCGCATCGTTAGTACCGGTCTAGCGCTGGCTGTCCGGACAGCTCGCAATCAAGGACTGTGCTATGCTGCGCGTGAATTCGTGACGCGTGCCGACAACTTAGCTAAGGATCTTTGTGCTGGCTGAATTGCGACTGGAAAATTACGCCGTGATCGACAACGTCGCGATCGAGTTTGCGGCAGGATTGAATCTTTTGACTGGTGAGACCGGAGCGGGGAAGTCAATTCTGATCGATGCGCTGGGTTTGCTGCTCGGCGAGAAAGCGTCGTCGGATGTAATCCGCGCGGGCGCGGAGCGCGCGGTAGTCGCGGCAGTGTTTGAGAGCGAAGGAAGCGCCGCGCGAGCGATCGAATCGATCTTAGAGACCAACGGACTGGACGCGGAGAATAGTTCGGAGGGTGGCTCGGAAACTAGTTCGCTGATTTTGCGGCGCGAGATTGCGGCCGGGGGCAAGGGTCGCGTCTTCGTCAATAATCAGCCCGCGACAGTAGCCGTCTTGAAACAGATTGCACCGCATCTCGCGGTGATCCACGCGCAGAATGAATCCATCGTAAATTTCGATGCCGCCGCCAGGCAGGATCTGCTGGACGCCTACGCCGGAATCGAGTTGAAGGACGTGGCTGCTGCGTTCGCGCACTGGAGGCAGATTCGCGGGCGTATTGCCGAGCTCGAACAGGATGAGCAGGATCGCATGCGACTACTCGACCTGTGGAATTTTCAATCGCGCGAAATCGATGAGGCGCGTCTGCGGGCAGGCGAAGACGAAGAACTGGAGGCCGAGAAGCGCGTCTTGGCGAACGCAGAGAAGATCTACGGCGCCGCGATCAATGCCTTCGACTTGTTGTATGAGGGCAACGCCTCCACGTCGTCGAGCCTGCGCGCAGCCCAGAAACACATCGAAGAACTGGCACGCTATGAGACGAAGTTTCAGGAGGCGGTGGCGGCATTGGAGTCGGCGCGCATCAGCGTCGAAGACGTAGGCGCGACGCTGCGCGATTATGCGGGAGGAATCCAGGCGTCGCCCGAGCGCCTAGCCGAGATTGAAGAGCGCCTCGCGCTGCTTGATCGCCTGAAGCGCAAGTATGGACCTACACTCGGGCAGACGATAGCGTTTGGTGAGGATATCCGCCGTAAACTTTCCGAGATGGAGAATAAAGATCAAATATTACTTGAATTGCGGGCGATGCTCGCGGTAGCGGGCGGCGAATACCGCAAGGCGGCACGCGCAGTGTCCCGAAAACGGTCGGAGGCAGCGCGAAAGCTGGAGAAGTTGGTTGAAACCGAGATCAATGATCTAGCCATGCGCGCTACATTTCGCATTACGGTGGAAGAGTCAGACGATGAAACGCATTGGACGCCCTCCGGCATCAATCATGTGATCTATAGCATTGCGACCAATGCGGGCGAGGCTATGAAGCCGCTGGACGAGATTGCTTCGGGAGGCGAACTCTCGCGTGTCATGCTGGCGCTGAAAGCAAGCGTCGAGGCGGGCACGAACCCGCCAGGCAGTCCGAAGAAGAAATCATCGGCAGCCCAACGCACGCTAGTCTTTGACGAGATCGATACAGGCATCGGAGGCCGAGCCGCCGAGGCCGTTGGGAAGAAATTAAAGGCCCTCTCCAAGGGCCACCAGGTAGTCTGCGTAACCCACCTCCCTCAAATCGCAACCTTCGCCGATCATCACTACCTCATAGAAAAGCGCGAAGCCGGAGGCCGAGCCAAGACAACAGTTCGCGAGATCAGCGGCGAAGAGCGAACAGAAGAAGTGGCGCGCATGCTATCAGGAGCGAAACTGACCGAGACTTCGCGGAAGCATGCAGAACAGATGATCAAAGCAAACGGGTGAGTTTCCGCGAAATCACCGGCCTGAGTAGCGGCTAGTTTCGATATCCGAAATAGGTACCATTCTTGACTTAGCTAATCTGACTTAGCTAATATGGTGCATGGAAACCATCACTATCCACAAGGCCAAGACCGAGCTTTCACGCCTGATCGAGAGGGCGTGCCGAGGCGAAGAAATCGTGATCGCCCGAGGAAAGAGGCCGGTCGTGCGCTTGGTCGCGATCGAAGATAAACAGGGCCAGCGGAAGCCGGGCATTCTGCGCGGGAAACTGAAGGTCGGGCCGGAGTTTTTCGAGCCGTTGCCACCGGACGAACTTGACACTTGGGGGCAATAGCGTGCGTCTTTTGCTGGATACGCACGCGTTGCTTTGGTGGTATAGCGACGATCCAGCGCTACCAAAATCTGCCAGAAAACTCATTATCCAGCAGGACAACAGCATCTTTGTCAGTGCTGCATCCGCGTTGGAGATTGCGACGAAATTTCGATCGGGCAGGCTGGCAAGCGCTTCCGAGCTAGTGCAAGATTTCGGAGGCTATCTGGACCGTGAGAAATTTATGAGCCTGCCTGTGTCGCATGACCATGCAGTCCGGGCCGGGATGTTACCCGGACCTCACCAGGATCCGTTCGACCGCATGCTGATTGCGCAAGCCGAGATGGAAAAGCTGTTCATTGTCAGCAACGAAAAAGTCTTCGATCAATACGGCATACGACGAGTCTGGTGATATCACGGGAGGGTGCGCTCCCATTCACCCACCCCTTTTCACCGCTCGCTGCTAATCCCCACACTCTCAAAGGCTTACATTGACCAGAGGGTACATCTTTCGATACTCTTAAAGTAACTTTTCTAATGCGAAAGTGTACCCTAGTGGGTGGGAGTCGACTTGTCTGACACTGGTAGTTTTCAGAGGAAGAGCTTGCACACTAAGACCTTGCTGCTTTTGAAGCCCCGTGGATTCTGCGCCGGGGTGGTACGGGCGATTGATATTGTCCGGATTGCGCTCGAAGCGTTTGGGCGGCCGATTTATGTCCGCAAGGAAATTGTTCACAACCGGTTTGTCGTTGAGGAGTTGCAACAGAAGGGCGCGATTTTTGTCGACAGCGTCGACGAAGTTCCAGAAGGCGAGCGCGTCATCTACAGCGCCCACGGCGTGTCTCCTGAAGTGCGCGAGGCCAGCAAGGCGCGCAAGCTGCGCGTGATCGATGCTACCTGCCCCTTGGTCACCAAGGTGCATGTGGAGGCGGTGAAGTTTGCCAAGGAAGGCTATTCGCTGATCCTGATCGGCCATCGCGATCACGATGAAGTGATCGGAACGCTCGGCGAGGCTCCGGCAGTGACTCAGGTTGTCGGTTCGCCCGCGGAAGTGGCCTCCGTAACATTGCCCGATCCAGACCGAGTCGCCTATCTGACACAGACGACGCTCAGCCTGGATGAGACGCGCGACATCATCGCCGCGCTGCGCCAGCGGTTTCCGAACATCAAAGGCCCAGCGGCGCAGGATATCTGCTACGCCACGGAAAATCGACAAGTGGCCGTCAAGCATGTCGCCTCCGACGCCGATTTGCTCTTGGTCGTGGGCTCCGACAACAGCTCGAATTCAAAACGCCTGGTCGAGGTGGCGCGTAGTTTGGGCACCGAGGCGCATCTAATCGATGACTGCCACAATATTCAGCCGCAGTGGCTACACGGAGTGAAAACTGTCGCGCTGACGGCGGGCGCGTCTGCTCCCGAGCACCTCGTGCAGGAAGTGGTGGAATATCTCGCGGAGCAAGGCTTTGGCGACGTCCAGGAACTCGAAATCATGCCAGAGAATGTGCGCTTTGGATTGCCGCCAGAAATTGTGGCCACCATCTCAGCCGCACCGGCCGTAGCCGCTCACTAGCCGGTTGTAGTTAAGTTTTTGCAATTGGAGTTTTATGGACGATTCCTCCCCTTATAGTTCGGCCTCCGCGCCGCAGATGCGATTTGGAAAGATTGACGACCTGGGCAGTCGGGTCGCCGTCGCAGTCGATGCGGCCCGTAAATTTCTTTTCTCCCAACAGCATGCAGAGGGTTATTGGTGCGGAGAGCTGGAGGCCGATACCACTCTTGAATCCGATTACATCCTGCTCCACACGCTGCTCGGCACCGGCAACCCGGCCCGCTTCGATAAAGCGGCGCGATATATTCTGAACCACCAGAATGAAGACGGCGGCTGGAGCATTTACGCCGCAGGCCCATCGAATATTAGCGCTTCGGTGAAAGCTTACTTCGGGCTAAAGTTGGCTGGATTCACCGCGGATCATCCCGCCCTTGTACGCGCCCGCAAGAGAATTCTCGAGATGGGCGGGGTCACCGAAGTCAATACATTCACCAAGATCTATCTCTGTTTCTTTGGCCAGTACGATTATGACGCGGTGCCCGCGATTCCGCCAGAGATCGTTCTCTTTCCCAACTGGTTCTGGTTCAATATCTACGAGATTTCCTCGTGGTCGCGCGCCATTCTGGTGCCGCTTTCGATCTGCTACGCCAAGAAGCCCTTCAAGAAAATTCCCGACGAGGTGGGCGTCGAAGAACTTTTCGTTGGAGGGCGCGACAAATCGCGCATGCATCTGCGTTGGGCCGACAAACTGATCTCATGGCGCAACTTCTTTCTGTTTCTCGATCGCCTAACCCACTGGTTCGAACGGGTGCACATTCGTCCGCTGCGCTCGCTCGCTCTGCGCAAAGCCGAGAAATGGATGCTCGAGCGCTTCGAGATGAGCGATGGCCTGGGCGCGATTTATCCGTCGATGATGAATGCCATTATCGCGCTGCGCTGCCTGGGATATTCAGTCGATGACCCGCAGTTTATCCGCGCCATGGATGAATTCGAAAAATTGGGCATCGAAGAGGCCGACACGTTCCGTATGCAACCCTGCATGTCTCCAGTGTGGGATACGGCGTATGCGTTGTTTGCGCTCGGCGAGGCTGGCGTGCCGGCGAGCGATCCGCGCCTGGTGAAGTGTGCCGACTGGATGCTGCAAAAGCAGGTGCGAAAGCCCGGCGATTGGAAAATCAAGAATCCCAAGGGCGAGCCCGGCGGCTGGTATTTCGAATTCAACAACGAGTTTTATCCCGACGTCGACGACACCGCGATGGTCTGCCTCGGGCTGAGTCGCGTCGAGCATCCGAACGGCCGCTATCAGCGGGAGTCTGTGCAGCGCGCCATCGATTGGGTTTTGTCGATGCAATGCAAAAACGGGGGCTGGGCATCGTTCGACAAAGATAACAACCGCATGGTGTTTCAGTACGTGCCTTTTGCCGATCACAACGCCATGCTCGATCCGGCGACGGTCGATATCACGGGACGCATCCTCGAATGCCTTGCAGCCTATGGATATGATCAAAGCCATCCCGCAGTGAAGCGCGCGCTCAAGTTCATCCGCAAAGAGCAGGAGCCGGATGGAAGCTGGTTTGGACGGTGGGGTGTGAATTACATCTACGGCACGATGCAGGTGCTACGCGGCCTGGAGGCGATGGGCGTCGATCGCAACGACCCCATGGTGCAGCAGGCCGCAGAGTGGATGCGCTCGGTGCAGAACGCCGATGGCGGGTGGGGCGAGACGGTCGGGTCGTATGACGATCCGAATCTGCGCGGACAAGGCGATAGCACCGCTTCGCAGACCGCATGGGCAATTATGGGACTGCTCGCCGTAGGCGATACGCGCAGCGAATGCGTGGCCCGGGGCATGGCGTACTTGCTACGCACACAGAAAAAAGACGGCGCGTGGGATGAGCCTTTCTTCACCGGAACCGGCTTCCCGCGCGTGTTCTACCTGAAGTACCACTTGTACCGCCAATATTTCCCGCTGATCGCGCTGACCACCTACTCGAAAGTTATGGCGGAGAAGGGCAGCAGTTAGCCTTCAGCACTCATCTATCAGCAAGAATGAATCGGATTTTGGGCTATCGAGAACTGAATGCTGACTGCTGAGTGCTAAATGCTGGCCTTTGTCACCGGCGCCACGGGATTTCTGGGCAGTCATGTTGCGCGTGTCCTAGCCGAACAGGGAGCCGAGTTGCGGCTGCTGGTGCGGCCAACGAGCGATGTACGTAACATCGCTGATCTGGAAGCCGATCGTGTCACCGGCGATCTGCGCGACGCGACTTCGATTGAGAAAGCGTTAGCGGGCTGCGATGTGGTCTTTCACGTAGCCGCCGACTATCGGCTGTGGGTGCGCGATCCCGAGGAAATGTATCGCTCGAATGTCGAGGGCACGCGGTCATTGCTTGAGGCGGCCCGAAAACAAGGCGTCCGACGAGTCGTATACACGTCGAGCGTTGCAACTATGGGCTTCGAGGCGGGTTTAAGCCATGACAACGTCGCCGATGAACAGAGCCCTGTCGGCATCGCAGGCATGATCGGACACTACAAGCGTTCAAAATTCATTGCGGAGCGAGTTGCCGTTGAAGCGGCACAGTCAGGAACCGATGTAGTGATTGTTAATCCGACGACGCCAATTGGCGAGCGCGATATCAAGCCGACTCCGACAGGGCGAATCGTCCTAGATTTTCTGAAGCGAAAGTTTCCCGCGTATGTGGAGACGGGATTGAACTTGGTGGATGCAACCGAATGCGCGCGAGGGCACATTCAGGCGCTGGAGAAGGGAAGGCGCGGCGAGCGCTATATTCTCGGCGGAGAGAATCTAACCCTGAAGCAGATTCTCGACCGGCTGGCCACGATTACAGGCCTGAAATCGCCGACGATGAAGCTGCCCTACGTTTTTGCATTCGCCACCGGAGTGGTCGACGAGATGATCACCGGTCGGCTTCTTGGTCGCGAGCCGCGCGCCACGATTGACGCTGTGCGCATGGGGCGAAAGATAATGTTTGTCAGTTCGGCAAAAGCGGAACGTGAACTGGGTTGGCGTACAGTTCCTGTGGATGGTGCGCTGCGCCGGTCGGTAGAGTGGTTCCGCGCGAATGGTTATGCTTAAAATTGCGATCGTCGCTGCGATGGAGCGCGAAGTACGGCCGCTGATTCGCGGTTGGAAGGTCAGGACGATTGAACACGCCGGGCGTCAATATCGTTTGTTCGAAAATGCTTCGGAGAACGGAACTGCAGCTCTGATCTGCGGCGGCATAGGGGCAGAAGCGGCGCGGCGTGCTACCGAAGCGATGATCCGCGAAATCAGCCCGAGGCGCATCATTTCGGTTGGCTTCGCCGGCGCGCTTAGTCCTTCGCTAAAGGTCGGAGATGTTTTCGAGCCGCGCACCGTGATCAACGCAACCGATAGCGCGCGGACAGAGATCGAATCCGGTGAGGGAGTTTTAGTGACCTCAACGGCTGTCGTCAACAAGGACCAGAAAGCTTGCCTGGCCAAGAGTTATAACGCCGCCGCTGTCGACATGGAAGCCGCCGCAGTGGCGCAAGGCGCGGAGGCGCGTGGAGTCGAATTCGCAGCCGTGAAGGCAATCTCTGACGCCGCCGATTTCAGCATGCCGGCGAGAATGGATCGCTTCGTCGCCGCAGACGGTACATTTCGCTGGGCCAAGTTTGCGAGTCACGTCGCGCTACGCCCGTGGCTGTGGCCAAGGACGATCGCGTTGGCGAAGAACAGCGCCAAAGCAACCCGAGCTCTTTGCGATGCGCTTGCTACTTACTTGGATCGCGGAACTCGTGGCCGTCCTGCACTGCAAAATGGGTCGTCGGAGCCCGGTTTGAATCCAATAGATTTCGATCCGATGGAGTCGAATCAAGCAAGAAACGAACCGTCGGCTGGCGCACATACGACATCCAGCACTCACCCCCATACTCAAGTCACGGGGACACGATAGGGAGATCATCAAGTCTGTTATGGCAATTGCTCACACACCGACAGTAACCGCGGGTAAGACGCTGGAAGATGAGACCCTGCAACGCGAGGGGCGGGAGATTCCTTCGGGAATTCCTTCGACGATGCGCGCCGCCGTCTATCGCGGCATCAACGACGTGCGCCTGGAAGAAGTCCCTGTGCCTGAGATCGGGCGTGGTGAGATTCTTGTGCACGTTCACACTTGTGGAATCTGCGGCACCGATCTGAAGAAGATCGCAACCGGCTCACACTCAGCCCCGCGTATTTTCGGTCACGAGACCGCCGGCGTAGTCGCAAAAGTCGGCGAAGGAGTTAGCAAATTCGCCCCTGGCGACCGCGTTGTCGTCTTCCATCACATCCCCTGCGGAGAATGCTTTTATTGCCGACACAAAACCTTTGCGCAGTGCGCAACATACAAGAAAGTCGGATGCACTGCGGGATTTGAGCCGTCAGGCGGAGGCTTTGCGGAATACGTCCGAGTAATGGACTGGATCGTCGAGAAGGGCGCTGTACTTATTCCCGACGGCGTCAGCTTCGAGCAGGCGTGCTTTGCCGAGCCGGTGAATACGTGCATCAAAGGTATAGAGACGCTTCGCCTCGAGGCCGGGGAGACCGTCCTGGTAATGGGACAAGGCCCGATTGGCCTGATCCTGGCGACACTGGCCAAGCGGGCAGGGGCACGCGTGATTACTTCCGATTTGTATCCAGCGAGGCTTACAATAGCAAATAGCTTCGGCTTACAACATACTATTGACGCTTCCAAGGCTGACGCCGTGCGAGCGGTACGCGGAATGACAGAAGGGCGGGGAGCCGACGCTGTGATTCTAGCGGTGGGCGGGAACAGCCTGATTCGACCCGCCATCGATGCAACGCGTCCTGGAGGTCGTGTGTTGCTGTTTGCGCAAACAGTGCGAGGCGAAGCGACCATCGATCCAGCTTCCGTTTGTGTCGACGAAAAGGCTTTGCTCGGATCCTATAGCGCGTCAGTAGAGTTCCAAGAGGAGTCGGTGCGCTTCGTCATGAATCGTGAAATGGATCTGGAACGGCTCATCAGCCACCGTTTCCCGCTATCGAGCGGCGTGGAAGCGCTGAATCTGGCCGCCCACCCTCAGCCGGACTCGATGAAGATTGTTATCCAGCCACGCGCTGCAGCACTGGAAGGAAACTTATTGTGAATGGCAAGATGACAGCCGCCGTCCTCTACGGCAAAGAGGACATCAAAATTGAAAAAGTGCCGATACCGCGCGTGGGCGACGGTGAAGTTCTGGTCAAAGTCCACGTCGCTTTGACCTGCGGCACAGATTTAAAGGTCTATCAGCGCGGCTATCACGCGCGCATGATCGTTCCGCCCGCGCTATTCGGCCATGAACTAGCCGGCACGGTCGAAGAAGTCGGCGAAGGCGTGCGCGGATTCAAGAAGGGCATGCGCGTGGTCGCGCTCAACTCGGCGCCCTGCGGCATGTGCTTCTATTGTTCGAAGCATCAGCTGAATCTCTGCGAAGATCTGTTGTTCAACAATGGCGCTTATGCCGAGTACATACGTATCCCGCGGCGCATCGTCGAGACCAATATGCTCGTCGTGCCTTCGAATGTCACCTTCGAAGATGCCGCGATGACGGAGCCGCTGGCGTGCGTGCTTCGAGGGCTGCATGAAACAGGTGTTCAGATCGGCGATACCGTAGCCGTAATTGGCGGCGGCCCTATCGGCTTGATGTTTGTGCAAGTGGCGAAAGCCATCGGCTGCAACGTGATTGCTGTGGTCAAGCGCGATTCGCAGGTGGCGCTGGCGCGAAAAAAAGGCGCGCATGAAGTGGTGCAGATTACCAAGGTCAGCGATGCAGTCGAGGCCGTGCGCGAGTTGAGTCCAGAGCGGCGTGGCGCCGATGTTGCTATCGAAGCGGTCGGCCGCGCGGAAACCTGGGAGTGGGCAGTACAGATGGTGCGCAAGGGTGGCACGGTGAATTTTTTCGGCGGTTGCGCGGCGGGAACGAAAGTCCAACTTGACACGAACCGCCTGCACTATTCGGAAATCACCTTGAAGGCGACTTTTCATCACACGCCTGAGACGGTGCGCCGGGCCTTCGGTTTGATCGCTGAGAAGAAAGTTTGCGGCAACGATTACATAACCGGCGAAGCGCCGCTCTCCCGCTTGCAAGATGTGTTGCGCCATATGCTGAACCGCGGCGGAGAAATCAAGACCGCGATTATTCCGGGTCACTAGCGCGCGCCAATTGTTTCGCAACATCAGTTTGGTTTGTCATCCTGCCCCTAAGCGCAGCTGAAGGGGAAGGACTTCTGCATTTCGTGTGACGAACTAATCCACAGATCATTCGTCGCGCGAAGTACGACATTTTTGAATATCGATGACGACCGCCGCCAGCCATCCGCCAACCGCGTCGCTCTCCTCTGCCTGGAGTGCGCTGCCGCCAGAGTACGCGATTCCTGTTCATCCTCCCTCGCTGCTCGCGGCCCGCGAATATTGCCGCCGGTTGGCGCGTTCGCATTACGAAAATTTCGCGGTTGCTTCCTGGTTTCTCCCGTCGCAACTGCGCCAACATTTCTTCAATGTTTATGCGTACTGCCGCATTTCGGATGACCTCGGCGACGAGGTCGGCGATCCGGCTGCGTCTCTACAATTGCTGGATGAATGGCAGACGGAGTTAGACGCGTGCTACCACGGTAATCCGCGACATCCCGTATTTGTGGCGCTGGCCGAAACAGTGCGTACGTTTGAAATTCCAAAACACGAATTCTCCGATTTGCTGACTGCATTTCGCCTGGATCAAACTGTCAGCCGCTACGAGACTTTCGCTGACCTTTTGGACTATTGCAGAAATTCGGCCAATCCAGTAGGCCATCTCGTGCTTTATCTTTGCGGATACAGCGATCGCGAGCGCCAGCTGCTTTCCGACTACACCTGCACGGCGCTGCAACTCGCCAACTTCTGGCAGGATGTAAGCACCGACTTTGCTAAGGGGCGAATCTATCTTCCACTCGAAGACTTGCGCCGGTTTGGTGTGACCGAGCAAGAGATTCGCAACAACGACAATTCAACCGCTTTCTGCGTGATGATGAAATTTGAAGTAGAGCGTGCACGCGAATGGTTTGCACAAGGCTTGCCGCTCATATCTAGGATCGATCGCGCGTTGGCCACTGACATCGATCTTTTCAGTCGCGGCGGGCGGGAAATTCTCAACGCTATCGAAGGCCAGAACTATGCCGTGCTGGGCCGGCGTCCGGCAATTTCCAAATCCCGCAAATTATCTCTTGTCGTTCGGGCCGCCGCGGCGAAGTTGCTGCCGAAGCCGCGGGAGAAATACAGATGACCGCCGCCGTGGGTAATGCGCCCATACAATTTGCGCCGACCGCTTCCCAACTCGAAATGGCGTACTCCGTGTGCCGGAGTATCTCTCGCGCGGCCGCCAAGAATTTTTACTATGGATTTATGGTGCTGCCGCGGCGCAAGCGTAACGCGCTGAGCGCCGTATATGCATTTATGCGGCACTGTGACGATATCGCCGATGACATTACGCTCAGCCCCGACGATCGCCAAAACAAGTTGGCCGAATGGCTGGACAAAGTTCATCGCGCTCTAGCGGCACAGCCCACGGATGATCCTGTGCTCCTCGCCCTAACCGACGCGCAGCGCGCTTTTCAGATCCCGATTGGGTTGCTCGATCAGCTTGCCTTCGGTACGGCCGCCGATCTGAATCACAGCCAGCCGGAAAATGCTGGTGAGACTGCATTGATCGCGCATTACCAGACGTTCGACGAATTGCGGCAATACTGCTATGGCGTGGCTTCGGTAGTCGGATTGGTGTGCATCAAGATTTTCGGATATCGCGATCCCGCCGCTGAGCCGCTCGCCGAACGCTGCGGTCTAGCATTTCAACTAACCAATATTATTCGTGATGTCAAAGAAGATGCCGGCATGGGCCGAGTATATTTCCCGCAGGAAGATTTGGCGCAGTTCGGTCTCTCGGCCGTTGATTTGGCCACCGTGCCCGTCGATTTAGCTCGCATTCGTCCTCTGCTGGCGATGGAGGCTGCTCGCGCTCTCGATTGTTACCGCGATGGAGAACAGCTGATCCCGCTGATAAATGAAGACAGTCAGCCCGCGCTGTGGGTTTTGATCACGATCTATCGGCGCTTGCTGGGAAAGATTATTGCGCAGCAGTATGACGTCTTCACGGAGCGTCCGCAGCTCAGCGTTCGCGAAAAGCTCACGGTCATGGGCAAAGGAATTCTCAAGCGCCTGCTGTGATGCCATCTTCCCCACAACCTTCTACCGTCGCAATCGCTGGGGGCGGGCTGGCTGGCTTGGCCGCTGGGTGCGCCTTGGCGGAGGCCGGCTTTCGCGTTACGCTATTTGAGCGGCGCCCTTATCTCGGCGGCCGCGCGTCGTCGTATCAGCATCCTGGCACGGGCGAAGTCGTCGATAACTGCCAGCACGTATTGCTAGGCTGCTGCACTAACCTGCTCGATTTCTATCGGCGCGCGAGAGTCGAGGACAAGATTCGCTGGTATGAGAAGCTGACGTTTCTTGAGCCTGGCGGCCGCGCTTCAGAGATTGCGCCGTCGCCTCTGCCCGCTCCGCTGCATACGGCTGCCGCATTCTTGCGGGCGGAGTGCTTGAACTTTCAAGACAAGGTGGCCATCAGCCGCGCCATGGCGGCGCTGGCGCCATCCGCACCCGCTGATAGTGGCGAGTCATTTCTCGATTGGCTGAAGCGCCACGGACAAACTCCGCAAGCCATCGACCGGTTCTGGAAGACGATCTTGGTTAGCGCCCTCAATGAAGAACTCGATCAGGTTTCCGTCCCCTACGCGGCGCAGGTGGTTCGCGAATCGTTTCTTAAGTCGGCGTCAGCGGGGCGCATGGGGATTCCAACCGTGCCGCTCACTGATTTGTACAGCACGGCGGGAGACTACATACGCGCGCGTGGAGGCGAGATACAGTTTCGCGCGAGTTTCGAGTCATTTCAGATGGACGGCTTCGAAGTCAGCGTGACGGCCAATGGTCAGGAACAGAAATTCGACTATCTGGTCCTCGCTCTGCCCTTCGGCGTGCTCGGGAGTGTATTGCCTGATACTGCATCCGCAACGCCTCTTCGCGATGCGCTTCGACAGTTTTCTAGTTCGCCCATTACCGGAATTCATCTTTGGTTTGATCGGCAGATCAGCGATCTTGATCATGCTGTGCTGCTTGACCGCACCATTCAGTGGATGTTTCACAAATCGCGGATCATCGCAGCGAGAAACCCAGAAATGCTGAGTCCTGGTAGCCAGGGCAATGGGGGCAGCTACATTGAGCTGGTCGTCAGTTGTTCGCGAAGCCTGGTGGAAAAATCGAAAACGGAAATTGTGGAGATGGCAATCAGGGAAGCGCAAGAATTTTTCCCGCACGCGCCTGACGCAGTACTCCTGAAGTCTACGGTGATCAAAGAAGTGCACGCAACCTATTCGCCGCGCCCGGGAATCGACCAATACCGTCCCACGCCGCAAACCCTGTGGCCGCGCGTTTTTCTGGCCGGCGATTGGATTGCAACCGGTTGGCCCGCGACCATGGAGGGCGCGGTCCGCAGCGGCTATCTGGCTGCGGAAGCCGTGGCGCGATTCGCCGGACGCAAGAACGTCAGCTTCCTCGTGCCCGATCTGGCGCCAAGCGGGCTGATGAGATTCTTCAAGTGACCCGTTCATCGATTTGCCGCGACGACTTCAATTACTTCGGTTTGAAAATCCGCATTACGTTGATGCCATTCTCAAGCCTCCGCGCACAACGTACGATGTTCTTAACATGGCTGAGCGGACTAACGAACCCGAGAGTCGTCTCCGTCATCCGCGGTTCAATTGCGGCGGCACAGCGACGTTCAGCTGCCTCCCATCCAATGGCATCTTTCTTCCTGGCAAGATTCTCAACCTGAGCCTTGGCGGATGCTGCGTCGACACCACGCTGCCGATCGATCACGGCGTACGAGCAGAACTCGTCGTGCACGTCAACTCTGCTTCCTTTCGGGCCGTGGGTGAGGTAAAGGGACGCCGCGGCCATTCCGAAGCGTGCATAGAGTTCGTCTATTTGAGTCGGGGAGGAAAGAGTCAGCTGGCCGATGTACTCGCGGAGTTGGCGAGGTCGGAGGCGGCCATAAGCCAGCTTAAGTCCGCCCGATACGCGGAGGAGATGGAGCTATTCCGTAGGCGAGTGGTAGAGGAACAGCTGCTTCTAAGGGAAGCGCAGTCGCTCGCGATTCCTGCGCATTTATTTATCTAGCGGCATTCAGACCGCCATCAGCGCAACTCCACCGGCCACGAGCAAGGCGGCAATCCAGCGTCTGCGCCCGACCCGTTCGCGCAGAAAAATGCGGGCGGCCAAGGCATTTGCCACAAAAGTCAGCGAGGCGGACGCAGGCACGACCAGACTAAGGTTTCCCCAGGAGAGCCCAAAGAGCAAGCTGTAAAAAGCGACGCCCATCGCGGCCACGCCGAGAGGAAACGTGGGCGTCGAAAAGACGCGCCCAATGACGGCCAGCATGCCGCGCCGCTTCCAGAGTTCGCCAACATCGCCGACGCGCTTCATTGAATACGACAGCAGAACGTCTCCCGTGGTGGAGGCGACGACGATGAGCGCAATCGCGGCCCAGGCGTAAAAATCGCTCACAATTCCACCTTCTGGGATAACGAATCTCGCGATTCGTGAGAACTTACCTCTCCGGGCGTTAGCGACGGTCCGGCGGCGACAAAGCCAACACCGCCGGCGATCAGAGCGATGCCGAGCCATCGTGTCGGAGAAATCACTTCATGCAATCGAAAATGGCCGACGAGAGCGACGAGAACATAGGCAAGCGACGTGGCGGGCAGCACGTAGGTGAGGTCAGCCCAGGAGAGAGCAGACATATAACAGGTGAAAAATGTGAGCAGGAAGACAATGCCGAGCGCCACCCACGGATTCAGGATCGCGATTAAGAGGCCAGGGAGATTATGCAGCGAAAGAGCGCCGACATCTTTCATGCCGCGCGCCAGCAGGGAATCACCCGCAGTGCTGAAGACGGTAATCCCGGCGAGGACTAGGTATTTTCGAAAAGTCACTGACTCAATCGACCGCTACGCCTTGGCCGGTTCAGGGGCGGGCGCTTCTTCTTTGCGGTTTTCCTTGACCCACTTATGGCGCTGGGCGCGCAGTTTCAGGAACGTCCGCGCCTCTTTGTACAGACGCTTACGTTCTGAATTGTCAAACATCGCTTTCCTCAGAATGCGGTACGCAGCCTTGGGACGGAAATAGTATTCATCGTAGAAGTGGTGCACGGCTTCCATGAGTTCGGCCGCGGGCAGGCCGGGATACTCAATTTGCACCATCTGATGGCCGCCATCGTCCACCATTTTTGACTCACTGGTGATGAAGCCATTCTTCATGGCGAATTCGTGCAGTTCCGTACCCGGGTAAGCGTGTGCCACCGAAACCTGGATCGTCTCGACGTCCAATTCCTTCGCGAAATTGATCGTGTTCTTGATGGTCTCGCGGCTCTCTCCGGGCAGGCCAAGGATGAAATCCCCATGCACCACCAGGCCTAGTTTGTGGCAATCCTTGGTGAACTGGCGCGCACGCTCGACGGTCGCGCCCTTCTTGATATTTTTCAGAATCTGCTGATCGCCCGACTCGTAGCCGACGATGAGAAGACGGCAGCCCGCCTCTTTCATGGCCTTCAAAGTCTGATAGCTCGTGGTGACTCGAGAAGTGCAAGACCAGGTGAGCCCAAGCGGCTTCAATTTGGCGCACAACTCCTCAGTACGCGCTGCCTGCAGGTTGAAGGTGTCGTCGTCGAAAAAGAATTCTTTGACGTACGGCCAGTAGTCCTTCGCCTTGGCCATTTCGCGCGCCACGTCATCGGTGGAGCGTTTGCGCCACGGGTGTCCGCTGAGCGTCTGCGGCCAGAGGCAGAAGGTGCACTGGGCGGGGCATCCGCGAGTCGTGTAAAGCGAGACAAAAGGATGGAGCAAGAAAGGAACATTGTAGCGGCGCACGTCGAGATCGCGCCGGTAGACGTCAGTGACGTGTGGCAGCGAATCAAGATCCTGAATCGTTGGGCGGTCGGGATTGTGCACAACTCCGCCATTCTTGCGATAGGAAATTCCGAGAATATCCTCGATCGGCTTGCCCTGAGCATATTCGACAATGGAATAGTCGAACTCTTTGCGGCAGGCTACGTCAATGACCTTCGCTTCCATCAACGACTTCTCGGGCAGCACGCTGACGTGCGGACCGACGAAGGCAATCTTGATGTGAGGATTGCTGTCTTTGATGGCCTCCGCGATGCGCACATCGCCGGCAAATCCTGGAGTGCTGGTAAACAGCACCAGCAGTTCGTAGTCCTTACAAGTGCGAATCGTTTCTTCCGCCGTGATGTGGTGGGGCGGGGCGTCTAACAACCGTGCGCCCTCGAGCATTCCGGTCGGATAGGCGAGCCAGACCGGATACCAATACGACTCAATCTCACGTGTAGCCGGCCAGCGCGAACCAGCGCCGCCATCGAAGTTCTCAAAGGAAGGAGGATTTAAAAACAGCGTTTTTAAAGGCATATTGGAGTCTCTATTTTAACACTCTTGCGACCGCTCTTACTCTGTCTCAGGCTACTATTCAGGTACACCCTTGGCTCGATCAAAAGCGTGGAACTCATTGTCCAAGTGTGCCTTAGCCCAGGTCAAAGTGCAAAAGAACCACGCTGAACGTCGTTTTGGCGCATTGAGGCGCGAGAATCAGTAGCGGCTGGAATTAGTTGGTTGAGGGGTGGGGCTCCGCACATAAGCCCCAGTGTTTGAGCATGAAACGATGCGACTTCTGCGAAGTCCATTTCTAGACCGCTTCCGATTCCAGACAACCCGCCGCGGTCAATGGTTGCAATGGGGATTTTTCGCCAATGATCCAAACTCAGGGCTTCGAGTCCTGAATCTTCACGTCAGCGGGTTTCGCAAAAAGCTTCGAATCAAATTCCATTCGGGCGTATTGCGAGTAAAAGAAGATTTCGTTCTTGTCCCCGCGTTTCAGCGACACTGCAACTGGTAGTTCCGGTGATTTGGCAAGGAATAACGTCAGTGATGCCGTTCCGACCTGTGCCTTATACGAAGTTGTTTCGTGCTTAAAGAGCACTGGGCCGGACTCGGGGACGGCTCCCTTGCTCTCGAAAAACTCCAGCTCTCGCCCAAACTCCAACTGCCTGATTTCCTTCGTCTCCTCGTCTAAAGATTGGGGGCTACCATACGCGAATATTGGTAGATGACAGTTGAACGTTGGGCCCGGGTCGACGCCGTGCTGCGCTGTTTTCGCAAGAAGATTGACCGCCCAATAATCCGGCTCGTTAATGATCATCAGATTGTGGAGGCCATGCTCCGCGTCAGCTGCCTCCTCGATGCGACAATATCGGTCTCCTGCTCGGTAAAAGACTTTCGGCATGGCCGCAAAACTTCCCTCGGAGACATCGGGACTGTGGAAAGTGACCTCAACTCTGGTCATCATTTTGGGCGGCTGTTGGCCGAACATCGCTCCGGCGAGAGCGCAGGCCATTAGTAACAATCTGATCATGCCGAATACTTTAGCAGCAGCAATTACTTGTAGCTAGACGAATCGGTACTGGGCAAAGCCCATTTCTCGAGATCACCAGTAGCCCGAAGCAGATTCAGCCGCACTCGCTGATACTCGAAATCGGCATCCTGGAAAAGCAGATAGCGCTCGGCCGCTTGCACTCGCGCATCCGCTAATTCATGCAAGGTGCCCGTCTTTGAGTCGACTCGGGTCTGTGCCGCTTCGAGGCCGGACTGCGCCAGTTGATATTCCAGCTGCGCGACCTCGCGGGCGGCTTCGAGTTGCTCGGCGGTTCGCTGCAGTTTCAAAGTTTCCTCTGCCACCTGATTGCGAGTTGCAGCTGCCTGACTCTTCGCCTTGAGAGCTTCAGCCTGGGCCGCCTCGGTGCGAGCACGTTGGCTGGCATTAAACAGCGGGATCTTAAGAGCAACGCCAATCGTGGCATTGTCGGGTCTAAAGCTTCCGTACGGCAGGTACTCGGCGTAGTGATTGAAGGTCGAAAAGCGGGCATACTGAGCGGAGAAATCGATCGACGGCAGCAATGACCGTCGCTCGCCCAACGCTCGCATCGACTCCGCCAGAGAATGCTGGTCGGCAATCCTGACTACCGGGCTGGAGGCTACCGCTCGCTTCGAAATATCCTCTGGCGCCGCCGCCGGCGGCAGAGCCGGAATTGTCTCTGGCGCGATCTCAATATTCGAAGCTGGCACACCGGTCAGGTTCGACAGGTGATGGCGAAGCACGTCGGCGGAGCCACGCGCTTCTGCCTGATGAAGACGAACCCGGGCTACCGTCAGCTTCGCTTTATTGAGATCGACGGCGCTGTCTATACCTTGTTGCAAGCGTTCGGACACCGCTTGTTCCATCTGCTCGGCCTGGTTTTGATCTTGCTGCAGGAGCACCAGCCTGGCCTCCCATTTTGCCAGCTCGGCATAGGTTAAGACGACGTCCTGAATAGTGGCGTTGCGCTGGTCTTTTTCCTGAAATTCGGCCGCATGCCATTCCGCTTTCGCCGCGCCGAGAAACTGTTTTTGCGCGGGGTTGAATACCGAACTTTGCGCGATGGCATTCGCCAAAGCCGGTGCACTTCCTTCAATGCTGAGTGGGTAATTGTAGGTATAACCGAGTCCCGAACCGATATAGACCTGAGGAATGTAGGCGCTGTGAAGTTCGCGATAAGAGGCCAAGGCGCGCTGCACATCGGCGCTGGCAATCGCCGAAGTGGTGCTGTGTGTGAGCGCGAGCCGAATGGCGCGCTCAAGGGGCAACGGTTCGCCGTGGCCGCTGGCTGCGGTCATCACTACAGACGTCAGCACGACCGTTAGCGCGAGAAAATGTGTGGAACGCGAACGCTGCGGCAATCGGGATTTCATCTCTTCACCTTCGTGGTAAAAACGCAAGCCTCGAAAACTTTGAACTATAAAGAACTCTAAAGTCCCGTAAAAGACCTACTCGCCGGTGCCCTTCGTATACTTTCGAAACCTTTGTGGTTGGCGATTTCACAAGTTGCACCAACAATCAAAATCTCGCCGCGTAAATCCGGCGAAGAGCACGCCGGGGATAACGAATTCGCGACGCACAAATTGTAGTGCGCCGGACGCAAGGCCGGGAGTGACTTGGCAAGTTATGGGAGACGGCATGACGGCGGGGAGAAAGTCGCGCCATCCTCAGTGAGCAACTCGGGTGAGCGCTTTCTGCGCCGCAGTGAAGTTATGAACTAACGCCAGCGAAGCGCGATATTCTCGCGCCGCGCTGGCTTTGTCACCTTGTTTCTCCAGCAGCGCGCCAAGCAGATAGTGCGCCTTAAATGCCGGTGCCGCCTCTACAGGGCCAGAGGTCAGATATCGGCGCACCATTTCGAGAGCGAGGGAATTATTGCGGCCGGCACCGTAAAGCATCTGAGCTGCCTCCACCAATACATCAGGCTTCGTCATCTGCGCCTGGCTGAGCTTGACGATGGCCTGCTCCATTTCATCGAAGCGCTTTTGGCGGCGGAGAAAGAGCGCAAGATTTAACCATGCCTCCGAGTCTCCATGGCTAAGGTCGATGTACTGGTGATATTCCCGTTCAGCGGTGGCCGGGTCATCTTTCCTTTCGGCGATGCGCGCGTAAACCCAGTGCTCACGCGCTAGATTGATCGCGCCAATCGCCAGCGCCTGCTGCCGCGCTTTCTGGTCGCCGCCTCCTACGATGCCGGGTGCGGACAGATAGAACTCCGCCAGATCGAGCCGGGCATCCAAATCTTTCGGATCCAACTGCACAGCGCGCTCGAATTCTCCGTGAACTTTTCCAGCGAGGCCGGCCGCCGATAAGAAATTCACGCGATCCGCCTTTTCGCCATAGACCCGCCCGAGCCACAGATGGAAACGGCTGTTGTCAGGCTCGAGCACTGTAGCTTTTCGACACGACGACTCCGCGCGATCCCAATCGCCGAGCGCGTAATAGGCGCGGCACAGGAGATTAGCGGATTCGGCGTCGGAGGGCGCTGTGGAGATCCGGCTATTCAAACTGGCAATGGCGTCGTCGATGCGGCCAGCCGCCAGCATCTCCTGGGGAGTATCCGCCACGCTGGCGGCCAGCGCAGCAATAAGCATGACCAAAACCAGGAAAACTTTGGCGGCGCGACTGATCATCTAAAACTTGACCTGCGTTCGGTCGCCAATAGGCTTGCCATTAATTGAACTGATCGCAACCACGTCGTTAGCGCTGAGGCCGCTCTTGATCTCAACCTGGGTGAGACTCGAAAGAGAAGTTTCCACATCGCGGCGCTTGAGTTCGTGGCCGGAGACTTCGAGGACGTAGGGGCGGGTGTCGTCCATGCGCACCGCCTCGCGCGGCACCACCAACACGTGATCGTGCTGAGCAACCACAATGGTCACTCCAACGTTGATATTCGGGAGAAGTTTGAGATCCTTGTTATCGATGATGCTGGTCGTCTCGCCGACGTTGCGCGTGCCGTGCAGCTTAACCGTCGACGGAATGGCAGTCACAGAAGCGTGCCAAACGCGGCCAGGGACCGCATCCCATGTAACCTCAATCGCATCACCCGCAGTCAAACGGCCCACGTCAGGCTCATCGACAAAGGCACGCACGAGCACTTTGCGCAGGTCGGCCACTTGCAGCAGTAGATCTCCGGCCGCGACAAAGCCACCTTGCTTCGCGGGCAACGAGTAAACGATGCCATCAAACGGAGCGCGAACGTTTGATTTCGACAATACATCCTGTGCCGCTTCATAAGTGGCGTCGGCTTCTACGCGTTGCGCTTCGACGTGGGCTAAATCTGCGTTGGAATATCTCTTCGTTTGCTTTTGCTTGAGGAAGGTAAGCTGCGCTTCAGCGGTCGCAAGGGTACTTTCGGCTTCGCGTACTTCACCCGCCGTGGCTGCGCCTTCGGCGGCGAGTTTCTTCAGCGCGTCGACATTGTGCTGTGCGACATCGCGATCGGCGCGGGCTTTGACCAACTGAGCGTCGAGGCTGAGCACTTCCTCCTGGCTTCCTCCACGTTCGGTAGCGCTCAGGTCGGCTTGCGCTGCCTTTAATAGAGTCTGAGCGCGGGCGGCTTGGGCCCGAGCCTCCGCGTCATCGAGGATAACCAGAAGCTGTCCCTTCTTAACCGCATCGCCTTCTTTGACCAGAACGCGCTGCACACTAGTTGCGACCGGAGCGTGCGCTTCGAAGTTGTTGAGCGGCTCAATTTTTCCGTTGGTTGAAACCAGGCTGCGAATCGAACCCTCCGCGACGACGGCGGTGCGGACTGCGATCGAATCATCGCGGCGCGAGACGAAGGCGGCGAGCACAATTACCGCCGCCAGAATCGCAAGCGCCGCGACCCACCAGCGCCGCGGCTGGCTTCCCGAACTGTTTTCATTCAATGGCATGAAGAGAAAGCCACAAGCTTCACTCTATATCATCCACGCGCGGCGGGACGCACACAAATGCACGCGAGACTTGCCTTGTTAGATGCTGCGGGCGGCTGGTTCGCGTCAGAAATGGCACTGCGAAATTGCCCTGGGGATCAGGCAACAGGCGCCGCTGATTTCCCGTTAATTGTTGCCCCTCTCGGTAAAATAGTCAGATGGCAAAATCTTCTCGCTACCGGTCTTCCGAAAATGCGTTACCGCGCTACACTGCCGAGCACGCGAGCGCCGGCCTCGACCATGATTTCCCCGAGATTGAAACCTGGCCGAATCAATTTCCCGGATACGAGATAGTTGTCGACGATCCCGAATTCACCTCCGTCTGCCCCAAAACAGGCTTGCCCGATTTCGGCAATATTGTGATCCGCTATGAGCCCAATCGTCTGTGCCTGGAGTTGAAATCGCTGAAGGAATATCTCCAGTCCTATCGCAATCTCGGCATCTTTCAGGAAAATATCGTCAATCAAGTGCTGGAGGATGTCGTCCGCTGGGCGAAGCCGGTATGGGCCGAAATCAAAGGCGAGTTTCGTCCGCGTGGAGGGATTTCAACAGTGGTGATTGCGCGATGGCCGCGGAGAAAGAAAAGTAGCAACTGAAATTTATCTCGGTCCGCGCGCAAAACCTAGCTCCTTCCAAAGCTTCTCCCAATGCCAAATGCCGTAAACTCCCTCGACCGGCAGACGGTAGCCAAGTTGATGCGCCAGTGCGATGATCTGGCCGCGATGATGCGCGTCGTGGGCGAACATGTAGGCGAACATCGTCGGTCCCGCCGGCCAATGTGGCGCCCAACTGCCCCGTGAAAATGTTGTCACTCGACGATTCGGACTTTCCGATAACGCTTCTTCGAGCATCTGTAAGCAGCCCGCATCACTCTTCTTGAAGGCGCTTGCCGTTTGTTTAATTGTGCAGTGAGCGAAGTCGAGCGGTGCTGGGCATTTGAGATGAGGCGCCGACCATTTCAGCCACACCAGCCGATTATTGTGCATGTGGGCAAAAATTGCGGCGATGGTCCGTCCCTCTGTCGCTTTCAGGCCCGGCGCTTTCGCTCGCCAGGCGCTCGGGTCCATGTGTTTGAGGAGAAGCTGGTTCATGCGGTCGTTCGCAGCGTAAATCTCCAGGTGCACCTCGCGAATGCTTGAGTCAGTCGATGCAGGTCGCGCCATAAACCCCTCCGCGCCATGCTATATTCGGTCGGTTGGTGACGCAAACCAAACTCCAGGCCCGCAGCGCTCTGCTTGTGCTCACCGCACTCAATCTGCTGAATTATGCGGACCGCAATGTGCTGTTTGCGGTGCAGCCCCTGGTCCAGGACGAATTTCACCTGAGCAAAACGCAGATCGGTTATCTCACCAGCGCCTTCCTGGGCTTTTACATGATCGCCGCGCCGTTCGTGGGGCCGCTGGCGGATCGCTATTCGCGCAAACTGATCATCGCTCTTGGCGCCATCTTCTGGAGCGGCCTTACCCTGCTCACCGCGTTCACCCACACCTATACGCAACTGTTGATTCGGCACACGCTGGTCGGCATTGGCGAGGCGACCTTCGTCACCATCGCGCCAACTTTCGTGGCCGACTTGTTCGCGGAGAAAATGCGAGGACGCATCTTGGGCATCTTTTATCTGGCGATTCCGGTAGGATCGGCCGCAGGCTATCTGCTGGGCGGCCATCTGGCTCCTCACTACGGCTGGCGGTTCCCGTTCTACATCGCGGCGGGCCCAGGATTCCTGCTGGCGCTTACCGTGCTCTTCCTTAAAGAGCCAGAGCGTGGGCAATTTGATTCGGTTGAAGAGGCTCCGGAAGATTCGGCTGCAAGAGTTCGTGCGGGTACTCTCCTGGCTCCCATCGGAAGATTACTCACGGCCGTAGGTCTGGAAGCCGTATACCTCGAATTGATAAGAATATATTTCGGCGTCTTGCGAAACCGGGCATTCTTGACCGCGACCTTGGGCATGGCGGCGATGACGTTTTCGCTGGGCGGGATCCAAGTCTGGATGCCGCAGTTTCTCTACAGCGAACGTCACTACTCGCTCGAGCAAGCCAATTTTATTTTTGGCATCATCATCGTCGTCGATGGAATCGTCGCCTCCCTGGCCGGCGGATGGCTGGGTGATTACCTGCTACCGCGAATGAAGAGTTCCTATTACCTGGTTTCTGCCGTCAGCATGGCACTGGGCGTTCCCGTGATGATTGTCGCGCTCTTTAGCCGTGGCAAGGCCATGGTGCCGGCAATCGCCTTGGCGGCTTTCTTTTTGCTGCTGAATACATCTCCGCTAAATGCGGCAGTCATCAACTCGGTCGGCGCTCACATACGCGCCACCGCCATTGCGGTGAATATTTTCATCATTCACATTTTGGGCGACGTCCCTTCGCCTACCATGATGGGATGGGTCGCTGATCGGCGTTCGCTGCAGGCCGCATTCGCGCTCCCGGTGATAGCAATGGTTATCTCCGCACTCATCCTTTTTTACGGCATGCGCTTCGCGCCGCCGATGCGGATCGGCGCACAATCGGCGGAGCCGCAAGCTCCCTTAGGAGCATCTTCCTAGCAGAATGCATTGGCAAATAATTAACTGGATTGCAGGCGGCATTCTCGCTCTCGCCTGGTTTTCGCGCATCGTCGAAGCCGCCATCGGCATGCCTCACGTCGCCGACATCGCGCGGCCAGAATGGGAACGCCGGCCAGCCACTGCAGACGGCGAGCCTAGAGTCAGCATCATTGTTCCCGCACGCAACGAAGAAGAAGATATTCGCAAGACGCTTACGCAGTTACTAGCTCTCGATTATTCCAACTATGAAGTGATTGCCGTAAACGATCGTTCGACCGACCGCACCGGCCAGATGATGGATGAAGTGGCTGCATCCTGTGGAGCGGACACTCTTGTCCGCTTGCCGACAGCTTCAGTACTGTCGACCGAAGCGGACAAGAGTGTCCGCTCCACACGACTGAAGGTGATCCACATACCAGACCTTCCCGCGGGCTGGCTAGGCAAAACACATGCCATGTGGACGGCGGGCCAGCAGGCAACAGGAGACTGGCTACTCTTCACCGACGCCGACGTGCTCTTCAAACCCGACGCGCTGTGGCGCGCCGTGACCTATGCTGAGGCTGAGCAGGCCGATCACGTTGTTCTCTTCCCACGCATGATCATGAAGCGCCCGAGCGAAACAATGATGATTGCTTTCTTCCAGGCGCTCTTCGTCTTCGGACACCGGCCGTGGAAAGTGGCCGATCCGAAGGCGCGCGATCACATGGGCGTGGGCGCTTTCAATATGGTGCGGCGTTCGGTCTACGACAAAGTTGGAACGTATCGCGCCTTGCGTATGGAAGTAGTCGATGACATGAAGCTTGGCAAGATCGTCAAGAACGCGGGGTACATGCAACGCAACGTCTTTGGCGAAGATCTGATCTCTCTCCGCTGGGCGAAAGGCGCATTTGGAATCGTCAACAATCTAACCAAGAATTTTTTTGCCGTGCTTTCTTTTCAGTGGCCGCGCACGGTGATCACGATTATCGGCCTGGGTTTTCTGAATCTTGGCCCGTTCCTTGGCGTGACCTTGGCTCACGGATGGGCGCGCCTTCCTTACGCCATAGCACTAACTTCACTCTTTGGGATTTATCACGGTATGTCGGGTATGTCGGCAATCCCGTCTTATTACTTCTTTCTGCATCCACTCAGCACCAGCCTGTTCATGTACACGCTGTTGCGTTCGATGATTTATACGCTCTGGAATGACGGCATCGTCTGGCGCGGAACTAAGTATCCGCTGGATGAGTTACGCAAGGGTATGGTGTGAGGTTTGCATCTACCCACATTGATGATTTTGCTGAAAATCTGGCACAGGCGCCTTATTGCGGTTCGCCCGCCTCTTCAAGCGGCACCGGCTCCTCTTCTCTTACATGCTTCGCCTTGGGAGTTTTCACGCGCTTCGCTCTGGATGCGTTGTGGCCGGCGCGTTCTACGTCGTAATCGGTGGGCACCATGGGAAATAATAGAAACGCACCCTCGCCCAGTTGTTTGGAGCGGCGCAAAATAATCTCAGTGCGACCGTCATAATCCTGAATCGTTCCCTTAATCTCGATCTGCTGCCCTTCGAGCTGGCGCACGTCGCCCATCTTCTTGAGATCGGCCGGGAAGACGACGACCGTGAAGGGGCACGCCTTCGCCTCTTTGCAGAAATTGAGCACCGTAACACCCTTGGTGCCCGTCTCCACATGGAGCACAGTTCCGCGGACGCATTGGCTCGCCCCCAGGTGTTTACTGGCCTGGTCGAATGACACACAGTCATGCGCAGGAGCATTGCCCGCGACGCACATTGGGGCCATAAAAAGTAGGATCGCAAAAATAATTTCAAAGAAAACAACAGGAGCGCGAAGCATAGGGACTGAGGCGGCGAGAAGTGCGTCCTCAGTTTTGATTGTAGGTCGAAGGAAGAGTCTCAGCGCGATTTGCGCGCAAATTTTCGCAGCGCCGTTCCGAAAAGGGAAGCAGCGCATCACTCAAATTAGGTGGAGTGCCGGGGCCGAGCCCCGGCTAGCCACAACTTCGCGGCGCACTATCTCCGAATGAAGCAAGCCGCGCCCGCTATTTCGTGAAAGACTTTACCGCCCCTGCTTCGTCTTCCTTGACGTCGAAGACGGTGTAGAGCTTCGTGATCTGCAGCAGGTCGTGAACTTTCTTGGTGAGGTTGAGCAACTTAAGTTCGCCGCCCTGATTCTTGGCGGTGGTAAAAGCGCTGACCAGCTCGCCGATGCCCGAGCTGTCGATATAGTTCACGTCGCCGAGGTTGAGCAGGATCTTCTTCTGTCCCTTGGAAAGCAGGTCGCGCACGGTCTCGCGCAAAACCACGCTGCCTTCGCCGAGGGTGATCCGGCCGCTGAGATCGACAATCGTGACGCCATCCACCTGTCGAGTGCTGGACTTCATTGTCACTGAGGAGCCTCCTTGGAGTCCGCGGGGTTGCCGTGGACGTGCTTGATCATTATAAGTTCGGTGCCCGTCTGAGAGGGGTGGATTTCCACCTCATCCATGAACGAGCGT
Organism: Terriglobales bacterium; assembly: GCA_035483045.1. Classification (GTDB taxonomy): domain Bacteria; phylum Acidobacteriota; class Terriglobia; order Terriglobales; family Acidobacteriaceae; genus Acidiflorens. The sequence continues at coordinate 92,094 of DATHQD010000007.1, forward strand.
ATCAGGAAAATACCACGCCCCGACGTTTTCATCAGGTTTTCCGGCGCCAGCGGGTCGGGAATCTTGCTGGCATCGAGCCCTTTGCCTTGATCTTTGATCACGATGACCAGGTCGTGACTCGTTCGCTCAAATGCCAGTGTAACCTTCTTGCTCGGGTCGTAGGCGTTGCCATGCAAAACCGCATTCACCGCCGCTTCCCGCACGGCCATCGATATCTTCATTACTTCTTCGTCGTCGAAACCGGCCTCCGTCGCCATCCGGCCAGCCGTTTCTTCAGCACTGTTCACCGTCTCCAACGTCGAGTCGAGCGTGTAGGAGACCCGGTCTGCAGTCATAAGATGAACGATTCCTGATCCGTCTTCGCCTGGCTTACGACCGTGGCAACGGGCTTATTGTGTGCCCTCAGCGCGGTAATGGGCGAATTGAGAGTTTGCCTGTAGGGCTAAGAAAAGTCAACGCGATATCGCGACAGTTGGCTGCTCGAAGCTGATTTGAACGGCACAGCCAAGAAATGAAATACTGCGGTCGCGCTTCGATCTTGCGCATCGAATGACGAAATGCGCTACAGGAGCACTAGATGCGCGCCATCGAGACAAAGGGAATGGCAAAAAAATCAGCCGACAGTATTTAAGCCACATTCCAATTCCGTATGGATGCTTGATAGTCATGGCGCTCGCCGTCGCAGCATTGACTCTATTAGTCGGTTCCTCATTCGCCATTGGAGCAGCGATATTAAAGTAGGTTATTTGGAGAATGACTCGGCAGCCGAACTTCGCACCGCGGCGAAGAACCCCTTCAGCTTGGCCTCGTCCAGTTTGCCATCGGTTCGCACGCCCGAACACAGATCGAGGCCGAACGCCCCAACCTCGTCAATCGCCTGCTTTACATTTTCGGACGTGAGACCCCCTGCAAGAAACATGGGGACGCCGATGCGCTCCCGGATTGCGCGACTGACCGCCCAATCGTGAATTCTGCCTGTGCCGCCCAATTCCTTGACCGCAAGTCTCTGGTTTCCTGAATCGAGGAGGATCGCATCCACATGCGCCGCCACCCGCTCAGCCTCATCGACCGATTCCGGCCCGGTTACGTGAATAACCTGAACAATAGAAATACCCGGCAATGCAGCTTTGAGTTCGCGGTGCGTGCCGTGAGTGAGATGATCGCAAAGCTGGATCGTGTTCGTCCGGCAGAAGCGCTGTTGGTCGGTAATCTCGGCAACGCTCTGCCGCGACGTCAGTAGGAATGTTCCAATGGCGGGCGGAACGGTAGCGGCAATCTCCGCGATCAGTTCATCGCTGATGACGCCCGGCCCGCTGGGCATCTGGGAGACTAGCCCGAGCGCCGACGCTCCGCATTCGACAGCCAGAGCTGCTTCCTCAACGCTGCCAATGCAACAGATTTTTACTCGAGGAGTGGCGGTCGCTCTCAGCGGAGTTTCCCCCTCACTGCGGCCTCAAGTTTGACAAGCTCTAGGCCGGATTTCTGCAGAGACTCAGAGAGTTCCTGATCCAGCGAGCACGTGGCGAACAGAAAATCGCGTGACGATGGTGTTGACGCCGCGCCGGAGCGATCGGACGCGATTTCCCTGGCAAGGGCTACCACGTTCTGGAGCGTGAGAGAGGCTTTGCCAAACCCAATGAAGCATCCGCTCGGACTATCTCGCATCTCGAGTTGCATCTGGATAAGGTAAAGCGTGCGATTAATGTATGTTGCCGAGTAGCCATTAGCTAGTGTTTGATCATTGACCAGCTTTTCAAAACCCTCCCAGGCACTCCAGAAGACGGAAACATGTTCAAGATCGGCGATGTAGATTGCCTTGATCAGATCCAGCGGCTCAATCCACTCGGAGCCCCGCTCCATCGCCGCGCGCCCGCTCACCATTAGCAGCAACGGAAACACTCCTCCTGCGTCTATTCTTTCAAGCATTGGACCCTCCCGGATGACAGACGACACGATGATCGATGGCGCGAAACTACAAGGATTGTCAGAACCTACTCGCCGTAGGGAACCCAGATATTCTTAACCTGCGTGGCGTGCTCAAGAAACCAGCGCCCCTCGGCCACTTTCGAGTCGAACCAGTCGATGGCGCGCCCTTCGTTGGTCCAAACCTGCTTTAGATTGCCCACCGACATCCCCTTGGCCGCCGCAGAGCTCGCCTCATCGCCAAAGCACCAGATGGCATCGACATCATCATGCTCGGCGAGCGTCTTCAGAAGCTGCGAAGTGTATCCGGTGACAATATTCGCCGCGCCGTCCGGGAGATCGCTGGTATCGAAGAGTTGGTAGAGATCGCCGGTGATCATCGGATAAATTTCGGAGGGTACTGTGACCAGGGTGTTGCCTACAGCGAGAAGGGGCATCACCAGGGAAATAAATCCGAGCAGAGGCGCGTCGCGCGGGCAGATGACGCCCACTGTCCCAATCGCCTCATTCATCGCGATCGCAACATTGCGGAACGGAGGCTTGTGCACCGCGCCATCAAACTTATCGGCCCAAGCTGCGTAAGAGAAGATGCGCTCGATGCTGAGCTCCACTTCCGCAGCAGCCTGCTTTTCGCCCACGGCGTCTGCAAGCCGCTGAGCAATCTCGTCGCGCCGCTGCGAAAGATTCTCCGCGCAATAGTAAAGAACCTGCGCCCGATTGTGCGCCGTGGCCTTCGCCCAACCCGTAGCCTTGCGCGCCGCTTCGACGGCGTTCCGAATGTCTTTTCGATTCCCAAGCGGAGCTTCACCCAGCCGTCGTCCGTCGGTCCCGCGCACCTCCAGGCTGTAGCCGGAATCAGGCCGCACCTGCTTGCCTCCGATGTAAAGCTTCACGGTGCGGTCGATGGCGGGAGATTCGCCGGCATTCGTCTCAGTCGATGTGACAGTATCCTCATCGAGCTCCGTCTCGAGCGCTCGCGCCGCGTCGGCCGGCAGGGCAGGCGCGTTCTTAAACCACACCGGCTCCAAATATTCGAGCAGCCCTTCGCGTCCGCCCTCGCGCCCGTAGCCGCTCTCGCGATACCCGCCAAAGCCGCACGACGCGTCAAACAGATTCGTGCAATTTACCCAAACCACTCCCGCCTTGATTTGCGATGCAACATGCAGCGCAACGTTAATGCTCTCGCTCCAAACGCAAGCCGCCAAACCGTAAACCGTATTGTTCGCCAACTCCACCGCTTCCGACGGAGTGCGGAAGGTCATCGCCGCCAGCACCGGACCAAAAATTTCCTGCTGCGCGACAATCGACGTCGGATGCACGTTACTCAACAGCGTCGGCGGGTAATAAAATCCACGCGATGGCAACACTACCGGCGGCTGCCAGCAAGTGGCTCCATCGGCTATACCCTGATCGACGAGCTTGCGAATGCGATCAAGCTGCACGCCGGCAACGATCGCGCCAATGTCGATCGCTTTATCGAGCGGCGCGCCGACACGCAGCGTGCTCATACGATCCTGAATCTTGGCGATCAAAACTTCCGCAATGCTCTCCTGCATCAAGAGGCGCGAGCCCGCGCAGCATACCTGCCCCTGATTGAACCAGATTCCATCGACGAGGCCTTCGACCGTGCTGTCGAGGTCGGCGTCTTCGAAAACAATAAACGGAGATTTTCCGCCCAGCTCGAGCGAAAGCCGCTTGTGGCTCGTAGCCGTGGCCGCGCGAATTGCGCGCCCCACTTCCGTCGATCCCGTGAAGGCGATCTTGTCGACGTCCGGATGCTTGACCAGCGCCTCGCCAGTTGCGCCGTCTCCTGTAACAATATTGACCACTCCTGCGGGCAACCCAGCTTCCTGACAGAGTTCCGCGAAAAGAAGCGCAGTGAGCGGAGTAAACTCCGCCGGCTTCAACACAACAGCATTGCCAGTCGCCAACGCCGGAGCAATCTTCCACGCCAGCATAAGCAGCGGAAAATTCCAAGGAATAATCTGTCCGACGACTCCGCAAGGAACATACTCTGGAAATTCCTGACTAAGAAGTTGCGCCCATCCCGCGTGATGATAGAAATGCCGAGCCACCAGAGGAATATCAATATCGCGACTCTCACGAATAGGCTTGCCATTGTCCATCGTCTCGAGCACGGCAAGTAGCCGCGAATGCTTTTGCACCAACCGTGCGATGGCATACAAATAACGTGCCCGAGCATGGGGAGTGAGTGCCCGCCATCCCGAAGATGCCGCCCGCGCAGCTTTAACCGCAGCGTCAACATCGGCCGCCGAGCCTTGCGCAACCGACGCCAGCTTCTCTCCATTCGAAGGATCGACGGTATCGAAATACTCGCCCGCCGCCGGCGCCCGCCATTCGCCGCCAATAAAATGTTGGAAGCGGAAGCCATGACGCTCCAGCCACCCCACGGCTTCTTTCGAATCCTCAGGAGCGGGTCCGTACTCCATGCTCACAAATTTCTCGGCAATGCTCATTGGCGTTGGCTCGATTCGTTCTTCTGACCCAGTTGAACGTTCCCGCGAATTCTCGTGCTAATAAGCCTAAAAATAAAGAACGAGATAGCCTGAGCGAAAACTAAAAGCAGTAGGAGCACTACAGCCGACCTCCAACTGATCGAATACACATGGGGCTGGTCTTCGTGCTCCCAAAAAAGCGGAAAACTTGAGTAAACGAGCCAGACCGCAACCGCCGCACATAGAACAGGGCCGAAGAGAATTCTTAACATAGTTCTCACGCTGTTTTCGTCATTCCTCTGACTACGGTTGTCGAGAGCGACGATTCGCTCACGCAATCGGATGCCGATACTCCGCCGAATACCGTCCCGTAGCGGAGTGCTCCAACTGCCGCTCAATATCGCCCAGCAATCCGCTCGCTCCAAAGCGAAACATTTCCGAACGCAGCCACGACGGGCCTAATTCTTCTTTGATCATCGCCAACCAGTCGATCGATTGCTTCGCGGTGCGAATGCCGCCTGCCGGCTTAAATCCAACCGCCATTCCAGTTTGCTGCGCGTATTCGCGTATCGCGCGCGTCATCACCAAGCCGACCGGCAAGGTCGCATTCGTCAGCTCTTTACCCGTCGAAGTCTTGATGAAGTCCGCTCCCGCCATCATGGCGACTGCGCTCGCGCGCGCCACGTTGCGCAGGGTCAGCAAATCGCCGGTGCCAAGAATGACCTTCAGGTGTGCCGATCCGCAAGCTCGTTTGAAGGCCGCCACTTCGTCGTAGAGTGCCTGCCATCGCCCGCCAAAAACGTGTGCCCGCGTGATGACGACATCGATCTCATGCGCCCCCGCCTCCACCGATCGGTGAATCTCATTGACCCGCTCCGCCAGCGGCGACAATCCGGCAGGGAAGCCAGTCGAGACCGCCGCAACGTGAATTCCGCTGCCCTCGAGCGCGTGTACAGCCGTCTCCACAAACGTGTGATAGACGCAGATAGCGGCAACTTTAATCTGCAACTCTTCGATTCCGAGCTTCTTTTCTAACTCCGGCTGAATCGGGTGCCGTCCCTTGGCGCATAGGCGGCGAACGCGCTCGTCGGTGTCATCGCCGGAAAGAGTCGTCAGATCCATGCAGGTGATCGCACGCAATAGCCACGCCGCCTGCCATTCTTTCTTCACAGTGCGGCGCGCGACTTGTGATTGCGCGCGACGTTCGACCGCGCTGGTATTGACGCGAACCTCGCGCAGCCAATCGAGATTGAGGGGGATGCCGGCATTTGGCAGGAGTGGCCGTCCTGCCAGTTCGGCGATCACGCCGCCAACAGGGGCGTGGGCTACGATGTTCCGAGACTGGTTGTGTTCTACCGCCATGATGTTTTGCGCGAACTGGCTTAGGCATCGGACGTCGCCATAAGCGGGCGCGCCGATTAACCTTTAGATGCCGGCGTCCGCGTCGGGTCGCAACCGCCAAACCTCCCCACGCCAATCGTTGCCGTGCAATTGTACGGCACATCCAATGAAAGCAGATACGATGAAGGCTGAATACCGGTTACGCCTTGACAGGGAAACATCGCGCGGCTAGGCTACGGCGCGATTCCCGCGTCTTGCAATTCGCATTCTGGAGGTTCGCTTGTGATAATTCCGGGCCGTGGGTTTCGACTCCATGGAAAGCTCGTGGTCGCTGCAATTCTCTCCTCATTCTTCATAACGACGCTGTCCAGTCCCGCGTTTGCCGCCGGCAAGAAAATCATCATCGACACCGATCCTGGGTCCGACGATGCCATGGCTCTTATGCTGGCATTGAATTCGCCGGAACTCGATGTTCGCGCCGTCACCGTCGTGCCGGGTAACGTAACTGCCAAGCAGGGCCTCGAAAACGCGTTGCGCATGATCTCGCTGGCGAATCGTTGTGATATCCCCGTCGCCGCCGGCGCGCAGCATCCGCTCTTGCAAAAACTGATCACCGCCGAGTTCTGGCACGGCAAGAATGGATTAGCCAACATCGAGTTGCCCCCGAGCAACTGTAAAGTCGATTCGCGTTGGGGACCTGACCTCATTATCGAACTGGTGCGCGCCGCGCCCCACGAAATCACGCTCGTCCCAGTCGGGCCGCTTACCAATATTGCACTCGCCGTCGAAAAAGATCCGTCGATCGTTCCTCTGGTAAAGGAAGTGATCATCATGGGTGGCTCAATCACCGGAGGCAATTCGACCGCTGCCGCCGAAGCCAATATCTACAACGATCCCGAAGCGGCGCAGATCGTCTTTCAGGCGGGATGGCCATTGACCATGGTCGGTCTCGACGTCGGCGACAAGACGCTGTTATCGCCAAAGTATCTCGATCAACTCGGACAGATGCACGGACCGGTGAACGATTTTATTTATCAGGTGGCGCACTATCTGATCGATCTCTCGGCGAAGTTTGGATTCAGCGGCCCGCCCATGTATGATCCCCTGGCCGTCGGCGTGGCGATCGATGCGACACTCGTGAAAGCGCCGCCGATGCATGTCGATGTTGAAACGCGCGGCGAGTTCACGCGCGGCGAGACGGTGGCCAATCGCCACAACATGGTGGAGCGCAACGTGCTGCACGGCGACCGTTATATGGTCGAGGGAGTCGATGCAGTCGCGCCCAACGCTAAGGTCTGCGTTGAGGTGGATGCCGACCGGTTCCTGCAGTTGTTCGTTTCAAGAATTCGCGGCAAGTAGGCTCGTAACCAACCGCCAACTGAAGCCGGTTCAGAAGACGACCGCCCAAGGAAAAATTCAAGGAGAAGCGATGTTCACACCCCACACTCTTGGTCTTGCACTATCAATGATGATCACAAGCGCCATCTGCTGGGGTTCATGGGCCAATACTTACAAGGGCGTCAAGAATTATCGCTTCGAGTTATTTTACTGGGATTATGGAATCGGCATTTTTCTGGTGTCGCTGATTCTCGCCTTCACCATGGGTAGCACGGGCCACGACGCCAATAGTTTCTTGAATAACGTTCACTCCGCTGACACCAACAACATTGTTTCGACCATGATTGGAGGCGCCATTTTTAATCTGGCAAACCTGCTGCTGGTGGCCGCAATTGACATGGCCGGACTTGCTATTGCCTTTCCAGTCTCCATCGGAATCGCGCTCGTCGTCGGCGTTATTTCAAGTTACGCCTTGCAGCCGAGGGGAAATGCAATGCTTCTCGGTGCCGGTGTTCTCTGCGCTCTGATCGCAGTAGTTCTCGACGGCAAGGCATATGGAAGTCTGGCGATCGCGGGCCGATCTGTCTCCAAGAAGAGCATCGTCGTTTGCATCGTCTCCGGTGTGCTCATGGGACTGTGGGCTCCCTTTGCGACGCACGCCATGATTCACGGCAACGCGCTCGGTCCCTACAGTATTGCCGTGTTCCTCACGCTGGGCGCGCTGCTCTCATGCCTGCTCTGGAACATTTATTTCATGCACCATCCGCTAGTCGGTGAACCCGTTGGTTTCGCCGGATACTTCAGCGGTCCCGCTTCTGGCCACGCTCTCGGATTGCTCGGCGGTTTTATCTGGGGCATCGGCATGGTCTTTAATCTCGTCGCGGGTAATTTCACAGGAGTAGCGCGCTCCTATGCCATCGGACAATCCGCCCCCATGGTCGCCGCGCTCTGGGGAGTTCTCGCGTGGAAGGAATTTGCCGGCGCTCCCGGTAAAGCCAAAATCTATCTCGCGCTGATGTTCGTCTTTTACTGCGTAGGAATTCTGCTGGTGGCGCGGGCGAATGGATAAAGCAGATTCCCTACTCGGCGCGATCGGGGCAGGCGTAACCTGAATTCTACGAAAATTAGAAGGCGTGGAGCTGCGTGCTAGCCGCTGGCGAGCACAAAGTTCCCGCGCTCATTCGCGATTCGCAAGCGTGGGAGTGCCACGTCGGACAAAAATCCGCGAATGCATAAGACATTATGAAAAACTGAATTCCCGTTCCGGACGCCATCCATTCGCCGCTTCGCCACGAAAACTCTTGACTTTGCATTTCCAATCTATTTATATGGCCCATCGCCCAGAAGCGAAAACTCCCAGTGTTGTGGGCGGGGTTCACCCGCGCGAAGAGTCGAGTCTATAAGGCCACTATCTGGTCAAAAAACGGTGGCCCCAAAAGGTGGAAACTGATGCTGAAACGAATTGCGCTGCTCGTAGCGGTTCTGTGTCCGGTATTTTTCCTTTGTCCGCGTCTTTACAGCCAGGCCAGTGGCAGCCTCTCAGGAAACGTCGCCGATAAAACCGGCTCCGTGATCTCCGGCGCAAGTGTGAGAATCACCTCCCAGGCCAATGGCCTGACGCGCGAAACGAAGACCGACGACTCAGGACACTACCTCGTGCCACTCCTGCCCCCGTCGATCTATACGATCCATGTCGAATCGCAGGGATTCCGGACGACCGAGCAGAAAGATATTCGCCTGCAAATCAGCGAACAACTCGAGATCGACTTCTCGCTAGTCCTCGCTTCGGTCAGCTCGACCGTAGAAGTTAACGCCAATGAAGTTGCCGTAGAAACGAGCAACCCAAGCCTCGGCCAAGTCATCACCTCGCAGCAAGTGGCCCAGTTGCCCCTGAACGGGCGCGACTTCGTTCAACTGGCAAGTCTCACGCCCGGCGCCATTCAAGAGACGAATCCGAACAGCTTTTTCACGCAAGGCGCGGACAGCGAAGTGGCTGCCCGCGGCTCGTTCTCTCTGTCGGTCGGCGGTTCCCGCCCTAACAGCACCGATTGGCTTCTCGACGGAGTGGATAACAACGAATTGACATCGGGCGGAATCGGGATTTTTTCATCGATCGACGATATAGAAGAATTCAAAGTATTGACTTACAACTACTCCGCGGAATACGGCACACGCGCCGGTCCCACCGTAATCGTAAGCACGAAATCAGGCGCCAACCAGTTCCACGGATCGTTGTATGAGTTTCTGCGTAACACTGCCCTGGACGCCAAGAGCTTCTTTGCCACGTCGGCGGAGAAGTTCAATCTGAACCAGTATGGTGGCTCGATTGGTGGGCCTATCCAAAAGGATAAGACCTTTTTCTTTATCGATGGCGAGCAGAAGGACCAGCGGCACGGTATCGCCTTTACCGGACTAGTTCCGACGCTCGCAATGCGCAACGGCGATTTCAGCGCGGACAACTATGGCAATCCCGTCACGGGCCTCGTAATTGCCAATCCTAATATGTTCGGGGCAGCTGATCCTTATTTCCAGTGCGATGCGTCAGGGAACCCCTTGCCGGCAAGTTCGAACGGAAGCCAACCTGCGGGAACTGACTGCAACAAAATCCCGACTGGGACGAACGGCTTGGCCGATCGCGTTGGTCAGGCCCTGATCAACCTCTACCCGGCGCCCAACGCTAACGCCGGCTGCACTACTTGTTCCTTCAACTTCGTAAACCAACCGGTGCGCAAACTCGACGAAACCAAATTTGACGTTCGTCTGGACCACAACTTCTCGACCGTCGATACTGCTTTTGCTCGTTTTAGCTACGACCAGGCGAATTCCTATATACCCGGTGGGGCAGGCCCTGGAATGCTTACCGAGGCGAGCGCCTTCGGCAGTAATCAGATTATTATCAACCACGCACGCCAGGCGGCCATTGGCGAAACGCATCAGTTTACTGCGACCACGGTGAATCAGGCTACGTTTGGTTACAACCGGATTTTCGACTACATCCTTTCGCAGGGTAACGGTACTTGCGCCTCGGCGACCATCGGCGGCGGGATTCCCGGAGCGAACCTAGGCTGCCCCCTCGGAGGCGACACTTGCGCTCCCGGAGCCTTCAGCTGCGGGCTGGTCAGTGTGTTAATGAATGCGGGATATTGGGCGATTGGCGATCGCGGTTACTCTCCGTTCCAGGGTGGAACGAACATCTTCTCGTTTGGCGATACCCTCGATTTGACTCGCGGCAAGCATGAGATTCGGGTCGGGTTTGGCTGGCGCGCCAACCAGATGAATACTGCCAATGAGGCTTTCCAGGATGGATTCTGGATCCCCGGCGTTGCCGGAAACTTTAGCGGCGCGGGCGTCGTCGCCGGCAATCCCGAAGCGGATGTTCTCATGGGCCTACTGGGTCTTGCCGAGCACGATCAGACCTTTAACGGCACTACTATGGGCCGTCGCTGGAAAATCTACCGGCCGTTTGTAAATGATGATTGGAGAGCTACTAAGGACCTCACCTTCAATCTTGGCTTGGCGTGGGATATGACGACTCCCATCTCGGAGGAGCATGGGCGCATGGCGGACTTCATTCCTACTACGGGTCAGCTTCTCGTTTCCAATCAAAGCGGAGTGAACTCAGCGGCTGGCGTGCAGATGTATTGGAAGGGCTTGGAGCCGCGAATCGGCTTAGTGTGGAGGATACTGGGTAGCGACAAGACCGTATTTCGAGGCGGCTATGGGATCTTCCACGATTCCTCATGGAACCAGGGTGCGCAAGGCCTCTGGACGAATCCGCCCTTCTTCGCCGAGTCCGATTTTTTCGGCCCCGCTGGGTGCCCCTTGACGACCTCGTTTTGCTATACCGGGCCCGCCAACCCTAACAATACTAGCGAACTTATGTCCGCCGGATTTCCGATTTTTACCGGTCCACCCACTCTTTCATCATTTTCCGGAACGCTGTTTTACCAGCCGACGAACTTCAAACCCGGCAGCGTGCAGCAATTCAACGCCAACGTGGAGCGGCAACTCCCCGGCAATGTCGTGCTCACCGCTGGCTACGCCGGTGCGCGCGGGCATCACATCCTGGTCTCCGGGAACGACATCAACACCTCTGGCCCACCCGCTTCCACTTGTGCTGTAAATCCGATCGGTTGCAATCCCGACGGGTCACAATACGTACCGTCTTATGTTGTACCGAACTTTAACTCCGTCTTGGAGTTCGCCGATCTCGGCGACACCAAATACGACTCGCTGCAAATCAAAGCCGAGACCAAGTCTCGCCGGTACGGCCTTTATACTCTGATCAGTTACACCTATGCGCATGCTTACGACAATGGCCTATCCGACGGGTTGGGCTCCTTGCTGAGTGCGCCGTACTTCCCGCTGCCGAATTGGCAGAAACTCGATTGGGCTCCCTCACAAATCGGCGCCCACAATAACTTCACAGCCAGCATCATTTACGACTTGCCGTTCGGCAGGGGAAAGATGTTTGGCGGTGACTGGAATAACCTGACTAACACTCTTCTTGGGAATTGGCAGTTGACTCTTATCGAGCACATCACCTCAGGGTTCCCGGTCCCGCTCATCGATAGCAATAACCAATCTGGAGTCTTCTTCAACAACGGCGGCAATGGCAACAACTATAACCGCCCTGACCAGGTTGCTGGTTGCGATCCCTACGCGGCCAACCACAGTCAGCAGCAGTGGATCAATACCGCCTGCTTTGCCGCGCCAACAGTGGGCTTGGGAAATGCGAACCGCCTTCCGGTCGTAGGTCCGGATTTCGTCAACAGCGACTTTTCTGTCATCAAGCAATTCGCGCTGCCTCGGGAAGGCATGGGTCTGAATTTCCGGGCAGAGTTCTTTAACCTCTTCAATCACGCGCAGTTCGGTATGCCAGTGAATGACATAGCCGTGGCGACCGTCAACAGCGCCGGCACTATTACCAGTCCCAACGGGTTTGGCGCCGTGAACTCGATAGTCAACAACCCGCGTCTGGTGCAGTTCGCTCTCAAGCTCACCTTTTAGGGGTGGTCGCGTTGTAGAGTCAACTTTGGGCAGGCACAGGAGTGCGGATCATCCCGCTTCGGCCCGTCCAGCGCGACCGGCCTCAGGGTTGAGGTTGTGAGGTCGCATTGCCGTTCTGCAGCGAGATAACAAACTGCTGCACTTCGCGCCGCTCTCGGTCGACAGACTCCATTATTTGCTTATCCAAATCGGCATGCAGTTCAAGTTCTACTTGAGCTTTTGCGGTGTCACCCGTGCGCGCATATGCCTGCGCCAGCCGATAATGCGCTTCCGCCAGCGTCTCATCGTGCTCGGAACTGACGGCGATGGCTTTTCGATATTCCGCAATTGCCTGTGAAAAATCCCGGCGCTGGGAATAGACGATTCCAAGCTGCAGATAAGCGGCGCTAAGTTTCGCATCCAGATGCACTGCCTTTTGCAGCAGCGCTTCCACTTGCGCCGAGCGGATGGCATCAATCTTAGCGTCAGGCGGGGCTTCATCCGCGTTCGCGAAAATCGTATTCCAAAGTGCGACCGCATAGTAATAATTCGCCAGCGCATTGTCCGGTTGCAATTGCGCGAATCGCGCCAGGCGATCGACGGATTCTTTCGAGAGAGTAGGAGTAACCTTCAGCATCTTCCCTAAAAATAAATATGGCGCGGCATCGTCAGGAGCCAGGTCGGAAGCATTCACCAGACACCGCGTCGCCTGATCGTATGAGCCGCGAGCGTACCAGGAGACACCGAGCGCGATCAGCATCCGCACCGACCTCGGAAACAGGCGATTGCCGCTGGCGAAGACCTCTGTGGCCGGCTCCAGTGCGCGATGGGTCAGCAATTCCGTTCCCCAGTCGAATAGATATGGTTCGCGAGGATCGAGTTCTGCGGCGCGCTGATATTCGCGCACCGCTTCAAACGGATGCCCGAGCGCCTCTTCAACGCCGGCCAGTTGATGATGAAGGCCAGCATCTTGCGGGTTCTGAGCCACTGCATTTCGCAGCGAATTCTCGGCGGCCGCGGAGGGTAACGCGTTTGCTGAAGATTTCTCGTCCGACGAAGAGTTTAGCGAAACCGTGTCCCGCGCCAGGGCTTCGCCGGTTCGGAGCACCGTGTCAGATCCGTGTCCGCCCGCGCTGCTACCGGCGGTTACGCCCGCCACGGTGAATTGAGGTTCGTCGAAAAAGTTTGGCGCCGCCACGCCTGGGTTGGCGGTGGGTGCCCCGGTCGGTGACGCTGGTTGCGATTCAGATGTCTTGAGCGGCAGCAACACGAGATCAATCTTCTTCAGCTCCTTGCGCGCGAGAGGGATATGACTGACGATTGCCTCGGCATACCCGTTCTTCTGGGCGCGCAGAGTGTAGGCGCCCGCCGGAAGCAATGCAAAACGGTATGCGCCTGCGGAATCAGTTTCCGTGCTCTCTGGCGCTATTGCCGGGGTCGGAGATTGAGTGGAAAGCCGCAGAAAGACGGCGGCATTCGCGACCGGCCTGGCGCTCGAATCGTGCACATAGCCCTTCAAGATACCGCCATTCGCGGGTTCTTGCGGATAGGCGCGGATCGGAGCGAGAACGACGATGATTGAGCAAAAACACGCCGCGCAATTTCGAACTGATCTAAAGACGACACTCACGCGGACCGGCCTCTGGGGCGAAGAGAAAAAGGGAGCAGCATCTCTAAAGGCAAAACGGAGTCTTTCTTAATCGCCGCAGCTTATTCTATTCGCCGATCGGCGTGGCCCGCAATTGTTGCTGCCATTACACACTTCTTGAGAAACTGGCAGAGCTCCTCAAGAGGTTCTACAATGGCACGCTTCCAAAATTCCGAGCGCATGAATGGAGTGCGTGAATGAAGTTGTACCGATTTCAGAATCGCAGGGCGATTGCGACCGTTGTTTTATTGGTGATGACATCTCTTGTGTGCGAATCCCAAGGCAAACGCAAGATCATCATCGATCAGGACGCGGCTGGCCCCGCAGGCACCGATCAGCAAGCCATGCTGCTGCTCATTCAATCTCCCCAGACTCAAGTCTTGGGCATCACCGTGGTGACCGGCGATGCGTGGCTCACCGAAGAAGTCGCACACACGCTGCGCATGCTTGAGATCATCGGGCGCACGGACATCCCCGTCTTGCTCGGAGCCGAGTACCCGCTGGTTCGCACCAAAGAAGAAACGGAGCAGTGGGAACAGCGTTACGGCACAGTCGCGTGGCTCGGGGTGTGGACTCCGTCGAGGTATCACGCGCCGCGCGAAGTGGGTGCGATGCCGGAAGGGAAGCCGACGACCAAGGCATCCGACGAAGATGCGGCGCATTTTCTTGTTCGCATGGTGCACAAGTATCCGCACGAAATCACCATCTATGAGGGCGGCCCGATGACCAATCTCGCGCTCGCCATTTCCATCGATCACGAATTTCCGAGCCTCGCCAAAGAGCTGGTCTTCATGGGCGCAAGTCTGAGCCCGCAGACGGATGACCCGGAGTTCGTCGATACTCCCCGCCGCGAATTCAATATCTGGTTCGACCCGGAAGCGGCGCACATTGCGCTGCGCGCCCCATGGAAAAAGATTGTCTGCACGACAGTCGATATTTCGGTGAAGACGAGAATGACCAACGACCTGATCGAAAAAATCAAAGCCAGCAACACGCCGTCGGCGCAGTACATCGGCAAATACGCACACCTGCGCGGCAGTTACAACTATCTATGGGATGAGCTCGCATCGGTCGCGTGGCTCGATCCGAGCGTGATCACGAAGAAAGAAATTCGCTATATGGACGTGAACCTCGATCGCGGCGCAGGCTATGGCGACACGCTAACTTGGTCAGAAAAAGATAAGCCGCAGCGTGAGGTGAAACCGGTAGAGGTGCAGGTCGATCTGGATACCCAGAAGTTCTACGAACGGTTTGTGGAACTGCTGAGCGCGCCGACACCGACGGGCCAGCCCTTGACGCGCTAGGGCGACTCTTCATTTTGCTAGATATTCGCTTTGAATCGCAGGTTAGTCCTGAACCGTGTAAATCCAAACTTCCGCGCCATGGTCGGCGCGAGCAGGAACGGCAACGTAGAGACGGTCGAATCCTTTTCTACCCTTGCCGGAATACCCAGCCGTGCGCGCACCCAACGCTGACGGGACTTTGGCGAGGAGATTGTAATGATCGGCGTCCCCCTGCCGAAAAACGCTGATGTAACCTTCTCCGCCGGCAACGTACACGCGCTTGCGGGCGGAGTCGTAATACAAATCGTCCGCGTCCTGAACCGCAGGAAGAGCCGCCACGGGTCGCCCTGTATTGGTGTCGACGACGACCAGTTGGGCCGGAGCCCGAGTGGCAATGAACAGCCTGTGATCCAGTTCATCAAGCGCCATGGGGAAGTTCCCCGCGACGCGCAAAGGCCATCGAGCGATCGCGTGCGTGCGCCGATTGATCACCGCAATCTGCTTCAGATCGGGCAGGTTCACATATATGTTTGGGCCTGATACTTCCAACTGGAAAGACTCAGGATGTGCTCCCAACTTGAACTCGTCGTCGAGGCGCTTATTGGTTGCCGCGTCGACCATTGCGATTGCGCCGCTCTTTTCATCCCCGTAACCGACATAAACGCACTTCTCCGCCGCATCGTAGCGAAGGTTATCGACGTCATCTCCGAAATCGATGGATGTAATCAAATTGAAGGTTGACCCGCTGTAGATATAGAGCTTGCCGTGATCGCTGCCGACGAATAGCCGATCTGTTTCCGGCGAATACACTACGCCCTGAGGGGCTGCCGCTCCTGAAATGGTGTGACTGACGGTCTGTGCACTGAGATTGATGATCTCTTCGGTATTGTTTCCCAGCGCTGAAACAAAGATCCGGTTGCCGACGGGATCGAAACCGAAATGATCAATCCGCCCTTTGACATTTGCCAGAGGGATGGCCCCCGTCAGTACGAGCGGCGCGTCGTCGCCATTAAGAACTCTGTCTTGAGCCGGCACTTGCATCCCGATGGCCGCCATCAAGCAAAGGGTAAACCCAAGTCGACACACCTTTTTCAATTTATCTTCCACATTTGTTGTCATCGCCGAGGATTTCGCAATTGCTCTCGCGCTAAGCGCTAGTAAGAGCGGTGTGAGGAACGCCACTCCGGGTCAGGAGGATCTTTTCTTCGTTTTCTTCGTGCCTTTTTCCGGTGATGCTACAGCATCCTCGCTCCAAAACCGATGCCCCGTACGATGAATGAACACGTCCTCCAGCGTCGGCTTGCTCACGCTGAGCGATTGAATTTCTCCAGGGAAGGCCTCGACCACCTCCGGAACGAAGTGGTGTCCATTTTCAATTTCGAGGCGAATGTGTTGATCCATGACCGTCGCGTCCACGTGAAACTTATTTCGTATGCGTTCGGCGAGCGACTGCGGGTCGCGCGCTTCCAGCAAAATAACGTCGCCGCCAATCTCGCGGGTTAAAGCTTCAGGGGTGCCCAGCGCCACCAGATTTCCTTCATTCAAAATGGCCAGCCGATCGCACCGCTCCGCTTCTTCCATCAGGTGTGTCGTGACGATGACCGAGACGCGCTCTTGATCGCGGAGAATTGCCAGATACTGCCAAAGGTCGCGCCGTGCTCCGGGATCGAGACCGGTGGTCGGCTCATCGAGCAGCAGCACTTCAGGATGATGCAGCAAGCCTTTGGCAAGTTCGATCCGGCGTTGCATGCCCCCGGAAAAAGTCTCGACTAGATCGCCCGCGCGATCGAGCAATCCCACGCGGGTAAGAATCTCGTCAATGCGCGCCTTTAGCTCCCCGCCGCGCAGTCCGTAAAGGTGTCCCTGATGCCAAAGGTTTTCATAGGCGGTGAGCTTCGGATCGACGCTCTGCGCCTGAAAGACGACGCCGATGCGCCGGCGCAGCGCTCCGGGCTGGCGCACGGCATCGAGGCCCGCGATAGTGGCGCCGCCGGAAGTTGGGACCATGAGCGTCGAAAGAATGCGGAACAGAGTTGTCTTGCCGCTGCCGTTCGGGCCCAGCAATCCAAAGAGTTCGGCGGGGCGAACTTCGAACGAGACGCCATTCAGGGCGGTGCGGTCCGGGTAACGATGTACCACGTTGTGCACGCTAATGATGCTTGCGGGAGTAGTTTGGGCAGGCTGAGTGGGCGGAGCGATGTCAATGGCCGTTGAGTTCGAGGGCACAATACATTCTACGACGTGGAGGGGATGATTATCACCTGGAGCGGATTTACCTCTGCAATCTCACCTCTGACCTCACCCTAAGCCGCCACCGGATCCTCGCCTGCCACGCGCTCTTCGAAAGCTACCGGAACATGGCGCCAAACCTGGATCGCAAGCACGACCGTAGTGGCCAACAGCAGCGCGCCGACGGCCACGTGAGTGACAGTAGCAGTTACCATCGGCGTTTCGGGCTGCACAGCATCTCGTCCCCACATCACGTGCGTGATAAACGCAAGAAAGCCGAGGCAAAGCTGCGCAACCATTAAGCCAAGCATGGTGATGGCGGGACGCCGAACCGCATCTACATGGGAATAGACCGATATGGCGCGAATCGCCGTCCAAGAGAGAACGATAGCGACGACGCCCGCATTTACAACATGCGGCCACCAGCTCATTCCGTGATGGCGAAACATGGCGCCAAGAATTAGCTGCACATAAAGCACAAAAATCGATAGCAGCGTCAAAGTAAAAAGCGCAGGCCGGCGTTGATCAAGCTCAGTCCGCGGATGCTCTTCAACCCAGCGCCGCCCAGTGAAAACTGCGATGGCGACGCCAATGCAAAAAAAAGTCTGCGCCACGGTCGCGTGCGCCGTCGACACCCAGGGCGGTTGGAATAAGATCACCGTGAGCCCGCCAAGAAAGGCCTGTGTGATTACCGTTCCGAAGGCCGCTATAGCCAGCCATTTCATCCAGCGGCGACGCTCCGCCAAAAACGTCCACACTGCGATTGAAATCGTCAAGAGAATGATCGTGCCTGCAATTGCGCGGTGGCTCCACTCATATTGCACTCCGCCGTGCAATTCGGGAACGCTGAACGATCCGAAGGACCTGGGCCAGTCAGGGATGGAAAGGCCCGCATCGTTGCTGGTCACAAGCGCTCCGGCAATGATGAGTATAAAAGTCGCACACGCTACGAAGACGGCAAAGCGATGCAGCCCGCGATTATATGGAACCTCGATGCCCTTCAGAATAGCCCCCTGAACCAGAGAGATGAAGCGACGGAGCAATGGCCGCTCCCTTTACCGAAACGCAATAGTTTAGCAGATGGCCGACTGCGTTGAGCACTCACTTCGCTACTGATGAGCATGTTGCTTTGCCGCACTCTGAGTTTCCATCGCCTGAATAATAGCCTCCGCGAACTCAGAAGTTCCCGCCGTTCCCCCAACGTCCCGCGTAAGCTTGCTGCGGTCGCGGTAAACCTCATCGATGGCGTTCCGAATTCTCCACGCCGCATCAGCCTCGCCAAGGTGCCGCAGCATCAGCAGCGCCGAGCGCAACACGGCAGTGGGATTGGCGATATTTTTTCCCGCAATATCGGGCGCCGAGCCATGCACCGCCTCAAAAATCGCGCACTCGTGCCCAAAATTCGCCCCCGGAACCAGCCCCAGTCCGCCGACCAGCCCCGCGCACAGGTCGGAAAGAATATCGCCGTAGAGATTCTCCATCAGCAAAATATCGTACTGATAAGGATTCATCACCAGCTGCATGCAAGTGTTGTCAACGATGTGCTCGCCATAAGTGATCTCCGGGTACTCCTTCGAAACCGCCCGCGAACAGCGCAGAAATAATCCATCCGACAGCTTCATGATGTTGGCTTTATGAATGGAATGAATCTTCTTCCGCTGATTCTTGCGCGCATACTCAAATGCAAAACGCGAGACGCGAGTCGAGGCTTTCTCGGTAATAATCTTCAGGCTCTCGACCACGCCCGGAATCACCTCGTGTTCGATGCCAGAATAAAGTCCTTCGGTATTTTCGCGCACGACGATCAGGTCGATTCCCGGATAGCGCGTAGGAATATGCGGCAGATTCCGTATCGGCCTGAAGTTAGCGAAAAGCTCGAAGCGCTTGCGCAATTCAACATTGATGCTCGAAAAACCGCCCCCGATGGGCGTAGTCACCGGCCCCTTCAATCCAACGCGAGTGCGCTCGATCGATTCGCTAAGCTCTTTCGGAATGTATTCGTGGTACTTTTCAAAGGCTTCGGCGCCGGCGGCGAAGCTCTCCCATTCAAACTCAACGCCAGTAGCTTCGAGTATGCGAACGGTGGCATCAATGACTTCGGGGCCGATTCCGTCGCCTGGAATGAGGGTTATTTTATGCGCCATTATGGGTCAGCAGAGTTCGCGAGTTTCTAACATCGTTACCCGTAGCCATACGCATATTTTAGCACTCGTGCTTACGCTACTTTTCGTACTCAAGTATTGGCTGCATTTCTTGAATCAGCCACCCAGAAATTGTGGTGCCGCCGATGTTGGATTGGTCAGGTCACTGCCATTTTCACCGCCCATCCTCAGCGAATGTGATTTACTGTCAATTCTCATGCTCTTCACGGCTCGATGACATTCTTTTCCGGCTTTCTCGATAAAGACCCAACGCCATCACGGCGCCGCATCGGCGATGGCTTCCTGATAGTCACGCTGGGCTTTGGCGTGGCGCAGGTCTGGGCGTGCCGCTACGAGTTGACGCCCGACGGCATGGACTATCTCGACATTGCGCGAGAAATCGCGAAGGGCCACTGGGGGGCAGTCGCCAATGGCTATTGGGGCACACTTAATTCCGTGTTACTGGCTCCTCTGATTCGGCTCCATCTGTCGCCGGAGAAGGAATTGCCGCTCGCCCATTTCGAAGGAATCCTCATTCTGCTTTTGGCGTTCCTTGCGTTTCGCTTTTTCTTGAACGCCAGTCTCGACACGATCAGCCTGAATGCCGATGCGAAAAATAGCGATCTGTCTGCGCTACCCGAGTGGGCGCTCTGCCTGCTTGGATATTCCCTTTTTTTGTGGTCGTCGCTCGCCATCGTTACGGTTTCGCTGATTGGCCCGGACTTGCTAGTTACGGCCTTCATTTACATGGCTGCTGGTTGGTTATTGCGCTTGCGCCGGCAAACTGGGCCGTTAGCGTTTGCGGCTTTTGGATTAACTCTCGGCGTTGGCTATTGGGCGAAAGCGATCATGTTTCCCATTAGCCTCGTCTTTCTGCTGGTCTTGTTCTTCAAAGTGCCGCGCTGGAAGCAGAATCTGTGCAGCGTGTTAGCGTTCGCGCTTGTCGCCGCTCCTCTCGTGATTGCACTATCCGCGCCCCGCGGCCGCTTCACCTTTGGCGATTCCGGGAAACTGAATTACTCCGCCTTTGTGAGCCCGGGCGGGACGGTGATCCACTGGCAGGGCATTCCTACAGCGAGCGGCACGCCTAAGCATCCCACCAGAACGCTTGCGGTCGAGCCGCCTATCTACGAATTCAATGGCCCGATACCGGGCACTTATCCGCCGTCCTACGATCCGTCGTACTGGAACGAGGGCCACCGGGCTACCTTCAACCTCCGCTCGCAGCTCAGCGTCATCGCGCACCATGTGCCGCCTGTGATCGAATTGCTCGTTGTTGCCCAGCCCAGCTTGACCGCGGGATTTCTGTTCTTGCTATTTTGGAATTCCGCTGGCTTCATGCGCGGGCTCCGCCGTCAGTGGGAACTGCTGGCAATATCGCTGTCCATAGTTGGTCTTTATATGCTGGTCCATTTCGAAGCACGCTTCGTCGGAGCTTTTGTCGTCTTGATTTGGCTTTCTCTGTTTCTCTCTCTGCGTCAACCCGTGAACCACGATTCCCGGAGTATCGACTCCCGCAACCTCGATTCGCAGCGCATCGCAGGGCTGAGCATCGCTGCTGCGGTCCTGATCATGGTGCTCTCCTTTGCCAGCAGCGCGGCCAAATTGATAGTGAATGGATGTCCCGAGTCCGCTCAGAGCCAGTTAGAGATGGCTCGCCAGTTGCCGGTTCCGGCCGGCACTGCGGTTGCTGTTGTTGGGGCGGGCAACTTTTCCTATTGGGCTCATTTCGCGCAGCTCAGAATCGTCGCCGACATCATGTCGCCCGATGAGCCGGAATTTTGGCATTTAACCGAAGAAGGGCGCGAGCAACTCTATGCCGCTTTCCGCAGCAGCGGAGCGCAGACGCTCATCGCTGAACCACCCCCCGCTCTTACCGGACGGCTCGATACGCGATGGAAGCAGGTGGGAACAACGACGTACTACTATTATCCCCTGCATCCGTAAGGCGGCGAATCACATGCGATCCGAATCGCCTAAAATATCTCTATGAAAATCGACAAGCTGCTCAGCCGCTACCGCATTGACCACGGAAAACATTTTCGCCTCAAGGATCATGACCCGGCGGACACGCATGGACTCGGCTCAGAACTCAAGCCGCAGGCGAAAGAGTTGCTCGCCGACGGCGTAAAAAAACTGGCCAGTCTGCAGGATATCCTCGCCGCCCAGGACCGCTGGGGTCTGCTGCTCATCTTTCAGGCTATGGATGCCGCCGGCAAAGATGGAACCATCAAGCATGTGATGTCGGGGGTGAATCCTCAGGGCGTCGAGGTCTGGTCGTTCAAAACACCCACGGTGGAGGAATTGCGTCACGGCTATCTGTGGCGAACCACGAAGTGCATGCCGGCGAGAGGTCAGATCGGCATCTTCAATCGATCGTATTATGAAGAAGTACTGGTGGTGCGCGTCCACCCCCGGATTCTGGAAAACGAGAAGCTGCCGAAGACCCTGGTAACGAAAGATATCTGGCGAGAGCGCTTCCAAGATATCAATAGCTTCGAGCGCACCGTTACCAGGAATGGCATCGCTGTGGTGAAGTTCTTTCTGCATCTCTCCAAGAAGGAACAGAAGAAACGCTTCCTGGAGCGGCTCGACACGCCCGACAAGAACTGGAAATTCTCTGCCGCCGATATCAAGGAACGCGAATACTGGGATGATTACCAGCAAGCGTACGAAGAGATGATTCAACACACGGCCAGCGCTCACGCACCCTGGTATGTCGTGCCCGCGGATAACAAATGGTTTACAAGGCTGGTGGTCGCGCAAGCTGTAGTCGATGCACTCAAGGATATGGATTTGAAGTATCCAAAGGTGAGCCGGGAAGAGAAGGCCGCGTTGGCGAAGGCGCGCCAGCAGCTTGAGAACGAATGACGCACGGAGCGCTAGTCCGCGCACCGTCACTTCTCATTCATCGTTCATCATTCATCGTTCATGGTTCACTACGATTGGTTCATTACGATCGCTCATCACTTGTTTCTTCATTTCAAAATGACGGGCAGCGGTTGGTCATAGGGCTGAATCGCGATGGTCAGAGATTTGCGCTGATCGAAAACATCTTTTGTGACCTTGAAGCCGACGACAATGGTCCCTCTCTGCACGGCTCCGGGGAGGAGCTTCGTCTCCGGTGAAAGCGGCTGCTCGGAACCCTGTTTCAAAACCGGGAATGCCTGGTAATAGCGGTCGAGATCGACGGCCGACGCGGCCTCGTCCTCGAGCGTCCGATTATCAGCCGTTATGAGTTGTGCTTTTAAGGAGTGTATCCACAGCGGCTTCTCGCCAGTATTGCGCAGCGTTAAGGTGATGGCGCTCAGCACCATATTCTGGCCTGGGACGTTCGTGACAGATACGAAATCGACCGAGCCCGCGCCCTGTGGTTTCGCTCTCTCGGTGAAAGCAAAAATCCCCACAATCACAGCTACTGCCGTCAGGCATATCAGCACAATGCGTACAGGCGGAAGGTTGCGCTTGGCGGTCCCGAATTCGTCGCCGATATGGAACTCGGTAATTTGCGCAGGCGCGGCAGGAGGCGGCGGGAGTGTGGGCTGACTTGAAGCCGGCGTGGGTTTGATTTCGGAGTCTGGCTCGGGCATGGAGTGATTGTAGACGAGTAACGGTGACCGGCGCGGCGCTGACCCTCGGCGCAGTTTCAGATCATAGCTGTCTTGGTTACGACAAGTGCATGTATCGAGAACCAGAGGCCAAGTATTGCCCTCCGTGTAGTGCCGTGACTTTGGTTACCTTGTCCGATATGACGGATGCTGCGACGATGCGGAAGATTTCCTTTTGGGAGGTACTCGGCGGTGAATCGTACAACTATCTTTGCCGCGTTAGCTTGCGCGCTGCTGTTCAGCATGCTGGGCTGCGGAGCCACCAACAACTTGCAGTCCATCCAGCTGAAAGCTACCTTGATAAATGGTGTGGCTACCTCTGGTCAATCCGGCACCGTCACCTTGTCGGGTAACGGGGGCACCATCCAACTGGCTGCTATCGGGACCTACAGCAATGGGAAGACCGTTACTCTTGGCGGAGGAGGGCTGGTGTATACGGCGGTCGTTGACGCGCAATATTCCTCGAACGGGGCGGGCGGCATACTACTTCCTCCTTGTCAGGCTCCTTCTTGCCCAGCGCCGTCTAGTCCGCCCTATACAAGCGGGACCCTTGAGTATAATCAGACCGGCCTAGTCACCGCCGTGGAACCCGCAGAATGCACATGGGTGAACAGCGCCGTGGACCCCTCGACAACCCCGGCATGGAGCTATGTAGGCGATTATGTAATTACCGCTGCATTCAAGGGCGTCACGTCTCAGCCCTTCTATGTTCCTATAGGATCGGCGGCGGGCGTCGTCAGTGACAGCAACACGACCGGGGCTTGCGGGCCAGCATCGTAGCCCTTTGTAGGAGGAATCGGCGGTCGTTTGTCCTTACCGCATTTCGTATCTGGTCCCCTTGGGGACGGCCGTGCCGCGGCCGTCCTCGTCTCCTTTTGGTCGGATGCTTTCAGTCGAATCATCTCGCTTTCGCGCCGTTCGTTTTTCATTCCGCACTCCCAGTGGTAGTGTCCTGGTTTAGCGCGCACATGATTGTAGCGCCGCCGTTCGAGCGGCAGTCGGCAAGGATGCCGGCGCTACTTTTCGCAACCCACTCCAAAATTGGAACGCTACCTGCTCCCGATCGGGTTTGAGCCTCTAGCCCGCAACCTTTATAATCTCTTGGGTTTGCCCGTGAAGGCTGACTCTTCCCTATGCTTGATATTCCCGCCCGTGAAATCGTGTCCGGATGAAGGTGCGCACCGGCATAGAGGTATCCAGCCAATCCGACATCGGTTGCCTGCGCCAGAATAATGAGGATTCGTTCGGCTATTGGGAGCCGGACGATGACCAGCAATTTCTGCTCAAAGGGAGACTCGCCGTGGTCGCCGATGGAATGGGTGGCTACGAAGGCGGTCAGGAAGCCAGCCGATTAGCTGTAGAGACGCTGATGGCGGTCTACCGCGACGCCGAAGGCAATGATCCGCAGGCCGCGCTGATAGAGGCTTTGCAGGCTGCGCATGAGCAGATTCGGCAATACAGCTTTGCCCATCCTGAGCTCCGGGGGATGGGAACGACCTGCACGGCCGCGGCGGTGGTGCAGGACGAGCTCTATTTCGTGCATGTCGGCGATACTCGCCTCTACCTGGTTCGCGACGGCCACATTACGCGAGTAACCCGCGACCACTCCTATGTTGGGCGGCTGGTGGAGGCGGGGATGATCAGCGCGGAAGAAGCCGAGCATCATCCCCAACGAAATATTCTGACCGCCGCTTTGGGTACGAATCCTGAGCTGACCATGGATGCGCCCGAACAGCCCGAACCGCTGCGCCCGGCGGACGTACTAGTGATCTGCACCGACGGATTGTGGGGGTTGGTGCGTGACCCCGAGATTCTCGACCTTGTCGAAACCAACAGCGCCGAGAAGGCCGGCCGCGAGTTGATCGCGCTCGCTAAAGAACGCGGCGGGCCGGATAACATCACGGTTGAGATTCTGCGCTTGCGCTGATTGCTTCGCTGACGTCGCCGCGTGGCGTACCGTAGAAATAAGGCGGTGCATGACTGCAAAGCCTTGCATAGCTGCGCCCGCTCCCCGATTACAATCTAGCTGTAACCCGTTGAAATCACACGGCTGGTCGAGTTAAATTCGCACACGCTTTGGCAACCGGCCTGCATTTTCTATAATGCCTATCACTGAGATAGAGTTAGTTTGGGCGCGGAGTCGGCTGACACTATGAAAGTTTCGCAAAAGGGGTTGTACGCGCTACAGGCGTTGATGGTACTGACCCGGCGCTACACGCAAGGCGCGATTCGGATCCGCGACATCGCCTACGAAGAAAATCTTCCGGAAAAATTTCTCGAGTTGATTCTTCTGGAACTGAAGAACGCCCGCGTCGTGGAGAGTGTACGCGGCGCCAAGGGTGGATATCGTCTGCGCCGCTCGCCCGCCGACATTCGCCTGAGTGAAATCATCCGTTTGATCGACGGGCCGCTGGCCCCCTTTGGCGACGCCGACCAGTTGCGCGCTTTGATCGATCGCGACGCCGAGCACAGCGCCCTCTACAAAGTTTTCCTGGAAGTGCGGGACGCGGCAGCAAAAATTCTGGAAAATACGACGCTCGCTGACCTCATCAACCGCGGTCCTGCCGAGAGCTCCCATCCGAAGTCTATCAACCGCAAAAGCCGCAGGAAAAAGAGACCTGAGCCCAAATTGTTGCCCATGCTTCCAAGAAGCGAAGCGCAGTAGAGCAGGTTATAGGAAAACCAAAAGCCAGGAAAAGCAAGAGGCAGGAAAAACAAGAGGCGGAAAAACCAAACGCGCAGGAAAAACAAGGCCAGTAGTTAGGTCGGCCAACCCGTTATTCTGATTTTCCCCGGTTTCGCCTTTCCTCTGCTTTGCTTTTCCTGCCTCTCGTTTTTCCTGCCTTTTGGTTTCCTGTCGCCCGCCAACTGCCGTAAGATTCCTTGTGGTCGTCTTTTGGATTCTCTTTAACCTGTTTGTGCTGGCGATGCTGGCGCTCGACCTTGGCGTGCTCAATCGCGGATCGAGTCGCCTGGGCGTTCGCCGTGCGCTTATCTGGTCCGCGATCTGGATCATGCTCGCCGCAATATTTGCGCTGCTGGTTCTGTCGCGCTTCGGCCGCCCTGAAGCCTTGCAATTCGTAACCGCGTACGTCATCGAACTCTCGCTCAGCGTCGACAACTTGTTTTTATTTCTCCTCATCTTCCGCTATTTCAGTGTTCCCGAAGAGCATCAGCACAAGGTGCTCTTCGCGGGAATTCTCGGCGCTCTCGTCATGCGCGGCGTCTTCATTACGACGGGCGTAAGTCTGCTGCTTCGCTTTCGCTGGATCATCTATGCATTCGGCGCCTTGCTGGTCTATTCCGGGATCAAGCTGCTGCGCCACGGCGCCAAAGAAATTCAGCCCGAGAAAAACATTATTCTTCGCCTGTTCCGCCGTGCCTTCCCGGTGACCAAAGAATATGTCGGCGGCCAATTCTTCACGCGCAAAGATAGCAGTAGTGAGGGCGAGAGGCTCTACGCTACTCCGCTACTGGTAGCGCTGCTCATGGTCGAGACCAGCGACATTCTTTTTGCTGTGGATTCGATTCCAGCCGTTCTCGCCATCACCCTGAACGCCTTCATCGTCTATACCTCCAACGTGTTCGCCATTCTAGGCTTGCGCTCCATGTACTTCGCGCTGGCGGGGATGATGGATCGGTTCCAGTATTTGCACTACGGGCTATCGGCGGTGCTGATTTTTGTTGGCGTCAAAATGCTGGCGTCGCATTCCGTAAACATTCCCACCGAATGGACGCTCACCACCGTGCTGGTCGTCTTGGGCGTCTCGATCCTTGCCTCGCTGCTGCACCGGCAAGACAAGCCGGTCACCTAGTGCAGTGGATATGCTCCCTTGATGCCAGGTTTTATCTTTCTTCATGCTTCATGCCAAATCAAAACTCTAATTTTCCACAAACGATCCTTTTCCATCACAAATAGAAGTAAGCGCCATCACAGCGCAGCCGGACTCCGTTGGCGGATGATAGCCGTAACTCGGCGCCCAAAGGGGAAGCTCCGGGCGCGTTCCGCGGCGAGAGAGCGGATTCCAGTTCGAAGAAAACCGTGGCGCATGCGCTATGCGAAACCATGCGCCGCACATCGCGGGAGTCTCGAATGTCGACGCATACGCAACCGACTGCGGCTGCAAGTGGGAGTTTTGCCGAGTCGCTCACCATGGCCCAAAAGGAGGCGCTGCAGTGCGCGGTGGCCAAGATTGTAGCTTTCGGCGCGCAAGTGGGCGTCAGCGTGGAAGAGTTGATTCAGATGCTTCAATCGGGCCTCACCGTCGGCGAACTGCTGCAGTATTTGGCCAGCCGAGCCGGAGAAGTTGCCTGACCAAACCCGAGCTTAAAACCTCGAAACCCTGAAACTTCGCGGTGATGCCTTTAATCGTTTGCCGCCGGGCCGACGATTGGGTAATCTCTAGCGATGCCATTTAGCCAGGTACCCTGTCTCTTTCAAATTGGAGTGGAAGAAATCAAGTGCGAACCGGTCCGCCAATTCGATAGAGCCTTCTCGCTGCGACAGCCGCTGTGCGCGTTGATTATCACTGCAGTGAGCGCATTGGTTGCGACCACTCCACTTTCAGCCCAGGCAACCTCGTCCTCCCCACCGCCAGCCGATCAAACGACTGGGCCGCTGACGCCTCCTAGGCCCGTGGCTATTTACAATCTGTTAGAGAGCAAGTCCATCGTCTTTCCCAATATCGCTACCAGCACCGAACGGCTTTCGGTAGGCCAGAAATTTGAATTATTTGTCGATAACACGGGTTCCGTGAACTCGATCACATGGGCACTCCTCGGCTCCGCCATCACCCAGGCAGACAACGCACCTACCGGCTTCGGCCAGGGTTGGGATGCATATGGCAAGCGGTTTGGGTCGGCGCTTGCGCGCACCGCTTCCGGCGAATTCTTCGGCACCTTCGTTCTGGCGTCCACTCTGCACCAGGATCCACGTTTCTATGCCGAGATCAATCCCCGTTTTTTCCACGCCGTCAAATATTCGGTGCAACACGTGTTTATCATGCGCAACGATCAGGGTCATGAGGGCATCGCATGGGCAGGACTCGGGGGCCCGCTGATGGGCGAGGCGCTGGCGAACGTCTACTGGCCCGACCGAAATCGCACCGTTGGAGATACTTTGTTTCGTTATGGTCTTGACTTGGCAAGCCGGGCGGGCGGAAATATGCTCCGCGAGTATTGGCCCGTGGTGGTAAAGAAGATGAGCCGCAGTTCCGCCCCCGGACACGATTGATCCCGGAAAAAGGCTGACAATCTTTTTTGTTCCCCGCATCTAAGTGAGAAAATGGTAATCGCAGCTGCACCCGTGGTCCCAGAGCGCGGGCGATAGGATGGGCTATAAAGAGTGGCTCTGGCGCCACATTTTTTTGTGAAAAATAAAGAGGAGATCAAGATTGAGGATTCGGATATTGTTCCTGCTTGTTTTTTGTGGACTCATTGCATCGTTAGCTTCGGCACAATCGAGCTTCAGTCACCTCAATTTCACCGCCGGCGCGGGACTGGGCATCGGTCGCGGCGATGTCGCGCAGTTCGTTGGCAACTCATTTAACGCAGTAGTCGGCGCCGGCTGGAACTTCAACCGCATATTCGGCGTCGATGGCGAATACATGTACTACGACCTCGGTTTTAAGCCGAGCGTAATTCGCGAACAGAGTCTGCCCGGCCAGAGCGGCCGCATGCAGTCCTTCAGTCTCGATGGCATCGTCAATGTGCCTCGCCATATCGGCAACTTGGGAGCCTACGGAATTTTCGGCGTCGGTTTCTATGACCGCACCGTTTCTGCGCACTACCAGTTGCTGTCCACCGGAGCCCTCTGCCAGCCCGCATACACCTGGTGGGATTTGACCTGCTTCGGAGATCCCCTCGCGCTCACGTTTCCGCAACCGCTTGCCTCAAACACCAAAATTGCGGGCGGCTACAACTATGGTGGCGGCATCACCTATCGCACAAACGTTCTTCGCAACGCCAAGTTGTTTGTCGAATTTCGCTACCATAAAGCCTATGACAGCGACGTCGAGACTAGCTTCTTTCCCATAACGGTTGGCATGCGCTGGTGACGGAGATGTTTTTGATTCGCCGAATTGCGTCTGCGGCTTGATTCGACGCCAGTTCTCGTCTTCAGGTTTGCGGAAAGAATCTACCTAAAAGGATTGTTCCGCAAGGCATTCGCCATTGATTTGCGCTTTGGCTCGCCGGGTGTCCATCATCCTACCGCGCTGGTACGCTATGATTAATCTCCATGATCAGCGTTCCAGTCGCCACGCCTTCGCGATCGTACGAAGTGCTTATCGGAAGTGGCCTACTTGCCCGTGCTGGCGAATGCCTCTCTAAGTTTCTCGAGAACCGCCGCGCATTTGTGGTGACGGTCGCGCCGCTACGGCGGCGTTGGGCAAAGGTGTTGAACAAATCATTGACGGCGTCCGGAATCGAAACCGACCTGCTTGAAATGCCTAATGGCGAGCGCTCAAAGCGCCTTGCCACCCTCGAGAAGTTGGCGGACCAACTGGTCAAACTGGGCGCGGATCGCGGCATAACGCTGATTGCTCTTGGCGGCGGCGTGGTCGGCGACGTCACCGGTTTTTTGGCCTCCATTTATATGCGCGGAGTGGATGTGATTCAGGTGCCGACGACCGTCCTCGCGCAGGTCGATGCAGCAATCGGCGGAAAGACCGGTGTCAACCTGGTGTCGGGAAAGAATCTTCTCGGGACTTTTCACCAGCCGCGCGCTGTGCTCGTCGATCCCGCCGTTCTTGAAACTCTTCCGTCGCGCGACTACTGCGCCGGCCTCTACGAGTCGCTGAAATGCGGCATCATTGGGGATGCCGGGCTGTTCCGCTTATTCGAAGACAAGCGCAGCGAGATTCTCGATCGCGATCCGGTGGTGCTTGAAAAAGTCATTGCCGATTCCGTGCGGCTCAAAGCTTCGGTCGTGAGCGCCGACGAGCGCGAAGGTGGACTGCGGCAAGTGCTGAATCTCGGGCACACCATTGGGCACGCGCTTGAGGCCGAGACGCGCTATGCCGAGTTGCTCCACGGTGAAGCCGTAGCATGGGGCATGATCGCCGCGACCCACATAGCGCTCTCCACCGGCAAACTTGATAGCGTAACAGCGGGACGCATTACGAATGCCGTGCTTGGTTTTGGCAAACTGCCGCGCATGAAGTTGCAGACAGCCAATATTGTGAAACGCCTGCGCTCCGACAAGAAGACGAAGCAAGGAGTCGTGCACTTTATCCTGCCGCGCGAGATTGGCAAAGTTGAAATCATCAGCGACGTGCCGGAGGCTGTTGTGCGCTCGGCAATCGATGAAATAAGAAAGCTGGCGCACAATTAACACTGTGGACAAAGAGTTTAATTCCCGAGTTGTCGGCGCCGCTCCTTTGGGTGCGGGAGACCGCGATTCCGCGGCGCGAGCCGTGCGCGAGATGTTTACTTCGATCGCGCCGCGCTACGATCTCCTGAATCATGTTCTCTCCTTCAACATTGACCGGCTGTGGTGGTGGCGCACCGCGCGCAAGTTCGATGCGATCCTGCGGCGCCCACGGGTGCGCGTGCTCGATCTTTGTTGCGGAACCGGCGACATGACTTTTGCGTTGAGCCGACGAACAGTCTCGCAATCCCCGCAAATTCTCGGCGCTGATTTTTCCCATGCGATGCTGCAGCGCGCATCCGCAAAGTCCGCGGAGAAGAGTAGAGCCGCTACGCTGAGATGGATCGAAGCCGATGCGCTGCGATTGCCTTTTCCCGATGGCCATTTTGATCTGGTGACTTCGGCATTTGGATTTCGAAATCTCGCCGACTACGACGCGGGCTTGCGCGAAATTGCTCGCGTGCTAGCTCCAGGTGGAGAGTGCGGCATCCTCGATTTCGGCG
The DNA here is from genome assembly GCA_035483045.1 of Terriglobales bacterium. Taxonomy (GTDB): domain Bacteria; phylum Acidobacteriota; class Terriglobia; order Terriglobales; family Acidobacteriaceae; genus Acidiflorens. The sequence goes on from DATHQD010000007.1 coordinate 122,922, forward strand.
AACCGGGTGGCTTGCTCGGCAGCCTCTATCGTGTTTACTTCAAGCAAATTCTTCCCGCGATTGGCACAGTCATCTCTGGCGTTAAAGGCCCGTACGCCTATCTGCCCGCGTCCGTCGAACGCTTTCCCGCTCCCGACGAAATGATGAACCGAATGCATCAGGCCGGCTTTCGCGAAGTTTCCTGGACTCCGTATTCGTTCGGCATCGCGGGACTATATCGCGCGACGAAGAGTCCGTAACCGCCGGGACGCTGAGAACGCCGAGACCTTCTCGGAAAAGCAAAAACTGATTTAGCCTGAGTTCATAGGCGGCCGCATTTGCGCCCGAAGGGAGTTAGATATGCCCATGCTTGAGACAGTCCTGAAACGCTTCGAAGAACCCGACGAGATACGAACCTTCGAAAAAGGAAAATTCGAGGTAGTCCACATCGGAGGCATGACCATTGGCCGCGCTACCTACCAGCCAGGGTGGAAGTGGTCGCTACACGTTGGTCCCAGCGTCGGAGCGTCGCGCTGCAACGTCGAACATGTTGGCATGGTGCTCTCCGGTTCCGCCACGGCGGCGATGGACGATGGCATCATTCACGAACTCAGCCCCGGCACGCTCTTTTATATTCCGCCGGGCCCCCCCGGTCACGATAGCTGGGTGTTGGGCGACGAGCCCTACGTCTCGCTGCATTTTCTTGGGGCAGACAGCTACGCGAGCAGGTAGGATGAGGCGTAGTTTAGGGCAGGCGCATCACGGCGGAATACCGCCTCGTATTCCCGGGGCCCTAAACGACCTTGCCAAACCGGCTTTTTTCCCAAGAATCGGCGTCGTGGTGCAGGTAGAAAGTTAGAATCACGCCCTGTCGCGTGACGCGCGATAAGGACGGGCCCACCCGAGTGTGTTCGAACGGCTGCCTAGTTTTTCTGGAACGAATCGACGAAGGCTTCAGCGTTGGTTTTAGCGATCACTCGTTCGTAGTCACCGCCGAGGAACTTTTGCAGGCGGTCAGTGATCATGGTGTATTGGCCGGTCATATAGGGAACGGCGTCAGGCGGGATGGCAGAGATCTTCCAGGTCCACAGAAACTGGAGAACCCGGCGCATGGCCCATTGTCCGGGGACACGTAGCAGCTTAGCGTGGGCCGTCTCAATGCATTGTGCGAAGGTCATGGGATCGCCGCGGCCGGCCACGTTTAGAACGGTCAGGCGCTGCGCTTCGGGCTCGCGTTTTAGAAGCCAGCCGATCAGCCGCGCCATGTCGTCGACGTGGACAAACTGGATTTTATTATCGAGATATTTCTGGCCATACGGCAACATGCAAGGCAGGCGCTTTGACGCTGCGCGCATCTTCGCGGCACGCGAGCCTTTGCCGTTCGGCGTTCCGCGAAAGGCTCCCATCAGATAATTTTCGACAGTTGCGCCGGCTAAAATGTGCGGACGCAGAATAAACACCCCGCAGCCACGCAGCGACGGCGCCCTCTGCTGCACCACGAGATCGCTCTCTCTTTTGTGGACCGCGTAGGGCAGAGTATGACCAGCCAGCGGCGCGTCTTCCGCGACCGGTTCGGGCAAATCGGAGCCATAGGCCGCCACGCTACTGGTAAAAATAAACTGCCTGATGGTGATTCCGGCAGTGCGGTTGGCCTCGGCAATCGCCTCCATCACGCGCGCTGTCCCAGCCACGTTGATGCGCCACATGCGGTCGACATCCAAAATCCCCGATCGCTGTGGATCGATGACAAACGCCAGATGCACGACCGACACCGGTTTCAGCTCGCGCAGCAGGAGGAGTAGCTCGCGCGTGGATTCTTCGCGGCCCAGGTCGAGCTCGGCGTACTGGTCGACAGGATGAGCGGGCGGCACGATATCGACGCCCACCACCTTGTAATCCGCGAGCTGCGGTACAAGCCGCTGCCCAAGATTGCCGGAAGCACCGGTGACGATGATGGTGGGCTTCGCCGTGTCCATTAAGTGCGCATCTTTGTAGTCGGCCGCTTCGCGTTCTTAGTCGTTGTCGGGTGCGTGGTCGGGCGAGTGTTGCGGATGTGGCATCGGTCCCCGCGGTGGCATCGGCATCCCCGGAGTACGGGCAGGCCCGAAGTAAGCATCATTCAAATCAGGAGCGCTCTGATACGACTGCATAGTGTCGCGGTAGCGCTGGCTCGAAAGAACCTTGCGAATTTCAGGGGTTGCGGCCTCCAAAGATAACGTTTCTTTGCTGACCATTTTGTAAATGTAGTAACCACTGTTGGGATCGGTGATGACCTCGGAAACTTCGCCGGGTTTGAGATCCATGACCGCTTGATGCGCAGGCGGCAAATTGGCGCGGCGCTGCTTCTCCAACTTCGTGCTGGGAACGCCAGGGAGGCCAGCTGCGGTGTAGGCGATCTTCTGCAGCTTGTCGGGATCTTCGCCTTGAACTGCGCGCTCGCGCAGAGATGTGGCGAGTTTCTTCATCGCCTCTTCGGCAGCTTTTTTCTGCGCCTCTGTCGGTTGGGCCGGAGCCTTCGCCGTGGCAGTTGTACCCGCCTTCGGGGCAGTCGCACCAGCTTTTGCACCCGCGCCTGTGCCTGTCTTCGCGGTCGTCTTCGGAGCTGTTGCCGGCGTGATTTGTTTTGTTTTGGGAATAAAAATTCGCGTCAGCGTAGCTTGCTCGTAGGTAGCTTCATTTTTCTTGTAATAGTCTTCGACGTCGGCGTCGGTAACTTTGGCTGAATCCTCTTGCAGCCCGGCGATCAGTTCCTGTGCAAGAGTCGTCATCCGCGCCCACTTCATTTTTTCTTCAAACACGGGCCCCTTGTCGAGGCCCCGTTTCTCCGCCTCCGCTGACATTTTCAGCGCCCACGAATAACGAGTTGCGAGTTGCCGGCGAATGGCGGGCGACATGTTCGGCTGCAACGCATCGGCGAGCGTGTCGAATTGCGCGCGGGTGATCACGGTTTTGCAGGCATCGCCCTGTTCCGAAGATCCGGGACAGAAGCCTTTAATTGTAATCACCGTGTCGTTCGGGCCAACTTCGGGTGCCTTCGCTTCGGGGGCTTTATCGGCGTCGGCGGCAGCCCGACCAGTTGCGGCCGGAGCGTTTTGTTCGGGCTTGGCGCCTGCGGCGGGCATCATTGGCGACGGAGCCGATTGCCCGTAGGTCAAGCTGCCAAGCAGTAGACACACGAGGTACTTTGAACGCATGAACGAAAATCCTCCTGAGGGAATGTTGCGACGAACGTTCATCCTAGCATGTACCGCTATAGGCGGGGCAAGGGGCAGCCTTCGGCGGATGGTGCACGCCCATTCGTTATAATCATAGGTTGAGAGAATGATGGTAACGAGCATGAATTCGACTGCGCAATCCGGAGTAAATGTCAGCGAACATCCCGGCGGGATTGCCGCATCCGACTATGGGGACGTTCGGGCCGAGTTTCACGCGTTGCTCTCCGGCTCCGGCCTTTACGATCTCAGTTGGCGCGCCAAGATTGCGGTGACCGGCGGCGATCGCGTCCGCTGGATGAACGGCATGGTTTCAAATAATGTCCGCGATCTCGCGGCGGGCCATGGCGTCTATGCCTTTCTGCTGAACGCGCAGGGGCGCATTCAAGCCGACCTCTATGTATTTCAGCGCGGCGAGTCTCTGCTGGTGGATACGGAAAGAGCGCAACGAGAAAAAGTATTGCAGCTGTTCGATCGCTACATCATTGCCGATGACGTTGAGATCGCCGATGTTAGCGACAAAGTCTCGGCGCTCGGCCTGACCGGACCACAGTCGCGCGAAGTTCTCGAACGCGCCAGCATCACCGTCCCAGAATTGGCCCACCTGCAGTTCGCCGAAGTCGAGTGGGAATATGCTGGCCGGCGAACGACAGTCACGCTTTTACGCTCGGGCGAGGAGTCGCGCGAGTCCTGGCAGGTTTGGACTTCGCCTGAGCAAATGATCACGTTGCGGGGTTGGCTGATTACGCAGGGAGCACGCCCGGTCGGCACGACTGCGCTGAATCTATTCCGCATTTCGCGTGGCATCCCGCAATTTGGAGTCGACATTCGCGACCGTGATCTGCCGCAGGAAACGGGTCAGACGCGTGCAATGAATTTCACCAAAGGTTGCTATCTGGGCCAGGAGATTGTCGAACGCATACGCTCCCGTGGCGCCGTCCATCGGCAGTTTTCGGCATTCATTGTCGAGGGCGAACTGCCCGATCCGGGCGCCAAGATTGTTGCCGGGGGAAATGAAGACGCAAAAGAAGTTGGGGAGATCACGAGCGTCGCCGTTCTGCCTCTGCCCGGCGACGATCGCCTCGTCGCTCTCGGTTATCTGCGCCGCGAAGCCACCGGCAAAGAACTGCACGCGGGGGCCGCAAAACTGAAGTCGGCTTCGCCGCCGCTGGCGTGATATCCGGAAATTCTTAGCAAGTAGAGTGCTGGGTAAATAGCAATTCAATAAATCGATCTCGATGATCCGAGTAAAACTATATGGCGCAAAAGAGAAAAGAAGAGAGCGAATTTAAAGTCAGTGATCGACGCTTGTTCACCTCCGACGGTCAACTTCGATCGGATGCCGAAGAGGAACAAGCACCACCGCCAGCTGCGACCGCTGCCCCACCCGCACCGTCTCCGGCCGCGCTACCGGCAACACCCCCCGCGGCTGCAAACGTGTCGATAATCACCGATGCCGCCCCGACGCCGCCCACTCAAGAATCTGACATTCCCGAGCCGCCGACGCCGACCGAGCAGCAGGAACAGCACGATGCTTACAAGAAGTCTTCGCGCGATCTCGACGCCAAAGTTGAACTGAGCGGCCACTCTGCTAAAGAACTCGAGATGAGTTTCGAGCGTTTCATGGCCTCGCTCTACATGACCGCCATGATGCAACTCGGCCTGATGCACGAGCAGGGGGGCCAGCCCGGAGTCGACATCATCGGCGCGCGCCAAACCATCGACACGCTCGGCATGATTGCCGAAAAAACCAAAGGCAACCTCACCTCGAAAGAGCAGGGATTCCTGCAAAACTGCCTCTACGAACTGCGCATGGCCTATGTCGAAGTGACCAACGCGCTCGCGCGTCCGCCACAGGCGCCAGGCCCGCACACAGGTACCAACGGCTGATGCAAGCAACGCTGACGGTATTGGGCAGTGGCACATCGATGGGAGTACCAACTATCGGTTGCGACTGCGCCGTGTGCTGTTCGTCCGATCCGCGCGATCGCCGCACTCGCCCCTCCATCTTGCTCAGCTACCGTGACCCTCAGGCCAATGCCCGCAACGTGATGATCGACACCACGCCCGATTTTCGCGAGCAGGCGCTGCGCGAAAAGATTACCCGGCTCGACGCGGTCCTCTACACCCATACTCATGCCGACCACATATTAGGCATCGATGACTTGCGCCCGCTGACCTATCATCACAAGCCCGGCAAAATGCCGCTTTACGCCACGCCGCGAAACTGCGAATTTCTTCGCAGTATGTTTCGCTATATCTTTGAAGCGACCTATAAATTTGGCGGATTACCGCAGGTTGAACTGCATCCGATCGAAGGCCCAGTCGAGCTGTTCGGCGCACGCTTCGAGCCGCTGACGGTCATCCACGGCGAAACGCCGATATTGGGTTTCCGCTTCGGATCGGCTGCCTATCTCACCGACCACAGCGAAGTCCCCGCCGAAACGCTGGATAAGTTGCGAAATCTCGACGTCTTGTTTCTAGACGCGCTGCGCTACAAGCCGCATCCCACGCATTCGACGGTCGAGCAGTCGCTGAAAATTGTGGAAGCGGTAAAGCCGAAGCGCGCACTTTTTACGCACATCTGCCACGACCTGCCGCATGAGGCGACCGATGCGTCGTTGCCGCAAGGAGTCCGGCTCGCGTTTGATGGGATGAAGTTGGAATTTGAAATCTAGGTTCACCGCCAAGACGCAGAGATCGCAGAGAAGATCTTTTTCTCAGAAAAACTCGGCGTCCTCGGCGTCTCGGCGGTGACCAGCTATCGAATGCAAACTTTTAACCAACTCGACGGCATCCCCGACGACTTCGGTCCAGCGATTGTCAGCGTCGGCAACTTTGACGGTGTGCACCGCGCGCATCGCCATGTGATCGACGAGATCGTGCGCCGCGCGAAAGCGGCAAAGGCGCAGGCGGTAGTCGTCACCTTCGATCCGCATCCGGCTCGCATCCTGCGTCCCGATCACAATTTCAAATTGCTGACTCCGCTCCCAGAAAAACTGCGCCTGCTTGCGGAGACGGGCGTTGACGCAGTTCTACTACTGCCTTTCTCGCGCGATCTCTCGCTGATGACACCGCATCAGTTCGCTCATGAGATTCTGAAGAAGCCCTTGCACGCTCGCGAAGTTCACGAAGGCTACAACTTCCACTTCGGCCACAAAGCGGCTGGAAACATTGAAGTGTTGCGCGAACTAGGGCGCGAGATGGGTTTTGAAGTCCACGACTATCCCGAGATGCGCCTGCGCGGAGAGAATGTTTCGAGTAGCCACATCCGCAAGCTGCTCGCCGAAGGCCGAGTGAGCCGGGCGCGCCATCTCCTGGCGCGTCCCTTCACCATTCTTTCGACCGCGGGCCGCGGCCGTGGCTACGGATCGAAATATACAGTTCCAACCATCAACCTCGCGCGCTATGAAGAACTGGTGCCGAAAGATGGCGTCTACATCACTCGCACGAAAGTAGGCAGCGGTAGCGGCGGCGAATGCTTTGACTCAGTTACGAACGTCGGGAATCGCCCCACCTTCGGCGCCGATTCTTTCGCCATCGAAACCCACCTGCTGAATTTTCACCCGCTCGAACTCTCGGCCGAAACAGAAGTTGAAATTCATTTCCTTGATCGCCTGCGCGATGAGATTAAGTTTCCGTCCGTTGAAGCGCTGAAGGAGCAGATTGGGCGCGATGTAGGGAAGGCGCAGAAATACCTGCGGCGACTGAGTCGCTATTCAGCCCGGTCATAATTCAGATTTTGCCCCAGCCACTTCTCGACCTCCGCCACGCTCATCCTCTTGCGCTGGCTATAGTCCGCAACCTGATCGCGATCAATCTTGCCGAGGCCAAAATATCGCGACGCCGGATGTGCGAAATAAAGCCCGCTCACGCTCGATCCCGGCCACATCGCAAATGACTCCGTGATCAGCATTCCAGTCTTCGCCTGCACATCGAGCAAACGCCAGAGCGTGCCTTTTTCCGTGTGATCCGGACACGCGGGATAACCTGCTGCTGGCCTGATCCCTCTATATTTTTCTTGAATGAGCTCCGCGTTGCTCAGATGTTCTTCGCAGCCATATCCCCATTCCTCCCGCGCTCGCTTGTGCAGGCATTCGGCAAATGCTTCCGCCAGCCGGTCGGCGAGAGCCTCCGCCATGATCGCGTTGTAGTCGTCATTCTCGGCGCGGAATCGGTCGCACAACTCCTTCAAGCCAATCCCGCTGGTTACCGCGAAGGCGCCGATGTGATCGGCTAACCCTGATTCCTTCGGCGCGATGAAGTCGGCGAGCGATCGACACGGCTCGCTGCCCTCTTTGTTCGACTGCTGGCGCAAAAAGTGGAATGTCTCCAGCGAACGGGTCCGCGTGCTATCCGCGTACAACTCGACATCATCGCCAACCGCGTTGGCGGGAAAAAACCCATATACACCGCGTGCCGTAATCAGATTCTTGTCAATGATCGCGTCCAGCAGGGCATTGCCTTCGGCGAAAAGCTGGCGTGCCTGCGCACCTTGTGTTTCGTGCTCAAGGATGCGCGGATAGACACCCTTCAATCCCCAAGTGTGGAAAAATGGAGACCAGTCGATAAATTCACGCAGCGTCGCCAGCGGAAAATTATCCAGAACTCGCACGCCTGTAAACGCCGGCTTAGGCAAGTCTTCCTCGCGCCACTCGATGGGAGTCCGTCTTTTTCGCGCCGCGTCGAGCGAGACGACCGTTAGCGGCGGCGCGGAATGCGCTTTGCGGAGCGCCTCGTAATCAGCACGATGCTTCACCACAAACGCCGACTTGCCATCGTCGCTCAGCAGGCTTGTCGTGACTGGCACCGCGCGGCTGGCATCGAGAATGTGAACCACCGGTTCGCTATAATGCGGTGCGATTTTAATCGCCGTGTGCGCTCGACTCGTTGTTGCCCCGCCGATCAACAGCGGCAACTTAAATCCCTGCCGTTCCATCTCGCGCGCCACATGCACCATCTCATCGAGCGACGGAGTGATCAATCCGCTCAGTCCAATCATGTCCGCCTTCTCCGCCCTAGCGCGTTCGAGGATCTTTTCGCATGGGACCATCACTCCCATGTCGATTACCTCATAGTTATTGCACGCGAGCACGACGCCCACAATATTCTTGCCAATGTCATGGACGTCCCCTTTGACCGTCGCCAGTACGATTTTTCCCTGCGCCTTCACTACTTCGCCCGCTGCGACCTGCGCTTCCTTTTCCGCTTCCATGAACGGCGTAAGATGCGCCACAGCTTTTTTCATCACGCGCGCTGACTTCACTACCTGCGGCAAAAACATCTTGCCTGCTCCGAAGAGATCGCCCACCACACTCATCCCGGCCATCAGTGGCCCTTCGATCACCAACAGAGGTCGACCCAGTTTGACGCGTGCTTCTTCCGCGTCAATCTCGATATAGGTGTCAATACCTTTGACCAGCGCGTGAGAAAGCCGTTCCTCAACCGTTCCGTTGCGCCATTCTTCAGCTTTCTTTTCACTTACTGCCGCGCCTTCGTGCTTCAGCGATTCACCGTGTTCCACCAACCGCTCCGTGGCATCGGGGCGCAGGTTTAGGAGTACATCTTCAACCAGCACTTTAAGCTCGGGATCGATCTCCTCATAGACCTCGAGCATTCCGGCATTCACGATGCCCATATCCATGCCCGCTGCGATGGCGTGATAAAGGAACGCGGAGTGCATCGCCTCGCGCACCTTATTATTTCCTCGAAAGCTGAATGAGATATTCGAGACGCCGCCGCTCACCTTGGCGTGTGGCAGATTCGCCTTGATCCATCGCGTCGCGTTGATAAAGTCAACCGCGTAGTTGTTGTGCTCCTCCATGCCGGTCGCGACAGTGAGAATATTCGGATCGAAAATAATGTCTTCGGGCGGAAAGCCAACCTCGGTGACCAGTATCCGGTAGGCGCGCTCGCACACGCGGATCTTATCCTCATAAGTCGCGGCTTGGCCCTTTTCGTCGAAGGCCATCACCACTACTGCCGCGCCATATTTCAGAACCTTAGCCGCATTCTGTCGAAATTTCTCCTCGCCTTCCTTTAGCGAAATCGAATTCACGATGCCCTTGCCCTGCATGCACTTCAGCCCCGCCTCGATGACCTCCCATTTCGACGAGTCGACCATGAACGGCACTTTGGCCACCTCGGGCTCGCTCCCGAGCAATTGCAGGAAGCGCGTCATCGCGGTCACTCCATCGATCATGCCTTCGTCCATGCAGATGTCGAGAACATTCGCTCCATTCTCGACCTGTTGCCGAGCGATGCTGACCGCTTCCTCGTACTTGCCTTGTTTGATCAGCTTCGCGAACTTCGGCGAACCGGCCACATTCGTCCGCTCACCGATTACGATGTAGACGCCTGCCTGTTGGGTGAATGGCTGCGATCCCGAGAGGCGGAGGGGCTTCGTAGGTTTTGTCTTGGTGCGCTCCGTGGCGCTCAAGCTATCGGACGTGCTCTCGCTCACGCTCGACTCTCAATTTCGTGGACGAAAGATTCCTCAATCGGCTGCGTTCCATACTTTCGCGGAGGCTGCCCTTCGAGCGCCTGGGCGATAGCAGCGATGTGCTCAGGAGTGTTCCCGCAACACCCGCCGGCGATATTAATCAGCCCCGCCTGCGCAAAATTGTTCAGATAGCGCGCCATGTCCTGCGGTCCCAGATCAAATCCGGTTTCTGACAGAGGATTCGGCAACCCCGCATTCGGATAGCACGAGATCGCCACGTCCGCCTTTTCGGAGAGCTCCTCCAGAAACGGATACATCAAATCCGGCCCGAGCGAGCAGTTGAGACCGACCGACAGCGGTTTCACGTGCCGGACCGCATTCCAAAACGCCTCGGTCGTCTGCGCCGAAATCATCGTTTCGCCGCCCCGACCCACCGCCGCCGAGATCATCACCGGCAATTCTTTGCCGTCCGCATCAAATACTTCACGAATAGCGACAAGCGCCGCCTTAGCGTTCAGCGAATCAAAAATTGTCTCGACCAGTAACAGGTCGACTCCGCCGGCAATCAGCGCGCGCACTTGTTGAGCGTAAGCAGTCTTAACCTGGTCGAACGTGACCACGCGGAAGCCCGGATCATCCGCATCAGGCGAATTCGACAACGATACGGTCAGCGGCCCAATCGCTCCCGCCACAAACCGCTGACGCGAAGTCGCACTCCCCACTCGATCGGCCCATTCGCGGCACTGCCGCGCCGATTGTTCGTTAATATCCCAGGCCAGTGTGGCGAGAAACTTATCCTCGACTACCTTTTCGTAGAACGCCGGATCCTTTCGCCCGCCTTGCTCTCGCGGATCATCCACAAAAAATTCGCTCTGCGTAATGCTCGTCGCCCCAAACGTGTTGGTCTCGATGATGTCCGCTCCCGCCTCCAGGAACCGCCGATGGATGTCGCCGATCATCTCCGGTTTCGTTAACGAGAAAAGATCGCCATTATTCAGCAAGCTCTTCCTCGCGTCCTTGAATCGCTCCCCGCGGATGTCCGCTTCCGTCATCCCATAGGTGCGAATCGTCGTCCCCATCGCCCCGTCAATAATGGCAATGCGGCTCTCAAGGATCTTCTCCAGCGGATGTATACCCGTTTTCCTCATGTCTCTTTGATGACCCTTAGCAGTCTTCGATTCGGCCCGCCCCTTGCGGCATTGCCGCAAAATACTCCTTCTTTATTATAGCGATAGCCCAGCATCCCCCTGGTTATCGCGCGTCCGGTGACCCTTAACTCAAGATTCCGCATCCAATATTTTGTGCGACGAAAATTCGCCAGGCCCGCATACTAAAATCAAACAGAATGCTATCGACTAGCGAATTTCAGATCCCGTTTCAAGCCGAGGAGAGAGGGCCCAAGATTTGTCCCTGATTGCGTGTTTGAGGCGCCGCCTTTCATCAATCATCATTCTCGTTCTAGCGTGTTTTCTGCCGTGTGCTGCGTCGGCAGAGTCAGCCGCTTTCGACTTGGTCGGCCCGAAGATCGACGTGCGCGTGAGACGCGACGACAAAACCCTGCCTATCTCCGAGGTGCCAAACCTGCTGGCGCGTGACCGCCTTTGGATCCATCCCGACCTGCCTGATGACCAGTCAGTGCATTACATAATGGTCGTTGCCTTTTTGCGCGGCGCCACCAACCCCCCGCCTGATGCCTGGTTCACTCGCGTCGAGACCTGGAACCGTCCCGTGCGCGAAGAAGGTACTGACGTAAACGTGCCCGACGGCGCCGAGGAAGCGATCATCCTTCTGGCCCCGGATACGGGCGGCGCTTTCAGCACCCTGCGCAGCGCAGTTCGCGGCAAGCCCGGAGCCTTCGTCCGCGCCTCTCAGGATCTTGAACAAGCTAGCCTCGACCGAGCCCGCCTGGAAAAATATCTCGAAGCCGTCCGCGAGAGCGCCATTACCGATCCCGAGCAACTGAAAAGCCGCACCACGCTCTTGGCGCACAGCCTCAACATCCGTCTCGATCAGCAGTGTTTCGACAAGCCCACAGCACAGCAGGTTCCGTGCCTCACGCAGAATACCGACCAACTTGTGCTCGACGATTCACACAGCCAATCCATGGTTGCGAGCCTGACCTCGGGAACTTCGACCGACCTCATGAATCAACTGAGTGCGACGCCCACTGCGCGCAGTGGATACTACAGTCCCTACGTCGGTGCGATCATGGATGTAGCCAGAATTCTGGAGTCTACGCACACCGCCCAATATCAATACATCCCCGCCTTGGCTCTGCCCAAGCAGGATCAGTTGAACTTGCATCTCAATAACCCTCCTTCCTTCCGCAATCCGAAATCAGTATTGGTCATCGGCCTGCCCGCGGTTCATGCGATCTCACTGCCGACGCTTCGGATCGCCAATCCCTCGGAGGTCTTTTGCGCCGGCAAGCCTGAACTGGTCTTACCCGTAGAAGGCACACCCCTCGCTTTCGCTACGGCGTTCGGCCACAACTTCGTACTCCACATCGAAACCAAGACCGGACCGGGCATCGACCTCCCAGCTGAAGCCGATGCAACGAGTGGCGGATTCATTGTGAAGACCCAAGCCATGCAAAACCTTACCGTCGCCTCCGAAGAAGCCTCCGGCATTTTGCGAGGCAACTGGGGATTTCAGCCGTTGGATGGTCCTCGCTTCCGTCTGCGGCCGTCGCGTCCAGGCCAGTGGATCGTTGCGTCGAAAGACGCCAGCGCGCTCATCGTGGGAAGGGAAGACACTCTCCACCTGCAAAGCACGGCCGCTTGCTGCGTCAGCGACGCAAAGCTGCGCGACGAACAAGGCAAGCTTTGGGACACGCCGTGGAAGATCACGAAACCCGACGAACTCGAAGTGAAAGCGGCCTTGCAGCAGACGCCGCCAGGATCCCTCACCATGATGGTGAAAAAGTTTGGATTGCCCGAGCCCGATGAGATCCAACTTCACACCTACGCCGAAGCCGGACGACTAGATGGCTTCATAATTCACGCCGGCGATTCCGAAGGAGTACTGAAGGGCACTCGCCTCGATCAGGTTTTAGAGATCGAGGCGCAAGGCGCGTACTTCAAGCCTGAAGGCCTATCCCGCGAAAACCAGCAGGATGAGCTGACGCTCGTCTCCGATGATCCAGCCGCCAGCGCGTTGTTCCAGTCGGAGGAAGCAATCCTGCTTCATGTCACCTTGAAAGATGGCCGAGTCCTCGATTTGAAATCGAAGGTCGCCACCCGCCGCCCGAGCGTCAGCGTAATTAGCAAGAGCGTGCAATATGACGAGACTGCAACTCCCGTCGTGCGGCTCGGAAACTCCGACGAATTGCCGCAAGAGGGGCGTCTGAACTTCTCTCTGAAGACGCACGTCCCGGAAGTTTTTCCTTCCACCGAAAAAGTTGAAGTAGCAACCGCCGACGATTCTTTCCGCGTCCTCCTGACCTTCAAAGACGGCAATCTGACTTTGCAGGATTCGAAAACCGTTCTTGTCATGCTTGATCCGATGAAGCTCCTCGGGCCGTCAGCTTTCGGCCCTCTGAAGTTCCGTCCCGTTTCGTCCGACGGCGTAGAAGGCGATTGGCAGCCGCTCGTCAATCTGGTGCGCGTGCCCGATCTGAAGGGAGTCCATTGCGTATCGCCGCGAGCGCCGGAATGCACTTTGAGCGGCGACAAGCTCTTCCTGATCGACGAAGTCAGTTCCGATTCCGACTTCAACACCGCGGTCACGGTTCCCGACGGCTACGCCGAATCCACCCTGCTGATTCCGCCGCTGAAAGGCAAAACCCTCTACCTCAAACTAAGAGACGACCCCACAGCAGTGAACACCGCAGTAGTCCCCACACTAGACCAGTAAATCGATCAACCCATTCCCGCGCAATCCGCGCCCCGACGCTCACGTAGGGGCAGGTGCCCTCACCTGCCCAGCGGGCGAAGCCCGCAGACTCTTCGCCGGCGAGACTGCTCTCTGCAAAGGGCGCTCCAATTGACGTTAGTAGCTATTTTGTTATAGTTACTATCACATTTGGATTTACCGCAGGAGGAACCAATCATGCCCGCCGTGCTTGTGCTACAAAATCCAGCCACGGAGACGATGGGCGCGCCGGCCGGCCTGGGCCTCCGCGAGCGTAAAAAAGTCCGCCTGCGCCGGCAGATTATCGATACTTCCATCCGCCTGTTTCGCAAGCGCGGATACGAAGCAACCCGCATCGACGATATCGTCCAAGCCCTGGAAATCAGCCAGCCCACATTTTTCCGTTATTTCCCCAGTAAAGACGCGGTCCTGCGCGAGGTAGGAGAACGTGGCTATGCCTGCATCTGCGAGCGCCTGCGCTCCGAGCTTTCCAGTAAGGCGCAGACTAGTGAGCGCCTGCGACGCCTGTATACAACCATGGCGCGCGAGGTGGAAGCCGACCGCCAGTTGTGGCAATCCGTGGTTTTGTCGGGCGCGATGGATCCGGTCCGTTCCGCCGAACTTCGCGGCCATGAAGAAGCTGCCGTCAGTCTGCTGCGCGAGATTCTGACGCAGGGCCAGAAACGAGGTGAAGTCACCCGCGCCTTTCCTGTAGTGCATCTCGCCGAGTTCATGGAAGGCCTCTACAACACCGTCGTTCGCCAGTGGGCAGTCGATCTCACCGGCCCGCACAAACTCACCGAGCGCGTGCGCAGCGCTGTAGATTTTTTCCTGCGCGGCATTCGTCCATAGAAGACTTCAGAATCAGGGTCCGCACAGAGCCCTGTTCTCAGAGAGGATTGAATGAAGGCCGCAGTCCTGCACGAATTCAAAACGCCACTCACGTTGGAGGACGTCCCGCGCCCCACACCCGCCGCCGACGAAGTCTTGATTCAAGTCGAGGTTTGTGGCGTGTGCCACTCCGATCTGCACGTTGCCGACGGCGACTGGCCGCAGTTCGCGCGCATCGTAAAGAAGCCTCTCATCCTTGGCCACGAAATCATCGGTCGCGTAGTCGAGCGAGGCGCCGCTGTTCAAAATGTCGCAATCGGAGACCGCATCGGCATTCCCTGGGTGCAGTTCACCTGCGGCGAGTGTGAGTTCTGCCGCGAAGGCAATGAGAATCTCTGTGCTGGCCAGCGCATCACGGGAGTCACGGTGGACGGGGGATACGCTGAGTATGCGAAGGCTCCGGCCAGCCACGTCGCCAGAATTCCGGATGCGCTTCCCTCCGAACAAGCGGCGCCGCTGCTTTGTGCCGGAGTCACGGTTCATCGCGCTCTCAAGCAAGCCAAGATTCGAGCCGGCCAGCGTCTGGCAGTTTTCGGTGTTGGCGGACTCGGCCATCTAGCCGTGCAAATCGGCCGCGCAGCCGGTGCAGAAGTCACAGCCATCGACGTGTCCGATGAAAAACTTGCGCTCGCGAAATCGCTAGGCGCCGCGCGAACATTAAACGCGGCAACCACCAACGTAATAAAAGAGCTGCGCGCAACCGCCGGCGTACACGTTGCCCTCGTCACCTCCGCGGCCAAGTCCGCATACGATACCGCCTTCTACTGCGTGCGCCCCTCCGGAACACTTCTGGCTGTGGGCTTGCCAGCCACGGACATTTCATTTCCGCCCATCATGATGGCCGCGACAGAAATCAATATCAAAGCCTCCGCCGTAGGCACACGTGAAGATCTCCACGAAATATTAGAGATGGGGGCGTCAGGAGTCCTGCATTGTCAGGTCGCCAGCCGCCCATTAGCCGACCTTCAAGCTGTTCTAGGAGAACTAAGCCGAGGTGAGGTCTCAGGAAGGATCGTTCTGCGTCTCTAGAACGGGCGAAATGCTGAAAGACTGGCATTCCTATCAAGCGTCGCTTTGAGGACTCCTATCAGGGGCATCGCGTTAGCGATGCCGCGAGTCGCTTGGAGTCAAACGCCTCTTGAGGGCCATGGCGGGTGCATTGACGTTAGCAACTCTAATATGATATTAACTATCACTTTTGCGCACCTCTTCCATGACGAAAGGCCGCTCTCGCAATGAATGTAAAACAGCTTTTCGACCTGAGCGGAAAAGTCGCCGTCATCTCCGGCGGCTCCATGGGCCTCGGTCTCCAGATGGCCGAAGGCCTCGCCGAAATGGGAGCCAACCTCGTCCTCTGCGCGCGAAAAAAACAGCGCTGCGAGGAAGCAGCCCAGGCATTACGAGCAAACGGCGTTCAAACCCTAGCCCTCGAATGCGACGTTAAAGACAAGTCCGCGATTCAGCACGTCATCGCTGAAACTGAGGCCAAGTTCGGCCGCCTCGACATCTTAATCAACAACGCCGGTGTCTCCTGGGGAGCGCCCGTAGAAGATATGACCCTCGAGCAATGGGATAAAGTTCTCTCCACCAACCTGACCGGTACGTTTCTCTTTTCTCAGGCGGCCGGCAAAGTTATGACCTCGCAAGGCTTCGGCAAGATCATCAATATCGCTTCCGTCGCGGGCCTGGGAGGAGCCTCCGCCGAACTCCAAGCCATCGGTTACCACGCCAGTAAGGGCGGTGTCATCGCCTTCACCAAAGATCTCGCCTGCAAGTGGGCACCTCACAACATTCAGGTTAATGCCATCGCCCCGGGATGGTTTCCAACCCACATGTCAGAATGGATCATCGAACATCGCAAAGACTCTCTGCTGGAGAAAATTCCACTGCATCGCTTCGGCGGTGATCACGACTTGAAAGGCGCAGCTGTATTCCTGGCATCGGCCGCGTCAGACTACGTCACCGGCCACGTGCTGGTTGTCGACGGAGGACAGACGGCTTGGTAATAATTTAGTTCTATGAATATTCCTCTAACCCCCGTCCGCTTTCTTCGCTACGCGCAAGAGCAGTTTCCGCGCAAGACGGCCGTCGTCTGCCAGCACCTCCGCTTCACCTATGCGGAATTTGCCGATCGCGTCGCGCGCCTGGCCGGAGCCCTACGCGCCACCGGGGCCAAGCCAGGCGATCGCATCGCCTTCCTCAGCCTCAATTGCCATCGCCTTCTTGAAGCCTACTTCGGCGTTCTCGAAGCAGGTTGCGTCCTGCTTCCGCTCAACATCCGCCTGGCCGCGCCGGAGCTAGCCTACATCCTGAATGATTCCGGAGCGTCGTTTCTCTTCTTCGAGCAAGAGTTCGCAGGCCTGGTCGATTCCTTCCGCCGCGACCTGCACACAGTACGGTCCTTTCATCAGCTCGATGTTCAGTCAACCGAATCGCAATCAGCCAACCAAATGCCGCAAGAAGACAGGCTCTCCAATCCAACCTACGAGCAGATGCTCGCCTCCGCCACTCCCTACCGTGCCGACGTGATGTCGTTCGACGAAAACGCCGTCGCAGAAATTTTCTATACCAGCGGAACCAGCGCCAGCCCCAAAGGCGTGATGCTTACCCACCGCAATATCTATCTGCACGCCATGAGCATCGCTCTCTACCACCACACGCGCTACGAAGACGTGATGCTGCACACCATCCCGCTCTTCCACGCCAATGGTTGGGGAGCAGCCCACACCATCACCTTCGTAGGCGGAACTCACGTCATGCTTCCACGCTTCCTCCCCGAAGAAGTTTTTCGCCTGGTCCAAACCGAGCGTGTGCGCGCTCTCACTCTCGTCCCCATCATGGCCGCCGCGCTGGTGAATTCGCCCGCGCGCCCAAAATACGACCTGAGCAGCGTGGAGTGGGCCACCATCGGCGGCGCTGCGTCTTCTACAACCCTGATCCGCGAGGTCGAGCAGACATTAGGTTTCAGCTGTTATTCGGGCTATGGCCTGACCGAGTGCTCGCCATCGCTTTCGAACGCCGAACTCAGGCCAGATATCCAATGCACGCTCGAAGAGCGTTACAAACTCCAGGCTATGACCGGCTACGCCTTCCCCGGTTGCGAACTGCGTGTAGTCGATGCCAACGACGGTGACGTGCCACGCGACGGTCAAACTATGGGAGAAATCATCGCTCGCAGCGACGGCGTGATGGCCGGCTACTGGCAACAGCCCGAAGCCACGGCAGAAGCCATGCGCGGCGGCTGGTTTCATACCGGCGACATGGCCGTAATCGAGCAGAATGGATACATCCGCATAGTCGATCGCAAAAAAGACATCATCGTGAGCGGCGGAGAAAATATTTCCTCGCTCGATGTCGAAAAAACATTGCTAGCTCACCCCGCCGTTTACGAAGCTGCCGTTATTCCCGCCGCCGATCAGAAATGGGGAGAAGTCCCCCGCGCCGTGGTGGTTCTAAAACCCGGCAGCGAAGTAAGCGACGTCGAATTGATCGAATTTTGCCGCGCCCGCCTCGCCCACTATAAATGTCCGCAGTTGATTGAGTTCTGCGAAGTCTTGCCCAAAACCGCAACCGGCAAAGTCCTGAAAAGAGAATTACGCAAAAAATATCAAACGGAAATCGCCCAATGAATAACTTAGCAACGACCAATTTAGTGAAGCTCACAAAGGACAATGACATAGCCATCGTCACCATCGATAACCCGCCCGTGAACGCTCTCGGCCCCGGTGTGCCCGAAGGCATAGGCGCTGCAATCGATGAAGTCAATCGCGATCCCGCTGTGAAAGCGGCAGTGGTCATCGGCGCCGGCCGCACCTTCGTTGCCGGAGCTGACATCAAAGAATTCGGCAAGATGACCGCCGGCGGTCCGCGCCGCAGCCTGCTCCCGCTGCTTCTTAAAATCGAGGACAGCGCGAAGCCCGTAGTAATGGCAATTCACGGGCAGGCATTCGGTGGCGGCCTCGAGCTAGCCATGGCCGGCCACTACCGAGTAGCATCGCCCTCCGCGCAAGTCGGCCAGCCCGAAGTAAAGCTCGGCATCATTCCCGGAGCCGGTGGAACCCAGCGTCTGCCGCGCTTAGTAGGCATCGCCAAAGCAGTCGAGATGTGCGCCGAAGGCAAGCCCGTCTCCGCGCGCGACGCAGCAGCCCTCGGACTCATCGACCGCTTAATCGATGGCGACCTCCTAGCCGGAGTCGTAGCCTTCGCGCGCGAAATCGCCGCCCAGCCCGCGCCCAAAACACGCGAGCGTTCCGACAAGCGGGGAACAGCCGCCGAGAACGCGGCAATCTTTTCCGCCGCCCGCGACACCGCCCGCAAGAAGCAGCGTGGCCTGATCGCTCCGCTGGCGGCCATCGACGCCGTCGAAGCCTCTACCAAGCTTCCTTTCGACCAGGGTTGCGAGGCCGAGGCAAAACTTTTCACCGAATGCCTTTTCTCCGATCAATCAAAGGCCCTCATCCACGTCTTTTTCGGCGAGCGCGAAGTCGCCAAGATTCCTGACATTCCCAAAGAAACGCCCGTGCTTCCCATCAATCGCGTCGCAATAGTCGGTTCCGGAACCATGGGCGGAGGCATCGCGATGGTCTTCGCCAACGCTGGCATCCCCGTCCTGCTCAAAGATGTCGACGAAGCCGCGCTCGAACAGGGCCTCAACAAAATAAAAAAGAACTACGCCACATCAGTCCAGCGCGGACGCATCACACAAGCCTTCGCCGACGAGCGCCTCCGCCTCATCACTCCCGTCCTCAGCTACGGCGCGTTCGCCGACGTAGACATGGTGGTGGAAGCGGTCTTTGAAGGCATGGCGCTAAAGAAAACCATTTTCGCCGATCTTGATCGCGTCTGCCGAAAAGGCGCGATTCTGGCCAGCAACACTTCGACTCTCGATATCGATGAGATCGCCAGCGCCACGTCGCGCCCGGAATCCGTAATCGGCACCCACTTCTTCAGCCCGGCCAACGTGATGCGCCTGCTCGAAATTGTGCGCGGAAAAAAGTCGAGCAAAGAAGTCATCGCCACCTGCATGCAACTCTCCAAGAAACTTGGCAAGATCGGAGTGCTGGTGGGGAACTGCCGCGGCTTCGTTGGCAATCGCATGTTCGGTCCCTACCGCCGGGAGGCCCAGTTCCTCATTGAGGAAGGATCGGATGCGCAGACGGTTGATCAGGCGCTAGTAGATTTCGGCTGCGCCATGGGCCCAATGGCGACCGGCGATCTCGCCGGTCTCGACGTCGGCTGGCGCATCCGCAAAGAATATCGTCATCTCGAAAAACCAGGAATCCGTCAACCCTTCGCCGAAGATCGCCTTTGCGAAATGGGGCGATACGGCCAGAAGACTCTGCGCGGCTGGTACCTCTACGACGAAAACCGCCGTCCAACGCCCGATCCCGAGGGCGCCGCTCTGGTTCGTCAATGGAGCGCGGAGGAAGGAATTCCGCAGCGCCAAATCTCAGCAGCCGAAATAGTCGATCGCTGCATCTACGCGCTGGTCAATGAAGGCGCGCGTATTCTAGAAGAAGGTTACGCGTTGCGCGCCGTCGATATCGATGTCATCTATATCAACGGTTATGGATTTCCCGCTTATCGCGGCGGCCCCATGTGGTATGCCGACACCGTCGGATTGCAAAAAGTCTACGAGCGCATTTGCGCATTCAATCAGCAGCATGGAGAACTCTGGACGCCGGCCCCTCTGCTGAAGCGCCTCGCGCAAGCCGGTAAGACGTTCGCCGATTTCGATAAAGAATCCCAAGCCCCCGAGATTGCTCTTCGCGCATGAGCCAAATCATTCTGGTGCGCCACGGCCAAGCGAACTTTCTCGGAGACGACTATGACAAGCTCTGCGCAAACGGCCAAGCGCAATCCGGATTGCTCGGGCAGTTTTGGTCGCGCCGTGGCGTGGTTTTCGACGAAGTCTATTCCGGCCCGCGCACGCGCCAGAGAGAAACGGCTCGCGTGGTGGGTGAAGCCTATCGCAGCGCTGGTCTTGCCTTTCGAGAGCCAAACGTCATGAACGAATTCGACGAATATCAAGCCGAAGCAGTGCTGCGCGAATGCCTTCCGCAACTGCTCCGCGACAATCTCGAAATTAAAGAAATGCGCCGCGCCTACGAAGCTGCGACCGACCATGCCGACCGTCGCAAAACTTTCCAGAAACTATTCGAAGCCGTAATCAGCAAGTGGGTAGCCGGAGAAATCAGCGCCCCCGGCGTCGAATCATGGAATGATTTCTGTCTACGAGTAGAGCGTGGCCTGGCGCAGATAATACGCGACACTCCGCCATCAGCGACCGCGGTAGTCTTCACGTCCGCCGGCCCGATCGGCGCGGCCATGCGCCGTGCGTTGCATCTCTCCGCCGAAGACGCGCTGCAAATGACCTGGATGTCGCGCAACGCTTCCTTCAGCGAATTTCTAGCATCAGGCGAACGCTTCACCCTGAGCACATTCAACGCGCATCCGCATCTCGACGACGGGCTACTCACGTACCGCTAGTCAATGGGAATTTGAACCAGGATTTGCAATTATGGTGGCACTCAGCGATCAAGCCGGAACGGTAAGAGCGGGCGAAGAGCTCGACATCGCCCGCCTGCAGCCATTTCTGCGAGAGCACCTTGGCAACACTGGCCCAGTCACTGTCGAACAATTTCCCGGCGGCCATTCCAATCTCACCTACCTGGTGCGTCTCGGAAACCGCGAGCTCATCCTGCGACGCCCACCGTTCGGAAGCAAAGTCCGCGCCGCGCACGACATGGCTCGCGAATTTCGCGTGCTCTCGAAACTGCACACTGCCTATCCGCTCGCGCCGAAAGCGATCCTCTATTGCGATGATCCCTCGATTCTGAACGCGCCCTTCTATTTAATGGAGCCGATTCGCGGACTGATCATTCGCCGCGATCCCCCGCCCGGCGTGCCATTTCCGCCCGAGACCGCGCGCCGCCTGAGCGAGGCATTCATCGACAACCTGGCTCGCCTCCACGGCCTTGATTACGCCGCAATCGGCCTCGCCGATCTTGGCAAGCCGCAGGGCTATCTCGAACGCCAGGTCAAGGGTTGGATCGAGCGCTACCACAATTCAAAAACCCACGACCTGCCTGAAGTCGAGCGCATCTCCCCATGGCTGCTCGCGCGAATGCCGGCAACTCACGAATCAGCACTGATCCACAACGACTACAAATACGACAACCTGGTCCTCGATCCCAATGACCCGACCAAAATCGTTGGCGTTCTCGATTGGGAAATGTGCACCATCGGCGACCCGCTCACCGACATGGGAACGGCGCTCGCCTATTGGACCGACGCTCACGACCCGGAAGACTTTCAGGAAATTCGAAGCGCGCCGACGAACCTTCCTGGCGCACTCACCCGCGCTCAATTAGTCGAGCGCTATGCAGGCGCCACTAACCGCGATCCTGGCGACACAATTTTCTATCTAGCGTTTGCCCGCTTCAAAGTGGCCGTCATCATTCAGCAAATCTACTATCGCTACGCCCAAGGATTAACCCAGGACGAACGTTTCGCAGTGCTGCCGCAGAGAATTCACACTCTAATGCGCGCCTCCTGGCTCACCGCCGAAAGCGAGACGATATGAATTGCCGCTCACTTCGCGTAATAGCGAACCAGCCATTCGGCAACGCAGCAGGGCTTAGCGGAAGGTTCACCATCGGCGCCCTGACTTTCGACGCGTACAAGAAAGAGCACGTCGACAAATCCCACCGACTCCCTCGCCGAAAGCAGAGTCACGCAGGCTCGAACCTTCGATCCCGCGCGCACTGCCGAAGGAAAGCGAACCTTATTCAGCCCATAGTTGACGCCCATCGCGACGCCCGTTCGAACTTGCAGCGCCTGTTTCACCAAGTAACTCAGCAGCGAAAGAGTCAAGAAGCCGTGAGCAATGGCGCCGCCGAATGGCGATTCGCGCCGAGCCCGTTCTGCGTCCGTGTGAATCCACTGAAAATCTTCCGTCGCTTCGGCAAATTTCTGGATGCGCTCCGCGCTGATAACGAACCAGTCAGTCGCTGGGAACTCCCGTCCCTCGTACTGTTTCAAAGATTTCAGATTCTCAATTTCAAAAGCCGGCATAGGAGTATTTCATGACCACACTAACAGATACCCCGCGCAAGACAACCAAAGGAACCGCGTTTCTGATCGAAGACTCGACGCCTCACGATATTTTCACACCAGAAGATCTCACCGATGAACACCTCGCCGTCGGCAGGATGGTTGATGAATTCTGGGCCAATGAAGTCGAGCCCAATCTGCCCGCGATTCGCGACAAAAAGCCCGGCCTGGCGCTCAGTGTGCTGCGCAAGTCCGTCGACCTCGGCCTCACCGCCATGACCATCCCCGAAGAATACGGCGGCATGGCCATGGATCTCCCCTCGCTCATGGTAACCTCCGAACGTCTCGGTCGCGACGGTTCCTACGGCGGCTGGCACTCCGCCCACACCGGCATCGGCACGCTGCCGCTCGTCTACTTCGGCAATGAACAGCAGAAGAGAAAATATTTGCCCAGACTCGCGAAGGTCGAGCTGCTCGCCGCCTACGCGCTCACCGAGCCTCTCGCCGGCTCGGACGCGCTCTCCGCGCGCACCCGCGCCGACCTCGCGCCCGACGGCAAACATTACATCCTCAACGGCCAGAAAATGTGGATCACCAATGGCGGCGCCGCCGATCTCTTCACCGTATTCGCGAAAGTTGGCGGTGAAAAATTCACCGCCTTCCTGGTCGAGCGTGCCTTTCCCGGCGTAAGTAGCGGCGCTGAAGAGCACAAGATGGGCATCACCGGCAGTTCCACCACTGCCGTTTATTTCGACAACGTCGCCGTCCCCGTAGAAAACGTGCTCGGAGAAATTGGCCGCGGCCACGTCATCGCCTTCAATATTCTTAACATCGGCCGCCTCAAACTCGGCCCTGCCGGTGTAGGCGCCGCGAAAAACGTCCTCGCGATTTGTCTGAAATACGCCAAGCAGCGCAAAGCCTTCGGCGCGTCCATCGCCGACTTCGGCGCAATTCAGCACAAGCTCGCCGAAATGGCCATTCGCATTTTCGCCGCCGAGTCGATGACCTGGCGTGTCGTCGGATTGATTGAAAATCAAATGCACGGCGCAGCAACCGGCGATCCCAACCAGGAACTCAAAGCCATCGAAGAATTTGCCGCCGAGTGCTCCATGGTTAAAGTCTATGCTTCCGAGATGCTCGACTATGTCGTCGACGAAGGCGTTCAAATCCACGGCGGCTACGGATACCATCACGACTATGCTGTCGAGCGCGCCTATCGCGATTCGCGCATCAACCGTCTCTTCGAAGGCACCAGCGAAATCAATCGCCTGGTCATCACCGGCATGCCGCTGAAACGCGCGTCCCGCGGCCTTTTGCCGCTGTTCGAAGCCGCCCGCGCCGTCCTTAACCAAACCGATTCGCAGCACGCGCATACAAACGAAACAGAAATGAATCTCGTCCACAGCGCAAAAAAAATCGCCTTGCTCACCCTCGGAATCGCGCACCAGAAATACGCCGACAAACTCGAGCAGCAGCAAGAGATCATCATGAATCTCTCCGACATCATCATGGAAGTCTTCGCGATGGAGTCGGCGCTCCTCCGCAGCCGCAAACTGGGCGCGTCCGGCACCGGTGCAAACGCCGCCGATGCCACGGCTATCTACCTGCGGGATGCGATGGCCCGCATCGAACAAGCGTCGAGAACAGTTCTAAGCGCCTGCGCCGAAGGCGACGAACTGCGCCGCAATCTTTCACGCCTGCGCCAACACGCAACCCACGACCCAGTCAATGCAATTGCATTGCGCCGCCAGATTGCGCAAAGGCTGCTCGCGAACGAACGTTACACAGTCTGAGCCGCGCAATTATTACGTCGCGAGAATACAAAGGAGTCACCATGCCCCTAACCAATCACAAGTTTCTCCTGGCCGCGCGTCCCGTAGGAATGCCTAAACGCACCGACTGGACCTACGTCGAAGAACCCGCCGCCGAGCCGAAAGACGGCGAGCTTCAGGTTCAAGTCCTCTACATCTCGCTCGACCCCGCCATGCGCGGTTGGGTCAACGAAGCGCGCTCCTATGTCGCGCCCGTCGCCATCGGAGAGGTCATGCGCGCTCTCGGCCTCGGCGTCGTCACCGCCTCTCGCAATCCGCGCTTCGCCGTAGGTGATCACGTCTCGGGAGTATTCGGCGTGCAGAAGTACGCAATCACCGACGGCGGTGGAGTCAGGAAGATTGACGCATCAATCGTTTCGCTGCCCAAATATCTCAGCGTCCTCGGCATGACCGGCATGACCGCATATTTCGGCCTGCTCGACACCGGCCAGCCCAAGCCCGGAGACACTGTCGTCGTCTCCGCCGCCGCCGGAGCCGTCGGCGCCATCGTCGGCCAAATTGCCAAAATCAAAAACTGCCGCGTAAGCGGCATCGCCGGAGGTCCCGAGAAATGCCGCTACATCGTCGAAGAACTCGGTTTCGACGCCGCCATCGACTACAAGTCGGAAGATGTGCGCAAATCACTCCGCCAACACTGCCCCAAGGGCATCGACGTTTATTTCGACAACGTCGGCGGCACGATTCTCGAGGCCGCCCTCGCCAACCTGGCACGCGGCGCTCGAATCGTCATCTGCGGAGCGATCTCTCAATACTGCAGCACCGCCCCCGTCGCCGGCCCAAGCAACTACATGTCTCTGCTGGTCAATCGCGCCTCTATGAAAGGCATGCTGGTGTTCGACTACGTCGACCGCCATCCCCAAGCCGGAGCGGAAATGGCCGCATGGATGGCCGCCGGCAAGCTAAAATCCCGCGAAGACATCGTCGAAGGTCTGGAAACCTTCCCCGAAACTTTGCTCAGGCTTTTCAAAGGCGAGAACAACGGCAAACTCATGCTGAAAGTAAATTAGGGGACGCGCTCTCCCATGTCCTTCAACAACAATCAATCCGCCAATATCTATTGGGATGAAGAAGGGCAGGGAACTCCCCTGCTGCTCATCATGGGCCTGGGCTACCCCTCAGCCCTGTGGCATCGCACGCGCCCCGTTCTCTCACAACACTTCCGCACCATCGCCTTCGACAATCGAGGCGTAGGATCCAGCGACGTTCCTCCCGGCCCTTATTCGATCGCCACCATGGCCTCCGATGCCGCCGCCGTTCTCGATGCCGCCGGCGTTTCCCGTGCTCACGTCTTCGGAGTTTCCATGGGCGGCATGATCGCTCAGGAATTCGCTCTGCAATATCCGGAAAGAACCCGCGCACTCATTCTCGGCTGCACCTCGCCCGGCGGCCCATCCGCCGTGCGCGCTGAGAAAAAAGTCACCGACATCCTTTTCGCTCGCGGCATGACCTTTGAGCAATCGCGCGAAGCCATCCTCCCCTACATCTACGACGCGGCCACGCCGCGAGACAAAGTCGAAGAAGATGTCGCCATTCGCCGCCGCTGCCTCCCCACTCACGCCGGTTACATGGCGCAATTGCAGGCAATTCTCGCGTGGCAGAGCTACGATCGGCTCGGCGAAATCAAGGCCCCCACTTTGGTCATTCACGGTACGTCCGATGCCCTGGTGCCTCCCGCCAACGGAAAATTAATCGCCGAGCGCATCCCCAACGCAAAATTAG
This sequence comes from Terriglobales bacterium, assembly GCA_035483045.1. Taxonomy (GTDB): domain Bacteria; phylum Acidobacteriota; class Terriglobia; order Terriglobales; family Acidobacteriaceae; genus Acidiflorens. Next base: position 148,904 of record DATHQD010000007.1, read on the forward strand.
TCCTGCTCGAGCGCGCGAGTCATTTGTTTACCACCGACCAGACCGAAGCCGCTCACCGCGCCATCCTGGATTTTCTCTCCTCCAATTCCGAGGTGAACCCATTCAGCCAACCATGAAAACTCCGACTGGGATCGCGTTCACCGCGTATTTACTTGCGTATTTGCAAGCATTCCCCACAAGCATACTGGATCATCAATATAATTCATTTGATGAATTACGCGAACACAGATACGCTCGCGCCCATCATGAGATTCGACGCCCTGAAGCGGCAGGAGCGCGGGGAGTTCTTTTCGTCTCATTCACTGGACCAAATACAAAAATCCAAGAAACGCGCAAATATTCCGACCGTGAGGTCGATACGTCGGAAGCACCTGTGTCTTTTGCTGATAGAATGCCGCCGTCCCACTTTGCCATGACGCAAGCCTTGTAAGGCAGGGAGACTATGAGATCTCAACCAAACACTTTCGATGTTCACGCATCCATCGATTCGACGATCGATTTAATGATGCGTCGAATCGCACCCATCCTCGCGTGCCTGTTGCTAGCCACTCTACTCGCTGGGGCGCAAGGCGTGGGCACCTCTGGCCAGATTACAGGGACCGTCACCGATTCCGCCGGCAGCGTTATGCTCAAAGCCACCGTCAGCGTGGTCGATACCCAGACCGGCTTCAATCGCACCACGGCGACCGATAGCACCGGCCAATTCCGCATCGCCGGACTCTCCCCCGCGACCTACGATGTCAAAGTGGAGATGGCCGGCTTCGCCACCGAGATTCGGAAAAGCGTGATTGTCGCTGTAGGCCAGACCGTCATTTCCGATTTCAAGCTCAACCTCTCCAAGGTCGCGACCGTTGTCGAGGTGACTGGGCAGCCGCCCGTAGTCGAAACCGAGCGAGGAAGCCAGGCCGATACCATCAATCAGCAATACATCGCCGATCTGCCGATTGACCGGCGCGATTACCTCACCTTCACCTTGCTCGCGCCCGGCGTTGCCGACTCCACGCGCCTTGCCGGCGATCAGGATTTTCGAGTTAAGCAAACTCCGCAAAGCGGCCTGTCCTTTTACGGCAGCAACGGCCGCGGCAACAGCATCACCATCGACGGTGGCGAAACCTCGGGCGACAGCGGCGGCGTGCGCCTCACCGTCAACCAGGATGCCGTCCAGGAATTTCAAATCAATCGTAGCAACTATGGCGCTGACCTCGGAGCGGCCACGGGCGCTTCGATCAACATCATCACCAAGTCCGGCACCAACGGTGTGCATGGCTCGCTCTATGGATTTTTCCGGAATGATGCCATGGATGCCCGCGACCCGTTCGCCTTCAGCTCCGCCCTGTCGCCCGGCTCTACTTTTAACACCACTTCTGTCGGCACTCCGATCAAGAATTCGCTCAGCCGCCAGCAGTACGGCGCCAACATAGGCTTCCCCATTTCGAAAGACAAAACCTTCTTCTTCGCCTCGTTCGAAGGTCTGCGCCAGAACTCGCAGAATTCAGTTCCCATTTTGACCGACAGTTCGATCTTCGCTGGACCCTCCCCGACTGCAACCAGCAACCCTTTTGCGCCAACTGATCCAAGGTATGAGCAGCAGGTGATTGTTACCGGGCTCGCTGCTTCATCGGCGCCCGTAACCTGCTTCACCGGTGTAACCCTGCTGGGATACCAATGCGCTTATGCCCTCCAGAGCGCTCTCTCGGTCATTCCGGGCCAGGGTCTCAACACGATTCAGCAAGGCTTGAATTCCTTCCTGGTAAACCAGTTCGAAACCCAGGGCGGAGTCTTTGCTTACGATACCCGCGAATATCTCGCCTCCGGCCGCTTGGATCACCACTTTGATGCGAGCAACGACCTCTCTCTAACCTACCGTTATGGGCACGATCTTGAAGAGTCGCCGGATGTGCAGTCGCTCACTGCTTACTCCGCGGGAAGCTCCATCCACACCTACGATAGTAATCTTCAAGTCGCCTGGTATCATCAGTTCAGCGCACGCGCCCAGAACGAGGCGCGCGTGCAGTGGGATTACAACAGCTTCAACGTGATTCCGAATGAGCCCGCCCAAGCCGGCCTCCAGATTCCAGGGTTCATCAACAATATCGGCACCAATATCTTCGTCCCCAACTTCACCATCCTGCGCCGCTACGAATTCGCCGACAATTTCACCATCATTCGGGGTCGTCACACCTTCAAGTTCGGAGGCTACGAACTCCTCCGCGGCAATCACACCGAGTCGCATACCTTCTTCCCCGGCCGCTGGGTCTTCGGCGACCTCCCCGGAAGCGCGCTCAGTCCGCAGCTCGCAGGCGCCTCTCTCAGCTCATTGCAAGGGGCAAGTCTAGGCCTGCCTGAAATTTACCAGCAGGGCTTCGGAGATCCCACCTACGGCTATTACGCCCGACCTCTGACTGGCTTGTACGCGCAGGATTCCTGGAAGATGACCTCGAACTTCACCTTGAACTACGGTCTGCGCTACGAAATCGACACGCAGTTCGCCCCTTTGACCACCTATTACAAGGATTTCGGTCCCCGTGTTTCTTTCGCATGGGATCCCTTCAAAGACCACAAGACTGTGATTCGCGGCGGCTACGGAATCTTCTACGGCCCGGTCGACGCTCAGATTCCGGATGTCGACCTGAGCCTAGGAGTCCTCGGCCCGGGCCGGGCCGCGGTCGAGAACAGCACACCAGCCGGCCAGGTCGCAAACGTCACCGCCATCTGTGGAGTCTCGCAGTTCGGCACTCCGATCATCCCCGGCACCGGCACCAACCCGTGCAAACGGGAAATTTCCATCTACGCCGATGGCATTAACGGGGTTCCGGTGCTCGGCATAGCCGGCTCGGCAACTATTTTCCAGACCCTCTTCGCCGAGGGATTGATTCAGTGCACCACTCCGACCGCAGGCAACAATGCATGCGTCACGCCCGCCGCCGTAGCTGGCCCATTTACAGGATCCCAGCCAGTTGGTATCGATGTAACCAACGGCGGCCCACTCTCGCCACTGCAGGTGATATTCGTCAATCAGCCCGGCTATCGTCCGCCGATAGCCCAGCAGGCCTCCTTCGGCATCGAGCGTGAGATCGGAACCGGCTTCTCCATTTCTCTCAGCGGAATCTACACCCACACCCAGAGACTGCCGGTTGCCATCGACACCAATGACTTGGCCGTGGACAACATCAGCACCGTAACTCTGGCTAATGGCAAGCAGGTTTCCTATCGAAACTGGAACACGACAGACCCGATAACCGGTTTCACCGCGGATCCACTAGGTGGGATCGAGGGGCAGCCATGCAATACGATTCAATGTTTCGTAAATCCGCTGATCGTCCAGAACAACCAATACACCTCAGGCGCCTATGCTGTTTATGAAGGCGGAATCGTCGAAGTCAAGAAGCGTTTTAGCGACCAATTCACGTTGTTCGGCAACTACACCTATAGCAAAGCGATCGACACCTCTACCGACTACAACTCCGACTACGGCCCGCAAGATCCCACCAACATCAACCTCGATCGCAGCCTCTCCGAATTCGATCAACGCCACAAAGTTGTGATCGCGGCCGTGATCAACAGCCCATGGAGACAGAATTACCTCTCCGGCTTCCAATTGTCCCCGATCTTTGAGGCCCACAGCGGACATCCCTTCAATCTGCTCGCTGGGGGCGAGGTCAACGGCAACAATCACGTCACCAACGAGCGCCCCATAGGCGCTCCGCGCGATACCGGCCTCGGCCCCGACTACATCAACTTCGACATGCGCCTTACCTGGGCCCACAGGATAGGCGAGAAGTCGAACATCCAGTTCGTCGCCGAAGGCTTCAACATCCCGAACCGCACCAACTACGCGAGCGTAAACAACGAAGTCAGCCCACTCTTCGGTTTCGAACCTGGTTTCACCAATTTCAACGTGAAGGGAATGAAGCCAGGTACAGCCCTAGCCGGAGGAGGCACCGTCTCATCAAGCACCCCATTGGCCTTCACCTCAGCCTTCCCGAAGAGGCAAGTGCAGTTGGGCGTGCGCTTCTCGTTCTGAGGCACTCGGATGCCGACGGAGGAAACGATCTACGAAGTCGCGGATCGAGTCGCAACCATCACGCTGAATCGTCCGGACAAACTGAACGCCTGGACCGCGACCATGGAACGGGAAGTGCGCTCCGCGGTAGAGGAGGCGGAGCGCGACGAGAATGTGCGCGTGATCGTGTTAACCGGGGCGGGCCGTGGATTTTGCGCCGGCGCGGACATGTCGCTGCTGAACGCCGTCGCTACTCAGGGCCTGCCCGAAGATGTCGCCGGCAGAATTCAGTCCGGGGACGTCGCGCGGGAAGGACTACGGCCGGATTTTCAGCGCAAGTATTCCTATTTTCTCGGCGTCGCGAAACCCGTGATCGCCGCTATTAATGGACCGGCGGTCGGCCTCGGCTTCGTCATCTCACTCTACTGCGATCTGCGATGGGCGGCGGAAAATGCGCGCTTCAGCACGGTCTTCGCACAGCGTGGGCTGATCGCGGAGTACGGCCTGGCCTGGATGTTGCCCCGCATCGTCGGTCTGTCCGATGCTCTGGATTTGTTGTTCTCCGCCCGCACCATCACCGCCTCCGAAGCACTGGATCTGCGGCTGGTCAACCGCGTGTTTCCCCAAGAGGGTTTCGCCGCTGCTATTCACGATCAGGCCGCCAAGTTGGCAGCGAGCGTCAGCCCCCGCTCCATGGGCGTGATCAAGCGCCAGGTGTACGCGGGAATGTTCCAAACTTTGGCGGAGTCCTTTGATCTTTCCGTGGTGGAGATGGTGGCAAGTCTCCGAAGCGAGGACTTCAAGGAAGGCGTGGCGCACTTTCTGGAGAAACGCGCGCCGAAGTTCAGCGGGCGCTAGTAAATCTACGCTGTCATCCCGAGCGGAGCAGAATGATTCGCGAAGCGGATCGTTCTGCGGAGTCGAAGGATCCCTACACCCTCGACGCCATTTGACCGCGTCAGGGAATTCCGGCCACAAATGTCGCGTGCCGTGCTTATGCCAGGTCGCGAACTGACGGGACAGCAAGCTGATCCGCTCACCAGTGTAGAAAGCGTATGAACAAGCCAGCCAGCGAGGCGCCGATGAGCGGGCCAAAGAAGGGGACAGCCGCGTAGCTCCAATCCGAACTCCCCTTTCCGGCAATTGGAAGGACGGTGTGGGCGAGGCGTGTGGGCAGGTCTCGGGCGGGATTCATGCCATAGCCGGTGGTTCCTCCCAGAGAAAGTCCGATACCCCAAACCAGGCAGCCGATCAGGTAGGGCCCGGCAATTCCAACCCAGCCGGACGAAATCAGCGCTTGCGAAAAAATCGCTCCCGAGACAAAGACAAGAATAAACGTGCAGATGATTTCGCTGACCGTATTGGCCAGCAGGTTGCGAATCGCCGGCACGCCGCAGAAGCACAGGAGTTTCGTCTCGGGCTCCTCGGTTTGCTTCCAGTGCGGTCCGAAGTGGATCCAGACCAGTATCGCCCCCACAAACGCTCCCAACATCTGCGCCAGCGAGTAGGACACAACTTTGGAATAGTCGCCACTGATGACGGCGAGTCCAAGCGTGACTGCGGGGTTGATGTTGGCTTCTCTGCTGCCGCATGCGATGGCGACGAACAGGGCCGACATCACGGCAAATGCCCAGCCTGTGGTGATGACGATCCACCCCGAGCCGTGAGCCTTGGAGTGCTTGAGCAGAACGTTAGCTACGCAACCGTTTCCCAGCAGAATCAAAACCATTGTTCCCATGAACTCGCCCAGCAATGGTGAAGTCATTTCAGTCTGCTCCTTAGCTTTTTGAAGATAAGACGTGGGTTCTCGACCGGCATTTCGCGCCCGAGCGAAAGGATAAGGTTGCGCCGTTTGGGCCGGAGCCTCCACGGGGCATGACGGGTCTTGCCAGTGGTCAGGTCGAGGCCACGCACTTGGGCTTGTATTTCTTCAGCTCCAGCTTGGCGATCAAGGCGCGGTGCACTTCATCGGGACCGTCCGCGATGCGCAGGGTGCGAATCGTGGCAAACATGTCGGCAAGCGGGAAATCGGGAGAGACGCCAGCGCCTCCATGCATCTGAATGGCCTGATCGATAATCTGCAAGGCAATATTCGGAACCACGACTTTGATCTGAGAAATTTCGCTGCGCGCGCCTTTCGCGCCGACTTCATCGAGCATCCAGGCGGCCTTAAGAGTGAGCAGGCGCGCCTGCTCCAGCATGATGCGCGCGTTGGCAATCACATCGACGTTGCCGCCGAGCTCCGCCAGCGGCTTGCCGAAGGCTACTCTCTGCAACGAGCGTTGGCACAAAAGTTCAAGCGCGCGTTCGGCCGCCCCCAGAGTTCTCATGCAGTGATGAATGCGACCTGGACCAAGCCGTCCCTGCGCAATTTCGAAACCGCGTCCCGGTCCCGCAATAATGTTGTCGACCGGCACGCGCACATTGGTGAAGCGCACCTCTCCATGACCGAAGGGCGAATCATAAGATCCAAACACCGGAACCATGCGCTCGATCTCAACGCCCGGAGCGTCGCGCGGCACCAGCACCATCGAATGCCGCCGATGCTTCGCCGCGAAAGGTTCGTTGACGCCCATGAAGATCAGCAAGCGACAATGCGGATGCCCAATTCCCGAGCTCCACCACTTCAGCCCGTTGAGGACGACGTGGTCGCCTTCGATGACGGCGGTAGCTTGCATATTCGTGGCATCCGAAGAAGCGACGCCGGGTTCAGTCATGCAGAACGCCGAGCGAATTTCGCCCGCCAACAGCCGCCTGAGCCAGCGTTCTTTTTGCGCCGCCGAACCATACTTCACCAGCACTTCCATGTTGCCGCTGTCGGGAGCGTTGCAGTTGAAAACCTCCGGAGCAATCGGCGATCGCCCCGTAATCTCTGCCAGTGGCGCATATTCGACATTGGTGAGGCCCGCGCCATATTCATGGTCGGGAAGAAAAAGATTCCACAAGCCAGCGGCTCGCGCTTCAGCCTTCAACGACTCCATCACCGCAGGTTGTTTCCAGCTTTTCCAATCGGCAGAATTCTGCACCTGCGCGTGATACTCAGGCTCCGCCGGCAAGACGTGCTCTTGCATGAACGCTGTAAGGCGCTCGACGTAGCTCTGAGCTTTCGCCGACCTGGAAAAATCCATGGAAATCGCGCGATTCCGCGCTAGGAAATCGTTTGCTTACTGCGCTGGACCTCTAGCCTAGCGACTACAGCAGAATTCTCCTAATGAATCCTATGAATCCTGTAATATATGCGGCGTGCATTTAAGTCAGGTCGACCTGAACCTGTTTGTCGTGCTCGAGGCCATCTACCGCGAGGGCAATATTACTCGCGCCGGCCAGCAACTCAACCTCACGCAACCCGCGATTAGCCACGCGTTAAAAAGGCTGCGCGATCTGCTCCAGGACCCGCTCTTTGTCCGCCAGGGCGCGCACATGGTGCCGACGCCCTTCACCCGCAACATGATCGATCAGGTGCGGCAGGCGCTGCAAATCCTGGAGACGAACCTCAGCCAAAGCCGCAACTTCGTCCCCGAGCATACGCGCCGGAATTTTAATTTGTCTCTGTGGGAATATTCGGAAGCGCTGATTCTTCCGCCGTTGTTGCGACGGTTGAAAGACGCTTCTCCAGGAATGTCGATCACGACGGTGAGGATCAGGCGCCGGGACCTGGAAACGGAACTGGCCAGCGGCTCGGTTGACCTGGCCATCGAAATCCCAATGACGGTAAGCGATCGCATTCGTCATAAGTGGCTGCTGAACGAGGCATTTGTGGTCGTCGCCCGCCACGATCACCCTGCAATCAAGGACAAACTCGACCTGGAGACCTATCTGAAGCAGCGCCACATTCAGGTTTCCTCGCGCCGTCAGGGCCCGAGCGTGATTGACATCGAGCTAAGCAGGCGGGGCCTTCGCCGCCAGATATTTCTACGCAACCAGCACAACCAAACGGCCTGCCTGGTGGTCAGCAACACAGACATGCTGCTGACCCTGCCAGAGCGCCATGCGCAACTGTTCAATACCGGAGCGCCTAGCACGAGCGCCGCGTATCGTGTGTATCCTTTCCCGCTGCCAGCGCCGCGGCTGGAGGCGCACTTGTACTGGCACGAGAGTGTGGAGAATGATCCGGCAAATCGCTGGCTGCGAGAGGAGATTGAAAAGGTATTGGTTTCCGAAACCCGCGCTTTGGGTAGGAGCACCGATCCGCGCGTGAGGAAAAAAGGTGAGAGGTCAGAGGTCAGATTGCAGAGGTAAGAACCTAGATTTTCACCTCTGCAATCTGACCTCTGACCTCTGACCTCTGACCTCTAGCCTCGCATTATCCCAGCAGTCGCACAAACTGATCCGGCTGTCCTGCAAATCCGGGAAACACTTCTTTCAGATTCTTGTTGCCGAGATAGCGGGAGACGACTTCGCTTAGCACCAGCCTGAAGTCGGTGGTCACGGCGAGATCGCGTCCTTCGTAGAGCTGCGATTGATCAAGGCCGGGCCAGCGGCCATAGACTCGACCACCTTTTACCGGACCGCCGAGAACAAACATTACGTTGGCATGACCATGGTCAGTTCCACGATTGCCATTTTCGCGCGCAGTGCGGCCGAATTCGGACATGGTTACGACCACTGTGTCCTCTCCGAGATCGCCGAGGTCGGTCCAGAATGCGGCAATCGCCCGCGAGAAATCTCCGAGGACGTTAGCGATTTGTCCCTGCGTGCTGCCTTCGTTGACGTGATGGTCCCAGCCGCCTATGTCGGCGAAGGCCACTTGCACTCCGATGTTGGCTTTGATCATCTGCGCCAGTTGTTTCAAGCTGTCGCCGAAACGCCCTTTGGGATAGTTCGCATTCGCTGCCGGCGTGTAGTGAGCGGGATCGGCCGCCTTGAGCATTTTGACGGCATCGAAAGTCTCCTCGCCTGTGCCGTGAAGGACGGCGTCGACGGAGTGGTCGTACATGGCTTCGAAAGTGTTTGAGGCAGCGTTCGGATTTTTTCCGCCTACCGAGAAGTCATTTAGATTATTGATCGCCAGCGCCGGCTCTTTGCCAGAGAGAATGCGCGGCAGCGACGGGCCGAGCGCAATCGCGCGGAAGGCAGACTTGTCTAACGAGAGTTGATCCGCCGGAAGATCGCGCAGCGCTCGGTTGAGCCAGCCGTCGTCCGTGATTTTTACGCCCGGCGTGCCAGACTCCATGAAATCCTGCGCGTCGAAGTGCGAGCGCGTTGGGTCGGGCGATCCGGTGGCGTGCACGATGGCCAGGTGCTTCTGTTTCCACAGCGGCTGAAACGATGACATTGCGGGATGCAATCCGAAGAAGCCGTCGAGATCGAGCACCGATTTCTTAGGAATATTGATGGTCGGCCGCATGGCGTAATAACCCAGCTCGCCGTGAGGGACGACGATGTTGAGACCGTCGGCCGCGCCGCGCTGAAAGATCACAACCAGACGCTTGTTGCGAATGCCGGGATCGGCCGCGCCGAAGGCCGCGCGCGCAAGAAAACTGGGCAGCGCCGTGGTGCCGACCACTGCCAATGTTCCGTTGCGTAGAAAGATGCGTCGAGTGATGGACATTGGTAAACCAGCTTTCAGCTATCAGTTGTCAGCTCTCAGTTGGTCATCCCGACCGAGAACTGACAACTGACGACTGACAGTTACCTCCTTTGAAACTCCGGCGAGCCTAAGATCAAGCCGGCGATTGCGGCCACGTTGGGCGGCCGCTTGGGGTCATCCAAACGCCGCTGGCTGATCTTCGGATCTTCCAATTGTTTGCTGATGGTATCGTGCGTCTGCGTGGAGACATCCCCTGCGAGCAGAGAATTTTCCAGGGCTGCCAACGCTTGCCGGGCGTCGACTATCTTTGTAGATGCGTCTGTCGACGCACCTGCCATCGCGCTTGCTGAAGTGGCTGCAGAGGATGTTCCTCCGACCAAGCCGGCAGGGTCGACTTTGACCCCGCGTATCTTTCCCGCAGCCAAGCCGAGCGCGAAATTCATGCGCCCCAAGAGGGCGGATGAGTTCACCCATGTCTCCGCTTTCATCGAATAGCCTGTCGGCGGCAGCATCGCATAGGGCATCATGCCCATGTTGTTCAGCGTGCCGACGAGGGCCCGAACGTCGTCGACATTCGCTCCGCTGGCGCGCACGGCTGAGACTACGAATTCAAGCGGTGTCTTCACCTTGGCGCGGTAAGCCTCGGGCGCCCAGAACTCAGGCGACTTGAACATCGTGCGCAGCACTTCGCGGATGTCGCCGTTTTTTTTCAGGTAGGTTTTGGCCATGCGATCGACGAGGGCGGGCGGGGGATTGTCGCTGACGAAGCGAATGGCCAGCTTCTGCGAAATGAAATGCGCGGTGTTCGGATTGCGCGCGAGCAGGTGTAAAACCTCGAGGCCTTCCTTTTCACCTTTTTCCTTGATGCGATGTCCGAGAACAATCTTGGTTCCCGGCTCATGCATGCGCGGATCGAAGCGGAAGCCGCTGCCTTTTTGTGGCGGATCGATCGTCCAGCCGGTGAAGACCTTCGCCACCTCGGTGACATCCTTTTGCGTATAGCCGCCGTTGACGCTGAGCGTGTGCAACTCCATCAACTCGCGGCCATAATTTTCGTTGAGTCCAACGGCCTTACGCTTGTTAGGGCGGCCTTGCGGATGATTGTGGCCGTGTGCATTGGGCGCGATGCCGAGGGCGTTTTCTGAATCTGGCCCAACGCTCAGCCAATTGTCGAGATAGAACATCATCGCCGGGCTCTTTGCGGTCGCGAGCAGTAAATCCTCGAATTTTCCGAGCACGTGCGGACGAATCGCGTCGCGCTCATAGCTCGTTAATAGATAGCGATCCTGGCCTTTGTTGATAAAAACGTTGAAGTGATTGATCCAGAAGTCGGTCATCACTTCGTCGAGTTGGCGCTCACTATAGATCGCGCGGAGCAGCTTGGCTTGCGTCAATTCGTTGACTACTACCTGCTCCGGATTGTTGAGCGCCTCAACGGTTTCTTTCTGACGCGGATTCAGGCCTTCGAGCAGGGCGTCGGCCTTGGCGCCGCGTGCGGCGGCCAGCACGATCTGATCCTCCGGTGACATCGCCAGGATTTCTTTCATGCGATCGTCGGGAGCGAGGTCGGCGAGTTCTTGCGTCTTGAGATTGTCACGGCGGCGAGCTTCGCGGCGACGCGTCTCGACGGTGTCGGCGGTTGGCGCGGCATCGGCATTCATCGAGGAACAAGTCGTGTCTACACAAGAAGTTTTCGTGACCGATGCGTTTCTCGCTTCATCCCCGCCGCCCTTGGCTTCTTGTTTCCTTTCCTTTTTGTCATCCAGTCGCTGAAGCTGCGCCTCGTAAACGACGCGCTGCATGGCATCGCGCGGCAGCGCGGCTTTGCCGTCGGCGATCTGCCTGATGAGTTGCTCAGGCGGAAAAGTTTCTATGATCTGGTTGGTACCCATGCGCAGCGTGGGGAACGCAGCGAGCTTGGCGTCGAGTGAGGAGTCGTTAATTTTCTCAGGATGGAGTTGCAGGTCGATCCACTTATCGACGCCCATCTGGCGGACTTGCTCCACGTCACCGGGGCGTGGGCCGAAGGTCAGGCGATTGAGGGCGTGGACGGCGCGCCTTTGGTCGTCCAGGGGAGATGGCGTGTCAGGCTTGTCTTTCTTACGGCCGAGGGCGGTCTGCGCGGTAATGGCGGCGGCCGCGAGCAAAACGGCGGCCGCAAGGAAGCGGCGACGGCGCACAGGCGATGGCATGCTGAGTCTCATTTAGAACGAACCCGCCCTGCGGGAAAAGTTGCTGGCCTGGCTAATTCTAAAGGATCGCGGCTTAGTCCTTTAATAGCGCCACATAGGCCTTGCCGGTCTGCGATTTGCGGGCGGTGTGCTCGACGAACTTGAGGAACTCGCGCAGGTGTTCTTTGCCTGATAGTTCCTGTTCGGAGAACTTTACGCGCACGCCGTATGATGGGGCGCTGCGGGTGGCTACTCCGTTGATTATGACGCCCTTCACCCAGATTTTGCCGTTCGCGACCCAGAGGCCGATCTCGAGGGCCTTGCCTGGAGGCACTGCGCTGGACGTTTCAACCAGGCAACCTCCGCGGCCGACATTCGCCAGATTGCCCCAGACCGGCTCATAGACACCTTCGATGTGAATCTCGACCGCGACATAGCATTTGATGCGTTGAAAGCGCCGGCGATCGGACTGCAGAATGGGCGTGAACAGGTCTGGTTCGAAGGGAGGCGCGGGCTCGATGGGTTCGGGGCGGGGAAGCGCGGCTGGCGGCGCTGGCATGGCGGCGACGGGAACATGCTCTCGTGCTTCGCGATCTTTTATGGCAGCGTCTTTAATCTCGCGCATCGCTCGCAGCAATGCGGTTTCGCGCTGTTCGGCAGGCACTTCGCGGTAGGTCTGCAAGAGTTTACCGAGATGGCTGACCAGGTCGGGATCGGTGAGCAGACGCGTCCAGTCCGATCCTTGGGCCGGCACTTTCGTTTGTTCGCTCATGCGCAGTGCTCCTTAAAGGGGTTACCGACCGGGGTCAAGTGCTTGACTCAATTCATAGAGTGACCTTTGGGGGCGGGGTTACACAAGATGACCAAAGTCACTCCCGAACGTGCGTCCTGCTTGCGCAGAGACAGGTTACTTCGCCCCGATCACAAGTTATTTCAACAATTTGCATCACTTGCGCGCGAAAAGGAATCCAAAGGGCTTACAATTTTTGTCTAGTAGAGGAGAGAACGCAGGCTGCATGTCTTCCGCAAACCGCCCTGCCCGCCGTCCGATGCGCTTTTGCGCGTTCGCTTCGCAAATTATCCTCCTGGTCGGGTGCCTCAGGATTTTTACAGTGGCGCTCTACAGCCAAGTTCCAGCGTCCAGTCCGTCTACTCCTCCGTCCAATTCAAGCTCGGATTCAGGCGGCAGCTCTACGCTGGCGGCGCCAGTTCAGGCTCCGCAGTTTGTGCCCTCACAAGTTCAAACTTCGGCCCAGAACCCAGTTTTTGGCAGCGTGCCAGAGGAAAGGCCCACTCCCGGCGTTCTTCAACTGACCTTCAGCGATGCGATCGAGCGGGCGTTGCGCCAGAATTTGGCCGGACTTTTATCCGAATACAACACCGTTGAAGCGCGAGGGGAGAAATGGCAGAAGCTCAGCGACCTGCTGCCCAACATTAACGGTGACGTGCAGGAGGTCAGGCAAAAACTGAGCCTTCAGGCGTTGGGCTTCAACGGCTCGCTCTTCCCAGGCGCTAATTTCCCGAAGGTTATCGGCCCTTTTTCCTACTTTGACGTTCGCGCCTCAGCCACGCAGCGTGTCTTCGACTGGAAGTCGATCCAGAAATACCGATCCTCGGCCATCGGCGAAGGCGTGTCCCAGTACAATCTGAAAGATGCCCGCGACTTAGTCGTGCTCGCTGCCGGCAACGCCTACCTCCAGGCGATCGCAGGCGCGGCTCGCGTGGAAACCGCGCAGGCGCAAGAGGAGACAGCGAAGGCGCTCTACAAGAAGGCAGTCGTGCAGCAGCAGGCGGGGGTCGCTCCGGCAATTGATACGCTTCGCGCCCAAGTCGAATATCAGACGCGCCAGCAGCAATTGATCGCGGCCACGAGCGATTACGCGAAGCAGAAGATTTCGCTGGCGCGGGTTATTGGACTCGCGACTCGTCAGGAATTTGAGTTAGCCGACAAGAGCCCCTATCAGGCGTTTCCGATCCCTGACCTCGAAACTAGCGTGCAGCGAGCGTATTCTTTCCGGTCCGATTACAAGGCGGCGCATGACCGGCTGGCCGCGGCGCAACTGGAGCTCGGCGCCGCCACCGCCGGTTACTATCCATCGCTCGATGTAGCGGCGAATTTTGGCGAAATCGGTACCACTCCCGGTGGAGTGTTGCCCACTTATGCCCTCTTCGGCACATTAAATATTCCTATCTTTCAGGGTGGAAAAGTCCACGGCGATGTCTTGAAAGCGGAAGCCACCTTGCGCCAGGCGCAGGCGCAGATGGCCGACGTACGCGCTCAGATCGATCAGGATATCCGCAACGCGTTGCTCGACCTCAAGTCGTCGGGCGATCAAGTCGAGGTCGCGCAGAGTTCGGTCAATCTCGCCGAACAGGCATTGGCACAATCGCAGGATCGCTTTTCGGCGGGCGTCACCGACAATCTCGAAGTAGTGCAGGCGCAGGAAGCGCTGGCGAGCGCGCACGAAAATTTGATTTCGAGTTTGTATATGCATAATTTGGCCAAGGTTTCTTTTGCCCGCGCTCTCGGACGCGCCGAAGAGGGCGTTCGCGAATATTTGTCGAAAGGGAAGTAGATTATGGAGCAATCGAACAGCGTCGTAGCCGAGCCTAATCCGCAGGCGGAAACGCGGGCGCCGCAAGGCCAGCAAAATTCGCCTGTACAAGGCCAGGCACCGCAGGCTCCTCCGGATAGCGAGGCCCGATACCAGCGCCGCGCCGCATTCTTGAACAGCCCGCGCACGAAATGGGGACTGATCATCGCCGGACTGGTGTTGCTGGTTGCGGTTTTTTTCCTGTGGCGTTATCTCGGAAGCTACGAATCGACGGACGATGCGCAGATTGACGGCCACGTGAACTCCGTGAGCGCGCGCGTGAGCGGCCATGTCATCAGTCTCAACGTCGAAGACAACCAATATGTGGAGAAGGGAACCGTGCTGGTGGAAATCGATCCGGCGGATTACCAGGTCGCTGTCGAACAGGCGCGTGCCGAATACGCCGACGCGCAGGCGCAAGCGTCTGCCGCCGGTATTAATGTTCCCATCACCAACGTCAGCACATCGAGCCAAGTGAGTGGCGCGCAGGCAGGAGTCTCGATGGCGCAGGCCGGAATCGCCGCTGCCCGCCAGCAATTCGAAGCCGCTAAGTCGCAGGTTGCACAGGCCGATGCGAACAACACCAAGGCGCAGAACGATCTCGCGCGCTACAAAATTCTGATTGACAAACAGGAAATCTCAGAACAGCAATACGATCAGGCGGTCGATAGCGCTCAATCTGCTGCCGCCACCCTGCAAGCTGCCCGCGCCAATGCCGACGCGCTTGCGGCGCAGATCAAACAAGCCCAAAGCAAGCTGGAGCAGGCGAACGCCGATCTGCGCAACGCAAACAACGCCCCGCAACAGATGAAGTTTATCCGGGCACGCGCCGAGTCCGCCCAAGCCGTGGCCAATCAAAAGAAGGCGGCGCTGGATCAGGCCGAGCTGAATCTGCAATACACGAAGATCACCGCACCCGTCAGCGGAGCCGTCAGCAATCGCACCGTCGAGGTGGGTCAGAACGTCCAGGTTGGCCAGGTAATGATGATGATCATTCCGCTCGATGAAAGCGATATCTGGGTCACCGCTAATTTCAAAGAAACGCAACTTAGAAACATCAGGCCTGGCCAGGCCGTGGAAATCTCTGTCGATGCCACCGGCAAGAAATACAATGGCCACGTCGATTCGCTCGCCGGCGCGAGCGGAGAACGCTTCAGCCTCTTGCCGCCAGAAAACGCGACGGGCAATTACGTGAAGGTCGTGCAGCGCATCCCGGTGAAGATTGTGTTTGATAAAGGTGAGATTAAGAATCACGAACTGCGTCCGGGAATGTCGGTAGACCCGAAGGTCTGGATTAAGTAGGGCTATTAAGAATGGGGGCTGCCGCCATCACCATGAACGAGGCCGCCGAATGGCGTCCGGCGATTAATCCGTGGATCATCGCGCTCACGGTTACGCTGGCCACATTCATGGAGGTGCTCGATACCAGCATCGCCAACGTGGCGCTGCCTCACATTGCCGGCAGCCTTTCCGCCGGGCAGGACGAGAGCACGTGGATCCTGACCTCCTACCTGGTGTCGAACGCGATCGTGCTCCCGCTGAGCGGATGGCTCTCTTCGATCGTCGGCCGTAAATATTTCTACATGGGCTGTGTTGCCGTCTTCACCATCAGCTCGTTCCTCTGCGGGCTCGCTCCCAACCTGGGCATGCTGATTTTTTTCCGTGTACTGCAAGGGGCGGGCGGAGGAGGATTGCAACCGAGCGAACAGGCGATCCTCGCCGATACTTTTCCTCCCGCTAAACGTGGCATGGCATTCGCGGTCTATGGCATCGCCGTCGTCATGGCACCGGCTATCGGCCCGACACTTGGCGGTTGGATTACCGACAACTTCACCTGGCGCTGGATTTTCTTCATCAACATTCCGGTCGGGATTATTTCACTGTTGCTGACCTCGCGGCTCATCCAGGATCCTCCCTACTTCAAGCGCCGCCAGTTGAGTGAAACGCGCATCGACTACACTGGGCTTGGTTTCGTTGCGCTCGGGCTGGGAACGCTCCAAGTCATCCTTGACAAAGGCCAGCGTGACGATTGGTTCGAATCACCCTTCATTCTCTGGCTGACCGTGATCTCGGTGGTCTCGCTGATCTTCGTTATATTCTGGGAGTGGCATCACAAAGATCCCATCATCGATTTGCATTTATTTCGCAACCGGTCTTTTGCGACGTCAAACTTCCTGATGTTCATGCTTGGCTTCGCGTTGCTCGGCAGTACGCTTTTATTACCCCTGTTCATGCAGACCATGCTTGGATATACTGCCGCACGGTCCGGATTGGCGCTGATGCCGGGCGGCTTCACCATCATGGTGGCCATGCCGATTGTCGGATTCCTGCTTTCGCGCTTCAGCCCGCGATACCTCATGCTCTTCGGCCTCTCGATGCTCTCGTTTTCGTTGTTTCATATGACGTCCTTCGACTTGGGAGTGGATTTTCGTACGGTGATGATGGCGCGCGTCTATCAGGCGATGGGGTTGGCCTTCCTGTTTGTACCAATTAATACTGCTGCGTATTCGGGATTGCCGCGCGACAAGAACAATGCTGCGTCAGGCCTGATGAACCTCGCCAGAAATATTGGCGGGAGCGTTGGCATTTCCTTTGTCACCACCGGCCTGGCTCGCCGCGCGCAGGTTCATCAGGGGCAGCTGGTGGAGACGCTGAACCCGGCAAACCTGCGCTTCCAGTCAGCGTTGCGCGGAATGACGGGTATTTTTTCGGGTACCGGTCCCGGCTCAGGAGGTACTTCCGCACAGCAGCATGCCTACGCGATGCTGCAGGGAAACGTGATTCGACAAGCGACCATGCTCGCCTACATCGATAACTTCTGGGTGCTGGGAATCGTGATCGCCTGTTTGATACCGTGCGTGTTCCTTATCAAGAAAGCAAAGGCTGCCGGGATGGTGGTGCACTAAGTTCACTAGGAAAGACTACCGCGGAAGGGATCTTCTCTATGTTTCGCATGATCGCCGTAGAGCGCGAATTCGGTAGTGGCGGCGGAGGCATCGCCTGCGAACTGGCGCGCCGGCTGGGCTGGAAGCTCTGGGACCAGCAACTGACGTACGAGATCGCCAAGCGCGCACAGGTGGCGGAATCAGCAGTTGCGCTCTGCGACGAACGGGTCGACGGACGACTCTATCGCTTAGCGAAAGCATTTTGGCGCGGAAGTTACGAGCGCGGAATGGCCATCGCCAATTCTCGCGCCTTTGATACGGATCGCATGATGACCATGGTGGAAGAGATCATGAGCAACATTGCGGCCGAAGGGAATGCGGTGGTTGTGGGACGCGGCAGCCCGTTTTTCCTGCGCGACCGCGAAGATACTTTTCGGGTTTTTACCTATGCCCCGAGGGATGAAAAACTTCGCCGCCTCATCGCTCTCGGCAAAAGCCACGAAGAAGCCGAGGATCTTGTCGACAATGTCGACCGCGAACGCGGTGCCTACATCAAGCATTACTTCAACGCCGAGTGGCCAACACGCGCCCTCTATCATGGGATGATTAACACCGTGGTGGGCGACGAAAATGTGATCTCCGCCATTCTGAACGGCATGGAGGCACTCGAAGCGCACGCGGTGGAAACGGCGCTGCGCCGCGTCCGCTGAAGTTTCGCCGATCACAAATGCCGCAGCGGCACGTGGTGGCGGCAAAACCGATTAGCGCAGCTCCTAGTGCGGCTTCTTTCCGAGCAGCCCGCCTAAGCCGCCTACACTCTTGCCTCCCTTTACCAGTTCCTTCACTTTCCCGCCGGCCACTCCTTTCATATCGGGCATGAAGGTTGGATTCGACATCGTACCGCCCACGTCCACGGGAATGCCGCCAGAACCCGCGCCTAGAGTCTTCGAAAGCCCGGCGCCGATCCCGGAGAGATTAGCGATCATTTTGAAGTCGAGCGCATTGCTCGGGCTGATGGTGCCCGCGCCCGTGACCGTGCCGAGCGACGGGATGACTGCATCGATCTTGTCGAGGCGCGTGCCGTCGGGCGAGTAGCGCACATCTGAACTCAGGTTCTCGATCTTCGTATCATTCCCGGTTCCCACTTGCTTGCCCGTGAGCGAACTAAGCGCCGACAGCTTCGAGCCGAGGTTGAATCCTGTCAGCTCGCTATTGCTCATCTTGACCCAGCCGGTCGAGACCAGCTTGTCGAGCGGACCATTCGAATTGAGTTCCACCGAAACCGTTCCGCCCTTGAGCTTTGAGCCCGAGGGCAAAACCACGCCTACTGCGGGAAGGACGCCTTCAAGATCATCCACTGGCATGCCTTGGCCTGCGAGTTTGGTGTGAATCGCTGTGGTTTCGCCGTGCATGTCATAAGTGCCGGTCAACTTCGCCAATGCTTTGCCTATCGTGACGTCGGCCTGCACCACTTTGCCGCTGACTTGCTTCAAATCGTGCTCGACGCTGAATACCACCTGTACAGGCACGGTGGCCGGCGAGCCCTTCGGCACGATCTTCAATGAAGTAGCCTTCAAAGTGCCATTGGCCTTCGCGATGTTGCCGTCGGAAGTGACCGAGCCGTCAAAATCGGCCGAGCCCGCAGCGCCCAATGACGGATCGACCAACGCCGACTGCGAGAGATCGAGCTTGCGGATTGTCACCTTGGCCTGCACGGGCGTCCGCGAAGTGTCGGTGGAATTAATCGGCCCGGCCATGCCATCGATTTTGACGCTGCCGCCGCCCGGCAGTTCGATCGAAGCGGTTACTGGGAACGAACTGGTAAAAGAAAAACTGCGCATGGTAAGGCTGGCCTTGTCATAGACGATCGGCTTGCGTTTGCCGGTAGTCGATCCGAGCGTGACGGTTCCATCGGTCACGTCGAGTTTGTCCACGCTGATCGTCTCGTTC
Organism: Terriglobales bacterium; assembly: GCA_035483045.1. Lineage (GTDB taxonomy): Bacteria > Acidobacteriota > Terriglobia > Terriglobales > Acidobacteriaceae > Acidiflorens. The sequence continues at coordinate 168,037 of DATHQD010000007.1, forward strand.
GACGAAGCGGCGGTCGAAGGTTTCTGCGTCGCCGCTGATTGTCCTGCATGATTTCCCAGCGAAGAGAAATTCCAGATGCCATCTCGATCGCGCAGCAGGCTGATCTGCGGTTGCTCGATCTTCAGGTGGGTCACGTCAAGGCTTTTGCTGAAAATCAGCGGCAGCAGCTCCACGCCAACTTTCAGCGTTTTTGCCTGGAGGAACGGCGTGCTGCTGAATTTGGGATCGTCGGCGATGGAAAGTTGATCGGCCTCGACGCTCCCCGTCAGAATGCTAAGGCTGAGATTGCCGACCTTCACCGGCCGTCCAAGAGTCGAGCTGAGGCGCGACTCAATCTGCGGCCTGTAATTATTGACGTTCACAAAAAGCGGTATTGCGAGAGCAATTACGATCAGTGCGGCAACGACAATGCCCACGATTTTCAAAATCTTCTTGTGGGAGATATTCATGGCGAATCCCCTCACGCGCTCCTACGCAAACGTTAGATCGGAATGGTTGCAAGAATCACAACCGCGTTCATTTGCGCAGCGCGTTCGCAGCCGTTTTACGTGCAAGCATTTGATGTTCGAAAGCTTGTTAACGTTTCCGTAAAATTCAACAGTTGCCTTGATTTGGGTGATTTGGTCAACCGAACCGGGAATAGCCGTCTTCACCCGACATTTTCGCGCGCACGTTGTTTTCGCGTGCACGTTGTAAGATAGCCGAAGCGTGGAGTTTATTCCGCAAGTGGCGGCCCCTGATTCTTATCCCCCGTTGCCCGAAGAAGTGGCGCGGCTCGCCTGCTCTTTGGAGGTTCGAGCCGCGTTTGAGCGCTTCCGCTCCCAGGAATCTCAGTTTGCGCTCTGGCAGATGGAGGCGACGCGGATTGCTGCGCCCCCTTTTGGAGAATCCGCCCGCGCCTCCTGGTTGGCCGATCGTTTCCGCGAGCTCGGCCTCGTCGATGTTCAGATCGATCAAGTCGGCAATGTTTTTGGCATTCGCCCGGGCTACGGCCGCCGTTTCGTCGCCCTCAGCGCTCATATCGATACCGTTTTTCCAGCAGCGACACCGTTGCACATACGGCAGGAGAGCAGCCGCCTCTACGGTCCGGGAGTTTCCGACAATGGCGCAGGCATTGCAGCCATTCTGGCCGTTGCCAGCATCCTCGGAAGCGCGAAGATTTCTCATGCGCTACCTTTCCTTTTTATCGGCAATGTCGGCGAAGAGGGCGAAGGCGACTTGCGCGGGATGCGTCACGTTTTTGCTACCCCGCGCTGGCGCGAGGGCATCGCCTACAACGTCGTCGTCGACGGCGCTGGAGCGGACACAATTGTCGCTGAGGCCCTTGGCAGCCGCCGCTTCGAGGTTATCGTGCGCGGTCCAGGAGGCCACTCCTGGAGCGACTTCGGTGCCCCCAGCCCGATCATCGCGCTCGCCCGCGCCATCGAGACTTTCAGCCGCACTCAAGTGCCAGCTTCGCCCAAAACAACTTTCAATGTGGGCGTGGTGCGCGGCGGTACTTCGGTGAACTCGATTCCGGAATCGGCCAGCATGAGGGTCGATCTCCGCTCGACGTCAATGTCCGAAATCGACAGGCTGGAGCGGGCTCTGCGAGGTGCACTCGATCAGGCGGTCGCGGCTGAAAATCGCGGAGCCGCGCAACAGTCCACCCGCAAGCCGCAAGTGGTGCAGAGCGAAGTGGTCGAGATCGGCAATCGTCCGGCGGGGGAATTGGCGCCAGATGCTCGTCTGCTCAAAGTAATTCGCGCGGTCGACGCGCAGCTTGGCAATACGGCGCAGGTGCAGCGCGCTTCGACCGACGCCAACATCCCTTTGTCGCTTGGCCGCGAGGCCATTGCTATTGGCGGAGGCGGCTCCGGTGGCGGCGCCCACACGTTGCAAGAATGGTTCGACTGCAACGGAAGAGAGCTTGGATTGAGGCGGATTTTGCTTACAATGCTAACACTGGCCGGAAGCGGAGAATGATGAAGCGAATCACAATCCTGTGGCTAGCCCTGGCCGCGGGCGTTTCGGCGCAGACCGGCGCGCCGGCGCAAAGCGCTCCCGCCGCAGCGAACGGAAAGCCCAAAGCGGACGTGATTTTCATCCACGGCAACATTTACACCGGAGTGGTGGATCCCACCGCTTCACTCGGATCAGGCAAGCGCTCCGAGGCGCTGGCCATTGTCGGCGACCATATCCTCGCGGTTGGCGCCCGCGACGAGGTCATGAAATTCAAGGGCACTGAGACGAAGGTCGTCGATCTCGAGGGTCACTTCGTCATGCCCGGTTTCAACGACGCCCACATGCACATGGCAAGCGCCGGCCTCGAGAAGATGAACGTCGACCTGGTGGGTGCGAAGACGCTCGACGAATTCCGCGACCGCATCCACGCAAAGGTCGAAAAAGCCGAACCGGGCGAGTGGATCGTTGGTGAAGGCTGGGACGAAACTCTCTGGCCGGTCAAGGCTCTGCCTTCGCGCTGGGATGTGGATGAGGTCAGCGGCGATCATCCCGTCTACCTGGAGCGCGTTGATGGACACATCGGCGTCGCGAACACGCGCGCCTTGCAACTGGCCAGCATCACTGTAGCCACACGAGATCCCGACGGGGGAAAGATCGATCGCGATGAATCGGGTACGCCCACCGGCATTCTGCGCGAGAAGGCGCAAGCTGCGATGAATGTCGCGATTCCCAAGCCTAGTCACGAGAAGCGGCGCCACGCGATCGAACTGGCTCTCGCCGACCTGGCCGATCACGGCATCACCTCGGCCCAGGATTTTTCGCAGTGGGACGATTTTCAGATTTACGAAGAGATCGAGCATGACGGAAAACTGACCGCGAGAATCTCGGAATGGCTGCCCTTCGACGATTCGATCGAAGAGCTTAATCGCAAGCGCGATTCTCATCCCGCATCCGACAACATGCTGCATACCGGAATGCTGAAGGGATTCATGGACGGATCGCTAGGATCGAAAACCGCAGCTTTACTCGAGCCCTATAGCGATGATCCTAAAAACAGCGGACTGCCGCAGTATGACGCGGCCAAACTCAACGCCATGACCAAAGAGCGAGTGCTGGCTGGCTATCAAGTAGGCTTCCACGCCATCGGAGACAAAGGGGTGCAGATGGCTCTCGACGCTTATGCGGAGGCTGAGAAGGCGGCGAAAGACGCCAAAGTAAAGGCGGTTGACGGCGGTGCCGATTACCGGTTGCGCATCGAGCACGCGCAGGTAACGACGCCGCAGGAAATTTTGCGTTTCAAGGAATTAAAAGTTATAGCGTCGATGCAGCCGAGCCATCTGCTGACGGATATGAACTGGGCCGAGTCGCGTCTTGGACCGAAGCGCGCCGAGGATTCCTACGCGTGGGCGGAGTTCCTGCGCCGCGGAGTGACGCTGGCCTTTGGCACGGATTATCCTGTCGAACCAGTGACGCCCTTCCGTGGAATCTATGCGGCCCTTACGCGCATGAGTGAAGATGGAAGGAAGAGTTACTATCCGGCTCAGAAAATAAATTCCGAGCAGGCCATCGCCGCCTATACCACCGGGTCGGCTTTCGCGGAGTTTGCTGAAAAGCAAAAAGGCAAACTCGATCCTGGCATGCTGGCCGATTTTGTCGTTCTAGACCAGGACATCACTGCTGCCCCGCCGCCGAAAATTCTGCAAACAAAAGTTCTGCGTACAGTAGTAGGCGGCAAAACCGTCTACGAGGCGAAGTAATCAAGATCGGGCGATCAGGTCATCTGGTGGTCGGAAACCTGCCGGTTGTAAACTTCCAATAGATTTTAGATAACCCGATGGCCCCATCACCCGATCACCCGATTCCTCATGATCTCTCCCGATGGAAAGGGCGTGAGCGCGCCTTCCTCATCGGTGCGCCGCTGGCCATCGTTCCGGCGCTGGGTTTTCTTCCTGCTGTCACCTTTTTGATCGTTCTCCCTCGAATCGCACACGGGCGTGCGATTGGCCTCGTGGTAGTTCCCGCCTGCGCCCTGATGAGCAGTCTCGGATTGTGGAAACTGGCTCTGGGCGCGGTGCAGAAGCCGTGGGGACTCTTCAACGCCCTGAGCGTTGGTGCGTTAGTCGTTTTGTTGGTTATCGCCGGGTACACGGGCTTGTTCCTTGCCCTAATGACTCTCAAACTCTAGCCGCATTCCTCCAGAAATAACAGCAACGAGCTACCACCCCGCCGCGCCTGAAGGCGCTTTCAGGGGTGCCAATTTCGGCATAGCCAATGCGATGCCCTGATGCAAGTTATTTTGCGCGTACCGCTGGATTGACCGACGAATTCCCGAACGTCAAGAACGTTTTTCGCGTCTAACTTACTCTAGCCGTCGTCGATCCAACCCGTCCTTGCGACGAAGGTATAATAGATTCTTTGGGTAATTCAGGAGGTAGTCAATGGATTCGCGCGAAGGCGCATTTTGGATGCGCCTCAAGGCCAACCGCTGGGCCTATACATTTACGATTCTGGCGACGCTGGCCGTTGGAATTCTGATCGGCACGGTCGTTTCCTCGGGAGTAAAAGGCAAGGAGGGCCAGAAGTCGTCGGATGCCACGCCCCTGACCATTCCCGCTCCGCAGCAACTCTCCAACGCCTTCTCTCAAATTTCAAAGCAGCTGGAGCCGAGCGTGGTCAACATCAATACCGAATCGACGATCAAGAATCCGCACTCGCGCCGCCGCGGAAGTCCGCGCGCCGAGCCCGATCCCGATCAGGACAATGGGGGGGATGACTCGCCCTTCCAGGATTTCTTTGACAAATTTTTCGGCGGCCAGAATGGCCCCGAGGCGGGCACTATCCGCCAGCGCTCGCTAGGCTCGGGTGTGATTGTTGATTCCAAGGGCTACATCGTCACCAACCGCCATGTGGTCGAGAAGGCGGATCGCATTCGCGTCAAGTTGCAGGATGAAAATCCTGCATCTCCCGGTCATGATGCCAAGCTTATTGGGATGGATCAGGAAACCGATCTGGCCGTAATCAAGATCGATCTCGATCATCCATTGCCCGCCGCGAAACTTGGCAACTCAGACGGCATGGAAGTCGGCGATTGGGTGCTTGCCATCGGCAGCCCCTTCGGACTGCAGGAAACCGTGACCGCAGGCATCGTATCGGCCAAGGGACGCAACATCGTTCCCAACCGTCAGTTTCAATCTTTTATTCAAACCGACGCCGCAATCAACCCTGGCAACTCCGGTGGGCCGCTGGTGAATATGGCCGGTGAAGTGATCGGCATCAATACTGCCATCCTCACCGAAACAAGTTCCTACGCGGGCGTGGGATTTGCCATGCCTTCGAACACGGTGACTCAGGTCTACAACCAGCTGATCGGACCGGAACACCGCGTGGCGCGCGGCTCCATCGGCATTGAATTTTCCGCTCAGCCGAACCCGGCCATTGCCCACATTTATGGTTCTGGCGTTACGGTCTCGAATGTAGTCTCTGGCACCCCGGCCGATGAAGCTGGTCTGAAGATTGGCGACACCATCACCTCCGTTGATGGCAAAGACGTTAAGACCGGCGACGAACTGGTGGCTGACATCGCTTCCCGCAAGCCGGGCTCGAAGGCGAAACTCGCTTTTGTTCGCAACGGCAAGAAGCAAGAGGCGACAGTCACCATCGCCGATCGCTCGAAGCTATTCGCTTCCCGTCTTGGCGAAGAAGATGAAAACCAGAACGAGGAAACCCCTCAGGCCAGCAAGTTCGGGATAACTGTGCGCAGCATTACTCCTGATCTGGCCGATCGCCTGAGCATCACCGCCGGCAAAGGCGTCGTGGTGCAGGACGTGAAGCAGGGATCGTTCGCCGAAGATCTCGGTTTGAATCGTGGCGACGTGATCATGGAAGTGAACAAGCAGCCCGTCAATAATCCTGAGGACTTCCTCAAAATCGAGGGATCGCTCAAGAGCGGGCAGGATGTCGTCTTCCTGGTGCGGCCGCGAGGCGCGAGAACGCAGGATGGAACGATCTTCCTAGCAGGTACACTTCCGTAACCGAAAACAAGTCCGGCGAGACTGGCGCTTTGTTCCCATTTAAGGGACGATAAGGTGCGCCGATCTCGCCGGATTTTTGTTGGTCGGTTTCGACATCGGATGTCGGTAGTCTCTTAACCCTTTAAGGATGCGCGTGACGAGTCGAATTCGGCGTTGGCAAGAAGTAGTGCTGGGCGTCGCACTTTGCCTGACCTTGCCCGCGCTTGTCATTGCAAAAACGGATACGCCGCCACCATCGCCATCGAATCCAGGGCCGGCGTCAACAGGTGCAGCACAAAAAGCGAAACAACCGAACAGCGGACACGCGGCTGCCAAAAGCAGCTCAGCTCAGCACTCAGTTCACGGTTCGAGTCTCGGCTCGACTCACGCGTCCTCTCATACATCAGCTCAAAAGGGTAAGACATCGCACGGCAAGAAGGTTGTGGGGAAGCGCGGCCAGCAGGCAATCGATCCGTCACGCGCACGCGAAATTCAGTCCGCATTGATACGCGAGCACTACCTCCAGGGTGAACCCACCGGCACTTGGGATAGCGGTTCGCAAGCCGCCATGCAGAAATATCAGGCCGATCACGGATGGCAATCGAAGACCACTCCCGATGCTCGCGCGTTGATAAAACTCGGACTGGGGCCCAATCAGGATCATCTGCTTAATCCCGAAAGCGCGATGACCGCAAACAACGCGTCGGTCGATAAGCAATCCGGTTCCGCGCACGTCACAAGTCCCAATCCAAGCCGTGATCCCGCTCCCGATCCAAAAACTCCCGCTAAACCAACTCCTGTCGACAGCACTATTCCTAAGCAGTAGCTATCGTCGTATCTGTCGCCGTCATCGTTCGTCAGGTGAGCAGTCTAGTTTCGAGCATCAAGCCGGACCCGCCAGAGGGGTGGTTGCATGGGCGTCCGCTTCCACCGTGACATCCACCTCGGCGCCTTTCTTCAGGCGCACCTTCCGCCCGTTTTCGTCCATCAATGTGTTTTCAATACGGATCTCGCGATAGAGATCGTCGCCCCCTTCCACTGCGATCTGTGCTTTCTCCGGCTCATTCGGATTCGCGGGTTTGATGACCTTCTCCACCGTTCCGGGCAAAGTCACACTGGGCTTTTCCGCCATACATTCTTCCTTCCTTTGCAAACAGAGGATTTATCAACTTTCCCAAACGACCTTTTCCAAGTCTTTGATGCCGCTATCCGAACTCAGGCCAAGAAAATCTTGATCGTGCCGACGGCGCAACTACCCATCGTTTCTTTTTAGAGCTGCGACATAATCCGCCGAAACTTCGCGGATACGCTTCAGGAGTTCACGTTGTTCGCGCGACTCTTTTTCGTTAAGGCCCACAAAAGCTTGTTTCTTTAGCATGTCAACCTGCTTGAGCATCAGCCGCTCAAGATCCGCGCGGATTTCCTCCAGCCCCCGCTCTGCCATAACAATATCGCCGCACGGCGAAACCTTTTGTGGTCCCGCAAGAAATCCATAATCGTAGTGGCGACGTTATAGATCTCATGGTGTCGACGAACCTCCGCCAACTTCGCAGGCCCGTCCATCGTAGCCAAATGAGAATGTGCCAAAAGGCTACGGTTTCCACGCCGATTACGCAACAGGGTGGTTACTGTAGGCACCGCTCTAGAGTGCTGTACCGGTGGCGGCGGAAGACACACAATTTTTCGGCGGGACGTCTTCTAATCGAGCACGGGCCGCGGGCAATAGGGAATCGGCTGGCCAGCCACGATTGAGGCGGGGTTGCCTTCGACCAAGGCATTGGCGTACTCGCCGCCCACGATCTTCTCCGCCACGGCGCGCCCTGCAGAGAGATTCGGGATGCGGCGCTTAGTCTCGTGTGCGTCCGAAGCCAGCACATGCACAGCTGACCTTTCGAGTAGCCAGCGCGCGATGAGCTCCGGCCGCTCTCCCCAGAACCCGGTGAGCGCCGACGCCGTGATCTGCATCAGGCAACCCTGCTCCGCCCACTCCAATATCTTCTGCGGCGTTTGCTGCAGGATCGGGTTCCGTTCGGGATGAGTCAGGATGGGCGTGAGACCTCGATCTCCGAGCCGGGTAATGCACTCTGAGAGATTATTCGGAACGCTGTAGTTGCTCAGTTCGATCAGCAGATAATTGGTTTCGCCGATCGTGTAGGTATGGGGATTTTCTAGCACCCGTTCCAGGTTCTCAAACGAAAGATGAAAATCGCATCCCAGGCTGAATTGCAGTTGCGTCGGAGCGATCCTTTGCCGCAACTCGTCGACCAGTCCGGAAAGATATGCGCGATCGTAGACATAGCGATCATTGGCGTGCGGAGTGGCCACCGTATGGGTAATCCCGTCGGCCACCGCCATGCGGCACATTTCAACGGCTACATCCCACGACTTCGGCCCGTCGTCAACCTCCGGCAAAATGTGGCAATGGATGTCGATCACGAAATAATCTTTGTTGAATACGCCCGCCGTACAACTCGATTAGAACACATCCGAATCAATCGAGTCATAGCACCATCAAGTGACTGGGTCTGCGAGAAGCCACATTACTTGATCGCCCGGTGACCGGATCGCACGATGACCCGATAAATTTGCGTTATGATAATCAGCACGACCCTTTTCGTTCCATCCTGAATACAGAGGAGCAGTTCGCCACATGAGCTTTTTGCGGGCGGCGCACGCCGCACTGGTAGGTAAAAATCGCCCTGGCTGGATCTTCGTCAACGCGGCCATGGTTGTCATCCTTACCCTGATCACGCTTTCGTGCGCGACTAACCCCGGTCGTTCCGCGTCCAACCATGTCGCCTATGTGACCCTACCCCAGTATGGCAGCGTCCTCATGCTGAATATTGACGGTGCCCACGGCTACGTCGCCCTGGGACCTCAAACACCGATCGTCGAGGGCACCACACCGACCGGATTGGCGCTCTTACCCTCGAGAAAGTTTCTCTATACCGCGAATTCTTTTGGCGACAACATCTCCCTTTATAACGTCAATGGCGACGGAACGTTGACCCTCAATCAGAGTCCCATTCCCGCCGGGTCTGGCCCGCACGCCGCTGTTATCGATCCCAGTGGGAACTACCTATTGGTTACAAATTCTCTTTCCAATAACATTTCTGTTTTTCAAATCGATAGCTCGTCCGGCGCCTTAACGGAGGTCCAAGGCTCTCCCTTTTACGCCAACGCCAGTCCCACCGAATTGGTATTTGCCGGCCAGTTTGTTTACGTGACGAACCCCGGTTTGGGGACGGTTACCGGTTTCTCTTTTGCTAATGGTGTGCTGACTCAGGTGCCCAATTCTCCATTCTTTTCGGGAGCGGGGGCGTCCGCGCTGGTGGAATCAGGCACTTATCTTTATGTTGTGAATCCTTCTGCAAGCAATCCCACCTTGCCCAACACCACAGGCAACGTCTCCGGCTTCAATATCGGCTCCAATGGTTCGCTGACATCCATCACCGGATCGCCCTTTGCATCGGTTGCGGGCAGCGGCCCCAGCGCCATCACTGTCGATCCCTTCAACCGGTTTGTTTACGCGGTGACTCCGCAATCAAGCGCTTCGATCTGGTGTTTCAGCATCGGTCCGCTCAACGGCCAACTGACGGAGGTGGCGGGCTCGCCCTTCAATCTCGCGGGCGGAGGGTTGTTCGCTCTCTTCGATCCGGCCGGTAATTTCCTGTTTATCGGAAATCAAGCGGCGCACGCGATCGAGGGCTATACCTACAATATTGACAACGGCGCGCTGACTCTGATCACGGGCTCGCCCTTCAGCACGACGGTGCCACCGGGAAAAATGGCGCTGTCGGAATAAGAAGAATGTGCGGCGCGACGCCCGCCCGCGTGTTTTTCGGCGACGTGCAAATCCTCAGAGTCCGGGAAAGATTGTCTTCCCAAACACATCTGAGGCTTGGCGAACCTCCGGTTTGTTCCTCTGTAATGTGGGATTTACGAACTGGCACTTCGGTGGAGCAACTTTGGCACCCGCGTGCTATTTTCAGATTTACGGCTCTGTTCTAGATTGTCAAGCGAGCAGTTCTGGGGGAGGGCTGCCCGGGCGTCCCGCGATTCGAAAGAATCGAGGACGCCCGTTTAATTTTCCGGCACGATACATGTGGAGCGGACACTCGCTTAGACTTCGCTCAGGGCGGGCTCTGTCCGCTAAGGCGTGCCGCTAAATTCAAGCTGCCGCGGATCACAATGTTACCGAGATAAAAAACGAGGCAAGAACAGCGGCTGCGGACAGGAGTGTCCGCTCCACACAAGGCAGTTCGCACATGCTCTTTAGTTCGTCGAAATCGTGAAGTTCACTGTGATGCGGGCCTGCGTCTCCACTGGCTGCCCGTTCTGCAGATAAGGTTTGAAGTGCCACTGCTTTACCGCTTCGCGAGCCGCGGCCGCCAAAATCGCGGGCCCGCTCAAAATCTGCAACTCCTGGATTGTGCCCTCGCGCGAGATCAGTGCCTGCAAGCTGACCGCGCCCTGCACCTTCATTTGCCGCGCCAGCAGCGGATAATCAGGGGGAACCGAGACGCTAACACTCTGGGCTGTTTGGGGCGAGAGCTGAACTCCGGCCTTGCTGGGCGCGGCGGCCACACTTCCGGTGTTGGAGGTTTCGGTGGCAGCCACTCCGTTCGAAACCGATGTATCAGCTCCTGACGCCGTAGACGTTGCGCCGGAATCCACATCCAGATGGATGGCGTTGCTCTTCGCGGGTACCTTGATGTGGCGGTTTCCGGCGACCACTTCCACCTGCAGAGGTGGCAGTACTGCGCGCTGTGTCGTAGCCGAGAAGGGGGCGCTTGAGACGGGGGGCGCGGCAGCCTTGCTCGTCTTGTGCTCTCGGGCGGGCGCCGCGGGTGCGCTCGACGGCGTTAAAGGAATACTCCTGCTCTTGCTTCGTACTGCGGCTTCCTGTACCTCAGGACTGGGCGGAAACCAGAAATCCCAATCCTTTAGCACCACCGCCGCCAACGCCGCCAGCAGTATTCCCAGCGCGATCAGCATTCGCTTCCGCTGCACCTCCGGATGCGGCGGTGCGCCCGGCAACGGCAGCGGCGCCGACCGCTCCAGATGGCTTTCAGTATGAGTTTCGTCCTGAAACATATGCATCGGAATCGTCCCCTGCGAATGGCAATCTTTGGGGAGGGATGAGTAAGTATGCCCCTAAACCCGCTCTGTGCCAAGCCACTCCCGGGTAGTCCTACCCCAAATCGAGGGACTTCACTGTGGAGTCACAAAACCACGAAGAAGTAGCAGACTGCCACTGCGGTCGCCCCTTCTCGTCGAGAGACGCAGCCCTAGCTCGAAACATTGGCAACTTTATAATCCAACTTGTCTAGAATGCCCGTCGCCGCATCGAGAATCTCCTGATCCACCTTTCGGTTCGTCGCGATTGCCTCCGCCAGCGGCACCGAAACAATTTTATTGCCGCGCAGCGCCGCCATCTGCCCAAACTCGCCGCGATGAACCATGTCGATCGCACCCAATCCGTAGCGCGTGGCTAGCACACGATCGTAAGCGGTAGGCGATCCACCGCGTTGAATGTGCCCCAGGACGACCGACCGCGTTTCAAACCCGGTGCGCTTTTCAATCTCGCTCGCCAGCGATGAGCCAATTCCGCCCAGCCGCACGTGCCCGAATTCATCCCGCCCATCGACCGACCCGCCACCGTGTTTCTCGTTGCCATCGGAAAACTGCGCGCCCTCGGCTGCCACTACGATGCTGAAATATCTGCCCCGCGCATGCCTCTGCTTAATCAGGTCGGCCACCTGATCGATATCGAAAGGAACCTCTGGTATTAATATGACGTCTGCTCCACCAGCGATGCCGCTGTAGGTGGCAATCCAGCCCGCCGAACGCCCCATTACCTCGACCACGATCACGCGATTATGCGCCTCGGCCGTCGTATGCACGCGGTCGATGGCCTCGGTCGCGATATTGACCGCAGTGTCAAAGCCAAAAGTAAAATCCGTGCCTGACAAATCGTTGTCGATCGTCTTCGGAACCCCAATCACCTTAACTCCGATGGCAAAGAGCTTCTGCGCCACCGATAAAGTGTCATCGCCGCCGATCGCGATTAGCGCCTCGCAACCATGTTTCTTTAAATTGTCGATACAGCGTTGCAGGCCGCCTTCGTGTTTCGCAGGATTAGTTCTGGAAGTCCGCAGAATAGTGCCGCCGCGAGGCAATATACCGCCCACCGACTCGAGGTCGAGTTCCATCGTCTTGTCTTCGAGCAAACCACGCCAGCCTTCCATGAAGCCGAGAAACTCATCGTCATAGTGAAAGCTGCCCTTCCGCACCACCGCCCGTATGACCGCATTCAGCCCCGGACAATCGCCGCCACCCGTCAGCATTCCAATTTTCATTGCTCTCTCCTATAGATTGCGGGATAAAGATTGCTAGCTAGGAATGTAAGTAGGTTATCACGCAGTCGACCGCATAAAGGCTCGCGTAGGGGCAGGTGCCCTCACCTGACCCGCGAGCGAAGCCCGCAGGCTTTTCGCTCGCGCGCGACTAATCTTCCCGGCCGCGTGACCGCCCGAAGATTCGCACCCGAGATTAACCAACGAGATGCCCAACTCACTTGCGGGAGCGCGAACATCAAACCGCCGCAGGCCTCCTGCTACACTTCTCCCATGCGTGTCCTGGGCATCGATTGTGGCACGGAATACACTGGCTACGGCGTGGTCGATCTCGTCTCCGACGATCGCCACAGCGATCAGCTAGTCTGCGTTATCTCCGGAGCGATTAAAGTCTCTCCGCGAGACCCCATGCCCACCCGCCTGTCGCATATTTCCATAGGCCTCAAAGAACTCATCGTCCGCCATCGCCCCGACCAGGTCGCCATTGAAGACGTTTTCTACGCCGCCAACGTCAAATCGGCCCTGAAACTTGGCCAGGTCCGCGGAGTTGCCATGCTCGCCGCCGCTTCCGCCGGACTTGAAGTTGCCGAATATTCGCCGCTCTCTATCAAGTCCGCTGTGGTCGGATACGGTCGCGCCGAAAAACACCAGGTCCAGCAAATGGTTACGCGCCTGCTCAATCTCGATCAAATTCCCGAACCCGCCGACGCCGCCGATGCCCTGGCCATCGCCATTTGCCATCTGCACATCGCCGCCACTCGCGAACGCCAGCATCAGGAACGACCACGCCCCTCCGTCAAGTTACCAGCGTCCTAGGCCGTTTGCCGCTGCCAGCCTATGTCACTCGTTAGTGCATCGGGCGCTGACTTCAGGCGAGTCTCAAGCTATCCTGAACTCACCAAAAATCCTGGCGCTGCCTTCCCCCATGAATCACTCCGATCGCAGCGCGGAAAAATCCGAGGGACCTGATGTTTCAATCTCGCTCCGTTTCGGTCATCGTCATCACCCTGCTGTATTCGGCGGCGCTGCATGCCGCTCAAACCGCCTCCTGCACCTTCTCTACCTTCGCTGCGCCCACTGGATATAGCTTCAGCGAAGTCAACGGAGTCAGCGACGACGGCACCGTAGTGGGCCAACTGGTCGATAACAAAACGCTGCAGTTCGTTGCCTTCAGTCGCTCGTCAAGTGGAGCCTTCACGGTCTACAGTGCTCCGAAATCCTCGACCACGTGGCTCTACGGCAGCAGCGCCAGCGGTGTCAATGCTGGATCCTATGAAAACAGCGGATACCCCGGGCACATGCACGGCTTCACCCTGCAGGGAAGCGAGTTCACCGAAGTTAACTATCCCAAGGCCGCCAACACCTGGTTGTTCGACGTTAGCCAGGTCGGCAACGCCTCCGGAAGTTACAGCGCCAGCGCCACCGTCACGAAAGGTTTCCTGCTGGTCAACGGAAAATACACCACCATCGCTTATCCCAACGCGCTGATCACCAATGCCTGGGCGGTCAACGACAATGGTGAGGTCGTTGGATCCTACGCCAGTGGTGCGGTTAGCAATGGCTTCGCCTGGCAGAATGGCAAATTCACCACCATCAACGATCCCGGCAAAGCCTACGGAACCGCCCTCTCCGGAGTCAATAATTCGGGTGTCATCGTGGGCAATCGCCTCGCCGCCGATATTTCGTTTGGCTTCATCTACGAGAACGGCGTCTTCGAAAACATCGTCTATCCCGGCGCTAAGTATGCCGTCGTGGGCGGCATCAACAACAACGGCTTGATCTCCGGCCAAATCTACTTGACCGCCAGCAACAGCGTAGGTTACACCGCCGTCTGCAAGTAAGGGGTGTCTGAAATCACGTAGGGGCAGACGCCCCCGGGCGCCTGCCCTGATCAAAGTCAAAGGGTTCAGCCGAGCGAAGCTCGGCTATGGTTGCGCGAAGATGCCTGCCCCGGGAGCGAACCGCGAACGGCGCCCCTTGACACCTCACGTTGAATCCCCAATCATTAACTCGCCCCATGCCTCGTTCATTGCCGATCAGCTTACTGCTCATAATTCTTTCAGCCGCCGCGCAGACCCAACCTCCGACTCTCCCCATGCCTCCGGGCACCGTAACTTTCACTTTGGATTTCCCCGCCTCTCAGCCCGAGCATTACTCGATTCGCGTGCAATCCGACGGCGCATCCCATTACAATTCCAGCGGCCGCCTCTCGGCCGACTCAGAAGACACCGACAGCTTTGACCTTGATTTCACCGTTCGCCGGGAAATGTGCGACAAAATTTTCGCGCAGGCGGCAAGGGCGGGCTACTTTCAAAAAGACGTGGACCTCCATCACAAGAATCTCGCCTTCACCGGCAAAAAAACCTTAGCCTACAAAGACGCGCAACGCAGCGGTGAGTCTACTTATATCTACTCTAACAACACCGCCGTGCAGGAACTGACCGCGCTGATGCAGAATCTTTCCACTACGCTCGAATTCGGACATCGCCTCCAGTACGATCTCCACTATCAAAAACTCGCTCTCGATGACGAACTCAAGCGCATGGACGAGTTGTCCCGTTCCAACGAACTGACTGAACTCAACGCCATCCGCCCCGTCCTCGACCAACTCATCGCCGATCCGGCCGTTATCAACGTGACTCGCGCGCGCGCCCAGCGCTTGCTGGAGCGAACTGCTCATTAACCTGCGTTTTCCGCTTGACTTAATGGCCAGATGCTCGCAATGTTAGGGGAAACGTCGCTAGGGGACGGGGAGATGTGTATGTGGATTCAAAGAATCGCCGAAACAAAAACGCTGGCAATGTCCACCCTTGTTGCGCTGTTGCTTGTCATCCCCGCCACGGCCAGTTCCAGAGCACGCATCGTCCGCCTGAGTGACGTGCAAGGCACAGTACAGATCGAACGCGCTCCGGGTGATGGCTTCGACCGGGCGTTCATGAATCTGCCGGTGATCGAAGGCACAAAGATTAAGACAGGGAAAGATGGACGCGCCGAAATTGAATTCGAAGATGGCAGCGCGCTCCGGCTCGCTCCAAGTAGCGAAATCAATTTCGCCAATTTATCACTCGGCGATGAAGGCCAGAAGCTCAACTCCGTTGATCTCGTCTCCGGAACCGTCTACGCTAATGTTCGCCTGAAGAACGCGTACGATAAGAAGACCGGCGACCAGTTCCATCTGAATTTCGGCCACGAGTCCCTAACCGTCGAACAGTCGGCCCATTTCCGCGCAGAACTCAATGGTTCCGATCATGCGGTCGTGGCCGTATTCAAAGGTAGAATCACCGCCACGGGACCCTCGGGACAATTCGACCTGGCCGACAAGCACAGCGCCGCCCTAAGCTTTACCACGGGTGATTCTGCCGCGAAGGACACATTCAAAATTGCAAAGAATTACGAGGCTGAACCGACCGACGCCTGGGACCACCAGCAATCCGAATATCACGATCAATACGCCACCACCACTACCTCGGCCAGCCTCGCCTCGCCCTACTCTTACGGAATGAGCGACCTGAACTATTACGGCAACTTTATGCAGATCCCCGGTTATGGCAACGTCTGGCAGCCCTACTTCATCGGCGCTGGCTGGAGCCCGTTCTTGGACGGCGCGTGGTCCTTCTATCCCGGCATGGGTTACATGTGGGTCTCCGGCTATCCCTGGGGATGGATGCCTTACAACTACGGCAACTGGGCGTTCGCTCAAGGATTTGGATGGGTGTGGCAGCCCGGCAACTGGAATTCCTGGAACGCGTATCCGATGGTGGTCAACGCTCCAGTTAGAACCCTAATTCCCACGGCGCCGATAACCGGCCATCAGACCGTAATGGTGGGCCGCGGCGGGGCTTTCGAACCGGCGAACGGAGCGCCGGAGCGGCTGACCATCCATCCCGGCTCAGCCGGTTTCGGAGTGCCGCGAGGTTCCGTCAATCACCTCGACCGTTTCGCGAAAAAGATGAACCAGACCGCCCATCCGGTCACGGTTTCGACGATTCAGCCAGAGCGCAGTCTGGGCCCCGCGAGCAGTGGCTTCGGCGGGTCGAGTTCGATGGGCGCGAGGGGCGCGGCTCCAGCGATGTCGCCGCACCCATCCCCTGCAACTGGCGGCCATCCCCACTGAGGAGGCTCTGCAGCGCTTGGCATTGGCAAGAAGTTATTTTTCGCTGAGTCGCAGAATGCCAATTGCTAATCGCTAATTACTGTCCCCTTTACTGCACAATAATCCCCGCGTATCCCACCACGGCGTCGAAATCGCCCGAGACTTCACCCGAAGTCGCGTACTTAACCAGCGTCGCCGACGTCGCGCCTAAGAGCTTCGCTGCCGTGAGCATCGCAACCGTCGGCCCGAAACCGCACATGGAGATGCCTTCATTCATCACTACGTCCCACAGCCCGCGCGCATCCAGCGCCAGGACTTTTTCGATCGCCTTCTGATCCTTAACCCGGGTGATCGCGTCCGACTCGTAATGGTTCATATCGCTGGAGGCGACCATCAGCACTTTCCCCTGGCCATGTTCTTCCCAATCGCCAATCACCTCCGCCAGCGCTTCACCGAGTCCCCGCAGCACATCAAAGTCGCGCGTGCCAATCGCAATCGGAACGATCCTCAAGCGCGACTGTCGCACTTGCAAAAAGGGAAGCTGAACTTCTATGGCATGCTCGGTGCGGTGCGCCGCGCTGTCCTCGTGCAGAGAAGGGAAGCGACGCAACAACTCAGTTGCCACGCCCGTGTCTGCCGCAACTTCGCCCAGGGGAGTTTGCCAAGTAGTAGTGGCCATCACCGCCAGCGCCTGTCCTTTGCCGGTGTGATTCGGACACAGAATTATGCAGTGTTCAGGAATCTCAACCAGTGAATATACTGCGCCCGCAACCCCACCTGAATAGACATAGCCAGCATGAGGAGCGACGCACCCAATAGCCGAAGCGACCGAACCCGTTTGCGGAGAAATGTATTTGCGAACCTCGCGCTGCAACTCATCGGGGCGACTTGGGTAAAACCGGCCAGCAACCGCCGCAGATCTCAGAGTGGAAGTCATAACGGTATGGAGCGGACGCTCCTATCCACTAAAGTCGGCGAGCGACAAAAGTCTTGCAGGAACGCGAGAACGCCGTTCCCCAGTTACACCTCGCCATCCTCAAGCGCGCGAAACAGCGCCGCAGCCCGTTCCAGCGGCAGCGCCTCTGCCCGGATCGCCGGTTTTACGCCGCTCTTCGCCAGCGCCGCCCGCAGCTTGTCCTCATCGTAACGCGTCTTAAGATTATTCCAGAGTGTCTTGCGTTTCTGCCCAAAGCATAATTTCAAAAACGCAATAAACTCAGCCTCCGAAACCCGCAATGCTTCCAGCCGTGGTTTGATCGTGATCCGAACCACGCTAGAATGCACCTTCGGAGCCGGAGCAAACGCCCCCGGCGGCAGCGTAAAGAGCTGCTCGACCCGCCCGTACAGCTGCGCCGTCGCCGAGAGCAAGCCATAGTCGCGGCCTCCGGCCGAAGCCGCCAGCCGGTCGGCAACTTCTTTCTGCACCATGATCACAATCGTCGAAAAGTACCTGTGATATTCGAACAGCCGCAACAGAATGTCCGATGTTATGTAATACGGCAAGTTCCCAATAACGCGAGCTGGTTCCGGCGCAAAATTCAGGCCCGTGCGCAAACTACCCGGCTTCGCGCCAAATACCGTGTCCAGTTCAATCGTCAGAATATCGCCCTCGATGATCTCAACGTTCGGCTCCAGCGAAAATTTCATCCGCAGCTGGGCCGATAGAACGCGATCCACTTCCACTGCGATAAGCCGCCGCGCCTTGCGCGCCAGCAGATCCGTGATCGCGCCGCGGCCGGGTCCAATCTCGAGCACCGTCGCGTCCGAGACATCTCCGAGCGCTTCCACAATGCGCAGAGCCGCCCCCTCACTCGAAAGAAAATGCTGTCCTAATTTAGGCTTCCGCGGACTGTTTGGAACGGCAGCGCCCCTGGGCACATTGACCCTCTTTCTTCCCGGCATTTAAACTGAAGTGGATTGGAAACAGTCGATTTGTAATTTGTAATTGAAGAACTGCTGTTGAATGAATTTTCAATTACAAATCACAAATTACAAGTCACAAATTGTCGACATCTCTACGATCATCATCATAACGTGACCGAGGCATATCAAGTCCTGGCCGAGGAGGCGTCTTCATCATGCATATCGCTTTCGCCGCATCCGAGTGTGTTCCCTTTTCTAAAACTGGCGGACTGGCCGACGTAGTCGGCGCCTTGCCGCGCGCTCTCGCCGCCCTCGGACATCAGGTCAGCGTCTACATTCCGCGCTATCGTCAAACCAAATTGACCGATCCGCAGACCGTGGTTCGCAGCATCACGGTCCCCTTCGATGACAAGTATCGCTTCTGCTCGGTCGTTACCGCCGGCCCAACGGCCGGCGTTAAATTTTATTTCGTCGATTATCCGCCCTATTTCGATCGTGACGCGCTCTACGGAACGACAGCCGGCGACTATCCCGACAATGCCGAGCGCTTTGCCCTCTTCTCCCGCGCCGTGCTCGAAGCCTCCAAAGTTCTCGGCGTGCCTCACGTCTTCCACTGCCACGACTGGCAGTCTGCCCTCGTGCCCGTCATGCTGCGCACGCTCTACGCCGAAGACCCTGCTTTGCGCGACGTGGCCACCGTCTTCACCATTCATAACATGGGATACCAGGGTCTTTTTCCGCCTGATACTCTGCCGTTGCTCACCCTTCCTTGGGATTTGCTTACGATTTCGAAGATGGAATTTTTCGGGCAGGTGAATTTCCTGAAGGGCGCTCTCGTCTTCTCCGACTACGTCACCACCGTCAGCAAAAAATATAGTCAGGAGATCCAGACCACCGAATATGGCTTTGGCCTTGAAGGCGTGCTGCGCACTCGCGCTGCGACAGTAAGCGGTATTCTCAATGGCGTCGATTACGACGAATGGAACCCGCAGACCGATAAATTTATAGCCGCAAAATATTCGCCGCAAGATTTGAGCGGCAAGCTGAAGTGTAAGCAAGATCTGCTGCAAGCTTTCGGCATCCCGAATGTCGATGCAAAAGTCCCCGTCATCGGCATCGTCTCGCGCTTCGCAGCCCAGAAAGGTTTCGACCTAATCGCCCAGATCATGGACCGCCTCGCCCGCGAAGAGATGATCTTGGTCGTCCTCGGCTCGGGCGACAAGCTCTACGAAGAAATGTTCCAGCGCCTGAACAAACAATTCCCCAACAAAATCGCCGCCAAAGTTGCGTTCGATAATGCTATCGCCCACAAAATTGAAGCGGGCGCCGACATGTTCCTGATGCCCTCGCGCTACGAGCCCAGCGGATTAAACCAGATGTACAGCCTGAAGTACGGCACCGTTCCCATCGTCCGTGCGACCGGCGGTCTCGACGACACCATCGAACCCTGGGACACGCGCACCGGCAAAGGAACCGGCTTCAAGTTCTCCGAGTACAACGGCGAAGCCCTGCTGCTGACGATCAAACACGCGCTGGAAGCCTATGAAGACCCGTCGTCATGGCAGACTCTTATGCGCAACGGCATGACCCGAGATTTTTCCTGGAGCGCGTCCGCCCGCGAATACGGCAAAGTCTATGAGCGTGCGCGACAGGTGCGGGCCAGTGCCGAGGCCATCGCGGTCGGAGACCCGAAGAAAGAGTTCGTGGGAGCGCCTAAGTAGTACCGGCCTTTATGCCGGCTATCCCGAGGGCGTCCTCTTCCACGACGAGGCGGCCGTAGCGCCGGACAGCGACGGTGCCTGCCGGAGTAAACTGCTCGAAGGATTCTTCACGCCCATGAGCATCTTGCACCGCACCATCTTCCATGTCGATATGGACGCCTTCTTCGTCTCCGTGGAAGAACTATTCGATCCATCGCTAAAGGGCAAGCCAGTCGTTGTCGGCGGCCAGCGCGACGAGCGCGGAGTGGTCTCCGCGGCGTCTTATGCGGCGCGCAAGTTTGGCGTGCATTCGGCCATGCCGCTGCGGACGGCCGCGAAGCTCTGCCCGCAGGCGATTTTTGTCAACGGCCATCCCGAGCGCTATCGCGAATACTCCGCGAAAGTACACGAAGTTCTCGGCCAGTTTTCTCCGCTCGTAGAAATGGCTTCGGTCGACGAAGCCTATCTCGACATGACTGGAACCGAGCGCCTCCACGGTCGCCCGCTCCGTTCCGCGCACCGTTTGCATGACGCGATGAAGTCGGCGACAAAATTAAATTGCTCCATCGGAATCGGCACCTCGCGTCTGATCGCCAAAGTATCCTCCGCCAAGGCCAAGCCGAATGGAGTGCTCTGGGTGCTTCCCGGTCAGGAGGCAAAATTTCTCGCGCCGCTCGCCGTGGGCGACATCCCCGGAGTCGGCAAAGTGATGGAGCAGAAACTGCAGGCCATCGGCATTCAGAAAGTCGGTGACCTCGCCCGCCTCGAAGACCGCGATCTCGAAAATCGATTCGGGAAATGGGGCTTGGCGCTGGCCGGAAAATCGCGCGGCGAAGATGCCGGCGGATGGTTCGACAATGAAGTGGGAGAAAACGTCGACGCGAAATCAATCAGCCACGAACACACCTTCGACGAAGACACGGGCGACGCCGAGCGTCTCCAGTCGACGTTGATGCGATTAAGCGAAATGGTCGGTCGGCGCCTGCGCGAAGGCGGATACTTCGCGCGCACCATCCAGCTGAAATTGCGTTATAAGGATTTCACGACTCTCACACGCGCTCATTCGTTAGACGAGCCAACGCAAATGGACAACCAAATTTTCAACCAGGCTCGCCGCCTGTTCTTCACCAACTGGAAGTCAGGAGCGCCCGTGCGATTGCTGGGGGTGCAAGCCTCAAATTTCGAATCGCACCCAACACAGCTGGATCTGTTGGAGCCTTCCCGCGACGCTCGCTGGCAGAAAGCATTGGCCGCCGCCGACCATCTGCGCGACAAATTTGGAGAAAAGACCATTGGCCTGGCCCGAGGAATGAAAGGCGGCTTTCGCGAACGCGTTCACGAAAATCCGGCGGCGCTACCAGGAAAGAGATCGAGGAAAGAGGGTGAAGTTTAAAGCGCAGAGGGGAATTGCAGAGGTCAGATTGCAGAGGTTATCACGCGGCAACGGCAGTCTAGAAGGTCCGAATTGACTTCTGCAGTCTGACCTCTGACCTCTGCAATCGTCACGAAATATATTCCCGAATATACTCGTCGCGCGAAGTGGCCAACTGATGAGCATCTCCGTCGAAGATAACCTTCGCGTCTCGCAGTATCAGAAAACTCATTGCCACTTCGCAGTACTGGCCTTTAGGCAGAGCAACCATCTGATTGGTGGCCTTGTCGAATTGATGCGTCGCCATGGTGAAGGCATCTTGCAGCCGGTGAGTCACCAGAAGCGCGCTGGTTTTGTAAACGTCGCGCTGCTTCATGATCAATTCGACAATCGTGTTCGAAGTCACGGGATCAAGTCCGCCCGTGGGCGAGTCGTAGAGCAGCACCTCGGGCTGAGTTATGATGGCGCGAGCGATTGCTACGCGCCGGCGCATGCCGCCTGACAGTTCGGACGGGAACATGTCGTAGGTTCGCTCCAGTTCGACGAAGCGCAAGACCTCGCGCACGCGCTGCTCTATTTCCTCGGCGGGAATCTTCTCCTCCATCAAACGAAACGCGACATTTTCATAAACCTTGAGCGAGTCGAAGAGTGCGCTTTCCTGAAACACGATGCCGACACGCCGTCGCAATTGGAACAGTTCCTGCTCCGACATGCGCGTGACTTCCTCACCCATTACAAATATGCGCCCGCTATCGGGACGCAGAAGGCCGATGGCGAGTTTGAGCATCGTGCTCTTGCCCGACCCCGCCACGCCAAACACCGCCTTGGTTTCGCCGTGGGGTAATCGAAAGGAAATTCCGTTCAGGACGACTTTTTCATCAAAGGCGATCGAAACGTTTTCGAATTCGATAGCGCAGTCCGAAGGACTGACCACCTCAGCTGCCGGGTTTTCGACGGGTAGCGTAGGAGCCGGCATGGTTTATCTGTAGCCGAAAAATGCGAAGATCAACTTGGTGACGAAGAAATCTACCACCAGGATCAACACGGATGATGCGACTACGGCCTGAGTAGTCGAGCGGCCGACGCCTTGCGTGCCGCCTTTCGTCGACATGCCGTAATAACAGCCCACGGTCGAGATGATGAACCCAAACAGCACTGGCTTGATGAGCCCTGTGAAGACGTCGCGGAAAACGAGAACTTGCCACACCGAGGTCCAATACTGTTGCGTGTCGACTCCAAAGATCAGATGCGCGACGCCGAAGCCGCCGATCAGTCCGAGCAAGTCGGCAATGATCGTCAGAAAAAACAGCATGAAGGCTGTCGCCCCCACGCGCGGCGTAATCAGTTTCTTTGTAGGATCGGTGCCGAGGGCGCGCATGGCGTCGATCTGTTCGGTCACAATCATCGAGCCAAGTTCGCTGGCCATGCCCGAAGCATTTCGCCCGGCCACCATCAATCCGGTGATCAGCGGCCCAAGTTCCGTGACCATGCCGAGCGAAACCAGTTGGCCGATCAGCGACACTCCGCCGAACCGCTGCAAGGTGCTCGCGGAGTTCAGCGCCAGCAACGCGCCCACGGAGAGTCCGGTGAGCACAACGATGGGAAGGGAACCTACGCCGATCAGATCTGCCTGCTGCACCATGTCGGCCATGTACAGCGGCCGCCGGAAGAAATTCGCCACAGATTGCGCGGAGAGTACGGTGTAGTTCTGAACCGCCAGCGCAAAATCTTTGGCGACTTCAATCGGCGAGATCAGTTCGAATTCGAGGGCCATGTCTGGTCAGGGAAAACGCCTGGTCAGGAAACTATAGCAGAGAGAGAAAACATCGCGCGATCTGGCGATCGGGCCATCGAGTGATCGAATAACTGGCACACCGAATTTTTTTCAGATCACCCGATGGTGAGATCACCGGATCTGTCACTCCCGGTTCTTCTTTTTAATCTCAATGGCCAGCCTCTTAATCTTCTGATTGAGGGTCGAGAGGGGCACGTGAAACCGTTCTGCTGCTTCCGTCTGGTTCCAGCCGCATTTCTCCAGCATATCGACGATGATCCGCCGCTCGCAGTCTTCCATGATGCTGAACAAGGTCGCGCCGGGACTCGCGTCCAGACTCGGCACTATGCTGCCCCGGCCCACAATATGGTCGGGCAGTAGGTCGGGACCGATGTCGCTATCCGACGACAGCACCACCGCCCGCTCAATAGTATTCTCCAGTTCGCGGACATTCCCGGGCCACGCGTAACTCACCAGTGGTCGCAACGCCTCGGTAGTGATCCGGCGCGCGGGGCGGTCGTTTTCCTCGGAATACCGGTGCAGGAAATGCTGCACTAGCAGCGGAATATCTTCGCGGCGCTGCCGCAGCGGAGGCAGATCGATGCTGATCACATTGAGCCGGTAGAAGAGATCTTCGCGAAATTTTCCTTCGCGCACCATCTGCCGTAGATCAACGTTGGTTGCAGCAATAATGCGCACGTCCGCTTGAATTTCCTGTACTCCGCCCAGATGCATGAATTTGCGATCCTGCAACACGCGCAGGATCTTGGCCTGCGTGTCCATGCTCATGGTGCCGATCTCATCCAGAAAGAGCGTGCCTCGATCGGCGACTTCAAAGAGTCCTTTTTTTGAAGCGATCGCGCTGGTGAACGCGCCCTTCACGTGTCCGAACAAAGTAGATTCCAGCAAGTCAGGCGGCGTCGATCCCGAATTCACCGGCACAAATGGCCGATCTCGCCGCGTGGAATTCAAATGGATGGCCTTGGCGATCAGTTCCTTGCCCGTCCCGCTCTCGCCCTGCAGGAGTACCGTTGAGCGGCTGGGCGCAACCTGCGCAACCAAGTCGAAAATTTTCAGCATGGGCTCGCTCTTGCCCACGATGTTCTCGAAGTTGTAGCGCTGCTTGAGCGCCCGCTTCAGCTGAATATTTTCTTCTTCCGCTTTTTGGCGCGCGACAGCCGCGCGCACATCGGCCAACAGTTTCTCGTTGTCCCAAGGCTTCTGTATGAAGTTAGTCGCGCCCGATTGCATCGCGCGGACCGCGTTCTCAACCGTGCCGTAGGCCGTAATCATGATCACTGCCTGTTGCGGATGCAGCAACCGAATCTCCGAGAGCACATCCATCCCGTGTTTGTCCGGCAGCGCCAGATCGAGCAACACTACATCGAACGCGCGCTCTCCGATGTGCGCCAGTCCCTCGCGGCCCGTGCTCGCAACTGCAACGGTATATCCCTCCAGTTGCAGCAAGGTCTCCAGCGATTCGCGGATTTCCGCTTCATCGTCAACGATTAATATTCGCCCGGCGCTCTGCGGCGTGCGCTCGGGGATGCCTCGGCGGGTAATCGGCGTGACTTCAGATACTGCTACTTCAGACATGGACTGCCTTCCTTGTCGAAATCAACGGAAAATCCAGGGTGAAGGTGGTGCCTTCGCCCGGGCGGCTCTCCACGCGGATGTTGCCCGCGTGTTCCTGGATGATGCCGTAGGTGACCGAGAGCCCAAGTCCGGTGCCGCGATTCTGGCCCTCCGCGGGACTCGTCTTGGTGGTGAAAAATGGATCGTAGATACGGTGAATATTTTCCTGTGCGATGCCCGAGCCCGTGTCAGAGACGCGCACGCTGACCGCCTCGCCGTTGGACGTGCCTATGCTCAACACTCCGCCGCCGCTCATCGCGTCTTTAGCATTCAAAAACAAATTCAGAAAGACCTGTTGCAACCGCCCCGCGTTGCCTTGAATCAAGGGAAGATTCTCGTAGAGCTCCGATTGCACCCGTATCTGCGCAACTTTGAACTGATGCTCGAGCAGCGCCAGCGTATCGCCGATCACCTTGTTGAGATTCACTTCCGTCAGTTCCGTGCCGGTCGTGCGCGAGAAGTTCAAAAGATTGTTGACGATCTCCGAAGCGCGGAAGGTTTGCTTGGTGATCTTATCGAGCACACTCGCCTTCTGCGGATCACTTTGCAACTGTTTCGCCAGCATCTGCGTATACGACGAAATCACCGCCAGCGGCGTATTCACTTCATGCGCCACGCCGGCTGCCAACAGTCCGATCGAAGAGAGCTTGTCCGCCTGCGTCAGCTGCACTTCAAGCTCGATCCTCTCCGTGATGTCATCCATGATCACCAGGCGCCCCACCACGTTGAACTTGCGCGTCACCAGCGGCGCCATCGCTACATTGACCACGCGCGATTCGCCCGTCGGCGTAATGAGCCGGAATTTATAGAGATTATGGATACCCGGATTCTGTCGTACGCGATAGAACTCTTCGACAAATGAAGCCGGAAAAACCTCGCTCAGCGAACGCCCCACTACCTGCCAGCGCGGCTGCGCATACATCACTTCCATCTGCGAGTTCCACGATTCAATGCGGTCCTGGAGATCAACTGCCATCACGCCAACATTGATCGATTCAACAATGTTCTCGTTGAAATCCTTCAGTCGCTCATACTCGCTGACCTTCTGCTCGAGCGAGGCGTACAGCCGTCCATTCTGGATCGCAATACCGATATATCCCGCCAGCGCCTGTAACAACTCCACATCTTCACTGGAAAGAAAATCGCCTTGCATCGTCTTGCCCAGCCCGAGAAAAGCAATTGTCTTCTGGCGCGCGTGGCAGGGAATGTAATAGTTCAGATCCAGCCGCGCGATCGCTTCCTGCGCCGCGCCATTCTCGCGTGGCAGCTGGTGCGTGTTCTCAAAGAAAATATGCCCCGCCGCATCCTCGATTCGCGGCTTCGCCAAGAATGACAGATCAAGACCCGTGACGTGCGCAATCCCCAACGATCTCACCAATTCAAAGCGCGACGAATCACTGTTCCCAAGAAAT
Organism: Terriglobales bacterium; assembly: GCA_035483045.1. GTDB lineage: Bacteria > Acidobacteriota > Terriglobia > Terriglobales > Acidobacteriaceae > Acidiflorens. The sequence goes on from DATHQD010000007.1 coordinate 194,199, forward strand.
ATCGCGATCCGATCCACCGCCAGCGTGCGTGCCACGCGATCTACCAGCGATGAAAGCATCTTGTCCAAATCGGTCTCCGAACTCAGCTCGCGCCCAAACTCGATCAGTGTGCGGCGGTAGTCGTAGCCGGTACGGAAGAAATACTGGTCCAGTTTCTCCTGAATCCATTTCCGCACCGGATCAAAGAGCAGCGCGGTGACGACAACCGCCACCATCAGTCCGTACGGTCCCGAGCTGGGTACGCGGGTATGCACCAGTTCCGCAATCGCGGCCACGCCCGCAAAATACATCGCCACGATGGCCGCCGCCGCCAGCGTATAAGCCATGCCACGCTTGAAGATCAAATCTACGTCCATTAGCCGATAGCGGAAGATGGCGTAGCCAAAGGTCAGCGGCAGCAACCCGAGGGACAGTACCGACACCTTCATGGTCAGCGAAGGCATCACTCCCAACAGATAGGGCAGAACGTAAAACAACGTGAACGGGGTGATCGCAAGGATCGTTCCGCGCGTAATCCACTTCAACTGCTGGCGCAGAATCGGAGTCGTGGCATGCTGGTAGTTATTCCAAAGAACCGCCGCTGCCGAGAAGAAGAAAATCGTCAGGTAAGCCCAATGCGCGCGATCCAGATTGAAACGGAGCGATGCGCTCGCTTTTAAGTACTCGAGCGCCGTCAACTGGATTCCGAGTAGCATCAATCCCGGCAAGTAAAGCGATGGAATCGACCAGCGATGCCGGCCGACGAACTCCCGGCGCTCCGGGAAAGTCAATACGAAGTGCAGGAACAACGCGGGTTGCAGCAGCCACGCAACCTCATTGGCCCAAAACACCGTCCAGTCAAAAGCGTTGAACTTGCCGGTGTAATGCAGCGAGTAAAAAATGAACGATACCAGGCAGAAAATGTAAAAATGCGTGGACCCGACCGCAGTCCAGCGGCGCATCAGCACATACAGCCCTATACTTAGATAAATCAGAGCAATCAGCCGCAGCCAGTCGTTCATCGACCGCTCGGCCGGAACCAGCACGACTTCCACATCTAGCGGGACAGTGCCGCGGATCAGCGAATAAATGGCTTTCGACCAGACGCCGGAATAATAGATCTGGCGGGTAGCCGCCGCTGCCGTATCCACCGTGCGTCCGTTGATGCTGACCAGCGCATCGCCCCGGCGCACGCCAGCCCGTTCGGCCGGCCCATTGGGCTCGAGACGATCGGCTACCAGCGACCCGTTGCGCTCAATCCACCATGCACCATCGTCCGGAACCGCACTCTGGTGTTCGATTTTGTAGTTGAATCCGGCGAACAGAATGGCCGCTACTGTGAGAAGCGCCAGGAGGATGGCGGCAAACCGAGCCTCAAATTCGCGGTTCATGGGCTGGGGCGACTGAGCGGCGGCAAGGCCAGACATCCGACGCCGTTCAATTATGAGCAACTTCACTGCCACTTCCCATTCTGTCCCGCAAGCGTAAGTCGAGCAATTCGACCAGTTTCCAGAATTATATCGGCGCTCCGGGAGATTGACTATGAAATATGGAATATAGATTCCGTTTTTCGGGATGTCATAAGTAGCGGTTTCACGCACCTTTAGGCTGTCCCACGGCACGCCGCTCCGATTCCAAGTTCGGAGTGTGTCATCGGACGGCCAGGTCGCTTTTCTTCTGATTCCCCGCAGCGGGGAAGAGGGTCTGGGAGCTGGTAAGCCTGGAGGATGACTAGAGGAGTTGTGAATGGCGTCGTTCTGAAGTGCAGAGAGATGACGTGCCCAAACCCTTTATTTGGTCTGAGGAGTTCGAGCACCTTCCCCGATACTCGAACCCCTCACTTACCGTGTTCACCCAACTCGCCCAGCCTCGATCTGCCCGGGAGCGGTGAACCAATCCCGCAAGTGAGTGTGATCATGCGCCCGATCGTTAGAAACGTCCATGGAGGCAGTCTGAAGCAGTCTGAATTGATCTGAAGAAATTTACATTCCCGCGCTTGACAGCGCCAGCGCCACAGAACAGAATTTCTTACGCTCATTTGTACTCTGGATCTCCATGCAGCAGCGCGCGTTGCTCATGGTACGGCCAGGCGGCGCTGGCAGCAGGAGTTATAAATTGCCCGACAAGAAAGTCCGCTTCGACGAATTCGAGCTGGATTACGCCCGCTTCCAGCTCCACCGCAATGGTGTCCCAGTCCGCCTCGAAGGTCTACCGCTGCAGCTTCTGATGTTCCTCGTCGAAAAGCGCGGCCAACTCGTAACCCGCGACCAGATCGCCGCCGAGCTGTGGACCAAGGACGTTTTCGTCGACGTCGAGCAGGGAATCAATACCGCTATCCGCAAAATTCGTCGTGCGCTCGGTGACGATGCCGATGAGCCCCAGTACCTCCAGACCGTCGTAGGGCGGGGCTATCGCATCGTAGCGCCCAACGCCCAGGAATTTGCTGCCGGTCAGCCAGAAGCTTTCGCCGTTTCCGCCGAAGAGCTTGGCCGAGCGATTATGACGGCCGCAGGATTGGATCCTGAAAATCCAAGGGGAGTCCCCAAGCGTCCCGTCGAAGACTGAAAATCCAAGACTGAAAATGAAGACTGAAAAATTGAGCGGGGCGATGCGGCCTCGGGACCTCGGCGCTGCGTTCGCGCAGTGCCCACGCGGAGTACCAAAAAAGAGGGGAGCCGAAATTCAGCTCCCCTAAGCATAGAGGCGATATCACTAAGTAAGAACCTATCAGCGAGGATTTCGTTGCCCACGGAAACGCAAGATCCCGAAGAAAAATACACCGCTACCGAGGAGCCCATAGAAGAGCGATGGCTCGATCTCCCCGACGGCCGAATGCGCTACCTCAAAGCCGGATCAGGCCCGGCGCTCATCCTCGTTCACGGGCTGATGGGTTATTCCTTTTCCTGGAGATTCACTATCCCCGCGCTTGCGCCGCACGCGACCGTTTACGCTATCGACAATCTGGGGGCCGGCCTCTCGACAGCTAAGCCCGGCATTGACTGCCGACTTCGCGCCACCGCTGAACGCCTCCTCCAATTCGTCGACGCTCTCGGCATCCGCCAGTTCGATTTGCTTGGTACCTCGCACGGCGGAGGCGTCGCCATTTTGACCGCCGCTATCTGCGCCGAGCAAAAAACATCCCGTCTGCGCCACCTCGTGTTGGTCGCCCCCATCAACCCGTGGTCACCCCACGGCAAGATGTTCGCGCCCTTCATAGGCAGCCCGCTCGGCAGTCTCCTCTTTCGTAACACGATCGAGCGATGGCGCCCTCTCGACTACGTCTGGCTCGCCCGCCTCTTTGGCGACGTAAAGAAAATTCCGCCCGATTCGCTTGCGGGCTATCGCCTTCCCGTAGTCAAGAATCAAGCGTTACGCCACGCGTTGCATATCGTAGAGAACTGGACCGCTGATCTTGCGGACCTGAAAGTAGCGCTTCCCAAGACTTGCGATTACAAGACGCTGCTTATGTGGGGGACGCGGGACCACGCCGTCGATTTCCGATCTGCCGAACCGCTTCGTCAGAATTTTCGCGATGCGCGCCTGACAGCGTTCGAAGGCGTAGGACATCTCCCTTACGAGGAAGCCCCGGTAGATTTCAACCGGGCGCTGGTGAATTTCATCACTGGTGGATCGAGATAACCCCTAAACGTTAGAACTCCACGTGCGCGCGAAAAGTCGGCACGATCACCGGGCCGCGATCACGGTTGTACCCCGGATTGTTAATATGCTGCACTCCGGGTCCGACATAAATTCCCCGCCACACATGCGCGGTGTAATACGATTCGACGATATTCTCGCGCCCATAGTTGAGCCCGCCATCACCTAGCAAAAAGCCGAGGCCGCCGTCCGCGAGATACACCTGATGATCTCTCTTGATCCCGTTCGTTACAAACGCAACGCCCGCCCGATCCTGCTTGCGACGCCACAGCGCACCGTTCGCGCCCAAACCCACGATGACGGTGGAGTCGATTTCCGTGTATGCGAAAGATTCGGTCTTCCCGTTATCCCATCCCCATCGGCCAAAGGCCGTAAAACTCCGTGAGAGCGCCTGCTCCACATTGACGCCGAATCCATACTTGCGCGTGATGTGCCACGGATGATTCGTAATCTCCGGCACCGTCTCGGGCTCCGGCGACGTGTGATCTAAGAACTGCTCCACCGCGACTCGGTAGATGCCCATGTTGGCATAGTTCGTATATGCCAGCACTCGCACCACGCCCGCTTTTTTCGGTACGATGCCGCGGCGCAGTTCATATTCCCAATTTTCCGCATGAACCTGCCACGGCCGCCACACGAGGTCGATCCCATTGGCAACCTTCGGCATGAGCGCCTCGGCAAAGCGGAAACCCCAGTTGCGATCTTCGTAATCCGCTACTACACCGATGGTATAGCCGCGAGTGTCAGCCGCGTAATCCCAGGCTCCGTTGTTGTCGACCGACCAGTTCATGAACTGAAAATGGGTATCCGAGCCCACCGAATTAATATCCAGAAAATCCGGCATGCTGAATTTGCCAAAACGAATCTCCAGCCTCCGCCGCGGCAATTCATCAAACAACGAGAGAAAGCTGCGCTGGTTCTCAACCTTGTCGCTGCTCAACGCAAATACCTTATGAATCATCCCGCGCCCCAGATACGGGGCCTTACTGAGCAGCGGATTACGCACGATGTCCAGATCCGTATTCCCCGCCAGCCCCAAACCTGTGCTCAGCGCCGCTCCGCCCGCTTCTTCAATGTCAGCCAGCAGTTCGGTCGAATTGTTGAGCCGTACACCGGTATAAAGGGTCAGCACCCGCGAAGTAGCTTTCTCATAGTCCGGACTAAGACTGTTCTTGCCGCTATAGTCAGCATGAAAGTCAGGATGCGTCTGGAAAATAAAATTCATCTGTCCGGTAAGCCAAAAGCGCGAATTCTTAAAGTGCGGAAACATGGCCTCAGGGTCGCCAGCCACATCGTTCGGGGCGTCAGGAGAATCGTTTGCGTCAGAAGTGGTCTGGTTATTTTGCGTGGAGACGGCTGCGGGTTGCGACTGCGCCCAGCAGGCTGCGCAGGGATTTGAAGCCATGATGATGACCAGAGCGCAGGCCCAAGTAGCGCGAAGACGGCAAGCAATAATGAAAATGAATTTCAATTTCAATACCATGAATAGAACCTAGCGGCTTGGCGCCCCCATTCAGCCCGCATCTCCAATCACCCTCGATTGTGGATTGCAATCACAATCGAGGGTGAGTAAATCAGTATCCCCTGCTTTAGTTAATAGAAGATTACAACCCATCCGCCTAAGAGGCCCTCGCCGCTGGCGACGCAGGTTTCTGACCTCTTCAACTCGCGCCAGCCCGCCCCCACTTAAAATTAACCTAAGTATAGCACAATGAATTAACTATGGTTAACTACGGATGGAGTGCGACCGACGACAACGTGTATCTGCTGGCCGTCCCGAATCAAACGCATGAGCGGTCAAATTACAGCGGTTGAGTGCGCCGTGACGGATGGAGACGAGTGTGCGGATATCCTAATGCTGCTGGCGGCGATTCGCGGGGGAGTCAATAGCCTGACGGCCGAGATTCTTGAAGATCACATCCGCCTCCACATCACGCCTCCGAATCGTGGAACGGAATCGCCCGAAGAACTAACCGAAGACCTGATCAGTCTCGTGCGTGCATACTTGAAATGAGGTTACATAACGATGACGGCCGCACCGTCGATGGAATCTTCTTTCACCGCAATTAGAGCTTCATTCGCCTGATCGAGCGGAAATGCCGTTACCTTCGGTTTCAACCTAATGTCGTTCGCAAGTTTCAAGAAATCTCGTGCGTCCGCCCGAGTCATATTCGCGACACTCCGCATCTGGCGCTCGCCCCACAGCAGCCGATCGTAATCAAACTGAGGTATACGGTCCAAATGAATGGCATTAATCGCGACCACTCCACCCTTCCGCAAGCTGCTTAGAGCTGTGATCACGACATCTCCACTCGGAGCGAAAGTCACTGCGCAGTCTAGCTCAACTGGCGGCTTATCATTCTCGCTTCCCACCCACGCGGCTCCGAGCGATTCCGCCAACCGCTGATGGCTGGCTCCTCGCGTCGATACATACACCTCGCAATTCCATGCGCGCAACACCGCGATTGCCAGATGAGCAGAGGCGCCAAATCCGAACAGTCCGACGCGATCTCCGCGTTTGACCCCCGCTACACGAAGGCTGCGAAAACCAATAATCCCCGCGCACAGCAACGGCGCGGCATGTAAATCATCCAGTTCGTCGGGAAGAGGGAAAGTAAAATCCGCACGAACAACCGCGTATTCCGCATAGCCGCCGTTTACCGTGTAACCGGTAAAAATAGGTGAATCACACAGATTTTCCAGACCGAGCTGGCAATAACGACATTTGCCGTCCGTGCCTCCCAGCCACGAAACGCCCACCCGCGCGCCGGTGCGAAGCTCAGCAGTTGCTCCCGCAGAAGTGCCAGCCACTACCTCGCCGACAATCTGATGTCCAGGAATGATTGGGCTCAGCAGGGCTGGCAGTTCGCCTTCGACGACGTGCAGATCGGTACGACACACTCCACAGGCCCGTACGCGCAAAAGCACTTGACCTTCTTCGGGCTGGACTGTAGCAACCTCGGCAATCCGAAGTGGCCGCTTTGAAACTTCTTGAGGCGAGCTTAGAGTTGCGGCCTTCATTTACTCGTTAGAGATGTATTGTGGAGGGCCAAGGATGCGTCACAACGTGTGATAGGGAAAAGCACGGTCCGTAAGGGGTTAAAGCATCCGCTGCGCCGCCCGCGGCGTCCTTACTGAATCGCATTACCATAAGTCGGCACACCCTGCTGCAGAAAGAATAGCAATGTCTGTCCTCGTGTCGACCAATCGCTCTGCGGATACTGAGAGATCAACTGCTGCGCCAGCGAAATAGCTGTGCTCTTCGATTGCTCGGATTTCTTACTTTGATCTTCCGTCTTATAAATCTCAATCAACGCCGCCCTCCGCGATGCGGCGTTATAGAGCGCCTCGGGAGCGGCGGGAGACTGCGGATGTTCTTTAACATACTTCTCGTAAATCTCGGCTTCCTTGTCGGGGCACTTCGACGATCCTTGCCATTCGCCGCAAAGCTTATTGTCGATCAGGTGAAAAGCGGCGAGCTGGGCCCACTTCGTCTCGGGGTACTTCTTCATCACCTGCCTCATCGATTCCTCGTTGATGCCCGCGCGCATGTATGATTCTTTCTCGTGCGCGGAGGGCCGCGACTCCACGTCCGCCTTGTCTATCTGCCACTTAATATCGGCCGCGCGGTAAAGCGATTCGGCTGCCAACGGACCAGCAGGAAAAATATCGCAAACACGTCGATAGAGCCGGAGGGCATCTTGCGCCGCTCCGCGCCGCCCATGGCGACGACTCGCCTCGTCTTCCGAATCGACAGCCGCGCCGAACAATATACGGTCGCCATTCGGCGTCGATGCCCACACAATCCCCGTATCCACTACCCACCCGCTAATCGTCTTTCCTTCCTCGTCGTCGTCCAGCACAAACGCCGGATCGCGCGCGAAAGGCGAGCCCAGCAACGCCTCCACATGCAGCCAGTTCGGTGTCTTATCGAGCAGAATCAGCTCGCGTCCCCGCTCCACTTGACCGAGCTTGTTCGAGGAAGCGTCGGGCGAAAGATAAATAATCGCCTCACGAATCAACGTGCCGCGATCGGCGGCGAAGCCAAAGGAGTGTCCCAAAACACTCAAAGCGGTCCAAAGCAGCAGCCTGCTAGTCAACTTCACAATTGTCTTCGTCTCCAAATTCGAGAGTAGCACGTGAAATTAGATGCGTGGAACGGGTAGGGAAGAGAACCAGCATCTCTCGGAAAAACCCGGGTAAACTTTAGCGAAAAACGGAGCGAAATAGGCCGTGCTTTCCGCATTTCAGTAATCGTCGCAATTGTAACCGCCGTGACCTGTACTTCTTTTCCCCTTGCGATAATCTGAGCCCAGCAACGGAGGAGAACAAAAAAATCGAAGCCTAGCCTATTGGCTGCGGCAATACATCTCCATTCGGGTCCGTCAATCTCCGCTTCGGGCGTCAGCCGTCGTTGTTTGAGACGCTTGGATATAGTCCCCCACAAGTACCCAAACCGATTCATTCAATCGAGGAAATTCGATCTATGAAACTTTTTTCTGGAGCGGCTCTCGTTGCCTCGTTCGCCTTCAGCAGCTTCGCCCCGGCTCAAATGAGGCTGGCCAGCGGAAATGTGGTGACACCGGACTCAAGCATTGAAAGATCCACCGACATCGGCATGCGCGCCCACACCAATATCCACGTCTTTCTGCCTACTAAGCCAATGACAGAGGTGCGACCCTTCGGCGCACCTTATGCCGGATATTCCTATGAAACGCCGGAATCGCTTGCCTGCGTTTACGGCTTGGTAAAGACCGTCACGGGATGCACACCCAGTTCCACAAATACGAATCCGACCGGCGGCTCCAAGATGATCGCTATTGTCGACGCCTACGATGCTCCGAATGCGGCCAAAGATCTCGCTGCCTTCTCCACCCAGTTCGGCTTGCCGGCGGCCAATTTTCAGACCGTCTACGCTAGCGGCAAAAAACCCGCCTATGACGCCGGATGGGAATTCGAAGAATCGCTCGACGTGCAGTGGTCCCACGCCATGGCTCCCGGAGCCGAGATCGTTCTAGTCGAAGCCGCGTCCAGCAGCTTTGCCGATCTGATGACCGCCGAAGACATGGCCAGCAAAATGGTTAATGCCGCTGGCGGCGGCGAGGTCACGAACAGTTGGGGAGGAAGCGAATTCTCCGGCGAAACCAGTTACGATTCGCACTTCATCAAGGCCAACGTCGTCTTCTTCGCGTCCGCTGGAGATGGCCCCGGTACCATCTGGCCGAGCACTTCTCCAAACGTAGTCGCCGCCGGTGGAACCACCGTGCGACGCACACCATCCACGGGTGTGTTTCTCTCCGAGTATCCATGGGATTCGGCCGGCGGCGGGGTTAGCCCTTTTGAAGCGCGCCCTAGCTACCAGAGCACCATCTCGTCGCTGGTTGGCAACTTTCGCGGAGTTCCAGACCTATCCTTTGATTCCGATCCCATCACCGGCGTGTGGATGCATGACGCCAACGCTGGTGGTTGGAACATCGTCGGTGGCACCAGCGTCGCCTCGCCCGCTTTGGCCGGAATCATTAACGCCTCCGGCTCTTTCTACGCATCTTCCAACGCCGAACTTTCTGCCATCTATGGCAACCGTACAGTGACTGCAGATTTTCGCGACATTACGACTGGCTTCTGCGGTCCCTATGGCGGCTACTCCGGCGCTTCCGGATGGGATCCCTGCACAGGGGTTGGAGTGGTCAACGGCAAGACTGGGAAATAATCCGTTCCACGAGATAGGGCCTGCCCCCAATGGCAGGCCCTTTCTTATTCGTTGCAAAACGGCGCAGCGGGCCATCGCCCCCTCTCGCGGACCTTCCCCTGGGCTAAAACGCTACAGACAACTCAGGCTCCGCCAGATCGTAGTTGACAAGCACGCAACCGGTGCTATACACGAGTGTGTCTCACCAAGCAGGTCGGTCCAGAGAGTCTCTATGCTCACCGCCCGTAATCGTCACTGCCCGCAGGCTTCGCGATGATGTCCCGCAACGTCGCGCAGCAGATTGCCATTCGCGATCTCAAGAGTATTGAGGACCTCGCGCAACTCAAAGCTCTCGAGAAAGAAGTCTGGGGGATGGCCGACGAAGATACATTGCCCCTTACCCTGGCCATTGCCCTGAAAGCGGCAGGCAATATTTTCGTCGGCGCCTTCGAGACAGAAAAAGACGGCAAGAGTAAAACACAGAAAGAAAAAATGGTCGGCTTCGCCTTCGGATTCCTCGGCCGGGAGCACGGCCAGGTCATTCTCCACTCCCACATGCTCGCCGTTCTCGATCAGTATCGTCATCTCGATCTCGGTTCGCGTCTCAAACAGGCGCAGCGCGAGCGTGCTATGGCGATGGGCATCCACGAAATGACCTGGACCTTCGATCCCCTGCAAAGTCGCAACGCCCACTTCAACTTCGCCAAACTCGGCGTAGTCTCTGATACTTATAAGCTCGATTTCTACGGCCCGGAGACCTCCAGCATGTTGCACCGCAACGGCACCGATCGCCTGTGGGTGCGATGGATGCTGGGTTCGCGGCGGGTCCGCGACCGGTTGTCTGGCAAGAATCCGAATGCGCGTACTGAGACGCTCGACGCCCTGCGACTGCTCGCTCCGTTAGTCCGCTTCGATCCCAGCGGCAAGCCCGCCCGCGCCAACCTTGCTGACTCGCTCGCCCGCCAACGCGTGAGCATCGAGATACCCGGCGACATTCTCGAAGTTGAGCGCGCCGACATGTCGCTGGCGCGAGAGTGGCGCGAAACAACTCGCTGGGCCTTCCGCGAGGCCCTCAAGGCAGGATTCGTAGCGGCAGAATTCTGCCGCTCGATTCGAGGCCAGCAAGGTCCCGGAGCCTACTTGCTCCAGCAAGGATCGGTAAACGACCTCATCCCCGAAGCGTAAATTCCGACCTAAGGCGCGCCACCGAGTATCATTCTCGTAAAGGCCGCCATGAAATAATTCCGCTTTCTTCCCACTGTCTGTTTGAGAAAATACAACCAAGTATTTATGCGAGGGTTCGATCGGTTGCGCACGTCATTGCTATACCTCGCAGTTTGTAGTTGTCCTGTCTATCTCGCATTTGCGCAGACTTCTGCCAAGTCTCCATCAACCGCACCGCGCAACATCCTGATTACCGTCACCGATGAAAATAGTGTGGCTGTTCCCTCCGCCGTCGTTTTCCTGCAAGGCTCGCCGAATACGGGCCCGCTGCGCTGCCTGACCGATTTTGCCGGGCGCTGTACCTTTCCTAACCTCGCCTCGACTCCCTTTAATTTGCGCATCGAGAAGCCAGGTTTCTACTCTCTGACACTGCCTGTCGTCCAGCCGGGCACAGCGGGCAATATCGACGTCACTCTGGCCCATCAGCAAGAAGTGCGGGAGGTCGTCGACGTAGTCGAGTCTCCGCCCGCGATCGATCCGGCGCAGATAGCGGCACAGCAGACTCTTAGCGGACTCGACGTCCTCAACATTCCCTTTCCCGCCACTCATGACTATCGCAACGTGCTCAACTTCATTCCCGGCGTCGTGCAGGATTTAAATGGACAGCCCCACATCGCGGGAGCGGAGACGTATCAGACTGTCATTCTGCTCGATGGCTTCAACGTGACGCAACCTGCCAACGGCCAGTTGCTGGCGCGTATCAGCACCGACGCTTTTCGCTCCATTCAAGTTGAACCGGCGCGCGAGCCTGCCGAATTCGGCAAAGGTTCAGGCGGCGTTCTTATGCTCAATACTGGAATTGGCAACGATCACTACCACTTCGCAGCCACCAATTTTGTGCCCTCATTTCAAGACAAGGATGGATGGAAATTCGACCAGTTCCTCCCGAGGCTTACATTTTCCGGGCCGCTGAAGAAAGGAATGGTGTGGTTCTACGACGCGATCGATGGGGAGTTTGACAACGTCGTTTACACGGAACTCCCCGCCAACGCCGACAACGATCACATCCTCCGGCTCGGCAATCTGGCCAAGCTTCAGGGCAATGTCACCAGCCGCCACATCGTCACTGGCAGCTTGCTGGTGAATCATCTGCACGATGACTATGACGGCCTCTCGCCGCAAAATCCTCAACTGTCGAATCCACTGGACGTTGAGTCCGCCTACATCGCCAGCGCGAAGGATCAGTACTATTTCAAAGGTGGCCAGCTGATCGAAGAGGGAGTGGGATTCGATCAGTACAACCTGCAATACACTCCCTACGGCACATCGCCCTACTTCATAACTCCGACGCCGCTCGGCGAAACTTCCAGTGGCAGTTACTATCTTTCCGCCATCACGCGCGCCCGTCGGTGGCAGGCGCTGGCGAATCTTTTTCTTGGGCCGCATCAATGGCATGGTCGCCACGATTTAAAATTCGGATCCGACGTCGACGTTCTTGACTACGATGCCCAGTATGCCCGCCAACCAATATCTTTCTTAGGCGAAAACCAAACTCCGCCCGCTGCACCAAGTACTTGTCTCACGGTTGCGCCTGCCCAGAATCCATGCACCCTCTACTCCAGTTTTGCTGGAGGCCAGCCCTCATCGACTACTAACTTCGAGTTGAGCGCCTATGCCCAAGATCGCTGGCTGATCGGCAATCGCCTGCTCGTCGAATCGGGACTGCGCTTCGATTGGGATGCAATCGTCCGCACTCCGCTGCTTTCACCGCGTCTGGCCGGAACTTACGTGCTCGACAACTCCGCCAATACTAAACTCTCGGCAGGCATCGGATTGCTCTACGATCCCAGTTTTCTCTTCCTCATCGCTCGCCCCTACGCCGGCGAACGCACCGACTATTTTTTCAACTCCTCCGGCGAGCCAACCGGAACCGTGCTCACGACCTTCTCCGTGAACCGCAATTCTCTGGTCGCTCCGCGCTTTGTCAACTGGAGCCTCGGCCTCGAACACAAACTGCCCGCTGCGATCTATTTGAAAGCTGAATTCCTGGAGAAGCGTGGCACCCGCGGCTTCGTCTACAACATCCCCAACGGCGCGCCTACCGGTGACTTCGTTCTTCAGAACACACGCGACGATCGCTACGATGCTATCGAAGTCAGCCTCCGCCATAACTTCCGCGAAAGCTATATGCTGATGGGGTCGTACACACGCTCCCGCGCTCATTCTAATCAAGTCTTAGATTTCAGTGTCGACAACCCTCTACTCAGCCCGCAAATGGCGGGCCCTTATACATGGGACACTCCCAACCGCTTCCTATCCTGGGGATATTTCCCGCTCTTTAAATTGCCCATCATTCACCAGACCGAGGTTGCCTATTCGCTCGAGGCACGCACCGGATTCCCGTTCAACGTAACGAACGATCAGGAGCAACTTGTAGGTGCGCCCGGCTCGCATCGCTTTCCCGAATATTTTTCGCTGAACCTCTTCCTCGAGAAGCGCTTCCATCTTTTTGGCTATTTTTGGGAACTCCGCGGCGGCATCGACAATATAACCGGCCATGAGAATCCCTACGTGGTCAACAGCGACGTCGACTCGCCCCAATTCCTGACCTTCAGCGCATTTGAGGGACGCGCTTTTACCTCACGTATTCGCCTGCTGGGCAGAAAATGAATGCAGGCATGGGCTGTCATTGTCACCGAAAGGTCATTATGCTAAAACCTCTTCAGCGATCTGTCCTTGGGCGAGGGGGGATATGAATCAACCATTCGATCGATGTAACGATCAGCAACTCACTTCTTTTGGATCGGCGATCAAGCATCCCAGCGCCTTTCTTCCCGTGGCGATGTCATTAACCGCGCTGACTATTGTGCTTATACACATTGCCCTGTTCGGGCATGCGCGTGAGGCCGATGAAGGGACCACGGCTCATCTCTGGCAGATTCTCATGGCAGGGCAGATGCCAGTACTCGCGTTCTTCCTGATTAAGTGGCTGCCGCGAGCTCCGCGACAGACGCTCTACGTCCTGGCGCTGCAAGCCGGAGCTGTGCTCGCATCGCTGGCGCCCGTCTATTATTTCAATTTGTAGGCGGCGGTTAAATCGACTTTACGGGAATCGCGGTCACGTCATCCACCAGCCCAACTTCCTTTTGCACAAACGGCTCGGCATAAGTGACACCGCCGAGCAGACCGTAGTAGCGGGCCATGGCTTCTACGCGAGCGCGAATTTCCTTTTGCGCGGGAAAGATTCCGCTGCCGGCCTCCTGATCGGTGAACTGCGACTTGTAGGCCATCAGCGAGTCGAAGCGCGTCTCGAACTGATCGGTGATGTCGACGACAAACGTGGGGCGCACGTCGCGATATAGGCTGGCATAAATAATCTTGAATGGACGATGAGCTGAACCCTCAGCCGGTAACTTTGCAAGTCCCGATAGAAACGCCGCCTCATAGCCGAGAATCGCGGCCGTATAGTGATCGGGATGGCGTCCCTCCCAATAGGGAAGAATCAACACCCGCGGTCGCTGCTCACGGAGAACACGAACCACCTTCAGGCGATTCTCCCAGGTATTCTCCACGCGCCCATCTGGAATATCGAGAGCTTCACGCCAGGAAACTTTCAGAATGCGCGCCGCTTCCGCGGCTTCGCTAGCGCGGTCCAGCATGGTGCCGCGCGTTCCCGTTTCGCCTTGCGTCAGGTCGAGGATACCTGTGCGATGTCCGTGCTCGGCCATCTTTAGCAGAGTTCCGGCGCAGGTCTGTTCCACGTCATCGCGATGAGCGGCAAGGGCAAGAATGTCTACGGGCATTTGGTAATTTGGTAATCGGGCAAATTTGTAATCTAAAACTGACTCTTGACTTCCGCCGTTTAGATTACACAATTACCAAATTACAAGATTACAAAATTGCTTCTAGGCCGCCGGCTTCGTTGTGCGCCGATTTGCCAACACGAAGGCCAATCCGAACATGAACAGCGCAAACAAAACCAACGTGAGAATCGACGCCGTCAGCGAGAAGTCAAAGGAAAATGAACTGGGCGCTTCGGGATACATCAGGGTCCGCAGGGCTTCGACTCCATAGGTCAGCGGATTGGCATACATGAGCCATCGAATCCATCCCGAAGCCTTGGAGAGAGGGAAGAGCGCGCCGGAAAGCAGCCATAGCGGAATCAGGAATAAATTGATGATGGCGTGGAAGGCTTGCGTCGAATCCATGGGCCACGCGATGGCGAACCCGAGCGCAGTGAGCGCGAACGACACCAGTACCACAGTAAGAACGATGAGCCCGAACGAGGCCAACGTCATGTGAATTCCGACGAGTGGCGAAAAGACCAGAAAAATCAGCCCTTGAGCAGCGGCCAGCGTAGTGCCGCCCAACACCTTTCCAAGCACAATAGCTGCCCGCGGCACCGGTGCCACCAGCACCGAAAGTAAAAATCCTTCGTTGCGATCTTCTATGACCGACATCATCGTGAAGATGGCGGTGAAAAGAATGATCATCACCAGTACGCCGGGATAGAAGTAATCCAGATAGTTCTGCTGGCCGACGGCTTGACCTGAACGAAATGAGGTTCCGAAGCCAGATCCAAGCACCACCCAAAATAAAAGCGGAGAAGCGATGACGCCTACTACGCGCGCGCGCTGACGATAAAAGCGTACGACTTCACGCCACCAGAGCGTGAAGGCGGGCAGCAGCACTCCGCCTGAGGAGGGAGCGGTTGCATTTGCGGGGAACGTAGCCGATCGAGTTGCCATCGGTCTTCAGTTTATCAGGAGTCTGTCGGGCCAGAGGGCGCTCTGAATTGTCGGCTCGGTTGCACAACTGTTGCAACCCGTTGCACTGCGGGACCACATTCTGTCACATCCGCGTTTTTGCTGCAGATTATGCCCAAATGATTTTTCTTATCCACCCACATTTTCGTTGTTGTTGAGGTGGGCGTTGGTTATACTACGCCCCGATAGTCGTTCCCTCACAAGTCCCCCGGGGGAGGGTCCCGGGTTCAATCAGCATGTTAACCAGATATAGAGGTTTGGGCGCTCCCGCCGTGCTGCGGACCGAACAATCTTCAATGAACAATCGCAAAATGTGGTGCACCTAACCAAGGAGAAATCATGATTCGAAGACTGAGCATATTCTTGCTCACGCTTGCCGCGATGGTGTCAAGCGTGAGTGTCGTTAGTCAGGCAGCGCCACAGCCGCTGCTGACACGTCATGTGCGTGACGTGGTCGCCAGCGGCCAGGCTGTTTCAGCGGGGCATTTGCCGGCAACGCAGTCGTTGCGCTTCGACGTTGTGTTGGCGCTCCGCCATCAGCCGGAATTGGAAAATTTCCTTCAGGCACTCTATGACCCAACCAGCCCTTCCTATAAGCACTACGTAACCGTGCCTGAGTTCACCCAGCGGTTTGGGCCGAGCCAGGAAGATTTTGACGCGGTGATCGCGTTCGCAAAATCGAGCGGCTTCACCATCACTGGCGGCTCCCGCGACTCCTTCGATATACAGCTCAAGGGCACCGTCGCACAGGTCGAGAAGGCCTTCAATGTCACCCTCGGCCTTTATAAAGATCCGGTTGAGAACCGCACCTTTTTCGCTCCCGATCGCGAACCTTCGGTGAACCTGCCCTTCCAGCTCTGGCACGTCACGGGATTGGACAACTATTCCATCCCGCATCCTACCTTTGTGCGCAAACCGCAGAGCGAGGTTAAGGCAATCGTACCGCCAGCTTCCATCGGCTCCTGCCCTCAAGCGTCATTCTGTGGCAGCGACATGCGCGCGGCCTACTACGGAGGCACGGCACTGACTGGCTCCGGTCAGAACATTGGTCTCCTCGAGTACTACGGATTTGATATCGCCGACGTAAACACCTATTACACCAATGCAGGACAGACGAGAAACTTCGCCGTCACGGGCATTTCGACCGATGGGAGCAGTCTGAAGTGCATCTATCCAGGCTGCGACGATACGGAACAGACGCTTGACATTACCCAGGCTGGGGGCATGGCACCCGGCGTGACAACGGTGTATGTTTACGTCGGCAACAGCGACACCGCTCTGCTGGGCGGGATGACTACAGACACTCCGCTGCCTTTGAGCTTGAGCTCTTCGTGGACGTGGAGCCCGCCGGACCCGGGCACCGACGATCCGTACTTCGAGAAAATGGCGGCGCAAGGTCAGAGCTACTTCCAGGCGACCGGCGACAGCAGTGGCTATAAGAACTCAGCTCCGTGGCCGGCCAATTCTCAATATGTCACTGGCGTCGGCGGCACGGACCTGGTCACTTCCAGCGCAGGCGGGCCTTGGGCTTCGGAATCGGCCTGGGTTGATGGTGGTGGCGGCTGGGGAATCAACGTACCAATTCCCTCGTGGCAGCAACTCGCCGGCGTGATTACTGCGGCGAATGAGGGATCCACGACCTACCGTGACGTTGCGGACGTTTCGGCAAACGCGAACTTCACCTTCTATGTTTGCGCAGACCAATCCGGGTGTACAGCTAACGAATACGGCGGGACCAGTTTCGCTGCGCCAATGTGGGCGGGATACCTGGCTCTGGCCAACCAACAGGCAGCTACGAACGGCACGGCCGCTCCTGGCTTCATCAATCCGGCCATCTACCCGCTGGGGCTGTCGTCGGCTTATGACAGTGATTTCCACGACATCGTCAGCGGCAATGACAAGGTTTTCCCGACCACAACTGGCTATGACTTGCCGACCGGGTGGGGATCTCCGAATGGAGCTGGACTGATCAACTTCCTGACCGGACCGGCGGGGCCAGGTTTCACACTGTCGGCCTCCCCGGGTAGCGTGAGCATCGCCCAGGGTGGCAGCGGGACGAGCACGATCACCGTTACTGACGTAGGCGGCTTTAGCGGCAACGTTACTCTGTCTGCCTCAGGCTTGCCCAGCGGTGTGACGGCGTCGTTCAGCCCGAATCCCACCTCGAGCACCAGCACTCTCACTCTGTCGGCTACTTCTACCGCCACGGCCGGAACGGTCACTGTGACCATCTCGGGCGTGTCGGGCAGCACGACCGGCAGCACGACCATCAGCCTCACTGTGACTGCTTCGGTACAGAGTTTCACTCTCTCGGCCGCACCGTCAGCAGTGAGCATCGCCAAAGGGGGAGCTAGTGGGACGAGCACGATCACCATTACTCCGCTAGGAGGTTTCAGCGGCAACGTAACCCTGACCACCTCCGCGCTGCCGAAAGGGGTGACTGCTTCTTTCAGTCCGAACCCGGCGACTTCAACCAGCGTCTTGACCTTCACCGCCAGCACGACGGCGTTAGCCGGGACAAAGACGATAACGATCACGGGAACGTCTGGTAGCTTGACGGCAACCACAACGGTCACGCTTACCGTGACTCCGTTAGGCGGCTTCTCACTAACCGCGACCCCGAAGAGTCTAACGGTCGCTCATGGTAGTAGCGGAACGAGCACCATCACCGTCGTGCCGACGAACGGCTTCGATCAGCAAGTCACGCTGACCACGAGCGGCGTTCCGAGCGCAGTCACCGCAACGTTCAGTCCCAACCCGACTGCTACAACCAGCGTGCTGACGCTGGCAGTAGGCAATACGGTTCCTACGGGGACGTACGCGATCACGGTTACCGGCACGTTTGGAATCCACGTTCACACGGCAACGGTTCACCTCACAGTGAACTAACCGTCGGGATAATTAAGTTGTGAAACCTGAAGAGGGCCGAGAAATCGGCCCTCTTTTTTCTCTTTTTTTCTACGATACGCCGCGACGAGTGCGCGTTGGTTAGGGGGTGGTCGAATAGAAACCGCCGATCGTCGCCTCCGCCAGAATGTGGTGCTCCTTCCCGGCTTTGATCAAGGCTTGATAGAGAGTCTCCGCATTCGCCGGGAAATTCGGCGACTGAGGTAAATGCAGGACGATATCGAGCGCATACACCGTGAATACGTAATGATGCGCGTAGGGCTTATAACCTGCCGGCGGACAGGGACCGTCGTATTCTCTGCCGACAAAAAAGTCATTGAAGATCTGTTGGCCGTGGGGGCTGCCCGCCACCCCCGCATTCTCCGGTAAGCCGGTCGCCGTCGGAGAAATGTTGTACATTCCCCAATGGGTAAAGGCCGCCGTCGTGTCATAGGTAGTTACGGCAAAACTGACGGTGTCTGCGGGCGCGGTCGTCCACGATAATTCGGGGGACTCATTGCCGCCGGGGCTTCCATCGAGCGAGCAACTGTTGGAGCCGTTCACGATATTGTTATTGATCATGCTGAGTGGCAGAGTTGCGCCATCGACGAAAGTGGTGCTGCTCACCTGGAACGCGCCTGCAGCGGCAGATTTCCTGTGGCCCTGCGCTGCGGCGCAGAGGGAAAGTGACAGCATTAAAAACATCAACGTGGCGATTTTAATTTTCACTGGAGTATCCTCCCTGGCTACAAAAGCCGGAAGAATTTTACCCCAGTTCTATTCGTGTCCCAATTGCTCCAGCATCTTTCGCGCTGCCTCATCATCGGGACGCCGCTTGAGCAATTCTTCCAGCACGGGCCGCGCTTGGTCCGGTCTGCCCTCGATCGAATACACGCGCGCAAGATTTAGATAAGCTTGGTCAAACGTGGGTGCGATGCGGATGCACTGCTCAAAGGTCGTTACAGCTTCATCGCGCCGATGCGTGCGCAGATAAAGAATGCCCAGGTTATTCAGCGCTTCGGGATAAACAGGGCGCAATTGCAACGCCCGCTGCAGTGAATCGAAGGCGCGCGCGCTATCGTCTCTTTGGGCAAACACCATGCCCAGTCCATAGTTCGCCTCGGCGTCATCGGGATTTACTTCGACCGCCCGCTCATAAGTCTTGCGGGCATCATCCCAGCGCTTCTGCTGGCGATAAGCGCCGCCCAGATTAACCAGCGCGATCATGTGATCGGGACTGAGCTTGAGCGCCTCTTGAAAGTCGCGTATTGCTTCATCGGTGCGGCCGCCGCGCGCTGCCAGTAAGCCAAGGTTATTCCAGGAATTTGCCAGTGTGTCGGGAAAGGTCGCGCGCAGTTTAAGCGCGCGCTCGAAACTTTCGCGAGCTTCGGCCGTCTTCTGTTGATCCAGATAAACGCTCCCGATGCCGTAGAGAGCCTCGGCGCTCTGCGGTTCGTCGCGCAGAGCGATCTGAAACGATGCAGCGGCCTGCTCCATGTATCCGCGCTGAAAAAATACGGAGCCATACGCAAGATAGTTGCGTCCAAATTCGACGGTGTCGGTCACGCCCGGGAAGGGAAGTGCTCTAGCTAAGCGCTGAGCGGCGGTTTCAGAAATGTGCTGCAAATCATCGGCAACGCGATCCGCGTTCATAGGGCCTTGATAGACCTTGACGATCTCACCGCTGGCACTTATCAGAAACGAAGTGGGAAGTGCGAGATCGCGATGCCGGTCGAACAGGTAGCGATAAATGATGTTGTAGATAGCCGCCACGTCATCAGAGCCGCGCAGGATGGGGAACGACAGGCGTTGGTCTCGCACCAGGGCTCGAAGCTTTTCCGCGCGATCAAGCTCATCGGGCCCAATGTCGAGATTCACCGCAAGCAACTGAAGACCCTTGGTTGCCCATGCCGCATGGTGCCGGTTGAAGGTAAGACTGTCCTCCTTGCATCCTTCCGCCTCGGCAGACCAAAAATTGAGCAGGAGCGGATCTCCGCGCAGAGACGAAAGAGTTCGCAATTGACCGGTGAGATTGGGTAGCGAAAAATCCGGAGCCTCGATTGGCGCCAGCAACCAGGTTTCGACGCTTGGGGGCAGCGCTTCAACTCCTGGATTGTGTGGGGCGGACACTCTTGTCCGGTTGGGATCGGAGTCACTGCCGCTAGATTGTCTTAGCGTCGTTAGTGCACCGAAAGGTTCGATCCGTGATGGCAAAGAGCCCTCCTCAACCCACACGCGATGGTTGACCGGCAGATTGCGAATATCCTGCCGCAGCCCGCTGGGCCAGAGAACCGATGCGTGCACCGGACCCTTTGTCGCCCCTCCAAGGCCAAAGAAGATGTCTTTGCTGTGCTGCGAGAGAAATCCCGATCCTGCTTGCAACGATCTGGTTTGCCGACCCAGATCCGAGTCCAACGTGATCAAGGCGCCAATCGCGTCGCGATTGCTCTTTGTGCCGCGCAGGCGAAAGGCGACGGCAGGGGGTAGGTTGCGCATCGTGTTTTTCAAAAGCCGCAATTGCGGCGCGTTGCGGTTCTTCAGAAATACTTCCTGACGGCCATCATGATCGAAATCCGCCAGCGCGAACGCGCGCCCGTCTTCGATAAAATCCATTCCGATCACTCCGGAAATATCGGAAAAGGTCCCATCACGATTGTTGGCATAGAAAATATTTCGTTCATAGCCGCTCCATGTGCCATCAGCCCGTATCAACTCGTTAATCGCGCTCCATCCCTGTTCGTAATCGTGGGATGGCCTAGCCTCGTTTGGCGAATGGGCAACCACCTGCCGCCAGAAGAAACTGTTCAGGTCGTCGTTCCGCGAGGATCCGCTGACCATGCCATTCGCGACGTAGAGATCTGGAAAGCCGTCATGGTCGAAATCCCATGCGTCGCTCGACCACGCCCACCGCCCGATCCCAACGCCCGCGACGCGGGTTGCATCTTCGAACTTGCTGCTCTTCGCTGGAGATCCATTTCGCGTCGTATTGCGAAAAAGCGAATTACCCATCGCATGTTTGTGATAGAGCGCTCGCGTTTCAGCCGACGCGTCCTTTTTGAAAATGTCTTGCGTCGAAATGCGTTCACCCGCCGCCGTCCACATGTCGGCGACGTACAGATCGTCCGCGCCGTCGTTGTCATAGTCAAACCAGCAGGCGCTCATCCCCGCGCCAACGTCTTCCACTCCCGCCTCAGGAGCGATGTCTGTAAAAGTTCCGTCGCCATTGTTGCGATAGAAATTCTTCCGCCCAAAATCATTCACCACATAAAGATCGGGCCACCCGTCGCGATTGAAATCGTTCCAACCACAACAGAAGCTGTAGCGCGTATTGTTCTGGTTAAGGCCCGTCTCCGCAGTCACGTCGCGAAATGTGCCGTCGCGATTGTTGCGCATCATAAAATTGGGCGGCCCGTTCTCGGCGTCGTAATACGGAGACGGATACTTATACTGATCCGTGCCCTGATAGAAAACGTAGAGACAGAAATAGATGTCGAGCCAACCGTCGCGGTCGTAGTCGGCAACGGCGGCCCCAGTAAAAGTTCCTTGCGGCGGCGTTGCGAAATGGAACGCGTCTGCCTTCTGGCGAAATTTCCCGCCTCCTTCATTCATGAACAACATAGGGCCCGACGCCCGCACGACGATCAAATCCTCCCAGCCGTC
The DNA here is from genome assembly GCA_035483045.1 of Terriglobales bacterium. GTDB lineage: Bacteria > Acidobacteriota > Terriglobia > Terriglobales > Acidobacteriaceae > Acidiflorens. The sequence goes on from DATHQD010000007.1 coordinate 216,000, forward strand.
ATTGTCGACGTCGACAAAAAGCGCGCATGCCGTATTCTCTATAACGCCCACACCTGAGGTTTCGGTAATGTCTTCGAACGTTCCGTCGCCCCGATTTCGATAGAGGCGATTGGGTAGACCGCCCGGCTGGCAGACGTAGAGATCGTCGAATCCATCTCCGTCGATATCGCCAACTGAAACACCGTTGTGGCCATAAACATCAATGCCGCACGCGCCGTCAAGCACGGTTCGCCAATAGTCAGTTCCTCGCAGAAGCTGACCAGAATAAGACGGATTCGCACCTAAAGCCGCTGCCGTGACGTCGATGTACACGGGCTCCGCGGAGCGACTTACGGTCTCCTCAATAGGCAGCCAACTTCGCACCCGCCAGGGATCGGAGATTGATTGCTCGTTCGAATAATGCTCCCAATCAATCTGCCAGTAACCGACGCGCTGCTCGCGATAGCAGTCACGCCCCTCGCCCACCAATTCGTAACGAATGCGAGTCTCTAGCTTCGACGGTTGCCCGGTGCCGCTGTTAATGCTCGTCACCTGAAATTCCGCCGTAAGAATCTCGGAAAACCGACTGAACTCCGTGCGCAGTTCCTGCATAAATGCATCGCGGCCCAGTGCTGTCTCCTGCTTGAGCGTTGTGGGAAATATGTTCCGTCGGACTTCAATCGCCGGACCCGGTCGCACGACTCGGGTTTCGATAGGCCGGAGTGAGGCTCCTGAAAATGTCGAAAGAAGAACCCTTTCGATCCTCCCCGAGTCTTGCGAAGATCCTAGTAACCCTGCGCTCCACTGCGCAAGAATTCCCGCGATCTCATCGGCATATTTTTCCGTAACGAATTCATCGGAGCCTGCCTGCGTTTTAACTAGCAGAGCATCGAGTGGCCGGGGCATTCGATAGTGAGGATGCAAGTGGAATTCACTACTAGAAAAGTTCGTATCTCCAAACGCTGACGAAAACAGGAATGGCCGGCCAATCCCCCTGAGGCCAGAGGAAATAAGGGCTGCCGACGCGCCGCGGCACGACCGAAGCAGAAAGTCGCGGCGATAGAGATCCACCAGCCGGGGAGCGCTCAAATTGGGAATCTCTTTTCTCCGGCTCAGAACAAGGTCTCCCGCATGGCCACGTGTGGCCTGAAATTATCATCCGCTTATATCACCGTCAAGGCGAAGCAGCACAGGCCCGATCGTTATAATGGCTCGAGATAATGGCGACTTTCTCTACCGACCCGCAAATGAATCACGACCTACGTTGGCCGAAATTCACCGGTAGTCCTGTGCTTGAAAGTGTTCGTCCCGTCATCGAGCATTCCCGAGATGTCGAAACACATATCGATAAAATCCTCGAAGTGGCTGGCTGGATGGGCTAGAGGAATTGCCCATGCCCGACTACGCGCTGCCCTTCGGTATTGGAGCGGACGATTATCGGGAGACGATTGATTTCATCCTTACCACGTCGTGCATCGACACTGCCTTTACCGACTTCTCTACACACGAAAAGTTTCAGGCCGAGTACGGCGGACATAATTGGTCAGACTCGGACGCGCTGTTCGCTTGCATGAAGCGGGCCGTCGACAAAGGTGTGCCCATACTCAACGGCGGGTTTCTCGCGAACGTGACACGCGCGAAGATGCAGGAATTGTTTGCTGGCAATATCGAACTGCCCATGCTCGAGGAAAAAACTCAGATTCTGAATCAGGTTGGTGGCGTGCTTGCCAGCAAATACAACGGCCGATTCCACAACTTCGTGGCCTCGTGTTCGCCCAAACTTTACGCTAACGGCGATGGATTAGTGGATCGGCTAGTTTCGGAGTTTCCGCGTTTTCGCGACGTCAGCCCCTACCATGGCCACACAATCAAGTTCTACAAGCTGCCGCAACTGGCCATCTGGTTCCTGCACACGAGTCTTCGCAACACCGGCGAATTTCGTATTGAAGATCTGCAAACTATGTCGGCGTTCGCCGACTATATTGTTCCGGTTGCGCTTCGACTGCTCGGAATCACTAGCTATTCCGCTGACTTGGAGCGCGCAATCAACACGTATCGCCTGATTCCCCATGACAGCGCATGGGAGGTGGAAATCCGCGCCCATTGCATTTATGCCAGCGCGCTGCTGGCGGAGGAGATCAATTTACTCCGGCCCTCTGATCGCCAGATCGTCGTCCCGCAGATCGATGCGCGCCTTTGGACCCATTACCACACTACCTGGTGGCCGCATCATCTTACGGAAACAATTATGTATTAATTGGCATGGCGCGAGGTCGCGCCGAAAAATCTCTGCTGCACCGCCCGCGGTCAGGCGTTACAATGGCCCACTCTTGTACTGAAGTGAAATCTAAGTTGAGTATGCAAACAATGAAAGTGTCAGCCGTCATGCGCGAACAGTTGCTCCGTTCAGCACGAAAGGTAATGAAGAACGCGTACTCGCCCTTTTCCAAATTTCGCGTGGGCGCGGCAATCCTTACGTCGAAGGGCAAGATCTATGTTGGCTGCAACGTCGAGAACTCCTCCTACGGAATGACCAACTGCGCCGAGCGGACAGCCATTTTTTCGGCGATTGCCAAAGATGGGCCAGAACTTGAGATTCGGGCTGTCGCGGTCGCAAACGACCACGGAGTTCCATGCTCCCCCTGCGGAGCCTGCCGGCAGGTCATCTACGAATTCGGGCCTCGCGCCGTTATTTTCTATGAGGGTGACAAAGGTCCGAAGCAAGCCCTCATCACCGATCTTCTGCCGGAGGGCTTCCGCCTAAAGTGAACGAGCCGGGCGTTTCGCAATTCCGCGCTATTGATCTCATCCGCAAGAAACGCGATGGCCGCGCGTTGTCTGCGGATGAAATCGCATATCTGGTCGAGGGCTGCACCGACGGCACCATTCCCGATTACCAGATGTCGGCGTGGCTGATGGCGGTAGTACTTCGCGGAATGACGCGCGAAGAAACTGCGTCGCTCACGCACGCCATGCTGCACTCCGGCGAGGTTCTCGACCTCAGTTTTCTTTCAGCGAACAAAGTCGACAAGCACTCAACCGGTGGCGTGGGCGACAAAACGTCGCTCGTGTTAGCGCCGCTGGTGGCTGCCGGCGGATTGTTCGTCCCTATGATTAGCGGCCGTGGACTAGGCCACACTGGCGGCACGCTCGACAAACTGGAATCCATTCCCGGATTTCGCGTTGGTCTGTCCGTGTCTGAGTTTCATCGCGTTCTTAAAGCGTGCGGATGTTCGATGATCGGCCAGACGGAGAAAATTGCGCCCGCGGATCGCAAACTCTACGCGCTGCGCGACGTCACTGGCACGGTTGAGAGCCCCTACCTGATATGCGCCTCTATCATGAGCAAGAAGCTCGCCGAAGGTACAGACGCGCTTGTGCTCGACGTTAAAACTGGCTCGGGCGCATTTATGAAAAAAGAAGAAGATGCAGTCTTCCTCGCGGAACTGATGGTCGAAACCGGCGAGCGTATGGGCAAGCAGATGGTCGCGCTCATCACGGACATGAACCAACCGCTCGGCCGCACGGTCGGAAACGCGATCGAGGTCCGAGAGTGCATCCAGATCTTACATGGCGCAGGGCCCGAAGACCTGCGCGAGTTATGTGTCCATCTGGCTGCGTGGATGTTTTTTGTGGGCGGTTCGGTGAAGACAGTGGCTGACGGCAAACAACGGGCTGAAGACATTATCGCCTCAGGCAAGGCATTTGAAAGATTTCGGCAGATGGTCGAATTGCAGGGAGGCGACATCAGTGTGATTGACGACCCGGCACGGCTTCCCGCCGCGGAGCATCGGGTTGAGGTGGCTAGCCGCCTGACGGGGTATGTGTCGGCGATTGCCTGCGAACAAGTTGGCACCGCATGCGTAATTCTCGGCGGAGGGCGGGAGCGTAAAGAAGATTCCGTCGATCCGGCCGTCGGCATCGTGGTTCACAAAAAAATAGGCGACAAAGTTTCAGCCGGCGAGACGCTCTGCACGATTCATTGCCACTCTGATCAACAGGCTGCGCCTGCAAAACAGTTGCTGGAAGAGAGTTATCAGATTTCGGCAGCGCCGCCGGCGCATAAGCCGTCGCTGCTGCATCGCGCGATTTATAAAGGGAACATTGAACCGTAGAGCACGGATTCGATAAGGGGAAAACGATGGGACGCTTCACGGGCATTCTTGGTCTGCTCACCATGTTGGGGCTAGCCTACGCCTTCTCCACCAATCGCCGCGCCATTCGGCTAAAGACGGTGGCTTGGGGGCTTGGGCTGCAGGCTGCTTTCGCCGTTTTTGTTCTGAGGAGTGATTTTGGCCGGACGCTTTTTCAAAAGGCCGGCGACGCGGTGAGCCGGCTCCTAGGCTATGCCTTCGTCGGCTCGCAGTTTGTTTTTGGAGATCTCGGTAAACAAGGATCGCAGCTCGGTTTCTATTTTGCATTTCAGGTTTTGCCGACAGTGATCTTCATCTGCGCTCTGTTTGCCGTTCTCTATTACATCGGCGTCATGCAGTTGGTCATCAAGGGTGCGGCTTGGCTGATGACCCGCCTCATGGGGGTGAGCGGCGCGGAGTCCTTGAATGTGGCCGCCAGCATTTTCATGGGCCAGACCGAGGCGCCGCAGACGATTCGTCCCTTCCTGCCCGACCTCACATATTCGGAGTTGATGACGGTGATGACGAGCGGAATGGCGCACGTTTCCGGCAGCATCATGGCGGCTTACATCGCCTTCGGGATCGAGCCAAAACATCTGCTGAGCGCCGTGATCATGACAGCTCCCGGCACGCTCCTGATGGCCAAAATGCTGGTGCCCGAGACCGAAGTACCCAAAACTGCGGGGCGCGTCGTGATGAGTAATGAAGAGGTAGAGCTGGAAAAAAACGAGAATCTGCTGGGCGCCATCGCGCGCGGTACCACCGATGGTTTGCACATGGCGCTCAACATCGCTGCCATGCTGATTTCGTTCCTGGCGTTAATTGCCTTGCTTGACGGAATCATGGGCGGCATTCACGCGCACATTGCCTGGTTCCCATCGAGCCTCGAAGCCATACTCGGCGCGCTGTTTGCGCCCATCGCATGGGTGATTGGAGTTCCCTGGCACGACTGCCATCTGATTGGTAATCTCCTGGGCATACGCATGGTGCTCAATGAACTGGTGGCGTTCAAAATGCTCGGTCCACAGAAGGCTGTCCTCGATCCGCGCTCGTTTACTATCGCGACCTTCGCGCTTTGCGGGTTTGCAAACTTCAGCTCCATCGGAATTCAGATGGGCGGTATTGGAGCGTTGGCTCCCAACAAAAAGGCGGACCTGGCGAGACTCGGCATTCGAGCCATGCTCGCTGGAACTATGGCGAACCTGATGTCGGCATCAATCGCCGGCATGTTGTTGTAAGAACCGGAATCAGGCGCTGCCTTTGCGGACTTTCGCGAGAATTTGCTGGGTCGTAACCAGCGTTGCTCCTAGACTCTCGAGCTCTAACAACGTCTTGCTTCCAGCCACGGGCTCCAGCGTTTCAATTGCGTCGCTGACGATGGAGACGCGCCGCTTTCTTTGCAGCAAGCCTCTCGCCGCCAATCCAACGCAATATTCCGTGACCACCCCGAATACCACGAATTCGGCTGTGGGGCTTAGGCGTTTCACTAAGCCATCGGCAAGCCGAGTCTCAAAAATATCGAGCGTCTGCTTCTCCAGGATGATCTGCTGATATTTAAAAAGATCCTCTGGCAAGGTGGCATCGGTGTCGTTCGGGATTCGGATAACATTCTTCGTCAGCGCCTCCGGAACAAACTCGGCACCGGGTGTGCCTTTCACGCAATGCGGAGGAAATTGTTGGAACTCGGGATCGTTGGGAGTATGAAAGCAGCCGTGTGAAACGAGAAATATTTCGCCGCGGCGCGCCGCATCCGTGAGCGTTCGAATCTTAGGCAGTAACTTCTCGGCTCCGGGAACGTATAGCTTGCCGCCGGGCAACATGAAGTCTGCCTGGACGTCAACCTCCCAGAAAATGAACTCCCGCGAAAGCATTCAGCTCTCCGTTATCTCAGTGCCGGTCGCATAACATTTCATTCAATGAGCAAAAGTCGGCGCATCGCTGTTGTCTGCTTATTTATTTGTATACCAACTGTGCCGGAATTCGCAGAACACGCGGGCGTAACGACGATGTCGGCAATTATTTTCTACAATTTGTTTGCTCCGCCATCCGCTCTGTGTAATGCTGTTCGACGCAATGAGATCGATCGAACCACAACGGGAGAGTGCTGATGCGCGCCAAAGACCTAACTAGAGTTTGTTTTGTTCTGATCATGTTTTCTTCGCTGACTCTGCGGGCAGCGGACAGTGTTGTGCCCCTCAATGTTAAGGAAGGTTTGTGGGAAGTCACCGTTGTTCATTCCATGACCGGAATGCCCACCTCGTCGATGGCGAATATTCCGCCCGATGCGCTGGCCAAGATGACGCCGCAGCAGCGCGCCCAGGTTGAGAGCATGATGGGTGGGAAGCCAACCACCGACGTCCGCAAAGAGTGCGTGACGAAAGAAAAACTCGCGAAGAACGCGGCTTTCAGCAACACTCGCGGGGAGTGCACGCGCACAGTCGTCAGTTCGACAGGTCGCAGGGTGGAAGCAAAGTTTCATTGCGAAGACAAACAGTCAGTCTCGGATGGAAACTTCGTGATGGAGGCAGTCGGCTCCGACAACGTCAAAGGCACGATGCACATGGCGGTCACGGGCAGCGGCCATAACATGACCATGGACATGACGATTACCTCGAAGTATCTCGGCCAGGAGTGCGGTGACGTCAAGTAGATTTTAAGACAATGGCGCGCCGCGAGCTCTAAAGTGTGCAGTTTCCGTAAAAGGTAGTTGGTTGATCGGCGAAATTATCGGGACAAGCGGCACGGCAAAAAAATGCGCGCAACCCGAGGGCTGCGCGCATGAAGAACAGTGGAAGTGTTACCGGCCAGCAGCCATCGCCATCGCTTGCGGCTGGAGCTGTGCGGCTCGCCCAACGTACATTTTGTATGACTGATAGACCGCCGCGAGCACGAGCAGCAAAATCGCCATCGTGGCCAGGCCGGTGAAGGTGGTGAAAGCGGAAACGATAGCAGTTAATCCCGCACCGATTACGTAGTTCGGGAACGACCACAGGAATACCTTATGCCACAGGGCAAAAGGATTGCCGCCTTCAGTGAGTCCGATGATGCTGGCCACGGGCGCCGTGTTCGCCAGGAAGTAGGTGACGGCCGCCAGTACCAGAGACATCGTGTGCGCTGAAGCGCCGGCGCGGAAGAGCTGGCTGTGGTACACCAGGTACGCGAGTCCGGCAGCGTTCAGCAGTGTGCATGCATTAAACAAGAACTGGACAGGTTTCGTTTTGTTCCCGCCGGAATAGGATTGCGCGATCGCCGCCGTAACCGCTACGAGCAGGCTGCCGAACAGTCCCAGTTGCGTTACTGCCAGAAGAATTACGGGCAGATTTCCCGACATTGAGCTCGTGAGCCCAGGTAGCTTCACCTTGAGGCGCGAACTCACTGCGGCTGCCACTGACAGGAGGAGCAACTGCGGCCAGGCTTGCGTCTGCCATCTGACGACCCCGAAGGACAGGGCGCAGAGGCTGGCAACGGCCACCATTCCGATCATGACTTTCGCTTTGATTGGCAATGTATTTGTCATGGAAGTCTCCGAATATGGTTTCAGTCGTTCGTCTAGTTGTCCCCCGGATCGCCGTCGCTAAGTGCTGATGTAGCGGTGGCTACGTTGGAAGTTGCACCCCAGACTACGCTGTCGCCAACAACGGAGGTCGCTCCCCAAACCACACTGGTTGCGCCCCAGACTACTGAGGTTGCTGAGATTGTGTTAGCGCCCCACACCACCGAATTTCCCCAGACCACTGAAGTCGCACCCCACACCACGCTGCTGCCAGCGAAGTTGGAATCTGGAGTCGTATTGGTGATGGTGACGCTACCGTTTGCATTGAGGACAGCGGTCGGGGAAAGTGCTGCTCCCGTCGCGACATCCGTGCTGCCGAGAGCGGCGTCAACGTTCAGATAGCCCGCTCCATAAGTGAAAAGGTCGTACTCATTATTGTAAAGATTCCCCCAGCTGTCATGCGAGTAGGTAAACTGCCCGATGCCTTTCCACGCAGTCTTCATCAAGCGAGCTTTCACTTGATCAGGGGTCAGCGACGGATTCTGTTGCAGCATCAGCGCAACCGCACCGGTCACAATCGGAGCTGCCATGCTGGTACCGCTTAATTCGTAGTACATGGGAGTGCCGCTGCTCGGCCCAACTTCATATTGCGGATAGGTTGAATCGAGCGTGCTTCCTGCAACTCGCAAGGACACCTGCCGGTTGCCCGGCGCAGTCAGGTCGGGTTTGCAGATGTGATCGAGCGTGGTCGGACCTTTCGAACTGTAGCTGGCAACCTGGTCGTCGGCCCGCGTCGGTGTGAGTTCCGTCATGGTCGCTCCCACCGTGATTACGGAAGGATCGTTTCCCGGAACTACGATAGTGCCGAAGCCGTCCGTAGGAAGATAACGTCCGTTATTGCCGGCGGCTGCCACAACCACGATCCCGGCCTTCCAGGCGGCTTCGACTGCCTGGTCCACCGGATCGAGCGTGTAGCTCTCGAACACCGGGCGCCCCAACGACATGTTGATGACGCGGATGTTGTAGGTGCTCTGCAGGGCGATTGCTTCTTCGATGGCTGCGATCACCTGACTGTCGGTGCCCGTGCCGTTCTGATCCAATACGCGCAGGTTGATGATGTTTACGTTGGGCGCCATTCCGGCGTAGGTCGCGGAGTAGCCATTAGCTGCACCCGAGCTGGAGCCGTTGCTGCCGATCAAGCCTGCCACGTGCGTTCCGTGGCCGAACTTGTCGGGAGTCGTCGAGTCGCCAGTGACGAAGCTCTGGCTATAGACAATGCGGCTGACGCCATTGGCATTGTTAAGATCGGGATGGGCGGCGATTCCGCTGTCGATGACCGCCACGCCGATGCCAGTGCCGTCGAATCCATACTGCGATGCCGCAACATCCGCCTCGACCGCTGTCGCATACTGTTCGGTGACCGGGTTGGCGGCCATCTTTTGCGTGCGGTCGGGAGTGACATAGGTGACGTTCGGATCGTTAGCCAATTCCGCCAACATGCTGGCGGGCACGCGCATGGTCACAGCATGGATGCTGTGGAACTGCGATCTGATCGCGGCCCCACGGCCCTGCATGCTTTTCAAATGCGCGCTGGTTGGCATGACTCGATGTTGAACGATAACGGTCACCATGCCGTTCGCATCGCCGCGCTGCTGAAGGTCGGAGGCAAACTTCGGCGTCTTGCCCGAGCCAGCATAAGAAGGAACCGCCGAGACAGCCAGCAGTACCAGTGCGAGAACTCGACCCCAGGCGGCACTAAATGCCGGAGTACCGAGCGGACGGTCTTTGCGTCCGTATGTGATCTGTGATTTGTCGCTGTTCTTCATAAGTTTTTGTGTCGGCTTTTTCGAAGGCATGTCAAACAACTATGCCTTCGTGCCTGGCCTATAATGGGCAATCGCGAGGCCAATCATTCGAGAGCTAACCGCCTTATTTACATAGAGTTGAATGGTTGTTCATGGCGGCGCGGGAAGGGACAATCTGGCCCGCCGCAAGAGATTGGAGAACTGCCAACTTTGTAACCCGAAGAAAATAAAGGTGGGGCCTCGTAGGGCGGTAGTGGGTGACAAAATGGCCCGAGTTTTGAGCTCGTTTGTCGTCCACTCGCCGACCTGCACCGGACTTGAGTTTTCAGGGGCGGGCGAGAGTTGCCGCCACTACGGAGCGCAAAGGCGCACTGAGTCCGCGCATCACGCTCTCAAACTGTCGAAGGTCGAGAGATTGGGGCCCATCAGAGAGGGCGCGCTCAGGGCAGGGATGCACCTCAACAATAAGGCCATCGGCGCCCACCGCAATCGCAGCCCGCGAAACCGGGCCAATCAGACTCTGCTTCCCGGTGCCGTGCGAGGGATCGGCCACCACCGGCAGGTGTGAAAGCTCCTTGGCGAGAGCGACGGCCGCCAAGTCAAAGGTGTTGCGCATGCCGGTTTCGAAAGTCTTGATGCCGCGCTCGCACAGGACGACTTGATCGTTTCCTCCGGAGAGCAAATACTCCGCTGCCAGCAACCACTCTTTCACACTGGCAGAGGGGCCACGCTTCAGCAGGATCGGCTTCTTGAGAGTCGCGAGCCGCCGCAGCAACGCGAAGTTCTGCATATTGCGCGCTCCCACCTGTAGCATGTCGGCATATTCGCAAATCAAGTCGATGTCTTCAGTACTCATCACCTCGGTTACCACTGGGAGGCCGGTGACTTCGCGCGCTTCGCGTAGAATCTTGAGTGCTTCGATTCCAAGGCCCTGGAATTCATACGGGGAGGTGCGCGGCTTATAGGCTCCTCCCCGCAGCATCGTGGCGCCGGCGCGCTTCACACCTTCGGCGGTCTCCAGCAATTGCTCCCGCGACTCAACCGAGCACGGCCCGGCTATCACCACCACTTCGGCGCCTCCAATCTTGACGCCGCCAACCTCGACCACCGTCGGTTGCGGGCGCGTTTGACGGCTCACCAGCTTGAAGGGCTGCGCGATGGCGACCACGTTGTCCACGCCGGGAGCGACCGATAGCGCCTCGATCTCATGGCGGCGACCGCCGCTACCGACTGCCGCAACGATGGTGCGCTCGGTGCCGCGCGTAACGTGGGGCTGGAATCCAGCTTCACGGATGCGCTGAATAATGTGCTCGATCTGCTCCTCGGTCGCGCTGTCGGACATGTTGACGATCATGGGTGGTCCTTTCTGTATGCTCCTCAAAAACAAAAAAGCCGCGATCTTATCGCGGCTTCGGCGGAATCTTTGAGCTTTGCTACTTGTCCACTATCCGTGGGCCTGGCTCAGATTCAGCGCCTCCGCCGCAAAAGTAAACCAATAGCGACTAAATGGGCGGAGGTTGCTAAATCGAGTCATAGAATTGTTAGACGGGCTGAAACCCTACCTCATTATAGTAACCGTTCGCACGGAGCCTGGTATTTACTGCCCCAGCGAGCTGGCTACGCTTGAGAACGCATTATTGGCATTACTTCCGATGAGACGCACCGTACCGATCACCAATACCAGAATGACAGCTAACATGACGGCATATTCAGCAATATCTTGCCCCTGCTCGTCGCTGCAGATATGACGAAGAAACTCAATCATCAGAACCTCCGGGGCCCAGATATACAATCGTGGGCAGAAACTGTGCAGCTAATAATGCCGACTCGGAAGGTGAATGTCAATCGCCGCCAGGGCTTTTCTTTCCACAGGCGGCTCTTAAAGAGGAGGGTACAAATGGAGCGCTGGACAAGGCTTTGCTGGTCTCCGGTCAAGCGGTGTCGCGTAGTCCGCGAGATTTCGAAACTACTACGGTTGCGCCGCCGCGGAACCTTCCAGCATGGGCGGACTCGCCTTATCACGCACGAGTTGCGCGCCTGAAGCCGCGGCGTAGTCAAGCACTCGCCCAGGCACTATGCCCAGGAAAAGAGTCAGAGCCAGGCAAACAAAAATAGCTAGGGCAGCGGTCAGAGACAGGCGAGTAACCGGCATTTCGCCGCGAGGCTCGCGCATATACATCAAAACGATAATGCGCAGGTAATAATACGCGCCCACTGCGCTATTCAATACCAGGATGATCGATAGGCCCACAAGATTCGACTTCAACGCGGCACTTAACACGTAGAACTTAGCGAAGAAGCCGCCCGTGATCGGAATGCCGATCAAAGACATCAGGAAAAAAGTAAAGGTCGCAGCAAGGACGGGCGATTTTCTTCCGAGTCCGGCGTAGTCCTCCATCGTCACGTAGCGTTCGTCGGCGGCTGCTAGATGACTGACTATGGCAAAGGCTCCGACGTTCATCGCCGCATAGGCCGCGGTGTAGAACATTGCCGCTGACGTGCCGAGTTCCGGTTGCGCTGCAAACGCAACCAGCAGATATCCGGCGTGCGCGATTGAAGAATAGGCGAGCAGGCGCTTGACGTTATCCTGCACCAACGCGCACACGTTGCCGATTATCATGCTCAGCGCTGCCGAAACCCACAGCAACCAGAAATATCCCGGCGCCCTCGCCTCAAACAGAACGCGCAATAGAACCGCAAAGGCTGCAGCCTTGGGGCCAGTCGACATCAGCCCGACGACCGGGGCCGGCGCGCCTTCATAAACGTCCGGAGTCCAAACGTGGAATGGCGCCGAGGCCACCTTGAAGCCTAGCCCGACGAACATCAGCGCCGTCGCCACATAAGCCAGCATGGGCACGGGAACGTTGCCCGAGTTCAACGCCTGATTGATGGCATCGATGTTCGTGGAGCCAGTGGCGCCGAATATGAGCGCGACCCCGTAAAGGAAAAACGCGGTAGCAAATGAGCCGAGCAGGAAATATTTCAACGACGATTCGCTGCTCGTCGCATTGTGGCGGCGGAAGCCCGCCAGTATGTAAGTCGAGATCGATGAAATTTCTAGCGCGATGAAAATCAGCACGAGTTCGATCGCCGACGACATCAAACACATGCCCACCGTCCCAAAAAGGATCAGGCCGTAGTACTCCCCGGCGCGGATGCGCTGCACTCTCAAATATTCAAATGAGCTCAGAATCGAAACCACCGCGATCGCGATGATGAGCACATGAAAGAAGACGCTGAAGGGCTCGACACGAATCATGTTGGTGAACGCGGTACCGGGATTCTGCGCCATCCAGTAAGTCGACGCCAGCGCCGCGAGAGCGCCCACCAGTGCGATCGTGCCAAGCGAGTCACGGCTGCTCTCCGGATCGAGCAGGGGATCGACAATCATGATCATCATGCCGAAAACCGTTAGTATCAGTTCCGGCAAAATTCGAATGTAGTCAACGAGCGGTGGCGACTGAAAGGCCTGCGCCTGCGCAAGAAGACCGGGCAGGGAATGCGCCAACGTCGACAATATGGTCATTGCCCCACCATCTTACTGGCCAGTTGAGTGACCGGAGTAAGAGCCGCCCGCAAGGTCGATTGCACCGCCGGATCGATCGCGCCAAGCCACACCATCGGAGCCACACCCATCACCAGCGCTGCAATTGCGATGGGTGCGAGCGCCGCCCTCTCGCGCACATTGAGATCGGGCAATCTATTATTCACCTCGTGCTTAACCTGGCCGAAAAAAACACGCTGATACATCCACAGCAAATAGCATGCGCTCCAGATCACGCCGGTCGCAGCAAGGACTCCGTAGATTGGTCGGGCTTGAAATGCTCCGCTAAGTACCAGAAATTCGCCGATGAATCCATTGAGCAGCGGCAGTCCGACAGAAGCCAGCACCGTGACTAAGAAGAAGGTAGCGTACCGGGGCATAGGTGTGGCCAGCCCGCCAAACTCCGTGATCTCGTACGTGTGACGGCGTTCGTAGAGAATTCCCGCCAGCATAAAGAGACCGCCCGTAGCAACGCCGTGGGCCAACATGATGAAAACCGCTCCATTCAAACCGGCCGCTGTGAAACTGAAAATTCCGAGGACAACAAAACCGAGATGGCTGATCGAAGAGTACGCGATCAGCTTCTTCATGTTCGGCTGCACCAGCGCAACCAGCGCGCCATAGATGATGCCAATCAACGCAAGCGCCATGATCCAAGACGCATTGCGCCGCGCCTCCTCACGGAAGAGGCCGACATTAAAACGCAACAGGCCGTAGGTACCCATCTTCAGGAGAACGCCGGCCAGCAGCACCGAGCCAGCGGTCGGTGCTTCGACGTGCGCGTCAGGCAGCCATGTATGTACCGGGAAGAGTGGCACTTTCACCGCGAACGCGATGAAGAATCCGAGGAATAACCAAAGCGAGGCGTGTTCAAAGCCTGGCACATTGCCGCTGTGAATGGCTTTTTGAATTTCGACAAAATCGAACGTGCCCGTCTTTGCATACAGCCAGAGAATCGCCGCCAGCATGAACATCGAGCCGATGAAAGTGAAAAGAAAATACTTCACCGCGGCATAAACCTTTCGTCCATGACCGTAGATGCCGATCAAAAGCGCCATGGGGACCAGCGTCGATTCCCAGAAGAAGTAGAACAAGAACAGATCGAGCGAGGTGAAAACACCGATCAGTGCCGACTCCATGATCAGCAGCAGAATGAAGAATTCCTTCACCCGTACATGAATCGAAGTCCACGAAATCAGCACGCATAGCGGCGTGAGGAACGTAGTCAGCACCACCAGCCAGACGGAAATTCCGTCAATGCCCATGTGGTAATGAATATTCGGATTGGTGATCCAGACTTTGTTGATCTCAAACTTAAAAAGATTGGGGTCGCGATGGAGGTGCACCGGTAAATGCAGCGACGCAACAAATGCAAGGGTCGAAACGACAAGCGCAAACACCTTGATATCCCGGTCGCGGCGCGGAATCAGCAGAATGAGCAATCCGCCCACCGCGGGAGTAAATGTCACCAGCGAAAGGATGATGGGATTGAAGCCATCCATATTCATCGCACCCATAGCTAGCGAACCCCCATCCACACCATGTAAGCGATTACCGCAGCCCCGCCCGCAGCAATCCATCCGGCATACGATCGTAGATTGCCGGACTGCATCTGGCGAGCCGCGTCTGACACCTGGTTCGCGGCGGAGGCGGAGTCGTTCACCGCGGCGTCGATCACTCCCTGATCAATGCCGTGCCAGAGAATTGTGGTCGAGCCGTCGATCAGCGGTTTGACGAAAAGAGCGGCGTAAATTTCGTCGACGTAATACTTGTGGACGACAGCCTCGTAGAGCCTGCCCAAGCTCGTGGCAATGCGCGCCGGAAGTTCCGGACGGCGGCTGTAGAGTAGATATGCGAGCAGCCAGCCCAGAAAGGCTACGCTCACCGAAACTCCCATTAACAGATATTCAGTCGTATGGCTGGCTGCTTCTCCCGCCGTCTCGTGCGCCAATTCCGCCCCGGCCGTGCCCTGAAAAACCGGAGCCAGGAAATGCTCGAAGCGTCCGCCAATGCCGACAAGGCCGCCGACGAGGGATAGAATTGCCAGCACAACGAGCGGTCCAAGCATGACCGATGGACTCTCATGCGGTTCGCCATGCCCATGCGCATCATGACCATGCTTGTGGTGCATGGCGTGCGCGTCGGCCGACTCATGTTTAACGTCATGCGCCGCAGGGCCGCCGCGATACTCGCCGCCAAATGTCATGTACATCAGACGGAACATATAAAAAGAGGTGATGAGCGCGGTGATTACTCCGATCAGCCAGTACACCCAGTTCTCGTTGAAAGCTTTCCACAGAATCTCATCTTTAGACCAGAAGCCCGCCAGCGGCGGAATGCCTGCGATCGCAAGTGTCGCAATCCCCATAGTGGCGAACGTGACCGGCATGTATTGCCGCAGACCGCCCATCTTGCGCATATCCTGTTCGCCGCCAACACCGTGAATCACCGAACCGGCTGCTAGGAATAACAAGCCCTTAAAGAATGCATGGGTCATCAGGTGGAAGATGCCCGCCGAAAAAGCACCCACGCCGCAGGCCATGAACATATATCCAAGCTGCGAAACTGTGGAGTACGCCAGCACCTTCTTAATGTCGGTCTGAGCAATGCCGATGGTCGCGGCAAACAAAGCTGTAAGGGTTCCAATGATCGCAACCACCGTCATCGCCATCGGCGCGCGATCAAAAATCGCGGAAGACCGAGCGACCATATAGACGCCCGCCGTGACCATGGTCGCCGCATGGATCAACGCCGAAACCGGCGTCGGGCCTTCCATCGCGTCCGGCAGCCAGACATAAAGAGGAATCTGCGCAGACTTTCCCGCCGCGCCCACCATCAGTAGTAGGCCGATCGCCGTGAGTGTGCCGATGCCCGCAGTCTCCGCCGGCCACGCAGCGACCTGCGAAAAAACGTTCGTGAAATCCAACGACCCAAAATGCTTGATCATCAAAAAAAGCGCAATCAAAAATCCAAAGTCGCCAATGCGATTGACGATGAACGCTTTCTTGCCGGCCGAGGCTGCCGAGTCTTTTGCGAACCAGAAGCCGATCAGCAGATACGACGCCAGGCCCACGCCCTCCCAGCCAATGAACATGACGAGATAGTTCTTCGCCAGCACCAGCGTCAACATGAAGAACATGAACAGATTCAAATAGGCCATGAAGCGGTAGTAGCCGTCGTCATCCCACATGTAGCCGACTGAATAGATATGGATAAGAAAGCCGACGCCGGTGACCACCAGCAACATGACGAGAGATAACTGATCGAGATAGAAACTGAAGTCGACCTGAAAACTGCCGGAGCGAATCCAGTGGGCAAGGTTGCAATAATAAGGCGCATGCTCCGACGAGAAGCCCCAGGCCGTCAGCAGCGCCATGAGGAATGCGGCGCAACTGAAGACGAGCGCGACCGCAGTGATCGCCTGTTTCGACGACTTGCGACCAAAGAAGCCGTTAATAGCCGCTCCCGCGAGAGGGATAATCGGGATGAGCCAGAGATAGAAGTTTGGCGTCATAGCTTCAGCAGGTTTACCCGGTCAACGTTCAAAGTTTCACGCGTGCGATAGACGGCAATGATGATGGCCAAGCCTACGGCTGCTTCGGCAGCCGCTACAACCATCACGAAGAAGACAAAAACCTGGCCGCTCAGCGCGTGCCATTGCGCCGCGAAAGCCACAAAGGAAAGATTGACGCCATTCAGCATGAGTTCGATCGACATGAAAATCGTGATGATGTTGCGCTTAATCAAGAAGCCGATCACTCCGCAGACGAACAAGAATCCGCTCAAAATTAAATAGTACGAAAGAGGAACCATCATCCATCCCTTCTGGGGCCGCGAGCCACGGCTTCCGGACGGCTCGTCAGCACAACCGCGCCCATAACGGCGATCAGAATGAGGACCGACGTTATTTCAAAAGGCAGCAAGAAGTCATGGAATAGAAACTGTGCGATCGCGCGTGGATCACCCTTCAACGCCCCGATCGGAACCGACCGCGTGCTGGAATGAAAGAACAGGGTCCAGCCGACGAGCAGCGTGCCGATTAGCACTCCGGGGATGCCGAGCAGAATCGCAACTCGGCTGCCGCCGCTGCCCTCCTCCTTGCCGGCATTGAGCAGCATGATGGTGATGACGAACAGCACCATAATGGCGCCGGCGTAGACGATGATCTGGACCGCGGTCAAGAATTCCGCACCCAATAGCAGATACTCAATCGCGAGCGACCCCATCACCGCGATCAGCGACAGTGCGCTATTAATAGGATGGCTCTGCACCAGCAGGTTCACAGCCCCCGCTACGCAAATCGCTCCGAAGAATAAGAACAGGATTAGGTGAAACATTTTTGCTAGCTCTCAGCTCTCAGCTTTCAGTGAACCCAAGATCAAAGCGCGTGCTGAGCTCTCCACGCAACAATCAACGCCGTAACCACAATATTGGCAATCGCCAGAGGCAGCAGGATCTTCCAGCCGAACGCCATAAGTTGGTCATAGCGAAAGCGTGGCAAGGTCCAGCGCACCCAGACATACAGAAACATGAAAAAGAAAACCTTCAGGCAAAACCAAATGACGGGCAGCAGCGCTTGTAGAATGGGCGGCCCACCCACCGGGCCGAGCCAGCCTCCGAAAAACATTAAAGTCGCGAGGCATGCCACGGTAACCATGCTGCAGTACTCCGCGACAAAAAACATGGCGAATTTCATCGAGCTGTACTCGGTGTGATATCCGGCTACGAGTTCTGATTCCGCTTCCGGAAGATCGAAGGGAGCACGATTAGTTTCGGCGTAAGCGGAAATCAGATAAACAAAAAATCCGACGGGCTGAAAAAAGATATTCCACTGCAAATGGCGTTGCGATTCGACAATATCGCGCAGGCTCAGGCTCCCGGCCATGATGAGCACACCCACCAGCGCGAGGCCCATCGAGACTTCATAGCTGATCATTTGAGCGCTGGCGCGCAGGCCGCCCAGTAAGGAATATTTGCTGTTTGAAGACCATCCTGCCAGCGCTACACCATACACCCCAAGGGATGTGCAGCCGAGAATCACCAGCAGGCCGATGTTCAGGTCGGTGACTTGCAGGTATGTCCCCCACGGCCCCACCTGCACAAAGTTGCCAAACGGAATCACCGCAATCGAGGTCAGCGCAAACATCATCGCGATGATCGGCGCTGCGATATAGAGCGGCTTATAAACGTTCGCCTCGACCAAGTCTTCTTTGAAAATAAATTTAACGCCATCGGCGAGCGGTTGCAGCAGGCCGAACGGTCCGACCTTGGTGGGGCCCCAGCGATTCTGTATGTGCGCTGAAACCTTGCGTTCCAGCCAGACGCTATAAGCCGCCGCCGTCATCAATACAAAAATCACGGCCAGTGACTTGATTAGCGAAATGATGATGAATGTGGTAATGCTCATCGAGTGTTAGTGTGCCTCGAACACTCTTGTCCGAGGCAGTTGATTGTGTTCTTGCTGTTGACCCGGTAGTGACTCGGTTCTTGTTCGTTTGACGTGTGAGGTTGTCTAGTCCGCCGCGACTTCCGCCACGGCGGACTTATTTTCACAAACTGAGTTTAAAGTCTTGGAATACCGCCCCAGCGTTCCCGAGCTGAACAAATCATCGTTAGCGGGAACAATCAGTTCCGACGGCTGAATCGCACCTCCACCGCTTTCGGCAATCTCGAGATGCTGATCATTACCGGCCAGCAGATTGACTCGCGATACATCGTACCCTGCAACCACGCGCTGCACTTCGTCCAGAATCGCCATGGGATCGAAAGGCGTCATTTTCGGTTCCAGGTTGTGCGCCTCCAGCCAGACCGCGTGACGATCCGCTTCGCCTGACTGCGCGCCCCGACTCTGGCCCATGTCGGAGTGTGTGCCTCCACCGAAAGGCACGAGGCCATGCACGTCGAAGCCCATGGCGTCGGCGATGCGCACGATCATCTCGAAGTCGCTCTTCGTTTCGGAGACTTCACCTGCTTTTTTCACCAGTTGCAGATCGCCGCAGGTGTTGGTGTAGGTTCCAGTTTTCTCGTAGGCGTTCGCCGTCGGCAAAACCACGTCGGCGATGTTCGCCGTTTCCGTCAGGAACATATCTTGAACGACGACAAAACATTTCGAGAGCACAAAAGGGTCGACAGCAAAACGGCTTACCGGATTGGAACCGACCACGTAAAGCGCCTTCAATTTGCCGACCTTCGCCGCTTCCACCATCTCCGGCAGGGTCAGACCTTTCTCGGTAGGCAGCTTGCCCCACTCCTGTTGGAATATCTTCGTGTCGACAAGCGCTTCGTAACCCGGCAACAGATCGGGATACAGGCCCATCTCGCTTGCGCCGCGCGAATTCGCGTAATCGCCCAGACAGATCAACTTGGCGTCAGTCAAACTCGAAGCAAAACTCGCCAGCTTCTCGACGTCATGCCCGCGAAGCTCGGAGCCGAACACAATGATCAATTTCTGCTCGGCGCGAATTTTCTCGCGCAACGCAATCCAAGTGTCGCGCGTTGTATCCTCGCTGACCACCGAATCAAGCAGGGAATCATCGCCCGTAAGAAACGCGGCAGCCTTCGCTTCAGCGCCCGCTGGCAGCAGCCCAAACGCAGCGGCTTGGCGCCGTAATTTGATCGGCGCGGAATTAATGAGATAGAGTTTCGCGCGCCGCAACCGCATATTCGTACGAATCTGCCACGCCAGCAGCGGATGCTGATTCGTCGGATCATTGCCAATCACGAGAATCGCCGGCGCGTTCAACACATCCCGCATCGACGCCGTCTTCCCCGGCTTGCCGTGCAGCGCCGCCGCTAGGGCAGGGAAGTCGGCAGTACGATGATGATCGACGTTGTTGGTTTTCAATACGACCCGGGCAAATTTCGACAGCAGATAATTTTCTTCGTTGGTGGTGCGGTTCGATCCAATCACGCCGATCGCGCTTCCGCCATTCTGATCCCGCACTTCGCGAAAGCGGCGGCCGATCAGTTCAAAAGCCTCTTCCCACGTTCCCGGAGTCAGCTTGCCATTCTTTCGAATCAGCGGCTGCGTGAGCCGCTCCGGATGATGCGCAAAGTCAAAAGCGTAGCGGCCCTTCACGCACAGGAAATCACCATTGATTCCGCTCTTGTCGCGATTATCGCCGCGCACGATCTCCATGCCGGTTTCTGACCGGCGCACACCTAGCGTCGTTTTGCACCCATCTCCGCAGTGCGTGCAGATGGTGCCTACGTGGTTCATCTCCCACGGCCGCGTCTTGTAGCGATACGCGCCGGATGTAAGCGCCCCGACCGGGCAGATGTCGATGCACATGCCGCACTCTTCGCAGTCGAGATGGTCTTCTTGATTAGGAGCAATGACCGAACCGACCGCCCGATTTTGAATGCCAAGCGCCCAAACGTCCATCCCCTCGCCGCAAACGCGCACGCAGCGATAGCAAAGGATGCAGCGCGGCCGATCGAAATACACAACCGGCGACCATTGTTGTTCGTCGCGGTGATTCTTCGCCTCGGTGAATTTCGACTCTGCGGCACCGTAGGAGAACGTCATGTCCTGCAGTTCGCATTCGCCGCCGGCATCGCACACCGGGCAATCCAGCGGATGGTTGCCGAGCAGCAACTCGACCATGGCCTTGCGTGCCTGGCGCACCTCGTCGCTGTCGGTCGAGACGATCATGCCTTCGGTCACGCCTGTCGTGCAGGCGGTCTGAAGCTTTGGCATCTTCTCGACCTTAACGACGCACATGCGGCAAGCGCCCTGCAGCGAGAGGCCGGGATAGTAGCAAAAAGAGGGCACTTCGATGCCCGCACTCTTGCAGGCTTCGATCAGCAGGGATCCCGCCGGAGCCGTGATCTTTTTTCCGTCGACAGTAAGTGTTACGTCAGGCATCTTTAGATTCTCTACAGATTCTCTACGCCAAAACCGGTTCCGCTGCGTTCGCCTTTTCAAAAGGACACGGCTTGCCATCCAGATGATCTTCAAATTCTTTTCTGAACTTCTTTACGAATGCCATTGTGGGCATCGCCGCCGCATCACCCAGCGGACAGAATGTCTTCCCCAACATGTTCTCAGACAAATAATAAATATTGTCGATGTCTTTCTTTACGCCCCCGCCGGCATGAAACCGCGTCAACGTTTTTTCCAGCCAGTCGGTACCTTCGCGGCAGGGAATACACCAGCCGCAGCTCTCGTGCTTGTAGAACTTCATGGTGCGCAGCGCGAATTTCACCATACAGGTCGTGTCGTCAAGAACCACAACACCGCCCGATCCCAGCATCGATCCGGTTTTTGCGACCGAATCGAAATCCATGGCGACGTCAATCTCTTCCGGCAACAGCACCGGAGTGGACGATCCGCCGGGAACCACCGCTTTCAAACTGCGGCCATTGGGGATTCCGCCACCCACCTCATAAATCATCTTCTTGAGGTTATATCCCATGGGCAGTTCGTAGACTCCTGGCTTGTTCAAATGTCCGGCGAGGCAGAACAGTCGCGTGCCGCCATTTTTTGGCGATCCCAATTTCGAGTACCACTCGGCGCCGCCCAAGATGATGGGCGGAACGCTGGCCAGCGTCTCCGCATTATTAATGACTGTCGGACCACCCCACAGACCCACCACAGCAGGGAAGGGCGGCCGTATTCGCGGAATGCCGCGCTTGCCCTCAAGCGATTCCATCAGCGCCGACTCTTCCCCTACTTCGTACGCGCCCGCTCCGCCGTGCCAGTAAATGTCGAGATCGTATCCGCTGCCAAAAATATTCTTGCCGAGAAATCCTTTGGCATATGCATCTTTAATCGCCTTCTGCATGATGACCAGCAGATAGCGATATTCACCGCGGATATAGATGTAGCCAGTGTGCGAGCCGACCGCCAGCGCCGCGATCATCACGCCCTCAATGACGGAGTGTGGATCGTGCTCGAAAATCAGGCGGTCTTTACAGGTGCCGGGCTCGCTCTCATCGCCATTGCAGAGCACATATTTCGGCTTCGCCGATTGTTTCGGCACAAACGACCACTTCATCCCCGTGCTGAATCCCGCGCCGCCGCGTCCGCGCAAGCCCGAGTTCTTAACCTCATTGATGATCGCGTCCGTCCCCATGCCCAAAGCCTTCTGCACAGCCTTATAGCCGTCCAGTTCCAGATAGCGGTCGATGTTCGTAGCGCCCTGGCCAAAGCGCTTCGAAACCACGCGTACCTCATCCGGATGGGAAACTAGGTAAGCCATTTTGTATCGGGTGATCTGGTGATCGGGTCATCGGGTCGTCTCAAGATGGCCATATCACCCAATCCTCTACTGCGTTCCTTTCTTTTTATACTCGTCGAGCACCTGATCCATCTTCGCGTTGGTTAAATTCTCGTGAAAATCGTAATTGACCTGCGCCGCCGGAGCCCAACTGCACGCTCCAATGCATTCCACTTCCTCCAGTGAGAACAAACCGTCTGCAGTTGTGCCCTTGTGCCCGATGCCCAACTTCTGTTTACAGTGATCAAGGAGTTCTTCACCACCGACCAGCATGCACGCAATATTCGTGCACACCTGCACGTTGTATTTTCCGCGCGGCTTCGTGGTCAGCATTGAGTAGTAGCTGATTACGTTGCGCACCTCGAGATCGGTCAGATCGAGCCTTGACGCCAGTTCCGCGATCACTTCGTCGCTGATAAAACCGACTTCATCCTGCGCATAAAGCAGCGTAGGAACCAGCGCCGAGCGCTTGGTCGGATAGTGCCCGAGCATTTCGGTGAAGCGAGCTTCGAATTCTTCAGAAAACTTCATAGTCGACGAACAAAATTACAAAATTCCTATCGGTCGATGTCCCCAAGTATCACATCAATGCTTCCAATCGCCGCGATCACGTCGGCGATCAGTTGGCCCTCGCACATCTTGGATAGCGTTTGCAGGTTCGCGTACGACGGAGCGCGCATGTGCACGCGATACGGCTTCGCCGTTCCATCGCTGACCACGTAGTATCCCATCTCGCCGCGCGGCGATTCGATCGCCTGATAAACCTCGCCAGCCGGAACCGCGAAGCCCTCAGTGATGATCTTGAAGTGGTAGATGAGTGCTTCCATCTGCGTCTTCATCTTTTCGCGATCGGGCAACACCACCTTGGGCGCATCGGCTTTCACAGGGCCTTCCGGCATTCCCGCCAGCGCCTGCTGCACCATCCCAATCGATTCGCGCAACTCCTGGACGCGGCAAAGATAACGCGCGAAAACATCGCCTTCGGTGCGAACCGGCACTTTGAATTTGAAGTTTTCATATCCGGTGTAAGGAGCGTCGCGACGCAGGTCAATGTCGACTCCGCTGCCCCGCAGTGTCGGACCACTGGCACCGAGAGCAATCGCGTCTTCCTGGCTCAAATAGGCGACGCCTTTGGTCCGCATCATGAAAATCGGATTCCCCGTCAGCAAATTCTCGTACTCATCCACGTTCCCGGGAAAGCGGTCGGCGAATTTCTTGACCTTTTCGAAAAATCCTAGCGGCGGCTCCAGCGCCAAGCCGCCGATGCGGAAGTATGATGTCATCATCCGCTGCCCGCTGACCATTTCGAAAAGTCGCAGAATGTCTTCGCGTTCGCGGAAACAATAAAGAAATACGGTGAACGCGCCAATGTCCATGGCGTGCGTTCCCAGCCATACCAGGTGCGAATTAATGCGGGTAAGCTCATTCATCATCACCCGCATCCACTGCGCTTTTGGAGGAATCTCCAGCCCCAGCAACTTCTCCACCGCCAGGCAATAGCAGAGATTGTTGGTCATCGGGCAGAGGTAATCGATGCGATCTGTCAGCGGAACCACTTGCTGATAGAACTTCGCTTCGCAGGTTTTCTCGATGCCGGTGTGCAGGTAACCGATCTCCGGCCTGAGTCGCACGACAGTTTCGCCGTCAATTTCGAGAATCAGCCGTAATACGCCGTGCGTCGAAGGGTGTTGCGGACCCATGTTCAGGACAAGCGTGCTGTCCTGATCGGGCTCAGCAGTAACCATTGGAAATTGCGCCATGTTTTACCGGTAGCCCTCCACCGGGTAGTCCTTCCGCAGCGGATGGCCTTCCCAGTCGTCGGGCATCATGATGCGCTTCAGGTTGGGGTGTCCGGTGAAGCGAATACCGAAGAGGTCGAACACCTCACGTTCGTAGAAATTGGCAGAAGGCCAAATGGCTGTCACCGATTCGATCGCCGCGCTTGAACCGTCCAGCCGGACCTTCAACCGCACCCGCTCTTTCCTCGCGATCGAAAGCAGATGATACACCACCTCAAAACGCGGCTCCGAGGGATACCAATCGACTGCCGTCAGGTCGCAAAAATAATTGAATGGGCAGTCGGATGAGTCGCGCAAGATTGCGCACGCTTCACGAATCGCTTCCTTCTCGATCCAGATCGTCAGTTCTTCGCGATCAAATTTCGCCGCCTGCACCATCGCACTGTTCCAGTCCAGCAAGCGAGCGAGCGCGGGATGCGATTTCAATTGCTCAACGTCGGTAATAGCAGGAGTGAGCGGCATCAGAAATCGCCTCGCTTCGAGGCCGCCAAACCCCAGTCCAGGGCGCCCTTTTTCCATACGTAAAAGAGGCCGACCAGCACGATCGCGATATATACCATCATCTCCCAGAACCCGAACATCCGCAGTTCGCGCAGAATTACCGCCCATGGGTAAAGGAAAACCGCTTCAATATCGAACAAGATAAAGAGCATGGCCACGAGATAAAACTTGATGGAGAATCGCCCCTGGGCGTCGCCGATGGGCTGAACGCCGCATTCATAGGGCGACATCTTCGCCTCGCCGGGCTTATGCTGCCCAATAAACCACGAAAGGACGACAATGGTTGCCGCCAGGCCCGTGACTAGGCCAAAATGCATGAGAAGGGGCAGGTAGTTCCAGAAGTAATTGTCGGGCATAGGAGGAGCTATATATAATTTCCGCCAAGCAACAGTAAACATTCCAGATTAGTTTTGGCCGACAGAAGTGTCAAGTTAAGCGAGCATTTTGTGGGGAGAATTTTTCGATTCCGCTGAATCGCTGAATGATTCCGCTGAATAAAGATAAAGATTCTGAACCACAAAAGACGCGAAGGGGCACGAAGGTTTCGTTTCATGATCTCCTTCGTGTACCTTAGTGATCTTAGTGGTTAAAGCTTTAGTAGACACAATTAATAGTATCGATTGAAACGAGATTCCTGATCGCATGATCTTTGGCTTCAATACCGATATTCGGCACGACGATACGGTTTACCATGTCCAAAGCGAAGCTCGCGAGGCCGAGCAACTGCTGCAAACGCAAGTCTTCGTGCGTGGCCGCTGCATTGGGAAGCGAGCCATTCCGTTTGGACCGACGGCTGAAAACAGCGTTCAAAGCAACGACCAGGATATGGAGAAGCGGTTGCGCGAGTTGCATCGCGAGGTGCTTGACGCCATCCGCGACGGCAAACTCGACTCGATCTTCGATAAGCGCGACACGCCGGAAACGCTGGCGGCGGTAAAAGAGCTCGACTTGCAGTGGATTAATTCCGAGTCCGTCCACGCCAGCGGCGCATTAACCATGCAGATTCGCGTTACCGACGGCGGTGCCAGTGTTGAAGGTGCGCGCCTCACGCTCCGTTTCGCCCGGCCAGACGCCGCTCCCTATTACGCGCAAGTCCTCACTGACGCCAAAGGCAGCGCTGAGATGAGGGTGCAGGTCGACGAAAAATCGCTCTCCGATTCCTCCGTGCTCGTGCAGGCCAGCTTCGCCGGCAAAACCGCTACTCGCAAGTTCGAACTGCGCCCGTCACTTTAGAGAAAATCCGCGTAGAAACGATAACTTATCCGATGAATCTAACCATCAACGGCGATAGCCAGGCCTGTTCCGACGAAACTCTAAGTGCCCTAGTCCAGCGCCTTGGCATGAAGGCTGATCGCGTAGCCATCGAACTAAACCGCCAGATCGTGCCCCGCGACGAATGGTCGAGGACTCAATTGCGCGATGGAGACCGGCTCGAGATCGTCCACTTCGTCGGCGGCGGCTCCGCGAGCGCCTGGCGAAATTGACAACCGAGTTTGGCAACCCGTTTCGCAACCTGCTACCCTGATTTCCGCACTTGTATTTCTCCCGAGGCCCCGTCGTTCAACGGATAGGACTTCAGTTTCCTAAACTGACTATGCAGGTTCGATTCCTGCCGGGGCTACCAGGATTTTCCCCTTGCTTCCGGAAACGGAACAATTTTCTCCCCCTCGGTCATCCTTGCACGGTCCGAGTTTCCATCTTTTGCCGCAGCACCTGAAATATCAACAACATAGGTCTGGCTTTCTCCCTTGGCACCGGACTTGCATCTTACCCGGTAGACACTGCACAAGGGGCTCGCGATGCGGAAGACGCAATTCGCTTTGGCTGAATTGCTGACAATCTCGGCACTCCTGAGCGTGTTGTGTCTGACGACTCAGCCATCACTTGCCCAGAGCGCGGACAACGCGTCGCGCAATGCCTCAACCACCGCCCCCGCGCGCTCGCAGCCCCTGCAACCTGCGAACAACGATTACAATAGCAACAGCAACAACGGCGATCGCGATGCCGGTGGAAGTTCACGAACAACATTTCAGGGACGGATTGTGAAATCCGCTAACAGACTCGTTCTTGCCGCCATCGACAACACTACCTATCAGCTCGACAATCAACTGAAGGCTCATAACTTCCTCAACCAAAACGTAAAGGTCACTGGGGATCTGGATGCCACTACGGGAACGATTCGCATTCATGCGATCGATCCTGTCTGAGCCCACATAAAAACGATGCCTTTGAGCAGGGGCATCGGTGGGTAGGGAGGCGGCGCTGCTGCCTCCCCTTTTCCGCCACGAGATTTGCTGCGAAAGCTCTTTCTGGCCGGTTGATCTAAATTTAGGGGCCAACCTGTCGCAACGCTATCGCGTCCAAATCGCGGGCAAAAGGACGATGCATGCGACTGTTGAGCGTTCGGCTTATCGTTTCACTAATTATTGGAATCACGCTCGTTTCGTCTGGCTTTTCTTATTACGAGGTTCTGGCTCAGAAGCGCGCTCTCCGCGCCGATGTCGAACGCCGCGACGAAGTGCTCGGCGAGAGTCTGGCTGGCAATGTCGCTGCCTTGTGGAATCCCGCGAGCGATACCACTACCTCAGCTAGTTTTGCGTCATCGACCCGGAATGCGCGAACGCGAGTTCCAGATCGACTTCCGGAAGAGTTGCCTAATAAAGCTTCTTTGCAGCAACTTGTCCAACGCTTCGGAAATCGCGAGCACCTGTTAGGTGTTGGCGTTTACGACCGGCAGGGCGCAGTGGTGGCGATTACTCCGGATTTGGCCAACGCTCTCTCACCTAGCCCGCGCGAAATCACCAAGGCGATCGAACAAGCGCGTGAAGATAGCTCGTTCATCAAGCTGAGTAAGGTCCCGGTTCATGTTCTCGCCTTGCCGTTCCGTCGTCAGAATGAATCGGAGGTTTTGGGGAGCTTGGTCTTGGTACACGACGTGAGCTACATTCACGAGCAAATCCTGCTCGTCTGGCGCCAGACTTTTTTCCGCGTGCTGGCTCAGGTCTTCCTCATCGTTCTGATTACGTTGCTGATCATCCGTTGGAGCATGGTCGGGCCCATCGCGCGAGCGGCGCTGTGGATGCGCGGCCTTCGCACCGGCAAGATTTCTTTTCTTCAAGGATTGCCCGACCTCGGCATGTTCCGTCCGCTGGCACGCGAAGTCGCTACCATGGCGGAAAGCCTAAACCACGCCCGCCATGCGGCTGAAAATGAGGCGCGCCTTCGCGACGCCGGCGCTTCGATATGGACCGCTGATCGGCTCTCCGTGCAACTTCGAACGCGGCTCGACGGCGGCAAACTCGTTGTCGTCTCTAACCGCGAGCCTTACATGCACCAGCGCAACGGCAAGGCGATCGATGTCGTGGTCCCGCCAAGCGGTATCGTCACCGCGCTCGAACCCGTGCTCAATGCCTGCGATGGCACATGGATTGCCCACGGCAGCGGCAATGCCGATCCGGACGTCGTCGACTCGGATGATCGCTTGCGAGTGCCTCCCGACGACCCCCGATATACACTGCGCCGCGTCTGGCTTACCAAGGGCGAAGAAGAAGGCTATTACTACGGCTTCGCCAATGAAGGCCTCTGGCCGCTCTGTCACGTCGCTCACACTCGCCCGCTCTTTCGCGCCGCCGACTGGCAGACCTATCAGGATGTCAATCGCAAGTTCATGAACGTTGTGCTCGAAGAAATCAAGAACGTTGAGAAGCCGGTTGTGCTTGTCCAGGATTATCACTTCGCCCTGCTCCCCCGTCTCATCAAGGAGAAGCGTCCCGATGCCCGAGTAGCCATTTTCTGGCATATTCCGTGGCCAAACACAGAGGCCTTTGGCATATGTCCCTGGCAGCGCGAGTTAGTCGACGGTTTGCTCGGCGCCGATTTGATTGGCTTTCACATCCAGTCCCACTGCAACAATTTCCTCGAGACGGTCGACCGCGTTGTCGAATCGCGCGTGGATTGGGAACACTTTTCGGCCTTGCGGCGGGATCACCGCACTCTCGTCCGCCCGTTTCCGATCAGCGTTGCGTTCACGGACGACGACTCGGTCGAACATAACAACGTCGGAAATAACAACCATGAGGGATCCAGCTACCTCAAACGGTCAGCGCTTCTGCGCAGTGTTGGTGTGGAGGCATCCTTCATGGGTGTCGGCGTTGATCGTGTCGACTACACCAAGGGGATTCTCGAGCGTTTTCTCGCCATCGAGCGCTTCCTCGAGAAATATCCCAGCTATCAGGGAAAATTCACTTTTGTGCAGATCGGCGCGCCTAGCCGCACCCACATCAAGCGCTATCACGATCTGCTCGCCGAGGTCGAAGCCGAGACCGATCGTATCAATTGGCGCTTCCAAAATGGCAACTGGAAGCCCATCGTCTTCCTCAAGCGCCAGCACAGCCACAAGGAAATCGAGCCCTTCTATCGCGCCGCGGATCTCTGCCTGGTGACGTCGCTGCACGACGGCATGAATCTTGTCGCCAAGGAATATATTGCGGCCCGCCACGATGAGCGGGGAGCGCTCATCCTCAGCCAGTTCACCGGTGCGGCTCGTGAACTACGCGACGCCTTGCTGGTCAATCCCTACGACATCGATCAGACTGCGGATGCCATTCGGGCCGCCTTGGAGATGGATCCTGCCGAGAGCCAGATGCGCATGCACCGCATGCGCGCACTGATCAAAGAGCACAACATTTACCAATGGGCCGGCAACCTGATCACGGAGCTTTGTGAAGTTCGCCTCAATGCGCCTGAGGACGTGGAGGGAAAATTTCGTGTCCACGTCTCCGTTGCGTGATTCCGTTGTCGGTCAACTCGGTTTGTTGGATCCACATGCGACTTGCGTCAAACTCGAAAGGAGTACCGGTTGAGATCAGGTTTGCAATCCCAGCTCGCGTCATTTCTGCGCAAGGTTGCCCAAGCTCCGGAATCCGCCCTGCTGCTCGATTACGACGGAACTCTCGCGCCCTTTCAGTCGCAGCGCGACCAGGCCTATCCTTATCCGGGTGTTGCTCTGCTCCTCCAAGAGATTGTGCGCGATTGCAGAACCCGCGTTATCGTCGTTTCGGGTCGCGATGCCACCGAGGTACTTCCCCTTCTCAATGTTCATCCCTCTCCCGAAGTATGGGGAGTTCATGGCCTGCAGCGTCTGAAGTCCGATGGGAGCACGGAAATGCCGCAACTTGATGAGCGCACCCTCCACGGCTTGTCGGATGCCGAGCGCTGGCTCGGCTATCAGGAATTGCTTCACACCGCGGAATTCAAGCCTGGCAGTATTGCCGTCCATTGGCGTGGCCTCAGCGACAACGACACAGAAGCTCTGCGAGCCCGCGTCCGCCTAGGCTGGCACTCCATCGCCAGGCACCGCCAACTGGACCTGCTCGAATTCGACGGCGGCTTGGAAATTCGTGCCCGCGCGGCGGATAAGGGCGAAGCGGTGCGCGGTTTTCTCGACGAAATCGCTGCTGATGCGCCCATCGCCTATCTCGGCGATGACACCACCGATGAGTCTGCTTTTAAGGTATTGGAGGGCCGCGGCCTCACCGTTCTGGTGCGCCCGAAGTGGCGGGCCACAAGCGCTCAATTCTGGCTCAAGCCGCCGGAAGAACTTCTTGATTTTCTCGGCCAATGGCTAAAAACCTTTGACCAACGCAATGCCCTCAACAACGGTGGGACCAATGACAGAGAGACAAAGGTGGTGAATCAATGAGCAGTACAGCGACCGCAACTCCTCAACATCAACCCGCGAAGCCGTTCTACTTCAATACCTCGGCGCACCTCCTGCGCATTACCTCGCTGAAGGCGAATACGCTAGCGGAATTTCTCGAGGCTCTGCGCGCCTGCCCGGAAGATTCCATTTTTCAGCACACTTTCCGCACTCTCCAGGAACACCACTTTATTCGCGAGGGCTTTTCCAATGATTTCGCACACTGGGCGCTGGCCGCCCTTAACCAGCCCGGCTTGGCCGAACAACTGGCCAATGTCGACGTGCGCGAATATACATCCCTCGGCGAATTGCGCAACCGCTTTGTTCAGATCGTTGAGAACCACCTGAAAAACAATCCCGCTGACGCGTCCCGCATCGCCGACGAGACGTTTTATTTTTGCGCTGCGGACATCGTAATGATGCCGACGAAGTTCGTAGCCCACTCGATTCAGGATTTTGCCAACGGCCTGCGCGAAGTGAGCGTGCATTCCATCCATCATCACTTCATCGAGGCGCGCTTGCGTATCAAGCTCATGTCCAACGATTTTTCCCAGTGGCTGTATGAGGATGTTGGTTTGAGCGAGACGGCGCGAGCGCTGAATCGCATCGATATCTATACCGGGACCCTGGAGGATGTGCGCCGGCAAATTGTTCGCGTCGTTGAACGGGCATTGGCCTGAAATCGCAAGTGGCGTCAGTGTTGTCGCTGCTTGCCGTTTCCGGAGTTCAGTGCAGATCGCTACAAAAGAGCAGAAAGATTTAAAGGAGAAAGAAACTGGTGAAATCGCAAATTGCTACCGATCGCCCATCGTCGCCTGGCCCTTCCGTCGTGCCAGCAGAGGCGCGCCCTCAAATAGAGAAAAAGCCGGTGCAGTCCGCCCAGCCCATGCCGGCGACTCCAGAGCGCCGCAGAGCTCCGCGATCATGGGAGACGCCTCCTGCGCCGGTGGCTCCGCCTCCGTTCGATGCCTACGAGAATATCGTTGGTGCCGCTGAGCTTGACGAATTGCGCTTTCTAGCGCGCGAACTCAAAGGCAAGACGGTGAAGATGGTCAACTCCACCGCCGTCGGCGGCGGTGTCGCCGAAATGCTGAATCGCCTGGTCCCGCTGCTTGGCGAGCTTGAAGTTCCCACCCACTGGGACGTAATCACTGGCGGTAACGACTTCTTCGAGATCACCAAGGCCTTTCATAACGCCTTGCACGGCACTCCCTATGAACTGACACAAGCCGCGCGCGAAATCTTCCTCTCCTACAACGAACAGAACCGGCAGCGCATGCAATTCAACGAAGATCTCATCGTCATTCATGATCCCCAGCCTGCCGCCTTGATCGGTGCCCGCAAGGATTCGCATGCGCGTTGGGTCTGGCGCTGCCACATCGATTTGTCCAATCCTAATCCGCAAGTCTGGGGATTTCTGCGACCCTATATCGAACAATTCGACGCGGCAATTTTTTCTTCGCAATCATTTGCCCGGCAGCTACCCATCCCTCAATATTTGTTTTATCCATGCATTGACCCACTCTCAGAGAAAAATAAAGAGGTCGACGAAACTTTTGTGCAGAAAGTATGTGACGAATTCGGAGTCGATCGCTCACGGCCCATCGTCACTCAGGTCTCTCGTTTCGATCGCCTAAAAGACCCCGTGGGAGTGGTGCAAGCCTACAAGCAGGCCAAGAAGTACGTCGATTGCCAGTTAGTGCTGGCCGGCGGCGGAGCCAGCGACGATCCTGAAGGCGCGATCGTACTCAAAGAAGTAAAAGACGTAGCTGGCAACGATCCCGACATCATCATTCTCGATCTGCCGCCGTGGTGCGCGCTCGAGATCAACGCCTTGCAGCGCGCTTCAACCATCATCGTGCAGAAATCGCTAAAAGAAGGTTTCGGCCTGACTGTCACCGAAGCGCTCTGGAAAGGTAAGCCCACCATCGCCGGCGCCGTCGGCGGTATTCCCAACCAGATCATCCACAAACTCACCGGGATGCTGGTCCACTCAGTCGAGGGCTGCGCTTATCAGATTCGCTATCTGCTGACGCATCCCGACTTCGCCAGTCAACTGGGCAAGAACGGCCGAGAGCACGTTAAAGAGAACTTCCTGATGACAACGAATGTGCGTCGCTGGCTCTTGCTGCTGCGAGTTCTACTGACCCAAGGGAACGCATAAGGAGTCTTTAAAAGGCGCGCCTCCAGGGACTTGCGGCTTGCTGTCTTGGGGGGCTGGTGTGTCTGCAATGATACGGTTCGTGCGTATTATTCTGTAGGTGCAATACCGCCACCACAAATGTTCCACGTGGAACATTTGTACGTACAAGCGTTCCACGTGGAACACCCATACGTACAATGGCGGTCGACCGGCCGCCGCTCCGGTTTCGACCCACACGCTAGCGACGCCCTCGCTCCCCACGGAAGTCACTACAACACGCAGTCCAGGTTGCCGTATAATAGAAGGAAATGCTCAAATATTCTATTGTGGTTCCCCTGCACAACGAGCAGGAGAACGTCACTGACCTCTACGCGCGGCTTAAGTCCGTGATGGAGGCGAGCGGTGAGACGTTCGAGATGGTGCTGGTCGATGACGGCTCCGTCGACGGCACGTTCTCGTTGCTCAAAGAGATTGCCGCTGTCGATAGCCGTGTGATCGTGGTCAAGCTGCGCCGTAACTTCGGCCAGACTGCGGGCCTCGCCGCCGGCTTCGACCACGCCCGCGGTGAATACATCATCGCCATGGACGGTGACTTGCAGCATGATCCAGCGGACATACCGCTGTTCCTCGAGAAAATTGCCGAGGGCTATGACATCGTCAGCGGATGGCGCAAGAATCGCGTCGACAATTTCTGGA
Organism: Terriglobales bacterium; assembly: GCA_035483045.1. GTDB lineage: Bacteria > Acidobacteriota > Terriglobia > Terriglobales > Acidobacteriaceae > Acidiflorens. Next base: position 249,012 of record DATHQD010000007.1, read on the forward strand.
TGCGACGCATCCCATCGCGCTGCGCGAACTGGCTGATGGCGAAGCTGAGCGGCGTGGACATTCACGATTTCGGCACAACGTTCAAAGCTTATCGCCGCGAAATCCTTGGTCAGGTTCCGCTCTACGGAGAACTGCACCGGTTCATTCCGGCTCTGGCCTCATGGTATGGCGCGTCGATCATTGAAGTTCCGATCAAGAACATCGTCCGGGAGCGAGGTGCATCGCACTACGGAATCTCGCGTACCTTTCGTGTTTTCTTCGACCTCATCACGATACGGTTCCTGCTGAAATATCTCTCGCGCCCGCTGCACTTCTTTGGCACCTTAGGGATGTTCAGCATTTTCGCCGGCAGCGGAATCTCCGGCTGGCTGATTTTTGAGAAACTGCTTCGCCACTCCGATGTCATGTACCAGCACGGCCCGCTGATGATGTTCTCGGCGGTACTTCTTCTTGCCGGCCTGAACCTGCTAGCCGTCGGCCTGCTCGGTGAAATGCAAGTGCGCCATTACCACGAACCGACCCAGCGCGCTCCATATTCGATCGATCGTGTCCTGCGAGCGCAAAGCGAAGAGAGCACAATTTCGGAGTAGCAGCTTTTGACCTGTATCTAGCAGCTCAGCTATTTACCACCGCGCGGACCACGACAGGCACCACTTCACGAATAACAATCGGAACCACAAGCCAAGCCACATAGGCTCCGAAGGCCAGGAAGGGAGTAGCAATCGCGGCGATCAGAACGTGGCGAGCGGAAATCGAGTTCATGAACACACCTCCATCCGTGTAAGCACTACGCACTTTCAGAACGAATAGTTCCCTGAACCGCGCCACTATCGATCAAACCAGCCTCTCCAAGCGTTATAATCTCACCGCAGCCATGCCCACCACGATCCAATACGAATTGCGTCTCGCCGGCCGGATGTCGCGGCTTGGCACCGAAACTGCCTTTGAAGTCCTCAACCGCGCTCGCGTTCTCGAAAAGCAAGGCAAAGAGATCGTTCACCTCGAAATTGGCGAGCCCGACTTCGACACTCCGGCGAACGTCATCGAAGCTGGGGTTAAGGCCCTGCACGAGGGATGGACGCACTACGGGCCCGCCGCAGGCCTTCCCGAACTGCGCCAGACCATCGCCGATTATGTCAGCCGCACCCGCAATGTGCCGGTTTCGAGTGATGAGGTAGTAGTTGTCCCGGGCGGCAAGCCAATTATTTTCTTTACTATGCTCGCCTTGGTTGAACAGGGAGATGAAGTTATTTATCCCAATCCCGGCTTCCCGATTTATGAGTCGATGATTAATTATTCTCTCGGGAAAGCGGTTCCGATCCACTTGCGGGAAGAGCGCGACTTTTCTGTTGACGTCAAGGAACTGGCTTCGCTGATCACTGACCGAACCAGGCTGATCATCTTAAACTCGCCGCACAATCCTACCGGGGGTGTGCTCACCAGGAACCATATTCTCGAAATCGCCGAGGCGATTGGCGACCGCAATATCATGATTCTCTCCGACGAAATTTACAGCCGCCTGATCTTCGACGGGGAAGATTTTTCCATCATGAGCGTGCCAGGGTTTAAAGAGCGCACGATTCTGCTCGACGGCTTCTCCAAAACCTACGCGATGACGGGATGGCGCATGGGTTACGGCGTGATGCGTCCCGATCTGGCCACGCAAATCTCGCGCCTCAATACGAATTCGGTTTCCTGCACTGCGAGTTTTACCCAGATAGCTGGAATCGAAGCGCTGCACGGGGATCAATCGTCGGTCGACCGAATGAATGCCGAATTCAAGCGGCGCCGCGATGTTTTCGTCGCTGGACTGAACAAGATCAAAGGCTTCTCCTGCCGCCTGCCGAAAGGCGCGTTCTACGCCTTCCCCAACATTAAGCAGACTGGCTGGACGTCAAAGAAACTAGCGGACGCCTTGCTCGAACAAGCGGGAGTGGCGTGCCTGTCTGGCACCGCGTTTGGAGAGTATGGAGAAGGCTATCTGCGCTTCAGCGTCGCCAACTCGCTTGAGAACCTCAACAAGGCACTCCTTCGAATTGAAGACTGGGTCGGGAAGAACCTTCGGTAGCTCTTGGGTGGTCATTAACGATCGAATAGTCGGCAAGGGCGCAACCTTTGTCGACTGGATTCGTCACATATCGAGGCGCTTTAAAATCCGCGCCGCAGCATGTCTTCATTTCAGTTTCGGTAATGGCTCAGCTTGAAAGATGCATTCCCTCACGGCTAAAACAGCGATGAAGAATGCGATTCTCACGGCACGGCTGAAGCCATGCCTTTTCAAAGCGACCGAATTTCAAAACGACTGAAACTGAGCCACTATCCACTTTCATCTCTCGTTGACAACCGGTCGCCTAGATTTGGTGTAAACTTTTGCCGCCATGACAACCATCGACAAGCACTCCGCCGGTTCCTTCTGCTGGATCGAGCTCCACACCACCGACCAGGCTGCGGCCAAGAGTTTCTACGGCTCTCTTTTTGGTTGGGCAGCGCACGACAGTCCGATGGGCCCTAACGACTACTACACGGAATTCAAACTTCAAGGGCGCGAAGCTGCCGCCGCATGCTCGCTGCGTCCTGATGAGAAGTCGCAGGGCATTCCTCCTTATTGGATGATTTACATCACCGTCGACAACGCTGACGCGGCTGCGGCGAAAGCGCAACAACTCGGAGGCAAGACTTTTGGCCCGGCATTCGACGTGATGGATGCAGGCCGGATGGCGGTCGTCCAGGATCCGACCGGCGCGGTGTTTTGCGTATGGCAGGCCAAGAAGAACGCCGGAATCGGGATCGCCCAGGTGAATGGCACGCTCTGTTGGGCCGACCTGAGCACGCCGGATACGAAGCGGGCCTCCGATTTCTACTCCGGTCTTTTCGGGTGGCAGCTGATCAGCGATCCGAAAGACCCGCCCGGTTATCTGCATATCAAGAATGGCGAGCAGCACATTGGCGGCATTCCTCCCGCATCCTATCGCCAGCCCGGAATGCCAGCGCACTGGATGGCCTATTTCCAGGTCGACGACGTCGACGCAACGGCAAATAAAGCCAAAGAGCTGGGCGCCAAACTGCACCTTTCGCCGATGACGATGGAGGGGGTCGGCCGCATGGCAGTAGTCGCCGACCCGCAAGGGGCAGCATTCTCGATCTTCAAATCGGCGCGGTGAGAGTGGCAGGAACACTCGCACGAAAGCTCTTCCAACTCGCACTTTCGAGGATTCCGGCTTGTGAAAAAGTTCCTTGTTGTCTCCCCTCTCATTCTTTGCATACTGTTTGTCATGTTTGCGGTAGGGCGCGCGGCTGATTCTCCGCGCCATACCAATCTACCGACCAGCAAGAGCCTCACGCTCCCCGTTCCCGGATACATCGCCCGCACCAATAGCTTTCCCGCGACCATTGCTCTTAGTCCCGACGGGCGCTACGCCGCGCTGCTCAATCAGGGATACGGCACGGAGCAGAGCGGCGGCCGGCAATCGATTGGCATTCTCGATCTGAGCAATAATCAGCTTCGCGATTTTCCCGACAATCGACTGAGCGATGAGCTCTCTACGCGCCAGACTTATTTCATTGGTCTCGCGTTTTCGAGGGATGGCAAGCACCTATATGCGTCGATGGGATCGCTCACCGACCCAACCGGGGAGAATCCCAAGAACACAGGCAACGGCGTAGCCGTGTACAAATTTGCGGCGGGCGAAGTGACGCCCGAGCGCTTTATCAAAATTCCAGCGCAGACCCTCGCCGAAGGGAAAGAAGTTGCGTTCGGCCTGCGCAAGACTCCGGCCGGAACGGCACTGCCGTACCCCGCAGGTTTTGCTGTGCTAGCAGGGCGCAAGAATGAGCGCCTGCTGATCGCCAATAATCTTTCGGATAATGTTGTACTTCTCGATGCTAAAACCGGGAAGATTGAAAAGGCATTCGACCTCAGCCGAAGCCGCTACATTCCCAGCGGTTATCCCTATACAGTAATCGCGAACAAAGCAGGAACCAAGGCTTGGGTCAGCCTGTGGAATGGTTCCTCGGTCGCCGAATTGAATCTAGCGAAAGGCACGGTTGCGCGATGGTTGGATGTAACGAAACCGGCAGACCCTGTTGCGGCCAGCGCACACCCGACAGCGATGGTTTTGAGCCCGAACGAAATTCTGCTTTATGTCGCCTTGAGCAATGCTGATTCTGTGATCGAGCTAAATCTAGATAATGGGTCCATCGACCATATCTACAGCACAAAAGTCTTTGGCGGCGCAGTGCCCCAAGCCCTTGCCCTCTCGAAGGATAACAGTCGTCTGTTTGTCGCGAGCGCAGGCCTCGACGCCGTCGCGGTCTTTGGGGTCGGTGGTGCGGCTCACGGTTTTGAGGATGGAACAGAACTGCGTCCTGCCGGATTGATCCCGACCGAGTGGTATCCAAGCGCTCTGGCTATTGCGGGCAACGACCTGATCATTGCCACCGCCAAGGGCGAAGGCAGCGGCCCCAACAATATGCAGAATACGCTTAAGGGCGATCGTAAGAGGAAGGCGTATCCGTATATTCCGACGCTAATCGGCGGCTCCATTCAGCGCCTGAGCCTTGCCGAAATTGACAAGAATCTCGCCGCCTACACGCAGCAGGTCGAGCAAGATAATCTTTTGCACTCTGACGGAGGCACGATCGCATTCGCGAACGGAATCAATCCCATCCGCCACGTGATCTACATTCTGAAAGAGAATCGCACCTACGATCAGATCTTCGGCGACCTGCCGGTGGGTGATGGCGATCCTTCGCTAACGATGTATGGCAAGGACATCACGCCTAACGAACACAAACTGGCACTGCAGTTCGGCGTGCTCGACAATTTCTATGACAGCGGAGAAGTCTCGGGCGACGGCCACCTCTGGTCGACGGCTTCGACAACCTCCGACTACAACGAAAAGAATTGGCCGATCGCATATCGCAGCAAAGAGCGCACCTATGATTTCGGCGGCAGCGTGGCCGACGAGATCGCGCTGGAGCGGGGAATCCCCGACGTTGATGATCCGGGCACCGGTTTCCTTTGGGATGACCTGGCGCGCAACGGGCTCACGTATCGCATTTACGGGGAATTCATCGCCGCTGTCTGGTGTAAAAACGAAAGGGCAAATTCGCCGATGGAGGGCACGCCGTCGGCTTCGTCCGCCCCGTGCCCGGTAGCGGCCATCAATCAAGGTGAGCCACTTCCGCCGAACGTAGGCAATCCGGCGGGCGGGCAGAGCCCCTGGCCTTGGCCGATCCCGCAATTTAAGCGCCTGCGTCCGACTAAGGCTGCACTCCGCGAGCATTACGATCCGCAATTCCCCGATTTCAATACCGATTATCCCGACCAACTTCGTGCTGACGAATTTCTCCGCGAGTTCGCCGATTTTGCGAAGGCGAGGGGGACGGATAGAGAGCTTCCGCAATTCACACTGCTTTACTTGCCAGACGATCACACCGGAGGCACGCGTCCCGGCAAAGCCACGCCTCGGGCGTCTGTGGCAGACAACGATCTGGCAGTGGGTCGCGTCGTCGATGCCGTTTCTCATAGCGCCTACTGGGATGACACCGCGATTTTTATTCTGGAGGACGATGCGCAGGACGGAGCTGATCACGTTGACGCGCATCGATCGACAGCTCTGGTCATCAGTAAATATGCGCCCCAGCAGCCGCAAACTTTCGTCGACCATGACTTCTATACGACAGTTAGCGCCATTCATACCATGGAAGCGCTGCTCGGACTTGCGCCGATGAACCTCTTCGACGCGCATGCGCCGCTGATTGCGCCGCTTTTCGCCGGCCCGGGAACGCAGTCGCCATACGAGGCCGATGATAGCAATCTGCGCAGCGGCCTTATCTATCGGGTGAACGAGAAAAACGCGCCGGGAGCTAAGCAGTCTTCGCAGATGAATTTTTCGCGTCCTGATGCGGTCGATGCGAAAAAACTGAATGCGATTCTGTGGCAGGATGCAAAGGGTGAAGCCCAAATGCCGCGGAAATAGATTCAGATACGATCAAGATCGCAAACTGTAACTTCCTGTTGAAGTCTAAGCAGAGCGACTGCGCTAGAATTCCTTCGTGGCGTCTCCGATTGAATGTACCAATTTGCGCAAGACTTACGATGGCAAGGTTGAGGCTGTGCGCGGCCTTAGCCTTCAAATCGAAGCTGGGCAATGCTTCGGCCTTCTCGGACCGAACGGGGCGGGGAAGACTACAACCATCGAAATCCTGGAGGGTCTGCTCGCGCCTACTTCGGGCGAGGTTCGCATCTTTGGCCACACATGGAGCGACAATCCGCGCCAGATTCGCGAGTGGATTGGGATCTCGCTGCAAGAGACGCGGCTCTCAGAGAAGCTTACTGTGCGCGAAACCATTGAACTCTTCGCCAGTTTTTATAGCGAACCGCGCGCGGCTGCTGAAGTGCTCGACGATCTCGAACTGGCCGAGAAGTCCGACTCGTGGGTTGGCAAGCTTTCCGGTGGGCAGAAGCAACGGCTTGCGGTTGCGACTGCTCTGGTCGGCAATCCGCGTGTGCTCTTTCTCGATGAGCCGACGACTGGGCTCGATCCGCAAAGCCGGCGACAACTCTGGGAGATTATCCGCACATTCCAGAAGAAGGGCGGAACGGTTCTCCTGACGACGCACTACATGGACGAGGCGGAGCGACTGTGCGATCGGCTGGCGATCGTCGATCATGGCGAGATCATCGCCGAAGGCGCGCCATCGGACCTGATTGAGCGGCTGGGTGGGCAGCATGTGGTCGAGTTCCAGGTGAGCGAGGACGGCGCTAAGAACGCTCATGCCAGTTCCGAACATCTCGACCGCTGGCGCTCGCTTCCTGGAGTGGAGTCGGTGCGGCGCGAGGATTCAACGGTTTGCCTGAGCGTTCGGGAGCCACATCTGACGATTCCGGCACTGCTTGCTGTGGTTGGCAACGACGGTAATCGCCTCGAACATCTCAGCACGCGGCAGGCGAGCCTTGAAGATGTCTTCGTCCAGCTTACTGGACGACACTTGAGGGAAGACTGATCTCTCATCCAGGGAAAGACGATCTGCGAAAGGATCGAATGGCAACCACCGAAACTAACGCGCCGACGCTTCATGCAGACAAGAGTGCGCAGCTGCGAGCGATCATTCCTCCGGCGCGCAGCGGGCGATGGTCTGGATATTGGCATTTGCTTTGGGTGCGCCTTCTCGAACTCAAGCGCGAGCCTGAGGTTGTCTTCTGGGTCTTCGTCTTTCCGCTGCTGCTCGCGGCAGGATTGGGCGTCGCCTTTCGCAACAAGCCTGCTGACATCACTTCGGTGGTGGTCATCGATGGGCCAGCGGCACAGAGGACCCTGGCCATGCTGCAAGGATCTGCTAGTTACTCGGTGGGTAAAAGCGCGGCTGACGACAAGACATCTTCCGTTCGCGCTAGCGTGCTCGATCGCGATGCAGCGCTCAAGGCTTTTCACTTCGGTAAATACGATCTTGCGATCGAGGCGAATGCGGATGGCAGTTACACGTACTATTACGATCCGGCGCGTCCAGAGAGCGTTCTCTCGCGTTCGGAGATTGATGCCAAACTCCAATCTGCTGCTGGACGGAAAGACGTTCTGATCACTTCTGCGAAAGCTTCCAGCGAACCGGGCTCGCGCTACATCGATTTTCTGATTCCCGGATTGCTCGGCATGAACCTGATGAATTCTGGAATGTGGGGAGTCGGTTTCGCGATCGTGGAAATGCGCCAGCGCAAATTGTTGAAGCGCTTCGTGGCAACGCCGATGCGCAGGAGCGATTTTCTTCTGGCGCTCACGAGCAGTCGTCTCGTATTGATGGTGATCGAAGTGGGATTGCTCTTAGGATTCGGCGTTCTCGTCTTTCACATGCGCGTGCAAGGATCGATCTTTTCCGTCATTCTGCTGGCCGCGATTGGAGCGGTTGCTTTTGGTGGAGTGGGATTACTCACTGCTTGCCGCGCGCAGAAAATCGAAAGCGTCTCGGGACTGATCAACTTGGTCATGATGCCGATGTGGATTTTTTCAGGAGTATTTTTTTCATATCAGAAATTTCCTGCGATCGCGCAGCCGTTCATCAAAGCGCTGCCGCTCACGGCGCTCAACGATGCGTTGCGGGCCACGATCATCGAAGGTGCATCGTTCGGATCGCAATCGGCGCGATTGATGGTGCTCGCAGTTTGGGGCGGACTATCGTTCATTCTCGCGCTGCGCTGGTTTCGGTGGACGTAGGACGAGCTGTCAGCTGTCAGCTATCATTTGTCAGTAACCCTTTCTAAGGCGGTGATGTCCAATGGCATCTGATTTTCATTGACTAGAGGGTGTCCATTGGAGTACAAGATGAAGAGACAGACTATCGTAGAAACCCCGTCTTACCTCGCCCTGGCCAGCAAATTATTCAGCGAGGCAGAGCGTCACGAGATTGTGGACAAGATTGCGGAGGATCCACAGTGTGGCGATGTTATGAGTGGGACGGGCGGATTCCGAAAAGTTCGCGTGCCACGCCAAGGGATGGGGAAGAGCGGAGGGGCACGTGTGGTGTATATCTGGCGCAATGAGCAATTTCCAATCTTTCTGATCACAGTTTTTGCAAAGAACGAAAAGGGCAATTTGAGCGTCGCCGAGCGCAATGCTCTAAGAAAACGTGCTGACGATATTTTTGACAGCTACGGGAGGTAGAGAATGAAAAGCGTGTTTGATGAGCTTATGACGGGATTGGACGAAGTCGAAGCTTTTCTTGCGGGGCGGCAGAAAGGCTTCAAGGTGCATGTGCCGGATGAAGTCGACGTTAAGAGCATTCGCTGCAAACTTAAGATGACTCAGTCCCGCTTTTCCGAAACTTTCGGCTTTAGCTTGGACGCGATCAAGCATTGGGAAGGCGGCAGGCGAACTCCAGAAGCGCCGGCGCGCACGCTGCTCACGGTGATTGACAAGAATCCGGGGGCGGTTATTACCGCGCTTCACCCCGAAGTTTTTGAAGAAGCCAACGCGACTGATAAGGTTCGATTTCGCGCCAGGGCACGTCGGTCCCGGACGGCAAAGCGTGCGACGGTGACGAAGTCAAAGGCCAAGGATGTCGGTCGCGCGTATTTGAAGAATGGATAGGCAATCGCAGTTGGGCCGAGCCTTAGGTTTTCATCCTCTTGTACTCATCAAACGCATCCAGAAACCGGTCGATATCCTGCTTCGACAGATAGTACGGCGTCGACAGGCGCAGTTTGTTTGGTTCGCCTCCGCGGATGCGAATTTTCTTTTCTTTCCACATCCAGTTTTCCAGGTCGATGCGGACTATGGGCGGAACGTTCACGGTTGCGAGGGCGCAGCGCAGGCTGGGGTCGGGAGATGTCCAGGACTGGGCGCCTCGTTGGATCATGGCGTTCAGGATGTAGTCGCAGAGCTGGCGATGGCGGCGTTCTATGCGATCCATGCCTATGTCGTTGGCTAGCTGGATCGAAGCACGCAACCCCCAGAGGGCGGGGACGTTGGAGCTGCCGATACGCTGGAAGCGTTCGGCGCGGAGCTTGGGGTCATCCCAGCCTTCGGTGGCGATGGTGTTCCAGAGGCGGTCGATCATCTCGTCGCGGACGTAGAGGAAGCCCGAGCCTTTCGGCGCCTGGAGCCACTTGTGCGGGCTGGCGGAATACATGTCGCAGCCGAGATCGTGCAGGTTGAGGCGCATCATGCCGGGGACGTGGGCTCCATCGACGGCCGAGATTATGCCTTTGGCGCGGGCTACGGCGCAGATTTCCTTCGCGGGAAGGACTACTCCGGTGGCGGTTGTGATGTGGCTGAAGAATAGAACTCGAGTGCGCGAGGTGATCTGGGCGCTGACCAGGTCGACCACCTGCGCGGGATTGATGACCGGCTTCGGCAGGTTGAACTTCTTGACCACGATGCCATAGCGCTTGGCGCGGAGGTCCCAGGGATGCTGGCCGCCGGGGTGCTCCTGATCGGTCATCAGCACTTCGTCGCCAGCTTTTAGGTCGATGCCGTTGGCGATGTAGCTATTAGCTTCGGTGGCATTGCGAAGGAGGGCGATTTCGTCACGGTTGCAGCCGACGAAGGAGGCCAGCGGATCGCGAAAGTCGTTGCGGGCGTCGTATCCCCAGATGGGGTAGTCTTCGGGATCGGCCTGATCCATCTTTTCGGTGGTTTCGTAGCCTTCGAAAACCGCGCGCAGCACGGGGGCGGGGCTCGAGCCTACGGTGCCGTTATTCAGGTAGATTTCGTCGGCGGGGATAAGGTATTGCTTGCGGAGTTCGCGCCAATAGGCTTCTTCATTCGGGTCGAAGAGGGAGCGGTCGGGGAGCTTGGAGGGGAGCGATTCGAGTTGCGCCCAGAGATTGCCGCGCCAGGCCAGGCTAGCGCCTACGGCTACGGACGACGCGAAGGACGATGACAGAAAATTGCGACGATTCAGCATGGACGGGCCCTCTTTACTGGAAAGTCGCGCCATAGTACACCAGCGAGGTGGAAAACAGAAAGAGAGTTCAAGCGCGCGGCGCTGGTTTACCACGAAGGGCACCGATGGAACACGAAGCTGTACGAAGGAAACTGGCGGGTGTCTGAAATAGCGGGTAACTCCAAGGCGCTGGCCCGCGTCCAACTAGGCAGGAAAACTCTGTCGATCCGGCTTGCTATCGGGAGTATAATGGCGTTAATCGACGTGGTTTCCGCGGGGTGTGCCAATGTCCTTCCGTAAATCGCTGTTCTCCCTGAGTTTACTGGCGCTGCTGGCTCTGCCAGCATTGGCGCAGGATCAAACTTCCCAGAGTTCAAACTCCCAGCCGCAGGCTTCCCAACCACAGTCACAACCACAATCAAAAGATCAGAGTACGCAGACGCCGACGGCAACATCGACGCAGTCGACAGGTACTAAACCCGCTGGGTCGCAGACGCCATCGACTGCTCCGACTCCGGCGGCGGATTCCTCTGGCAACGCGACGAGCAATGCTACGCCGAGCGGTGAACAGCCGGTTCAGGAGCCGCCCGACAGCAAGGTGAAGCACACCGGCGGGGAAGACGACGTCGATGCGATCGGGAATCGAAAGGTCGGCGGACGCGGCATAGGTGACTGGTACTCGCTGGAAACAGAAATCCGACTGGGCAAGCAATACTCGATGCAAGTCGAAAACAGCGTCAAGCTGGTGCAGGACCCGGTCGTGAATGAGTACGTCAACCGCATTGGGCAGAATCTGGTGCGCAATTCCGACGCCCAAGTGCCGTTTACCATCAAAGTGATCGATTCCGATGAGGTGAACGCGTTCGCGCTGCCCGGCGGATTCTTCTATGTGAACACGGGCCTGATTTTGGCGGCGGACGAAGAGGCGGAACTGGCCGGGGTGATGGCGCATGAGATTTCGCACGTCGCCGCGCGTCACACGATGCGTCAGATGACGCGCATGAATATTGCGCAAATCGCCACGATTCCTCTGATCTTTGTTGGGGGCGGAATCGGCTACGGAATCTACGAGGCGAGCGGCCTGGGCTTGCCGCTGACGTTCATGAAGTTCCAACGCAACTTTGAAGCGGAAGCTGACTATCTTGGCCTGCAATATATGTATAAGACGGGATATGATCCGCAGGCTTTTATCAGCTTCTTCGAAAAGATTCAGGCGAAAGAGAAGAAGAAGCCGGGCACGATCGCCAAGGCTTTCGCGTCGCATCCGCAGACGCCCGACCGTATCGCGGCCTCGCAGAAGGAGATCGCGACGATTCTTCCGGCGAAAGCGCAGTATATCGTGACCACTTCAGAGTTTGATGACGTGAAAGCGCGGCTGGCGACGATCGAAAACCGGCACAAGGTGCTGGAAGAGAAAGATGGAAGCCGTCCCAGCCTGCGCCGCACTTCGACCAGCGACAAGAGCGGCAATGGCACGAGCACCAGCGATGACGACCGCCCGACGCTGAAGCGGCGCGACGATAATCCGGACCAGACTCAGCAGCAACAGCAGCAGTAACGCGAATCGAAAGACAACAAAGACCGGCGGGCAATCCGCCGGTTTTTGTTGTCAAAGGGCCGTGACTTACGAGCCCGCAGCCACTGACTTCACAGTAATCGTGTCACCATTGACGTCGCCTGTGACCTTGGCCTTCGCGCCGGCCAGATCGTTCAGCTTATCGAGCGCGGCTTGGTCGGAGGTCTGCAGCGTGTAGACTTTGTCTCCGACGACGAGGGCGTATTGCGAGCCGTGCTTGACACAGCCACGCGTGCAAGCCGCGGCGTTGCCGGGCATCTCATGCTTGGCTCCGCACATGGCATCGCTCACTTCGCCGGTTAAGGTCTGACTCTTGCCGGCAGCGAGCGCCGGAATCGCTGCCACTCCGATCAACATTTGCATTCCAAGAACAGCAGCCGCAATTCGATTTACTTTCATCTGATCGTTTCTCCTGGGAAATGAGGGTGGCGATTCGAGACGCCACACTCATGATCTTAGTATCATGATGGCAATAGAGAGAGTTTTGCGCAACTGCCGCTACTGTTGCTTGAAGCGTATTTCCACGTCGACGGTTTTGTCTTTCTCGAGCGATTCATGAACCGTGACTGCCCACTGCACTTCGCGCGGCAGAAGCTTTCCCGTATCCATGCGAAATTTGCCAGGGTAATCGGCGTTATAGGGTTGACCTTGCGGCAACGCCCACGCCGCTCGCAGATGAGCTGTCGTTTGCGTATCGAGACCAAGAATTTCTAACTCTCCCATCTTATAGAGATCGCCTTCGACCACATTCAGGTCGTAGTGCACAGTGCTTTTATCGTCATCGAATTGCGCGTCCGGCTTAACTTGCACCAGCATGTAACCGCGGCTGCGATACAGCTTGGTTACGTTTTCGATGTCGCGGAGCAGTCGCACCGCGTCCGCCGGTTCGCCCACTGGCAGATGGATGAGCGGTGCGAGGTCTGCGATGCTGATGGCCGAGTTGCCCTTCCAGGCGACGCTCGCGGTGGAATATATTTTTCCGGGCGTCACGGGCACGATGGCAGCGACTTCAATCTCGGCGCGGCCCTGGGAGTCTGTCGCCGCGGTTTGGGAGAGCACGCGCGCGTTGGATGGCGCGAACGCTGCCTTCAAATACCCGCGTTGCAGGTATACCGGCAACAGGTCGAACTTAGCGACCGCAGCAACGGCGGCGCGCCTGTATTCTGCGCCTTTGAGGCTGTGAGCCGCTGCATCCAGCAGGGCCGCCTGTTCTGGCGAGGCGCCAGGAAATTCAACATCGCGGATTCCTATGCCGACTTCCTCGACGTGATAATCGATGCCATGGAGAGTGCCGCCGGCTTCGTCTCCTTCGCGCAGATAATCGACGCGACCTGGGTATTGATGATCGCTGAGAATGGACTGCAGTCCTTCTGAAACATGGTCTGGAAGATTGCCCGTGATCGGCAGCAATAACTTGAAGAGTGGCACACGCTTCTGCAAGTCCTTGACGAGTTCATCGTCGGTGAACCAGACAAAATTATCGAAGTGCGCCGGGACCAGCTTGCTCTCGTCGATGTCGGTGAGCTGAATCTCGAGCTTAATGCTAGCGCCCGATGAAGTGTAGGAATAAATGACGCCGGTGAAGAGGCCGGAGTTTCCCAGCCGCTTTACCGCTTCCCTGAAATCGCCGTCGGCGGCGAGTTGACCGATTTGTAAGCCGCTCGCAGCGAGAATTTCTTTGTCGGTGTAGCGCGTCGTTCCGGTGACTTTCAGCGCGGCGAGCTTCGGGGCAGCGAGTGAGGATTGCTTCTGGGCGGCGGCCACGCCCGCCAGGAACAAAAAAAGAATAAGCGGGAAGACCCGCTTCATTGCATCTGGTTTCGTCACAGCGTTGGTCATTTTGGTCGTTTCCCAGTCGTGGGCGTGGAAAAATTCTTTTCTTTCACCGCGATTTCCATGAATGCTTTAGCGGCGCGGCTTAACGATTTGTCCTTGCGGAACACGAGGGCCAGATCGCGGCGGATTTGTACATCTGACAGCGTGATCGCTACCACAGCCTTGGCGCGTATATCCTGCTCGACATTCGAGCGCGGGATAAATCCTACGCCGACATCAGCTGCGACAAAGCGCTTCAGCAATTCACTGGAATCGAGTTCCATGGCCACTTGTGGCTTCAAATTGTGGTCGTAGAAGAGCGCGTCGAGAGCGTCGCGCGTATGGCCCAGCTTGGGCAGGACAAGCGGATAGGTCGCAACCTCATTCACAGTAACGCTCTTTTTTGCCGCCAGCGGATGCTTTGGAGAAGTGATGACCACGAGTTCGTCACGATGGATCATCTGCGCCTCGAGGCGATTGTCGTTTACGGGCAGCGAAACTACGCCGAAGTCGACTACGTTTTCGAGGATCGAGTCGAGAATGCGGGCGTAATCGGAACGCTTGATGCTCACGGCGACGTTGGGATAGTCGCGTTTGAATTGTGCGAACACTCCGGGCAGAATGTGCAGGCAGGTGCCCTCGTTGGCTCCGACAACAATCTCACCGCGCGGGACGCGCTCGGTTTCGGCGATCTCATTCAGGATGGTTTTGCGGCGCTCCAGCGTCTCTCCGGCATATTTGAAAAACAACTTGCCGGAGGCGGTGAGCGAGACGCGGCCTCCGGAGCGGTCGAGCAGGCGGGCGCCGACTTCTTCTTCAAGAGCGCGAATCTGGGAGGAGATGGCGGGCTGGGTGCGGAAACGCTTCTCCGCCGCGCGCGAGAAACTGGAGAGGCGCGCTACTTCGAGGAAGATTTCTAGCTGGTCGAAATCCATGCGTGTTGGCTTCAGACTGCTGACCTCAGACACTATAGCGAGGGTGAGGCGTTCGCGGAAGAGAAATCAGAGAGGATGGTGTACGGTGTTTTGAAACTCAATCATTGATAAAGGTCAATACCAACAACCAGCCCGAAAGCGGCCCAAGCAAGGCAATAAGCCAAAGTTTTGAGCCGCGCCATGCGGCAATGAGCGATGCCGGGATGCCACAGCTCAGGATTCCGAGGAACAGCACTGCTAGATGTTGGGAATGTTGGTGGAACGGGAGATTAACATAAACCCAGAACGCCAGCGTGAACACCACGCTTGCGATCCCAAACGAGTTCACCTCAAGGCAAGACACTCGTTTCATGGCGCAATCTCAGCCTCTACTCCAATGATTCCAGGAGGTCCAAAACGTGGTCCGGGGTGCCCACTTTCGTGGCTTGAGTCATTGGCAGTCGCCCTCAGCGGCTAAAGCCGTTTGTGTTTAGGCCGATTATGGCACGACTGAAGTCGTGCCCTTCCCAAACTATATACTCTAGACGTTAATCACTGCGATAAGTTCCTTGACCGCGGCCGCGCTCTTATCCAGAGCCGCTTTTTCTTCCGCCGTGAGTTTGATCTCGATGATCTGCTCGATACCCTGAGCGCCGAGCTTCACAGGGACGCCAACGAAGAGGCCGTGGATTCCGTATTCTCCGTTGAGATAGGCGGCGCAGGGAAGAATCTTCTTTTTGTCTTTGAGAATTGCCTCGACCATTTCGGTAGCGGCTGCCGACGGTGCGTAGTAGGCGGAGCCAGTCTTTAGGTATTTGACGATCTCGGCGCCGCCATCGCGGGTGCGTTGCACGATGCGATCGAGCGTGGCCTTGTCCATCAGTTCGGTGATCGGAATTCCGGCGACCGTGGAATAACGGGGAAGCGGGACCATGGTGTCGCCGTGTCCGCCGAGGACGAAGGCGTTGACATTTTCTACGCTGACTTTAAGTTCCTGTGCGATGAAGGTGCGGAAGCGGGAGGAGTCGAGCACTCCGGCCATGCCGATGACGCGCTCGCGCGGAAATCCGCTCATCTTGTAGGTGGCCTGCGCCATGGCGTCAAGCGGGTTTGAAACGATGATGAGGATGCAGTTCGGCGAGTGCTGCACGATCTTGCCGACCACGTCGTTCATGATTTTGTGGTTGGTATTCAGAAGATCGTCGCGGCTCATGCCGGGTTTGCGCGGAATTCCGGCGGTGATGACGACAATGTCGGACTTCGCGGTGTCGGCATAGTCGTTGGTGCCGAGGATGGCAGAGTCGCGCTTCTCGATGGGCATGGCTTCGAGCAGGTCGAGGCCTTTACCTTGCGGCACGCCTTCGATGATGTCGATGAGGACTACGTCTGCGAGTTCTTTGGAGGCAATCCAGTGAGCCGCGGTTGCGCCTACGTTTCCCGAGCCGACGATCGTTACCTTCTTGCGCATGAAGTTCCTCTCCCGTCAAAATCGTTAACCACGAAGGACACTAAGGTACACGAAGGAAAGTCGAAATGTTCTCAATACGCAGGAACAGCGACCCTCATATTTTCAATCATGCAATCGGCGAATTCGCTGGTCTTGACTTTGGTTGCGCCTTCCATCAAGCGTTCGAAATCGTAGGTAACCTTCTTCTGTTCGATGGTGCGTTCGAGACTTTGCTCGATCAAGTCGGCAGCTTCGCCCCATCCGAGGAAGCGAAACATCATCACGCCGGAAAGAATGACCGAGCCGGGATTGATGACGTCTTTGTCGGCATACTTCGGAGCGGTACCGTGCGTGGCTTCGAAGATGGCATAGCCGTCGCCGATGTTCGCTCCGGGAGCGATGCCGAGCCCGCCCACCTGCGCCGCGCAGGCATCGGAAATGTAGTCGCCGTTGAGATTGGGCGTGGCCAGAACGCTGTATTCATCGGCGCGGGTCACGATTTGCTGGAAGATCGAATCGGCGATGCGATCGTTGATCATCAGCTTTTTCTTCCATGCGCCCTTACCGTGAGAGGAATAGATCGAATCGAGACAATCTTTCACTTCTTTGTAGAGATCGCGGCGGAAGTCGTCGCTGGCAAACTCAAGGCCCGGCTCGATCAGATTCGCGTTCTCCTCGATGGTGAGATTGGGATTCTTGTCTTTGTTGTCGATGATCCAGCTTTCGCGCTCGGTGACGACCTGATCGCGGAATTCTTCCGTAGCAAGCTCATATCCCCACTTGCGGAACGCACCTTCGGTAAACTTCTGAATGTTGCCTTTGTGGACGAGCGTGACGGCTTTATTTTTATTTTCGAGAGCGTGCTTGATGGCCATGCGCACCAGGCGCTTGGTGCCAGTGATGGAAATGGGCTTGATGCCGACTCCGGAATCGAGACGGATTTGCTTCTTGCCGCTCTTCAACATGTCTTTGTTTAGAAATTCAATCAGCCGTGCGGCATCGGCCGTGCCTTCTTCCCACTCGATGCCCATGTAAACGTCTTCGGTGTTTTCGCGGAAGATGACAATGTTCATGCGCTCGGGATGCTTCACGGGCGAGGGCACGCCGGTGTAATACTTCACCGGGCGCACGCAGCCGTAGAGATCGAGAATTTGCCGCAGGGCGACGTTGAGCGACCGAATGCCACCTCCAACGGGCGTAGTCAGCGGCCCTTTGATGGCTACGCGGAGCTCACGTATGGCGGTTACGGTATCGTCGGGAAGCCAGTTCTGAAAACGAGCCTTGGCCTTTTCGCCCGCAAAAACTTCGTACCACGCAACCGAACGCTTCCCCTGATATGCACGCTCGACTGCGGCGTCGAAGACGCGAACTGAAGCCTTCCAGATGTCGCGCCCAGTGCCGTCTCCCTCAATGTAGGGAACGATCGGGTGATCAGGAACCTTATACTTGCCGTTACTGTATTCGATTTTCTGACCGTTGGTAGGAAGTGGAATTCCATTGAACGATGCCATTAGACTGCCTCCAGAAACCTCTCGCGATGAACCGGATCATTATAAAGAATATCGAGTGCGGCAAAAGAAGGCCAGCCATCACCGGAGAGTGTGAGCGAAATCACAGAGACGCTACTATCGTGCACGTGGCGTTATTCGCGCTCGATTTTCACTGACTTTACCATCACGTCTTTGTTGGGACGGTCCTGGCGATTCCTGGCGGTCTTCGAGATTTTTTCCACGACGTCGTAGCCTTCAACTACCTCGCCAAAAATTGTATGCTTGCCGGTGAGCCAGTCGGTGTTGGCGACCGTGATGAAAAATTGGGAGCCATTGGTGTTCGGTCCGGCGTTGGCCATGGCGAGCTTTCCCCCCTTGTCGAAACGATGCGGGGAACCTTTCGTCTCATCTTCGAACTGATAGCCGGGACCGCCGAAGCCGGTGCCCATAGGGTCGCCGCCTTGAATCATGAAGTCGGGAATCACGCGATGAAAGATGGTTCCGTGATAGAGCGGATCTTTAACTTTTTTGCGTGTGGTCGGATGCGTCCACTCGCGTTTGCCTTCGCTGAGCTCAACAAAGTTAGCAACAGTTTTCGGGGCGTCCTTTTCGAATAGGCGGCAAACGATGTTGCCTTCACTGGTTTCGAACACGGCATAAGTTCCTGGGGTACGGGTCATAGTCTCCTCGAACTCTTGAATTTTGTCTTTAGCCATTGATACGGCAACGCCTCGGGGTCAAATCCGGCCAGCGTTGTTACATGGGCTTCGCGGCGGCCGAAGGCTTGGCCGTCGTCTTATGCGCGGTTGTCCCCGCACGATGGATTTCGATGTGCGTGATCTTGATGGGGCGCAACGGGCGATTGTTGCTGGGATCGCTGGCCATGCGCGCGATCTGCTTGACCAGTTCGACAGCGGCATCATCGCACTGGCCAAAAATCGTATAGCCGCCATTCAGGCTGGGATAGGGAACTTCGGTGATGAAAAACTGCGAGCCGTTGGTGTCAGGGCCGGCGTTCGCATAAGCTAGACGGCCGGGGCGGTCGAAAGTAACTTCCGGCGATGTCTCGTTTTTAAATTTATAGCCCGGGTCGCCGGTGCCGTCGCCTTTTGGATCTCCGCCCTGAATCATGAATTCGGGAATCACGCGATGGAAGATGGTGCCGTCGTAAAGCGCCACGCCGTGCTTCTTGGCGTGAGATGTGGCGCTCGTCCAGTCTTTGGTGCCGGCGGCAAGGCCTATGAAATTATCGACTCCGATGGGCGCGATTTTAGGAAACAGAGTGCAATGCAAGTCACCGGCTGTCGTATGAATGATGGCGGTGGGCTCGGTGGCAACAGGCTTGTTGGGGGGCGGCGAGCTCTTCGTCTGTGCAGTTGAGGCTGCTTGTGCCGCGCCAAGCAGGAAAGTCAAGAGGATCAGGACAAGCGTCTGCAGCAAGGTTCGCATGGGTGCTCCTGTATGTATTTTGGCAAACATTTATTGTACGACAGGGTTGGGAAGTGCGCGGCCGCCGACATTTTCGCGAGGGCCAAATTCGTTAACTACGAAGGCCACTAAGGTTCAGGAAGGGTAGACGGCAGAACCTACTTGTTAATTGGTTTTAGACTGCATTTCGCGGCTGACGCGCTCAGCTTCCCCAAAGACGCGCAGCAGATTGCCGCCGAGAATCTTGCGTATGTCGCTGGCGCTGTAGCCGCGGTCGAGCAGAGCTTGGGTAATCTTAGGCAGATCAGCGGCGGAGTCAATGCCGTCGGGAGTTGCCCCGCTGACGCCGTCGAAATCCGATCCCAAGCCTACGTGGTCAACGCCGGCGATCTTCGCGATGTGGTCGATGTGATCGATCAGCGAACTTAGGGGCGGGCGCGGAATCTTGGCATACCACTCGCGCTCGATGCGGTCGCCATCAAGATAGGTGACGGCTTCTCCGGCGGCCTTAAGTTGTTCGGCGTTGGCCTTGGTCGCGGCGTTGCGGTCCTTGGCTTGAGCCTCGGCCGCTTTGCGGAAGTTCTCGTCGACAAAGGCGCTGTAGAAATTGACCTGCACTACACCACCATTTTTCGCGACGGCGCGCAGCATATCATCGGTCATGTTTCGGGCATGGTTGGTTAAAGCGCGCGCAGAAGAGTGCGAGGCGATCACGGGCGCTTTGGTGACGGCAATCGTGTCATAGAAGGTTTTGTCGGCGACGTGCGAAACGTCGACCAGCATGCCAAGGCGATTCATTTCGTGAACAACTTGCTTGCCGCCTTCGGTGAGTCCGTTGTGATGCTCGACTTGGGGATTATTGATATCGCCGGAGGAGTCGGCGAATTCGTTGGTGTTCGACCAACTCAAAGTCATATAGCGAACACCGAGTCGATAGTAATCGCGCAGCAGGCGAATGTCGTTTTCGATGGAGTGTCCGCCTTCAATGCCGAGGAGGGCGGCCAGTTTGTGCTCGTGGTGCGCGCGCTCAATGTCGGCGACGCTGAAGGCCATCATCATGCGGTCGGGATGGCGCGCGGCCTGCTCATACACTGAATCGATGAGATCGAGCGTGTGGTGGGCGAAGTGGCCTTGATTCGTTTCAGGCTCGACCCAGATGGAGAAAAACTCTGCCCCCAGATTACCGGCTTTGGCCTTATTGAGGCTGATGTGCCCGTGGTCCTTAGGGTCGGTCGATCCAATGTCATAGTTTTCGTCAAGAAAGCGCTGCGGAGTGTCAGCATGCGTGTCGATGACGATGGCGGAGTTTTGGATCTCCATAGCCTTCTTGCTGACCGGAGTTTGCGCGGCGGCGAATAGCGGAAGAGCGATCGCGATAGTGAAAGCAAAAGTGAACTTGGTCATGATGAGCATGGATTCTAGACGATTCGAGGACGCGCGTAGGGCGATGGGCGCCAATCAAGCAATTACGGCTGCTAGAGCCTGCTCGACGCACTCGTCTAGCGACTGATCGGTATTGACCGTAGTCTTCGGGTAAGCGATCGGTTCGAATCGCCGTTTCAGTTCTAAATAGAGCGCGTAGTTTCGATTCTGCGCGGGGTGCGACGGATCGAGTTCAAGGCGCCGGCGCACAGAATCGTCGGAACAGATGCACTCGATGATCGTCCAGGGCTGAGCGAGTTCGCGGGTGAATTCGAGCACACGATCGATCTGATAGCGCCGGGAGAAGGGACGCCCGTCGAGAAATATGATTCGCGTCGAATTCTTCTGTAACAGGTAACGCGCGGCATCGAGCATGGTCTCCATCACAAAATCGTCTTGCTCGACGGAGTATTCAACTTCTTCTGGCGAAAACAGGGCGGCGCGAATTTCGTCCTTGCCGAGCAGCGCGCCGCCTGTGCGCCGCGCCAGTTCGCGCGCTAGCGACGTCTTACCGGTCCCGGGAAGGCCTGCCATGAGAACAATCATTTGGGGAAATTGTAGCGGAGGTGAAAAACTCAGATCGAAGTTGCCTCGAAGACGCTCGCTGTAAACCTCAGTTAGAGGCGGGAATCGCGGCGGGGGCGCTATCGGTGGTCGCAATCGCTGTGGATGGCGCGGCAACCGGCCGTTCCACGGGAGCAACCGGGAAGAAGGTTTGCGTTTGGCGCCAGTCGTTGTAGCGATCGGAAACCATGATATGGAAGCACCAGTGGCGCCGCTCTTCTTCGGGTTCGACCAGGCCGAGCGCATTCAGATAAAAGAGATAGTGTTCGACGAAACGCATTTGTTCTTTGGTCATGCCGCGGCGTTGCAGATCAATCGTGATTCCGGCGAGATGAGACGAGGCGGTATCGCCATCGATGGGCGCGGCGTTGCGATTGTGGCGGCGTAATTTCTTTTGCACTTTGACGGTGCGTACAGCGGAGTTTAGCTGGATTTGCGCGTGAAACTCGCGGTAATAACTATCGGCAAGGTCCTGAACAAAATCGCGGGTCCAGGGACGGCAATAGCGGCGTGATGGGTCAAGGCCGCGTTCAATCTTCAGCGATTCACTGGCGTTTATCGGGACCAGGTCGCCTGAGGCCTTCAGCGCGTCGAGTTCATCGTCATCTTGTATGCGAGGCAGATCGAGCCGGTCGATTTCTTCATTCTGCCGCACCAGGGAATCGTGCGACGGGCGGAACAAGGGATTCCAGAGCATGCCGCGGAGACCACGGAAACGAAATGCCTGCAGGATACGATGGCGACGGGGATGGCTAACCCGATGGAGCGCCGAGGCGGATTGCGGCGTCGCGAGGGCAAATACGATAATCAGCGCGAGCAGAATCGATGACAGCAGGCCCGTGCCGCGCGCTTTGAGTCTTGGCGTCATTCCGATTAAGGCGTCAAGCTTTATACACCATCCCGAATAGCCCCACGCCTGGGAAAATACCGGTTTTTCCTAAGGCTCTCGAATTGTAAACCAGAGATTAACAAGATTGTGAAGGATTTCTAACTCAGGCGCTTACTTAAGGCAGATATCGATAGTTACCTGAGGGTAACATGTTGACCTCTGGCGCCGTATTTAGGACAGTGCTTTTTCGGAACTTACTTTCGCAACAGGTCGCCCAGAGCCTGCTTCATGACCTGGCCGCCGACTTCGGCGATTGACGTTGTGAGCGGAATTTCCTTCGGGCAAATCTCGACACAGTTCTGCGCGTAGCCGCACTCCTGTATGCCGCCGTCACCCATCAGAGCCAACAGGCGCTCGCGCTTTAGAGCGGCGCCGGTGGGATGCGTATTGAACAGTCGCACCTGCGAAATGGTCGCGGCGCCGACAAAGCCCGTGTCCTCATTGAACTGCGGGCAAGCCTCCATGCAGCAGCAGCATGAAATGCAATTCGAGAGAGGATAGGCCTCTTCCTGCGCTGCCATGGTGACGCGAGGACCCGGGCCGAGGTCGTAGGTGCCATCGATCGGAACCCAAGCCTTCACTCTTTTCAAATTCTCAAAAAGCACGCTGCGATCGACCGCCAGATCGCGTACGATGGGAAATTTCGACAGCGGCTCGAGCTTGATCGGCTGCTCGAGGTGATCGAGCAGGGCGGAGCAGGCCATGCGCGCGCGTCCGTTGATGAGCATGGCGCAGGAGCCGCAGATCTCCTCGAGACAATTCGAGTCATAGGTGACGGGCGTAGTCTGCTTGCCATCGCGCGTGACGGGATTGGCCGCGATCTCCATCAACGCCGATGTGATGTTCATATTCGGCTTGTAGGGAATTTCGAACTCTTCCCACGCGGAGCTGGCGTCGGGGGTTGGTTGGCGTTTGATCTTGATTAGGACGGATTTGATGTTTGCCATGTTATTCCGATGTGGAACAGTTCTTGCGGCACGAGCAGAACCCACGACCTTTCCGCCCGTGCTCAACCCTAACGTTTTGGAGATGCTTTGACGCGAATAAAAAGTTTGTCCCACTGATGGTGCTTGCCGGATGGGATCTCCCTGCCTCCGCTAAATCGCTGATCGAGCATCTCGCAATTTTGAATGCCGGCTACGTCGATTAGCCGCCATCCCGGAATAGGGCTTCCGCTTTGTCCTCCTGTTTGCCAGCAAAGCAATCGGACGATTCCTTTCTGGATACCATAATCATGAGGCTCGACAACCCGCTCATTGCCCTTGTATCTGAATCGAAGCAAATATTCCTTTTCAATTGCGTCATATAAAAGTTGATGCAATTCCTGATCTACTGCCATTTCGTTCGCCTGCTCGTGCTCAAACACGATCTTTTACTTTACGATACTTCGCTGGGGTCAATACTTCCTCGGCCGCGGCGGAATCAAACTCGCATCCACCGGCTCGAACTCGAACTTCGGCTCATCCAGATCGGGAGCGAAGGTTGCCTTCGTGGTCTTCATCCAGTTGACATCGTCGCGTTCCGGGAAATCTGGTTTGTAGTGTGAGCCGCGCGATTCGTTGCGCATGGCCGCTCCCTGCGCGATCACCCGCGACAATTGCAGCATATTGTAGAGCTGCCGCGCGAAAGCGATTGTAGTGTTGGCCCACTGCGAGCGATCACTCAGATTAATTTTCTGGAAGCGCTGCAACAGTTCGACCAGCTTGGCATCAGTCGCTTCCAGCTTTTTGTTGTAGCGGATGACAGTGCAGTTCTCCGTCATCAGCGCGCCCAGTTCACGCCAGAGTAAAAACGGATTTTCGCTGCCGTCGGCCTTCATCAGGCCGGCCTTGATTTCCTGCTGGCGTTTGCGCTCGGCATCGAAATGTCCGTTAGCGGGAGCGGCTTGCAAGTTCTTCGCGTACTGAACGGCATTCGGGCCGGCAACGAAGCCTCCGAAGATGCATGACACCAGCGAATTGGCGCCCAGGCGATTCGCGCCATGGTATTGATATTCGGCTTCTCCCGCCGCGAAGACGCCGGGGATATTCGTTTGCTGTTTGTAGTCGATCCACAGGCCGCCCATGGTGTAGTGCATCCCGGGAAAAATCTTCATCGGCGTGTCGCGCGGGTCGTCGCCTACGAACTTTTCGTAGATTTCGAGAATGCCTTCCAGCTTGCGATCGAGAATTTTGCGGTCAATGTGGGTGAGATCAAGGTAAACCATCGGCTTGCCGTCGATGCCGAGATTGAGCTCGAAGACTACTTTGAAGATCGCGCGCGTGGCCACGTCTCGCGGCACAAGGTTGCCGTATTTCGGATACCACTCTTCAAGAAAATACCAGCGTTCTTTCTCGGGAATAGATTTCGGATCACGCTTGTCGCCAGCAGTCTTCGGAACCCAGACGCGGCCGCCCTCGCCGCGCGCCGACTCCGACATCAGGCGCAGCTTGTCTTCTCCGGGGATGCAGGTGGGATGCACCTGGATAAATTCGCCGTTCGCGTAGTAAGCGCCCTGCTGATAGAGCGCGGATTGCGCTGATCCTGTACATACAACCGAGTTGGTGGACTTGCCGAAGATGGCGCCGCATCCGCCAGTGGCAATGATGATCGCGTCGGCAGGGAAGGTGCGTACTTCCATGGTGCGCAAATCCATCGCACAGATGCCACGAGCCACGCGTTGTCCGTCTAGCACGGCGGAGAGAAATTCCCAGTGCTCGTACTTCTTTACTTTGCCGTCGGATTCGTGACGGCGAACCTGTTCGTCGAGCGCGTAAAGGAGTTGCTGGCCGGTGGTTGCTCCGGCAAAAGCGGTACGGTTGTAAAGCGTTCCGCCGAAGCGGCGAAAATCTAACAGGCCCTCGGGCGTACGATTGAAAGGGACGCCCATGCGATCGAGCAGATCGATGATTCCGGGAGCGGCCTCGCACATGGCTTTGACTGGCGGCTGATTGGCTAGAAAATCCCCTCCATAGATCGTGTCGTCGAAGTGCTTGTAAGTGGAGTCGCCTTCGCCCTTGAGATTCTTAGCGGCGTTGATGCCGCCTTGGGCGCAGACGGAATGCGAACGCTTCACGGGAACGATCGAGAAAAGATCAACTTCACCGCCCATCTCGGCGATCTTGATAACGGCGGCTAGGCCTGCCAGGCCTCCGCCCACCACGATAACTCTTGGAGCTGCCATGCTGTGTTAGTCCGATCTTTTGTGAAGATGGTCCCTCGCTCGCGACCTCAGCGCTAAAGCGCTGCGCCACCCAAAAACAAACGCAGTCCCGAAAATAAAGGCAAACAGAGAATCTTCCGCACGCCATTCTCGCGTCTCTATCGCGTTGCGATATTGTCTGGCGCATTCGAATCGAGCGGTCGCTGCGGCGTACGGAAAAATCCAGTCATGCTTAGGCCGCCGAGTAAAATCAATCCGAGAGCTAACGCGGCGCACAGATAACCAAAACGGCGGCGCGCTCTTTCTCCGGTCGTGATACCCCATTTCGCCGCAAACAACCACAAGCCATAGCTGAAGTGCCACGACGCGGCGGTGATGCCGATACAGTAAAACGCGATCATCCACGGGTTCTGGAATTCCATTTGCACTTTGGCAAAGGACTGCATAGGGTGCGTCGCCAGATGTAATCCGGTGAAGCGGAGGTAATAAGTGTGCTGCAGCATGTAGGCGAGAGCGATGATGCCCGTCCAGCGTTGCGAGCTATAAAGCCAGTTGCCGCTCCATGGATATGCCGCGAGATTGGTGTCGCCCCTATACCAGATATACAACCCGTAAAGGCCGTGGTAGAGAATCGGAATCCAGATGAAAAAAAGTTCGAGCAGAAAAACACCGGGCAGGCTGTTTAGAAATTCGACTTGCCTGCCGTAGGCGATAGGGCCTTTGAAAGCCTCGGCATTCGAGATGAAGTGTTCGAGAAGGAAGGCCCCAATGGGCACGACGCCGCTCAGCGAATGGAGGCGGCGCAGCCAAAACGAAGTGCCCTGGCCAGCGCGCAACGGAGCGACTCCCGCCTGAATATTCGGAACCGAAGCTGGAGCGACGGGATTGGCAGTTGACGCCACGTGGACTGCTCCTCACGGTCGTGCAATGACAAAACTAATTATTATCGAGTTCCGTAGGAGGATAAGTCAAGGAGAGCGTTAGTACGTGCAGTTTGCGCAAAACATAGACCACAGAGGTCACGAAGGTTCACGAAGGAAATACGTAAGCCAACATCTTCGCGAGACGTGGTGTCATTGCTGGTTCGAGGTTCGGCGGCTGCGGTTTGAAACTGCATCACTACCCAAAACCTGTTGGCTACTAGTTGCTCGATACCATTCCAAGAAACCGCGGAAGGCGGCGCCACGATGGCTGTAGCGCGACTTTTCCTCTGCATCTAATTCGGCGAAGGTCCTTTGAATTGCCGGGAAGTAGAAGAGTGGATCGTATCCGAATCCCTTCTTACCTCGCGGCGCATCCAGGATGATTCCTTCAGCCGTGCCGCGAAATGTTGCCAAAGTCTTTCCATCGCGAGCGGCGACGAGCACGCAGACGAACCGCGCTGTGCGTTTTTCATAGGGAACACTTTTGAGTTCGCGCAGCACACGGGCGTTGTTGGCTTCGTCAATCGTCCTCGGCTGCGCGCTACGCTGCACGTTATTCGGCGCACCATTATTCTGCACGTCCTGATTTCGCACATCGTTATTTTGCGAATTACGAGCAGCGTAGCGCGCAGAGTAGATTCCCGGCGCGCCGCTGAGCGCATCAACCTCGAGGCCGGAATCGTCCGCTAGTACGATTTCGCCCGGAACCGCAAGACTGTAGGACTCGGCCTTTTTGCGGGCGTTCTCTTCAAAAGTCGATCCATCTTCGACGACCTCTGGCAGGGAAGAAAAGTTTGGGAGATTTGCGATTTTAATGTTGAAGGGCGCGGCCGCTCCGGCGAAATCACGAAGCTTACCGGCGTTCGAAGTAGCCAATAGAATCGTACGATCCATTACGCAATTCCTTCTCGCCTGCTTTTGCGCTTTGTCATGACCCACAGAAGGACGAAACTGGCTGCGCTGATCAGCGACGCGATGTCTCCGAAGAGCCGGTCGGTCGTCTGCCGGAAATAAATTCGCACATCGTTGTCCCCGGCAGAAACGGGAACAACAATCAGCCCGGTTACATCAGTCTTCAGAGTTGCGGTGGGCTGACCGTTTACGACGGTCTCCCACGCCGGGTAGCTGAAGAGGCGAACAGTCAGGTTTTCGGCAGTCGCGGCATGCACGGTGAAACGCTTTTCTATCTTCCCCCACGCCAAGATCTTGGCCGCAACCGGCGCGGCCGCTTCGTCGCTGACGAGAGCGAGGCTTTTGTTTAACTCGTAGGCGTCGACTCCCGCTGGCACGTATTCGTCGGTGCCTTCATAGCCGGTGCCGTCGGCCATTGCATCGCTCATCTCGCGGAAATCGGCGGCATTGTCCCACCACGGAGGCTGAAAGTGATGTCCGGCAGCGAGCAACACGGCTAACAGTATGACGGAAGCCAACAGACGCGGAATCCATTGCCTGATGGCCATCGTGAGGAGTATGGCTAGAGTGGCATTCATGCAGAGCAACCAGCGGAATGGAAGTTGCATGAAGCGCAGCTCAGGCAGATGTTGCCACAGCAGATTGCTCACCGGAAACATGAGAATCGCACAGCCCAAGCCCCAGGCAGAATGCAGTAGCCACGGCCTTCGATTGTCGGCCAAGATTCGCGGGCGGTGAGAAAACACGATAACAAAAATGAGAACACCGATTTCGACGATGGCAAGGCTTGAGACGAGCAAATTGAAGTGATTGTGGTCGGCATCGGGAAAGGTCGTGAAAAGGAAATTATCCTGCGGGCGAACTCCCGGCGACAGCACCTGGCCAACGTCAATCCACTTTTGTTCGTAAATAGCTGGGATCAAGTAAAACGAGGCCAGGCCAGCTCCGAGAATTACAGCGGCGCCAACTTGAACCAATCCGCGCCAGCGCATGATGCGCGACAGGCGTTTCGGTGCTGTGCCGTCCGAACCGCCTGTTAAAGCCAATAGCAATGCGAGTCCGGCCACCGAATAATGAATCATCACTGCGGCCGGCGCGTTAGTGAGCCATGCTGCCGCCAATACGAGACTCAACCCCAGCGTGGGGCGAAAGGTGCCGTCAGACTCCGGCGAAAAAACTCGCAGCAGGCAGATCACCAGGAGCGGTAACAGGACGGCGCAGAGCAGCTCGGCGTAGGCGCTTCGCCAGTAGATAATCAAAAGGTGATAGGGATTGAGCGCATAGAACACGGCGGCAAAAAAGGCGTCTTGCGGCGAAAACCACTCGCGAGCAAGCCGATACATCGCCGCGCCGGCGAGCGTGAGGACGATCCAGCAATATACGCCTGGCACCATCTTCCATGGCAGAATGGCGCCTAGCGCCGCGCTGAGCGTCCACGAGGCGGGGGGATAAAAGAGGAAGCGCGCCTCGCCGTATCCCCAGTGCGCTAGCGCCGCCCACCGTGGATAAATAATGCCCTGCTTCCATTGGCTGAGTACTTCCATCCACGAAAAAACATGGAACTCGAAGTCATGTCCGGAGGGATTACCCCGCCAGAAAAATGGAACGATAGCTGCGAAACCAGCGCCCGCAAGTGCCAAGGTGCGAAAGATCGAATTTCTGAGCAAATGGCAGGTCCCGTATCCGTTCGAGATATCGCTCGCCGCGCAGACGGTCGCGAGCCTGTCTCACCGGCAGGGCAATTCTATTGCATAAGAAAAAATTCTCGGGAAATTAATCGCGGGGCTAACGAAACCGGAAGGCGGAGTTAGTTTGTGGGCAGGGAAGTCAAACCGTCCACCCTAGGCGAACGTAAATGATTTATTGGCTGACGGGCGCCGCTGAGCGCTGCTTATGCAGTTCGGATAGAAATTTTTCCTCTTCCAGTTTGGCACCAGCGCGCAGCAATTCCAGTAACGGATCATCAACATCGATTTCCGCATCGCTGGCCTGATTCAGATCGACGGAGTTTGCGAGCAGGGAACGAGGCGACGTCTCCAGATGCGGGTCTGCGCCGGGCTGGCCGGTCAGGAATGCAATAAACTCGCCCACACTTTTACGTTGCTCTTCCGTCCGATTGGGGAATTCAATTCCCATGCCGTGGCCAGGATGCATAACCCGCACCAAACCTTCAGTGTGAATCTCCATGCCCGCTGCTCGCAGGCAGAGGTCAACGGCTGAAGATTGGGGAAATGGGGATTCGGTCTGCACATAACAACCGCCCAGGCTTAGGTCAGTCAGCTTGCAGGCACTGACCTCTTCCGGTTCTTCTGGCAAGGCCTCGTGTGAGCGCGCGTTAAGCCACTCGGCCATTCTCTCTCGCGTCGGGACATCCATGTCGAGGAAGCGCAGGCCGGTTTGACCATTGGCGGTGCTCCACGCAACTTCTGCGGAGCCTTCGAACACACCCGCACAATCGGGCAGTTCAAAAGAGGCGTGCACGACAGTGTTCATTGGCAGCGGCTTTGCTGCCAGCACATCCATGCCCCCCATGCTCAGATCGAGCAGGATGCCCTCGACGGGACTTCCACTTTCAATGCTCAGCGAAATTGCTGCTTGAACCGGGATGCGCGCTGATTGCCGCCTTTCACGGCGCAGCAGGGCGGTAGCAGCTCGAAACGTATTCTGCGCCTGTTCGTAAACCACTGGTTTGGTCAGGATGAAATGCGCACCCGCGCCAAGAATGGAACGAATTTGCGACGCATCAGGCAAGAGAGCAACCGTTACCGGCGGATTGCGGTCGGGACCAGCCAGACCACGACAGCACTCAAGCATGCGCAAGGCAGCTTCCGTATCGTCGAAGTCGACGATGGTAAGATCGAAGCGCTCTTCGGCTAACCGCGACAGGGCGACGTCTGCCGCGTTCGACCGCTCCACAGCGGCTCCAAACTGAACCAGAACCTTAATCAGCGTTTCCGCTGTCAGGTCGTCCTTCGACATCAGGAGTGTCTGTAATATCATGAGGCCTCGCGCTGCTGCGGTCCCCTTCTACGGCCGCATCCTACGGCCACCGTGGAGTTGTACTGCGCCCAGGCTTTGCTGCTGCTGGCGCGGATTGAGCGCTGGCCTTAGCGGCCATCGCGCTGGAGTTCTCGTCCTCGACTTCGGCCAGCACTGCGCTATCGTCTTCGGAGTCGGTTTCGGCTAGCAAAGGCGCGACCTCGCGAAGCTTCTCGGCTGCCTGTTGCAGCATCTCGATCTGCTTCCCCAGTTGTGCGTACTGCGCCTGCTTGCGGCGCAAAACCTCATGGATATCTTTCATACTTCCCCCTGCGGTGACTCTAGGTTCGTACTCACGTGAGGTCAACGCCAAAGCCGTTTCTTACCATTACCGCAGTAACCGGCTCGGGGAGCGATGTTCGGATTTGATCTATAGATTTGGCCGGAAGACGAGAGCTGAGTAAAACACGGGATAGAGATCAGCAGATGCGCTTGAAGATTTGCTTGAAAATCAAAAGCCCCGCCTCTCGGCGGGGCCATGAGTTGAGTGTTCTGGGTGAACGTAAACTCTTAGTCAGCGACCGATCAGTTTGCGACGGAACATCCCAGCGATACCAACCAACCCAGTTCCGAGAAGACCCAAAGTTCCAGGCTCCGGGACGGCGAGGTTTGTAGTACCCATGTTGATGTGTCCAATACCTGCGGCCAGTTGACCCTTGGAGCTATAGATCTCCTGGGTTGTAGTTCCGGTGACCACGCGACCGTTCCAAAGCGTGCCGGTGATCTCGCCGCTGAGTGTATAGAAGACCTTCGCACCCTGTTGTCCGGTCAACGTCCAGGTGATGGGGCCGGTGAAGCTGCCAGTAAAGAGCGCGCAACCGCCGCCGCATGACATCCCGGTTATGTGGTCTGCCCATTTGCCTCGGCCGATAACGTCAAAGGATGAGCCTGTGGATGAAAAGGTTCCGCCCGTCGCGACCGAGCCACTCAGCAGAACGCCTGTGGTGTAGTTGACGGTGCCCAAGGACTGTCCCTTGGCGGCCATGTTGCTGCCGTATTGAATCAGTTCCGATTGTGTCGAACTGATGGTGCTGGACCCGATTCCCCCAGACGAGATGGAAATCGATCCGAACTCGTTAATAATCGTGATTCCATCCGCCCAAGCGGCCATCGGTAACGCCAATGCCAGTAATGCTAGGACTACCACTCGCCTCATGTTAAGTTCCTCCCAATTTGTTCTTTTCCCCGAATTTACCTTAGATTTTGTCCCCTAAGGTATAGGTCGCCTGCACTGTTATGTGCATTTTTCGTTCCAAAGCTGCCTATCGTAATTGATCTTTATTTATCAATAACATAAGGCAGTTTTCTGGCCCCGCTCTTAGTCTCGGAATGCAAACCGATGCACACTTGGCCACAATTCACTTTCCTCAACGGCCTCGGGTCGTTTTCTCGCGCAGGGGGAACACTGAGTGCGAAAAGGCAACCGTTGGGTTTGGAACCGGCAGGGGAAGATCTTGCGTTGAAAAGAAACCCTTAACGCAGAAGATCCGTTTCCAGAACCTGGCGCGACCGTTAGTAACCAATCGCGAGGTTACCGATAGTAGCACAGGCCCTTCTTTTGGCAAGTGGCTCTTTCGTGCTATGGGACATCCCCCAAGAGTGGGATACCGAACCGCGGACCCTTGTCATATCGTTTAAGACCGAGCAGTTCCGGGGGAGGGCTGTTCGGGCGTCCCGAGATCTTTGGATCCGGGGCGCTTCTTATTTTTCGACGAGATTTTCTCCCCGAATGGGTTATGCCGGCAAGCACAACGTTTTGAAAAACGAAACTTCGAACACCGTGCGAAACTAC
The DNA here is from genome assembly GCA_035483045.1 of Terriglobales bacterium. GTDB lineage: Bacteria > Acidobacteriota > Terriglobia > Terriglobales > Acidobacteriaceae > Acidiflorens. The sequence goes on from DATHQD010000007.1 coordinate 280,745, forward strand.
CTGCCAGTGTCATCCGGCATTGACATTATCTTTTCACTCTTACCCGAGGTCATGCTGCGATAGGCGGCGTCCAGAATGACCTGGTTTCGCCAGCCTTCCTCACCTGGGGCTGCAAATCGTTCAGCGCTTTCTAACGCGGCGGCAAAGCCATCGACCTGACGAGCGTAGGCCATTTGATTCGAAACGGTCTCTTGATCGACGCATTGGCCATCTCGCCACAACTCTAACTTGACAGGCCGTTCTACGTTGAGGGCATCGTCGGCCCGGATTATGCCGCCCTCCCCGACGATCTCCAGGGGCGTCCGGTATTGAGCCCGCGTCGAAACCAGCACCGTAGCCAGCGTGCCGCGCTCAAATTCGAGCGTTACCGAGGCTGCGGCCTCCACATCGCCCGATTGTTCGTCAAACCGGCCCGAAGCACTCACGACCCGCGGTTCATCCTGGAGAATATAGCGCAGAGCGTCGATGCAGTGGACGCCAACATCGGCGATTGGGCCGCCGCCGGCCACGGCGCGATTGTAGAGCCAAGTGCGCGCATGGCCCGAGCCGGGATAGGAGAACTCCGCTCGCGCGAAAATCGGACGACCAATGTCACCCGCGGCTAAGAGCGCGCGAAATCGAGCTGTGCTTTCTTCGAAACGAAACACCTGGGCAACGCCCAGCAAAACGCCAACCCGCCGGGCCGCTTCGACCATCTGGCGGCATTCGTCGGCGTTAATGCCCATCGGCTTTTCGCACAGAACCGGTTTGCCAGCGGCGACTGCTGTGAGTACATCGTGCACATGGCAAGCGTTTGGCGTCGTGACCAAAACCGCGTCAACTTCGGGGCAGCGGCAAAGTTCTTCGGTCGAGGCAAAAACTTGGGGAATCGCGAAACGGGCCGCAGCTTCGCCGGCTTTATCCGGATCGCGCCGCGACAGAGCAGCAACCTTGCACCGCTGCGCGAGGGCGAAACCCGGCATCAGTCGCCGAACCGCGTGCAATCCAAATCCCGCAATGCCAAAACGAATCATAGGAGGTCAGGTGTTAGATATGGGGTTTCAGATTACTAGACCAAAGGAAAATCAGAGTCTTCTCCCAACGCGCGCAGCCCTTCCTTAAGACCTGAGACCTGCCGTGTTTTCTTGTCGCAACTCAACCAGCAACGCGGGATCAACATTGCCACCGCTGACTACAGCGACATTGATCTTCGTGGCAGGCAACTCGGAGGCATGGAAAAGAAAGGCAGCGGGAGCAACCGCGCCGCTCGGCTCCGCGACCGTCTTCGGGTTAGCGCTGAGGGCGAGAGTCGCTGCGCGAATTTCGTCTTCGGTCACACCGACGATATTGTCCACGTAAGCGTGGATGTGCTCAAAATTGATGGCGCCGATACTTTGGGTGCGCAGCCCGTCGGCCAGTGTTTCGGAAACTTTTTCCGCGGCAAACGAAACAATATGGCCAGCGCGCAGGCTGGCTCGAGCATCGGAGGCCAGTTCGGGCTCGGCGCCGATGACGTTGATCTTAGGATTGGTAAGCTTGATGGCCGCCGAAACACCGCTGATTAACCCGCCTCCGCCGACGGGCACAATTATGGTTTCAACATTGGGCAAATCTTCGAGGATTTCGAGGCCCACGGTCCCTTGGCCAGCGATAATTTTCTCATCGTTGTAGGGAGGCACGATTATGTATCCACGTTCTGCAGCCAAGGCCTCGGCTCGCAAGCGGCGTTCTTCGCTCCCCGGACCCACAATAACGATCTCAGCGCCCAGTGCGGCAGTAGCGCTCAGCTTGTTCTTCGGAGCATTCGATGGCATGACGATAATTGCCTTAACGCCGAGCGCTCGAGCCGCGTAGGCCACGCCCTGCGCGTGATTTCCGCTGGAATAAGAAATCACTCCGCGGCGGCGATCGTCTTGACTGAGAGACGCGACTTTGTTGTAGGCACCGCGCAATTTGAAAGCGCCGATTGGCTGCAGGTTCTCGAGCTTAAGGAAGAGCTTGCGCTGATCGGACGCGTACGGCCATGCGAAGAGAGGCGTGCGGACCGCAATGCCTTGAAGCAGAGTGCGGGCTTGCTTGATATCAGCTAGGGTTACGATACAGGCTTTCTCCTCTGCGCCTTCGGCATCTCGGCGGTGAAACTTGTTTATATCTCCAGTATCACCGGCATGATCAGCGGCCGACGCTGCGTCTGGCGCGAGATATATCTCTTCAAATCCGTCCGGATTTTCTCTTTGATCACGCCATAGTCGGCTTTTTCTTCCGCGCTCGATGCATCCAGCGTCTCCATGACAATTTCTCGCGCTCGCTCGATCACGCCATTTTCACCGGGGGCGAATCCGCGCGTCACAATCTCGGGAGAAGTCTCGACCCGCCCCGTCAGCTTGTTGATGGCGATGATCGGCATCACGAAGCCGTCTTCGCTCAGGTGTCGCCGGTCTTTGATGACCAGGTCTTCGACCACGTCGGCGCGCGAGCCGGAATCGATGCATACGCGGCCTACGTTGACGCGGCCCGCTTTGCGCGCGCCTAGTTCGTCGATCTCGAGCACGTCGCCGCTTTCGATCAGCATGACGCTGCCAACTGATCCGTGCATTGACCCTGCTAATTCGGCGTGCAACTTGAGCTGCCGGTATTCGCCGTGAATGGGCACGAAGTATTTGGGCCGCACGAGATTGATAATCAGCTTCAATTCTTCCTGACTGGCGTGCCCGCTGACATGAATCGGGGGATAGGAGCCGTCATCATAGATGACGAATGCCTCGCGGCGGAAAAGGTGATCGACCATGCGGTAGATGCCTTTTTCGTTGCCGGGAATGATGCGCGAGGAGAGGACGACGGTATCGCCTTTTTCGATTTTGGCGTGCTTATGATTGTCGACAGCGGCGCGCGAGAGCGCCGACATTGGTTCGCCCTGCGTCCCGCTGATGAGGACGCAAACTTTTTCCGGCGGAAAATTCTTCATCTCGCCGGGGTGAATCATCATCCCCTCGGGAATCTGGATATAACCGAGATCTTCGGCGATCTCGGAAGAATTCTCCATCGAGCGGCCGATAAAGCAAATCTTCCGGCCGTGTTCACGTGCCATGTCCACCGTCAGCTTGATGCGATGAATCGACGACGAAAAACAGGAGACGAACAGGCGCCGCTTGGTGCGAACAAAAACCTCTTCGAACTTGCGTCGCACCGCTCGCTCGCTGGGCGTGTAGCCCTTGCGCTCGACGTTGGTTGAATCCTGCAAAAGGGCCAGCACTCCCTCTTTGCCATACTCGGCGAAACCGTGCAGATCGAAGAGACGATTGTCGGTGGGCGTCGGATCGACCTTGAAATCACCGGTGTGCAACACGACCCCGAGCGGCGTGTGAATCGCGAGCGCGACGCAATCGACCAGACTGTGCGTCACCTGCAAGGGATGAATTGTGAACGGGCCAACCTTGAAGCGCTCTCCGGGCTTGATTTCGCGTAGGTCAGAATCGTCAAGAAGTTGATGCTCGTCGAGCTTGTCTTCGACGTAAGCTAGCGTAAACTCTGTGCCCCAGACAGGAACATTGAGTTCGCTGAGAATCCAGGGGAGGGCCCCGATGTGGTCCTCGTGGCCATGGGTAAGGATGATACCGCGGACATGCTTGCGATTTTCGAGGAGATAAGAAATGTCGGGGACGACGATGTCGACCCCGAGCAACTCAGCTTCCGGAAACATGAGGCCGGCATCAACCACGACGATGTCATCGCCGTAGCGGATGGCCATGCAGTTCATCCCGAACTCACCCATCCCGCCCAGCGGCACTATATGGAGTTTTCCGATTGCCATTCTTAGAATCGATGCTAGCACAGCGAGTTGTCGTTGGAGTCAGAGCCGTCGTCGGTTAACCGCGAAATCCGAATCGAGAACAACAGCAAGCGGTGCGAACTTCGAAGGCACACGAGCTTCCCTTCGCAATCCTGGAGGCCCTTCGTGGTTAGAGAACTCGGCTGATAAACTCATAATAAGCATGGCCGCCGCCGACACTAAAGACGAGAAACAATCGTGGCTGCGGCGCCGCGTCGAAGGCGCGATTCGCGGCGGCCTTACTCGCACCTACGAGACCATCAAAGTCGATCCTGGACGCTTCCTGATGCAGTTACGCGTTGCCCACGGCTTGCCACTGGCAACTTTTCATGGCGTCTACACCCTTCCCATTGAACGCCTCGACGATGTGGCGGAGTCTGTGATTCGCGGCGGCATGAAGATGGCGGCGGCCGAGGGAGCCGGTTTTGGTCTCGGCGGTATTGTCACCATCGTTCCCGATCTGGGCATTCTTTCTGCGATCACCATGCGCATGATTCAGAAGCTCAGCTTGATTTATGGATTTGAGTTGAACACCGACGACGAAATTGCCGAGCTTTGGATTGCCGCCGCAAGCGCCGCCGGTGTCGACATCAGCCGCGAATTGCTGGAGAAAGAGGTGGTCAATCGTTTTGTGCCGCGTGTGATTCAGCGCATCGCAGCTAAAGCTGGCGCCGAAGTTACAGAGAAGTGGATGGGACGCCTGATTCCCTTTGCCAGCTCAGCCATCGGATGCGCGCTGAACTATTACTTCGTGCGCGCATGGGGACGCCGGGCTCGGGCGCATTTCCGCCAGAAGCATCTCGAGGCGCGGGCCCGATTCGCCGCCGAACAAAGGCAGCTTCCAGCTTCATCTTCGCCGACCTTGCCGTCGTGAGCGGTATTTCCGCTACCTCAGCCAGTCTTCCAATTCAATCCCACGCTCCGTTTTTTCGTCGCGATACTTCACGATCACCGGCGTGTAAAGCGAAAGATTCCAGTCCACTCCTTTACCTTTGTTCACCGCGCGCGAGCCGGGAACCACCACCGCATTTTCTGGGACTTCGAGTGGCTGATCTGCCGATGCCCGATAGATTTCGCCGCGCACCAGATCGTAAAGCGGGGTCGATCGGGTCAAAATCGTGCCTGCTCCCAACACTGCGCCGGCGCGCACGAGGGTTCCTTCATAGACTCCGCAATTGCCGCCGATTAACACGTCGTCTTCGATAACCACAGGGGCGGAGTTGATCGGTTCGAGGACGCCTCCGACCTGAGCGGCGGCGCTCAAGTGCACGCGCTTGCCAATTTGCGCGCAGGAGCCGACTAATGCGTGCGAATCGATCATCGAGCCTTCGTCGACATAAGCGCCGACGTTAATAAACATCGGAGGCATGCAGATTACGGACGGCGCAACGTAAGCGCCTTCGCGAATCGAAGAGCCTCCCGGCACCAGGCGAATACGATCGGCAAGAGTCAGACGGCGGGCAGGGAAGGTGTCTTTATCCACAAAAGAGAGCACGTCGCCATCCGACATTTCAGTGAGTTCGCCGAGGCGAAAGCCAAGCAGGATGCCTTGTTTCACCCAGGCGTTGACGACCCAGCGTCCGTTGATTTTGTTGGCGGCGCGAATGGCGCCGCGAGTCAGAGCGGCGCGAAACTCCAGAAACGTCTGTCGCGCCTCATTCTGATTGCTGATAGGTTCGTGGTTAATCAGGGATTCAATGGAGGACTTTAGCGTGAGTAGAGAATCTGCCATGGGAGTTAGACGTATTCGCCTCCTGGCAAACAGCAGGTCCTTCGTTTCGCTCAGGATGACAAATCTTTTTTGGGTTACGCGTACCGGCTAGTTGTGAAGAGCTAAATGCTAGCTGCAAAATGCTGATTTACGCCACGCACTTGCATTCGCTGCGAATGAGCACTCCTGGTATCTGGTGCGTCGCCTCGCGCGCCTCGGCGATATTGCTGTAGGGACCGTGCCAGCGCGAATGGTTGGGATCGTGTCCCGCCGGTCGACCTTTGCCGGAACTGCATTGTCCGCACGAGGCGCGATGCAGCATCGCCTTATGCGGACCGGCTGCCCAATTTTCGTAAACATAAAATTCCGTAGCCGCCGGAGGAGGAGTGGCCGGCCGCGCGATTACTCCCACGTCCGTAGCGATCTTTTGCAGTTTCGAGCGCATGTCGCGGCGCATCGGCAACAAAGGGAGCCGATAAACTTCTTCGATCTTGCCCATCATCGCGAGCACAGCCTTCACCGGGAGCGGGCTCGATTCGATGAAGTTCGCCGTCATCAGGGGAAGATATTTGCGATGAAGGGTGCGTGCCGCCGTCCAATCGTTATTCAGGGCCGCGCGCGTCATCTCCGCCATCTCACGCGGAATTTCGTTGGACGCAACCGAGATCACACCCACTCCGCCGAGCGCAATCACCGGCAGAGTCACAGCGTCGTCGCCAGACAATACGACGAAGTGCTCCGGCACCAGATTGAGCACTTCGGCAATTTGTGTCATGTTGCCGCTGGCTTCCTTCACACCTACGATATTCGGAACTTCGCAGAGGCGCGCGAGGGTTGCCGGTTCGAGATTGGCGGAGGTTCTTCCCGGCACGTTATATAGGATGATCGGCTTGTCGACGGCTTCAGCGATGGCGCGGAAGTGCCGATACTGGCCCTCTTGCGTCGGCTTGTTGTAGTAGGGGGAGGCGGTGAGGATGGCGTCGACGCCTGCATGGGTAGCGACTTCTTTCGCCTTGGCGACCGCGTCCTGCGTAGAGTTGGAAGTCGCGCCGGCAACGATTGGCACCCGTTCCGCGGCCACCTCGATGGTCACGTCGATTACGCGCAGCCATTCATCATGATTGAGCGTTGGCGTCTCGCCCGTGGTGCCGCAGGGAACCAGAAAATTTATGCCCGACTCGATCTGCCACGTGACTAAATTTCGCAGGGCATTTTCATCAACCGCACCGTCCTGGGAGAACGGTGTGACCAGAGCCGTGCCGCAGCCTTGCAATTTCATAGCTAAAGAATAACGCTAATCGCAGGCGCTTGCATGTTGCGCCCTAAAGCTCGCGCCAGACATTGCGGAACTCGTAGAAACCCGTCTTTCCCGCGAGCCATTCCGCTGCGCGCACCGCCCCTTCTGCGAATCCCGAGCGGGATTTGGCATCGTGGCAAAGATAGATGCGATCGCCCGGCGAATTGAAGACTAGCTCGTGCAAGCCGACGGCGTCGCCTTCGCGGAAAGAGACAATCTCCAACTCCTGCCCTCCCGTATCGCGCACAATTTTCTGCATGGTGAGCGCGGTGCCCGAAGGAGCATCTTTTTTCTGCGCGTGATGACGCTCAAAGATCTGACCTGAATAATCGAATTTCAGAGCGCATCCGGCGGTAGCCGCGATCTCGAAGAATAGATTGACGCCGATGGAGAAATTTGGTCCGTAGAGGAAGCCGGTATTGGCTGAGAGAACCGTCTCGCGCAGGCGAGGTATTTGGTCATACCAGCCGGTAGTTCCGACAACAATATTTTTATTTGCCCTTATGCAGGCTTCGGCATTGGCGACGGCCGCGGCGGGGGTGGTGAAATCAAGCACGGCATCCATCCCGGCTAGCGTATCGGCTGTAAGCGCGCGGCAGTCGGCGTTCTCGGCGGACGAGAAAACCCGCACATGATGCCGCCGCGCGTGCGCGACGTCCGCTACCATCGATCCCGTCTTGCCGCGGCCAAGAATTAGAAGATTCATGCTGAAAACCTTTCACCGCCGAGACGCCGAGGGCGCACAGAAAGTCTGGATCACCAATTGCTTTAGCCCGTTCTTGTCTTTCTTCGCGCGCTCCGCGTCTCGGCGGTGAACCTGCCTACGCGAATACTTCTGGATCCACTTCCGCAAAAAAAGCATGATGCAACCGCCGCACCACTTCGGTCGCATCATCTTCTTCGATCACGAAGGTTAAATTAATTTCGGACGCGCCTTGCGAGATCATGCGAATCTTTACATTCTCAAGGATGCCGAAAACCTTGGCGGCGATTCCGGGAGTTTCGCGCAAATTTTCGCCGACGAGGCAGACAATCGCCTTGCGCCCTTCATATTTCACGTCGGCAATTTTCGCCAGATCGGCGGCTAGCGCCGGAATAGCTTCGTTTGTCTCGGCTGTCACCGACACGCTGACCTCGGAGGTAGACACCACGTCTACCGCGACATTGTGATGATCGAAGGCTTCGAAGATCGATTTCAAATATCCATGCACCAGCAAGCGTCGCGGCGACGCGACCTCGACCAGCGTGATTTTCTTCTTGAGCGCGATAGCTTTGAAAATGTTCGAGCAGCGCGGGGCGCGCGCCGTAATCTTCGTGCCTTCACAGGTTGGGTTCATCGAGTTCAAAACAAACACAGGAATATTTTGCTGGACCGCAGGCAATACAGTCGCAGGATGCAGAACTTTGGCGCCAAAGTAGGCCAGTTCTGCAGCTTCGTCAAAGCTGATGACCTTGATGCGGCGAGCATCGTTGCAAAGGCGCGGGTCGGTGGTCATCATGCCGTCGACGTCGGTCCAGATCTCTATGCGCTCTGCGTGAAGCGCCGCGCCAAAAATCGCGGCGGAGAAATCAGATCCCCCCCGGCCAATCGTGGTTGTGATGCCACTGCGATTCGATCCAATGAATCCGCCCATCACCGGAACCTTGCCAGACTCAACGAGAGGCTGTACTCGCTTGCGGAGGCGGTCATTCGTCTCGTCAAACTGTGGAACCGCTCGCGTATAGCTGCTGTCAGTCAGCAGGCATTGACGCGAGTCGACGTGCACGCCGGGCAATCCGTGAGCGACAAATGCGGCGGCGACGATTTTGCTCGAGAGCACTTCGCCGAACGAAGCCACGTAATCGTATGTGCGCGGAGTGATTTCTCCGACCGCGCCAATGCCGCGCAGCAATTCATCAAGATCTTCGAAGTCCGCGCCGAGGTCACCGTGGAATTCCGTAAAGAGCGCTGTGCCGAGCAGCTCTCCGGCTGTGTCATAGTGGCGCTCGCGCAGGGTGCGCGCCATTTTGAGCGCGGTTTTGCGGTCGCCGCTACCCGCGGCTCTGCCCATGGCGAGCAGGGAGTCGGTGACTTTCGCCATCGCGCTAACGACGACGACGGGGCGGTCCGCCAGGCGCCCTTGCACGATCTGCGCCACGCGATCGATTGCCTTCGCGTCCTGTACCGAGGTCCCGCCAAACTTCATCACGATCATGGGCGGGGGAGCTCCCTGCAACCATTACCGGAAATCGTTTTCACTCGAGATACCCCTTCGCTTTGAGCCATTCTGCATTCAGCAACGCCGCTCCGGCAGCGCCTCGAATCGTGTTGTGCGACAGAACTGTGAATTTCCAATCCAGCACATTGCACTTGCGCAGCCGCCCGACTGCGGTGGTCATGCCCGCGCCCAAATCAACGTCGAAACGCGGCTGAGGACGGTCCGCCGCGGTCATATACACAACTGGGCGATCGGGAGCGCTTGGCAGGCGCAACTGTTGCGGTTCGGCGCGAAAATCATTCCACGCGGCGATGATTTCCTCGGCCGTGGCTTTCTCTTTTGTGCGCACAGCGACCGACTCGGTGTGACCGTCTTCCACCGCCACGCGATTGCACTGCGCGCTCATGGCAAAAGGAGCTGGCTCGATCTGTGCTCCCTTCAATACGCCGAGAATCTTCTGCGTTTCCTCTTCCATCTTTTCTTCTTCGTTCTTGATGTAGGGAATCACGTTGCCCAGAATGTCAAGCGAAGCTACACCTGGGTATCCCGCCCCGCTCACCGCTTGCATGGTCACCGCGGTCACGGCTTCAAGAGTCAACGCGCGATGCAACGGAGCCAGCGCAAGCACCAGTCCCATGGCCGAGCAGTTGGAATTGGTGACTACAAAGCCTGCCGATTTCGTGCGCCACGATTGTGTATCGATCAGGCGGATGTGATCGCCATTGACCTCCGGGATTACCAGCGGAACGTCAGATTGCATGCGCAGGGCGCTCGAGTTCGAAACCACCGCGCAACCGGCGTCGGCAAACTGGGGCTCGAGTTCGCGGGCGATTGAGGCATCGAGCGCGGCGAAAATAATCTTTGGCGCGGCGGCGGGCTTCGCCGGCGAGACTGTCATCTTTGCGACGTTCGCGGGAATGGCGGTTTTCAAACGCCAGCGCGCCGCCTCAGCATAAGGGCGGCCCTCCGAGCGGTCGGACGCGGCTAGCCAAGACACTTCAAACCAGGGATGATGTTCGAGCATTTGGATAAATCTCTGCCCGACGATGCCGGTGGCACCGAGAATTCCTACGGAAAGTTTGGTGGACATGGTGAATTGTAATTTTATACTAGCGAGTTTTTGGAGGGGATTGCGGGCCGAACCTAGGAAGTAAGCTGTCGGCTTCCTCAGGGGCTGAAGCCCCGTCGTCACTGCCAGTTTGCGGCACGGCCAAAGCTGCGCCGTAGCAAGACCGATTTATGAGATAGCCTCTGCCGAGAAAGACACGGCGCAGCTCAGCTTCGACCTTTGCCGAGTTCTTGCGGGAAGGAATATTCGTTGAGCGGCCCGAATTTTCTTTTTTCCGCGTAGATGCGCCAGCGCCTCCAGACGATGCGCAAACTGGCCATGACCGGGATGGAGAGATAGACGCCGAGCATTCCAGCAATTTCTCCGCCGGCCAGAATGCCAAACAGAGCGGCCAGCGGGTGCAGTTCAACGCTTACGCCCATAACGCGCGGAGAAATCACGTAATCCTGGATCAAGCGCCAGACCAACAAAAACAGCAGCACCAACGCCCAGTGCGAATATCCAGCCAGAACCGCGACGACCATCATTGCGGTTCCCGCCAGCAGGGGGCCCGCCAGAGGAACAAACTCGAGTGCGCCGCCTGCCGTGCCGAGCATGAGGGCATAAGGCACGCGCATCAAGCCCAGAAATGACACATACGCCAATAGCGAGAATGCCGCCAGCGTCAATTGCGCGCGAATGAATTGCGCCAGCATCTGATTTAAATCCTGAAAGACATCCTGCAGAAACTCACGCTGGCTGCGCGATTGCACCAGTGCCAGCAATACCTCGTGAAAATTGCCGCCATCGCGCAGAAAGAAAATAGCCAGGATGGGCACAAGGAAAAGCGCCCAAACTTCCTGCGCCGCTTCCGCCGCCCGAATGCCGATGCGCTGCGCCAGTGCTGCCAAATCTCCCCGGCGACTGATCAGGAAGTCGCGTATACGTCTCTGGGTGGCGTCGCTCCAACCGTGCTGGTTGCCGATTTTTTCAGCAAGTTGGTCGATTTGGCCGGAGAGCTGGCCCGTGCTTGCCTTGTCCATAAGCCCTGGCAGAGACTGACCCAGGCGCGAACTTTGGCGGGCAATTCTCGGCCCGACCAAGAGACCGAGTACCGCCAGACCCACCACCAATAGCAAATAAATGATCGCGATGGCCCACGCCCGGCTGCGAACCAGTTTTTCCAGTCGTCCGACGGCGGGATTAATCAGGTAGGCGAAAAAGATGGCGAAGAGAAAGACAATAAGCGTCCGCCGCGCGGCGTAGAGAAAGCCCAATCCCAAGGCGAACAACAACGCCGTCAGTAATACTCGCGAGGTCCGTGAATCGAGAATCGTCAAGAAGTTATTCCAACCGGTCTGGCCCGCACGCAACGTCTCTCAGTTTTTCAGCGTCGAATACCATCGTACATCCCGGAATCGCTCGCCATCTAACTCCGAAAGGGGCTGACCGTCGGCAGGGAGTGAACTACCCGGTTAATCTCGGAGCACTTCCGTATTCTCGCCGACGATCGTCATGCGCATGACTTTGAATTGATCGTCGAGCCAGAGCTGCCAGGTTCCTGATTCATTCTTGAGTTCGAGTTTGAGCAGATCCTGCGGACCGCTTTTCAGATTGACCTTTTCACGGCCAAGAAACTCGACGCTCATCGCTGCCGAGGCATGCTGGTGCGGATTCAACGTGCCCATTTGTGCTCGCTGCTTTAGCGGGCATTGCACCTGGCGGTTGTCCTGTTTGCAGGCTGCTGCCAGATATCTCCAAGCCAGCACTTCTCGATGGATAAAGAAATAGTCGTCAAGAATCATGGTCGAGGGTGGCAACAGGTAGGGCTGCTCGTGCTCTTTGTCCGCTTCCCCACTTCTCCACTTCTGATTCAGAAAATCTTCATTCGGTGTCACCGCCGATTGCGCCAGCTCCGGGCTCAATTCCTTCCATTCATAACGGTGCAGATCGCCGGTGGCGGTCAGGTACAGCTCGGAAGATTGCACGTCGGGCGGAGTATGTTCCGTCTTGAACTCAGATTGGATTACGCTGCCAGCGTTCGTCTGATAAATCGAAAACGTCTCCGTTCCAACGCGATGACCATTTTGGAAGACACTGAAAGAGCCGGAGTCGACGTTCTTGCCCTCGTGCTCCTTCTCCTTGTCTTTATCCCCGGCGATTGGCGCTGCACTGGCCAGGGTGCTGAGAGCTGCAATCGACCCGAGCAGCGCAATGATGATGGCGACGAAAACGAGCAGCCGACCGTACGACTTCACTATATTTCTCCTGATTCAGAGTTAGCAGAGCGAATTTGAGACGAGCCGGTGTCCACGGCCCTCCCCCAAGATTGCAACTTACGCTCGATCTCGTCGCAAAGGGAGGCTGGATCCCTGCCGGTGGTTACAACAGTAACCGTGGCCTGGCGGTAAAACGGCAGGCGATGTTGGTAGAGCCGCGCAAATTCGATGCGATCTTTTCGCAAAGGGCGGTCCCGGGCATGGTCCCCGCATCGGTGCCACAGTTCGTCCAGAGGAGCTTCCAAAAACACAGATCGCCAGGATTGCAATAACTCGCGATTCTCCAGCTGCGCAAATGTTCCACCGCCGAGCGCAACCACGGTGTCGCAGGCCAGCGATTCAGTCAGATCGCGCAGGGCATTGGTTTCGGCTAAGCGAAATCCGTGTTCACCGCGGTCGCGAAAAAGTTCTGGAATGGTATGGCCCTCGCGGCTCTCGATTCTCGAATCCAGGTCGACGAAATCCCAGCGCAGCCGCCGCGCCAACTCTTTGCCAATGCTGCTCTTGCCCGATCCCATGAATCCCACCAGAAACACTGCGCGCGCCGTCATGGAGCTCCCGGGCAGACTAAAGATAAAGGCCAATGCCCGGATTGATCTTCAATCCATGGCTCAGGCCTACCTTCCAAATTCAATTTGCTTGATTCAGCGTTTTCAGCGCTGCTTGAGGCGGATTTTACCACTGAAAGAGCGCAGCACAACCTCCGATGCTGCCTGGCCGGAGGTGCCGACAAAGGAACGTCCCACTTCCTCGGAAAAGCGGGAGTGCTTCTTCTGCAGAGGGAAATCGTGTTGCACGCGGCCGAGCACAGAGTGGGCTCTAAAACCGGCAGATACATCCAAAGGAACAAGCGCCTCGATATCGCCGCTGTGGGTTGCAAACCGATAGTCGCCGCCGGAACCGAAGTCCCCGTCGTAGAAAATCTTGCCGCTAGTCGTATTCACCTGCACCAGAGGGCCGCTGACCGATTTCAGATGGACGTCTCCACTGATCGAAGCGAGTTCCACGTGCCCATTACGAACCTCGGTCAGCGTGATGGCGCCCCTCATCGTACTCACGTGGACGTGGCCATTCTCCACATTGCGGATATTCACTGCCGCGTCGGCGCCTTCGAGCGTTAAGTCTCCGTGCAGGCGCTCGACCGACAAGGGGCCGGTCGAGGAGTGCAAATTCAAAGTCGCATCCGCCGGAATGATCAGCTCATAATCCACCCTGCCGGTGGGCTGATCGGCACCCAACAGGTGCGACGCGATTTCGATGCGATTGCCAGTTTGCTGCTGATCGACCTCGACGTCGCCCGATCTAATAGTTGCCGTCACCACCACGGCGTTGTCGCTGCCCGCGTGCACTGAGATCGCTCCGTACTGCGTATCCACCGAAATATTCGCATTGGGGCCGACCGTGTACCGATACTCTTTGATATTTCCGGCCAGAGCCGCTGTCGACGCACACGTCACCAGCACCAGGACTACTACCCTCACACGTGGAAAGCTTCCTGGCTTGAGAATCACCCTCTGCAGACTCGCCATAAAACGCCGCCCCTGTGCGGCCGGGAACGCCGGTCCGCCCTTCCCTCACTGAATACGATCCAACGCGATCTGGTACAGAAGTGCTTTTTGTTGATAAGCATCCATCAAGTGCTGCCGTGCATCCGCATCCCCCGGATTTTGATCCAGATAGGCTTGGGATTCGCGAATATCTGCATTCACCGCGCGCAACTGGCTTTCATACGTGGCCCGCATCGACGGAGCCAGGGTCGATACCTCGCTCAGAAACTGCTGATCGTCAGCACTCGCAGCCGGTTCGACTAGAGGTTTCTCGGTGGAAGGTTGCGCGGCCGACGCCATCTCGTCGTCGCTCGGCGCCTTAGCCGACTGGGGCCGACTATTTTCTGCTGGCACTGAAGTCGCCGAGAGTGCAGTGGGTGCCGCAGAAGATGGAATAGTCGAGGAGGGTGGAGTCGCAGAATCCTGAGAAGCACCGGCCGCCGCGGGAGGCACCGGAGCCTGGACTCTTGCTACCTGCGGAGCGGGCTTGTGATTGACGACATAAGAGCCGGCCGCGACCAATGCGGCCGCAATCGGCACCAGCCACCATGCACTCCAGCGCGTGGGCTGAGATTTCGGAACGAGCCTGGGCCGGGCCGGAATGGCCTCGAATTCGTGAACGTGTGATTCGCCGTCGGATGAATCCCGAATCACGCCTTCGGCGCGCAATTGTGCTGCGATCTGCGCCCATAGGTGGGGCCCGGGCTCTTCGTTGGCCGCCAGCCGCGGAGCCTCGCTCGCGATCAGATCCAGGTCTGACATCAGACCCGAACACTCCGGGCACGACCTTACATGATGATCAAATTCATTGTGAAACGCACTATCCGGAGCACCGTCCAGCATCTCCGGCAGAACTCGCCGTACATCCGAACACGTCATAGCAACTCTCTCCCAGATACTGCTACTACCACTTCATCCTGTCTTGGCCTTTTCGGCTCTCATGAACTTCAGAAAATCTCGCAGCTTTAATCGCGCCTTATGCAACTGCGATTTGCTATTGCCAATCGAGCAGCCCACGATTTCTGCAATCTCGTTGTGCTCGAAACCTTCAATATCGTGCAATACAAAAACCGTTTTATACCCGGGCGGCAGTTTGTCAATGGCCCGTTGTAGTTGCAAGCGGTCGATCGACCCTGTCAACTTCACGTCCTTGGTGCCAAACTCTTTTCTCGGAGCCTCGTCGTCCGCTTCCAGCGTCTCTTCGAGGGAAACCACCGGCAACCCCTTTTTGCGCAACTGCATCAGGACGACATTGACCGTCATGCGATGCAACCAGGTCGAGAAGGCCGACTCGCCGCGAAAGGTTCCAATCTTGCGAAATAGCTGAAGAAATGCTTCCTGGGCCAGATCTTCGGCCTGGGCGGGATTGGAGACCATGCGCAAACATAGAGAATACACACGTCGTTTGTGCAGGTGATACAGGACTTCGAAAGCGCCTTCCTGGCCCTGTTTTGCCTGCTCAATTGCTTCTGCTTCAGTGATGCGTTGCTTCTGGTCGGTCAAGTCGCCTTTTCCGGCCGCTACCCGTTCAGATGCGGCTTCAAACTCTTTTCGTTGTACAAATTTGCCGAGCCAGTCGCGGAAGTGATCTCGACCAAATCCTTAGCCGAAAGAATACCAAAAACCGTAGCCTATTAGATGATCTCAGCTGCCAAAACGCCAACTAATAAGCAGGGGAGATCACCTTCGTAACCTATTGCGTGACCGTTCCACACTAGGCCTTTGCTGTGATCGTCTCCAAGCCGTGGCCCTGTGGGCCGGTCTCGCGAATCCTTAACAGAATCGCAAACGCCAGGCCGACAAATCCCAGGACTGAGAAAATCCACATTCCCAAACCGTAGCCCGTTGGATTATCCAACCCTGCGTGGCTGTAATCGTTAGCCTTTCCGATAAGCAGGTTCAAGATGAAGAAGCCAATCTGCTGAATCAACGTCATCAGGGCGTACGCCGTCCCCAAGCGGTTCTGATCGACGATATAAGCGACCGAGGGCCACATCACTGCCGGAATCAGCGAGAAGGCAATACCCATCATGCAGACTGGGACATAGAGCGAAATGTTGGTGTAGCCCATCATCAAATACACGGGCATCAGTAGAATCGACCCGAACATCATCAAGAACGCACGCTTGCCAATTTTGTCCGCCAGCAATCCGAAAAGCGGCGTAGCGATCATGGCCGAAAGCGGAAGCAGGCTGTTAAAGAATCCCGCCCGTTCGTGCGCCAATACCCGAATCGCGTCGGAGGCGCTAACTCCTCCATGGGCCGCCAGAATCTTATTGGTGAAGAAGTCGATAGCAAACGTGCGGAAGGGGAAAATTGCCGAATAAAAAGTAAAGCAGAGCCCGACCACGAACCAATATGACGGATTGAAGCGAAAAATCTGCCTAAACTCAAGCTTGTCGATCGACCCTGCCTGCCCCAATTCGTAGCGCCCCTCTGCACGGGTCTCGAGCATCCAGTAAACGATGGAGCAGACGACCGCCAGCACTCCGGCGCCGACTGCGATCAAGAGCGGCCCTTGCCAGCTTGGTTCGCCGTTTGGCCCTTGGGGGTAGAAAACGCGATTCGCCCAAGTCGGAGAATTATCGGCCGCCACCGACGCGAGGCGCGAAATTGTGAGATTGATGCCAAAGGCGAAGCTCAGTTCTTTGCCCTTGAACCACTTAGCCAAGACAGTCGTGGCCGCGACGATCATCGATTCGGCACCGAGCCCAAGCACTGTTCGACCGGCGATCATGACGCCGGGCCGTCCGCGCGCTGCCGTCAGCAACGCTCCTAGAAGGCAAAGTGCGGCGAAAACCGTCATCGCTTTTTTGGTGCCGATCCGGTCGATGACAATGCCGCCGATCAGCAGGGTCGCAACAGCTGCCACGCTATAAGAAGAATTCAGCCATCCAAACGCCGTTGCCGAAAAACCGAGCTTGTCGATGAAAATCCGTTCCAGCGGATTGATGCTGTCATAGATGTAGTAATTGCCACCCATCGCCACCGCGACAAACAGCAGTACCATCCAGCGATAGAGACGAGAAGGTTCGGGTCGAGCAATCTCAGCCATGAGTAGACGCATCCTCGGCGCCTAAGGGCGCCCGCATAATATAAGTGGAGATGGTCAACCGCACGAAGATAGCAGATTGTTAAACACGGTGCAGAACTGTTGAACAAAACGAGAGTTCGCTTCGATCTTAGTTCCGGTCGCGCGTCTACCGGCTCCCGACCACGCCGCGCACCGATTCGATCAGTTTGGCCGAGTCGTAGCCAATCCCGTCCTTGAAAACCGTTTCGACCTTCTCGATGTCTTCTATATGTTTTGATGGGTCGCCTTTGATCACGACCAAATCCGCCTGCTTGCCTGGTGCGATCGTACCGATGTGGTCCAGGTCGCCCATGAACTGGGCGCCGTTGGCGGTCGCAATGTGGATTGCTTCCAGCGGACTGAAACCGGCTTCGACCAGCAACTCCACTTCCCGCTGGTCGCCGAAGCCAGCAATCACGCCTCCCATGCCCGTGGGATCGAGGCCAGCCAGGAGCATTCCTCCGGCCTGGACAAAAGCGTGTTCGAACTCCATCTCTTTCTTGAAGGCTGCGGTCCAAGGGGACGAGTCAGAGTTATATCGCTTTCGGATCGCGGCTGCGTCACCGGCCCGGACTTTATTGTTGAGCACGGCAGTTCGGGCGTCGGGGGCGAGAGCGTCGAGAATTCGTTGCTGAATAGTGGGTCGTCCCGGAACTGACATTTCGAATACTGGCAATGTCGAAGTCACAGCAACACGGCGTCGCACCAAGTCAACAATCATGTCGTGGACCGGGCCGGCGTTTACATCGAGCTTGGAAATCAAATCGTAGTCACTTTTGTCGGGGCACTCGCCCGGCTTTTTCCAGGGATAAAACTCTGTATCCACAAGTAAGCCATGCTCGAGATCGTCGATGCCAAGGGAGGCAGCTTCACGAAAGCCGACGGCGCACAGGTGCCCGGTAACTTTGGCGCCGCGCTTGTGCGCCGCATCGGCAGCCGCTTTGAGCTCAGGCGGCGTAATGAACATGTAGGCTTTGAAATTGTCGACACCCTGATCCAGCCAGAAATTAACCGTTTTTGTCGCGTCGTCCGGGCCAGTGAGCTGATGCATTTGTAGCGCCCAACTGCCTGCGCCTTCGAGATAAGGACCGGTGACATGCATGTGGGGCCCCGGCGTTTCGCCTTTGTCGATTTGCTTCTTCAGTTCCAGATCGGTATAGGGCTCGAGCGCTCCCGTGGTACGGATCGTTGTAACTCCAGCCCCGAGATAGAGACGCGGAAAGCTGAATGCCATTTCTCCGAAGATGCCGTTGCCCATCGGATAAAACATGTGATCGTGCATACCCACAAGACCAGGCATTACGCTGTAGCCGTGCAGGTCGATCACCTGTGCATCTTTCGGTAGAGTGGCAGACGAGGCGTCAGATACCGACTCAATTTTTCCATTTGCAATCACAATGGTCTTATCGTCACGAGTGGCTGCGCCGGTACCATCGATCACTTGCACGTGAGTGAGCGCCACTACCGGAGCATCTACCTTCACAAAGCTCCGCGTCAGAGGTGAAAGGTTTTGGCTCAACAGCGAACTGCACGTAGCAGCGATCCAAATAACGGAAACCAAAAGTCTGCGCAAGGTTGCCTCTCCACGTCCGCAGAGGATTCTATCGAAGAAAACGCGAGAGGGTGATGATGAGCAAGAATTTGGCGAAAAAAAAGCTCACGGCCGCCCCAAATCGCGACCGAGAGCTGACGATCAAACTGAAAGCCGACAACAGACAGCTAATAGCTGCTCTTAAATCTTCTCTGTCTTGTCGTCGTACTTCACCATACCGTTTTTATCGTTCTGGCGCTTCACGTCGTCGTTGGTGTAGACGCGTCCCGCCTTCTTGGATCCGCTCACTTCAGCGGAAGGATTGACCGGCCCGTTGATGTAGGTCCAATCCACCCGGGCCTCTTCGGATGAGCGCTCACCGTGCTCTTCACGGGAACGCTCCTCGCGCGGATGCATTTCACGTACGTGCTCTTCGCGAGCGCGCGCTTCGAAGGGATGTTCGTCGCGAAACTGCTCCGCGCGCATACGATCTTCCAGCATTCCGTCGTGCATGGGCCCGCGCATGATGTGACCTTCGCGTCCGACCGTCTCTGGCCAGAGCTGAATTTCGGGTGAGAGCACAGCGGCGCCGCCACCCTCATACCACACGGCGACGGTAGAGACCGAGCTGGTCGATCCCTGAATCTGCGAAAGGGTCGAGTTCGTCGCGCCGGCAATTAATCCCGTGGTCGCGTTGCGCGCTCCCACCGGATTCGGCGAATACTGTTGCAGAGAGATCTCCGGCGTGGTCAAACGCGGAACATACGGCCCGCATCCATAAAAACACGCGCCAGAGTAAGGGAAGGACTGCCCAAAGGCTGCCGCAGCCATCAGAACCACCGTCACCAAAATCAAATAGGGTCGCATACTGCCTCCACGAGGGACTGACAAATCCAAGCCCTTAAGTGCAGTTTGCTGGCCAGTTGGCGCGACGGCGAAACAGGCAAGATACCGGGTGATTCGCGGCGTTCTTTGGCGATTCGCGGAGTTTCAGGCCATGTCGCGGCAGCGGCCAGATGAAAACCAGTGCGCACATCCTGCAAACGATTAACCTAGAATCCGGCTTGCCGAAAGAGAAATTGGAAGCCCCACGAACAGAATATGAATGATGATCTGCGTGACAACCACCGCAACACTAAGCGGCCTTTTCGGCATCGCCGACAGTGGCAGCACAATCAGGTTCATGACCAAGAAAACAACTATGCCATACAGTGCGCCGGCAATTAGCGGGGACCCTAGGAGCCCGGACAAGAACGCCGCCGTGACGCAGAAAACAGACGCGGCACTAAACGCGATAACAAAATGGAGCACCAAACCAAGAGCAGCGCTATTTCGGCCTTTTTGAAAGGCGCTCGCACCCAGCAATCCGCTGGCCACGTTTTGCCAAACCCTTTGCGCCGGAACGCCGCGCATTCGAAAAGATACGGTGGCCGCTAGAGCGTCGAGCACGCCGCAGAGTATTCCTCCATAAAGCACCGCCCGAATTATTGCCCTTGCCGCCATTTCACCGATTCTTAATTCGTCATTCGTCCTCTAGCCGCCGGCATTTCAGCTCCCCACATACCGCGCATACAAACTCCGTGCTACGGCTGTGTCCGTCGTCCCCTTGATGATCGCCCTACCGTCAGGAAACAGCGTCATCTCATAAGGCTCGCGCCAGAATTTCAGTACGAACTCGTTGTGCCGAACATTGCCAAGAGGCTGAAGACGCGAACTCAGTTCTGCGAAGTCCACCGGCCGTTGCCGCTCGTGAATCTGGACAGAATTTCTACCGCACAAAGTAATGTGCGGGCGACCATCACCTGCGAGATGAACAAACTGTCCCAAACAGACGCGGCATCCCATCCGCGGATGACCGGCCGCCAACTCGGCTCGCTCGTTGCTCCATACATCCCACGAGAGCAAAGTTCGCCGCAGCTTCGCCCGCGCCCCCACTAGAAATTTTAGGGCCTCGCTCGCCGCGAGCGACGCGACCAGGTTCACCGCCGAATTCAAAATGCCCGCCGTCTCGCACGTCTCTACCGTTCCTCGTGGAGACTCGGGGAAAATGCAAGCCAGGCAAGCTGTCTCACCGGGAATGATATTCATGGTCACCGCGTAGCTGCCGACCGCTGCAGCGTAAATCCACACCACTGAATTTTTCATCGCGTAGTCGTTGATCAGATAGCGAGTTTCAAAATTGTCAGTGCCATCCAGAATCAGATCGTAGCCGCCGAGCAGGGAATCGACATTACCTGGAGTCAGGTCCGCGACCTGCGGCTCGACGACTACTTGCGAATTGAAACGCGCAATCTGGCGCGCCGCGGCGATGGCTTTCGGCACGGATTCGCGGGCGTCCGCTTCGTCGAAAAGCGTCTGGCGCTGAAGATTGCTCGGCTCGACATAGTCGCGGTCGATAATCCTGAGCGTCCCAACCCCCGATCGCGCCAGCAAGGAGGCCAGCGCCGAACCAGTCGCGCCGCACCCGACGATGACCGCCCGCGCGCGAGCCAATTTTTTTTGGCCCTCCGCCCCTATCTCTTTGAACAAGACCTGCCGCGAGTACCGGTCATCGGAGCCACGATTGGAGTGATCATCGGAGTGAGCATCCGAGTGATGGTTCGAATTTCGATCGTCGATTGGCAAAGCAATTACCTTGGCGATTACCTTTCTCACGCTTCCAACCCAAGTATTATAGGTTCCGGTCGTCAAACTTGTTCTTGAGAGCAACGCGTGCGCCTGAGTGATTCATCGAACTCGAAAGCCCTCATGTTTGACGCACCAGAATTTTGGGATGGAATGTCGTGGGTTGGGGCTCGACGCAGCTCAGATCGCTGGTCCGATGCTAGGTCCAACATTGTTGTGGCTACCGACCTTTGCCGAGCTTTGCTCGGCTGGGCGGGTGGAGGCACCCTTCGGCGAGCTCGGGGCGGGCTCCGCCCCTACGCGATTTACGCGACCCTGATGGCGCTAGCAATTCTGTTGTTGGCGTCCCAACAACCTGGGTGGGCGCAAGATTCGCCGCAGGCTGCTCCACCAGACTCCCCGCCGGCGTCTCAGCAGCAAGCCCACCCGGAAGCGCCACCATCCAGCTCATTCGGATCTATCACTCCCTACCTCGGATTGGCGATCGACGAAATCGAACTTCCCGGCGTTCCACCAGAGGAAGCCACATCGCTGCTGGCCGCCACGCCGTTAAAGATCGGCCAACCTTTCACCCGCGAAAATCTCCATGACGCCATCCAGGCGCTATTCGCCACGGGACGTTTCGCCGACATCCAGGCTGAGGCCACGCGCACAGACACCGCCGGAGTCCGCGTGCGCTTTCTGACGGTCGCCAATTTCTTTGTCGGCATGGTGATCATGGAGGGTGTTTCGACTAATCCATCGCCGAATCAACTGGCCAGCGCCAGCCGTCTGCAACTCGGCGAGCTCTACTCGCCCGAGAAACTGGACCGCGCTCTCGCCGGCATTCAACGAGTGATGGAAGAGAATGGCTTTCATGAATCGAAAGTCACGCACAGCGAGCAACGCGACCTGAGCCAGCGCCAGATCAATCTGATCTTCCACATTCTGCGTGGTCCGCGCGCTCTGGTCGGAGAAATTGCGGTCGAGGGGGATGCCGGGTACTCCCAAGCCGAGATCGCCGAGATTGCCCGTCTCCGTTCTGGCGATCGCGCGACATCCGCCCGCATCACCCGCGCTCTGCAACGAATTCGCAGTCGCTATCAAAAGCAATATCGCCTTCTCGCCCAGGTCGAAGTGGCCGGCCGAACCTATCGTCCCGATCGCAATGTCGTGGACTACGTCTTCAAAGTTGACCGCGGACCAGTCGTCGCGATTGCCGCCGAAGGTTTCAAACTCGATCATCATGTCCTGCGGCGACTGGTACCCATCTACGAAGAAGGCGCGGTCGACGATGATCTGCTTAATGAAGGCCGGCGTAATATCCAGAACCACCTCCAGACTCTCGGATACTTCGAGGCCGCTGTTAAGGTGAGCCAGCACAACTCGCCGGATGGGAGAAATCTTCAGGTCATCTATGACATCAAGCCGGGCGACCGGCACAAGCTGGCGGCAATTCGCGTCTCCGGCAACCATTTTTTTTCCGACGAACAAGTTCGCTCGCGTATGCAAGACCAAGCCACCGGACGAATCTTCAGCCACGGCCGCTACAGCGAAGCATTGCTGGAAGAAGATGTAGAGAGCATTCAGAATCTCTATCGTGCCAGCGGCTTTCGCCAGGCTGAAGTCACGAGCAAGCTGATTGAGGGATACCAGGGTAAGCCCTCGCTTCTCGCCATCCAGATTACGGTCAAAGAGGGTCCTCAAACACGCGTGGCGTGGGTCCGCATCGAAGGCAGTTATACTCTTCCCCAGGAACAGCTTCCGGAAATTTCCACCACCGAAAGTCAGGGCTTCGACGAATCCAGCCTGGCCGCTGACCGTGACACGATTCTCACCAAATATTTCGACAACGGATTCTCCAATGCCACCGTCGACGTCGCCTATGTTCCCGTTGAATCGCCCGACAATTTGCCCCACGTCGGCGTCACTTTTACCATCCACGAAGGTGAACAGTTCTTCGTCAATCGACTCTTTCTCGACGGCCTCGACCACACACGTCCAGGAGTCGCTCGCCGCGAGATTCGAGTGCAGCCGGGCGCGCCCCTCAGCCAGCAGGATATGCTCGAGAGCCAACGCCGGCTTTATGACCTTGGCCTGTTTAAGCAAGTCGACACCGCTATCCAGAATCCCGACGGCACAGAGTCGCGCAAGAATGTCGTCATCACCGTGAATGAGGCCGACCGCTATACCTTCGATTATGGCGGCGGAATTGAGTTCCAGACCGGACAGCCCGCTGGAAGCGGCCACCCACTTGGCGCAACCGGCGTCAGCCCCATGGTTTCACTCGGAGTGAGCCGCATCAATGTCGGCGGCCGCCGCCAGACCCTTACTTTTAGGGGTAACCTTGGCTATCTGCAGCAGAGAGCGCTCGTCAGCTATAGCATCCCCAAGATGCTCAATCTCGATAAGCTCCGTTTTACGGCCACTGCTCTCTACGACAACACTGTCGACGTATCTACTTTTACTTCCAGGCGCCTGGAAGGAACGTTTCAAGTTTTACAGGTACTTTACAAGGTGCAGGATCGCGAGCTCAGCACTTTCGCCTACCGCTTCAGTTACCGCCGGGTGGAGGCCACCGACATCCAGGTTAGTTCCAACCTCATTCCACTTCTCTCCGAGCCCACGCGCGTCGGCACACCGAATTTTATCTACATACGCAACCGCCGCGATAACGACTTGGAGACTACGCGCGGCAATTACACCACCGTAGAAGGTGGCGTCGCCTCAAGCTATTTCGGGTCAGAAGCTGACTTCAGCCGCTTCCTGACTAGAAACTCTTCTTATTACACATTGTTCCGCAATCATAGTACCGGCCAAGGCCTCGTTCTTGCCCGCTCTACCACGATAGGAATTGAGAATGCTTTCGCCAGCACAGTGGTGCTCGACCCATGGCAAACCCCGAGTACAACCGAAAGCCTTATTCCGTTGCCGGAACGTTTTTACAGCGGCGGGGGCAACTCTCATCGCGGTTTCGGGTTGAACCAGGCGGGGCCGCGCGATCCCTTTACCGGTTACCCCATAGGGGGCAGCGCCATTTTCCTCAATAACCTGGAGTTGCGGTTTCCAAACGTCAC
This sequence comes from Terriglobales bacterium, assembly GCA_035483045.1. Taxonomy (GTDB): domain Bacteria; phylum Acidobacteriota; class Terriglobia; order Terriglobales; family Acidobacteriaceae; genus Acidiflorens. The sequence goes on from DATHQD010000007.1 coordinate 304,918, forward strand.
ATTGCCTTACCTGAACGACCAGATCGGCTTCACCCTTTTTCATGATATGGGGAACGTTTTTGCGCGGCCGCAGGAAATGCTTGCGAGCCTCGGACGCATCCGCCAGCCCAACCAGCAAGCCTGCTTTCAGCCGGCACCGGCGCCGGTTTACTCGCTGTGCAATTACAACTACGCGTCTCATGCCATCGGCGTCGGTGTGCGTTATCAGACGCCGATTGGGCCTTTAAACTTCGATTTCGGATACAATCTAAACCCACCGTACTTTCCGAGCTATACGAATGTCACCAGCAACGGCGTGGCACCGCCGGTTGGGCAATTTGCATATCAGCGGGCCGGGCACTTTAACTTTTCATTTACCTTCGGGCAGTCATTCTGATGACCCAACCGCGCATCCAATGCGATAGGATCGTTCGTGAAACCACCCAGAGCTGTCGGATGCCCCGTCGACTTTTGCAAATCGTGAAAGGTTGCTCATTCGCTTTGGCGTTGATCTGCGCTCTCGCCGTCTCCGCCTTCGGCGGTCAGATCGTTGATCGCGTAGTCGCAAACGTCAACGGACACGTGCTCTTGCAAAGCGATTGGGAGGAGGAAGTCGCCTTCGAGGCCTTTTCTGCTGGCCGGGACCCCGATTCGTTCACGAGCGCCGAACGTGCCGCCGCTCTTGATCGCCTCATTGATCAGGAGCTTTTGCGCGAGCAGGTTCGCCCATCGCAACCCGCTCCCGCCGATGTAGTCGCGGCCCAAGTCGCGGAGGTTCGCAAGGAAGTCAGCAAGGTCCATCCCGATGCTGCCACCGACGACGGTTGGCGGGCTACGTTGCAACATTACGGGCTGACCCCAAGTGCTGTGGAGAAACGTCTCGCCGATCAGATTCAGCTGATGAAGCTGGTCGAAGACCGTCTGCGCCCCTCGATTCAGATTGACCAACAGGCAGTCGAATCCTATTACCGCGATCAATTGCTTCCGCAATTGAAAAAGGCTGGCGACCGGGCCGCGCCGCTGACCGAAGTCTTCGGTCGCATCAAGACTCTGCTGGCCGAGAAAAAAATGAATGAACTTCTTACCGGTTGGCTGGCCAGCCTGCGCTCGGGAAGCCATATAGGAACGCCTCAGGCCAGCTCCGGAGAGCAGAACCGTTGAGCGAACGAGTGTCCGAAGCACCTGAATCAGCTCCCAACCCCATTCCTCCCGTCCGCCGCCGCATCCTCCTGAAACTCTTGGTTTTTTTCTGTCTCTTCAGCTTGATCGGGCTCTCATTGCTAGCCTGGTACGTCACCACCGATTCTTTTCAACAGCGTGTTCGTCGTCAGGTGGTGGCCTCGGTTGAGAAAATGACCGGCGGCCGCGTCGAGCTCGGCGAACTACATACCATCCCTTTTCGGCTTCGCGTCGATGCTCGCAACGTGACCGTCCACGGGCACGAAAGTCCTGAGCAATTGCCTTTTTTGCATATCGACCGGCTGCAAGCGCAGCTGAGAATCATCTCGCTCCTCAGCACTACAGTCGGGCTGCACTCCATTGTGTTCGACCATCCTGTGGTTCACGTCATTACCTATCCCGATGGCAGCACAAATGTGCCTGCGCCGCAGGTAGCCGCCTCAGACCAGAACGCGCTTCAACAACTGGTGGAGCTCTCGGTGTCGCATATCGCAGTCGAGCGTGGCGAGTTGCTCTGGCAAGACAAGAAAGTTCCCTTCGAATTTGACGCGCACGACATGACGTTGCTCTTGAATTATTCGTTGTTGCGCCGTCGATATGAAGCGCACGTGGCCGCCGGCAGCGTGGCCACGCGTGTGCAGGACTACCCGCAGTTTGTATGGCGCGCCGACGCCTCGCTAATCCTGGGTCGCGAACACGCAGACATCAGCGTGCTGACGCTCACTTCCGGCAAATCGGAAATTCAATTCATCGGCGGCGTGCGTGATTTTCATAATCCTCAAGTAAGCGGCAACTACTATGGCCAGGCCGAACTCAGCGAAATAGCGGCCGTTTTTCGCCAGCCCCAGATTCGCAAAGGGGTCGCTCAGTTTCATGGCAAAGCTACCTGGAACCTGAAGGGTCTCGTAACCGACGGAACCTTGGAAGCTACAAACGTCGAATGGTCGAATCCGAAGGTCTCTGTGCGAAACGGCCGCCTTAACGCCCAATTCGCTCTTACTCCGGAACGCTTGCACCTCTCCGCGATCAAGGCAAACTTGCTGGGTGGCGATCTTCAGGGTGATGTCGACGTAGTGAACTGGCACACCTCTCTCGTCACTTCGCTTAAGAGTTCGGTAGAGAATTCCGTGGAACGTTCCCTCGAACCAACGCCAGCCAAGCGCCCACACAAAGTCGCCAAAGTTCCGCCCGACGCACTGCAGCGCGGTTCCGTACACCTGCAGTTGTCCGGTTTCCCGCTGCTCCCAGCTCTCCAATTGCTCAGCTCCAAAAAACTCCCCCTCGATCGACTCCACCTCAACGGAAGCGCGAGCGGCAACGTCGACATGCTGTGGGTCGGTTCGATCAAGCAGGCGGAAACTCATCTTGGTCTCGGCATCGTTCCACCATCGCGTCCCGTCCCTGGCGAAATCCCCGTATTAGGTCAGATCTTTGGCGTCTATCGCGGCTCGCGCGACGAACTGGAAATGTCGCAATTGCACCTCGTTACATCTTCCTCCGAGATCACCGCCAGCGGGAATCTGGCCGCGACTTCAGCCTTGCGCTTCACCGTGACCAGCCACAATCTCAGAGAGTGGGCGCCACTTCTTGAAGCCGCCTACGGCTCGCCAAATCTGCCTTTCACGGTTCATGGGTGGGCCGGTTTGTCTGGCAGCGCCAGCGGCAAGTTGTCCGATCTCTCGATCAACGGAAATCTCGAAGTTTACGATTTCGACACTGCCTTACCGGCGACCGAACGCGTTTCTGCTCGCGTGGTTCACTGGGACGCGCTTACCACCGCCCTCCAGTATTCCAGCCATCATTTCTCTGCGCGCAACGGGTCTCTTCTTCACGCCCACTCCATCGCCCACTTCGACGCCAGCGCCGCCCTGACCAATTCTGCGTTAGAAGACAATGACCCCTTCACTTTGCACTTTGATCTGCGCAGCGCCGATGTAGCCGAACTAGCGCGGTTGGCCGGCGCCACCCAGCCTTTTTCCGGTACGCTGAATATCTCCGCCACTTTCTCGGGCACGCCGGCCTATCCCCACGGCGATGGACATCTCGAAGTGCGCAACGGATCGGCCTACCGCGTTGCCGTCCCTTTGCTGAAAAGCGACCTTCGCCTCGCCGATAATGAGCTTCAGTTCAATAACATCGAAACGACTGTTTTCGACGCTCCGCTCTCCGGCAGCGCGGCCGTCAGCACAGCGCACCTCACTCTCTCCAACCGCCGCTCCTCCGAAAGCACATTGTCGAAAACCGAGTTTCACCTCAATATTTCCGGACGAAAATTCGATCTCGCCCATTTGCCGCGTTTGCAGACCAGTCGCTTTGCTACGGATGGCATGGCCGACTTCACGTTACGCGCCAGCGGAACGATCGACCAGCCATCGATAGAGGCCCACTTCCATCTGAAAGATCTCGCCTTCGATAAAGAGCGTGCTGGAGACTTTTATCTTGACACCGTTACACAAGGACGCGAACTCACGCTCAACGCGCACTCCGAATTCGATAAGGCCGATCTCAGCATTCAGGGCAGCGTGGGATTAGAGCATGATTTCCCCGCCGATCTGAATCTCGCCTTCCACAATCTTGACGTTAATTCGCTGCTGCGAATTTATCTGCCCGGAAAAATCACCGGACAATCGCCGCTTGAGGGCAAGCTCCACCTGCGCGGTCCGCTGCGCACGCCTCGCAATTTAAAGGCGAGCGCCGAATTCCAATCCTTCAGCGTCGAAGTTGCGCACGTAAAAGTGCAGAGCGTCGGGCCGATCCGCTTCGAGGTCGCGGACCAGTCCGTGCTCATCGAAAATCTCCATCTTGCGGGTAGCGGCACCGACTTCACCGCCCATGGCCGCGCCCATTTGAGTGGGCTGCAAGAACTCGACCTCGGCGTCGACGGCTCCATCAACCTGACGCTTCTGCAATCGCTCAGCCCAAAAATTCTCGCGCGCGGCAATGTCGGAGTGAACCTTACCGCCACGGGTACGATCTCTGATCCCATACTGCAGGGCCGCCTCGAAGTCAAAGATACTTTCGTCAGTCACAACGATTTTCCCAGTGGCCTCAGCGATCTCAACGGTGCACTGGTCTTTGATCGCGATCGCTTCCAGATCGAAAAACTAAGCGGCAGCACCGGCGGCGGCGCTATCACACTCACCGGTTCCGCCACCTACGAGAGCGGACTGCTTCTACTTGATTTCGGTGTTACTGCGCGAGGTGTTCGCCTCCGTTATCCACCCGGCGTGAGTTCCACGGCTAACGCCGATCTCCGCCTCACCGGAACCACCAACGCCGCTTTGCTGACTGGCGACGTGCTGGTCACCAAACTCGCCGTCACTCCCGGATTCGACTTCGGCGCCTACATCGAAAAGAGCAAGCAGGCGATCGTCCTCACCGGCAGCGACAGTCTGCAAAGCCATCTCAAGCTCGACGTCCACGTGGCCACCACTCCCGAATTGCAGATGCAAACCGCCATCGCTCGCCTTTCCGGCAATGCCGACCTCAGGGTGCGAGGGACGGCCGATCGCCCAGCAATTTTAGGCCGCGTTGAGGTTCTCGAAGGCGAAGTAACCTTCAACGGGACAAAATACAAACTGGAGCGCGGCGACGTCACTTTCTCGAATCCAGCTCGCACGCAGCCCGTTATCGACCTGCAAGCGACCACCCGGGTGCGCGACTATGACATCACCGTGCAATTCCGGGGCGACGCCAGCGTCACGAACGGATTGAAAGTCACCTGGCAGTCCGAACCGCAGCTCCCCGAGGCTGATGTAATCGCACTCCTGGCTCTCGGCCGCACGCAGGAGGAATCCGCCGCTGCTAACAGCAGTGGAGGCTTCGGATTTGGTGGGGAAGCTTCGAACCTGCTGATCAATCAAGCTCTCAACAGTACGGTCAACAGCCGATTGCAAAGGCTTTTTGGAGCCAGCCGAGTCAAAATCGATCCGCAGGGCCTGGCCAGCGACACCGCCGTGGTTCGAGGCCCGCAGGTCACGGTCGAGCAGCAGGTAGCCAATAACCTCACCCTCACCTACAGCACCAACGTCACGGTGTCGAATCAGCAGATCATTCAAGTCGAATACAATATCACCCGAAATATTTCGATCGTCGCGCTGCGAGATTGGAACGGAGTAATAAGCTTCGACTTCAAAATCCGCCGGCGGAAGAAGTAATGAGTGGCAGGTATCGAGGTCTGGAAGTCTCCAGGCGTGCCCTCTTTGAAACCTTGAAACTCTTGAAACCCTGAAGACTTTCTTCTCCTCCCCTTGACATAACTCGCCAAACCAGCAACCCTAGTTGTTTTTCACCATCAGCCCAGAGAAACGGGAAGGGAAGCCATTTTGCGAGTGCGAGTGTTTTATCACGACAAGTGTTTTGACGGAGCTTGCTCCGCCGCCCTGTTCTCTCGCTTCTACCGCGAACGCATCAGCGACGACGTTGAATTCGTCTACTCCGGCCTGCTCCATCGCGCCGGCTCGCTCTTCGACGAGAATCAATTCGACGGCGACGAGAATGCCATCGTCGATTTCAAATATTCCAGCTCGCCCAAAATCACCTGGTGGTTCGATCATCACGAGAGCGCATTTCTTTCTCCTGCAGACGCCGCGCACTTCGAGCAGGATCAGAGCAATCGCAAATTCTACGATCCAGATTTCAAGTCCTGCACCAGCTTCATCGCCATGATCGCTAAAGAGCGGTTCGGTTTTGATCCGCGTCCGGTCGCCGAGTTAGTGCACTGGACCGACATCGTCGACGGCGCCATGTATGACGATGCGAAATCCGCCGTCGAAATGCGGGCGCCTGCCATGAAGTTGACGATGGCCATCGAAGCGTCTACCGACCGCAATTTCGTTAAGACTATGATCCCGCTTCTCGCCTATCAGCCCCTGGCCAAGATTCTGGAGGAACCCTTTGTGGCGTCCGTGTTGCCCCCTCTGCTCGAACGCCACAGCCGTTCCATCGACATTCTCCGCCAGCGCACGGAAGAAAAAGACGGCACGATTTTTTTCGACATCACCGACCTCGACCTCGAAGGCTACAACAAATTCATTCCCTACTATCTCCATCCCGATTCGATCTACAGCATCGGGCTGAGCAAGAGTTCGTTCCGTGTAAAAGTTTCGGTAGGGTCAAATCCCTGGTCGAACCGCGAACCGACCGTCAATCTAGCACGAGTGTGCGAGCGCTACGGTGGAGGAGGACACGCTAGAGTAGGCGCCATCTCTTTTGAGGTCAACCAGAGCGAGCAAGCCCGCCAAGCGGCACAGGAAATAGTAGAGGAGTTGCGAGCAAGCGTTCGCCAACAATCATGATTTTAGGTTGTGAAGCGGTTGCCCGTTGCGGCGTCAAACTGCGTCCACGAAATCGCTTTCGCCTTTAGAATTGAATCCGCGCCCATGCCCTGGCTATCCAAGACCAATTTCCACCCCCCGCACCCGCACTTCCCGCATCCCAGAATCGACGATCCGGCTCACATCAAAGGTGTACGCACCGTTGCCACTCTCGAGTTTTCCAAAGGAATCGTAGTCGTTCTCGCAGGTCTTGGCGTTTTCTCCATGCGCCATAAAGATATCTGGGGAGTTGCTGAAAGTTTCCTCGAATTCTTCCATGTCAACCCTTACCACCACTATGTGGGCGTCTTCATCAACCTCGTCTATCGCCTGAGCGATGTCCGCCTGTGGAAGATTGCCCTCGTCGGTTCAGTCTATGTCGTCCTGCGCTTCATCGAGGCTTATGGACTCTGGTACCTCCGGCCATGGGCCGAATGGTTAGCCATACTCTCCGGCTCAATTTATATCCCTTTCGAAGTAGCCGATCTCCTGCGCTGGGGTCCCGACTTGCTGCGATTGCTGGTAGTAGCCATCAACCTAGGCATAGTCCTCTACATGCTGATGTTGCGTCTCGAAGCGGCCAAAAGGCGCCATGCCGAGTGTCTTCAGCGCTAGCGTTGCGCGACCTCGCGGGAGAATGGTCGCCTGGCGTTTCTCTCTCTATCGAGGGCGCTGTCTTTTACCAGCCCACGCCGCAACTGATCGTGGGACACCCAGCGCGGTCCCCAAAATCAGAGATTGCGGCTTGGTTGATCCAAATGTCGCTGCTGGCGAAAACTCAGTACTGCATCTGATGGGCTCTCGAAAACTTCGAACATCCGCCCCGCCTTCGTCCATTCCAGGACGCTGACCAACTCTGGAGAAACAGCCGCAAGCTTGAGGTCGCGATCCCGTTTGCTTGCCCCTCGCAAACAGCGCAGCAGGATATCGACACCCCCGCTGTCCAGGCACTTCACATTAGACAAGTCAAAAACCAGATGCGGCCGATCATGGTTGAGAATGATCTCGACCTCGCGAAGAAATTTCTGCGCATCGTCTCGAATCATGTCCGCGGGCAATTCTTTTACGGCGACGCTAGGAACCCAGTTCACGCTGTCCGCTGCTCCGGGAGAAAAGATATCCTCCGTGGCCGCAATCGTACCCCCGGTGAGGCTGGGACCCAGGGTTGCCGCGGCTTCCCAGCTGAAGACGTTGGTCATGAATAGTGATTTCAGCAAGCGAAGTGTCGCGCGCATGGCCAACTCCCTCCTTCACGCTAGTTGGATTCGCGTTGGCAAACTGATCAGGATTGCTCAGGTCGTGAATTTCGACAATCGCAATCGTGCAACCCTCATGAGCAATACGGCACAGACTGCATTCATCGCATCATGTGAGAATCCTAATATTCCAGGACAGACTGTCGGTTCCAACTTTCCGACAAAAGGTAGGGTTCCATGTGGCTCTCAGTGAAGAATTTCCGAGGTCGACCTTCCCGCGCTCAACTTGAATTGCTTCTCGTGCAACACACCGCCGCCCTGCGGAAGCTGTCTCGAAGACTTCTCAAAGCGCAGGACGATGAACGACGAAGGGTGGCACGCGACTTGCACGACCACACCGGACAGACATTGGCAGCGCTGAAAATGGCCGCCGCCAGCCTTGAGTACAAGCTTCAACGAAACGAGGACACAACCGGAGTGCTGTCCGATATCTCTGCTCTGGCCGATCAGGCGCTCAAGGAAATTCGCACGACCTCATATCTTCTCCATCCCCCCTTGCTCGACGAAGTGGGATTCACCGCAGCCGCGCAGTGGTATGTGCAAGGCTTTGGCGAGCGCAGCGGGGTCAACGTGACCTTGGACTTCGCCAAACTTCCCGAACGCCTCCCCACAGAGATCGAGATCGCCCTGTTCCGTGTGTTGCAGGAGAGCTTAACCAACGTGCATCGCCACTCCCAAACGTCCAGCGTCGCCGTCTGTTTTCTCTATCACCCCGAAGGCGTCATCCTCGAAGTCGCGGACTCCGGCCGTGGCATACCCGCGGAAGTATTGCAACGATTGGGCGAGGGTACCGCTGACGTGGGAGTCGGTTTGGCCGGAATGCGCGAAAGATTGGGCGAACTCAACGGAGCACTGTCAATCAACTCCAATGAATGCGGAACCACGCTGCGGGCGATCTTACCACTCACTCCGGGTGCGGATATCTCCACGCGATGCCGTGATTACGCGACCTTCCCGGTGCCCCCCGTGCCCCAGTTTGAAGAAAGAAGCGCCGCCCTATGAGCTTGCGGATTCTTGTCGCCGACGACCATGACGTCATAAGGCAGGGCGTGATTTCGTTGATCAAGGCCGACCTGGGCTGGGAAGTGTGCGCCGAGGCCTCCGATGGTCGCGCAGCCGTGGACAAAGCCAAAGAATTAAAGCCTGATATTGTGATTATTGACATTGGCATGCCACTCCTGAATGGCTTGGACGCTACCCGCCAAATCATTAAAGAGAATGCGCGAGTTAAAGTCTTGATCTTGACCATGGCTGACGGAGATCGAGTGGTTCGCGACGCCTTTGAAGCTGGCGCTCAGGGTTTCGTTCTGAAATCCGACGCCTCGCGCGACTTAGTAGCCGCCATCCACGCCTTGGGACACGGCAATACCTTTTTCACTGCACGGGTCTCAAGAATTGTGCTCTCCGGATATCTGGAACATATTCAGAGCACGAAAAACGAGCAAATAGCTCCCACTCTGACACCGCGAGAACGCGAGGTAATTCAACTAGTCGCAGAAGGGGAGTCATCAAAACAGGTGGCCGCGCGTCTGGGCATCAGTCCCAAGACCGCGGAGACGCACCGCAACAACGTTATGCAGAAACTTAACCTTCACTCCATGGTTGAACTGGTGTTGTTCGCGGTGCGAAACGGCATAATTCAGGTCGCCATCCGCGAGCCCGATTCGCTAGTCGGAGCGCAAACGGGCCAGAGCAATGCGGCTTAACGCGCTAGCCGTAGCCGTACTCGGTCCTGTTTGCAGGTGTCGCAGGGGTTTATCGCCACGATAAGAGAGGAAAGGCTTACCTATCTGCGGACTCACAAGTATTCCGAGACAAGCGCTGCTAATTCAGCGAGCACCCGCAATCCGCCGGCGGCACGTGAGCCTTCAGAAATTCTGCGACACGCTTGTAGGCGTCAATCTGATTTTCGACTTTGGCAAAGCCGTGTCCCTCATTCTCATAGACTTTATATTCGGCCACGCCGCCGCGCTTCTTGATCGCATCGACCACCTGCTGCGCCTCGCTCTTAGGGCAACGAGGGTCGTTGCCGCCCGCTAAGAGATAGAGCGGCGCCTTGATTTGATCAACAAAGTTAATCGGCGACCGATCCTCATATAGCGCCTTGTTCTTTACGAGGTCGCCCATCGTCGCCAGATCAGACTGCTGCAGTACCGGGTCTTCATTCTGAATCTCGGTGAACCAGTTCACAAAGGGCACAATCGGAACGCCCGCCGCCCACACTTCAGGGGCCTTAGTTACTCCCATCATGGTCAAGTAACCGCCATAACTGCCGCCCATGAGAATGAGTTTCTTCGAGTCGACGTAGCCGGTCTGTTTTATAAAGTCGGCAGCGGCCAGCACATCCTGCAAATCACCGCCGCCCATATCAAAAAGATTTGCCTGCTGAAAATCTTTCCCATACCCACTCGATCCGCGATAGTTAGGAGCAATCACGATATAGCCCTGATTCGCCATATATTGCACGAAGCGATTGAAAGTATTCATCGTCTGCGCCGTGGGGCCACCGTGAACATAGATAATCGCCGGATGCTCAGGATTGTGAGGCAAGTTATAAGGCATATAAACAAATGCCGAAATCGTCCACTTACGATCTCTGCTGGGATAGTGAACGAGATAAGGTTGAACCATATCTTCAGAGCGCACGCCGCCTACAAGCGACGATGTAAGCTGCCGCGAAATGTTCGGGCGCGGCAGCTTGTCGTTGAAGGTATAGACCCACAAGTCGCCGGGAGCGGTGGGGCCGGTGTGTGAAAAGAGCATGCGCGACCCGTCAGAGGTGAAGGGCGAAGGATTGCCAGCAACGTGGTTCACCCCCTTCGGCAAACCGAGATCGCGGGCCTTGCCGGCGGCAACGTCGTAGAGATAAACGTCGGCGTTGCCATCGATGTTGGCGGTGTAGGTAAGAAATTTGCCGTCCGGGGAAAACTTCCCGCCGGAGATTTCCCACTTATCTTGAGTTATCCATCTTATTTTCTTGCTCGCAATGTCGAGCAGTCCAACATTCTCGTAGCCGCTGGCGGCATTCGACGTAATCAGCACGCTCTTGCCATCCGGCGAAAGGTCGTTGGCCGAATAAAGATGTTCGCCATCGTGGGGAGTGAGCAGCGTGCTCTGCGCACTTGCTACGTCGACCACAAACACATTCGAGTCCGTGCCCTTCGCCTGCTCCTGCGTATAAACAATGAACGCACCGTCCGCCGACCAGATCGGTGCAACATTCATACGGTCCTTAGGCGTGCCCGAAGTCAGATGTTTCACATCGCGCATCACTGTGTCGTAAACATCAATCTCGAACACCGACGAAGTCTTCGGTTTGACAATGTATGCGAGGTAGCGTCCGTCGCGCGACCACGTCGGATTTTCCTCCGCGATTTCGCGCGTGTTAGTAAGGTTTACAACCTGTCCCGTCTTCGGCGAGACGAGAAAAATATCCCATTGCTCATCGCCGTCGTAATCCGACATGTAGGCGATCCACTTGCCATCGGGAGACCATGTCGGACTCGTCTGCCGCTCATTGCTCACAGTGAGTTGCATCGGCCATCCACCATCGGCATCGACCGTCCAAATATTATTCCGTCCGCTCAGATTGCTGACGAAGGCGACCGTCTTTCCATCCGGAGACCAGGTCGAGCCGCCCATCTGCCGCGTCATATACAGTTTCTCAATCGTAAGATTTTTCTCGACGCGCGCATCGGGTTTGGACACGATCTGCTTCGGGTCAGTCACAGCCTGCACAATCGGCAGAGTTTGGGAGGTCGCGAGGATACTCATCATCGTCATCATCATCAGTTTCAGTACGACCATAACAAAGGGAAAGGGGACGCGCATATTGCTTCGGGGTAGATTCGCAAGCATGCCAAAGTTTAACAGGCACAGTTCTCAGTTGAGATTGAGTTTCGCGCTTGCAGGGCAGGCATCGAACTCCGGGCCGCGAGGCTAAATCCGTTCGAGTAACAGTACCTTGGTTACGAAGTCTAGGACCTTCGTGCGCCGAGGTTGGTAGTTTTTTCCGAAATAATCAGGCTCATGGGGCTACCTGTAAACCGAGACGGCACATGCCCGATGTGCTCCAACCGGCTTGAGCCCCACCTTAGCGGAGTCTCGGACCCTGTAACCGGACTCGAGTTTGACGTGCTCAGGTGTCCGGTATGCGGGTTAGGAATCACCGATCCGTCGCCCGACCAACTGCAGCCTCATTACGCCGAGTACTACGGCAAGCGCCACGGGCTTACAGCTAGCTTCTGCGACCGTCGCCGAATTGCGATTGTCACTCGGATGGCAGGCTTTGGTCACGGCCGGCGGCTTCTGGATGTTGGCTGTGGAGAGGGAACATTTCTTCAGGCCGCCCGGAAACGCGGTTGGAAGACGACCGGGATAGAGTTAAATTCGGCCCCCGCCCGGCGGCTCGGACTGGAAGTTTTTAGCACCCTCGACGAATGCGCAGACCGGGGTCCATTCGACTGCGTTACCCTCTGGCACAGCCTCGAACATATGCAGGATCCGGGGGCGGTCATTGCGAGAATTCGGCGCATGGTAGCGGACAACGGACTCATACTGATAGCGGTGCCGGACTTTGAGGGGTGGCAGTCAAGAACCTTCGGATCGAACTGGCTGCATTTGGATCTTCCCCGCCATCTCTATCATTTCACCGCCACATCCATTGACGGGATGCTTCATCGGACTGAGTTTGTGCCGGTCGCACATTGGCACCAGGAATTTGAATATGACCTGATCGGTTGGTGGCAGAGTGCACTCAATGCGGTGTTGCCGACGCCCAATGTTCTCTTCGATTTCCTTAGCAGAAAAAAACTTTGCGGAACGCTGACGGAAAAGCTTATCAGCGGAATATCCGCTCCCTTCTTTTTTGCCTTCTTGCCGCTGGTCTGGCTGGGATCGATCGCCGGCAGAGGCGGCACGCTCCTGGTGGCGGCGCGAACTACCGGACGCACGTCAAACGCTCACCGTGCCCGCGCGGCCAGTGCGTCGGGTGACTGAAAACTGCGGGAAATCTGTGAATCTCAACAACGAATCTCCGACCCATCCTGGATCGCTATTCAACAGTAACCTGATGGTCTCGTTCCTCCCAGCACGCACCGTTTTTCCAGTAGAACGTGAAAACAATTTGGCGTCCCCTGATGAGAGTATCTGTAGGTAGATCCACATGATGCAGACCGCACCCGCTGTCGACGGACTCGCTGTCCTGGCTAGTTTGCCAAGCGTCGAAGCTCCAATGCACCACTGCCGGTTCGACCATCAGAACCCGCAGCTTTTTCCCGCAGGGCATGCTGCGCGGCTTATTGTTGAAGCGCCAGTTGAAATACGTCGCTGAAACTTTTTTGACCAGGTATCGTTCCACCGTCTGCGACGGCTGGTCAAAGATTTTGCCGTCGATCAGAGAGCGACGAAGTTTGATGTATTCCGAGTGCGCCCACACCAGCGGGCATGCCGACCCCGAAGCCTTTCCCGCATACAGTTCGCGCTCCGGAATATCGTTAGCGTCCCACACTTGCTCGGGAATGAGGCGGTTTGCATCCGTCGAGTTTTCCATTACGCCGAGTAGAGCCTCGGCAACGTCAGCGCGTCCGGCGGCTAATTCGTAATGCGCGCGCTCACCCGCCAGCAGCGGCCAGGGACGGCCGGTCCCGCTGCCATCGAAGGGCGACCCGTCCGCGTGCTCGCCGTAACCATCGCCGTTATAGCGATACCACGCCGGCCCCTGCGGAAGCTTCACGCGCAGCAGTTCGTCGATGACCTTTATGGTGTTCAGCATGCGCGGATCGTCAGGGGCTCGCAACCCAAAGCGCACCAGCGAAAGCGCATCGGGACTGACAATTTCCACTGCCGCCCGATCCGAACTCCCGGGCGCGCGATTCTTGATGGGGACGAAACCTTGTAGCGGCGAAGCGACTCCGTCTCCCGTGGGCGGCGGCGTGATACGCACATAATAGCCCTCGACCCCAACCTGCCGCGCGAGATCGGTATTAACCGCGTAAGTACGGCGCTCGATATTGAAATTCCAAGTGTCGGCCATGTCGCGCAGAAATTCGGCGGGATGCGATTCGCCGAGCGATTCCGCCATATCGGCGGCGATCAGCAAGGCAGAAATTTCCGCCGCCATGGTGAAGGTCGAATAACCGCCATCTTCTTCCCACCGATCCTGCTGCGTGACCGGCCCATTAATCACGATGAAGTTTGCGGCCTTGCGTACCATTGGCCACCAGCGACGTTCGTTGCCGAAGCAGCGCGGCGATTCGCGCCGCAGCAAATCGACCAGCAAAACGGGAAACGCGGTCTCATCCATCTGTAAGCCGTTCCAATAGGGACGCCCATCCAGCCACATATTTTGCGGCCAGTGTCCGTCGGCCTCCTGAGTGGCCTCGAGATAATGCAGAACGCGGAGGGCGTCGTCATGGGCGCCGGCAGCCAGCAATCCGCCGGCACTTTCAACGAGGTCGCGCGGCCAGATCAGGTGATAGCCGCCAAGATCTTCATCGCCCTTGTTAAAGCCCCAGGGAATGGAAAGGCTGGCAATGATTCCGCCGAGAAAATCTTTTGATTCATGGGCGCGCAGAACCGCCACGCTGGTGCGATACAAATCTTTTTCCCGCGGCTTCTCATCGAGCTTTTTCAGCGTCTGCTGCCAATTCCGCCAATGCGAAACATAATCTCTCTTCGTCGACTGGTAGGGAGTCAACAGGGAAGAGACGACCTGTTGTCCAGCTTCCGCCCACATTTCGCCAAAGCCGAGGGCGAGGATGAATTCACCGTTAGAAGCAGAGAGATCGATTTCGCCAGTCAGCGCAATGTTCCCGTTTTCCGCGCGCTCGTACTCCCACGCCATCTGGAAATGGCGGTCGAGGTCCTGCCAGCCATCGGAAACACCAACGAATCCGACGGAACGCTTCAGCCATGGCACGGAGCAGCCAAGCGCCAGCGCCGCGGAATCACGTTGTGCGAAAAGCATGGGCCTTCCCTTGTATTCCCCAACCCAGCCAGTATTGCCAAAGCCGAAATTAGCCAAATGCGGCGCCAGCACCGCGTACAGGTGATAATCGCCAAGCTTCCCCTGCAGCGGCACGAAACGGATTTTCTGCAAAACCACGTTTCGCCAGGGATCGGTCAACACTTCCTTCTCAATTCGGTAGCGGCCATCCAGGGCCGTATTGGTTAGTTCGTAGACAGGTACTCCTGGTTCGATGGGAAGATTCTGGAAGGTGCAATGGCGCTTCTCTTCTGAGAAGAAGCCCTTACCGTCGGTCACAATCAAGCCAAAGTCGCGGATGCAGGCTTGGTCGACTCGGGGAAAGTAGATCTCATTGAGAATGCCGTGGCTCAGCGTGAACCAGACTCGGCTATGCAGGTTCAAGGCAGTGCCAATCCCGGTTTTGGCGCTCGAGGTCCAGCGCGGCTCAATGCCCGGTGAGCCCGGCGCAATTCGAGATTCATTTTTCAACGGATCGTTTTTCAACGGATCATTGCCCACGGAAAGGCGTCATCCTCACCGTCAAGCAGTGTGCCAGAAGATCAAGGTTTCTGCTCGGCTTCTAGCGTGGTGGTTAAAGGAGTTGTAAGTAGTTGTGAAACAAAGTCGGTTCATGGGAAATTTACGGGGTTGTAACCTTGCATTAACATTTCCTGCATAAAACAAAAGGGCATACGTAAATCTAAAATTTTGACGGGGGTTACCGAGTGAACCATCGCATCGCGCTGCTGTTGGCAGGTCTTGCCTTCGCGCTGCCCGTCCTGGGGCAGACTCAACTCAACGGAGCAGGCGCCACTTTTCCCTATCCCATCTACTCCAAATGGTTCAGCGAATATAACAAGATTCACTCCGACGTGCAGATCAACTATCAGTCAATCGGCAGCGGCGGCGGCATCCGCCAGGTGTTGAATGGCACGGTTGATTTCGGAGCCGCCGACGTCCCCATGACCAACGAACAATTAAAGGAAGCTAAAGGCAAAATCCTCCATATCCCCACCGTGCTCGGCGCGGTCGTGCCCGCTTATAACGTCCCGGGAATCAGCGGCGAAATTAAATTCACTCCTGAAGCTTTGGCTGGAATTTTTCTCGGCAAGGTTCAGAAGTGGAATGATCCTGCGATTGCTCAGGCCAACCCCGGCGTCAAGTTTCCAGACAAATCGATCATCGTGATTCACCGCTCCGAGGGCAGCGGCACTACTTTTATTTTCACCGACTATCTCTCGAAGGTCAGCAAAGAGTGGGAATCGACCGTAGGGAAGGGACCTTCGCCAAAATGGCCCGTGGGATTGGGCGGCAAGGGAAACGAAGGCGTGGCCGGACAACTGAGGCAACTTGAAGGCTCGATTGGCTATGTTGAACTCATCTACGCCGTCGAAAATAAAATAACGTACGGCTCCGTCAAGAATGCCGCCGGCAACTTCGTGAAGGCTTCGCTCGATGGCGTGACGGAAGCGGCAGCCTCGGCTAACATGCCTGCAGACTTTCGCGTCTCCATTACTAACGCGCCCGGCAAGACAGCCTATCCCATATCCAGCTTTACGTGGCTCTTGATTCCCGAGGAGGCGAGGAATGCGAAGGGAGAGCCCGACCCGAAGAAGGGCAAGATCATCGCGGATTTTCTGGCCTGGATGGTCAACGACGGCCAGAAGATGACAAACCAGCTCAGCTACGCGCCACTACCTGCGAACGTCGCGGAGAAAGTTAAGGCCGCGATTAAGCAAGTCCACTAAAGTGTCGGAGCCTCTATTGTTCGCTTCGAACGCCGGTCCGTGGCTTGATTTGAGATCGAAGCATTAGGCTAGTACCACCGACCCGGCAAAGGAGAGTAAGCCAAAACCGGGCCGGTGGTGACTCTGAAGGGTAAACGCGCCCTCCAGAAAGTGTGGTTTCCGCTAAACTTTCCTGTGAAAAAGGAGGGTCCCGCGCCAACTGTGGCGCGGGACCATTTTGATTTTTACGGCAAGTAGTAGCGGAACGAGGTGAAGACCATATTGTCTATCCCGTTCGGTTCGCGTCCAGCTGCTGCCCAGGTATTGCGCGTCACGTAGGAGTATTGACTGCCGAACTGGAACCTGCCCTTGGGCCCGCTATAGAAGCGATACCAGAAGCCGAGGGTTCCCTCGATCAGTGCGCGTGTGTCGGCCGTGCAATTGGCCAGAGAGCCAGGCACAGGACCTGAAACAACGACGCTTGTCCCGGGTGCAGTCTCGGAGTAGCAACCTGCATTGGTGAACGCCTTGGTAGCGCCGGGGGCGCCATAACCAACTTGGTTGCCGGTTATGGGGTCAACGCTCCACGTATTCTGGGCGTACTCAACTCCACCGTAGCTATAAAAATCGACATGCTTGGTTTTCAATTCCAGCGTGCCGAGTCCTTGGAGGTTTTTGACTAGGCGAAGGGTGCCGTCTGGATTGACGGTGGCATCCGGCAATCCGCCCGGGGCGTAGCGTCCGATTCCGCTGCCGCCAAAGCCCTTCAGACCAAACGTGAGGCGCTTGGCGAATAGCCAGCGCGCGCTGGCGCCGACACCGCCTCCATTCTTGGAATAGTTGTAGGCGTCTGAGGCATTCGGGCCCGGCGTCGTGCTGGTACCGCACGTCGTGGTTGTGGCGATGTCTATGCAGGGGAATACGCGATTGGTAAAGCGATCGTAAAGACCGAATATCTCGTAGTGCCCGAACCCGGGATCG
This sequence comes from Terriglobales bacterium, assembly GCA_035483045.1. GTDB lineage: Bacteria > Acidobacteriota > Terriglobia > Terriglobales > Acidobacteriaceae > Acidiflorens. The sequence continues at coordinate 322,322 of DATHQD010000007.1, forward strand.
AATGCGGCCTTGGCGATGAGGTCGGGCGAGGGATTGAAAGTGTAGGTTGAGAGGGTATTGTAGCTGTTGCTGGCGCCTGCCTGGGTAAACAGGTAATTATTCGCGTTCCCGTGCGTGGTCGCAGTGCCTTGCGCATTCTCCACGGACACCGCGAACGCCACCTTGTCAAAGCTCTTGGTCAGGCGAAGTCCCCATTGGCGGGCAAAGTCAAAGCCGACGCTGTAATTTGGATCAATCGTCTTCGGCCGGGCATCGTTTGTTTTTCCCATGTCGTCGTCTGGAGAGATGCCAACGCCATTCTCGGTCACCAAGCTCCACGCCTGACCGGCGAGGAAGCTCCACCCATTATTAAACTTGGCCTGTGCCCATGCCTGGCGGAGACGAAGCGTGTAGCTGTTGGTCTCGGTAGAAGTTGAAGTAACACCGGACGAAAGGAAGTCCGTGGAGATATAGCTGGACAGATCGACATTCGCCAGCTTGCCGTCGACGAAAACGGTGGCTTTGGACTGGCGACCTGAGCCGAAGAATTCTGAGAGCTGGCTCTGCGACGCGCCCGGCATCGTCAGAGAGTTATAGGGAGTGGATAAGTCTGCACCCAGAGCCCTTGAGCGGCGCACAAACTCTCCGGCGGCATATCCGCCGGGAGTAATGTTGATGCCGCGGAAGCGAAGCGTTATGGGGCTCTCCATTTGCTTGTTGTAAATCTGTTCCGGTGTCGGATTGCCACCCGTGATGGGTTCCTGCAACGAATACAGGGCATTCCTCAACACAGGAGCGCCGTGGCTCCCGTCATCTGACCCTAGGTTGTTTGACAGTGAGCTGCTCACCGTCTTGAGATCGGCCACATCGCTCTTCAACTCGCTTACCGTCTCTTGCTCCTGACGAGCCTGCGTCTGAGCGGCAGCCGCCTTATTGGCTGCGTCTGTTGCCGCGGTCTGCGCCCGCTGCCAGTTCTGTTGCGCCTGTTTCAGTTGCTGAGAAAGCTCCTGGATTTGCTGCTGCTGCGCGGCCATTGCGTCTCTCAACGACTGAACGTCGGCTGCGGTTATCGCCGGGGGCGCTGGGTCCGCGGTCATTGACTTGTGTTTCTTTTTCGGACTCGCGGCGGCGGAGTCCGAGGTTTGTGCCCAAGCGCCGGCGGCGATTGCCGTCAACATTAGGACCATGAGGAACATGCGTTTGGTTGATTTCATAAATCTAAATACTCTCCTTTTTTTTCGTGAGTCGGACTCACAACGCAAAAAACACGCCGATGCTCTGGCACGTTCGACACCGCTGAAAGAAAAGACCACCAGCAGTGATACACAGTTCGCGTCGAGATCCCGGGGCGGTAATTATTCCATAAAGCCTATCGTGTTAATCGACTTTATTAACATTACAGACATTGCATGCTTGACGCCAACCTGCGCCCGTCTTCAAAGTTTTCTTAAATGTCTTTATGTGAATGAGTTACGTTCTTGACCAGGTAGTAACCCTGAAAGACCCATATGCATCGGCTTGCACTTCGAGGCCTGAAACCTTTCCATTGCCAGCTCGCACCTCTCGCTGGACGGTCGATTCTCCCGATTGAGTCTGTCCGCCGCCGCGTTGGTATACTATTTTTGGGTCGATCGCCGCTCCAAGTTGCCTCCGGGTCGCAGCACAACGTTCCACCCACCACGATATGGTTCGACAGATTCCTAACAACCGCGCCACTCTTCTGAACCGGGAAGCCTCGTGGCTCAAATTTAACTGGCGCGTACTCGAAGAGGCTGGCGATCTCCGCAATCCGTTACTCGAGCGCGTGAAATTTCTCGCAATTTCGGCCAGCAATCTTGACGAATTCTTCGAAGTTCGTGTCGGCGGCCTGTTGCAGCAGCTCGAAGACGGGCACAACTCCACCACTCCCGACGGGCTCACCATGGTGGAGGAGCGCGAACTGATCAAAGATGCGACTCACGAATTCGTCGAAGAACAGTATTCCTGCTGGAACGACCGCCTGCGTCCGGAGCTGAGAGAGCAGGGAATTCGGGTCCTGAGCCTCGACGAACTCGATGAAGAAGCGCTGGCTTTTGCCGACGATTACTGTATGCGGGAGCTCGATCCGCTGCTGACGCCGGTGACGGTGGATCCAGCACATCCTTTTCCGCGGGTGATCAACAAAGCGACCTGCGTGGCGCTCTTGTTGCGGCGCCGCCGTCGCTCGTCGCTGACTTATACCGGGGTGGTTACGGTGCCGCGGTCTCTGCCGCGGCTCGTGCGTTTGCCATCGCAGGGCACGATTGATTTCATTTTTCTCGCCGACCTGGTAGTCCATCACGCCGCGCGCATGTATCAGGGCTACGACATCATTTCCTCCGCCGCCTTTCGCGTCACGCGCAACAGCAATCTTTATCTACAGGAAGAAGAATCGCGCAACCTGCTGGAGTCTGTCCGCGCCGAATTGCACAACCGCCGCAAGGGCGATGCTGTGCGCATGGAGATCGAGTCCGAAGCCGACCCTGAGATCATCGAACGCCTGGGAACGGTTTTTGAGCTTGATCCGTGGCAGGTTTTTCCGGTCAACGGCCCGGTCAACCTTTCGCGCCTTTTCAACATTTACGATGAGGCGGCGCGCCCAGATCTAAAGTTTCACGGCTACGTGCCGCGAGAGTTGCGCCTCACCGCCAAATCGCACGATCTGTTCGAGGAACTGCGCCGTCACGATGTGCTCTTGCACCACCCGTTTGACTCTTACGACGCCGTCATGTCGTTCATTCAGTCCGCTGCCGAAGACGAGCGTGTGCTCTCCATCAAGCAGACCCTTTACCGGACCAGTGAACACTCGTTGATCGTTCCGGCATTGATGACCGCCGCCGCCCACAAGGAAGTCACCGCCGTCGTGGAGTTGAAAGCGCGCTTCGACGAGGCGTCAAACATCCGCTGGGCCCGGGATATGGAAGACGCCGGCGTCCAGGTGTTCCACGGATTGGTCGGACTGAAGACGCATTGCAAACTTTCGCTGTTGGTGCGTCGCGATCCCGATGGCGTGACCCGCCAATACGCGCACCTCGGCACTGGGAATTACAACGCGACTACCGCCCGCATCTATACAGACCTCAGCCTGCTTACCGCCGATCCTGAGATTACGAGTGCGGTTCATGATGTGTTCAGTTTTCTGACCGCTTACGCCGAGCATCCCGGCTACGGGCCGCTGCTCGTAGCGCCTCTTGACCTGGCGGAAAAGTGTCTGGGATTGATCGAGCGCGAGGCGGAGCACGCACGCATCGGGCGTCCCGCGCGCATCATCGCCAAGATGAACGCCCTGCTCGACATCGACATTATCCAGGCCCTCTATCGCGCTTCGCAGGCCGGTGTAGATATCGAATTGCTTGTGCGCGGAATGTGCGCACTCCGGCCCGGAATTCGCGGCATCAGCGACCGCATCCGCGTGCGCAGCATTGTCGGCCGCTTTCTTGAACATAGCCGTATTTTTTGTTTCGAAAACGGCGGCGAGCCCGAAGTCTACCTGGGCAGCGCCGATTGGATGCCGCGCAATCTGCATGAGCGCGTCGAAGTCCTGTTCCCATTAAAGAATCCGCTCCTGCGAGATCGCGTAAGGCACGAGATTCTGGCAGCCTACCTCGCCGACAACGTGAAAGCGAGGTTTCTGCAAAAGGATGGTCGCTACCTGCGCTCCTGGCAATCGCCCAAGGGACGCAGCAAGCGGCCACCGCGAGGCGCTGCCGCCTTCAACGCCCAGGATTTTCTCATCGCTGTGGCCGAAGGCACCGGGACGCCCGAAGAAATTCCGGCGCCGGTCCCGAGGCGAACTGCTACTCGTCGGACGCTAATCGGGCGCTGATTGGCGGAGTAAGATCGGACAAACATAATCGGAAAGGAATCATCGCGCCACAATGTTTTTATATTTTTTGCGCCACGCCAGTGCCGGCCAAAGTTTGCTTTCCGCCAAGAAGGATGAAAAGCGCGGACTCGACAAAGACGGCATCGAACAATGCGGATACATTGGCCGGGCGCTGGCCGCTCTCGGCGTGCAGGTTGAAATCATCGTTTCCAGCCCGCTGAAACGCGCCTCGCAGACCGCAGCATTAGTGGGTAATGAAATGGGACACGAGGGCAAACTAGTGATGGAGAGCGCTCTGCGGCCGCAAGCGACCTTCTCGGAATTTCAAAAGATGCTCGAAAAATATGCCCGCCTGGATTCCGTTTTGCTGGTCGGCCACAATCCCAACCTGCGCGAATTTCTCGGCCGCGTGATCAGCGATAGCGGCTGCGAAGCCGTTGTGGAACTCAAAAAAGGCGCGGTCGCCAAAGTAGAAACCCGCCGCAATTCTGGTTCTCTTAGCTGGTGCATCACTCCGCGGATCTTGCGCGCGCTTCACGCCGCTGCTACGGAAAGTTCGCGGCCAAAAACTTCGCGAAAATAAGTGCGATCCTTTTCGATCGACCATACTTCCAAATCCACGCTAGCCTTGCCGCGAGGCGTCAGTTTCACCGAGACTCTGCCATTGCGCGCTGACATCGAAACTTTGCCCACCGATTGGCTCCGTCCCATATTCAAGGCGCGCGCCATGCGGAGGAGCACTGAAGCTTTCGTTACATTCTCCTGCTCCTCGGGGCTCAGAGCGCTCATCGGACCGTCTCCCGCCGTGGGGCGGGATTTTCCTAGATAACGCGCGATCGAGCCAATGATCCTGCGCTGCTGCGGCGTGTAGCCAAGAATTTCGGAGTTCGCAATGATGTAGTACGTATGGCGATGATGCCCGTTGCGATTTACATAGTCGCCGACTTCGTAAAGCATGGCTGCGGCGGATAACCATTCCCGATATTCCGGCGGCAGATGATGAACCGATTTCAACGAGGAAAACAGCAGCAACGCCGCGTCGCGCACATGCAAAGCATGGTGCATGTCGACGCGATAATGTTCCACCGCGCGCTTGATCGATTCCCACCGTTCCGATTCAATGGCACGTCCCGATCGCGTGCTGCGATCGTAGTCCGCCGCCATCTGCGCCAGAATGCCGTCGCGCAGTCCAAGCGCCGAATAGCGGAATCCGGTTAGATGGCAACGCTCCAGCAATTCCGCATAGGCGATGGCGCCGGCACAAATAATTTCAGCGCGCCTCGGGCCAATCCCCGGGACCTTTTTCCGTTGCTCCAGCGACAAATGCGAAATCTGTTTCGCCAGCCGTCGAATCATATCGCGCGTGGCATAAGTCCGCTTGCCAACAACGATGGAGCGATTCTTCTTCGACCCCGCCATGCGGTTGGCAGCGCCTACCAGAGCGGCCGCGGTGCCCGAAGTCGCGATGACTGCTCCCACTCGCGCGGCTTTGATTCGATCTTGAATCCGCGTAATTTCACGCGCCACAAATTCCTGCAGCCGCTTCAGTTCGGTCTTGCGCGGCGGATCGTGCTTCAGGAATTCGCCGGTCAGCCGCACCGCTCCTAGCGGCAGGCTAACTGTGTCCCGCAGGTGGCCGCCCCGCGACAGCGTAACCTCACAGCTGCCGCCGCCGAGATCAAGGAGAAGAACGCTCTGCGCCCCCAGTCGCCCCGCCGAAACGAGTCCTAAATGAATGAGACGCGCCTCTTCCAGCCCCGAAATAATCTCAATCGTCCAACCCGTGGTCGACCGTACCCACTCCACAAAGGCGCGCGAATTGCGGGCATCACGCAGGGCCGCAGTGGCCACTACTTTCACCGCATCGGTTACGCATTCCTGAATGGCGCGATTGAAACGCCGCAACACGCGCACCGTCTCTGACATCGCCTCCGGCGAAAGCAATCCTCCGCTGAACACCCCTTCCCCCAGGCGCGTGACCTCGCGGTCTTCGTGGATCTCTTTGAGCCGCCCGCCTTGCAGCCGCGAGATTTTCAGACGAACCGAGTTCGATCCAATATCGATGGCGGCGAAGGTTGGCATAGACGCGAACTATAGACGCGAACTAGTGTTGACAGTAGTCTCACAAACCACCTGCGTCGCGCAACCCATGCGCCTCACCCACAAAGAACGTCAAGGATTACGAAGGAGGAAGTGTCTCAACTGTTCACTTCGGGAATTTTCGTATCCTCCATCATCAGCGACTTCAGACACCACCTCCCGAGCTTTTTAACCGATTTGTAACACGCCTCTGCTAGCCTCAAAGGGAATGTCCAATCAAGCCCTGCCCCGGCCCCGTTTCAACGCTCCCGAACCGGAGCGGGATCCCAAGGTTGCCCTGAAAATCGAAGCTAGCGCGAAGCCGTTGTTGCAGGGGAAAGTCAGCGAAGTGCCGGATGCGCTTTTCGGCTGGGTGATGCGCCTCTGCGGCCTGGCAGTCGTCGCCCTCCTCGGCCTCATCGTTTATCAGTTGATTATCGGCTCCCAGTTGTCGTGGCATGCTTTTGGCTGGAAGTTCTTTTGGCATTCCGACTGGAACCCAGTCGAGGATCAATACGGCGCTCTGCCTTTCATGTTCGGCACGATCGTCTCGTCGCTCTTGGCGTTAGTGATCGCCGTGCCTCTATCCATCGGTGTGGCCGTCTTCACCACTGAGATGTGCCCCGTCAACCTGCGCGGAATTCTGTCTTTCACGACAGAACTCTTGGCCGCCATCCCCAGTGTCGTCTACGGACTTTGGGCAATTTTCGTACTTGTTCCGTTGCTCCGCGAATATGTGCAACCATTTCTCGCCAATACACTGGGCTGGACGGGTCTGTTCAGTGGGCCGCCTTACGGCATCGGCATGCTGGCTGCAGGCGTGATCCTGGCCATTATGGTCATTCCCATCATCTCGTCGATCGCCCGCGAGGTGCTTACGGTTGTCCCCCAACACCAGCGCGAAGCTGTGCTGGCGCTGGGCGCGACGCGTTGGGAGATGATTCGCATGGGCGTCTTGCGCAATGCGCGCGCCGGAATCGTCGGCGCCATCATTCTCGGCCTCGGACGTGCGCTCGGCGAAACCATGGCCGTCACCATGGTCATCGGCAACCGGCCTGAGATTGCGAAGTCGCTCTTCGCTCCCGGATACACCATGGCCAGCGTTCTTGCCAACGAATTCACCGAAGCGACCGGCGATCTCTATCTCTCCGCTTTGATTGAGATCGGCCTTGCCCTGTTCTTTGTAACCATTGTGGTCAACGCTCTGGCTCGCCTCCTCGTGTGGAGTGTGACGCGGGGCCAACCGGCGAGAAGCCTCGCCTAAATTGCGATGCCCGATACGACCTCCAATTCGCCGGCTCTCCCCATACCGCAGGTGAGCATTCCTCCCATCAGTTGGCGTCGTCGCGCAACCGATCACGCCATGACTGGCGTCGCCATACTTACCGTAGTGCTGGTGCTTTTGCCATTGTTCGCTATCTTTGCCTATCTGGTTTACAAAGGTATCGGCTCCATCAATCTCGCCTTCCTCACCCAGACGCCAAAGCCCGTGGGCGAACCCGGCGGCGGCATGGCGAATGCCATCGTCGGCTCCATGGTCATTCTCGCCATTGCCAGCGTGCTCGGTGTGCCCCTCGGAATCGGCGCCGGAATCTTTCTCTCCGAATACGGCCGTAATCGCTATGGCGACATCGTGCGCTTCGTCTCTGACGTGCTTAATGGCGTGCCTTCGATCGTCATTGGCATTGTCGCCTACGGCCTGGTGGTGATGCGCCAGAAACACTTCTCCGCCCTGGCTGGCGGCGTCGCGCTCGCGATCATGATGGTCCCTACCATCGCCCGCACCACCGAGCAGATGCTGCTTCTCGTGCCCCAAGCCATCCGAGAAGCTGCCTACGGCCTGGGCGTTTCGCGTTGGCGCACCACGCTATCGATCACGCTGCGAACCGCCATCTCCGGAGTCATCACTGGAGTCATGCTTGCCTTTGCGCGGGTTGCGGGAGAAACCGCCCCGCTGCTCTTCACCGCCTTTGGCAATCAATTCTGGAATTGGAAGACGGATCAGCCGACTGCTGCCTTGTCGCTGCAAATTTTCACCTATGCGATCTCGCCATTCGACGAATGGCATCGACAGGCATGGGCGGGCGCGCTAGTGTTGATTATCCTGATCGTAGGCGCAGTCGCGGCCGTCCGCATAGTTGTAAGGCACGGAACGTTAGCGGGAGCTTAGCCGTTATGTCGAAAGTATCTACAAATTGTCATCCTGAGCGTAGCCCGATGATTCGCAAAGCGAATTATCGGCGGAGTCGAAGGACCCCTATCGCTGCCACAATGTATGAACCGAGTGTGGAGTTCAGTTAGCTATGGGCGTAGGAATCACCGTCGAGCACCTCAATGCCTTCTACGGCAAGACGCAGGCCTTGTTCGACATCAATATCGCCGTGCTCGCTAATCACGCAACCGCGTTGATCGGTCCCTCCGGCTGTGGGAAATCGACATTCATTCGTTGCTTGAATCGCATGCACGAGACTATCCCCGAAGCCCGCGTCGATGGCGCGGTCCGTATCGGCGACCTCAGCGTCTATAACAGAACGTCCGCTACTCAACTGCGCCGCCGCGTAGGCATGGTATTTCAGAAGCCCAATCCGTTTCCGACCATGTCGATCTACGACAACGTGGCCGCCGGCCTCAAACTGAACGGGTTCCGCAAGCGCAAGCAACTCGATGAGATTGTGCACAAATCTCTGAACGCGTCGGCATTGTGGGACGAAGTAAAAGACCATCTTCACAAGAAATCGGGCGCCAGCCTCTCCGGAGGCCAGCAGCAGCGTCTCTGCATCGCCCGCGCTCTCGCCGTTCAGCCCGAAGTTCTCCTTATGGACGAGCCCTGTTCCGCGCTCGATCCCATCTCTACCGGCAAGATCGAAGAACTTATTTTTCAATTAAAAGAGCAATATACGATCGTGATTGTGACGCATAATATGCAGCAGGCAGCTCGTGTGGCCGAGTTCACGGGCTTTTTCCTGCTGGGCAAGATGATCGAATTCGATAAAACGGAAAAGATTTTCACCAATCCTTCCGATAAGCGGACGGAAGATTACGTCACTGGCAGATTCGGATAAGAGCTTCGGATAGGGGTACAGCTAATGCGCACGCGCTTTCAGCAGCAGATGGAGGACCTTCGCGAGAAACTACTCCGCATGGGCGGTCTCGCGGAACTGGCAGTGGATCGCGCTACACAGGCCTACACCCAGCGCGATCTTACCCGCTGCCAGTTGGTCCTGGAAAACGAGAGTCTGATCAACGCGGCCGAGCGCGAGATCGACGAGCTGGCCTTCGACATTCTGGCTACGCAACAACCCGCCGCCACCGATCTCCGCTTCATCCTGGCTGTGACTAAGATCAACGCCGATCTCGAACGCGTCGGCGATCAGGCGGTGAACATCGCTGAGCGCGTCATGGACATGATCGAGTTGCCCGCTGTCGAACTGCCCGTCGACATCGCCCGCATGGCGACCGCCGTCAGCGCCATGGTGCGCCGTGCCCTCGAATCGTTCGTCGAAGGCAAAGCCGAACTCGCCCAGGCTGTACTTGAAATGGATCACGTCGTCGATCGTATGCGCGACGAAGCTTTCATCGTGCTCGTGCGAAAGATGAACGAAGAGCCGCAAGTGACTCAGCAGGCGCTAGATGCCCTACTCGTGGCGCGCAATCTCGAACGCGTTGCCGATCATGCCACAAACATTTCAGAAGACGTTATTTTCTGGGTCTTAGGAGCCGATGTTCGTCATCACGCGCAAGCCGCCTCCGTAGCCCCGCGCCCGGAACGACGCGAGCAATAGATCCCCAACTAACGTCGAATTCGCTGTCCGTGCAGGGTATCAGTCTTGATCTACGCCTCAACCAAAGCCTGCGTCCGACCAAGGTTGGATTTTCTCGGGACGGGGGAGAATGCGGAGGTCTGAATGTTTATGTCGTTTTGCAAGCTCGCTATGGCGTCCCTTCTGATCCTGGTTGGCTGTTGCCTCAGCCAGACCATAGGAGGAGTCGATCAGACGGTGGCAATACCAGTGGTGCAGAAAATTCTAAGCAACGCGCAACTTTCGGGATCGCTTGAGTATTGGGGTCTCTGCGACTTTAATCTACGCTCCGAATTCCCAAAGCTTCGACCTGTTTCGGGCCACGAAGGCTCTGCTCGTGACGTCCTGCAGGAAATGTTCGCTGACGATGCGAAGATGCGGGTCACCCAGGAGAGTGACGGAAAAATTCGCATGGTGGAGACCGATGTCCCGAAAGACTTCCTCGAAATCAAAATCCACCATCTCTCATTCCCCTCTGACTATCACAGCGGAGCAATGGCTCTATACGCCATCGTGAACACGCCTGAGGTAATAGACTTCATGGAACGCAACGTTGGGCGAAAGACCGCCTGGGAGGGCTGGGGCTTGCCTGGCCAAATCGTCATCCACGGGCCGAGCGTGACCGGCGAGTTGAACGATGTAACTGTGGCGCAGGCACTGGATTATGTACTGCGGACATTTCCGGGGTTCTGGATCTATCAGAACTGTTACTACCCGGATAGATCGCGGAAGATCTCCGTCGGCTTTAACAAGGATATAGAACCGGTTAGCGACGCTTCGCTTCCGAAAGCAAAATGATTTTCGGGTAATCCGGCGGGTTGACACCAAATCGAGGCGCTGTCGCATCTTGGTGAGAGGTCGAGTTTGTTTTCAAACTGTAGTGAGGACCGTCCCTGTTCTTAATGATCCCATCAGAGCAGGATTAAGGCTTCTCCAATGAAACCCCGCGTCCCCCCGTGGCAATCCATGCGATACACTGTTCGAGCCCATGACCCAGAGAATCCGAGTTTTTGCCACCTGCGACATCGGAGACGCCCTCAACATCCTTCGCCAAAAAGGATACGATCTCGAAGTCTATCCCCAGCCCGAAGCCCCGCCGAAAGGCCTGATCGTGGAAAAAGTGAAGTCGGGCATCGATGGCCTGATCACAACCCTGCGCGATCCCATCGACGCCGAAATTTTCGCTGCCGGCAAAGACACACTCAAAGTAGTCGCGCAATATGCCGTCGGATTCGATAACATCAACCGCGCCGATGCCAACAAATATAAAATCCCGTTCACCAATACCGCCGACGTGTTGACCGAGGCGACCGCCGAGTTTGCCTTTTTTTTGATGGGCGCGCTAGCTCGCAAACTCTGGCCCGCGGAACATCTCACTCGCGAAAATCGGTGGGGTTATTGGCATCCCTATCTGCCGTTCTTGGGCGACGAAGTCACCGGCAAAACCGTAGCCGTCATCGGCACCGGCCGTATCGGCCAGGCCTTCATCAAGAAATGCGCCGGATTCGACATGAACATCCTGTGCTTCGATCCTGCCTACGAAAATCACGATTACATAAAAGCAATACAAGAAGTGCTCGATCTGCGTTTCCAGCGCGGCATCAGCCGCGAGCGGGTCACTATTCGCTACACGCCATTGAACGATGCCTTGAGCAGTTCGGATTTCATCAGCCTCCACGCTCCGCTGCTGCGCGAAGGCGAGAGCCCCACGCCGACCTATCACCTCATCAACGAAACCACGCTGCGTATGATGAAACCGACGGCAATGCTGATTAACACCTCGCGCGGTCCAGTAGTAGATGAGTTAGCCCTCGCGCGAGCCCTGCGCGAGAACTGGATTGCCGGCGCGGCTCTCGATGTCTACGAGAAGGAACCTCTGCCTGCCGACTCGCCACTGCGCGATCCCGCGATCGCCGATCGCTGCCGCCTTCTCCCACACTTCGCCAGCGCCGCCCGCATCACCCGCCTGTCGCCCGATCCCAACCAAGGCATGGCCGGCCGCTGCGTTCAAGGATTGATTGACGTGCTAGAAGGGAACTACGGCGGCGACATCACCAAGATGCCCTATGTGGTGAACAAGGAAGCATTCCAGAAGTAGAGCATAATCAAAACTTGTCGTCTCCCAATCCCTCCTGCTACTCTCGCCATTCACCTCACCATGACGATTATTAAATGGATGTTCGCCTGCCTAGCCATCCTGCCGTTGTTCTCCCACGCCCAACTCACCGACGCCAGTCAGGAGCTCAAGATTCTGCCCGCGCCAAAAGAAGTCCACCTCGGCGAAGGCCGCCTTACTATCAAGCCTACGACCATCATCCTTATTAGTAATAACGAAGACCGCCTTGCTGCCGAAATGCTACAAAAAGAGATCCGCGAGCGCACCGGCTTCAAGCTTTCTATCGAATCAGCAACTAATGCTCCCAAAATGCCAGGCCACATCTCGCTCGGCCGCTTAACCGATCGCGGCCTCCGCTCCTATCTCGAATCGCAGGGAGTGAAAATCGATGGCCTCGGAAGCCGCGAGGTCGCAGACCAAGCATACGTAATCCGCACATCTGACTCCGGTGTTCTTGTCGCCGGCAATACCGCGCAGGGCCTGTTCTATGGCGTGCAGACCCTCCGCCAGTTGTTGCGCCAGCAAACTCCTGGCTCAAAGATGCTCGCCATTCCAGCGCTCGTCATCCGCGATTGGCCAAGCATGGGATGGCGCGGCGTCAGCGATGACATCAGCCGAGGGCCCATCCCCACGCTCGATTACTTGAAGACGCAAATCCGCACTCTGGCGGAGTACAAGATCAATTTCGTCGGTTTCAACATGGAAAACGTTTTCGACTTCCAGGCGCAATCGTTGGCAGCGCCTAAAGGAGCGGCGCTGACTCGCGAAGAGATCAAAGAACTCGTCGATTATGCCGCCCGGTACTTCGTCACAATTCTTCCCGAGCAGCAGGCCTTCGGCCATCTCCATCAGTTTCTGAAGTACGAAATTTATTCCGATCTCGCCGAAACTCCCCACGGGCACGTCCTTACTCCCACCAATCCTAAAACTTACGATTTCATCCGCGAAGTCTACGGCGAAGTGGTTCCGTTATTTCCTGGGCCGTTCTTCCATATCGGTGCCGACGAAACCTTCGAACTCGGTCTCGGACGCACAAAAGATCTTGCCGCTCAGCAAGGCCTCGGCCGCGTCTATCTCGAACATTTGCAAAAAGTGTTTGAAATTATGCAGCCCTTTCACAAGGAACTGATGTTCTGGGGAGACATTGCAGTGAGGTATCCCGAGTTACTTACCATCCTTCCGAAGGACATGATTGCCGTTCCCTGGGATTACGATCCGAAGCCGAGCTACGAAAACATCATCACGCCCTACACTAATGCCGGCCTGCGCGTGATCGTTTCGCCTGGAGCGGGCAACTGGGGCGTGGTCTGGCCCGATCTCGACAGCGCGTTCACCAACATCCGAAACTTTGTGCGCGACGGACAGAAGCATCAGGCGATGGGCGTCCTCAACACTACCTGGAACGACGACGGCGAATCTTTGATCGACATGGCATGGCCGGCATTAATCTTTGGAGCGACCGCCGCCTGGCAACCCGGCGAGTCCAGCATTGACGATTTCAAGAACAGCTACGATTGGGCCTTCTACCGCAACAACGACGGTGATGGACGAACGTTCGTCGGTGCAATCGAGAATCTGGATCGCTCTCACACACTGCTGGCCGCTACAAAACTGCACGGAGCCAGCAACGAACTTTTTTGGTCCGATCCTTTCAGCGAATCTGGTGCGAACATGTCAGCGCAGGCGTTGCCGGCTACGCATGATTTACGCCTTGGCGCTGAGCGTACGGCGGAATCGCTCCAGCACAATCGCACTCAGGCGCAACTCCACGCTGGCACCCTTGACGGCATGTTGCTGGCAGCCTGGCATCTCGACACTCTGGGCATGAAGATCCAGTTCACCTCGGAAATCAGCCACTATTATTGGGACGCATATCAGAATCAGAGCGACCCGAAACGCGTGCAAAATGATCTAGACGAAATCGTCGATATTAACGGACGATTAGAAAGCCTGCGCGACGCAATTACCGAGATGCGGAAGACGTATAAAGAAGGTTGGGCGCGCGAAAACAACTCCTACTGGTTGGATAATGTTTTGGTTCGCTATGACAACCTGGCGTCAGAGATACAAGCAAAAATAGTCGCTGTACAAGCCGCCGAACGTCAGTTTGAGAGCACAAAAACTTTGCCTGCGCCTGAGCAGTTAGGATTTTTCCTAAAATGACTTCAGCGTGCGTTAAGGCAAGAGAGGGATCAAGGCCAATACGAAAACTTCACGAAAATTAGCACCCAGTCCTTCCTTGGTGATACTTAGTGTCCTCAGTGGTTAAGCTCTCGCGAACCTAAAACTAGTTGTTCGCGGTTCGCCAAATCTATGTTCTCCCATCGCACAAATTGGCAGCTCATTCCGAACGCTCTAACCCGCGCAATCGAAGAAGCACGCGCGTCAGGACAGAAGATTCTCGATCTCACCATCTCGAATCCTACCGAGGCTGGCATCCGCCCTGAACCGGAAACCGTGCTCGCCGCCCTGGCCAATCCGAAAGCGATGCGCTATGACCCGCAGCCCCGCGGACTGCTCGAGGCGCGCCAAGCTGTGTGCAGCTACTATCGCGAGTCGCACCAAGTCGACCTGGATCCTGAACGCGTGCTTCTGACCACCAGCACCAGCGAAGCCTACTCCTATGTCTTCCGCCTGCTCTGCAACCCCGGCGACGAGGTTCTTGTCCCGAAGCCGAGTTATCCATTGTTTGAGTTCTTAGTCGACTTATCCGATGTCAAGCTCATCCCCTATCCACTTCTCTACGATCACGGCTGGGAGTTCGACTTCCATTCACTGCAAAGGGCAGCCACGCCACAGACGCGAGCGGTGATTCTAGTTCACCCCAACAATCCAACTGGCTCCTATGTGTCGGCATCGGAGACTGCGGCGCTCAACGATTTCTGCCGCAACCACGGTCTGGCGCTGATCGCGGATGAAGTCTTTCTCGACTATCCGCACGATCTCACGCCGCGTCGTAGCTTCGCCACCAACCAGCGCGCCCTGACCTTCACCCTCAGCGGAATTTCGAAAATTTCCGCGCTTCCGCAAATGAAGCTAGCCTGGGTCGTCCTCAGCGGCCCGGAGGGAGTAGTGGAAGACGCGGGCGCTCGTCTCGAAATCATTGCCGATACCTATCTCTCCATGAACGCTCCCATCCAGCTGGCAGCGCCGGTTCTGCTCGATCAGCGCAAGAAGATTCAACCCATCCTTCTCGATCGCCTGCGCAGCAATCTCGCCGAACTCGATACCCAACTCGCGTCTCACCCTTCATGCACGCGTCTGCAAGTCGATGGTGGATGGTACGCAATCCTGCGCGTCCCGGTGATCGAGACTGACGAAGATCTCGCAATTCGTTTATTAAAGAAGGGAAGCGTCAGCGTACATCCCGGCCACTTCTTTGATTTCCCCAATGACGGCTATCTCGTGCTAAGCCTGATCACCGAGCCCGCCGAGTTTCGTGATGGTGTTTCGCGGTTGTTGCCCGTGGTTGCGGCCTGAATGTGCGCGGCGAGTCAGCTATCGAATTGCCCGGGGCTGTCTGAGCGGGAACGAACTCGCCCAACCCGGATCGCGAACGCCATCGCCTGATGGGTCGGTACCCGACCTAGCCATCATAGACTCGCGATCCATTAACCTGCCAACTTTCGAGCCTTTCACTATACTTTTTCGTATGTGCCGCCTGCAACTCATTGTCGCGCTCATATTCCTTCTTCCGTGCAGCGGCAGCGCGCAGTGGCACATGCAGGACTCGCACACCAGCGCCGACCTGCGCGGTATTCACTCGATTGGCAATGGCATCGCCTGGGCCAGCGGCACGAACGGCACAGTCCTGCGCACAACTGACGATGGCGACCACTGGCAGCCCTGCGCCAAGCCGTCTGGCGCTGAAGCCCTCGACTTCCGCGGCATCCAAGCCCTCGATGCAAACACGGCCATTGTCATGTCCAGTGGCAAAGGCGACCTCTCACGCCTTTACAAAACCACCGACGCTTGCCACACATGGAAGCTCGTCTTCGCCAATCCCGACAAGGACGGATTTTGGGATGCGCTCAGGCTCTCGAAGCCTTGGCCGACGGGACTATCCGAAACTAGTGGAATCTTGATTGGCGACCCAGTCGCAGGAATTTTTTCTGTTTTCATAACCTCCGACAGCGGCGAGACCTGGCGCCGGTGGGGAAGAGGCGGATTCGGGTGGAGAGGCGACTGCGGCGAACGCCAGCCGAAGGCTTCGAAGGACGAAGCTCTTTTTGCCGCTAGCAACGAGTCCGTCTTCCATTTTCTCTCAAGTGCCTTCCTCTTTGTCACCGGGGGTCGATCAGGTGCCCGTCTGGTGTACTCGGACGTTCATGACTTCGATGGGCCGCCATGTTGGACCACCTTCTCATCCGTCAGGCTCCCTCTTGCTCTGGCTAGCTCATCTGCCGGCGCATTCGCCGTAGCTGCTAAAAACAGCACCTATTTTCCTCTCCGACTCATGGTAGTCGGCGGCGACTATACGAAACCAGATGACTCCTCTGGAAACGCCGCTTTTCTCTCGAGCAAAGATGGACCGCACGTCCCTTTGTCGTCGTACTTTACCGTAACAACGCCGGTGACCCCACCGCACGGTTATCGCTCGGGCGTCGCTTATGACGCTTCCACCAATACCTGGGTCACAGTCGGCCCGAACGGCACCGACTTTTCCACCGACGATGGCCTTAACTGGCGTGCCCTCAAACCCGACACTTTTGACGCTCCCGACGCCGACAAAAACTGGAATGCTCTCTCTCTTCCGTTCGTTGTCGGTCCCAAAGGCCGTGTCGGCAAATTGCGGAACGAAGTCCTCAGGCCCTAACAAATCCTGCTCTTGTATCTCGACAAACAGGAAGCTGTGCGGTCAATTGGCGTAACATCGCCATAGCGCTTACGATTCCCGACTCGTCCCCCTGAACAAGTAGTCGGCGACCCGCCAACCCACCAGCCGTCGCCCTCGCCAGATCACATCTCCTTCGTGTTATTCTTCTCGCTGTTTCTTCTTTCGGAGAACTCATGTCGATAAGCCGTCGCGGGTTCCTAGGTTCCGCAATTGCCGCGTCCGTCACCACAGGCCTGAACGCGCGCGATCTTAATGCGCAAGAGAAAGCTAAAGAGAATTCGTCAAGCCCTGCCAATCCTTTCGGCGTCGGCAAGCGCCCCATCATTATCAGCGCCAATAATGGCCGCAACTATCTTGACGATGCTTTTGCTTTCCTGAAAAACGGCGGCGACACACTCGACGCGGCTCTGCGCGTGGTAAAGGGTCCTGAAGATGATCCCAACGACGATTCCGTCGGCCTCGGCGGTTTGCCCAACGAAGAAGGAGTGGTCGAACTCGACGCCTGCTGCATGCACGGGCCCACGCGCCGCGCCGGTTCCGTCGGCGGCGTCCGCAACATCAAGAATGTTTCGGCCGTCTCCAAGGCGGTGATGGAGCACACCGGCCACGTGATGCTAGTCGGCGAGGGCGCGGAACGCTTTGCCGTCGCCGTAGGTTTTCCCCGCGAAAATCTGCTCACGGAACGGTCGCGCAAAATCTGGCTGCTCTGGAAAGAAAATCATTCCACCGACGACTGGTGGGGACCAGGCATCGCCGACCCACACTGGAAAGCGCCATCATTACCAGGGGCGCCACAAGCCGAACTGTGGAACGAACGCGTCCAGCGCCTTGAAGCCCGCGCGGCCGACCTCGGCATCGAACCGGAATTCCGCAAGGCCGCCATCCGCCGCGTTCTATCGCCCCCCACCGGCACGATCCACTGCTCCGCGCTCAACGATAAAGAAGAAATCTCCGGCTGCACCACCACCAGCGGACTCGCCTTCAAACTCCCAGGCCGTTGCGGCGATTCGCCCATCATCGGCGCCGGATGCTACACCGACCAAGACGTGGGCTCGGCCGGCGCAACTGGCAGCGGCGAAGAAAACATCAAAGTCGCCGGCGCTCACACCATCGTCGAAAATATGCGGCGCGGTATGTCGCCGCTCGAGGCTGGTATCGATGCTCTCCATCGCATCGTCCGTAATTACAACAATGACATGGGCAAACTTCAGTTTATCGATATGGTCTACTACATCCTTCGCAAGGATGGCGCCTACGCCGGCGTCTCGCTATGGCAAGGCTATTCCGAGAACGACCCGCACAAAATCGCCGTCCACGACGGCACGCGCCGCTCCGAAGCCACAGTTTTTCTTTTCAAAGGCCCCTCGCATGAATTTCCGCCGTTCCCGGTGCCAGTCCCCGACGAATTGAAAAAGAATTCGGTGTACGTGAAATAGCGTCCCCCGTCAGAACGAGCGACAGGGCCGAATGGCTCTCGCTCGTTCAACCGGGTGTACAATCATTTGGTTGGGACCGCAGTTCACGGGTCTTCCGCGCGTTCGAGGTTTTACATGAACGTTCACGTCAGTTACAAGGTCCACAAAACTCCCGACATCGAAAAAGAAGTCAACCACCAGATCGAAAAAATACAGAAGCGCCTGCAGGTCTTTCGCCCTGAACTGATCCATCTGAAGGCCGTCATTGATCAGAATTCGGCGCGAGAGGGGATCGTCGTCGGCTTGAATCTGCGGCTTCCTTCGGGTCAACTCGCGTCCGAGAAAAAAGCAAATAGCCCGACGGGCGCCATCAAGGCCGCGTTTGATGAACTCATGCAGCAGCTCGGTCGCCACAAAGAGATGCTGCGGTCCAGCCATAAATGGCGCCACTGGCGTGGCGGTTCGCAGGAGTCTCCCGAGCTCGGTGTGCCCTTTGAGCAGACGCTGGCCGCGGTAATGCCGCCCACGATCTCCGTCGACGATATCGGTTCTTATGTGAACGCCAATCTCGGCCGCCTCGAGCGCTTCGTAGATCGTGAACTCCGCTTCCGCCGTGCCGACGACGATCTTCCGATTTCCGAGGACGGCCTTTCCACTGCTGAAGTGGTTGACGAGGTCATCGCTCGCGCGCTTGGCGATCACGATCGTCCGGAAAAATTATCTCTTGAACCTTGGCTGTACCGTCTCGCGCTAGAGGCCATGAACGAGATGACCGTGCGTCTCCAGGAACTGGATCTTTCCGTTCATCTCGAGGACAGCCGGCGCCGCCAAAATGTCGAAGCCTCCGACGAAGCCGGCCTGCAATTCCATCAGCCCGACGAACGCTGGACCCGCGAAAGTACAATCCCCGATCGCCGCCTCTCGACTCCCGAACAGGCTGCATATTCCGATGAAGTGATCGCCCTGGTGCAAGCGGCGTTGCGCGGCGCCGAACGCACCGATCGCGAGGCGTTTCTGCTCTACGGCATCGAGGGGTTTTCTCTCGGCGAGATTGCCGCCATCACCGGGCGCCATCTGGAGGCCGTGCGCGAGTCTATACAACGCGCGCGCGACTGCGTGCGGAGCGCGCCTTCGATTGCCAGCGAGTTCCGTCAGGAACTCCTGGTCAAGCATCGAAGCTGAGCGTCGATGCTAAAGATCGCAGCCAAAAACCAAATCTCAACATCCTAGTCAGTTACCGCATCTCAATATTTATTAAGGAGCCTTCGAGATGATGACCCGGGACGAAATCCGTGAGTTGGCGGCCTTTCGAGCGGACGAAAAAAAAGGCGCGTGCGCCCTAAGTTTTTATTTTCAACCTGATCCTCCACAGGATCGTTCTCATCGCCGTGAGGCCATCATGGCTAAAGATGTGATCAAACACGCGCTGAAAAGCGCTGCCGCGGCCGGCAAGAACGGCCCTCTCCACGCCGACCTTGATCGCATTCTCGATGTCGCCACCAACCTCGGGGGCCATGTTCGCGGCAAAGCCGTTTTCGCCTGCGGGGCGCAAAATTTCTGGAAAGAGTATGAACTGCCTCCCCATGTCGGCGCGACACAGATTTACCTTCAGTCGCGCTTTCAATTAAAGCCACTCGCCGCCTTGCTCGGAGCCCAGCCTGCGCTTTGCGTTGCTGTGGTCGATCGCCAACGCGCTCGTGTCTTCGATCTTCGTCTCGACCAGCTCCGCGAACGCGGAGCCATCGTACACATGCTCTCGCGCAGCGCCTCGAGCTATGGCTACAACGGCTACGAAGCTGGCCATGCCGAACGCCGCGTAGCCGAGGAGGCGCTCCAGCATTTCAAGTCAGTATCAGAACGACTGCGCACCGACCTCGAGAGAGGCATCTGGGAGCGGCTCGTCATCGGTTGTCATGATTCCAACTGGCCGGAGTTTGAGCCCCATCTTCATCCTTACGTCAAAGAGCGGCTGATCGGGCGATTCTCAGCGGATGTGGCCAGCGTTACGGACGAAGCAATTCGCGATCACTCCGCGGATATGCTCCATCAATGGCGCACGGAACGCGCGGCGACCAAAGCCAGCGAAGCGGTGAGCTTCGCGAAGGCACACGGCCGTGGAGTTACCGGCCTCCGGCGCGTCTTGCAGGCGCTCGAAGGCGGAGAAGTGCAGAGCCTTTTTCTGGGAGAAGATTATTCTTCGCGAGCGGTCGAGTGCCCGCACTGCGGCCATCTCGACGCTCACCTCGTCCAGTTCTGCGTAGCCTGCGGACATCGCACCCACGAACTGGACGACGTCTGCGATGCCATCATTCCTATAGCTATCCGCCGAGACATCGAATTGTTTTATCTGAAAGATAACGATGATCTCGATCGCGCCGGCAACATCGCCGCCCTTCTGCGCTTCCGCTCCGACCAGAATAAGAGCGGCCAGATCGCGGCGGCCTCGTGACAAGGTTAAAGGTTGGAGGTCAGATCGCAGACGCATGACCCGTAAGTTTTCGAGCCAACCGTCTTACCTCTGCAATCTGACTCACCACCTCTAACCTGAGTCGTGGCAGATTTTTCCTTGGTGAGCGAAAATTGTAAGGCATGATCCACAAAATTCTTCCCGTAGGCCCACTGCAATGCAACTGCTCCATCATTGGCGATGAGATCACGCGCGAAGCCATGGTCATCGATCCCGGCGACGACATCGAGGACGTCCTCGCCATCATCCGCGAGCAAAAGTTACAAGTGAAGCAGATCGTCATCACCCATGCTCACATCGATCACGTCGGCGGAGCGATGAAGCTGCGGGCAGCTACCGGTGCGCCCATTTTGCTAAATCAGAATGATTACGCGCTGCTGAAGATGCTCGACGTGCAGGCCTCATGGCTGGGCATGGTCGCTCCCGGGGAAGTCGCGATCGAGGCGAGTATCGCGGATGGTGACAAGTTACAGACCGGCAGCTTGACGGCGAACGTCCTGCATACTCCCGGCCACACGGAGGGCAGCGTCTGCCTCTATTTTCCTGCGGAGAAATTATTGATCGCTGGCGACACTCTATTCGCCCGCAGCATAGGCCGGACCGATCTTCCCGGAGGATCGTTCGAGAAAATCATGCGCTCCCTTCGCGACCGCGTGCTCACGCTGCCCGATGACACGGTGGTCACTCCAGGCCACGGCCAGCGAACAACAATCGGAGAAGAAAGGGAAGAGAATCCCTTCCTGGTTAGATAAGTCCGGTTAGATAAGTCTGGTTAGGTAAGTCTGGATGGATAAACCCAGGTGGACAAATAAAGAATTGCCATCCCGAACGAAGTGAAGCATCTGCAGTTCCACTAAAGCACGGGGACTACAGTCGATCTGAGCTACTTCTGTGTTGGCGCCTGATTCTGCGGGACCGTTGGCGGAGCAGCTGGAGCCGGCGTTGCTGGCTGAGATTTTGTCTGCGAAGGCTTCACGTCGGAAAATACGGACTTAGGTCCGGCGTGCCGCGCCGCGGAAATCGAAAGCAGAATCGACGTACACATGAAAATAATCGCCGACCATGTCGTCGCGCGAGAGAGAGCTGAAGCCGCGCCGCGCGGCCCGAACGCCGTCTGGCTGCCCTGACCGCCAAAAGCTGCCGCCAGGTCGCCGCTCTTGCCGCTCTGCAGCAATACGACCCCAATCAGAAAAAAGCAAACGATAACGTGAATCACGATGATCAAAATAGTCATGGCAAAAAACTCCGTCCCGGCAGCGCCCGATTCAATTCCAACTTTCCTGGACGATTCGCAAGCAATTCGCAGGAATCAAAACGATGGTGCGGAAGGGGGGATTTGAACCCCCACGCCTTTCGGCGCCACCCCCTCAAGATGGTGTGTCTGCCAGTTCCACCACTTCCGCTTAAATTCGGTTTCTGCAGACTGTTCGAGGGAAAACCTAAAGCCTGCCGGCTCCGGCGAGGTACACTTCACCCGCCGTGCGTCCTATGTCTTTATACACGGTCAATCGAGCTGGTTCAAGTTCGCCGATCACGCATTCTCAGCTAAGCGGGGTCGCGACCTGCTAATTGCCGCTAGAATTACAAAAGAGGTTTCACGGTTCGTAGTGACAGCCACCGATCACTTCCGCATCACCGCCTCCGCTCTCATGCGCTGGGCCATCGGTCAGTTGCAAGACTCGCTTGCCGTCGGTCTGCTCTGGTTCGCCGGTCTTTGGATTATTGGCGTCCCCTGGGCGCTGTTGTGGGCCGCGCTGGCCGCGGCGTTGCAGATCATTCCCCACTTCGGGCCTGTCCTCAGCCTCCTTGGCCCGGTGCTCGCCGCTGCGCTGCGTTGGCAGGACTGGCGGCATCCACTTTATGTGCTCATTCTCTATGCGGTGATCGTTGTGGTTGATGGCCTCCTGCTTCAACCGTACATCATGCGACGCGTGGCCCGCGTTCCCATGTGGGCATCGATTCTCGTCCCGCTCGTCCTCGGATTTCTGATCCCCTTCTGGGGATTTCTGCTGGCTCCTCCGCTCCTGGCAGTGGTGTATGCATTTAGGGCGCGCCGAACTGAGAGCTTGTGAAATCGCGGCGCTAGGGCGGGTCGTGTGACGATCGCGCAACCGAATCCTGCTATTTCCCCTTGCAAACCATCACCCGAGATCTATGACCCGAACGTCAGAAGCACTTGTCTGATCCGCGCATGCCGCTGCGTAAGATGCAGGTAGAGCATTTCATCCGGCTGAGCCTTGGCGCGAATGATTTCCAGGAGGCTGTCTTTTTCCTCTCGCATCCATCTCTCCGGTCCGGGTAGTAGTGTCAGAACGAGCGCAAAATTATCGAAGGCAGCCTTCTCCAAAGGCATCCACGAGGCGACCCTGATGCCCAACATTCTCTCCAGCACGCGTCTCGATCGCTCGCGTATGAGAGCAGCATCTCCGCCAAAATCGCTCGCCATCCGCCGGTTCACTCGCACTCCAATGTTGCGCGTTGAAAACCTATCCCACGCGCCCACTTCGCTACCCGGCAACTCGTAGAACACATGTCCCGCCGCCAGCCGCTTCAACGTGCGGGCGGGGCTGCGGTATTTTGGATCGGTGGCAATTTTCCGTTCTTCGTTCTCCGCTAATCTGCATAGCTCCGCCCGTCCGGGCCGAAAGCCGAGCTTGCGGTAGAACCAAAACGCGCCCGACTCAATTGCCTCCGCGTTCTCATGCCCAAGCTGATACGGATAGACCGAGACGCACGTCGTCCCCATCATGTGACACAGGCAGCGCAGCACCTGCGCGTAAATCCATCCCGCCTCGCCGCCGCGAAACGTATAAAAAGTATTAAAACCAACTTCCATCCACTCGCACAGGCCGATGGCTTCGATGTAGTTGATCGGGACGCCATTCTTGAGCGTCAATCCCGCAACATAAGCGCGCAGCGGAAGCCGGCGATCGGGCGGCAGGTTCCAAAGATAAATTTCAACTCCACGTCCCACATCCGCTCTCACCACTGATCGCGCATCGCCAAGCGTCGTGCCGTAGAGTTCACGATAGCGCACCACCATAACTTCGCGGATCAAATCCATGATCTCTTCGCCGTGCGTGCGCGACAGCCGCGTCAACTTTGGCGGACGCTTCGCCAACTCATCCGCCAGCGACACCTGGCTTCTACTAATGAGGGGCTCGCCGTGATAGAAAACTGAGCGCACCCGCTTCCAGTTTCTCGTTCGCGTGATGCCAGAGTTTTCCAGATGCCAGCGCAAAGGCACGCGCAGCGCCTCATACAGCTCAGCTTTCTGTTGCGGTAGCAAAGGTAGATCCGCAAAGCGCTGAATCAGCCACGCCGCAGTGAGGCCAGCAGGAATCGACCGGCCGCGATCCGATTGTTTCCCGGACGCGGCCGCCTCCAGCCACCGCCGCCACGGCGTGTCGGCCTCGACGTACGCGTCATCTTCGAGCAGCGGAATAAAACGCGGCCCGCTATTTCCGAGTTGGCGGCCCGGCTCGTATTCTTTCCAGGCAATCTCAACTTTGCCGGGAAGGCGTTTGACCAGCCAGCTCGCAACATCAAAACTGAGCGTGTCCTGCATCACGGTGCCCGCAATTCCCGAGTCCTCGAATGTGTCGAAGTCATCCAGGTCCGCGCCCGCTTCGCGCAGCGCTTCCACTTTCTTGTGGAAGTGATTCAGAATGCGCTCGGTCGCGCGCACCACGGCGAGCCCTTGCGGAAAAGCCCGAAGGAAAAGCAGCGCTTCGTGAAATCGAATCAGCGAGGCGGTATCGGTAAAGCGTGCAGCGTCAAGCCGCCGGAGCAGCCGTACAACGCGCGCCGCGTCGCCGCGACCGAAACTGTAGCGGCAGGCTTCGAGTTGAGTGAGTTGACGATCGAGAATATTTGCAGGCATGAGCGATTCCCGACAAGCGTACAACATGCCGAGTGTGCCGCTATTGCCTTAACGACGACCCAAAGAAATCGGCGATGACAGGCTTAGCTTCCGGCGGCCCCGTGACTTCGAGGCAGAGTCCTTGATTATCGGCTGCCACGATAATTGTGAAGGTTAAGAACGGGCAGCACAGGCGCTCCAGATCGACGAGGCTGACAATCTGCATCAGCATCGCCGAGGTCGGAGCAAAATGATAGGCATAGCCAAGCGGCAGGGAAGTCACGTCGACGGCAGCGCTCCGAAAAGCATCCAGAACCGTTCTCCGGCGCTCTCGCATCTCAGCATCATTGAGCGTGCACGCGATCGGCGGAGCCATCGACCTAGCCTAGACGGTTTGCGAAACAACTTCAAACGGCACCGTCAGTTGCCGGCGCGGAGCTTCGTGAGCGCTTCCTCCTCCATGCTATAATCGTTTTTCGCCTGAACGTGTTTACGTCGAGGCCGATCCTGTGAACTCCTCCGCGGGCGGAATCCGTAACTCAGAGAATCAGCGCAATTCGGCTACTTTAAAGACGAGGTAGAACCATGTCCGGCCATTCCAAGTGGGCAACCATCAAACATAAAAAGGGCGCGCTCGACGCCAAGCGCGGCAAGATTTTCACTCGCCTCATTAAGGAAATCGCCATGGCCGCCAAGTCGGGCGGCGACCCGGATATGAATCCGCGCCTGCGCACTGCCATCCTCGCAGCCAAGGCCGAGAACATGCCCGCGGACAACATCAAGCGCGCCATCCAGCGCGGCACCGGCGAATTGCCCGGCCTGACCTACGAAGAATTTATCCTCGAAGGTTACGGCCCCGGCGGCGTTGCGTTGCTCGCCGAGATCTCTACCGACAACCGCAATCGAACCGTCAGCGAAATCCGCCACGTCTTCGGCAAAAACAACGGCAACATGGCCGAGGCCGGTGCCGTCTCCTGGATGTTCAAGAAGAAGGGCGACATCGTCATTCCCAAATCCGCCGCTAAAGAAGATGATCTGATGAACATCATCCTCGAATCCGGTGGCGAAGACTTGAAGGATGAAGGCGAAAACTGGGAAATTTTGACCGAGCCGTCCGCCTACGAAGCCGTTCTCGAAGCCGTGAAGAAGGCCGGCATCACTCCCGCTTCTTCGAGCGTCAGTATGGTGCCCGATAACTACATCAAGCTCGAAGGGCAGCAGGCGATGCAGATGATTCGCCTCCTCGAAGCACTCGAAGACAGCGACGATGTGCAGAACGTTCACGCCAACTTCGACATCGACCAGAAGTTGCTGGAAGAAGTTGCCGGCTGAACTGGCAAACATGTCGCCACTGCATTCGGAAAAGTTTTCAACACGATTGAGGAAAAGTTTGTGGAAAAGTGGAAGGTTACTCCTGTAACCTCCCATTAACCAATCGCTTCAACAGTCTGCACTGCCTAGGGTGCTTACTGTATTGATTCAAGTTCGGCCAGACCGCACTCGTGAAGAAGACGCGTCTCGACAAGTTGCTCGTGGAGCGTGGCCTGACCTCATCTCGCGACCGCGCGCAAGCCCTGATCCTAGCTGGGAAAGTTCTCGTCAACGAACAGAAGATCGAAAAGGCTGGCGCGGCGATTGATCCGCAATCGAATCTCCGCCTGCTCGGCGAAGATCTCCGCTACGTCAGCCGTGGCGGTCTCAAGCTAGAGAAAGCTCTCGAGTACTGGCAGATCGATCTTCACCAAAAGGTCTGTCTCGACGTCGGCGCCTCCACCGGCGGTTTCAGCGACTGCATGTTGCAACATGGTGCAGCCAAAGTAATCGCTATCGATACCGGTTACGGTCAGATCGATTTCAAACTTCGCAACCATCCGCGACTGCGCCTCCTGGAAAAAACCAACGCCCGCTATCTCGAGCCCTCCGCTATCGGCGAGGCCATCGACTTCGTCGCCATGGATGTCTCTTTCATCTCGGCAACGCTGGTTCTGCCAGCGGTGATTCGAACGGCCTTATCTTCCGCGACTGGGACTGAGGCAAGCCCCCAAGCCAATAGCCGCCAAATCGTCGTCCTAGTCAAACCGCAATTTGAAGTGGGCAGGGAACTGGTCGGCAAAGGTGGAATCGTCCGCGACGAGGGAGCCCAGCGAGCAGCCGTAGCCAAAGTTGAAGCGGCGCTCTTAGACCTAGGCTGCACGCATAGCGACTCGATCGATTCTCCAATCCTTGGCGGCGAAGGCAATCGCGAATTCCTGCTCCATGCCGCGCTTCCCGCCCCGGCCAGTCGCTAATTCTGTACAATCGAAATTCCGCTCTCCCAACGGAATGTCGGAAGATGAAGGCACGCCACAACGAAACGCTGGAAGATAATCCGCGAACATGTCGATGTCCACTCCAAGCTCAACTCGGAAGAAAACCGTTGCCATCGTTTCTAAGCCCGATCGTCCCGAGCTTGGCGAGGCGCTCCCAGCGCTCGAAGTATGGTTGCAACAGCGCAACTACGCCGTGGTAGTCGACGAAGAAAGCGCTGCCTATTTCTCCGCCAACGACGTGATGCCGCGAGCCGACATGGCGCAACGTTCTCCGGATATCGCTCTGGTCCTCGGAGGCGACGGCACGCTGCTCTCTGCTGTGCGCGCGGTCGCGAAAGTCGGCACGTTGATTCTCGGCGTCAACCTCGGCACTCTCGGTTTCATGACCGAACTTACATTGTCCGGTCTGTATCCAGCTCTAGAAGCCATCGAGAACGAGAATTACGTTATCGACAATCGCTCCATGCTGAGCGGCTCGCTCTTCCGCGCCGGCCACACGCTGGCCACGCATGCCGCACTGAACGAAGTCGTGATCAGCAAGAGCGCCATCGCCCGTCTGAATCACTTCGAAGTTTTCGTCGACGCGGAATTTGTTTCAAGCTACCGTGCCGACGCTCTGATCATCGCCACGCCCACCGGCTCTACGGCGTATTCTCTAGGGGCGGGCGGACCAATTCTCAACCCCGACGTGAACGCCTTCGTGATCACGCCCGTCTCGCCCCACGGATTGACGCACCGTCCCGTAGTGGTGCGCGATACCGTTGAAATCGAAATTCACGTCAACACTGGGAACGAAGAGGCATATCTCAGTTTCGATGGGCAGGTTGGCATGCCTGCACGCGATGGCGACATCGTGCGCTGCGTCAAATCGGAGCATCAAGCCAGGCTGTTGCGTTTCCAGAAAACATTTTTCGAAGTACTCGCCACCAAGCTAAATTGGGGCGAACGGTGAACGGCGCTGATCCTGAGGACGTGGCTCGCGGAAATGTCGCGAGAGGAAACTTCGCGGATGAATTCCTTCCAGACCTTACCCAGCACACGTTTAACGCCGGCGAAGCTCAATTGAATTATGCCGAAGGTCCAGCCAATGGGCCGCCACTCGTGCTGCTTCACGGACTCGGCCGCCGCTGGCAAGTTTTTCTGCCGCTAATCTCGGCGCTTAGCCAGCGCTGGCACATTTTCGCACCAGACCTTCGCGGTCACGGCAAGTCTTCCCGCGTTGCTCGCGGATACCACGGTCCACAGTATTCCGGTGACATCGCCAACCTTCTTCGCGAGCGCGTGGGCGCCCCGGCAGTGATCTTTGGTCATTCTCTAGGCGGCATGCTGGCCATGTGGCTCGCCGCACATCATCCGGAACTGGCGCGCGCCCTGATTCTTGGCGACAACCGCATCATCGTCGGACAAACACATCACCCGATGTATAAGGCGCTATTCTCCGGACTGCGCGACCTCGCGCGCAAAGGCGCCTCAATCGACGACATCGCAGACGGTATCGGCAAGATTGAATTACCGCGTCCGGGCAGCGACGCCGCTAGCGCTGAGATCATCACGATAAGCCAGCTACCGGGAAACGACAAAGCCTACCTGACGCGTTGGGCACGGTGTGTACAACAGGCCGATCCCGACACCTACGACATGGTGCTCGATGGATCGTCGCTGGAAGGTTGGGACGGAGAGACAGTATTACGCGGAATCAACTGCCCCACGCTCCTTCTGCAAGGCACGAAGGAGTTAGGAGGCCTTATGTCCCATGCAGATGTAGAGTTGGCCAAGCACATCCTGCCTCATCACGCGCATGTCCAATTTGAGAACCTCGGACACGCCCTCTTCATTCAGCAGCCGGAACCGGTGCTGGAAGCTGTGACGAGTTTTCTGGAGTCGCTATAAAGCAGAGAGCTACTGCCGAACGAAGGAGGCTGTCAGCACTCCTTGGATAGTGTTCCAGTCGTCGCTTTCACTGTCGAACTCGACTTCCCGTCGGTGGTCGGAAAATCGTACGTCGAGCAGCAGGAGTTTGTGAATAACAAATTGCCACCCGTCCGGGTCGTAGATGCGAGTTTCATCGTAGACCGCGCCATAGACAACGTATACCCGCGATTTCCACCCGAGGAGCATTGGTTTTTGATTCATCAGCGTGCTCACCAGGAGGCGAGCGCTCAAAGAACTTGTCGGGACATATTCGGCTCGGACGTTGATGGACAGTCCGTCGCCCAAAACATGCCTTCCTTCTATTTTCGCACCTAAATCCTTCAAGGATGAGGCGGAAAGCACCGCGTCTTCCAGGCCCGAATCCTTCCCGCAGCACACGTCTCTATCGCGAATAATGGTCTCCAGAGCCGTTGCGAGCACCGCTGTCGATTTCGAGGACGGTGCCGTCAACGATGGAAGATTCCCAATGCGAACCACTTGATTGGGTAGAAATACGGCAGTGGGGGATGGTGTGATCTGAGCAGAGGCAGAAGCCGTGATAAGCCAAGCCAGCGCCCAACCCACAATTATTAGTCTTCCGATGAATAGCAAGCGATCGGTGATGGAGAAGTGCAATTTAGCCATGGCAGCCTCCAAGCTCCAGACCTATCTTGAGCCGAAAAGCTAACGGCCAACAGGTTACGAAAGTCGAGACTCCATCCTCAACTGATCCTCCACGCTCTCGCGCCGTCGTATCACCTTCGCCTTAGCGCCATCCACCAGCACTTCCGCCGCCCGGCCACGCGTGTTGTAGTTCGATCCCAGCACCGCTCCATAAGCGCCGACATCGAGAATGGCCAGTAGTTCTCCCTCTTCAGCCAGAGGAAGTTTCCGATCGCGCGCGAAAAAGTCGCCTGTCTCGCAAATCGGCCCAACCACATCGGTAGTCTCGATTTCACACGAGGCGCGTCTCACCGGAACAATCTCATGATAAGCGCCATACAGCGACGGTCGCATCAGATTGTTCATCGCCGCATCAACAATCAAAAACCGCTTGCGATGATTTGTCTTGCGATAGAGCACGCGCGTAAGCAAAACGCCCGCCGCCCCAACAATCGACCGCCCCGGCTCAAGCAGCAAATGCAGCTTCATTCCGCGCGACGGACCGATCACCGCCCGAGCATAAGCCGCAATCTGCTTCTCAAAATTCGGCTGCACTCCTTCGTAAGAAATTCCCAGTCCTCCGCCCGCGTCGATGTAGCGAATGTCATGCCCCTGCCCGCGCAGCACTCGCACCAACTCAACCACCCGCGCCAGCGCCTCTTGAAAGGTGCCAACGTCCGTAATTTGCGATCCAATGTGGACGCTGACTCCGGTCACACTCAAATAGCGTTCCTTCGCTGCCTGCGCGTAGAGCGCCTGCGCCTCCGGAATCGGCACGCCAAATTTATGCTGATGCAACCCGGTTGAAATATAAGGATGAGTCTTCGCCGAAACATCCGGATTCACTCTCATGGCGACGGCCGCGCGCTTCTTCAATCGCGCGGCAGTCGCCGAAAGCAATTTCAGCTCCGAAGCGCTTTCAACATTGAACAGCAATATTCCGGACCGCAAGGCAAGTTCCATCTCCGCCGCGGTCTTGCCCACTCCCGAAAAAACAACTTGACGCGCAGCTTTGCGATTGACGCGCAAAACTCGTTGCATTTCTCCGCCCGAAACTACATCGAAACCAGCACCCTCGGCGGCAATCAGCCGCAGTATCGCCAGCGTCGAGTTGGCTTTCACGGAGTAGCACAGCGTGTGTGGAATGGTTCGAAAAGCGCTGCGGAACGCCTTGAGTCGCGCGCGAATCATCGCCGCTGAATAAACGTAGAGTGGCGTTCCATGGCGCGTGGCCAATCGTTCCAGATCGACGTCTTCGCAGTAAAGCGCTTCGCAGCGAAGTTTTGCTACACGCCCCTGATCACCCGTCGAGCGATAGGCAAACCCCGGTGGCCGCAACAGCGATTCGCGCATGCGCGTCACTTGCGTTTGCCGGAAGACTGACTGTCTTTCACTTTGATCGCGACCACCGTCTGATCGTCGAAAGCATCCACGCCCTCGGCGTACTCGGTCACCGCCTTGAAAATCTCATCGACCACGCACGCCGCCGACTTCGTCGCGCAGCCAGCCACAATTGCCTCCACTCGCTCCTGTCCAAAAGAGTGACCGTGCCGGTTGCGAGCATCAAGAATTCCGTCGCTATAGAACACGAAAAGATCCCCCGGCTTCGCCTTAAAACTCAATTCGTCGTATTCCGCTTCGTCGAAAAGCCCCAGCGGCAGCCCAGTCGCGTCGATCGATTCAATCTTGCCGTCATGGCAATAAATGGGCCGCGGCAATCCCGAATTCGCTACCAGCAGAGACCGCCGCTCGTCATCCCACACCGCATAGATGATCGAGACAAATTGGGCCGCAATCCGCCGCTCCGCCAGAGATAGATTCACCGCCGATAGCATCTCCGCCGGCCCCGGCTCGATCGGAGCGTGCGAGCGCAGAATGCCGCTAACCAATGCCGCGTAAATCGCCGCCGGCGCGCCCTTGCCGCTCACATCTCCTATCGCAATTCCCAGCCGCGACAATGAATATGGAACGAAATCATATAAATCGCCGCCAATGGCGCGCGCCGGAACAAACTTCGCCTCCACATCGAGGTGCTTCATCTTCGGGCGCGAATGCGGTAGCAACCGAAACTGCAACTCGCGCGCCAGCGCCAGATCGCGCTCCAGTCGCTGCTCCTGCCGCGCAATCTCCTCATACAGCCGCGCATTCTCAATCGCGATCGCGAGCTGCGCCGCCAGCGTGGTCAACGTCCGCTTATGATCCTCTGTGAAATATCCGCGCCGCGTGTGCTCCAGATCGAGCACGCCGATTACGCGTTCCTGATAGATCAGCGGAACCGCCAGCTCCGAGCGCGTCTCAGGATTTCCCACAATGTAAATCGGACTCTTGGCCACATCGGGCACAAGGACCGCTTCTTTAGCCTGCGCGGCATGACCCACCACTCCCCGCCCGAGCGGAACATCATGCTTCAGGTGCAGCCTCTCTTCAAAGCGCTGCGAGAATCGATGCTGCAGTTTTTCTCCCGTCTGATCGAGCAGTAGAATGCTGAACATCTGATAATCAATCAGCCGATTGAGCAATTCGGCGACGCGTTTAAGCAGTTGATCGAGATTTAAGATCGACGTCAGCTCACGAGCAATCTCATTGAGCAGCAGCAAAGTCCGCGCCTGGCGGGTGATGCGCGTGTGCAGCCGCGCGTTCTCGATTCCCACCGCCATGCGCGATCCGATCAGCGTCAGCAGACGTTTGTGCTCTTCGGTGAAGTAGCCCTTCTCGCGCGCCTCAATATCGATCACGCCGATCACGCGGTTCTTAACAATTAGGGGAATCGCCAGCTCCGAATGCACGTTGGGCATGGCCTCGATGTAGAAATCTTCCTGCGCGGCGTCTGCAACGAGCACCGCCTGGCGCGTCTCAGCGGCGCGTCCGGTTACGCCCTGCCCAACTTTCACGCGCAACCGTTCAGCAACTTTCGGCGGATAGCCCACATGAAAGCGTACATACAGCTCCTGCCGCTGTTCATTCAGCAGCAGGATCGCAAAAATCTCATAATCTATAACCTTGCGGACGATTTCTGCCACGCGTTGCAGCGTGGTTTCCAGATCGAGCGTGGTGTTGACCACGTCGGCCACTTCCAGCAGCAGAGGCTCCACGCCGCCAGCAGGCTCAACTTGCGAAACCGTAGGGTTCACAGGCTTCATCATAACAGCCGCTCAAAGCGGCTCTTCCACGCCTCACAAGTTCTCAAGCACGCAAACATCCGGAAGATTCCGATACCGTTCCGCATAATCCAGCCCATACCCGACCACATAAGCATCAGGAATGGTAAAGCCGATATACTGCGCCTCGATCGGTTGCTTGCGCCGCGAAGGCTTGTCCAGCAATGCCGCAATCCTCAGCGACTTCGGCTGATGCGCTCGTACCAGCTTCGAAATATAGTTCAGCGTCAGCCCGGTATCGAGGATGTCTTCGACGAGAATCACATTCCGCCCGGTCATCGAGCTATCCATATCTTTCGTCAGCCGCACCTCCCCGAGCGAATCCCAAGCCGCGTGCCCCGCCGGATCCTCTTTAACCGTCGGCCGGTTTCCATAACTCGACACGCCGATAAAATCAAACGTCGCATCCAGCGGAATCTGCCGCGCCAGGTCGCCCAAAAAAATCGCCGCGCCCTTCAAAACGCCGACGAGAATAACCGCTTGGCCTTCAAAATCGCGCGCAATTTCTTTGCCCAGTTCGGCAACTCGCTTCGCGATCGCTTCGCGTGAGATCAACACTTTGAGTTCGGGAGTGTGTTCCGGCATAGTGCATCATCTTATACACGACTTTGCCCGCAACGCGAAAACGTTTTCAATCAACCTAATATCACGTAGGGGCAGATGCCCCCATCTGCCCAGCCGAGCAACGCTCGGCAGCCGCCCGCGCCACGGCAATCTAAAATCCGCTATAAAATAATTTTGTTCGGAGGATTAAGTGAATATAAAAGGACTACATCTAACCTGGCTAGGCCACGCCACCTTCCGCATCCAGACGCCAGAAGGCAAAACGCTCTACGTCGATCCCTGGATCGCCGGCAACCCCAAGTGCCCCGACGCCGAAAAGAACGTTAAGCGCGCCGACGTCCTGATCTGCACTCACGGCCACGGCGACCACATTGGCGACGCCGTCGACGTCGGCAAGAAGCATAATTCAATCGCCGTCGGCATCTACGAGCTCTGCGCCTGGCTCCGGAAAAAAGGTGTCAAGCAGATCGCGCCCATGAACAAAGGCGGCACGCAGAGCGTCGCCGACACGAAAATCACCATGGTTCACGCCGTCCACTCCTGCGGTATTCAGGATGGCGACGAAATCATCTACGGCGGCGAGGCCTGCGGCTACGTGCTCGAGTTCTCCAACGGAGTCAAGCTCTACCACGCCGGCGACACAAATGTTTTTAGCGACATGGCCATCATCCGCGATCTCTACGCGCCCAAAATTGTTATGCTGCCCATCGGCGACCATTTCACCATGTCGCCGCGCGAAGCCGCCTACGCCTGCAAACTCCTCCAACCCGAAACCGTGATCCCCATGCACTTCGGCACTTTTCCGCAACTCACAGGCACGCCCAGCCAACTGCAAAAGCTCGTGCCCGATGTAGAAGTACTAGAGATGAAACCTGGCCAAACAATTTCATGAGCTTTGTTTTGAAAGGGCGCGGCTTCAAGCCGCGCCGTAAATGCACTCAATCGACGACGGCTTTAGCCGCTGAGGCGACTGCGGCGTCCGATAAGTTTTTCACCAAACTGTTTAGTCCACTGGATGGAGATTGAGATCAGGAGGAACTCCATGACCAAACCCACCAAGCCCGACTGGCGCATGGGAGAGATCACTGCCCCCGACGTCGACGACTACCTCTACGCCATGCTTCCGCCGCGCGACGCCGTCCTCACCGAGATGGAGAGCGAGGCCGCCAAGCGCGCCATCCCCATCGTCGGCCCCGCCGTCGCTCGCATCTTTCATCAACTCGCGACGATCAGCGGCGCCAAGAAAATCTTCGAGATGGGCTCGGCCATCGGATACTCCACCATCTGGTGGGCCCGCGCCGTAGGCGACACCGGACGCGTCATCTACACCGACGGCGATCCCAGGAACGCCGAAAAAGCCCGCGGCTATTTCGAGCGCGCCGGAGTCACCAAGCGCATCACCGTCCGCGTAGGCGACGCCCTGGAATTTCTTTCGGAAGAGAAGCAGCCCTACGACATCATCTTCAACGACATCGACAAGACCGACTACCCGCGCGTCATTCGCCTAGCCCTACCGCGCCTGAAAAGCGGAGGCCTCTTCATCACCGACAACGTTCTCTGGAGCGGCAAGGTAGCCAAGCCCCCCGCCAATCCCGACGCCCAAACCAAAGCCATTGTCGAATTCAACAAACTGATCTACGAATCAAAAGACCTCTTCACCACCATCCTGCCAATCCGCGACGGCGTGGCGGTTTGCGTGAAGAAGTAGGGAAGGGAACAGCTTGAAATTGTTTTATTTGAAATCGTTTTGAAAGGGCACGGCTTCAGACGTGCCATACCAGACGGAGAAACAATGCGGCGTAGCCGCTGAGGCGGCGCATTTTGAACTGTCATTCGCCCCGCGCTCCCGAAGATTTGGTAGTGACAAGGTTTGATTCCCGTGACCGTAGTAATTGGCATTACAGATACGCCATGATGTATTCATGCCTAAGCGGTCAAGCGCCACAAGAGACGATTTTCAGAATGCATTGAGAACGATCGAAGAGGCCATAGGAACCTCGCTAGGCCGACAGGGTTGGCTAAAGGGCGGCTTAAGCCAGAGCCAAGAAACTTACGGCAGAGCAAAGAAAGGCAATAGCCCAACGGGCTGCGAAAACCCGCTGGGCTAATGGCAAATAGGCTATAATTCACAGCGCGGAGGTCGATCAGGCCTCAACGCTAGTAATGACAGGCGTTTTGGCCGATATTATCGGCACCTCGATTACGACGATCTCATCGCCCCTCACCAGAGTGATTACGATCTTCGTTCTCGAAAAAGTAACGTGAATTGTCACATTGTGCTTGCGACCTCCTTCTGAGCCGTCTGGTCTGCTTCCGGACGGCTCGGTGTTTTAGCAGAAGTCTTCGGCTTTCCCACCTTCGCAGGATCGGCCGTCGCTTGTCGTTTCTCGGCAATGTCAGCCACGTTCGCTTTCACCGTTTCAGGGGCCTTCGTGACTTTATTTCCCTTTGCCGATTTGCTTTTTTTCTTTTTCCCCTTGCCTGCGGGTTCAGCAGCCTTTCTCAAGAAGTCTGGATCATATGAAGAGCGCAATCCAAAGCTCCCATTTTTAAGGCGATGGAACTTGCCAGCGGTGCCGGTATTTTTCGCGAGAGACATAGCAAGGCTGCGGACTCGGTACTGTTCCTCCTTTTGCCATCCCAATAGATCAAAGTCGAAACCGCCCGCCACAAGAGCGCGGTAAATATCGTCGGGCTGGCACGCCTGTCCCCGCATCGCTAGGTATTCCGCCGCCGCCGTCGCGAGACCCCTGCCGTAGAACTGATCGGCCCTTACTGCCCCGCTGCGTTCCCCAGAATCCTCTGGATACAACGCTTCTTTCCCTGACATCTTCATCAGCATATTGATTGTGCGTTTGGTGTCGGCCACGGCCTGAAGTTGCTCATCAAGCTTGCGCTGAAGGGCAGTGACAGCCGGGCCTAATTCATCTGCCATATTCTCCTCCTTTAAAGCTATGCGAAGAATAGTAGCACAAAGTTCCAAGGCTTGCTCAAATTTCTCCAAGACTCGACCGTAGCTTTAACCGGTATCCCAGCCGCTAGCGGCTAAACTTAATGGTCGCTGCCTGCCAAGCGAAGGCCGACAGGCATCAAAGCTCGCTGCTGTCCTTGGAAAACAATTGCTCAAGCCGCAGAGTGAAGGTAAGATGCTGGACTATGAGCAGTGGTCCGGTAGCTGGGCATAACGTTGTCCTTCCCCCTTTGGCCATAGCAGAATCGGCGCGTTTATAACATAGCTGATAAGGAGCCCTTCCGGAGCCAGCGCAGCCCGCTTCCCCTCCTGCCAATGCTAAAATCATCGTTCTCCCACGCCAATGAAAACCCCCACACTCCCGCAGGTCGAACAAATCCCGGAGACTCTGCCCCGCACTCAGCTGCAAGGGAAGCCGGACTCGACCACTGACGTTCTCATCGTTGGAGCCGGCCCCACCGGCCTGGCTTGCGCCATCGAGATTCAGAAGGCTGGCTTCAAGGCGCTCATCATCGACAAGGGATGCCTCGTCAATTCCATCTATCGCTACCCCACCAACATGGTGTTTTTCACTACGCCTGAGCTGCTTGAGATTGGCGACATTCCTTTCACTACCTCAGCGGCGAAGCCTACGCGGCTCGACGCGCTCGAATATTACCGCCGCGTTGCCGAGCACTATCATGTCGATCTGCACCTCTACGAGTGGGTCAAGACCATCACCGGCGAGGATAACGATTTTCGCGTTGCCACCAGCGATCGACACGGAGCCATCCACGACTATCGCGCGCGCAAAATTATTCTTGCCACCGGCTATTACGATCTCGCCAATCAACTCGAAATCCCTGGAGAGGATCTCGATAAAGTTTTCCATTATTATCGCGAGCCGCATCCTTACTTCGACACCGACGTGCTGGTCATCGGAGGCAAGAATTCGGCGGCCGAAGCGGCTCTCGACCTGTGGCGGCACGGAGCGCGCGTCACCCTAGTCCATCGCGGAGCGCAGATTCATAACCACGTGAAATACTGGGTGCGCCCCGATATCGAGAACCGCATCAAAGCCGGCCAAATCACCGCGCACTTCAACAGCACTGTGGAGAAGATCAACGAAGATTGCGTGGTGCTGCGCACTCCCTCTGGCCACCTCCGCCTGAAGAATGATTTCGTCTTCGCGCTGACCGGATACCATCCCGATTATGATTTCCTGCGCAGCGCAGGCGTTGAATTCGCCACGGAGCAGATGCGTCCGGTTTGCGATCCTGAGACCCTGGAATCGAATGTTCTGGGAATGTACGTCGCGGGCGTGATCGTCGCCGGTTCGCGGACGAATGAAATCTTTATCGAAAATGGCCGGTTCCACGGCAAGCTGATCGCCCGCGACCTCGCCGAAAAGCTCGGCGGGGGCAATCCAAATTTTCCTCTTGACGCCACTTAAG
Source organism: Terriglobales bacterium (assembly GCA_035483045.1). Classification (GTDB taxonomy): domain Bacteria; phylum Acidobacteriota; class Terriglobia; order Terriglobales; family Acidobacteriaceae; genus Acidiflorens. The sequence goes on from DATHQD010000007.1 coordinate 359,730, forward strand.
AACGGTCGGAAAAAGGCGAACACTTAGCGCAAATGTTCCACGTGGAACATTTGTGGTTGCAGTTCTGTCGGCATGATATTGTACGTACGTACACGTTGGGTCGGATATGTCTTATATCATTGAGAATGCTGGGGAGTGCCATGGGGATAAGGGAAGCTGGGTGGTCGCTATGAAGAGTCACTACAAGGTGGGGCTGACGGTTTTGGGCGGGGTTTTGATTGGGATGGCTAGCGGCGGAGTTATCCAGGCGCAGGCGGCTAAGACTAAGCCGGCCTATGTCATTACGGAGGTTGAGGTAACGGACCCGGTCGCGTTGAAGAAGTATAGCGAGAAGGCCCCTCGGGTCGTGGCTTCGTATGGCGGCGCTATGTGGTTCGGGGCGGCAATCCGCAGTCGCTGGAGGGCGATCCGCCGAAGGGCTTTATTGTGGTGATTGGTTTCGAGAGCGTGGAGAAGGCGCGGGCGTGGTACGATTCGCCGGAATATTCGACGATCAGGCCGTTTCGGCAGAGCGCCACTAAGAGCCGGTTGATTTTGGTGGAGGGTTGCGCCGGAGTGAGAGAAAACCTCCGTTGCATGATTTCGCAACATAGGGATCAGCCGACGGATAAGAATCCGCGCTATTCGGTCGTCCAGCCGAGCCTAGTGCGCGCGTCGTGGAATAATGCAGCGACTTTCAAGCGAGCTGGCGCTTTCTCTCCCTTGAGTCGCTCGTCGGCGAAGATGTCAGCGCTGCCCAAAAATGCCTCTGCGCCGGCGGAAGCCACCTCGCTGACTAACCCCAATCCACCGCTAAACGCATCGGCAATCTTGATAGCATAGCGAGCGGTGGTCTTCCAGCCTTCCGACTTCATTAGCTTCTGATATTCCAGAATCCGTTCCTCCATATCATGTTTGGCCTCGGACGCCGACATTCCGCTTGCCGCAACATCGCTCCACCATTGGTAAAAATTCTCGCGCATTTCGACAAACTCGTTCTTCGAAGCCAGCTTTATCGCTTTCGCCAGCACTCTACGATCTTCATCTTCCCCAACGTCCGCACTGTCTGGAACAAAGAATTGCCATCCGAAGACCGAGGTCGGGATGAGAGGCTGACCAGACTCTTCCAGTTTCGGTACATCGACCTGACGCGTATCTGCGACGAAGTTGTCGAAGCACGTATAAGCTGAAACTGCTTCCAAGGTCGAACCTGGTCGAACCTTGCGCGTGACCCTCAGCTTTTTGAACAGAGCATCATCGGCCTTCGCGTTTGCGTAGTCCTGCAGGAGAATTCGAGTGATGTTGTAAGGCAAGTCTCTGTATTGCGGGTCTCGCGCGGTCGCAATGTCGCTGGCAATCGCATTCGTAGCTTCCGCGCGCACAGAGCGGCGCTGCTCGGAGTTTGCATCGTCGAAACGCCTCTGCCATGTAGCCCGGCGCTGCTCGTCCCAAGGAATCGGAATTGCGAGATTCCCCAGGTCGTTTAGCAGCGCTCTCTGTTTTGCCAGGTTCCATGCCGCAGGCCATCCATCTTCGGACGATCCTTCGGGCAGCGTCGGTATGACTAGTTGGTCGTAGAGCAAAACGTCCGCGACGAATGCCCGTGCCGCGAGGTGGTCCCTCACCGAGAAAGTGCCCCAGAGTTCGATGGCCATAAACGCCCCGCCGAATAAGATCGTGACCTGTCTTCGGAAGCAAGTCACAATACTGGGCCCGCGCCACAAGCCAGATTATACTCGACATTGTTTTAGGTTTAACCAACATCTCCCGCCACTCGCGGCTCTGTCGGGCTTCGCCCGGACTGGACAAACAGGGCATCTGTCCCTACGTGATTATCGCGTCCCTTGTGATTCTGTCGAACCACGTCTTTCTCGTGTCCGTGCTTGATTCTTGCTGGTTTATACTGGCTCCATGTCGGACGCTGCCTCCAAGACGTTTTACCTGGAAACATTTGGGTGCCAGATGAATGCTCACGACTCGGAAAAAGTTGTGGGGACGCTTTTGGCACAGGGGTATCGGCAGGTTCCTACGGTGGAGGAGGCGGGGCTGGTGCTTTATAACACTTGCTCGATCCGCGATAAGGCGGAGCAGAAGGTGTTTAACAGGCTGGCCGATTATAAGAAGTATCGGGCGCAGGGGAAGCAGTTTGGCGTGCTGGGGTGCGTGGCGCAGCAGGAGGGGGAGAAGATTTTTGAGCGGGCTCCGTATGTGTCGCTGGTGTGCGGGTCGGCCTCTTATCGGAATCTGCCGCAGATGCTGGTGCAGTTGGAGACTGGTTCGTCGCGCGTGACTGGGCTCGACGATCGTATGACGGATGAGTGCTTTGAGACGGAGTTCACGGCGCGCACCAATCCGCATCGCGGCTATATCACGATTATCGAGGGATGTGACAAGTTCTGCGCTTATTGTGTGGTGCCGTTTACGAGAGGGAAGGAGCGGTCGCGGACTTCTGTGTCGGTTCTTGAAGAAGCGCGGCAGCTGGCGGATCTGGGGTATACGGAGATTCAGCTACTCGGGCAGAACGTTAACTCTTATCGCGATCCCTCTGGGCAGAAAAGCTTTGCTGAGCTGCTGATGGCGGTGGCTTCGGTTGAGGGAATTCGACGGGTGCGGTTTACTACTTCGCATCCGCGGGATTTTGGACGGGATATTGTGGAGGCAATCGATGCGACTCCGGCGCTTTGCGACCATGTGCATTTACCGGTGCAGAGCGGGTCGACGCGCGTGCTGGATGCCATGTCGCGGCTTTATACGCGAGATGAATATCTGGAGCGGATCTCGTGGATTCAGGCGGCGGGGCGGGATATTTCTCTGACCTCGGATTTGATTGTGGGATTTCCTGGCGAGACGGAGCGGGAGTTTGAAGAAACGTTGTCGCTGATGGACGTCGTCGGATACGATTCCGTTTTCACTTTCAAATATTCGCCTCGGCCGAATACTCCGGCGCTGGGGTTAGAGGATGCGATCCCGGAGGCAGAGAAGGCGCGGCGGCTGGCGGTTTTGAACGATCGGCAGAAGCAGATTGGGGCGCGGCGCAATCAGCGGCATGTCGGGCAGGTACTTCAAGTAATGGTTGAAGGGAAGAACGCGGCGCGGGGACAGTGGGTGGGGCGGACTTCGCAGATCAAGGTGCTGAATTTTACCGCTCCGGCGGGCAGGGAACTGGCCACGGGGAGCTATGTCGATGTGCGCGTGACCGGATCTTTTCCTAATAGCTTGATAGGGGAGTTGGCGGTCTAGAGTTCGAGGTCATTATGGAAGTTGAAATGAAGATTCGCGGGTTGATGATGGATCCGGTGTCGAATATGCCGATCGTGCTGCTTAAGGATGTGGGCAGCGATACGGTGCTGCCGATTTGGGTGGGCGTGTATGAGGCGAATGCGATTGCGCTGGAGATTGAGAAGGTGAATACTCCGCGGCCGATGACGCATGACTTGATTAAGAATGTGCTCACGGGGCTGGATGCGTTGGTGCACAAAGTGGTGGTGACGGAGTTGAAAGACGACACGTTTTACGCAGTGATCTGGCTGGAGCGGGAAGGGCACGTAATCAGTATTGATTCGCGTCCGTCGGATGCGTTGGCGCTGGCGCTACGCGTGGATTGCCCGATTTTCGTCGAGGACGAGGTGCTGAAGAATTCGAAGCAGTCGGCGAATCCGGTGCCGGCGGTGAATAGCGAGGAGCTCCGGAAGTGGCTCGAAGACCTGGGTGATGATGATTTGGGGAAGTACAAGATGTAGAGTGGCTGACGGCTCTCAGCTGTCAGCTTTCGGTTAATTCGACTGCGCACGTCTTGCGCGTCGTGTGATGATCTTTTGATGACCTCTCTCCCGCTGAAGGGAATTTCAATTTATGGCTGATTCGGCCGAGCAGCTCCAGCGCATTTATCTGGCGGGATTCGAATTGCAGACATTTGAGCGGTATCCGAAGTGCGTTGGCGTCGTGCGCGACGGTTGCGTCGCGCTGCTGGTGCCGGGAGTGGATGGACTGCAAGTTCTCGGAACGCCGGGGTGGCGCATGGGCGAGTTGATGGGCGTACTTACGGAAAGCGGCGGACGGAAAGTTTTTCAGGCCAAGAACGAGATCGTGGAGGCCACGCCGGAACGCTTGGATGCGCTGCAAACGTTCCGGAACGATTTAAGGGAACTGCTGCATGGGCGGAAGCCTGAAGAATCAGTAGGCGATCTCACACCCGGGGATCATTGAACTGGCCAGATTTTAGATTCTCAGGCAGGGCCGTTTTGCTTTCTACTTTACATAATACCTGTTATCGGACATTCATACACAGTGCTTACGTCGTAAAACAAATGCCGGGCTGCGCTAAACTGCACCCCGGCAATGCCGAACAACGGATTTGTGTTCCCTGCCAGTCGCTGTTCCAGTTTGGCGTTAAGGTTTTGCGGGACTGAACCGCCCGTGGGACCTTGCCACCGCCTTCTGAGCCGCGCCCGGGCCGGGAGTGCAAGTGTCGCTGCCCGTCAGTTGAAGATTAATCGTGTTGTAGTAGGTATTCGGAGAAATGGTACTGCCGGACGCTGGTCCGCTTAAAACTCCCGCACAGGCGGAATTAATCGTGTTCTTTTGTACGATGTTGCCGGTTGAAGCGCCCGTGCAGGTGTCGTCTACGTGAACCCCGGACTCGTCCGCGCCGTTGATGTGCAAATTGAACACCGGTCTTACAGCTGCCGACTACTACGGTGGACGCTTGGGCAGTTGGTCCGGCAAAACAGGCTGCAAGGACTACCACAGTGAACGCAGATAGGCGTACGAAACCACTTTTAAACATACATCTCCTCCAATATTCTTCCTTCAGTTTTTTATATGTGAGTGTTACCTGGCACTAATAGAGACTTACCCGACACTAAATTAAGACGAAGAGGAGCTGGACCGTAGCGTGCCTTAATTATAGCGCTGATTGGAAGCGAAATACCGCGCCAGAAAATATTCTCCAGGTTAGTCGATGGAGCCTCTGAAGACGATTCCCGGATGGAAAAGCGTGCCTGCGATCCTTGTTGCTATGGCGATCAGGTCGCGCTGGCCGTCGAACACTTTGACCTGCGGGGCGCGGGACATTTCTGGGAGGTTAACGGAGCGTCCACTGCGAATCAAAGCGGCGGATTCTTCGGTTGCGGTGACGCTTGGCAATTGCGGCACCAGCTTTCTGGGATGGACAAATAGTGACTCGGCAGTTCCCTGCTGTCTTGCGGCTTCGAGCATTGCCAGCGAGTGAGCGTCCGTGATCGTGAACTCGGCTACGGAGGTGCGGCGGAGGCTGGCTAGATGAGCGCCGCATCCGAGCTTCTGGCCCATCTCGTGAGCGACCGATCTGATGTAGGTGCCGGAGCCTACGCGGGCGCGAAAGGCGGCTTCGTCCGCGGTCGTCTCCAGAATCTCGAATTCTTTGATTTCTACGAGAACCGGCTTGAGTATGACTTGTTTATTCTTGCGAGCGAGTTTGTAGGCGGGAACTCCGGCAATTTTCTTGGCGGAAAAAGGCGGCGGCATCTGCTCGATGACGCCTTGAAACTGAGCGGCGACGGTGCATACTTCTTCGTGATTGAGTTCGACGGCTTGTTGCGGCGTGGCTGGCTCACCCTCGGCATCATAGGTGTCGGTGGCGACGCCGAAACGGATGACTCCTTCGTAGGTCTTCTCAGAATGAGCGTAGAACTGCGCCAACCGGGTGAGATTGCCGAGGACAATGGGCAGGACGCCTGTGGCGGAGGGGTCGAGGGTTCCGAGATGACCGACTGCTCGCTGGCCTAGAATTCGACGCACGCGGTTGACCACGTCGTGCGAGGTGACGCCAGCTGGCTTATCGATGATGACGACACCATTCATGGGGATTTGTAATCTGGTAATTTGTAATTGGTAATTGAAAAGCAACGGTCGCCGACTCAGCTCTGGCGATCTTGATTTGAAATTATCAATTGCAAGTTACAAATTGCCAATTAGATGATTCCTCTTCGAGACGATCAGCCAACTTTCTCTACGCCGTTCGTCAATTATTTTCTGATCATCCTCAATGTACTGGTCTTTATGTGGGAGTTGTCGGTCGGCCATCGGGCGCTGGCCGGGTTCATGTTTGAGTTTGGAGTCGTGCCTCACCACGTGCTGGCCGTGCTGACCGGGCACTCCCTCGATCCGGCGGCAACCGCCATTGTGCCCTTGTTCTCGTCGATGTTTCTCCACGCTTCATTCTTACACGTTGCGGGCAATATGTTGTTTTTGTGGATCTTCGGCGACAACGTCGAAGATCACCTCGGCCACTTCATGTATCTGGTGTTTTATCTCTTGAGCGGACTGGCCGCGGGCGTGACGCATATTTTATTGAATCAGACGTCACGCGTGCCGAGCGTTGGCGCTAGCGGGGCGATCGCAGGGGTGATGGGAGCGTACTTCATTCTTTATCCGCGGGCGCGAGTGTTGGTGTGGTTTCCGCCGATATTCTTTTTTCATGTTCCGGCATGGCTGATGCTGGGTTACTGGTTCGTGGTGAACTTCTTGAGCGGAACGGCTACTGCCGTAGCCGAAACCAGCCAGACAGGCGGAGGGATTGCCTTCTGGGCGCACGTCGGCGGCTTCGTTGCCGGCGTGATCATGATTAATGTCTTCCCCGAGCGCCGGCATCGGTATCGCTATGGGACTTGGTAGGGCAGGAGGAAGGTCACAGGAAAAACAGCGGTTCAATCTCAGCGTCGTGGTTCTGGTGCTGGGCCCGGAGGCAATATCTCTACTTCCCCCGGAGATTTGGGGCTGGGCTCGTAATCAGGCGTGGAATTGTCATTCGAACCCGCGCTCACCTGCTGACGCGTGACAAACCATACCGCGGTCGTCCAGGTGGGGAAAAGATCGGCGCCGGGGATCAGTTTGGCGGCGGCGGTGGGCAGGAAGGCCCAATGCCATCCAAGTAGACGGATCATCACGTAGGCTACGGCCAGGTCGAGGATGGAGTCGGCGGGCGACAAGGCTCCCTCGGCAAAGAGCGGGAAGGCGGCGATCTGGAGCGCGTCTGCGGCGAGGGCTACCGCCCAGGCGATACGATGCTCAGGCTCTTTCAGCGACTTGAAGTGGTCGAGGAATGACATGTGCTCACTCGGTTGAAAGCCGATTGTCGGTGGTCGTTCGTCGATGGTCGTTCGCGGTCAACCGCGGCGAACAACGGCTGCACTTGGGCTAACTCCAGTTTACTTAGATGCCCGGTGGGACGTCGAGGTCGCCGCTGGTTCTAAAGCGTGCCGATTGATGGCCTGATTACTATCTTCTCAACGGTGGTATTTTCGGGCAGCCGTAAGGCATCGACTGCGGTTTGAGCCACGGATTCAGCGGACATCATCTTTCGCCTGGGAGCTTTTGGCCACAACGTTTGCCATATCTCGGTGTCAGTGGCGCCGGCCAGAAGCGCGATTACCCGGATTCCTTTGGGTCGCAATTCCTCGCGCAGCGTGTCGGTAAAGCCGAGGGCTCCGTGCTTGGACGCGTTGTAGGCCGCTAAGCCAGGAAAGGTGCGCTCCGCAGCCACGGAGAGATTGTTGAGGATGGTGCTGCCGCGTTTCATAACGGCTAGCGCTGCCTGGGTCATTAGAAACAAACCATTGAGATTGGTGTCGATGACTTCCATCCACGTGGGGTAAGGCAGGTCGGCGACGGTGCGATTCGGGTGGGCTATGCCGGCGTTGTTGATGAGAATATCGAGAGGCTTGCGTAATGCCCGGACTTGCGCGAAAAGATGATCGACCGATTCGGGGCTGCGGACGTCGCAGGATTGCGCCAGGACTTGCACTCGCAACTTCTCTAATTCGAGGCGCGTTTTTGCGAGAGCGCGCTCGTCGCGTCCGGTGAGGACGAGATTGCACCCCTCGCGGGCTAAGGCGCGAGCGATGGCTAGGCCGATGCCGCGGTTGGCGCCGGTGACGAGGGCCAGGCGACCGGAGAGGTCGGGCATCGGCTCTTTCGATTTAATATTCACGAGACACTGGAACTAGAGCGGACTCTTTTCCGGTAGGTAATTACACACAAGACTATTCCACCGAGCATAGCAGCTGCATAGGAGGCATTATGCGCCCACAAGTCCGCCATAAAATCATTCTTGTTGTAGGAGCGCTGCGCCCAGGGTCCACGTAACCATACCGGCGGCGAGATCACGCCTTTTAATGCCAAAACATAGCCGCTGACACCGGCCAGAAAGGCACTGAGAGCCATTACAGCCAACAGCACGGCAACCGGACGTAGCAGTTCGCGAGCCGTAACTTTAACCCTCGGTCCCGCCCGAGCCGAGAGTGCCAGCGCAATTCCAAGGAATGCTCCCAGCCACCAAGTGGCAATCACACCCCAACCCAGCCCCAATAGCGTCGGATTGTCGGTGTCAAAGACTGGGGGATGGAAGACTGTAAAATATTCGATGCAGATTCTAACGGTCACCTGATCATGCAATATCCCGTAGCAGATTGCCGCTGCTGTCGATAAGAGCACAATCTTCGCAGACTCCATTGTTTTAATGTGAACGATTAGGCTTGTTGGAGCAAGTAACCGAACCTATACACCGTTTGTGCGCTGGCGGATTAGCGATAGGAATTCAGTTCGGGTTTCTTCTTCGCTGCGGAAGCAGCCTAGCATTGATGACGTGACAGCCGAGGAATGTTGTTTTTCTACTCCCCGCATCATCATGCAGAGATGGCGAGCCTCGATGACTACGCCTACTCCCTGCGGTTCGATTGCGTTTTGGATGGCTTCGGCGATTTGTGTGGTCAGGCGCTCTTGGATTTGGAGGCGGCGCGAGAAGGCTTCGATGAGCCGCGGGATTTTGCTCAGGCCGATAACTTTTCCGTTGGGGATATAGGCTACGTGCACTTTGCCGAAAAAGGGCAGCAAGTGGTGCTCGCACAGGCTGAACATTTCTACGTCTTTCACGATCACCATTTCGTCGTAGGTGACGGTGAAGAGTGCCTTGCGCAGGAGAGCTTCGGGATCGTCTTTGTATCCCTTGACCAGAAATTGCATGGCTTTGGCTACGCGTTCGGGAGTGCGGGCGAGGCCCTCGCGGTCGGGATCTTCGCCGAGGCGGACGATCATTTCGCGAACGAGGTCTTCGTAGGTTGCGCTGGTGAGCGTGGCGGATAAGTCGGCTGGAGTTTTCATAGTTAGTAGTTGGGCGATGGTCGTTCGTCGTTGGGAAAAAGCACGCCGGCATCCCGAACGACTAACGACTACCGACTAATGACCGTTTTCTCCCAAATATTCAAACGAGTTCATCATCGTTTCTTCGATGCGTATCTTGTCTAGATGTGCTTTGTTGAAGCCACGCTTCACAATTTCGTAGATCGCTATCGATAGGTTTTCCGTGGTCGGAACCTCGCTCGCGAATTCGGGCAGCAGATTGAGATTCTGGTGATCGTAGCGTTCGATGACTTGGCTGTGCACGAAGCCATCCAGATCGACCAGGTCGCAGACCATCCCGGTCTGATCGTCGACCGGTCCGCTGACCGTAACTTCTATTATGTAGTTGTGGCCGTGGCCGTAGGGATTATTGCACTTGCCGTAGGTCGCGCGATTTTGCTCATTCGACATTTTGTCGCTGTGCAGGCGATGCGATGCGGAAAACATGTAGCGGCGGGTGAGGTGCGCCTTCATGCCTCACCATAGAAATCGACGAACAGATCGGGAGTCTCGTAGACGCGAACGCGATGCAACTGCGCAGCGTTGAGTTTCGGAGCGAGGCGCTGCCAGATGACGATGGCTAGATTTTCGGTGGTTGGAATTTTAGTGAAAAACTCCGGCACTTCTTTGTTAAGGAAGCGATGATCAAGCGCGTCGAGGACTTCCCTGCTCATGACATCTTTTAATTGCTTGAGATCGACGACGAACCCGGACTTGGGGTCGACAGCGCCTTTTACCGTGACTTCGAGGGTGTAGTTGTGGCCGTGGCCATTCGGGTTATTGCATTTACCGAAAACGCGCTGGTTCTCATCGGCGGTGAATGCCGGATTGTGGTAATAGTGCGCGGCTGAGAATTCTGCCTTGCGAGTCAGGTAGACCATGGATCAGCTTTCAGTTCTCAGTTGTCAGCTTTCAGTTCTTAAGTCTTGCTCTCGATTCGCGAATTATAGATTCTGCTGGCTGCCTTCCGTCGCGCTCGCTATGATCGCGCGCAACCGTGCTACAAAAGCGGCCCTTCCATGATACTTGGCCATGGGCGTGGGCTTGCTTGGAGCGTAGCAGCAGATAGGCAAAGATCGGGGGCCCCAGCGCAATGGCGAGCAGGTTGTTCTGGGGCGAGAACCGGGCTCTGCTAATTCTCAAGAAGGCTAGTAGCCAAACGGCGGCGAAGATCAGGCTCAAGTGGTGAAAACCAGTGGAGGCCGTCAGAGCAAAGAACAACGTAACCCACGCTGCAAACCACCAGAACACGGTTTTGAATGCCAGGAATTCCGGGTGCGGGAATAAGAGCGCCAAATTTTTCGTCCAGCCTTCGCGAAGCTGCTTCCAGTTCCGATACATGCGGGTTCGGACGGCGTCCGCGCCGTAGCGGAAATAGACGCGATAGCCAACATTGCGAAAGAGGCGTGCTAGCGCGACGTCCTCCAGTATTTCGGAAGCCACAGCGGCGTGGCCTCCAATCGCGTCGTAGGCAGCGCGACGGACGAGGATGTATTGGCCGTTGGCCGCTACGATCTTCGAATTCTGATCGCGCACTTTGTGTGGTGGGTATTGCGCTGCTAATTCTGCAAAGATTACGGGCATCACGGCACGCTCGGTGAAAGTTACAACGACCTGCTTTGGCGAATAGGAGAGCAGGTCGGCTTGCTCTTTTTTTGCTTCTGCCAGCGCTCGTTGCAATGATCCGGGCTGGTGCACGGTGTCGGCGTCGGTGAAGAGCAGCCAGGGAGCGCGCGCCTGTTTCGCTCCGGCGATTAACGCGTTGTTCTTTCCAGTACGATTCTCGCGCAGCGGACTGGGCGAAATCATTTGCACTAAGCCAAAGCTATCCGCGATTTCGTGGGTACGATCTGTCGAGGCGTCATCGACCACGATGATTTCGAATCGGACGCCGCTTTGTGCAGTCAGCGATTCGAGACATGCGGGCAGGTTGGCCTCTTCGTTACGCGCCGGAATAATTATCGAGACCTCGGGGAGAGGAGAAGCGGGAGCGGGCGTGCGAATGGCGGATCGGGGGCTCACAATCTTGCGCACTGCCAGCGGGAGCGGAAGCGTAGAGGGCGGGAGTGAAGGACGCATTGCTTTTCGCTATTATAGCGGGGTGAGACTAACGTCTGTCGCCGCGCCGCTGCTCGTCGGATTGCTCCTGGGCTTGTTTGGATGCTATAGCGGGAATCATCCGGCGCGCATCGGATCGAATGCACCCGATTTTACCTTGCAGGATTCCGACCACACGGTCACGCTCAGCCAGTATCGCGGGCAAGTGGTGCTGCTGAATTTCTGGGCGACCTGGTGTCCGCCGTGTATCGAAGAGACGCCGTCGCTGGTGCAGATGCAGTCGCGCTTCAAGGATAAAGGCGTAGTGGTGCTCGCCGTCAGCATCGACGAGGATGACAACGCGTATCACAAATTTCTTAAGGAATACAAAGTGAATATGGTTACGGTGCGCGACGAGGCCAAGAAGGCGCCAACGCTCTATGGCACGTTTGGCTGGCCCGAGACTTACGTTATCGATCGCAACGGAGTCATTCGCCGCAAATTTATCGGCCCGGTGGATTGGACGAGTCCGGAGATTACGGACTACCTAGGCAAGCTATAGGGATCTGCAGTTCGCAGCGAAATGCAGATCCCTGGCTTCGCTCGGGATGACAATCCGAGGAATACGCGAGAAGAACTCGCTGCGCTAGTCGCGTATCGGCCGCAGATGGTGTGCCACCCGCCTATCTAGGTTAAAAACAACCAGGTATATACCTCGCATTAGGACGGCCGTAAAAGGCAGTCCGGCGGGTCGAACCGACTTTGATATCTGTCATCTATTGCCGGAAAAAACGTAGTTTCAATTCACGCATTTGCCGCACCTGCGCTTTTTGCGTGTGCTCCTTACCGTACTATCGGGATCACACATACGATCAGATTCAGTAAACAAATTATGAACGCCAGTGCAGCGCTGCGCGGCGTGGAATCCCTTCTTAACCCAACGATTGCCAATATTAATGAGAAAATTCCCACTGTGTACACGAGTCTAAGTCCGCGTGCAAGCCATTCCGGGGCTGAGGCGTGAAACGTATAGAGAGACATCGCGCAGCCCCAAATTATGAGTGGCTCCAAACCTGCGATGTACAGAGCAACTCGACCAAACCTGCTCTCTCGAAAGTCAGCCATCCAGACCTCCTATGTAGGTTAATCTAGTTCAGGCGGAGTTGTTTATTGGCACAATGCAGCGGCCCCCGAACCCAGGAGAGCATCGGAGGGATGACAAGGCTTTAACGGGACCCTACAGCTTCACATTCCGCAATCTCAGCGAGTTTGTGATCACCGACACTGAGCTGAAGCTCATGGCGGCCGCGGCTAAGATCGGGCTTAGCAGCAGTCCGAAAAATGGATAGAGGACGCCGGCGGCGATGGGCACTCCGATGGAGTTGTAGAGGAACGCGAAGAAGAGATTCTGGCGGATGTTGCGCATAGTAGCCTGGCTTAGCTTGCGGGCGCGCAGAATTCCCTCAAGGTCTCCTTTAAGGAGAGTGATACCGCCGCTCTCGATGGCGATATCGGTGCCGGTACCCATGGCGATTCCTATGTTTGCCTGGGCCAAGGCGGGCGCGTCGTTGATGCCGTCGCCGGCCATGGCGACGATGCGGCCTTCATTTTGCAAACTCTTGACGATCTCGGCTTTTTGCCCGGGTAGCACCTCGGCCTTAAAATCTTTGATGTCCAGCACGCGGGCCAATTCCTGGGCAGTCGTTTGGTTGTCGCCCGTCAGCATCACCAAGCGGATCCCTTCGGCTTTCAGCTTTTGCAATGCGCCGACAGCGGTAGCCTTAAGCGGATCGGAGATGGCAATGTTACCCGCGTATTGACCGTCGACGCTGATATAGATCTGGGTTGTGCCAGGCGCTGTCCCGACAGGAGCCGGGTTCTTACGGCCTGAACCGAAAACACCCTGGTCCGTCATCAGCGCCGAATTCCCTGCCGTGACGCGCTTGCCGTCGACCAAACCTTTGATGCCTTTGCCGGGGACGGATTCAAAACCGGAGACGTCGGAGAGCGGCAGGTTTTGTTCGCTGGCGGATGCGACGATGGCAGCGCCGAGAGGATGCTCGCTGGCACGCTCCAAACTGGCTGCCAGGCGAAGCGTCTCAACATCGCTGTAGGCTGTTACTGTTGACTTCCCTTCCGTCAGCGTGCCGGTTTTGTCGAAGACGATGGTGTCTACCTTTTCCATCGTCTCGAGAGCCTCGGCATTCTTGATGAGCACGCCGGCGTGGGCGCCTCGGCCCGTGCCGACCATGATCGCCATTGGTGTGGCTAGGCCCAGAGCGCAGGGGCAAGCGATGATCAGGACGGCTACGGCGTTGACGATGGCATGCGTCAGGCGCGGCTGCGGACCGATGGTTGCCCACGCGATAAATGTCACCGCCGCAATCGCTATCACGGCGGGAACGAACCATCCGGCGACTTTATCGGCCAGCCGTTGAATGGGAGCGCGGGTGCGCTGCGCCTGGCTCACCATCTGGACGATCTGCGCCAGCATGGTTTCGCTGCCGACACGCTCGGTTCGCATCACGAGCGCGCCCATGCGATTAATGGTGGCGCCGATTACGCGGGAGCCGACCACCTTCTCTACCGGCAGCGATTCGCCAGTGATCATCGACTCATCGACGGCGCTCGATCCTTCGAGCACCACGCCATCGACGGGAATTTTTTCTCCCGGGCGCACGCGCAGGCGATCTCCGGGCTTGACTTCGGACAACGGGATGTCGTGCTCTTCGTTTGTCCCAGCTTTGCCAGTCGTAATTAGACGCGCCATCTTTGGGCTGAGATCGAGCAGCGCGCGAATGGCGCTCGAGGTGCGGCTACGGGCGCGGAGTTCGAGTACCTGCCCCAGTAATACGAGGGTGACGATCGCCGCTGCGGCTTCGAAGTAAACGTCGGGACGGTTTGCCATGCCCGGCATGCTGCTAAAGGGTGCAGGAAAGATCTGTGGGAATAACGTTGCCACGACGCTGTAAGCGTAGGCGACGCCGGTGCCCATGGCAATCAGAGTGAACATGTTGGTGCTGCGGTTGACAATGGAGGCCCATCCGCGCTGAAAAAAGGGCCAGCCGCACCAGAGCACTACGGGAGTGGCGAGGACCAGTTCGAGCCAGGGTAACACGGCGCTTAGCGGCGTAAATGCGCTCGGCCACAACATGCTCCCCATGGCGATCGCCAGCAAAGGCGCGGTCAAAGCCAGGCTGATCCAGAAGCGGCGCGACATGTCGCGGAGTTCGGGATTGTCTTCTTCGAGCGTGATGGTGCGCGGCTCGAGCGCCATACCGCAAATGGGGCAAGCGCCCGCCTCACTTCTCACGATCTCGGGGTGCATGGGGCAGGTGTATTCGGTTGTCGTCGCAGGGAGCGCGAACGATTCGCGGTCTAACGCCATGCCGCATTTGGGACACGGGACCGGGGCAGATTCGCGCACCTCGGGACACATGGGACAGATGTAGGCGGACTCGTTCTTTGAATTTTTTTCCGCCGTGGGTGGCGCAGGCATTGGCGCGATTGTTTTCGGAGACGTGGATGCGCCCAGTGAGATTAGTCCTGAGGACATCTTGGTGGTCATCGCCATGGGCTTCGGCGGGGATGAGAGAATTTTTTCGGGATCGGCCTGAAACTTCGCCAGGCAGCCGGCCGAGCAGAAGAAATATTCTTTGCCATCGTGCTGAGATTTATAGCGGGCGGTTTCCGGAGTTACATTCATGCCGCACAGGGGATCTCTCGCTGGTGCTTGGGCTGGCGCGGCGTTCGAGGCATTCACGAGATCGAAGTGATCCATATCTAAGTAGTTTCGCGGCTTATTGTAAATAGTATCCTCATGACTGCCGACAAGAGCCGAGCTGCGCTCGGCATGGACAGGTGAGGGCACCTGTCCCTACGCGAACTTGCCAACCTTTGCAGAAGCGAAACTCGATCAAGTTGGCGGAAGCCGTGTTTTATTAGATACTCGAATGGTCAACTTTGAACTTTTTTCATGGAAGAGGGATGAATGACATATCTTGAGGCCGCGTACCGCTACCAGACTCCACCGGGAGAAGATGAGCTGCGGGCTATCGACACGGTTCGGGAGGTGTACGGCATTCAGCGCATACAGTTTAATGAAAAAGAGAAAACAGTGCGTGTGCTGTTCGACGCCTCGCGTCTGAAAGGCGACGCTGTGGCGCGTCTGTTGCGGCAGGCAGGGATCGACGTACAAGAGCAGCTTGTCCTGGCGTGACTCTCGTTGCTGATACGTCTCGGAACTCAAGGAAAACGCGTCGGGTGAAAGCAGCACTCCGCCCCGATTTCCTAATCCTCAATTGGGGGAGGACTTCGGGGAGAGCGGAAACCGAGCGGAGTGCGAGTCGGCGACAGACAGAGTAATGCAAAGGGGCATTCGGAAAGACCTCTGGCCGAAGTGATTCCCAAATGCCCCGTTGCGCGCCACTTCGTCTTGCCTGAATATAAGCATCTCGATTGCCATCGCTAAAGTATTGCTAACAGGCAATGACCGCAGGAAAAGTCGAGTAGGTTTTGCGCGAGGGCCGGAAACTTTTACGCCTCAGGGATTTCCCTAGGTGAATCGGCGCATCGATTTGGGCGAAACGAATCTGTTCCGCTATAATCCAGAGACGCAACTCCGCAAAGCATGCGCCCGTAGCTCAATTGGATAGAGTGCTTGGCTACGAACCAAGAGGTTGGGAGTTCGATTCTCTCCGGGCGCACCAGATTTTCTAGTGATGAAATGGGTTTTCGATCTTCACGCCAGCTATCATTTGTCCCCCGTTAAGATCTTCCGAGAGAATGCGAGTCGCACCGCGTTTCAGGGCAGAGGCGACGATCAATGCATCCCAAAAGCCGATGCGCGATTCATCCTCGATTTGAAACGCCATTGAAATTTCAGCGGGAGTCGTCTCGGCAGACCAAATCGCGTAGCTGTTCACCACCAAGCGAGCGGCGGCCTTGGAAATCGGCAACGCAATTTTGCGTGTCACATTGACATAGAATTCCTGCAGCACCTGCACGCTGAGCGTGCCGCTGCGCTCGCTCCACAGTTCAGCGAGGACGCTTTTAGCCACTGCGTGTTTGGATTTTGCATCGGAGTCGTGAGCGTAAATCAGAATATTTGAGTCGACAAATGTCTTATCGCTCATGCAATTCGTCCCGTTTAGCCCGAATCACTCCCCCCATACGAAAGCCCTTATCGAGGAGATTCATGGCTTGCCGCTGCGCTTGTTCGTAAGCTTCCTCTTCCCCTACAAGAAGCTCTATCTGATGTGCGAGCAGGCCACTGATTGAGGTGGCGCGGCGCGCAGCGAGGACCTTCACCTTCCGTAAGGTCTGTTGGGTGAGGCTAATCGTGACGTTCTGTCGAGAAAGGTCGGCCATATCACGTGCTATACGTGTATCACGTATGGCACGTGATGTCAAGATAGTGGCGCTCTTGGGTCATTCAGCACGCGCTTAACTTCCTTGAACGCTTCCGCACTTGGATCAATCAGATCGAAGTGGCCCGCGTGTGGTATCTCCAGTAACTCTACTGATTCGCCAGCTTTCTTTTTGTGCGCAGCGTAATCGCGACTGAATTCCGGCGGCACAACTTCGTCCTCGCTTCCGTGAATGAGCCACTGCCGAGCCTGCCGGATGGTTAATTCCATGGGATCGGCTTCGCGATAGTGGTCGGGAACGGCTTCTGGTTTGCCTCCCAGAAACTCGGCTACGGCGTCATTGCTAAGATGCAAAGCCAGGGCTTTTTTCATGCCGACGACTCCTGCGAGCGAGATCACGCGATGAAGCGATGGTTCATGCGCCGCCAGGCACAACGCCAACTGGCCGCCAGCAGAATGACCCATCACTACAAGCGAGCCGAGATCGAGATGGAATCGGGAATTCGATTGCTGGATGAAGCGGTAAGCGGCGCGAATGTCGTCAAAGGTTCCGGGCCATCCTCCGCCGACGTTGCCAACGCGGCGGTATTCGAGATTGAAGGTTGCGAGGCCTTCGGTGCGCAGCGCTTCACAGAGATGTCCGGCATGAGTGAGATCGTATTTCGCACGCCAAAAACCGCCGTGGATGTTCAGCAAAACCGGATGCGGCGGCTTGGTTCGCGGCAGACGCACTTCGAAAAAGTGATTAGGATCGTCGCCGTAAGCAATGCGCTCGTCAGGCGGCGGCTGGGGTTTGGCGAGAATATCTTCGGCGGACATGAAGGGCTTTTAGCAAAAGAATGCGCGCCGGACTTTTCTCGTCAAATGCAAAATTCCGGTATGTCGAGCAACTGCCGAGCTCGGCTGGGCTTGGACAGGTGAGGGCACCTGTCCCTACGCGAACGCCGCGTTAGCTCTCTTTCAGCTTCAGTTTGCTCTTATTTTCTTCGATGAACGCTTTCAGGTCGGGAACGGCGTTGAGCAGCTTTGTCCACTGTTCGTAGTAGAGAGTGACGGGGAATCGGCCCAATCCGTAGACGCTGACTCCACCTTTCTCACTGACGCGGAATTCCATGGCGCCACTTTTCTTCTTCGTTTCCACCTGCTTTTCCAGATCGGCCAGGCGGGCTTTCAGTTCTTCGTAGCTTGGTTCGCTCATGAGTGCTCCTCTCGAGTAATTCTTATGATAGGGTGGCAGCCGCCTTTTCGTCGAGGCGCTGGTCCTCGTCGTGGCTGAAATCGTCAGCGCGGACAGGTGGCCTCAGACAGACTGGCCGATTTATCAATCAGCCGCTGGGGGCAGCCAGGGGAAGGTTCAGCTTCGGCCCGCAAGCCTTCCTTTTAGGTGAAAAACTATGCACACGGCATGGCCGCCAAGGCAGTATTTAACGCCAAGTTCCTACGCCCAAATAGGTTACGGTACCAGGGTAAGCTGCGAACGGAAGCGAAAATGCTAAAATCAAAGGGCAGAAGCTAAAGTCGGAAGATTGGAGATCCACGAATGGGGAACCAGAAAAAGAAGTCGTTTCTCGAGAGCATTCCTTTGTTGATCGTAATCGGATTGATCGCTGGTGCGGTTGGCGGCTTGGGCGTGGGCCTGGTCCAGATGCATTCGATGTCGGCCGCTTCGTCGGCTAGCAGCGCGGGCAAGTAAGGTTTCGTAAGTCTTCGCGCTTGGATTTACCTATTCCCTGCCGAAGCCAGCCCAAAGTTTGGAGCGGGAGACCGGGATCGAACCGGCGACATCCAGCTTGGGAAGCTGGCGTTCTACCGCTGAACTACTCCCGCTCGTTGTGGTTAGACTACCATTCTGTTTTACCCAAAACAACTTTTGATGGCTTGGCTGCTGGTCCTCGAAAGCCCTTACTGTGAATGACGGGATGGTAGACTTGCGTGCGAAATCGTCTGAGTATCCAGGAGAATTGATGTCGACTGATTCCCTTCCCTCGAAAGTGAGCCCGGAGCGCCCGTCGAAGTTCTCCTCAAACCATACATCTCGCCGTAATTTTCTATGCACGACGGCCGTGGCGACTGCGGCGGGGCTTGCCTACCCGGCGCTCGGTTCGGCGCGTGTTGTCGATTCCCCGCCTGCGTCCTCGGTGACGGATTCGACCAAGAAGGACGACTTCACGAAGGGTTTCGAACTCGACGAGATCACGATTGACGAGGCTCGAAAGGATGTTGAGTCGGGCCGGCATTCGTCGCGTTCCTTGACCGAGAAATACCTCGCTCGCATTCATGAGATCGACGAGGCGGGGCCTATGCTGAATGCCATCATCGAGGTCAATCCTGATGCGCTGCAGATCGCCGAGGCCCTCGATCAGGAGCGCAAGGCGAAAGGCCCTCGTGGACCGCTGCACGGGATTCCGATTGTGATCAAGGACAATATTGACACGGGCGACCGCATGAATACGACGGCCGGATCACTGGCGCTCGTTGATTCGCGCCCTGATTCACGTCCGCAGCGCGATGCCTTCGTTGCGGCGCAGTTACGTAAGGCGGGAGCGGTAATTCTGGGTAAGACCAACCTGAGCGAGTGGGCGAATATTCGATCAAGCCATTCGACCAGCGGTTGGAGCGGGCGCGCCGGGCTGACGCGCAATCCGTACGCGCTCGACCGCAATCCCTGCGGATCGAGTTCGGGCACGGGAGCCGGCGTTTCTGCGAATCTGTGTGTCGCGGGGGTGGGAACGGAGACGGACGGCTCGGTGGTTTGTCCTTCATCGGCGAACGGATTGGTCGGACTCAAGCCGACGGTTGGCTTGATCAGCCGCAGCGGCATCATTCCGATCTCGCATAGTCAGGATACCGCGGGACCGATGGCGCGCACCGTGCGCGATGTCGCCATTATGCTGAGTGCGATGGCGGGAATGGATGCGGACGATTCGGCGACAGCTGCGATTCAGAATCAAGGCGCTGCAGGAAAGATTTTCGCGGATTACACCAAGTTTCTTGACCCGGCAGCACTCAAAGGCGCGCGCCTGGGAGTGGTGCGGAAGTATTTTGGATTTAACGAGGCAGTCGATCGGCTTATGGAGACGCTGCTCGGCGAGATGAAACATGCGGGCGCTGAAATTGTCGATCCGGCGGACATTCCCACGATTGGCAAGTTTGACGACAGCGAGATGACGGTTTTGCTCTATGAGCTAAAGGCCGACCTGGCAGCGTATCTGGCGCGGCGCGGCGGAACTTCGATGGGAGGTCCGATTAAGACTTTGAAAGATGTCATCGATTTCAATGAGCGGAATCGCGACCGCGAAATGCCATTCTTCGGGCAGGATCTTTTTATAAAGGCGGAGCAGAAGGGGCCGCTCAGTTCGAAGGAATATCTCGACGCCCTGGAGATGAATCACCGGCTCAGCCGCGCTGAGGGCATCGATTTCGTTATGGAGAAATATAAGCTCGATGCACTTGTCGCGCCTACGGGAGGGCCCGCGTGGATCACCGATCTGATCAACGGCGACCATTCTTCCGGCGGCAGCTCGAGCGCCGCTGCGGTCGCCGGTTATCCAAATATCAATGTGACGGCCGGATATCTTTGGGGGTTGCCGGTGGGGATTTCTTTTTTTGGGCGCGCATGGAGCGAGCCTACTTTGCTGAAAATCGCTTATTCGTTCGAGCAGCTAACGAAAGCGCGGCAGAAGCCTCGCTTCCTCCCAAGTATTGAGGGAGGCGCATCTTGACTCAATATCTCGGTTCAGGGCTGTGGACTTGGCTGCGCAGGCAACAGCGGCGGCTGGTTGGATTCTGGCGCTGACGAAGGCGACGAAAAGATAGGATCGATGAGTGGTGCGATCAGCGAATCGGGCGCGGATTGCGCTTGCTTCGGCCGGATGCCTTTGGCTTCGACGATGGACCAGCGCCAGTCTTCATCGGGGCCGGGAGTGATTCCGATATCTTCGTGAAATGCGGTGGTGCTGAAGGGCTTGGCCTCGGCTTTCAGGTGATAGAGCAGAGTTACGTCAGACCGCCGCTCGGGCGTGACTGGCGCTAAGCCTTCGGCGGCCGGAATCAAGCGGGCCTGCGCCGCTATTTCCGCGTTCTCTCCGGGCTTGCGCTCGAGCGTGAGGCCAATCGTAATCTCGCGAAGATTCCAGTCGGTCCCGTTGAAAACTTCGAGTTGCAGGCTCTCATCCTGGATCGAACCAGGACCGTCGATCTTGAGTAATTCCGGAAGCGGCAGATCTTCGATGAGCACGGGCCTGATCAGCAGCGCGCTGGCGTTTGCATTGAATGACAAGCTGCAGGTTACATCGGGGGACGACACTTTTAAGGCCTTGCCGGACGGGTCGATTGAGAAAACTGTCTTATCGGCTTTGATGGGACGGGCATTCTTCGCATCATCCATGACTTGGGCCAGATTGTCGTTGTCGATCACGGCGGGGACTGCGGCAGGATCCTGAGTCTGTTGCTGCGATTTGTCCTTGCGCAGATCGCGAGCCACGTCGCCGAGAGGTGGAGGATCGTCTTGCGCCCGCGCGGTGTTGGCAGCGAGCGTTACGGCCAGTGACACGAGCGCGACCGATAAGATAACGCAGCGCAGGTCGGGGAGCTTGGATCGCATTGATTCGGTCGCTAAGAGCGTAAGTCGCTTAGCGAGTCTATCTCCATCTACTGAAAGTTTAGGTGAGATAGAGCGGGTGAGAAGTTACTAAAGGAACAGGAGAGTGCTAGCACTTCCGCGCAGGTGGCTAGGTTTGCCTAACTGGTGTTGGTTGCGAAGAATGGGAAAGGGCACGGACGCGCTCAGATCGAAGTAACGCGCAACGGGGCGCGTCGATGCCCTTTCGCCAATCATCTTCTCGCTGCAAATGGCACATTCTGCCGGTTATAGCAGGCCAGAGGTACGAAAACGGGCGATCGGATCGGTTACCGCCATTGGTTGACGCTTAAAAACCCAGCGCGCCACCGCAATCCCCAATGCCGCATAGCACAGATGCCAGATTTTCATAGATCGCTCCCCACGCCGGACCTTAGTTGGGGAGAGACTACGAAAGGTCGCGCCGTGAATTAACCCTACCCCTGCTTCATCGGCAGGTCTAGGCCACGAAGGTGCTATGAAAGTCGGCGGAAAGTAATCGTTGGTAACTCGGGTTAGTAACTCGAGGTCTCTTTCTAGCGGGAAGCTTCGATCCAGCCACCACCGAGGACGATGTCGCCATCGTAAAAGACAGCGGCCTGGCCGGGAGTGATGGCGCGCTGCGGCTCGTCAAAGGTGACCAGCACTTCGTCCTGGCCTGTCGATTCGATGACGGCAGGGGCCGGTTGATGCTTGTGGCGAATCTTTACCGCTACGCGCATCGGATCGCGTAGCTCGGCCGTTGAGATCAGGTTCGCTCGGTGCGCGCGGAGGGTGCGCGTATAGAGCTCTTCATCCTTGCCGACGACCACCTGACGCGTGTCATTCTTGATTTGGATCACGTAAAGCGGAGAGCCGGTGGCGACGCCGAGTCCCTTGCGCTGGCCGACGGTAAAATTGTGCACGCCGGCATGCTCGCCGATTACCTCGCCGTCGGTGGTAACCATCTCGCCGGAAATATCAGCCGGCGCGTCTCCCTGCTCGGTGAGATAGGCCTCTAGAAAGCGCTTATAGTCGCCTCCGGGCACGAAGCAGATCTCCTGCGAATCGGGCTTTTCGGCTATGACGAGGCCTTGCTTGCGGGCCAGTTCGCGCACTTCGGGCTTGGTCATTCCGCCCAACGGAAAAAAAGTGCGGCTTAGCTGCTCTTGCGTCAGCCCGAAGAGAAAGTAAGTCTGATCCTTCGAACGATCAGCAGGCCGCTTGAGGAGCCAGCGGTTGCGTTGCTCGTCGAAGACGACTTGTGCGTAGTGACCGGTGGCGACCTTGT
The DNA here is from genome assembly GCA_035483045.1 of Terriglobales bacterium. Classification (GTDB taxonomy): domain Bacteria; phylum Acidobacteriota; class Terriglobia; order Terriglobales; family Acidobacteriaceae; genus Acidiflorens. The sequence continues at coordinate 382,159 of DATHQD010000007.1, forward strand.
CGGCACCAATCTGCCGCGCAACAATGAGAAGCTGGTCAAACTTCAAGTGATTGTTGCAGAGGCTGCACGGGATTGGGGTGCGCCCGGCAAGATACTCCTCAACAAACGGCCGCACGACATCGCGCTCGAAGCGCTCTTCATGATTGACCACGTAGTAGGGGATGCCGAGCGTCTCGGCGACGCGTCGAGCGTCGTAGACATCGTCGATCGAGCAGCAGCGACCCTGCACAGACTCGGGCATGCCCGCGTGCCCGGCGAGACGGCGCTGGTTCCAGAGCTGCATGGTCAGGCCGATGACGTTGCGCCCTTCGGCGCGCAGCATGGCCGCAACGGCCGAGGAGTCGACTCCTCCCGACATGGCGACGGCGATGGTTTCGGTTTGGTTCATTAATATTCGAATTTTAGACTAGCAGTTTTAAGAAAACTACTATTCCCCCGCACCATGCATGAGAACTGCGTAGATCAACAATGCAGCAAATGTCCACGCAAAGAATCCCATGAATCGTAAGTATGCTGGGTACCAGGGCTTGAGAACCATGTTCGAAAATGGCCATGCCCGTGTCAGCCCGCTCCTTGCGTAATTTCTTTGGGCAATTTTGACAATCGCTAGCGGATTGAATACACATACTCCGCCCAACAAGGCAAGTGCGGCCACCATAACTACGAGCAAACAAAGTTTTAGAGTCATGACCTCAACCCGCTCTGCCGCTTAAATGGTTCGAACTACCACCTTAGTCCACGTCGGCGAGAGATCTCGCAGCCGCGCGACAGTCTCCGGAATCAGGGCTAGCGCAACATCCACATCCTCTTCCGTATTCTGTTTGCCGAGGCTGAAGCGGATACTGGCTTTGGCGCGGTCGCGGCTCACGCCCATCGCGGTTAACACATGCGATGGTTCGATCGCTCCCGAGGAACAGGCTGCGCCGGTCGAAACGGCCAGCCCTTTTAAGTCTAACGCGATTACCAGCGCCTCGCCTTCAATCCCGTCAAAATAAACGTTGGTCGTATTGGGTACACGGGGCGCACGTCCACCATTTGAATCAGCGCCGTTCAGGCCAGTGGCTTCGAGCGCGAGCAGTTCCCTCTCCAGTCGATCACGAGCAGCCGCGATCCGCGAATCGTCACCGCATTCGAGAGCAGCATTCGCCAGTTCCGCCGCCTCGCCCAGACCCACAATGCCGGGAACATTCTCCGTCCCAGCGCGACGCGAGCGTTCGTGACTTCCGCCATAGAGCATCGGCTCAAGCTGCGTTCCCTTGCGGAGGTAGAGCGCGCCAACTCCTTGCGGCGCGTGAAACTTATGGCCAGAGATGGTCAGTGAGTCGCAAAAACTTTCGTTGACATCGATCGGAACTTTGCCCACCGCCTGAACAGCGTCGGTGTGGAAGTAAATATCAGTTTCGGCAGCAATCTTTCCAATCTCCGCGACCGGCTGCAGCACTCCAGTTTCATTGTTGGCGAACATGATCGTGATCAATTTCGTATTCGGGCGGATGGCGCGCTTCACGTCATCAGGATCGATCAGGCCACGGCCATTGACGGGAATAAAGGTGACTTCGCAGCGCTTGGTTTCAGCAAGATGTTTGCAGGCGTTGAGCACCGCGTGATGCTCGATGGTCGAAGTGACGATGTGATCGCCCTGGCACGCCAGACCGAATATCGCGAGGTTGTCGGCCTCGGTGCCACCGCTCGTGAAGACTAACTCCGACGAGCGGCAATGGAGCAGCTTCGCCACCGATTCGCGTGCCCGCTCGACGGCGGCTCGCGTCTCCTGCCCATGATGATGGATCGAGGAGGCATTGCCGAAATGCTCGCCGAAGTAGAGGCGCATTGCCTCGAGGACCTCGGGCAGCACTGGCGTCGTCGCGTTATTGTCGAGATAGACTCGCCGCATCATGCTATCTCTATTGTACTGGTTTGGATGAAATGTTCAGTGCAGGAAGGCGGACGGGACGCGGCTCAAGGCGCGTCGCTCAACGAAAGCTAACGAACGAATGCTGCCAGGCTGTCGGCAGTCGTGTATAAGACTAATTCCCTTGCGCGATCTGTGGCGTACGTTCTCCAAGCGTGAATTTCACGTCCACCGCCTGACGAGGTTGAACGGTCACCGCCTTGCTCCACATAATGGGGTCGGAGAACACCGGCCGCTTCACGCGCAGTTGCGTCGAAATATCATAGAGCGAACTCTCGCCGACTACCTTCCATCCTTCATGCCAGGCAACGATTTCATAATCGCCAGGCGGAACCTGGGTCAGTTCGAAGTTGCCATCCTGATCGGTCACGGCGTAATACGGGTGCCGCGCCACGATCATTTCTCCATTCATCCAGACATGGCCGGCATTGCAGCGCAGGCTGACCGCGCCTTCGCGGGTCATGGGACGCGTAATCTCCTGCCCCTCGCGAATAAACGGGAGGTTGTAATCGGCGTTGCCGGACATCTGCACGGTATGAAGCAAAGGATCGCTGTCGCGGACGGTCAGTGTTGCTTGTGCTGGCACCAACAGAATGTGAGGTTCGTAGCGGCAGTTCTTCTGGTCGAGAAAGCGGCGCTGCGCGGGAAGGTCCATCGCCTTACCCTTGGTTATATTTCTGAGATAGACAACGGTGTTAGCCACGCCGCCACTCGGCGCAACCAGCAGGCGCTCAAGATCGCGGTGTTTCTGTCCGAGGGGATCGCAGACTTGGGTGTCCTTGTTGATTTCCGAGGCAACAAGGTGCGGCAGCGCTCCCTGCCACTTCACCGTTCCCCTGATGGTTCCCCCATCCTGGACGGCGATTACCTGATACCCGGATTGCGCGCCGGAAGAAAGCGCTGCGAGAAGAAATGCCGCCAGTAAAAACAGGCGAAACAGGGACTTCATAAGCACCACCTCGTAAAGATCGTCAGATCGGAGAAATTTGTGCAGCGCGAAGCGGGGAACAAAGCCACGGTGGGGGTGGGCGGCTCTAATTGTCTTTAATTCGCGGCTCCCTAGTAACCGCGCGCTGGTTACGACCATAGGACATATCCAAACGAGCGATCAACTGACCAAGGGACATGAACTTCGGTAAGTGAACCGATTTCAGAGGGAAATTGCGATCGCTATTCGGGCCAGAGCGTAGCCGCGGTTTTGCTGAGGATTTGCTCTAACATTTCGGCCCTCATGGGCAGCGCCTTAAATTCCTCGAGATTCTGCTTAACGTCGGGAACGCCTGGTCCAGGCCAGTCTGTACCGAATAAAGTTTTGTGAGCGATCTCACCGAGCCGCGGAAAGTACTGCAGCAGAGTTTTTGGAGGGATGCCGCTGATGTCGAGATAAACATTCGCATGCCGCCGGAGAAGAAAGAATGCGGTGTTCATCCACAGGGGACGGCCGCCATGGGCCATCAGGATTTTGAGCTTGGGGAAATCGACGGCTACATCGTCGAGATAAATCGGATCGCCATATTTATTGCGCGCGCCGGGAAAAATCGAGGTGCCGGTATGAAACATGATGGGGATCCCATTAGCTTCGGCGGCGCGGTAGATGATCTCGAGTTCTTTGACTCCGTGCAGATAATCGTTGGGAAAAAGCAACTGATGCGGCGGATGAATCTTGATCATGCGCAGGCCGAGGCGAAGGATGTGCTCGACATCCGCCATGATGTTAGCGGTGTGCCGCGGATGCAGGCTGCCACACGAGATCAAGCGCTTGGCGTCGTGCTTCGTGTAATCGGCAACGAACTGGTTCACCTCGGAGGTAAAGCCGAGCACTTCCGGCGCAACATAATTGATGAGCGCGGCCCGGTCTACGCCGCAGCGGTCGAGATATTTGAGAAAGGCCTGCGGCGAGTGGCAATACTCGACAATTTCGTCGAAGTTGGCGCGCTTGCGCTTCATCAGTTCAAGCGCCTGGGGCTTGATTAGCTCGATCGGCTCAATGTGAATGTGGCAGTCAGTGATCACAGTTTGGTTCTAGCTAAATGCTAAAGGCTAAGAGCTAAGAGCTGCCTTCAGTACAGCGGCACTTTCGGATCCACCGTGCGCGCCCAGCCGTCAATGCCACCGCGCATGGATTGAACTCTTTCATACCCCTGCTGGCGGAGCCAGTTAGTGACGGATAACGAACGCACGCCATGATGGCACATGACCACGATGTGATCGTCGGGGTTAAGTTCCTGATGGGCACGTGCGGGAATGTCGCCCATCGGAATGTGCTTAGCGCCCTCGATCCGGGACGCCTCAAATTCCCAAGGCTCGCGCACATCGACGAGGGTAAAGGTTTCGCCGCGCTGCTGCAGCGACTTGACTTGGCCGGGAGAGATTTCGAAGTCCATAATTTGATCTATCTACGATATTAATTTGAGCCGCGATTTGCCCGTTTGTCGGACACGCCTCTCATTGTTGTCAGGCTCACCAGCGCGGCCAGCGCCCAGAGCGCGCCAGTTACAATGCGAGCCAAGCGCACATCCGAGACGGGAATGCCGCGCCATAGTGTTACCGCGAACCCGACGAGAAAATTGCCCACGAGCACTCCGAAAAACACGCGCTCACGCAGGCAGCGAGTATCGAGCGCCAAGAATGCCAGCAGCACGATCCAGACAATGTACGTTGCGGCGGTCCAGTAGTCGTGCGGCCATCCATAGTCGCCTCGGACGACGTGCGCCAAAGAAGTCCACGCGAAGTAGGCGCATCCGAGAAAGCCGGCCACACCCCACAAGGCCATCTCACACATTAGATGATCGGAACGAGAGAGGCGCGTCGCGCCACTCTTCGTGGCTAGTTCAGTCGACCCAAGTCTCGTATCAGTTTCGGATTTCTCGTCTTCTATCTGCCAGTCCATTTTGGTGGTCGTTTGTCGAGGAAGGCAATGATACCCTCACGCGCGTCCGTGGTCGAGATAAGTTCTTCAAGATAGATTTTCTCGGCTCGCGCCAGCCCTTTGTCGAAGTGAATCGCGTCCCACGCATACATCGCCTTCTTGGCATGAGCAAGGGCCGTGGAGCTTAGTTGGCGGAGTTCATCCAGCGTCTCTTCGACCAGAGCGTCGAGCTCATTAGCCTGGGCGGAGCCGTTGGCTAGGCCGATCGCGACTGCCTCGTCGCCTGAAATCTGGCGTCCGGTGAGGATCAGCTCAGCGGCGCGTTTCTGCCCTACCAGCGCAGGCAGCGTTACGGCTGCAACCGGCGGGTAGCAGGCCAACTTGATTTCCGGAAATCCCCAAGTGGCATCGCGCGCCGTGTAAACCACATCGCAGACACTTGCGAGTTCCGCTCCTCCGCCCAGGCAAACGCCGCAGACAGCGGCAATTGTGACTTTGTGTGATGCAACAATCGCCCGGATAACGGCATGAAAACTCGTCAGCATCTCATGAATATGCTCAGGGAGGTGGGCTTGGATATTAACCCCGGCGGAGAAGGCGCTGAGGGTGCCTTCAAACACGATTGCAGAAACGTCAGTTCGTGCCTCAATCTCCATCAGCGCGTCGAGAAGCTCACGAGCCATCTGCAGGTCGATGATATTAAGCGGAGGGTTAACGAGCTTGATGCGGGCAACGGATGATACGATTTTTGTTCCGATCCGGCTCGTGGCGGTGGTCGTCATTTTCGCGGCGTGCCTAAAGATTAATCGCTGACTTGCGCGGTTCGCTGATAGTTGAGAGTGGGTCGCGCGCGCCCGCCTTTTCTTTGATCCACTTCTTTTCGTTGCGGATGATGTCGAGCAGGAGCTCTTTATCTTTAGCGCTGGGCAGATTTTCTTCGCAGTGCTGCTCGTAGGCGCGATCGTCTAACGGTTCGCCGGTTTCGCAGTGAAACTTCTTCCCTGCCCATCTTCCGATGCTGCGGTTGAAGTGAATGTCGGGCGTGTAGAAGTTTTTCTCGCCCGGCGTCAAGAAGGTATTCAGGCGTTCCACTAATCCGGCAACCTCCTGTCGATAAAGATGCCGGCTGTAGTCGTTCAGGTCGTCGAGGTCGGCGGCCTTGTCGTTTTGCAGTTCGTCGTAACGGCCTTTAATTCCCCAAACGTAGGCCCAATGCGCCGACGAAGAATGGTCGGTGCCGAAAAGATCGAACGAACTAGATATCCATTTGTTGAGATATTTTTGCAGTAGCCAGCGCGGGATTACTCCTGCTTCGACCACGCGGCGCAGTCCGTCATGGCCGGTACCCATGTGGAAGGCCTCCTCGCGCAGCATGTACGAAGTCGAGCGGCCGAGCGGCGCGAATGATGAATACTTCAGCATCTGCAGCTGAAATTTTCCGTCGCGATCAACGAAGTCGGTGTAGGTGAAAAAATCGAGCCAATTGTCGACGTCGACGTTGAACGTGCCGAGCAGGCGCTTGTTTTCGAATGCACGCCGCTCCAGCATTTTCTGCGCCTCGACTTTTCCTGACGATCCAAAGAAATCGATGAGCAGCGCGCACATCTGCCAGCCATGGCGCATCTCTTCGATCATGACGCGCGTGATTGCGCGGCGATCGTATTCCGTGGGTGCGGTTGCAAACAGATTGCGCTGCTGCTCGACGCTCGCAAATTCGGTGTCGCCTTGGTAGACGATCATGTTCATGAGCGCGTCGCGCATCTGCTGCGTCGGAACCTGACGCAGGTTCTCCCACTTGTTGCGGCCCTTGTAGGAACCGAACTGAATTTCGTCCGTCTCGATCGCTCCATAGAGAGTATCGAACTTAAAAGCTTCGACATCGTCTTTGTTGACGCCCACTTCCTTGCGCCACTCATTGAAAAGTCCGACCCACTCACTGAAGCTTCCGATTTTTGCTACTTTGCCCGGCATAACGTCAAAATCCTTTCACCGCAAAGACGCAGAGAACGCCAACGAGTTCCTATTTAGCTGTAAACACCGCCGGCCGTTTCTCAACATACGCGGCAAGACCCTCTTTAGCGTCATCGCTCTGGAACAATATTTGCTGATTCTCGCGCTCGACAGCCAGCGCGGACTCCATCGGAATTTCCCAACCTGTCTGCACGGCGCGCTTGATCCGTCCCACGGCCTTCGCCGCTTTATTTGGCGGCGTGAACTGCCGCGCGTATTCCATGATGTTTTCCATGAAGCCTTCGCGGTCGAAAATATCGTTCACGATGCCATACTCCTGCGCCTCTTCGAACGAAAATGTGTTGCCGGTGATCATCAGTTCGATGGCTTTGCTCTTCCCTACCAGGCGCGATAGACGCTGCGTGCCGCCGGTACCGGGAAGGACGCCTAGGTTGACTTCGGGCAGTCCGATCTTGCCCGCATCTTTGCGCGCGATTCTGAGATCGGCAGCCATCGCGATCTCGAGGCCTCCGCCGACACAATGGCCGTTGATGGCCGCGATGACTAGCTTTGGAGTGTGCTCAAGGCGCAGCAGCGTCTCATTCGCATGCAGGCAAAAGTAATACTTGAAGGTCGGGTCGACCGAGGCCAGCATCTTGATATTCGCACCCGCCGAGAAAAACTTGTCCCCGACGCCGGTCAGCACGATCACATGCACATCGTTCTCCATGCGCGCGCGGAGAATTGCTTCATCGAGCTGGCGATTCATTTCGTAGGTATACGTGTTCGCTGGAGGATCGTTCATCTCGATCACAGCCACGCCGGCATCCGTGCGGTAGTTGATGAGCTGCTTGGTGGTTTCGCCGGTGGCCGGCTGCGTAGAGGTTATGGTCGCCATAAATTGCTCCTTAATTGACTTGAACTTGTATTCGATTTCTTGCGCGGCTTGACGCCGTGCACAATTCCGTTAAGAACAATATTGCCCATCTGCTCGGCTAGCGTTTCGGCGTTGCCATCGACGCGCGGGTTGTACCACGTGTAGATCCAGTTGATCATGCCGAAGAGGCTCATGACCGCGGTGCGCGGGTTGAAGTCGAGGCCGCGCTTGCGCCGCAGATCTTCCATAAGCCCGAGGCAGATGCGGTAATATTCGCGTTTAATGCCGGCAATCTCGGAACTCCAGCCGTTTTTCAGGGATTCGTCTTCGTGCGACAACACCTTCAACCCCTGCTGATTGCTGACGAAGTATTCGAGGTGATTCAGGATAAAGATGCGGATTCGCTGTTCGGGTTCGTTGACGTTTTCAAGTCGCAACTTAAGCTGTTCGAGAATCGTGGTGAAGGTGTGCTTCTGAATCAGAAACAGCAAACGCTCTTTGGATTCGCAATAGTGATAGAGCCCAGCGAGCGACATACCGGTGGCGCGAGAAAGATCGCGCATAGACGCGCCTTCATATCCCTTTTCGCAAAAGACTTCGGTGGCCTTGTCGAGAATGTGAGCGAGGCGGCGATCGAAACGAGACGCCGGCTCGCGGCCGGAAGTCGGACGGGAAGTTTCGTTCGAAGGGCGAGAGCCTCGAATTGCGGGCAGGGTGGCCATGGTAAATGTACAGTGCGTTCGAACGTTCGTTCTAAGTATAGAGAAAGGTGAGCGAGATCACAAGTGTCTCACTCAGGTTGATATTCAGCTGCGTCCGGAATGCGGAAGTCCCATGCCATGCTCCCTTGCCACCGTTGTTTAAACTGGGATGGCGAGATGGAGTTCAGAATTTTTCCAGTGGGGATCTCAATCTCGTATGCCATGACCTGGCACATAATCCCCCCGTAATACGACGTACAGGGCACTTCAGCCATGACCACAAGGGAGGTGTCGGTGGCCCAATCGATTGCGCTCATGTTGTACTCAGGGTGTCGGTCAACCTCTTTGCAGCTATCAAGCGCGTACATAGCCTTGCATGGTGGAAAGGTTCGTACCATGGCTCGCTGAGCCCGCGCAGTCGGATCGAGCGGTCTCAGGTCTTCCAGGCGGTAAAGATGCACAAACAGGCCTGATGTCGCTCCCAGGGAGCCGTTCGCAAAAAATGCCCTCGAGTCAGGCGACCACAGCAACTCTGAGCTCCCATAAGGAAGCCTTGCGACCTGCCCGTGCTCGCCCGATCCAAATATCATGAGATATGGGCTCAACGCACCCTTGGAATTGCGATAGCGGACTTCGATGCGATTCTTACCGTCAGGCGAAACAACGCTGACGGTTTGGCATGCTGCTGGCCTTGCGGGATCGCATTCGGAGGCAAACGCGGTTGCCTTCTTCGCCCATGTGGGCTGCCGCGACCATGCAGACAGCGAAATGCAGAGCCAATAGGCTGCGAGTAGAGTCCTCATGGATTTCTAACTTTTAATCCCCGCCATCAGCTTCTCGATCTCTGCTTTTTGCTCCCCGCTGAGCGGCAGCAATGGCAGACGCGACGGACCACCGTAATAGCCATTCAGATCCATGGCGTACTTCACGCCGGGGACGCCGAGGTCTCCAACGACGCGCAGGGCGGCCAGTCTCACGCGCTCCTGTTTTTCGCGAGCGAGGGCGACATCACCGTCTTTGAAGGCCGCCGCGATCTCGTAGCACGCCATGGGTGCCGGAGACGCGAAGCCTAGAATGGCGCCGACCGCGCCCAATCCTAGCGAGGGTTCGAGTTGGTGCGCGGCGCCGACCATCACCTGAAAGCCGACTTCTTTCTGGCGGACTTTCAGTTTGCCGAGGAAAGTTACGGCAGAGGACGAAGGTTTTACAGCATGGTCATCGTGCACAAAATCGGTTGTTCGTGGCTCAATCGATTCTGTGCCGCCCGCGAGCGTTGCAACGCTGACTAATTCCCTGCTCCGCTTTTCGCTTTCGATGCCAGCGGCCTTGACCATGCGCGGCGTCACTGCCTCGAAAGTCTCGGTCACGGTGGCTTGTCTCTTGATGTGGCGCGTGCCTTCGACCATCTGTTTGACTTTGTCAAGATTGGCGCCAGACTCCTTGATGGCCGCGATATTCGGATGGCCAGCAAGTTCGCTCACAATTTCGGGCGGCATGTCATATCCGGTGGCTTGCGGGAAGTTGTAAATGATGATGGGCAGCGCAGAGCGATCGGCGACCGTGCGATAGAAAGCGAGCAGGTTCGCCGGGAGCATCTGTTTCTTAAAATAGTGCGGAGTCCGCACCATGACGGCATCATAGCCAAGTTCGGCGGCGTATTCCGTCAGGCGCAAGGTTTCGTGCGCCGACTCGAGGCCGGTGCCGGCGATCATAACTTTATTCGGGGCAGCCGCGCCCAGCGCGGCTTTGAAGATGTCGCGCCGCTCCTGATCGGAGAGCATGACTGCCTCCCCGGTCGAACCCTGGACGACGATCCCGGCAATTGGCGTGCGCGAGTAGCGCTCGACGTTCGATTCGAGTTTCTTGTAATAGACTTCGCCGTCGGCATAGAACGGCGTTGTGATGGGTGGAAAGATTCCAGATAAAAGCATGGGACTCCTGTCGTTGGTCGGCGTTCCAGGTCGCTAATGGTTTGTTATTCGCAGATTATCTCCACTCTTAAATCATCAACTTTAATTATTAACTTCCGCACTCCACTTTGTCATCCTCAGTGTAACGATGACGCAATGAAGACAAGCAGCAGGAGACATCCGTCTGCGAGGATCAGTATCGATCCAATCCAGATGAGCGCAATCTTGCGCGTTTGTGCCATAGGCGGAGTAGTGATGCCGATGGTTTTGTGCACATAGCTGAGCGCGTTCGCAACCGACTTTACTGGCAGAGCCCGGCTGATGATTCCGAGACCCAGCAGGATCATCAGGACGTGGAACGCGACGATGGCGAGCATATTTCCACTCCAGCTTCACCCCAGCAGCGGCTCGCGCCATCGTAGCATTCGTTACTCGCAGGCGGGCGCTTTTCCTGTGGGGTCGACCTCGTGGCGATAGCGATCCTCGTTGCCTACGAAGAAGCGTTCGAAGGGAGTGGACGTCGGCTCGTCAACCATGGTTTCTACCTGCCAGATCATTCCACCTTTGCAAACGCCAGCGTTGGATAATGGGGTACGGCGATCGCCGGAATAATAGTAGAAGTCATCTTTGCCATGGCCGGAGAGCGGGCTAGACGAGGTTTGCAACGCTGCCTTGGCGTTCAATTTAAGAAGCAGGCGGCCGTCTTCTATCGGCAGGGGCGGCGTTCCGTTTCGGCGAAACTCTATGCGCACCCAGCCCGTGTATCCGGCGGGAATCAGAAAACGCTCGGGCTGACGGCGATGGAAGACTAAATCAAACGCGGCTGGTCCGAGAACTATGACGCCGATCATAAGAGGAAGGCCGAAAACAAGCGTGAGGACTAGCCGGGATTTACTCATGGGCGGCTTTCACGTGAGATTACTTGGCCGCGATTCTTTCAGCGTGCAGCGCCTGAAGCGCCTGCACGCGCACTTCTCCGCGTTGCAAGGCGGAGATGCCTTCGGCGGCGGCTCGCGCGGCGGAGAGCGTGGTTATCGTCGTAATACGAGCTGTGACGGCGGCGCGGCGGATCGCCTTCTCGTCAAAATAGGGATCGGGCCCGTGCGGCGTATTGACGATCAACTGAATACGATCCGCCTTGATCAAGTCGACCGCGTTCGGGCGTCCCTCTTTAACTTTGTAGACGCGCTCGACGCCCAGGCCAGACTCCTCGAGAATATCGGCGGTGCCGTGTGTGGCCACGAGTTTGAATCCCATGTCGACAAAGCGGTGCGCGACCTCGACCATGGCCGGCTTGTCATGATCGGTGACGCTGATGAAAACCGTGCCCTTGATTGGCAGTTTCTGGCCGGCGGCGATTTGCGCCTTAGCGAAGGCCTCACCGAAATTATCCGCCACGCCCATGACTTCGCCGGTAGAGCGCATCTCTGGACCGAGCACAGTGTCGACTCCGGGAAATTTTGACCAGGGGAAGACTGGTGATTTTACGAAGAAGCAGCGTCCGGTATCGAGGTCGGTGCCGCGCTCGATATTTTCCGGAAGAAATTCACGCAGTTTGCGGCCGGTCATAAGGCGTGCGGCAATCTTCGCCATCGGCACGCCAGTGGCCTTCGAAACGAAGGGCACGGTACGCGACGCGCGCGGATTCACCTCGAGCACATAGACGATCGGGTCGTGATGACCATTGCCTTTGTGTCCGTGACCGCGCGGGATCGCGAATTGCACATTCATCAGTCCGATAACCTTAAGCGCGCGTGCCAGCTTGAATGTGTAATCGCGCATGCGCTTGAGCAAAGATTCGGGAATGTCGACGGCGGGCAACACGCACGACGAGTCGCCGGAGTGTATGCCGGCCTCTTCGATGTGCTGCATGATACCGCCGATGACAACGTCCTCGCCATCGGAGAGCGCGTCGACGTCGACTTCGATTGCGTCTTCGAGGAATTTGTCGATGAGGACAGGGCGGTCTTGTGAATATTCGACCGCCTGTTTCATATACTGCTGAATCGTATCTTCGTCGTACGCGATGACCATCGCGCGGCCGCCGAGTACGTATGAAGGACGGACTAGCACAGGGAATCCGATTTTCTTTGCGGCTTCGACCGCTTCTTCGACTGAGGCAACCATGGCGCCGGGAGCCTGAGGGATGTCGAGTTCTTCTAGCAGCTTGCCGAAGCGCTTGCGGTCTTCGGCGAGGTCGATCGACTCGGGCGTGGTGCCGATGATGTTGACTCCGGCAGCTTTGAGCGGCAGCGAGAGATTGAGCGGCGTCTGTCCGCCAAATTGTACGATCACTCCTACAGGCGCCCCAGCGGAGGCCTCGTGTTCGCAGATCGCAAACACATCTTCGAGCGTTAGCGGTTCGAAGTAGAGGCGGTCGCTCGTATCGTAATCGGTCGAAACCGTCTCCGGATTGCAATTGATCATGATGGTTTCGTAGCCATCTTCGCGCAGAGCGTAGCTGGCGTGGCAGCAGCAGTAATCAAATTCAATTCCCTGCCCGATACGGTTGGGGCCGGAGCCGAGAATCACAACTTTTTTCTTGGCGGTCGGCGTTGCCTCGTCTTCTTCTTCGTAAGTTGAGTAAAGATAAGGCGTGAAGCTCTCGAACTCGGCGGCGCAGGTATCGACTCGCTTGTAAACCGGCTTCAGGCCATGCTTCTTGCGGAAGTGACGAACTTTTTCCTGGCCGCCTTTGCCATCCAGACGCCAGGTTCCGGCGAGTCGGCCGTCGGAGAAACCCATACGCTTGGCTTCGCGCAGCACGTCCGTGGGAACCGATTCCATCGGGTGCTTTTCCAGCTCAAGCTGCATGTCATTTATTTCTTTGAGCTGGTACAGGAACCACGGATCGATGGATGTCATCTTCGCAATCTGCTTGATGGTGTGCCCCTGGCGCAGGGCATAGCGCACGTAGGTGAGGCGCTCGGGATGCGGCGTCACCAGGCGTTGCGTGAGAATCTTAGGCTCGATTTTTTCCGATCCTACTTTTTTACCGGTGTCGAGCGCACGCACGCCTTTGAGCAGTGCTTCTTTGAAGGTGCGGCCAATGGCCATCACTTCGCCGACGGATTTCATCTGCGGGCCTAGGGATTCGTCGGCACCGGGGAATTTTTCGAATTGCCACTTCGGAATCTTGACTACAACATAGTCGAGCGTCGGTTCGAAGCAGGCAGGCGTTTTGCGCGTAATGTCATTCGGAATTTCATCGAGCGTGTAGCCCACGGCCAGCTTGGCGGCGATTTTTGCAATTGGGAAACCGGTCGCTTTTGACGCGAGTGCTGACGAGCGCGACACGCGCGGATTCATCTCGATCACGACCATGCGTCCAGTCGATGGATTGACGCCAAACTGAATATTCGATCCGCCGGTCTCGACTCCTATTTCGCGAATGACGGCAATCGATGCATCGCGCATCATCTGATATTCGCGATCGGTAAGCGTCTGCGCGGGAGCGACTGTGATCGAGTCGCCGGTGTGCACGCCCATAGGATCGAAGTTTTCAATCGAGCAGATGATGATGACGTTGTCTTTGGTATCGCGCATCACCTCAAGCTCGTACTCTTTCCATCCGAGAACGGATTCTTCGATCAGACATTCATGCGCTGGAGAGAGATCGAGGCCGCGCGCGAGCACTTCCATCAATTCTTCACGATTGTAAGCAATGCCACCGCCGGTGCCGCCGAGAGTGAACGACGGACGAATGATGACGGGAAAGCCAATCTTGCCGGCGAATTCGACGCCGTCTTTCAGGTTATTGACGAGCGCTGATTTCGGCACATCGAGGCCGATGCGCTGCATCGCGTCCTTAAAAAACAGGCGGTCTTCGGCCTTTTTGATGGCGCTGATCTGCGCTCCGATCAGGATCACGTTGTACTTTTCCAGCACGCCGCCGTCGGCCAGTTCAATGGCGAGGTTGAGTGCGGTCTGGCCACCAACGGTAGGTAGAACGGCAAAGCCAGCGCTGGGCGCCATCTCGCGCTCGACGCGAATGATCTCTTCGAGATACTCGCGCGTGAGAGGCTCGATGTAAGTGCGGTCGGCCGACTCGGGATCGGTCATGATGGTGGCCGGATTCGAGTTAGCCAGCACAACTTCAAAGCCCTCCGACTTGAGCGCCTTGCAAGCCTGCGTTCCGGAGTAATCGAACTCGGCGGACTGGCCGATGACGATGGGGCCGGAGCCTAGGATCAGGATTTTCGAGATATCAGTTCGTTTGGGCATTATGCGGTTTTGGCTTTGCGTTGAAGCGGCGGGTTTTCGGTCACGATCTTTGCTTCAATTTGATCTGAGATTTTGTTTTGAAAGGGCACGCCTTCCAGGCGTGCCGCCAAGGCCTCACTTAAAGGTCGGGGCTTTAGCCCCTGAGGCAGAGCGTCGAGTTCAAATCCCCCATGCGCGGAGGAATATGGAAATTCATCGGGGCGCTCGCACAAACGCTCCTTAACGGGATTGTTGTGAATGTAGGACACATGCATGGACCAGTCGCTCACGTCGCGGATGCGATGGTCCTGAAATCCCTTTTGCCAAACCTCCACGTTCGAGCCCAATTCTTTCTTCGCTCGATAAGAGAACCCGCCTTTGATAAATTCCACGGTCTTTTCGAGGCTCGTCTGCGGAGTAATAAGGGCGTGAAAATGGTCGGGCATAACGACGAATTCATGTAGAAGGTAGGCGCTGCCTCGGTAGTGATAAAGCGTGTCAATCAAAAGTCTAGCCCAAGGCCTGGCCTGAAAGAGAGGGCGACGTTCCCACGCGGACGAGGTGACCATGTAGGTCTGGGCATTGTTTGTCGCATGTTCCCTTTGCGGCTTCATCGGTGCTCCTAGCAATCCCTCAGCGGCTAAAGCCGCGTTTGTTATTGGCTAGTTACGGCACGCCTAGAAGGCGTGGCCTTTCAAAACAGAAGCAACACTGTCAAAGCTTACCGCTTGCACTCCTCCATCATCTTCACAAAATCCTTAAACAGATAGTGCGAATCGTGCGGTCCGGGCGCCGCTTCCGGATGGTATTGCACGGTGAACAGCGGCAGATTTCTGTGGCGCATGCCTTCGAGCGTGTTGTCGTTTAGATCCATGTGGGTCAATTCGACTTCGCTTTGCGGTAGAGAGTCGGGATCTACGGCGAAGTTGTGGTTGTGCGCGGTGATTTCGATCTTGCCGCTGACTAGCTGCTTCACCGGATGATTTCCGCCATGGTGGCCGAATTTCAGCTTGAAGGTTTTGCCTCCTAGCGCTATGCCCGCGATCTGATGGCCCAGGCAGATGCCGAAGATTGGCTGGCGTCCCATCAGGCGCCTTATGTTGTCGACGGCGTAGGTGCAGGGCTCGGGATCGCCGGGGCCGTTCGACAGGAAGACGCCGTCGGGCTTTAACGCCAGCACATCTTCGGCTGTGGTTTGCGCAGGGACCACCGTTACTTTGCAGCCTTCTCCGCGCAGTTTGCGCAGGATGTTCTGCTTGATACCGAAGTCATAGGCGACCACGTGAAAGCGGGCGGGGTCGTCTTTTACGCCGACAACTTCGTCGGGCAGGTGCGAGCGCTCGCCCGTCTCCCAAACATAGGTGTGGTTGGTGGAGACGACCTTGGCCAGGTCCTGACCGTCCATCTTCGGGATCGCTCGCGCCTTGGCGACTAGCTTGTCGGTATCAGCTTCGAGGGTTGAGATCACGCCGCGCATCACACCGTTGTCGCGCAAGTGGCGAACTAGCGCTCGCGTATCGATATCGGCGAGCACTGGGATCCTGAATTGCTCCATGAACTCGTCGGTCACTTGCTGCGAGCGCCAGTTGGAACTGACCTTTGAAAACTCGCGCACGATCAGGCCCTCGATGTAGGGCCGCTGCGACTCGTTGTCTTCGGGATTGGTGCCGTAGTTTCCGATTTCAGGGTTGGTCAGGACGACGATCTGCCCTGCGTAGGATGGGTCGGTGAAAATTTCCTGGTAGCCGGTGATGGAAGTATTAAAAACGACTTCGCCTGAGCATTCGCCTTTAGCGCCGTAGCCTTTGCCTCGGAAGACTCTGCCGTCTTCGAGCGCAAGGATCGCTTGCATTGCAACTCCTGTGGAGTGGATTTTACAGATTCTAACAGTTGGCAGAGTTGGTGTCAGCAGAAAGTGTGTGAGTCGCCATTTATCAGTTATCAGTTTCCAGTAAAACCGAAAACGTCCGTAGCGATCGTTGTTTTCGTTCCTGTCTTTCAGAAGACGAACGGGATGAACCGCTTCGTGCGCTGCATGTATTCCACATAAGGCTGACCGATTGAGTTTCCGAGGGCGTGTTCTTCTACGTGCACGCGGTACGAATAGGTGACGACGCCCATACCGACGATGATGAGAATGCTCAGCCAGTTTGTGAGCGCCAGGCCGGTGCCGAAGTACATCAACATGCCTCCGCTATAGGAGGGATGCCGCACGAAGCGATAGAGGCCATGTTGAATGACGGGTTGATCGGCTTGCACCTTCACGTTGCCGGTGAAATAACGGCCGAGGGTGCGAAAACAGTAGCGACGGAGCGCCGAGCCGGCTAACAATATTGCGAGACCGAGTACAAACCAGAAGACGCGATGAGTTGTCAGTGCGAATCTTGGCCAGGGTGCTACCCAGAACGTGGCCGGAATGGCCAGCCATGAAGCGATGATGATGAGCGTCATCGATCCGCGATCGGTTTTATCTCCGGGGGCCGGCCGGGCGCGGGCAACGATGAGAAATTCGGGCAGGTAAGCGACTAGAAATACTGTCCAGAAAATCCAGGCGTACGGAGACGTGTAGGCCAGAGGCTGGATGTTTGAAGTCATCTCGGCACAACTGAGAGCTGAGAACTGAAAGCCGGGTGCTGCATCACCGCAGCCGACCCAGCTTTTCCATCGGCCAGTATCCGAAAACAGCTTTTCCGTAGATGAGGTGGTCTTTGACCGGGCCGAAGTCCCGACTATCCTGGGACATGACTCGATGGTCGCCGAGAACGAAATAACTATTCTTCGGCACCACGATCTCTGGGTAGGAGCGGGCGTCGGCGTAATCGCTCGGGACGTAATCCTCATCGAGCGCTTGGCCGTTCACATAGACCTGTCCGTTTTCGATCCGGATGCGGTCGCCAGCTAGCCCGATGACCCGCTTGATGTAGCTCTTCGTGGTGTCGCGCGGATAGCGAAAGACGACGATATCGCCACGCTCAATGGGCTCCCAGCGATAGACAAATTTATTGACGAAGATCCGTTCCTGATCTTCGAGGCCGGGCATCATGCTGGTGCCTTCGACCTTCACAGGCTGATAAAGAAAGATGATGATGAATGCCGAGATGGCAAGCGAAACCAGCAGATCGCGCGCCCATACCGCCATTACGGGCAGCGGATGCGCAGCCGATTCTTTGGCCGCCGGAGCAGACGGCTGAGGGCTCTCCAAATCTGGCATTGTGTCAATATTCTATACGCATTGCAGGTCAGACGTTAGAGATTAGAGGTTAGATTGCAGAGGTGAAAAGCGAGCAAGGATTTTACCTCTGCCATCTGAACTCTAACCTCTCACCTTCCTCACCTCTGACCTTGCCAATCTGCCTCTTTCCCCGTACAAATAATCTTCTCCCATGACCGACTACTCCATCTTCCCCAAGATCAACGCAACTCTCAATGGATGCAGCGCGGTACTGCTGGTGATTGGACGCGCGCTGATCGCCCGCGGCAAAGTAACGGCGCATCGCGCGGTGATGATCACGGCTTTCGTTACGTCTTCGCTCTTTCTCGCGTCGTATCTCTACTACCATTGGCCGCATCACGGCGGCATCATTTATTTTCAGGGCACGGGATGGGTACGCATCCTCTACTTCTCCATCCTCACGTCGCACACCATTCTCGCGATCGTCGTTGTGCCTATGGTGCTGATTACGCTGACGCGCGGGCTGCGTGGGCAATTCGACCGGCATCGAGCGATTGCCCGCTGGACGTTTCCGATCTGGCTTTATGTTTCGGTGACGGGCGTGATCGTGTATTTGATGCTGTTTCAGATTTTCGTCTAACCCGCAGCGTAGGAGACCTGACAATGGACGCTGGCCGCGCTGCTCCGAGGAACATCGACGAGTACATCGAATCGTTTCCGCCTCACATTGGGACCATCCTCGAAAAGATACGTTTGACAATCAGGAAGGCGGCGCCCGATGCGGAGGAGACGATCCGCTATAACATGCCAACCTTTACCCTGAGCGGCAATTTGGTTCACTTTGCCGCTTTCAAGAAGCACATCGGATTCTATCCGCCGGTAAAGGGCGACGCGAAGTTAGCGAAGGCTGTGTCAGTTTATGCGGGAGAGAAAGGCAATCTGCGATTTCCGCTCGACCAGCCGATCCCGTACGGTCTAATCGGAAGACTTGTGAAATTGAGAGTGAAGAAAAACCTGTCGACGGCCCGCCCGTCGCGCAAGAAGTGAAGTGAAGGGAGGGAGTTCCATTTAGGGTTTCTGGCCTACCGATTCATCACATATTTCTTGTACGTGGCGCACTGCCTTTAGGGCTACCAATTCTGCTATAGTGAGCGTCTCGAAGCATTCGCGAAGGAGCCCGCCTCATGAAAAGTGTCAATAAAGTCATCCTCATTGGAAACCTGGGCAAAGATCCCGAAATGAAGTTTACGCAGGGCGGCATGCCGGTCGCCAAGTTCTCCATTGCCACCAATGAGCGGTTTAAAGATAAGGACGGCAACTGGCAGGATCGCACGGAGTGGCACAATATTGTCGCGTTTCAGAAGCTGGCGGAGATTATTGGCCAGTATCTGAAAAAGGGCGGCAAGTGCTACATCGAAGGCAGCCTGCGCACCGGCTCCTGGGACGACAAAGAGACGGGCAAGAAGATGTACAAGACCGAGATCATCGCGAACGATCTTGTGCTGCTGAGCGGGCGCGGCGAAGGCGGCGGTGGCGGCGAATACTCGGGCGGCTCGCGCGGAATTGCGTCGTCGAGCGGCAATAGTTTTGACCAGAGCACACCTGAGCCAGAGCACGCGCCAGTCGGTAGTTCTCCGATCACGGACGAAGACATTCCCTTCTAATAAGCGGTCGGTTGCGATGGTCGCTCTATGAAGGATCAAGCTGCATTACTTCAGGAGTTTGTGTCTTGTTTCGAAAAGTTGGGCGATGAGATGTCTGCGTCCAGGGATTTGGACCCCATCGCTTGGGAATTTGCTCGCGGAGAGACCGATGACTTGGGTCGGAAGCAATGGCGGCCCGCAAGGATAACTACCGAGCGGTCTTACCTGGATCCGATTTATGCCAAGCTTCCAAGTCGTTTTCCGGCGCTATTTGAGCATCTAGTTCTTTCTTATCGGTGGGCAGACGTGGACCTTAACACTTACACGTTGCTGGCGAATCCACTCGGACACGATCTGTCGAGACTGTTCGGTCGTCTGCCCGATGATCCGTATTTATGGGAGGCCCTGATTCCGGCTGGGTACATCCGCTTCGCCAAAGGGCCAGATTTAGATTACGATCCAGTGTGCTTTGACATCAGATCTCAGAGGAAGAACGGTGATTGTCGAGTAGTGAAAATCGATCACGAAGAGATTCTTTGCAACAGCCGGGTCAAGGTCGTGGCGGAACTCGCGCCCGGTTTCGAGGAGTTAGTGCGACAGACAATTGAGTTCGCGAACTCCGGTCGATTGAGGCTTTGAAACCAATTTGTGGTCCCGAACGTCCCGGAAACGCGTGCCTTCGCTCGCCGACAAAACGTGCGTTCCCTGCCGCGGCGGCGTGCCGCCGCTCAAGGGAGCCAAACTGACCGAACTCCATCGTCAGTTGGCCGACCCCGCGGAGTGGAAGATCATCAACGAGCACCATATTGTCCGCAACTTCAAGTTCCCCGACTTCAAGTCTGCTCTTGCTTTCGTGAATAGAGTAGGCGAGGTTGCCGAACAGCAGGGCCACCATCCCGACATTCTGCTCGGATGGGGCAAGGCCGAAATCACCACCTGGACGCACGCTGTCGACGGGCTAACCGAGTCGGATTTCATCTTGGCTGCAAAGATCGACCAGCTTTTGTAGATCGGGTCATATGAAGTTCGTGTCTTAAGATCACCCGATGGCCCGATCACCCGATCGCCGATTCCTGATTGACCATCGCCACAGTCCCGCGGGAATAACCATCAGCATTCCTGCAACGCTGGCGACATGTCTTGCGGCGAAGCCCCAATCCACGAAGCGTCCGGCGAGATACGCGCCGGCGGCGATGGTAAGCATGCAGAGGCAGAGGTCGGCGGCGAAGACGCGTCCGCGAAATTTGTCGTCGCTTTGCATTTGTAAAAGCGTCGTCGAAAATACCCACACCACCGAACTGCCGGAATGCGCCAGCGCGATGCACAAGCAGGCTTGCCAGAGATGGCCCGAGACGCCGATCAGCGTGTAGCCCGTAGCGGCGGCCAGGTATCCCCAGAAGACCGCGGCCTCTAATCGGCGCTGCCAGTGCCCTGCCCACGATGCGGCCAGGAGGGGGCCGAGTAGCGCTCCCACGCCGCGCGCCCCAAGCAGCAAACTCATCCCGAGAAACGCGCCGCGTTCGGGAGCCATGCCGCGCCAGCGGACGGCAAATTCATTTTGTCCCATAACGGTGAAGAGCACCCAACCGGGGCCGACGATGAGGTTGCCGAATTTAACGAGGATCGCGGAGCGCAACTTCCTGTGCGCGCGTACGTAACGGATCCCGGCGATGATCGGAGAAAAGTCGATGAGCTCTTTCGCGCGAAATGGATGGCTGCCTTCGGCGTGAGGCTCGGCGAAGCGCATCCCCCAGATCAGCGCCGCTGAAGCGACGAAGGACAGAGCATTCAGCAGGAAGACGGTATCGCGCCCGAAGAACGCCGCTACGAAACCGCCGAGTGTTGCGCCTAGCATCAGGTTAACGCTCCATGTGGTCGAGGCGAGCGTGTTTGCGACCACCACGTCTTCTCTTCTGACAATGTTCGGGATCACGGCATTGCGCGCGGGCTCAAAGAAGGCGACCAGCAAGGTTTCCGCCATGAGGAGCGGATAGACGAGCCAGACATTTTCTTTCGAGCGCACGAAGAGCATGCAGAGGACGATCAACATCCGTCCGATGTCGGACGCGATCATGACCTGCTTGCGGCGCAGTCGATCATTCACCACGCCGGCCGTCGGGCCGATGAAAGTCTGCGGCAGAACTTGAAGCACCAGGGCAAGTGCGACGGACCCGGCTCGTCCCGTGAGTTGCAAGAGCAGGTTGTAAATGGCGAGGGTATAAAACCAGTCGCCGATTTCGCTGACTATCTGGGCGCCCCACAGGCGGCGCAAATTGCGGTTGCCACCTATCAGTCGCGCGTAGGACGCAAACGACACACGGCTGACTTCAAGTTCAGGAATGGGTTCCATTTCGGCTGAGATTAGAAGTTCACAGCATACCGGAATGGGCCAAACGCAGCACCCAGCGCCGAAAGTGGAATCGCAATAGGTGAAACTGTGCAAGATTCTGCATACTCGGAGAACCGGGCTCTGGAAAACTCTTAATAAGTTACTTTTGTGCCACCCATTTCGCCCGAAAAAACAGCTGTTTGAACAGTCTGTAAATCTCGCCAGTTTGGAAAACCACTTGCCCTATTCAGAGAGAAAGGAGCTTCACCTTGCGAACTCTGGGCCCTGTCGCTCTGCTTTTCCTAACGCTGGTTTCAAATTCGTTTGCCGCAACTGTTGTTGTGAGATCCTCCGCTTATCCGGAACCTGGCATTCTCGCCCTACTCGGCGGCGGTTTGATTGGATTGGCGGCTGTGATTCGGCGGCGCCTGAACAATTAATCCCATTCGCCGAGAGCCCCCTCGGCGTCTCCCCGTTATCTAGTTTTTGATTCTTGCAGGGTAAAGCCTGCGATGGCACTCGCTACTCCAGAGCATTATCCCGTCGCCACCAAATCCAGAAAATATTGGTGAATGCTGGTGTCATCGCTTAGTTCGGGATGAAACGTTGCGGCCATTGTTTTGCCTTTGCGCACCAGCACAGGATCTTTGCCTTCGGTCGCAATCACTTGCACGCCCTCGCCGACACGTTCGATCTTCGGAGCGCGAATAAAAACCATCTCGATCGATTTATCTAAAAATTGGCCTTCGCGGATGGAGCTGTCGATCTGGCGGCCATAGGCGTTGCGGCGCACGGTGATGTCGAGCGCGCCGAGGCCTGCCTGCTTTGGATTCTCTACGTCGGTCGCGAGCAGAATGCATCCGGCGCAGGTGCCGAAGGTTGGCTTCACGCGGACGAAGTCTTTTAACTTCGCGAGGCCCTCCTCGCCCAGCAGCTTGAGAAATGTGCCAGACTCGCCTCCGGGGATTATGAGGCCGTCGAGTTCGTCAAATTGCGGGGGCTTGCGGACGAGAACGACCTCCGCGCCGAGTTCTTCGAGGCGGCGGCGATGCGCGTCGAAATCGCCCTGCAATGCGAGGACTCCGATCTTCATGTCGGAACCCACCAGGAGTTTGCTTTCCAAACTTTAGCTTTCGATGGCCAGATCACCCGATCACCCGATCGCCCGATGACTTACTCTTCCCTTTCGGCTCGGGCACGTCCTTAGCTTTGAGCAGATCTTTCAGCTCGGCCATGAATTCCTGCACATCTTTGAAGTCGAGATAGACGGAGGCGAAGCGCACATACGCAACTTTGTCGTAGCGGCGCAGACGATTCATGATGAGCTCGCCGATTTCGCTGGTCTTGCGCTCGCGCTCGGCCGATTCGATGACGAAGGTCTCGGCTTCGTTGACGATCTGTTCGAGGCGGCTGATGGGCACGGGGCGCTTCTCACAGGCGCGCATCAGTCCGTTGAGAACTTTTTGGCGGTCAAAACGCTCGCGGCGTCCGTCTTTCTTAACCACCATGTAAGGGATTTCATCGATGCGCTCGTAGGTGGTGAAGCGCTTCTCGCACTTCAGGCATTCGCGGCGGCGGCGTATGGAATCGGCTTCTTTGCTCTCGCGCGAATCCACGACTTTGTCATTTTCAAACCCGCAGAAGGGGCATTTCATGCGCTTGATTTCAGTTCGGAATTCAACACGATTGTAGCAGGCAGAGAGAGCAAACCGATTCAGTCGGCATCACTTCGTCGTTCATGCGGGAGCGCTTTCCGCAACCTCTACCAGTTGCGGCAAACGCGGAGGATGTACTAAGGAGACCAGAATGAAGCTGATGATCATGAGAAGGAACCAGGAACCATATTTACCGAAATGAACAAGTTGCCAGCCATGCCTCTGATGGGGATAAACCCACACCGTGGCGAACGTGCCGATGTTTTCCGCGGCCCAGATGAAAAGAGTGACCAGGCCGAAGCCAAACAGTAGCGGCATACGCCTGAATTCTCGATACGGCCGGTAATAAACCCAGGTCGGTCCGAAAACGACCGCCACGGCCACAAAAAGTACGACTCTCATGTCAGGGATGAAGTGATGGGTGAAGAAATTTAAGTAAATCAAAATCGCCAGGACGAGGGTAACGGTTGAGTTGGGATAGCGCGTGTAGCGCACATCGAGGATGCGCGTGATCCGTGCGATATAGCTGCCTACTGACGCATACATGAAACCGGAGAAAAGCGGCACGTGGCCGATTCGGAAGAAATTAGTTTCTGGATACGCCCACGAACCGACATCGGTCTTGAACAATTCCATTAAGGTGCCGACGATGTGGAAAATCAATATGACCTTTGCTTCGCGGACGGTCTCCATGCGCAGGATAAGTAACAGTGCCTGCACAACGAGAGCTGACAGAAACAGAAAATCATAGCGCGCCAGCCACGCATGGTTGGGCCAGAACCATTTTGTCAGCAGAACAAGACTCAGAATGATCGCACCGAAAAGGCACGCCCAACCTTGCTTAAATCCAAAAAGAAACAATTCCCATAGAAATCCATTCAGCCGACTTGTGGCTACGTGGGTCTCAAGCCGTATGCGGATTTCATGAAACCTGCTTTTTGTGTAACTGAGCATGGCTGCGACAGAACGAAGAAATTAGCGCGGACTCTTGCGCGGACCCTGATTGAGAGGCGTCTCTTGTTCTAGCCCGCCTCTTTGACTGCGGCGATCTCTTCCTCGTGCTCCGTCTCTTCTGAGAGCTTGCGCAGCGACAGGCGCTCGTGATGAGAGAGCAATAATCCTACGGGAACGACGGCGACAAATGTGACCAGCCACAACATGATGCCGCAACTAGCAGCTAGTTCCGGAGGGACCTCGAAGATACGTTGCAAAGTCGCGATGGTCGCCAACTGCGATCCCCCGCCGATGCCCGGCAACTGCACCATGGAACCGATCATACTGGCTCCCATAAGCACCAGCACCTGCGAGCGGCGAATATTCAGAATAGCGACGCCGTAGGAGTGCGCCACTTCCTGATAGGCCATAATGATCATGAACCACATGAGGATCGAGAGCAGGATCAGCAAGATCAGCGAGAACGGGTCATGGATGGTGTTTAAGCCGCTGCGGAATTCGCGGACGCGAGTTGCGATCTTGTGCCCGAGATTGGCGGCAAGATGAGAGAATCGGCGCTCGATCCAGTCGGCAATGGCCTCGCCTTTCCAGTGGACGGCGACTGCTCCGAGAGAGATGGCGACGACCAGGGCGACGAGCAGGAATCCGCCTTCGCGGAAGCGACTGTAAAAAGGGAGGGAGCGTGGACCGGCCGATAGAAAAATCGCTCCTACCAGCAGCACCGTGAAGGCGCCAAGGTCAAAGATGCGTTCCACCGCCCAGACGGCCAGCTGTGACGAAAAGGTGAGATTCTGGCGGCGGGCAATTAAATAGGGGCGAATCAATTCGCCGGGCCGGCCCAGCAGTGCCAAGCCGGTGAATCCAATGATGGTCGGTGCAACTAGGCTGACGGTGGAAGCTTGGGGACGGATGGGCCGCAGGAAGATCCTCCAGCGAAACGCGCGCACCCCATAGGCGAGGTAGATGAGGACGATGCCGTGGACGACGTGCATCCACTGGCGCGGGTGTGTTTGGCGGAAGAGCGCCCAGTCGAAGTTCTTCCAGGTGCGGAACTGGAGGTAGACCAATCCAGCCAGCACGCCGAAGACGATCGCGTAGGCGAGGAATTTTTTCTTGTTCATGCGCTGCGAATTCGATTTCGAAGACAGGCGCACTTGTGGTGTGCACGGCCCCAGTTGAAGGTAAATGAGGATGGAGCGACGGTCAACGTTGCGGCAGGTGAACTCAGAATGATCAAGGCTGCGATTGCGCGGCGACGGCGGTCACGGTCGGCTTCGCAGTGTGCTGGGCGTGTGCGGGCGATTTGCTCGGGGCTTTAGTGGATGCGCGCGCGACCAGCTGTTTCTGTTTTGCTTCCGCCTTTTCCTGGGCGATCTTCTTCGTGTTGTATTCGTGGACGATGCGGGCTACGTAGGCGCGGGTTTCGCGAAAGGGCGGCACTCCCTGATATTGCTCGACGCGCTCGGGGCCGGCGTTGTAGGCGGCCAGGGCTTTGACTAGATCGAAATTGTAGCGCTCCAGGAGTTCGCGGAGATAGCGGCTTCCGCCGGTGACGTTGGCTTCGGGATCGAAGGCGTCGTTGACGCCTAGTTGGCTAGCGGTGCCGGGCATTAATTGCATCAATCCGCGAGCGCCTTTGGGAGAGACGGCGTGGGCGTTGAATCCGCTTTCAGCGTGGATGACGCTGTTGACGAGGTCGGGATCAAGATGGAAAGTGGCGCTGGCCGTGTTTACTACTTCGTTAATAGGAACGGATGGCGGTTTTTGCGCGACGGCTGTGACTGTGGCGGGCGTTGGCGGCGGAGAAAGATCTTTTTCGTAGCTGGCGATTTCTTCGGTAGGGACGTCAGTGAAGCTGGAATCGTCGGCTGAGAAAAAGAGGCGCGTAGTTGCTCCGATTACCTGGCGATGGTCGTGGCGAATGGAGAAGCCATTCTGCAAGATGGCCAGATCGGCAGCGCTCGCGGGGCGGGAAATCAGAGCCAAAATCAGGATAAAGAAAAGCGCGCTGTACGCATTCCCCCAGCGGCTAAAGCCGCGATCAATTTTGCGATCGGTACGGTACGGCTGAAAGCCGTACCCTTTCAAAGCAGTTCCAAACAAAGCAGC
The DNA here is from genome assembly GCA_035483045.1 of Terriglobales bacterium. Classification (GTDB taxonomy): domain Bacteria; phylum Acidobacteriota; class Terriglobia; order Terriglobales; family Acidobacteriaceae; genus Acidiflorens. Next base: position 408,443 of record DATHQD010000007.1, read on the forward strand.
TTCTGGCAAAGTAAATCCAGGCCCACTTCGCGTCGGCCGCGAAGGTCTCTCCGTCGTTAATGATGTTCTCGCAATCATCTTCTCAAAATTTACAGGCTGACGCCGACTGCCGATCCGCGAACTTCGTCGAGTTCTTCCGGATCGATCTCCTTGCCGTTCAGCACGTGCTCTACCGCGGCCGATACGCCACTCTCGGCGTTGGAGCGGGTCAGCTTCCAGCCTCGGCCGCGTAACTCTTCCGATGCATTTCCCATGATATACGGATGGCCGGCGAAGGCCAGCATTTCTATATCGTTGTAGTTATCACCGATGGCCATGACCTGTTCGCGGGTAATCTGGCGGTGATTGGCCCAGCGCTCGAGCGCGTGTCCTTTGGAACAGCCGGCGTTGAGCACGTCGACGATGGAAAGATCGCGGCCGGGATATTCGGTGCGGAGAACCGTAATCGGCAATCCGCAAGTCTCAAGGACGCGCAAGACGCGCTGCATGTCGGCTACAGGTCCGCAGAACATCGCCTGCACTGGATCGGTGGTGAGCGAATTCTCGATGGGGACTACGAACTCTATGTACTGCATATTTTTTTCCAGCCAGCGCTGGATGCTGCCTTCGAGATAATCGAGGCGCTCGATCACGATTGTGCCAGCCACATCGCCATGAAAATCGTTACGGTCAAATGTGAGAACGGTCTGACCGCGAAATTCTTGCATTACACCGACGAGCTGGCGACAGGTGGGCTCGGGCAACAGGTCGCGATGAAAAGTTTCTCCGCCGAGCGAGCGGGTGATGGCGCCGTTGGAGCTGATCAGCCACAGGTCGAAACCCAGTTGCCGGGCGATGGGGAGAGCGAAGGCGTGGCGGCGTCCGGTGACGAGGATGACTTCGATGCCGTCGGCGTGGGCGCGGCGGAGAGTCGCAAGGTCGGTATCGGAAATCTTGAATTCGGGGCTGAGCAGGGTGCCGTCAATATCGATGGCAATGAGGCGTAGAGAATTGGCGGGCACGGTTGATTTTAGCATTCTCGGATTTAGGCGTGTCGCACCGCTAGTGCGGAGAAAAAATGACAGGTCGATCTATTAGAATCACCGTTTTAGCGAAAAATTCCCGCCAAATCTTTGAGTTGTAAGAACTTAAAGGAAAAATGAAAACAGGGTGAGGAGTTATCCCCACCCTGTTGATCTTGGATTCGATTCCTATATCTCTATTGTATCAATTTCAAGCTACCTGTACCGACAGCTTTTGGAACTTAATTGTCCTCTTCTATTCAGTGGCTTGCCGGGGAGACCGACCATTCAGGGGGTTGACAGGATTTTAGACTCACCCGCCATTTCTTTGGGTAACGATTGCGGATAAAAAAAACCGCCCAAGCAGAGCTTGAGCGGGGCACCCCTTGAGACTTCCGGGTGCAAACCGACGCCGATTTTCTCCCCTAAGGCAATCGGCGACGGCTCCAATCAGTTCACGGTGAAGCTGGTCTTGCTGTCGACGGTCTCTCCATTCGTGGTGATGGCGATCTTGCCGGTCTTCGCTCCGGTTGGAACGGTCGCGGTGATCTGGGTCGCGGAATTCGCCGTAAAGGTGGAGGCCACGCCGCCGAAGGTTACTTTTGTTGTTCCGGTGAAAGCAGTTCCGGTAATCGTCACCGCGGTTCCGACCGGGCCGCTGGTTGGCGTGAAGCTGATGATGGTCTGCTCGCCGGTCCCGGTGAGTGCGACGTTTTGTGTGCCGAGGCCATCGGTGATCGACAAGGTCGCCGTGCGCGTGCCTGCGGCTGTGGGTTCGAACGTGACGCTCACAGTGCAGTATTCGCCACCGGCCAAGCTGGTTGGGCATACGGACTTGAAGGTAAAGTCCCCTGGGTCCGTTCCTCCCAGCGCCACTTTGCTGACGGCGAGCGGGGTGCTTTCGTCGTTGGTAAAAAGTACAGTTTGAGCGGCGCTCTTGGTTTCCACCGCCTGCGCCTTGTAGGTCAGGGCGAGTGGCGAGACGCTCACTGGCTGGGTGTTGTTCAGCATAATGGTTACCCAATCCTGGGAGGCCCACGCCGCATTGCCGGCTACGGCCATGTCGAGCATGCCGTCGCGGTTGAAGTCTCCGAGAACGATGCCGGAGTTGTCGACGCCGCCGAGGAAAGGCCCAGGCTCGAGATTGAAGGTGCCGTCGCCGTTGCCGGTGTAGACGAGGGCCGCGCCCCAATCCTGTTCTCCACTGTATTCGGTTGAGCATTGGGTGTAGGTGACGGCAATCGCGAGATCGAGCTTGCCATCCTGGTTGAGATCGCCAGCGCTGAGCCAGTACGGGTTGGTTCCACCGCTTGGATAGCATTCAACCCACGCGTTGAACTTGTAGAGAGTGCCCGCCGTGAATGTGCCATCACCGTTGCCGGTCAGGATCTGCAGACTGCCGTTGTAGTCCCAGCTAGTGACAGCCATATCTAGTTTGCCGTCTCCGTTGAAGTCACCCATGGTCAGCCCAACTGGGGGGATCGACGAAGGCGTAACCAGCGGAGGTTGGAAGGTACCGTCGCCATTTCCGAGCAGCACATTGATGGCGGTGCCGCTGTAGTTGGTGATCGCGAGATCCAGTTTGCCGTCGTGGTTGAAGTCGCCGACCACGATGTTTCCAGCGTCGGAGCCGCTGGCACCGGTAATCACGTTGGCCGTGCCGTAGACACCTTTACCATTATTGAGGAGCACGCTCAGGCTTCCGTCCGCATTGGAGGTTACGATGTCAAGTTTTCCGGCGCCTCTGAGGTCGGCCAACTGAATGCTGCCAGACTGCTGCGTGGAGCCCGTGGAATAGTAGACAGGCGCTTTGAATTTTCCGGTGCCGAGGCCGGCGAGTACCGCAATCACGTTTTCATAGCAGTTGTAGGGATCGTTGAGGCTGGTCGCCACCACATCGACCTTGTGGTCCCCATTGACATCGCCTAAGGCGATCGAGTTCACTCCGCTGCGATTGGCTTGGCCGCAACCGACCGCTATGGATGTGGGAGCTCCGAACGCGCCATGGGAGGTGCCAAGCATCACGGCGATACCGACGCCAGTGCCGCCGCCTGCTTCGACGATGTCGAGGTTGCCGTCGTTGTTCAGGTCTGCGGTTGCGACCTGTGAGACTGTGCCGCTCCAGGTGTAGCCATAACTCTGGCTGCTACGGAACGTGCCGTCGCCGTTTCCGAGGCCCAAGGTTATCCACTCGCCGGAGTTGTTGGAGGTCGCGAAGTCGAGTTTCTTGTCGTCGTTGAAGTCGGCTACCACGACGTTGTTCGGATACCCGGACGTGGCGAACGACTCTCCCGCGGTGAAACCGCCTTTGCCGTTGCCGAGCATCGTCCACACAGCGGAAGAGGAGTAGGAACTCACGACCAGGTCGTTCTTCTTGTCGCCGTTGATGTCGGTGATCGTTATGGAATTTATCCATGAGGGGCCGTAAAGAGCCGGAGGCGTCTTGAAGGTGCCGTCGCCGTTGTTGATGTAAACGTACGCTCCATTTCCAGTTCCCATCACCACGTCGCCGTGGTCGTCCTTGATGAGTTGCCCAACGGCGACTGCCAATGCGCCCGAATTCGAACCCTGCTGGTAGAACACGGGAGTTTGGAAGGTGCCATCGCCATTGCCGAGCAAAACAAAAATACCATCGCTGCTGTTATTGGAGGCGACCACCAAATCGGGTTTTCCATCATGATTGACGTCCCAAACGGCTTCGGAGTTTGAACAGCCGGGGCAAGTGAGCGCGACGGCGGCCGTTGGAACGACGAAGGTTCCATCGCCATTGCCGAGAAAGACGTCGATGCCGTTGTTGGGATCGATGGCGAGAAGATCGAGGTGTCCGTTGCTGCGCAGGTCGGTGGTTACCAATCCGCCGGCTGCGTTGTGGTAGGCGGGGCCTCCGATCATCGAATACGAAGCCTTGAGAGTGAAGCCGCCTGCGCCGTTGCCCAGATAAATCCAGAGCGTGCCTGGATTGAAGTTGCAGTCACCTCCGTTGGTACCAGAGATGACGGCGAAATCCAGATTGCCATCGTTGTTAAAGTCGCCGGTGACGATACCGCCCTCTAAGGTACAGGGAAAAGTGGTAATCGATGCGACTGGCGTAAATCCGCCAGCGCCGTTGCCGAGCATAATCCCGACTCCGGCAGTGTTCCCGTTGTCGTCGAGTGTGAGCAGGTCCGGGAAGCCGTCGTTGTTGAAATCCCCGAAGGCCAGTGCATTGACCGGGATCGGGCTGTAGTTGCTGATTACGGAACCGCCGTTGAACAGCGTGGGGTTCACGAAAGTCGCGGGAGGCGGAGTCTGCCCCACGGAAATGCCCGCAAGAGCCAGCCCAACAAAAAGCAGGGCGCAAAGTGTCTGAATAAGAACGGGAGTGCGATGGCAACGTATTGACATGAATCCTCCAAAAATTATCGACTTCAAGATCGGGTGCCGCACCCATTCGCGTTTTTTGCGAGTGCGTTACTTCCCTTACTTTTCACGCCTATGGCTGATAGATCTGGACGTAGTTGTAGACGGTGTCGTTCGGCGGGACCGCGTTGTTGCCGCCGCCGAAACAGTAGAGTTTGGCTTTATAGACGGCGGAGCCCGCATCGGTGACAGTGTTCGGCATGGCTGCGAGCGATGTCCAGTCATTCTTCGTCAGGTTGAACGACTCCATTACGGCGATCGGGTTGTTGCCGGAGGCGTTGCCGTCGGAGACGTAAAGCTTCTGCGCGATTTCGCCGGCGCAAGCGCCGTTCCTGGGGTTGGGATCGGACTTAAGAGATGTCCAGGTGTTGGTGACGACGTCGTAGGCTTCGGTGTCGCCGGTGTCGCTGCCGCTGAATCCATCGGCGGCTACGATGGTGAAGGCCGTCTTGGCGGTGCCGAAGACTCCGGCTGAGACCTCGCTCTTGCCGAGGATCATCTCGGCTTTTTCGGTCCAGGTATTGGTCGCGGGATTGTAGGCTTCGACGGTGTTGAGTCGGCCGCCGTTATAGCCGCCGATGACGTAGACGATGTTGTCCACGACGACTGCCACGGCGCTGCATCGCGCGGTCGGCATCGTGGCTTTCGCAGTCCACGTGTTCTTTATTGGGTTATAAGCCCAGACGGTGTCGAATACGGGCAGGCCGCCGTTGTTGCTTCCGCCGAAGAGGTAGAGAACGTTCTTCACTACGGCAGTTGCTGCCTGAGCCGTGGCCGATGGAATCGGAGCGGCGGTGCTCCAGGTATTCGTGGTTGGGTTGTAGACCTGATTGTCGGTGACAGCGGGGGCGCTGCCGGGGTATCCGCTCACGACATAAATTTTGCCGCTGATTACTCCTACGGCTGGCCAGTTGACGGCGGTCGGCATGGGCGCGCCGGTGGTCCAGCTGTTGTGTATAACCTCTGCGCTCTGGGCCTGAACCAGGGTTGCCATTGCGATGAACACAAGCGAGGCCAACACCACGCGATATGCAGTCTTCATTGTTCTCTCCGAGTCGATTTTTTGGAGCGCGCCGAAGGTCGTGCGGGGAGTGGGCGGAGTTGCTCCGAACACGCCGGCCAATGTCGCCCGAAACGGCGGTCGCGGTCAATGTTTTGGGCGTGATGCGTTCGTGCAGCGCGTGTGACGCGCTAAGCTGCTTTCATTGCAGTAGAATACGCAAAGTTGTTGCCTGAGGATTGAAGCGTGGCATTCTTAAGAATGCGGGTTCGGCGAGGCAAACGGTTTGCTTTCGCCAGTGGTTGATTCGATGGTAGACTTGCAATCTCCCCTGAAGTGACTCCGTTGCATGCCTCTTAAATCGCCTCTTAACTCGTTGCATCGCGCGCCGAATACTGTCGTATTGTTTGGCGTGTTTGAGGCTGACTTCCACTCGGAGGAGTTACGCAAAAATGGGGTCAAGGTCAGAATTCAAGACCTGCCGTTTCGCGCTTTGAAGCTTCTGCTGAGCCGTCCGAACGAAGTCATCACCCGCGAGGAGTTTCGTCAGGCGCTGTGGCCGGGAGACGTGTTCGTCGACTTTGATCTTGGCATACGGAGCGCGATCAAGCGACTGCGCGATGCGCTGGGCGATTCGGCGGAGAATCCGATCTTTGTGGAGACGGTCGATCGCCGCGGGTATCGCTGGATTGCTCCTACGCATGTGGAGCCGCCCCGGGAGGCAACGGTTGGGGCCGAGATTGAAGCTCTGGATCTAGCGGCTGCGGCTCCGCCCACTCCGGCTCCTGTGGACAATTGGGATTGGATCAGGAATTGGAAGGTGGCCGGGCCGGTTGTGGCGGCGGCATTTGCCCTGGGGGCTTTCGGCGTTTTGAGTCTGATGCTGCTTCGCCGGCACGCTGGTGCGGATTCCATCGCGGTGCTTCCGTTTGCTAATGGTAGCGGCGATGCCAATACAGACTATCTCAGCGACGGCATTACCGAATCGTTGATCGGCAACCTCGCGCACGTTCCCCAGCTTAAGGTGAAGTCGCGCAGTTCAGTCTTTCGCTATAAAGGCAAAGATGTGGACGCGCAAAAAGCCGGCAGTGAGCTCGGCGTATCGGCGCTGGTAAGCGGACGCGTGACGTCGCGCGGGGACAGCATCGAAGTCAGCGCCGAGTTGATCGACGTTCGCGACAACACCGCAATCTGGGAGCACCACTACAGCGGCAAGGGCGCGGATATCGTCTCGTTGCAGACGCAGATTGCTGGCGATATCGCGGGAAAGTTACGCTCCAAGCTCAGCAGCTCAGAAAAGCAACAGGTCACGAGGCAAGGCACACAAAACCCGGAGGCTTACGATCTTTATTTGAAGGGCCGCTATGCGTGGAACATTCGTACGTATGGCGAACTTGAGAATGCAATTTCCTATTTTAACCAGGCGATTGCGAAGGATCCGGGCTACGCTCTGGCCTATTCCGGGATTGCTGACGCATATAACGTGTTGCCGAACTATGGCGGCAATCAGAACGAAGACTTCCCCAAGTCGAATGGCGCCGCGCGGAAGGCGCTGGAACTCGATCCGACATTGGCGCATCCTCATGCTGTTCTCGGCAGCAACGAAATGCAGTACGACTGGGATTTTGCCAGCGGAGAGGCGCAGTTCAAGAAGTCGTTCGAACTCGACCCGAACGATGCGACCGCGCGGCAGTGGTATGCCGACGATATTGCGATGATTGGCGGTAGAGAGGCGGAAGCGATTGCCGAAGTTGATCGTGCGCATGAACTGGAGCCGCTGTCGCCGGTGATCAGCAGGGTAGCCGCGAGTGTTCGCGTGTGGGAGCGGCGGTTTGATGAAGCCATTGCGATTTGCACAAAACTGGCGAACGATGACCCGACATTCGCGATTGCGCATGATTGCCTGGCCCAAGCCTATTGGGGGAAGCACAACTACTCGCAGGTAATCGGCGAATGGAAGACCCGTGGCGAGTTGTCTGGCTTTCCAGCCGATGCCGAATCGGCTGCGGTCATGGAACAAGGATTCCTTTCCGCAGGATGGAAGGGTGCTGTCGCAAGGGTCACTGAATATCGGGAAGCACAACGCAAAAATGGCTATTTCTCGGCATTCGACATTGCGGGCTTCTATGCCGACTTGGGTGACAAAGAGCAGGCTTTCCATTGGCTCAACGTCGCTTATCAGGAACACGATTGGCTGCTGATCAGTTTGAAGACTAACTTTCGGCTCGATCCCATACGTTCTGATCCGCGGTTTGCCGAGTTGGTGCGCAAGGTCGGTCTGCCGCAGTAGACGGACTCCGAATCGGCAATTCAACTATTTCGCCTCACATTTCCGCTGGCCATGCGACAATCTTGCCGACAAAACATTCCCCACGGAGGTTATCGATGGAGTTGAAGTTGAGATTCCTTCTGCTGTTGCTGACTCTACTGCCCAATTCCCTTCCCGCGCAATCCGCGCCGGACACTGGCAAACCTTTTGTCATCGAGTATTACTACAAGACGAAGTGGGGACACGCCGACGAGTTTCTCCAACTCTTTAAGAAGAATCATTACCCGTTGCTCAAGAAGCAGGTGGAGATGGGACGCATGCTCAAGGTGTGGATGGACCAGCCGCGCTATCACACGACGGAAGACGGGCGCTGGGACTATCGCGTAACCATCGTCTTCAAAAATTCGGCGGCTGCGAATGAGCCTTTTGACGAGGACGCGATGAAGAAACAGCTCTGGCCCGACCAGGCCACTTATTTGAAAGAAGAGCAGCGGCGCTTCGAGATTCTGGATGCGCACTGGGACTTGCCTATCAAAACCATGGACCTGGATGGAAAGTAGGCGTCCGAACTAGGCCATGGGGACTTTATGAGGGCAATGTTTTTTGACAGCCTCGCGCGGGCAACGCGACTGGAAGGTCAATGAGTGTAATCGCGATGGTACGCCAAGTATGCTCCGCCCTCAATTCGAGAGGCGTATTAATTTGAGGTGAGCCCCAGAGCCTATAGTCCTGTTCAGCATAGCGAAACGAAGATTCACGGTTTCCATGGGCGACCATCGTTGCGGTTTCCTACAGTCAGGCGAAGAGGCAAGGGTTGGAGCGGACTTTGTTTGGCACGGGCCTTGCCCGACGAAAATTGTGGACGAGCCGCCGTCTGCTCGTCCAGAATCGCCGCATCAGCCGCATTCCGCTAATCACCAGGAGGACGCTCTTTATGACGAATAATACGCACCAAACTCAAGGGCCTACTCTTCAGATGCATATGAGCGAGTTCTGGTCTGGCGACCTCGGCCTAACTCTCGTCACTATTTCGTTGGCCGTTCTCATTTTCGTGATAACCCCGCTGCGCGAGGCGGGCCTTCCTGGACGCCTTTTCTTTGACTTGGTTT
>DATHQD010000008.1:0-2099 GCA_035483045.1 Terriglobales bacterium
CTTCCATCATCCAACACCTTCAACAAGACTGAAAATTCACAGGAGGGAAAATGGCAACTCTCAGAGTCGCACCGAAATCAGAAGTGGCAACAATGAAGGTAGCTGTGATTCCAAAACCCGGGGCGGATTTCGAGCTGGTCGAGCGCGAGATTCCCGAGCCCGGAGCAGGGCAAGTCCGCATCAAGGTGCGGGCTTGCGGCGTCTGCCACAGCGACGTGCTGACCAAAGAAGGGCTGTTGCCATGGATTCAGTATCCCCGCATTCCCGGACACGAAGTAGCTGGCGTAATCGATGAAATAGGTGCGGGCGTCTCCGCGTGGAAGCTGGGCCAACGTGTCGGCGTGGGCTGGCACGGAGGCCACGATGGCACCTGCCGTGATTGCCGGCGCGGAGATTTTCGCAACTGCCGGAATCAGAAAATTGCTGGCATCAGCTACGACGGGGGATATCAGCAATACATGGTGGCGCCAGTCGAAGCACTGGCGGCGATCCCTGACAATCTGAGTGACGTCGACGCAGCGCCGCTGCTTTGCGCCGGAGTTACCACCTTCGGTGCGATTCGGCGGAGCGGAGCCCTGCCCGGAGATCTTGTCGCGGTGCAGGGCATCGGTGGGCTGGGTCACCTTGGAGTGCAATTTGCGAGCAAATTCGGTTACAAGGTCGCGGCCATCGGGCGCGGTCCTGAAAATGCTTCGCTCGCAACCAAGTTGGGAGCAACACTCTACATCGACAGCGCGGCGACGAACGCAGCCGAAGAGCTGCAACAGTTGGGCGGAGCGCAGGTCATCGTCGCGACGGCACCGAACTCAAAGGCTATGTCGGAATTGATCAACGGCCTCGGCCCAAACGGAAAACTTATGGTGATCGGAGCTTCATTCGATGCAATTGAGGTCACTCCAGCCCAGCTCATCTTTGGAAGCAAAACGATTCAAGGTTGGGCGGCGGAACCGCCAGCTGCTTCGGAAGACACATTAAACTTTGCCGAACTAACCGGAGTCCGGCCCATGGTCGAAACCTATCCACTCGATAGAGCCGCCGAAGCTTATGACCGCATGATGAGTGGCAAGGCGCGGTTCCGCGTGGTGTTGACGATGTGAATCTGTCGCTGAGGATCAGCTCGTGAAAGACCTGTGTTGTTAAGGGGGTTCGACTATGAGATCGGACATTGTGCCTGGGATCGTCCTGCCTATTGGCGTACACATCATGACCAACACCGCCCTTACGGGCGCAACCCACGACATCGACGGCGCGCAGCAAATCGTCGCCGCCTAGCGAAAGGAGCACGCTTGTCTACAATCCATCTCCACCAGACAACCACTTGACTCCCGAGCAGTACTGCCTTTCGATTTAACTGAACGCCTAGGAAGGAAAAAACATGGCGAATCCCATTCTAGTTACCGGCGCGGCGGGCCGCGTCGGCGCGGTAGGACGCACGGTCACTGAACAGCTGTTGAAGCAAGGCAAAGCGGTACGGGCGATGGTGCGAACTGAAGACGAGCGCGCGCAAGCATTGCGCGCTCTGGGTGCGGAGGTCGTGGTCGGCAATCTACTCGATCTCGATTCCATGCATCGGGCGATCGACGGCGTCGAGACCATGTACTTTGGCCTCTCGGTTTCGGATACATATCTAGCCGCGACGGTTAATACGGCGGCAGTGGCGAAGCATCACGGCGTGAAGGCGTTCATCAATATGTCGCAGATGACGGTCTCTCAGATGAGCATTACCGAAACTACTCCGAGCCCACAGCACAAGCTGCACTGGCTCGCCGAGCAGGCGCTGAACTGGTCCGGTCTGCCGGTTGTGCACGTGCGGCCAACAGTGTTTCTCGAAGGTTTCTTCCTGACTTTGACTCCGGATTCGGTCAGGGAATCCGATCAGATCAAGCTCCCGTTCGGGGAGGGCAAGACTTCGCCGGTGGCGGCGGAAGACGTTGCGTTTGCGATTGCCGTGCTGCTCACCAATCCGCAGCCGCACATCGGCAAGATTTATCACCTGACTGGTCCGCAGTCCGAGAACATGCATTTCTATGCGCAGGAGTATTCGAAGGCGCTGGGCCGCACGATTACTTATCAGGACATCCCCGTCGAGCCGTGGCGGG
>DATHQD010000009.1:0-300147 GCA_035483045.1 Terriglobales bacterium
TATTCCTGTTCTCCTTCACTACTGCGGTGCTAAGCTTCTTCATTGCCGGTCTCCTTTATCTCTTGTGCTTCGAGCACGTCGATAACTTGGGAGCCTACAGCATCCCGTCGGAGACCGGCCTTCTCATCCCATCTGATTTCGCCAATTTGATGCCATAATCTCCCCCATGAACATCGTGCGCACGTGTATCACCGTGTTTGTCGGCACGGTGCTTCTAACATCGACGGCCTCTCCACAACCGACGGTGAAATTTTGCGAGTTGATGCGAGACACAGAGAAGTACAACGGAAAGCTGGTGAAGGTTCGCGCAACTTGGATATATGGCTTCGAATGGTCGTACCTTCACTGCATTGATTGCGACATTCGAGTTTGGCTGAATACTTCGGACCTTGACGAACAATCCGAAAAAACACTTAAACACACACCGAAGGGCGCAGGCATCGTGAACGTCGACGTGGAAGGCATCTTCCAGACTGGGGGTAGGTACGGACACATGGACGGCTATAGCGCCCAGTTGACAGCACACACAATCGCTAATCCGGCCGTCTTATCAAAGGGTATGAAGCCGCGCGAAAAAGAACTTGAAATCGAGCGGAAGTGTGGATGTGGCGGGACAAACCCCCGCTGAGTCTCCTGTAACTGTTGAAACATCGCGATTTCACTCACTGGCGGTCAAGATCAAGGTTGCCTTCAATCGAAATTATCCGATGAAGCTCCGCAGACCAGCATGAATATCGACTGAAAATGTACGTGATCTATGAGTAGGTGGACAGGGATGAATCCCTTTGATGTCGTCAAAATAACCCGAGATGATTCCGGGTTTTTCTTTGGCATGAATCGGTCTGGGCCAACCGGGATTTACAAACCAGTACCGACTGAAAAATTGCAAGAGATAAATGCGGGGATCTGGCCGTGGCTACTCGGGCCGGAGTGATAAAAATAAAGGTCCGCGATAGATTGCGGACCTGAGACCAAAAGGACTTGGAATTTACTCGACTCCGGTAAGGGCATAAGCGAGGCTGACAATGTCAGCCCCAAGATCGTTGCCGTCGGTGCCCATATTCTTGTAAGGACTGCTCGGCAGAAGTTCGTAATTTCCCCCGTTGCCATCGTCATACTGAACGAAGCCGACATTACTCGGGCCGGCTGCAAAGAAATTGCCACTCGGCCATGAGGATGGAGGAAAATGCGACGGAGCCGCGACCAGAGCGTTGTTGTCGAATGTGTATGTGGTGAAGCAGGTGTTGAGGCTCGTGATCGGAACGTCCGAGACGGCACAACTGGCATGGCTATGGTTCGAGTTCCAGACTGGGAAGTTTCCAGTGGTGGCAATACTGTTCGTGAAAACAAGTCCGTACATCGGGGGATTCGTGATCAAGTTTCCCAGGACCATGAGGATGCCCAGCGTATCCGGGAACACGGTCACGTGATTGATCGTCACCGTGTTAAGAGGGTTCACCGGCCAAGTGTTCAACAGTTCAAACAGATTGCCCTCACCAACGTATTTCTGGCTGATGTCATCCATGACGATGTCGTGGATGCTCCAGCGGGTTCCCAGGTAGGCTGGCGCTCCGCCTGAGCCATTTCCAGAAATCGCCGTCTCTAACGCCATCCCATCTGCAGCGTGGAAGATGTGGGTGTATCGAACCGTAACATCGGTGACCGCGCAGACTGGACAGACATTTTGTCCGGATTGAGTATGCTGGTTCTTGGGAGTGAGGACAATGGCATAACCCGGCTCGCCGAAACCACCCCACACGTTCTCCATCAAGTTGTCTTCAATCAATACTCGTACGGCATTCTTGAGTTCGAGGTGGTGCCTTACGACGAATGGCTTGCCATTGACTCCACCCTGGAACGGGGAGTTTCCTGGCATCCACTGCCACGGTTTAAAGAAGTGATTGAAATGGATGGTAATATCGCTCGGAGTTTTAGTCGCCGCACCCCCGCCGAAGAGGATGGCTTGGCCCGAGGCTTCGAGGAAGTTGTCTTCGATTTTGTAAGGACCATCCTGGTAATTGCCGATGCCTCCGCTTATCGCGTGTCCCTCCGCGCACCCTATATAGGCAGTGCAGTGGAAGTCGCTGAAATAGGAGTCGACAATAGCCACGTTGTTGGTCCCTGCAAGTGCGAAACCACTCTTGGTCTCATCTGCGGTCGTCCCGTGCAGCCAGCTTCGATCCACCACGATGTAACTTGCCGAGCCTCCAGTGCTCACGGATATTAGAAGGGGAGATCCCTTCGTCCCGGTTGGCCGAGTGACTTCTAATCCAAGCAGGCGGTAGTGATTTGCTCCCGACTGGAAAATTACTGGTCCATTCGCTTCCCCGGTCTGAACGAGCTTGGCCGTAACATTCTGCGGATTGTTGCAGGGGTACTGCGGACGCCCGAGCTGGGAACCGACTCCCGAATAGCACGGCGTAAGGCGCTGCCCTTCGGCAGGCAAACTGTGGTCGGAGGCACTGGTGCGAACGATGATCCAGTTGTCGTCATTACAATTCAGCGCTGGAAATTTAAAGTTTCCAGTAAAAGTTGCGCCAGCCTCCAGCTCGATCGTATTGCCACACTGCGCACTATTCAGCGCCGCTTGGAAATCACCGCCAGCATTCACAGCGATGACCGGTCCCGGCGCGGGGGTGTCTGCCATCGAACTGGCAACCGTGGCGATGGGTAGTTGCGCCGGACCATCGTAACCGGTCGCGCGAGCGATCTGGACACTGAAATTGCTGGTGACAGTGTTGTTATTCGCGTCCGTGGCCATAACCGTGAAGTTGAAGGTGCCGGCCGTTGTCAGTGTTCCGACAAAATTCCCATTCCCATTCATCGCGATTCCGGGAGGAGGGGTTCCTCCAGAAATGCTCCAAGTGTATGGCGTCGTTCCGCCAGTTGCGTAGAATGCTTGGCCATACATGAACCCTTGCTGGCCCTGGGGAAGAGTTGCAGTTGTGATTTGCAGTTGACCCTGAGCGAATAGGCATACGGACATCATCGGAGTTACCAAAGCAAGGAACACTAAACGGTGGGACATGGCAGGGGACCTCCTGAAGGCGGTACGTCGGTTGAAGACCGCCATCATAGCACCGATCTGGTTCAAGTGAAAGAACGATTCAGATTCGAACCACCAGCGTGCGTGCCCATCCCGACGGCCAGCAAGGATGCCGGCGCTAGTTTTCGCAGGCTGCGCCGAGCTAACAGCCTTGCGAAGGCGAGGCTCTCAATTCAGCGCGGACTGGGAGGCCTGCACGGCGCAGCCATTGCCGGTTCCGCAACTTCCTGTGCCGAGGGTTGAGAAGTAGACCTCGGAGGTGCCGGTCAGGAAGATGGGTTGGGTGACGTTGTCGAGGATTACGCCGCTGGTGCCGCCCGACTCAGGCAGGACGTAGTTCGGGGGAGGACCGACGTTGCGCCACTCTTCGGACGCGTCATAGACGGTTCCGCCGATATTTGTTTTCCAGGTAGGAGGACTGGTTCCGGTTTCGCCGCCGCTTACGATGGCGCACTCGTAGTTGCCGTTGCTGTCGATGATGCGAGAGCCTTCGGAATAACCGGAGCTCGCTTTCCAGGTTTGAGGCGTAACGGGTGTGAGAAATCCGGTGTTCAGCCAGGTGACGCCGCTATCGATGCTTTCGAAGCCGCAGACTTCATCCCAAAAAGGAGATGTGCCCGACTCGCCGGGGGTGACCACGATTTCCAGATCGTTGGAGGAGTCGATGACGCGCTGGCCGAGGGCGTAATTGGTTAATGGCTGCCATGCGGTCATGATGAGATCGTTGATGCAGCCTCCACTGCTGCACAAGGTTGCGTCGCTGCCGTTGGGCACGCTGGCGAACATGCGGTCGGTGCCTCCCGCAGCCGGGTTGTAGATCTCGGTCAATGGAGAGCAGGCAGTGTTCGACAGACCCAGCGCCGCACTGGCTACAGAGGAGGTGCTCATGGTGCCCGAGGTGACCGGAATTCTGAAGATGGTGGGACCGGGCGGAGGGAATCCTCCGCCGCAGACATAGAGGTTGCCGGTGGCGTTGGATGAGGTGTAATAGGTATTATCGAAATCTCCTACATAAAGAGGGAAGGTTCCGCCGGCTCCCACGGTGGCCTTGGTTCCGGTTCCGGACGTGAAATTGGTGGCGAATTGATAGACGGCGCTGCACGGGCTGGTGGGATAGCACGCCGTGGCACCGTCGTTGCCAATGAAGGCGTAAACCTTGCCGGCGGTGGAGTCGACGATGGGCCCGGTGGCGATGCCTGCGCCTTTGCCTAAACTGCTGCTGGTGCCGGAGACGGCGCCAGTTGCGGCGAGCACGGCAAAAAGCTGCGTGCCTGTGGTGGTGTATCCGCTGCCTACAAAAACTCGGCCGGTGCTGGAGTCATAGACCGGGCTGGTCAGTTTTAATCCCGTTGCGAGCGCTACTGGCCAGCCGCCGGTAGTTACTTCGGCGGGAGATCCGGTGGTGAAGACAGGGGTGAATTTGTGGAGAGTTCCATTATCGTCGCCTACGTAGAGAGCGTCGTCAGCGTAGTCCAAGAAGGTTGAGGAGTTGGTGTCGTTTGCGCCTCCGCTGAAGGGCAGAGTGGTCATGCACGGAGCGCTGCATGTTGGATATTGGCTTGCGGTCGCGACCGTGATGGCGCCCGGACTGGTGCTGGTCGCCGTGGCGGAGGCTTGCCACTTCAAAAGCACGAGTTGAGCTTGTCCGGCGCTGCTTTGGACGAATGCTAGCTGAGAGCCGTCATACGACAAAGTAACGGAGGTGACAACGGTGCCGCCGGTGTTATAAGCCCAGTAGGTTTGAGGAACGATTCCGGTGCATCCGGAATAGAGATTGTCGAAGGCGACGATGGTTGCCTGAGTGGAAGAGCCAAGCACGCTGGTGTTGAAGACAACGAAGTCGGGCTGAGTGGCGATGGCGCAGTTGGCGGTCGTCACACTGAAGGAAAACTTGGCCGGGAATTGGCCGGCGCCGACGGTGGCTCCGGTGCCGAGCGACATGGACCAGTCGCGATGGAATTTCTGGAGTGGACTGGAGGAAATTGCGGAGGCGTTCGTGAGGGGCGCGGCATTGAGGATTGCATCGGAGAAGATCGCATCGGTGAAGATCGGATCGGCGGGGAGATTGGTATTGGGCGGAGGCGGACCATTCTGTCGGAGCCATTGGTGCCAGGAGCGTGGATCCTTGTCGTAGGGCGCCGTTAGTTTGTTGCCGGCCGTTCCGGAGTAAATAAGATGATGATCGCTCCAATCGGTAACCAGCGACGTAAGCTGTTGCGAACCGCCAGCCTGTCCCCACAAGGCTGCCGCGGCTCCGAATGAAGCGAGAAGGATTGCCGTTAGTCTTGCCGTCCGCGACGTTCCTAATCGCACGTTTACAACCCTCAGTGCAAGATCAAAAAATCCCTGGGCTCTCTTAGCGTTGCTTTTTTGGAAAGTCAGGTCGCTATATTGTCGACCATCGACTTATCAATGCTATCAAGGTTGCGGTCGAGCTTGAAGTCCGATAGTTACTGGAACCTTAGAACTAACTGGGTGTCAGTGACTACGGCCTGCCAACCTGCCCAACTTCCGGCGGAGCTGACAGTCTTCCGGCAAAATTCCGGCAGCGGCGGGCGATCAGGTGACATAACTATGGGTTTCTTTACAAAGCGGAACGGTTATTTACGTGCAATGCAGCTGCTATCACCTTCCGCGTCGGGCGATTCGGGGACAGATTCAAAAACATCGCTGCTTTTTATGGCTGCGCAACAACTCGACGGAGGCGTGTATTTGCGCGGAGCAAGTGGATAAAGGAGCGCTTATGGGCACGTCGGGCATGAAGTGTGTTGAAAGCTGTGTTAGTTGTCACTTGCGTTCGCGCAGTTTCTTCTGCGACCTCTCGCGTGAGTCCATTGCTGACTTCGACAAAATAAAACATGCAGCTCTATTTCCCGAGCATGCGGTGGTGCTGGTGGAAGGACAAAGCGCGTGGGGACTTTTCGTTCTGTGCCAGGGGCGCGCCAAACTTTCGACCACTTCGCGCGACGGCAAGACCTTGATTATCCGAATCGCGGAGGCGGGTGAGGTTCTAGGCTTGCACGCAGTGGTTACGGGCAATCCCTATCAACTGACCGTCGAAACCATGCAACCTTGCCAACTCGATTTTGTCGGCCGGGAGGACATGCTGCGCTTTCTCGACGCGCACGTCGATGCCAGCTTTCACGCCATCCAGCATCTGGCGCGCGACTGTTCGGATTCGTATGACGTGGCGCGGACGATCGGATTGTCGCACTCGGTGACCGAGCGTTTCGCGAAATTTCTGCTGGAGACTGCTGCCGAGGGTCGCGTCAACCGAGGTAGCGTGCGGGTCCGGCTGGGGATGACGCACGAAGAAATCTCGCAACTCATCGGCACCAGCCGGGAGACCATCACGCGGCTGCTGTCGGAATTCCGGCGCAACGAACTGGCGGAATTGAAGGGATCGATGCTGATTATCCATAATCGTCCGGCGCTGCAGCATATGGTTGGAGCTTAGGGAAATCGGGTGATCGGGCCAGCGGGTGATCGGGTGATCGAAGAGCAAGTGCGCCGGGCTATCTAACGGCTTCCCATCAAGTGCCACATTGGCAGGCCTTTCCTAGATTGTGCCAACCTGTAAACGGCGAGCGTAATTCCGCCTGAGTTCATGCCAGTCCGATATAATCCACAACTCAGATGGCACTCGCCCCGGGAACCAAACTCGGTCCTTACGACCTCCAGTCGTTGCTCGGTGCCGGAGGAATGGGCGAAGTATATCGCGCGCGCGATGCGAGGCTGAATCGCATTGTGGCGATCAAGGTTTTACCCGCGACGTTTTCGGCGGATGCGGCGCGCTTGCAACGCTTCATGCAGGAAGCGCGGTCGGCGGCAGCACTGAATCATCCCAACATTCTTTCGATTTTCGATATCGGGGAAGAGCGCGGCGCGCCCTACATCGTCTCGGAATTGCTGGAAGGGCAAACGCTGCGCGAGCGTATACGGAGTGGAATGCTTTCCAGCCGTAAGGCGATCGACTATGCGCTGCAGGTGGCGCGTGGGTTGGCTGCGGCGCACGAAAAAGGGATCGTCCATCGCGACTTGAAGCCGGAAAATGTATTTATCACGACCGACGAGCGGGTGAAGATTCTCGATTTTGGCCTGGCAAAGCTGACGCGGCCGGAAGGTGATGTAGGCGAGGATGCGCCGACTGTGCAGGTCAACACAGAGCCCGGCCAGATTATGGGGACGGTCGGCTACATGTCGCCGGAGCAGGTTCGGGGCAAGCCTGCCGATCATCGGTCGGATATTTTTGCCTTTGGATCGATTTTGTACGAGATGCTTTCCGGGCAGCCGGCGTTTCGAGGAGAGAGCGCTGCCGATACCATGAGCGCGATTCTGAAAGAAGAACCCGCCGAGCTATCGGAAACCGCGCGCAATGTTCCTCCTGCGCTGGAGCGAATGGTGTTGCATTGCCTGGAGAAGAATCCGGCGCAGCGCTTTCAGTCGGCGGGAGATCTGGCGTTCAATCTCGAAGCGCTGACGGATGTTTCGGGACTTGGTTCGGTGATGGGTAAGACGGGTGCGCAGTCGGCGATTGCGTCGACGGGGATGGCAGAGCCTGCGTTGGCAGAAACGCCTGCGCGGGGAAAAGAATCGACATCGCGGAACATATTGCGCGAAGTGGCGGGCGTTGTTGTGCTGGCGGGATTGATGCTCGGCGTGGGCTGGTGGTGGGGCCGAAGATCAGTTCAGGCCACTCTGCCCGAGTATCAGCCGATTACATTTCGCACAGGGTCGATTGGGAATGCGCGCTTTACGCCGGACGGCAGCATCGTTTATAGCGCTTCATGGGACGGCGGTGAAAACCAGTTGTATATGGGGCGCGCCGATGACCACGGCGCGCGCGAACTGGGATTGAAGGATGCGGAGGTGCTCTCGATCTCGAAGAGCGGAGAGTTGGCGGTGCGGCTCAAATCCGTAAATCTGATTGGGTTTGAATACATCGGAACGCTGGCGCGGCTGCCGATGAGCGGAGGGGCGCCGCGAGAGGTGCTGGAGAATGTTGAAGACGCGGAGTGGGCGGCGGACGGCGAGAGTATGGCAGTGGTTCGATATGTGCCGGAGAGTCAGCATTGGAGATTGGAATATCCGATTGGGAAGGTGCTGGTTGACGGCACGAACTGGATCAGTCATCCGCGGATATCACCGGACGGGAAATGGATTGCGTTCGCCGATCATCAAAACGCGGTGGGCGACGACGAGGGCGCGGTCGCGGTAATCGGGTCGGACGCCAGCAGCAATAATAATAAGGAGAGGATACTTACTCCGGGGTGGGTCTCACTGGAGGGAATTCTATGGTCGCCCAGCGGCGATGAAATCTGGTTTACATCTACCGGCGCTGGGAGTGCGGTAAACCCGCGGGCTGTAACGCTATCGGGCAAAGTGCGAACCATCACCAATGTGCCAGGCGGAATGTGGCTGCAAGATCGGCGTAATGAGATGACGCTGATGGTGGCTCATCGCCGGCGCATTGGAATTCGTGGAGTGCCACCTGGTGGCAAAGAGGAGCGCGAACTGGGATGGCTCGATTGGTCGATTCTTGGCGATCTGAGCCGTGACGGCCGGAAGATATTGTTCGAAGAGGCAGGGGACGGGGGCGGACCGAATTACACCGTGTTTGTTCGTGACAGCGATGGATCTCCGCCGGTGAGAATTGGCGAAGGAGTGGGATTGGCGATCTCTCCCGATGACAAGTGGGTAGTTACGCAACCGGCGAAGGGCGGGCCGCTCAGGCTGGTGCCGACAGGAGTTGGCGAGGCGCGACAGTTGACGCACGACAACGTGAGCTATCACAAAGTGCGGTGGCTGGCCGGCGGCAAAGAACTGCTGGCCAGTGGAGTCGAGCCGGGACACGGGGCGCGTGATTACTTGATTGCGGTAAGCAACGGAGATTCGAAGCCGATTACTCCGGAGGCAGTGGTGGGGGTGGAACCGTCGCCAGATGGCCGGAGCATGGTGGTGATGGGGCCGGATGGGAAGTGGGGCATATGGCAACTCGAACCATCCAATTTAGGCGAAGGCAACGCCTTGCGGCTGATTCCGGGCCTGGACTCCAACTACCACGTAAGATGGTCGCCGGATGGGGCCTCGCTTCTGGCAATTCCGGTCCGGCAGAGCGGTAAGACGGGAAGCGTTTATCGGGCGGACCCGGTTACGGGAAAGATGGAGTTAGTAAGAACCCTCGGCGAGGGTTTGGCTGCGGGTGCTGTGAGCATCGGTGGCTCCTATATGTTGGGCGATGGAGGCGCGTATGCCTATCCCTACATGCAGACGCTGTCGCAGGTGTATGTGGTGAGAGGGATGAAGTAAATAAGTCTGCGGGCTAGAATGGGTGGATATGAAGAAAGGCTTTACGATCATAAGCGCAGTTGTGGGGGCATTGATCATCGTTGTTGGGACGGGCCTCGTCGGCCAGGCTGTGGCGCAGGATGATTATGAGGGGCCTATGTCAGACCTGCGGTTTGTCGTGGTAAGAGACTACAACGGCAAGCCGGTTAGGAATGCGGCGGTGGTGCTGCATCCCGTAAAAAAGAATGGGAAACAGGAACTCGGCGGTTTGGAGCTGAAGACGGATAACGACGGGAAGACGAACATTGACGGGATTCCTTATGGTCAGCTGCGCGTGCAGGTGCTAGCACCGGGATTTCAGACTTATGGGGAGGATTACAACATCAACAAGCCGGAGCTGGAGATTACGGTGAAGTTGAAGCGTCCCACCGGACAGTACACGACTGGGAACGGAGACCCAAAGAAACCGGACGCCAGCAAGACGCCGCAGCAGAAGCCGCAGTGATGATGATGGAGCTGCCGTTCACGGATGGGATGAAATAGCCATGAAAATGAAATTTGCTAACGTCGCAGTGGCGGCATTGATAGTGCTCGCTCTCGGAGCGCTGCCGTTAACGTGTGGTCAGTTGGCATGGGGCCAGGACGATGAGGGTCCGATGTCGAGTTTGCAGTTTGTGGTTGTGCGCGATACGGACGGCAAGCCGGTGCGGAATGCGCAGGTGGTGCTGCACCCGGTGCAGCGCAAGGGCAAGCAGGCGCAGGGAGAGATGGATTTGAAAACGGATGCGGACGGGAAGACGAACGTTGACGGGATTCCGTATGGTCCGCTGCGGGTGCAGGTGATGGCGCCCCATTTCCAGACCTTCGGAGAAGATTACGAGATCAACAAGCCGCAGATGCAAATCACGGTCAAGATGAAGCATCCGGGCGATCAATATTCGACGTATGAGAATCACGGGGACGACAAGAAGCCGCAGTAGGTGCGGAGTTTGACCGATTTTGGTGATAGGAACAAACGAGCGGCGGGCGGCCCTTTAAGAAGGTGACACGGGCGGCGGAGTGGCCTACAATCTTTTGCCATGGCCTTACAGGAACTCACCGTCGAACGCTATGAAGGAGTAGCGCAGGATCAGCGGATTCTGTTGCTGCGCGGCCCGATCACGGTGGAGACGGCTCCGCAATTTGACCGGGCGGTGCATCACGAAGAGGCGGACACGATGATTCTCGACCTGTCGGATGTTCCTTATATTGACTCGGTGGGCTTGGGATCGCTGGTGGCGGCGTACGTTTCGCATCAGAAAAAAGGACGCTGCCTGGTGCTGACCGGAGTGAAGCCGCGCGTGCGCAGGATTATGGAAATCACCAAAGTGACGGAATTTTTCGTGACCTTTGGTACGACTTGGGAAGCGGTGGAAGCGCTCGCCAACACCGGCACGGCGTGAATCGAAATCAGCGGCGCGTCATCTAAACCGCATCGCCTGTTTGCTTGCGCGCTGACATCATGAATCTTCTTTTTCAATACTCCAAACATTACTGGAAGCTGTTTGCGGCGGCGCTTTTGCTGGCCACGATCAACCAGGTATTTTCGCTGCTCGATCCACTAATTTTTCGCCACGTCATCGACAGCTACGCGACCAAGTATCACCAGTACACGCAGGCGCAGTTTATTCGCGGCGCCGGACTACTGGTGCTGGCGGCGATGGGTGTGGCGTTTGTGTCGCGCGTGGCCAAGAATTTTCAGGATTATTTCGTGAATGTGATAGTGCAGCGACTGGGCGCGAAAATGTATTCGGATGGAATCCAGCATTCGCTGGATTTGCCTTATCAGGTTTTTGAGGATCAGCGCAGCGGCGAGACGCTGGGCAAACTGCAAAAAGTTCGGAGCGACGTCGAGCGCTTCATTACTTCTGCAATCAACGTTCTTTTTATTTCGCTCATCGGCATAGTTTTCGTGATGATCTATGCGTTCTGCGTGCATTGGTCGATCGCGCCGGCGTTTTTGCTTACTGTGCCGTTGCTGGGAATCATCAGCTCGGTGCTCAGCAAGCGGATTAAGAAAATGCAGAAGACCATTGTCGCCGAGACGACGGCGCTGGCGGGTTCGACGACTGAGTCGCTGCGCAATATCGAGTTGGTGAAGAGCCTGGGGCTGGCGAATCAGGAAGTGGGGCGGCTCAACGGGATTACACACAAGATTTTGAAACTTGAATTGAAGAAGGTGAAATACCTGCGCAGCTTGAGTTTTGTGCAGGGGACGGCGGTCAATGCGCTGCGCTCCAGTATTTTATTTTTGATGCTTTATCTGATTTTTCGGCAGGAGATTACGATCGGGCAATTTTTCTCGCTGTGGATGTATTCGTTTTTTATTTTTGGGCCGCTGCAGGAGTTGGGCAACGTGATCAATATTTATAGGGAGACGGAAGTGTCGCTGCAGAATTTTCAGCAGATTCTCGATACACCGCGGGATCCGAAGCCGGTGAATCCGGAGCCAGTCGATGAGTTGATGACGTTGCAGTTTGATCGTGTCAGTTTTCAGCATCACAGCTCAACTGCGCTGGCTCTCGATGAGATTGCTTTCAGCGCGGCTCGGGGCGACACGATTGCGTTTGTGGGGCCGTCGGGGGCAGGGAAGTCGACTCTGGTGAAACTGCTGGTTGGCTTGTATGCTCCGAAGTTGGGCGAGATTCTTTACAACGGGATTCCGTCGCATCGCGTGGATCTTGATTTGCTGCGCGAAAAGATTGGGTTCGTTACGCAGGATACGCAGTTGTTCTCGGGATCGATTCGCGAGAATCTGTTGTTTGTGAATCCGGAGGCGACGGACGCGGAATGCATGCAGGTTTTGCAACAGGCGGCTGCGCATAGCCTGCTTTCACGCGCCGATCGCGGGTTGGATACGCTCATTGGCGAAGGTGGCGTCAAAGTTTCGGGCGGTGAGAAGCAGCGACTGTCGATCGCGCGCGCATTGTTGCGGCATCCGCAATTGTTGGTGTTCGACGAAGCGACCTCGTCGCTGGACTCGCTGACGGAAGAAGAGATCAGCCGCACGATTCGCGACGTAGCGACGAATCAGGAGGCGATCACGATTCTGATTGCGCATCGATTGTCGACGGTGATGCACGCCGACAGGATTTATGTGCTGGAGCGCGGGCACATCGTCGAATTCGGGCGGCACTCGGAGTTACTTGACCAGAAAGGCTTGTACTACGCGATGTGGCGGCAGCAGGTGGGCGAGCGCGAGGCGGTGGGGCAGATAAAGTGACTAGAGAGTGCAGCGGCGTCGGTACCTGTCGAGCTGCGCTCGACTTGGACGGGCGAGGGCGCCCGTCCCTACGCGAGCAGAGCTAGATGGACTCGATTGCCTGGACGACTTCTGACGGTAGCGTGAGATCGCGGCTGGATAGATCTTGTTTCATGTGCTCGGCGCTGGATGTGCCGGTTAGAGGGAGAATTCCGATGGCGCGGGCAAAGCTGAAGACGATTTGAGCGGGCGTTGTTCCCTTGCTCGCAGCGGTACGCGCGATTAGTGGATGGTGCACGACTTCCTGATTCGCGGTTAGAAGCGAAAATCCCTGATAAATAATGTTGCGCTCGCGGCAGAAGAGGCGGACATCGCGGTCCCAGCCTAGGCGCGCGTAGCAGCGATTTTGTACGTACGCGGGAAGTTCGGCGCCGCTGGTAACCATCTGCTCGAGATGGTCGAGAGAAACGTTGCTTACGCCTAGCAGGCGAGTGCGTCCGGAATCGCGCTCGCGGCGCATGGCCTCCCATACTTCAGCGTCGGCGTCGATCCAGTCGTAGTTAGAGGCGGGGCCGTGGAGAACGTAGCTGTTGACATGATCGGTTCCGAGATGCTCGAGCGAACTGGCCATCGATTGCGCGACCTGGACGCCGAGAGTTGCGGCGGGATCGTAGGGCAGACGGTGATCCTGCCCGCGCTGATAGGTAAATTTTGTTTGCAGAAAAAGATCGTGGCGGGTGACTATTCTGGCGCGGTACGCGGCGGCTAAACCTTTACCGACTCCTTCTTCGAAATAATGGCGGCGCTGGTTGGCGGTGTCGATGGCGCGAAAACCAGCGCGGAGAGCGAGTTCGACCAGGGCTGGGGTGCGATCTTCCTTCCACGCGGTGCCGTAGAGAAAATCAGGTTCTGTCATTTTTGCGGTCGCTTTAATATCGGTGTTCGCAGTCTGGCGGCCCACTCATTCGCACAGAACGCGAATGAATGGGGCACCCTCTTTATGTTAGGGTCGGCGAGGTCTCTTGGCACACGACACTGTGTCGGCATTCATGTGATTACGGGGATGTTGCTCATGCCTTTGCTGCCGAAGACGCGGCGATAGCGTTCGATTTCGGAGGGCGTGCCCAGGGCTTTGGCGTAGTTGTCGGAGAGCTTCACGGCTGGCTTGCCTTCGACGGTTGACACTTTGCAGATCAGACTGACGGGATCAAAATCGCTGCCGCCAGAGGGATCGCAGCCGCGGAAGTCGTTGGTCAACAGGGTTCCCCAGCCGGCGCTGAAACGAATGCGGCGGCCGGCAGTCCATTTCTTCGCGTCATGAAAATCAGCGGCGCTGCGGAAGTCCCTCGCGGTGACGCCGCTCGCTAGCCCTCCGCCGAAATAGGCGTGGAGGCCGAGGATTTCGTCGACGTCGAGGGAGTCGGAGACGATGAGGCGCTTGGCTTGCGGATTGCGTCCGTGGGCCTTCAACCAGGCGATATATTCGTCGCCGCCGATATATGGATCTTTGCTGTCGACGCGCTGGCCGGTCCAATCGGCGGCCCAGTCGGGAGCATTTTCCAGAAACTGGGTCGTGCCGAAAGTGTCGGGCAGCATGATGCGGAGTTCGCCATCGTAGGTGCGCTGCCATAATTCGAGGACTTTATACTGCGAAGCTTTGAGAGCATCGTCATCGGGCGCGAGCACGGCGAGGACCATCGGAATTTCGTGGGCGTTGGTGCCGATGGCTTCGAGATCGTGTTTGTGCGCGAGGAAGGCGTTCGAGGTTCCGGTGAAGGCGGCGCCCAGATTTCCAGCCATGGCGTTAACCACGTATTCCTGCCAGAGGAAGCTGTGACGGCGGCGGGTTCCGAAGTCGGCGACGGCTAACCCTGGCACGCCTCGCAGGCGTTCGATCTTCCCCCAGAGCTTTGTTTTCGCTCTAGCGTAAAGAATGTCGAGACCGAACTCGGTCAGCTTTTTTAGCGCGGCGCGGGTCTTGAGTTCGTCGAGAATGGAGAGTACATACAGCTCCCACATCGTTGCTTCCGTCCACAGTCCGTCGAAGGTGAGAACGAACTGTCCGTCAGCAATGGATAATTCGTAGTCCGACAAGCGAAAGTCGCGCTCCAGCCATTCGAGGAAGGCGGGCTCAAAAATGCCGCGGCGTCCGTAGAAAGTGTTGCCGGCGAGCCAGACCAACTCTGATCGACGAAACCCTAGTTTGCGAACGTGTTCCATCTGGTGTATGAGTTCTTCGCGCGCGAACATGTCGGCGAGGCGGACCGATGTCGTGCGGTTGACGAGCGAGAATGAGACCTGAGTTTTCGGATAATGCTTCCAGATGAACTGGAGCATCAGCAGTTTGTAGAAATCGGTGTCGAGCAGGGAACGGGTGACCGGGTCGAGTTCCCAGTTGTGGTTGTGCGCCCGCTCGGCGAAGTTGACGATCATGATTTGTCGCTAGCCAGTTGGCTCAAGTGCTTCTCCGACGCTGCGTCGTACTATCCTGCGTGACCGCTCGGAGAAAAGCAACCGCGTGAACTAATGGGTCAACGGTTCGCGGGTTGCGGCTGACTTGAGGAGGGCAAACACGATACTATCAATGTTCCCAAATGAGAGTGCTCCGGCCCCTCAGAGCTGTATCTCGAAGCTATGTAGCGGTATTCTTTGCGATCGGGCAGGTGCGCGAGTGGGCGCAATTCCCGCGCGCACTGCACGCATTGGCGGCTGCGGCATTGCCCGCGATGTTTCTGTTGCGATCGACGCGCGAGGAAATTTACAACATTCTCTGGGGGCTGGTGTTTGGATTTGCCACACTGAATATTTTGAGCCTGGGGGCGCGGCGCTTCGAACAGGAGAAATCCGGGTTGAGTTTTGGCGAGATTCTGGCGGTGCTGGTAGTGCTGGTGTCGATAGTCCTGCTGGGTTGGGAGATGCTCTATGTCTTTCACATTTTGCCCATTCAACTGACGCCGCGCTGAGGCGGATTTGCGGTATGATCGCGGTGTGGCGAAGCGCGATTCCAAATTTCAAGAGTCTAATTTTGATGTGACCTGCCCCTGCTGCGGCGCGGTCATGAAGATTGATCCGGCGACGCGCAGCATCATCGCGCATACCGCTCCGGTCAAGCCAAAAACCTTCAACGACATGGAAGAAGCGGCTCGCGCCATGAAGGAGCAGGACAGCCGGCGCGATTCCATTTTCCGGCAGTCGATGGAAGCGCAGAAACACGCCTCGGAGTTGCTGGAGAAAAAATTCCAGGAAGCGGTGAAGAAGGCCAAGGAAACGCCAGATACGGGGCGGCCGATTCGGGATTTTGATTTGGATTGAGGTGCGGATTCACCGCCGAGACGCCGAGTGCGCCGAGAAAAGCTCCAAAGAATAAATGACTGAACCTCTTCTGCTCGGGCATCGCGGTGCTCGGGCCTCTCGCCACATTCCTGAAAATAGTCTGGCATCGTTTGAACTTTGTTTGCAGCATGGGTGCGACGGGTTCGAGTTCGATGTGCGGCTTTCTCGCGACGGACAGGCAGTGATCTGCCACGATGCGAGGTTTGGGGGAATTTCGATTGCGACCGCGACTGCTGAGAGTTTGGCGCTGCCCACGCTGGAAGATGTGTTGCGGCAATTTGGGTCGCGTGCGTTTCTTGATATTGAGTTGAAGGTTGGTGGGCTGGAACGACGGACAGTTTCGGCGCTGCTGGCGCACCCTCCGCGCAAGGGATATGTAGTGTCTTCGTTTCTTCCTGAGGTGCTCGCGGCTGTTCATAGTGTCGATGCGGCGATTCCGCTGGGATTGCTTTGTGAAAGCCGGAGCGAGCTTCGCGCGTGGCGGGAAACGGCGGCGGAGTGGGTGATCCCACATTTCAAGCTAGTGGATGAAGGATTGGTTGAGCAGGTGCGTGGCGCGGGGAAGAAGGTCATGGTTTGGACGGTGAATCGGGCGGCGCGCATGCGAGAATTTGCGGAGTGGCGCATGGATGCGATCATTTCGGATGAGACGGAACTGATGGTGCGGACCCTGCGGAATGGGCAATAGATAGAAACTGAGGGATGAGCACTGTCTAAGAGCGCTGCCGAGCTTCACTCGGCATGGACGGGCGAGGCGCCCGTCCCTACGCGCGCACTGCCATTGCTCGCAAAATCCCACTCATTTACATTGAAGAGAATGCCTACCACTGGCGAACGATTCGAGCGCGCGGTTCAGATTATGGCGCGGTTGCGGGGTCCGGGCGGATGCCCTTGGGATCGCGAACAGACTTTCGACTCCATCAAACCATACACGCTGGAAGAAGCATATGAAGTGCTCGAAGCGATTGATAATCGCGATTGGCCGGAACTGACCGGGGAACTGGGCGATCTGCTGTTGCAGGTGCTTTTTTATTCGCAGATGGCTAAGGAGGAGGGGCGCTTCTCGGTGGACGATGTGCTCGACCGGTTATCGACGAAATTAGTGGATCGGCATCCGCATGTCTTTGGCGACGTGAAGGCAGATACTTCTGCCGAGGTCTTGCGCAACTGGGAGGCGCTGAAGGCGGAGGAGAAGAAGAAGCGATTGGGTGAGGATGGAGACGCGAAAAGGCAATCGCCAGATGATGCGAGATCGAAAGATGCGCAGTCAGTGCTGACTGGCGTGTCGTCGAAAGTGCCGGCGCTGATGGAGGCCTATAAACTCAGTTCGCGCGCGGCGCGGGTGGGATTTGACTGGCCGGAGATGGCGGGGCTTTTTGAGAAGCTCGAAGAAGAAACGGTTGAGCTGCGGGAGGAGTTGGAGGGCGCGGCGCTGGCTTCAGGCGACGGAACGCCGGGCGGAAGAGGAATTGCGGGATCGGGCAGGCCGGAGATCTCCGACGAACTGCGCGCGCGGCTGGAAGATGAAGTGGGAGATATGTTTTTTGTGCTGGTGAATATTGCGCGCTTTCTGGCGCTTGATCCGGAGTCGGCGTTGCGCAAGACGAATCGCAAATTCAAGCGACGATTTCAGTGGATGGAGGAGCGGCTGCACGCAGAGGGGCGAGGGCCGCAGCAGGCGTCGATGGATGAGTTGGAAGCACTATGGCAAGAGGCGAAGAAACAGGAAGAGCCGGCGTGATGGAAGCGGCGGCTGGACAGATTGTCATCCGCAAGTGCGAGGCTCTGGAGGAGATGCAGGCGTGCTTTGCGCTTCAGAAAGAAGTGTGGGAGTTTTCCGACGCGGAATTGGTTCCGGTGCGGTTGTTTGTTGTCGCCAATAAAATTGGCGGTCAGGTGATTGGGGCGTTCGTTCATAGTGACGGCGAGCACAGTAACGGCGGAGAAACCGAAGGCGCCGATGAGTTGATCGGTTTTGCGATGGCGATTCCTGGAGTGCGGAATGGACATGCTTACCTGCATTCGCAAATGCTGGCGGTGCGCGAGCAGTATCGCAATGGCGGGCTGGGGCGGCGCATGAAACTCTATCAGCGCGAAGATGCGCTGGCGCGAGGCTTTGAGTTGATGGAGTGGACGTTTGATCCGCTGGAGATTAAGAACGCCTATTTGAATATCGAGAAGCTGGGCGCGATTGCCCGGCGATATAGCGTGAATCAGTATGGAGTCACGTCCTCGCCGTTGCAGGGAGGGCTGCCGTCGGACCGACTGGTGGCGGAGTGGTGGATGACGTCGAAGCGGGTGGAAGCGGTGTTAGCTGATGTTCCTTTTGCCACCTTCGAGTGCCGGGCGCGGATTGATGTGCCGGCAGAGATTTATGAGTGGAAGTCTGCGGCGGCTATGCGGGCGCAGGCGCTGGCGGTGCAGGAGAGGAATCGCGAGCCGTTTGTTAGGGCATTCGCGCGCGGACTGAGCGTGCTCGGTTATGAACGCGATGAGCGCGGGGATGGGCGGTTCTTGCTGGGGGAGTGGCACGAGGGCTGGCAGTATTAGAGTGTTCCGGTGCGCTCAGTATGGCGACCCACGTCTCGAAAATCGCGAGACGTGGGGCACCCAGAATGTCCACCTCGAAAAGCCCGAGACGTGGGGCACCCAGAATGTCCACCTCGAAAAGCGCGAGACGCGGGGCACCCGTTGTTTCGGAAATTCGTACGGCTAAATTATGAAAATTGAATCGATCACGCTGCGTGAAATTCACATGCCGCTCGTGCATTTTTTTGAAACGAGCTTTGGGCGCGTCTACGGAAGACGCATTCTGCTGGTGAGCCTTGAGGCCGATGGAGTGCGCGGGTGGGGCGAGTGCGTCGCGGGGGAGGATCCTTATTACAGTCCGGAATGGACCGGGACGGCGTGGCCTACGATCAAGAATTACCTGGCGCCGCTGTTGATGACAGGCGCGTTGGATGCGGGGCGTGATTGTGAGGCGCGATTTGCTCGGGTGCGCGGGCATCGCATGGCGAAGGCGGCACTGGAAAATGCGGTGTGGGATGCGGAGGCGCGGCAGAAAAAGATTCCGCTGTGGAAGTTGCTCGGAGGAACACGACGCGAGATCGCTTGCGGCGTTTCGATCGGCATTCAGGACTCGCCTGAACAACTGCTGGAGAAGATCGAAACGGAGTTGGCGGCGGGATACCGACGGATCAAGGTTAAGGTGAAGCCGGGATGGGATTTGAATGTGCTGGAGAAGATTCGATCGCGCTGGGCGGATATTGTGCTCAGCGTGGATGCAAATTCCGCGTATACGCTTGATCAGGTCGAACACCTCCGCAAATTCGACGCTTTCAAATTGCTGATGATCGAGCAACCGCTGTGGAATGACGAGATTTATTTGCACGCTCGGCTACAGAAAGCTATCGAGACTGCAATTTGTTTGGATGAGTCGATTCTGAATGCTCGCGATGCTGATTTTGCGCTGGAGATCGGAGCGGCTCGCATTCTTAATATCAAGGTGGGGCGCGTGGGCGGCTTCAGCGAGGCGAAGAAAATTCACGATGTCGCGTTGCGGCACAATGTGCCGGCTTGGTGCGGCGGGATGCTGGAATCGGGCGTGGGACGGAGCCACAATATTGCGTTATCGACGCTGGAAAATTTCCGGCTGCCGGGAGATGTATCGGCTTCGAAACGCTATTGGAAAGAGGACATTATCGAACCTGAGGTTGAGGTGCGCTCCGATGGAATGATCGCGATCAGTGATGCGGCTGGCACGGGTTATGAAGTGCGCGAAGATCTGGTGCGGAAGTTCACGGTGCGAGAGGAGACGTTTCGCGCGGGGAAATAGATGCCTCGTTTTCTCGATGAGTCAGTTCGATGTTGTGCTTGGAAGAGCTTGAACCACAAAGGGCACGAAGGCTTGTCTTTGCATGAGTTGTTATTGGATCAGTTACTCGTGGTCAACTTTGCTGGCGGCAGTTTTGGCGGTGGTTTCTGCGGCTACGACGACTTCCTCTTTCTTTAGCAGCTCGAGTGCCTGCGCGAAGGTGAGGTCCGCAGGGACGCGTTTGAAGCGGCTAAAAACTTCCGTTGAATTGATATTGAGATTCTTGAACAGCAGAATTTTCCCGGTAAAGCTCAAGGTCATGCTGGAAATTTCCCAGAGATTGTCTCCGACCTCTTGCTGTTGAACGATGAAGCGGCCGCCGCGATCGAGGTGGCCGAGAATTCCCCAGCCGAAACCGACTTCTTTGAAGAGCGTGCCGTCGATGCGGGCGATGCGGTGATGCTCGGCGTCGATCAGTACGTAGCCCTGCATGCCGGGGAGCACCTCCTCCACATGCGACGGGGGCTGGTAGGCGGGATTGGGGCGAAAGGTTAATTTGATCAGCGACTCGCCGGCCCGGCCAGCGCCTTCTGGAGCCGGTTCTTCGCCGACGTAGTCGAAAAGAAAAGCGTCGGCCATGGCGTGCATAATGCGCAGGGTGCGCTCTACGTTCTGACGCTCCTGCTCGCGCTTCTTTCTCATTTCTTCGGGATTGTCGATGAAACGTTGGACGCGCGCCTCTTCGTCGCGGCGTTGTTCGGGAGTGAGAGATTGGCCGTTGTACCCGATCACCAGACCGGCCGTCGCTTCGTTGGTCTCGACGTAGAGCCGGGTAGTGGATCCCTTGGGCGTCGTTTTTATGCCGCGAAACAGAAAATGTGCGGTGTTGTCCTGGGCCGCGCTGAGTTCGTTGTTAGCAGACTCGCGCATGAGTTCCGCGGGATCGGGGTGAACGGAATTGGATGGAGGCTGTCCAGCAAAACTAAGAGCCGCGAGCAGCACGATGCAGACGACTGACCGAAGTATGCGCGGGATCGAGATCGCGGCTGTCGTGATGGAGGATGGCATCATTGGCTTCACAGCAGCCCCACCCTACGATCCTAGCAAACGAGGCAGTGGGTTTGTAGCAAGATTGGAGTCGGCAATAGTAAGTTGCTGATCAAGAATGATTTCCGGGTGCGGAGTGGCGCTGCGATAGCGCGAATGATTTACAATCGGTTCATTCGCGGCGAGCAGAGCGCGAGCGAGGATGGAGGCCAAAGCATGGATGCTCCGAAGACCGGAGAGTTTGCCCACATTGGCAAGTCGGTCGTCATCAAGGGAGAGTTGTCGGGCTCCGAGGATTTATACGTGGATGGCAATGTGGAAGGCAAGATCGAGTTGCGCGGCAACAGCCTGACGATCGGGCCGAACGGAAATGTTAAGGCCGATATCAGCGCGAAGTCGGTGGTGATTCAGGGCAAGCTCGATGGCAACGTTAGTGCTTCGGAGCGGGTGGATTTGCGCAAGTCGGCGGTGATGACGGGCGACGTGACCACGCAGCGCATAGCCATCGAGGAAGGCGCTTTTCTGAAAGGGAAAGTCGATGTGCAGAGGGAAGCGGGACGGGTCGCTGCGTCGTGACGCATCGTCGGTCGGTATCGGCGGAGTTCTTAGCGGTGTTTGCGCTTCGCTTTTGGTGATGAGGATTAAGCGGGCTTATGGCAGGTTGATTGCGCTTCCGGGTGCGCGGGGCTTTACGTGGAACTATGTCGTCTGTCTCTAAAAATGTAATGAAATTTTTTCGGAGCTCTAACCCGGTAGCCAGTCCCGCAGCCCCGCAGAAGCTTACGCGTCGATCGAGCGGCATGGGAGAGGTTTCGCGGCTGCTGAATTCGCAGGAGGGTCTGTGCGTGCTCGATATGGGCGCGACCTCGGCCAGCAACATTCGCTTCTTCACCAACAATGGACACAAGAATTACAGCGAAGATTTGTTGTGCTCGTCGCTCGATCCGGCGCTGCGGGTGCAGGACGACGCGGGGAATTCGGTTATTGACAGCAAGAAATTTCTGGATGAAAACCTGGTCTATCCTGCCGCTCAATTCGACGTGGCATTGGTATGGAACCTACCCGATTACATGGAAGAAAGCCTGGTGAAGCCAACCATCGATCGACTGTGGTCGGTGATGAAGCCGGGGGGATTTCTGCTGGCCTTTTTTCACACGCGGGATGCGGGGCCGGATTCAACCTGCTATCGCTATCACGTAACCGGGACCGACATGCTGGAGATGCAGGAGGTGAAGTTCGCGCCGCCAGGGCGTCCTTCGTCCGAGAAAGTGTCTCCGCGTTTGCAGCGCGTGTTTAATAACCGGCACATTGAAAATCTTTTCCGCGATTTTGCGTCGATCAAATTCTTTCTGGCGCGGGATGCGATACGGGAAGTGCTGGTGGTGCGGTGAGGTTTTTCTGATCTGTCGCGTCCGGGATGGCATTGGCAGGGCTCCCTGCGCGGGACGATGGTAGACTTCCGAGCTATGCCCAAACCACTCTTTATGCGCCTCCTCCGGTTAGTTATTTGCCTGGGGAGCGTTTCTCTGCTCAGCTACTCGCAGGGCCACTCTGTTAATGGGTCAGAAGGCTTGCTGCTAGTAGCCAATCAGGGGGACCGAAATCTCAGCATCATTGATCTTGGAACCGCCAAACAGATCGCGGCTGTGCCCGAAGGTGGCGTCACCGGTCACGAGGCTGCAGCATCTCCCGACGGCCGCATCGCCTATGTGCCCATCTACGGCGATTCTGGCGTGGGCAAGCCGGGAACCGACGGCCGCTACATGGTCGTCATCGACATCCCAAGCCGCAAGGTTATCGGCAACGTTGATTTTGGACACGGCGTAAGGCCGCATTGTGTGATCTATGTTGCGAACCACGATAATCCGAACCGTGATCTTCTCTATATCACGACCGAACTAGACCAATCCGTGACCATCGTCGATCCGCATACTCTGAAGGTGGTTGGCTCCATCCCGACTACACAGGCGGAATCACATATGCTTGCGATCTCACATGATGGCCGCCGCGGTTACACTGCCAACGTTGGTCCGGGCACCGTCTCAGTGCTTGATATGGCGGCGCGAAAGACTATCGCCGTCATACCGATTTCGGGCTCGACCCAGCGTATCTCCATTTCTAATGATGACAGCATGGTATTTACCGCCGACCAGGCCCAACCGCGGCTTGCGGTGATCGATACATCCACTAACAAGCTTAAGAGTTGGGTATCCTTGCCCGGTATTGGCTACGGCACGGCCTCGACCACGGACGGGCGCTGGCTTCTTGTGGCCGTACCTTCGATCGGAAAAGTTGCCGTCGTTGATTTTGGGACAGCTGAGCCGAAGGTTGTGCGAACCATTGACGTCCCGCATGGGCCAGCCGAGATCCTGGTGCGCCCCGATGGCTTGGTCGCGTATGTCTCCTGCCCTGCGAGCAACCAAGTCGCGGTCGTTGACCTTTCTAACATCGACCTCGCCCATTGGAAAGTACAGGCGATCATCGATGCCGGCAGATATTCAGATGGCCTCGCTTGGGCTGGGAAGTCCGCGGCACGTGTTAGAGGTCGCTGATCTGTTTGTCTTTCCTGGACGGATCTGTATCGGAAGGATCTGAAAGGTTGGACGTGCACGTTGGACAGGTCTTTGCGTGTGCGAGGCGCGCCTTGTGAGCTTGCTGATAGGCT
This sequence comes from Terriglobales bacterium, assembly GCA_035483045.1. Classification (GTDB taxonomy): domain Bacteria; phylum Acidobacteriota; class Terriglobia; order Terriglobales; family Acidobacteriaceae; genus Acidiflorens. The sequence goes on from DATHQD010000009.1 coordinate 23,435, forward strand.
TCCATTTCTTCTTTCTGATGCTTCCGTTTGGCCTTATCCGATAATTTTGGCTTGTGTTCGTTGCGGTAGAGAAAAGAAGTCCAAGTTGCGTGAGCGCGATCCTCTCGTGCTTTCAGCTCCTTATATTTGGCGCATTCGGATTGCATCGTGCATCGATCATAGTCGAAAAGATAGTCGGAGAAGCTGGCGCGGCCGTTCCTGTTTTCGGCGATCTCTTGCTAAGATGTAGAGTCAGGCATCGGTTCCGCGCGACGTTTTCCCGCCAACCCCGCCAGGTCCGGAAGGAAGCAACGGTAACGGGCTCTTTCGTGTGCAGTGGAGCGCCGGTGCCTGACTTTTTATTTTGTCACGTTGCATTCTGCCATGACCAAGCGCATTTACTACGACAGTTCTGATACGCACGAATTCGAATCGGTCATTGAAGATGTTATTCCGGCGTCGTCTGAGCAGGCGCGTCCAGCGGTGGTTCTGCGCGAAAGCGCGTTTTATCCGACGAGCGGTGGGCAGGTGCATGACACGGGGTGGCTCACGCTTGAGGGTGCTGAGCGGCTGCGCGTTGCCGAAGTTGCGGATGCGGAAGATGGCCGAGTGCTCCATTATCTGCAGGCGCCGGCGAAGTTGCCGGCGGTGGGCGCTCGGGTCGGCGGAATCATCGATCGCGATCGGCGGCAAGATCACATGCAGCAGCATTCCGGACAGCATGTTCTATCAGCTGCCTTCATTGAGCTTTATCAGTTGCCGACGGTCTCGTTTCACATGGCGGAGGATTATTGCTCCATCGATTTGGCAACGCCTGCGCTGACCTTGGAGCAGATTATGGGGGCCGAGAAGCGCGCCAATGAGATCGTGTTTGAGAATCGGCCGATGCGAATTCGTTATGTTTCGCGGGCGGATGCGGAGAAGTTGGGCTTGCGCAAAGTGCCTCCGGCGGAGCGCGATGAACTGCGCATCGTCGAAGTTGAGGATTTCGATCTATCAGCGTGCGGCGGAACTCATGTCAGTGCGAGCGGGCAGATCGGTTCGATTCTCTTGCGCAAGACGGAAAAGGTGCGGCAGGGAACTCGTGTGGAATTTGTTTGCGGGCAGCGGGCGGTGCGGATGGCGCGGCGCGATTATGGCGCGCTCAGCGAGGCGGCTGCGCTATTTTCGGCGCAGTTGTGGGATGTGCCGCAGCAGATTCGCAAAAGTGCAGCGGAAAGCAAGCTGCTGCGGAAACAGAGAGAAGACGCGCTCGATGAGCTCGCCGGGCTGATGGCTTGGTCCGCGCTTCATGACCAGGCGGAGAAGAACGGGCGCAAGATTGTGGTGCGGGTGTTCTCGGATCGTGACATCAACTTCGCGAAATTGTTTGCGCAGAAGGCAACACGTGGTGCGACGCCGGCGATTGCGCTTGTGGCGAGCACGATAGATCCGGCGGGTTTAGTGTTTACGCAGACGCCGGTGACGGTGCCCGGCAATGTGACTGGCTCGCCTGCGGATATGGGCGCGCTACTTAAGCAAGTGCTGTCGTCCGTTGGCGGACGCGGCGGAGGAAGTCGCGATTTTGCGCAGGGCGGAATTCGGGCGGGGTCGAAGGTTAACGTCGACCAGGTGCTACGCGAGGCTGCGGGTAGAATCGAAGGCTGAAGCGTGCGCAGTGAGGTTCGAAGGGGATCCCTGCGGCTTCGCTCAGGGCAGGCTCTTCGACTCCGCTCAGGATGACATCGAATGCTGGAACCGCGGCTGATACTCGTCAATCTTCTGATCAAGCTGGGCGTGGCCGCGGCGTTGTCGAGCGCGCTGGTGCGCTCGAAGGAATTCAAGAGTCTGATCTTCCGCGAGCGGCGTGCCACGCGCTACAAAATTTATCTGGCATTGTGGATGGCGATCCCGATCGGACTCGGCGTCTGGATACGATGCAGCGTGAAAAGTTTTATTGCCGGCGATCTCTCGCTGGAGACCGCGCTGCTGCTGGGCGTGATCGGCGGGCGCTTATCGGGAGGGCTTGGCGGCGCTCTGATATCGTTGCCGGCGGCGTTTTACGGCGAGTGGGCGACGATGCCGCTGAATGTCTTTGCCGGAATTATTGCCGGGCAATTGCGGCAGGTTGTTCCCGAGCAGGATGACATCTGGTCATTCTCGCCTTTCATCGACCTCACAATCTATCGCATTATTCGGCGCAACCTGCCGCGGCCGCGGGTGTTTGATTGGCAAGTCGCTTTTTTCGTAACTATTGTCGGCCTGCGTTTTTTGCAGACGGAGATCTGGCGCTTCTGGCCAAACTCTATCTTCAGCCTGGAGAGCCCATTTTTGTGGACGGGGGCTGTGACCCTCAACGGCTACCTGGTGGAGAGCGCGATTTATTTGACGGCGGTGATGGTGGTCGGGATCGAGCTGAAAATCTTCAACAGCGTCCGCATACAGATCAAACTTGAAGAGCAGGAGCGGTTGCTGCTGCAGGCGCGCATGGCGGCGTTGCAGAATCAGATCAATCCACATTTTCTGTTTAACACACTGAATTCGATTTCATCGCTGGTGCGCTTTGATCCTGACACGGCGCGGGAGATGATTCTGAAACTGGCGACTATTCTTCGCCGCTTGCTGCATAGTACGGATTCGTTTGTAGAGCTGCGCGAAGAAGTGGAATTTATCGACAACTATCTCGATATTGAAGTGGTGCGTTTTGGACCGGACAAACTTAAAGTGATCAAGGATCTCGAGCCGGCATCTCTCGAAACCATGGTGCCGAGCATGCTGTTGCAGCCACTGGTTGAAAACTGTATCAAGCACGGGCTTTCTCCGAAAGTCGAAGGCGGCAGCATTACGCTGCGCAGCCGTGTGATCAAGTCGCGGCTGGTGATTGAAGTGGAAGATGACGGCGTGGGCATGGGAGCGGCTCAACCACTGGAGCAACCCGATGGCTTTGGCGCCGGCGGCATCGGCATGGCCAATGTCGCCGAGCGGCTCAAGGTGCTGTACGGCGATGCGGCGAAGATGATGATCGAAAATCGGGAAGGCGGCGGCACGCTGATCCGGCTGCGGCTGCCGATTCTTCCTGACGCCGAAGAACTCATGACGAGTGCGACGATTGCTCCAGCACCTTTTGGTAAAAGTCTTCGTAAAGTGGAATGATTTTGCTGGAGCAATATTTTTCCTGGGCGGCGGCGCGGGCGCGTTTTCCCATGGCGCGCAAAGCTGATTCGTCGCCGAGCAGATCGATGGCGTAACGGGCCATGGTTTCGACATCGCCGACGTCGGCGAGGAATCCGCTGACGCCGTGCTCGATCACTTCGGGCACTCCGCCGGTGCGGGTTGCGATGGGGACCACCTCGCAAGCCATGCCTTCGAGGGCGGCGAGTCCGAACGATTCGAGTTCGCTCGGCATCAACATCACGTCGGAGAGCGCCAGCTTTTCGCGAATCTGATCCTGCTTGCCGAGAAAGAGTACGTGTTCATGAATGCCTTTTTGCACGGCCAGCCATTCTGCCTGCGAGCGATCAGGGCCGTCGCCGATCAGCAAAAGTTTGGAAGGAATCTTTTTGCGCACGCGGTCAAAGATTTCAATCACATCGAGGACGCGCTTTACGGGCCGAAAGTTGGACAGGTGCACCAGCAGCCGTTCTTCGTTGGAGACATATTCGATGCGGTTTTCCATCCACTTCGGATTGCGCGCGTAGTCATCGCAATTGACGAAGTTGGGAATGACTTCGATGTGATTCTTAATGTCGAAAATGCTGATGGTCCGGTTGCGCAGATATTGCGAAATGGCGGTCACGCCGTCGCTTTGTTCGATGGAGAAGCGCGTAATCGGAAGATAGGAGCGATCGAGGCCGACGAGGGTAATATCGGTGCCGTGCAGGGTGGTGACGAAGGGCAGGTTCTTTCGCGGCGGCGTGGCGGCGAGCATCTGCTTGGCCAGCATGGCGCTGACTGAATGAGGAATCGCATAGTGCACATGAAGCAGATCGAGCTCGTAGAGCTGCGAGACCTCGGCCATGCGTGTGGCCAGCGCCAGGTCGTAGGGAGGGTATTCGAAGAGCGGATAGCGAGTGACCTCGACCTCGTGATAGTGAATGTTGGGTTCGGGGCCGGTCAGGCGGATGGGCTGCGAATAAGAGATGAAATGAATATCATGGCCGCGGCGAGCAAGCTCAAGGCCGAGTTCGGTGGCGACGACTCCGCTGCCGCCGTAAGTGGGATAACAGGTGATACCGATCTTCATGAGGCTTCCGATGCGAGTTCTGGCGCGCGTGCCGCCGCGAGCCTAAAGATATCATCATTGGATTCGCCGAACAGGTGGGGGATGCAGGAGGGCGGACGGGTGATCGAGTCGCTTACTTTGGTTGGGGAAAAGCCTGAAGAATGCGATCATGGGCACAAGTGACATATGACCACTCGTGAGTTCGCTCGTCTAAATCGTGTGGGCAGAATCCTGTCGGCTCTTCTGCTTACGACCGCGGCTGCGGCGCAACAGTTGCCGCACGAGGATGCGGTCCGTATCGCCGAATTCTATCGGCTTGCATCTCAGATTCAGGATCAAGTCTGGGCTGACTGGAGCAAAACGCCAGCACCCCTGCTCCTCGTGACCGACAAAGCAGAATTCCTTTTTCACGATGCGACGCCGCCGAAGGATTTCGTTAAGCTTGGCGATGGCGTCTACGCGCGTCCTCGCCAATTCGATATTCATCTGCTGGCGACATTTCCGGCGTTTGGGCCGCCGGCAACGATTGTGATCGGGCAGGCGCAAAATACGGATGCGAAAACCAGCACGCCATGGTTGATCACGCTGATGCATGAGCACTTTCATCAGCTGCAAGACGGTTATCCCGGATATTACGATGGCATTGCTCGATTGGGCCTGAGCGGGAAGGATACGACTGGAATGTGGATGCTGAATTATCCTTTCCCGTACGAACGGCCCGAGGTGGTGCAGGCGTTCACACAGCTTCGAGATTTGCTGCTCAATTCCTTGGCGCAGACTGATTCTGAGCAATTCAAGAAGGCGTCTGCTGAATATGCTGTGCAACGCAAGAAGGTTTTTGCGCAACTGTCCCCGAACGATCACAAGTATTTGAGCTTCCAACTTTGGCAGGAAGGAATTGCGCGTTACACGCAAATCAAAGCGGCCGAGGCTGCGGGCAGCTATCGGTCCACTGCCGAGTATGAGGGGCTGCCTGACTATGAATCGTTTGCGGCGTACGCCAAGCGCGCCCGGGCAGCGACTCTCGATGAACTCAGGCAAGCTGATATCGGAAAAATGAAACGGAGTTTCGTCTACCCATTTGGAGCGGCAGAAGGGTTACTGCTCGACCGTCTTAATCCAGCGTGGGAAAGCGCGTACTTCACTAAGTTGTTTTCGACCGATGCGCTGTTTGAGTGACGACAGGTTTCATAGTTTTAAGATTTCAAGGCTGGATATTCAACATTGAAGACAGTGAAAGCTTTGGCTCTGCTATTTGCTGAGGCGCACTACGATGCCGGCGCCGATTCGTAAGTTGTTTTGGCGATCGTTTAGATTGTCGGGAATTTTGGTCAGGAGATATTCAGCCTGCACGGGGCGAATTGAAATGTGGCTTGACTCTTTGAAGTCGATTCCGCCGCCCGCCGTCATTGCAAAACTATTTTCAGAACTCGAGTTGGCGATTCCAGCGGTAGTCCAGATGCCTCCGAAGAGCACTTGAGCAAAGGGCGTGAATCTGTCGCGCCTGAAATTCACTCTGGGGCCAAAGAGATAGGTGACCGCTCCCCCCACCAATGCTCCATTGGTGGTTGCGGTGGCACCGTAGCCGGCTAAATCTCCCACGACGCCGAGCCAGCGGTTGGCGTTGAATTCGATTTGGACGCCGCCGCCGTTGCCGTTGAATGTTTCGGAGGGTGAGCCTCCGGCGGCGCTGCCGTTTACGTTGAAGCGCACGTAGTAGTAGCCGCCATAGGCTTCAAACTTCGAGATTGGCTCCTGCGCGCTTATCGGGCGCGTAGCCGCGAATAGTGCAAGCGTCAGAAGAACCGCAAAAGATTTGTTCACCTTCGCTGCGCCTCCTGGGCGCCGTGCGAGGGGCCCGAGACAACGCTTAATCTTTGCTCGGTTTCTTCGGAGTCAGATCGCAGGCTTTTTTGACTCGATCGAAATCGAGGCCGGCGGGAGAAAACTCGGCGATCTGACGACCACTACGCGTGGGGAGCGCGATGTTGAAAACCTGGGCACTCATCAACCCGCGAACTGTGCCTTTATCCATAGAGAGGAAACGGCCGCGGAGCCAATTCCAGCCTTTGAAATAGTGACTGTCGTCGACTCGGACTTCTACTTCTAATTGAGGCTGTCCCCAGTAGCCGGGGCGGTTCGGCGGAACCAGCCGCATGCCGGGATTGAACTCTCCAAATTTGTATTTGCCGTTGCTGCAATAGAGATTGACTCGCGGCTTATAGTCGTTGTCTTCGCGAAAGTAATTGTTGGACTGGAGTTCGAAGCGCGCTTTGTTCTCGCCGGTCATCTTGTCGGTGGAGTCGAACTCGAGCCAGTTTCCGCCAACGCTGACTCCGTCTTGTTCGCCCTGGTTCGGGGACATCGCGCCACGCTGAGCGAATGCCAAGGCGGACGCACCCAGTAAGAACGAAAAAACAACTGCTTTGAGAACGACGCTGGAACCGATTACTTCGCTGAAGCAGCGCGAAACTTTCAAGATCTCCTCCTCAACACTCCTGCATGATATTGAACCCGGAAGCACGCGAAAAGTTGTACGGAATGTTCAGGGGTGCCTTCGGCGCGGGGGCAGGCACCACCGACCGCAGAAACGACGGCTTCCAGGCATTAATGAAGGTTACATACTGCTGTCGGGCACCAACGAATTGTCCGACGATGGCGCGATCCAATCATCTGCGGAATCCTGTTGCTCTGATCCTTGCGCCGACGGAGCCGCGTCCGGCCGATACGGTGGCGGATTATTCGACCAGTCTAAGCTGTAATCTGGATAGCCGTAGGAGTAAGCGAGCGGCGGATACCAGTATGGGTTGTACCAGTATGGATTCCATGCGGCCCAGGCCGGTCCCCAGAAACCGCCCCAGCCCCAGTAAGGCCAACCGAAGCCAAAGCCCCAGAATCCCCAGCCGAAGCCTAAACCTCCCCAGCCCCAGCCACAGCAGCCCCAGCCGCCGTGCCAGCCATAATAGCCTCCATAACCGCCGTGCCAGCCATAGCCGTAGCCGTGGTTAAACTCCGAGACACCGCCACGCGACCCGCCGACGAAACCAGCTTCGCTTCTCGATCCGGCAAAGGAATGCCACGCGCCGCCGGTAGTTCCGGCGTTGTGAGCCATGAGATTTGAGTTCGCGCCGCTTGTCGAAGCGTGGGTTCCACTCGCCGAGGTAGCAGCAGAGGCGTGCCCAGCACCGGCGTTGCCGAATGAATGCCACTGGCCATCATTGATGGCGGGACGAAGATTCGAAGAGCGACTTCCTTCAGAACTTAAACTGCGGCCGGCTTCAGTTCCGCCGCCGCGCGAGTAACCACCTCGACTGCCGCCCTCGTAACCGCCGCGAGAGCCGCCTTCGTTGCCGTGAAATCCACCCTCATTGCCGCGAACCCCACTGCCTCCATAAGAACCACCGTGAAAGCCTCCGCCTCCGTACGATCCACCACCACCATGAAAACCGCCACCACCACCGCCACTGTGACCACCACCGCCACCGTGTTGGGCGAATGCGAGACCGGGTGTGAGAGCGAGACCGAGAAGAGCAGTAAATGCTATGAGGGAGCCGCGAAAACGAGATCGATTCATAACTTGTACCTCCCCGGTAACTTTCCGTCGAAATGCGGGAGCGCATTTCGGAGCGACGAGGCCAGGTACGAGCACAACGCGCTCCTATTGATGAGATTCTAATGCAATGCACCGGGTTGCACATAAGTAGATGACGCACTCCGCCAGTGAGGAAGCGGGTACTATAAATGCATCCATCGCAACCGGTTGCCTGGATGGCAAGAAGTAATAGTAAGTAGATAAGATCTTGGAGTCATAGTAAACGCAGAGGATTAGAGCCGGGTTGATCTATTGGCCGCTACTCTCGGATACGCCCGCGTAATCGGGTTGACTCAGTGTCTGCGTGGAGCGCAACCCGCCTATCAGCCTATTGTTCGCTGAGCGAAAGACTTCGCGGATTTGTGGTGCGGGCAATTGGGTTATCAACGTCCAGCCAGATGGCAGGCTGCTGTCTGCGGCGAACGCAGCGTAGTCCGGAATACGGCGAACGAAAATCCCGTGTTTTGCCAGAATATTTCCGACAAAGCGGTCTTCTGCCCAATCGCCATTCGGCTTGGCATTCGCGATAATCTCCATCGCCTTGCGCGAGAGCCAATATGCACCGCCCGATGCATATTTGTACGGATAGGTTCCTCTTGGTCTCGCCGGCACTCCGGGCGGAACCGTCGAGCCACAATCGTTCGCCGCGATGACAATTCCTGCATAGTCGAAGTTGCTCGGCTTAAGCCGGTCAACACGGATGCAGCAATCATCGTCGACTTTGAGTATCCGGTCGTACCCGTGGGTCAAGGCCCAGTTGCAGATGGCCTGAGTCTTAGGAATAAGCGAATAATAATCGTCTGGTACGCCGAGGCGCTCGCCATCAAATATCTCCACCTCGTAACCAGCTGCGCGAGCTGAGGGGATCCACGTCTCCTGTTGCGCCTGAACCCGATCGACGTATTGCTTACAAGTGACGACCGCGACCAGTGTTTTGGCAGACCTTAACGTTGCCGGGACGGGAGTGTCAAAGTCGAAGTAGTACCTGATGCCGCGTTTTTCAAGAAAAATCCTGTGTCCCAGGCTCAAGGCGCGTCCACGATACGTGGCGTAATCGGCATGTTCTTTTGTGGGATCGCGAGGCAGTTCGTTGATATTTACGCCCGACACCCAAACGACGTTTTTGCCGGCGTTTTTCAACGTCAGAAACCAATCGCCGTGTTCTCCCCCGATCTTCATGCGTTCGTCCCAGGGAAACTGCCTGATCGATTGGGTACGCGCGAGAAAATAATTTACGATCAAGTCGACTTTGTAAACTTCGTATTCCTGGCTCAGCAATTGACGAGTTTCTCGTGGATTGTTCGCGGAGAATAGACGCGATTCCTTAATGTAGGACCCAGGCGACATTTCCAGGAAACCCTCGTATTGCTGATTGTTGTGATGCCCTCCCGCAACATCAACCATCGGATGCTCGTCCAATACGCGCAGCAGTTTCTCAATTCCCTCGCGAACCTCAACCGTACTAAAGTCAAGATCATCGGACCCCATCAGCAGGTACTTGGTGTTACACGCCTTTACACCCGCGTTGCGCTTGGCAGAAAGCCCAGAATCGAATGGAAGATGAATAAACCGTCGATCAGTCTCGTTGCCCGGAGGCTGGTCACCGCTGTCGTCGGCGACGATGACTTCACAGTCAGGTAAGTTTTTCTCAATTCCCGCAAGACAGTCTTTTAAGTAACCGGGCCGCAGAAAACTCGTGATCAGGATCGTGATATCGCGCATACTACTGCGCGGACGCGGTGCCTGGGTGCTGGTGCAATTTTCTGCTTCTGTGGTGCTGAAGGCCTCAGTAACGATTCCTGGCATGGCTCCTCCCATAACAATCGAGAGCGGCTGAAGGATTCTAAGGGCCAAAGCGCGCGAGGGATCAAGGTTGCTGGCTGGCATGGGAACGGGCCAGAATTGCAACCCTGCACTCTGAAGCCGCTGCAAATCGGGACCTTCCCTACACAGAATCCCGCCGGCCTCTCCAAGTTGCTGCAGGGCTGCTTCTTCCAGCGGCGACTCCGTATGCACAACAATCGTCTTCTTCCATAGCTCACACGGGAGTTTTGCCCAGGCAGATGTTATCGCAGACTTGCCGAGAACCACGAGCGCATCTAGATGCGATGGATTCATAGATTCGCATGCGTCATCGATGGTTCGATGTTCGACCTCAATATCTGTAATGTCTGCCAGCGCTCCGCCGACTTGATGGGACGGCCACGGGTTGCTTTCGCCCGCCTCGTCAGAGACGAGAACGACTCGCATTCCTTTCCATGCGGCAGAGAAGAGCGGCTGCGGAGGAAATCGTTTGAGATAGGTATGGCGGTCGCGAATCGATCGCATCCGCGTTAATGCGGCCAGGTTCTCGGCGTAATGAGGATTACGATCGCGATGCTGCGAGCCCCCGTTAGCGCCACAGTCCAGGTGGAAAAGATGATACAGACACTGGTTATGCTGACGAATGACCTCCGCGCGTCCAAGCAGCTTGGCCTTGTGCCACCAGGCGCCATCCTCGCCGCCCCAGCCACGAAACATTTCAGAGAGACCACCGTTGGCAGAGACAAACGATCTTCGAACCAGGCCGGCGCCGCCACATACATAGAGAGCCTTGTATATCTTCACGGGCTTGCAATCAGCAGGTGGCGCAATTCCGTCAATTACCCTCCGGCTGTCTTCCCTGGAGAGATAGTTGACGGCGGCATACGGAATCAGGTAGTCGAGCTGGCGGGAACGCATTTCGCTGGCGGCATTGCTGACGAAGTCGAGAGGCACGATCAGATCGTTGTCGATCCACAACACCAGATCATATTCGGCCAGCGACGTTCCAATATTGAGACAGCGGGCACGCTCGAAAGCGCCTTCGTTCCGAATAAAGATGTATTTGTCGGCCCATTTTCTGGCCGAGACTTGAGCCCAGGGATGACGCCCCATGTCACAAACAATGGTTTCGTTCACGCCACTGCAGCGCCGCAGGTTGGCCAGCGTTGCGCACAACTGAGGAAGCCTTTCTTCGCCGCCATGGCAGACGACGACGCTAACGCCCTGCCCTGATGCCGCAGGTATTGGATTCGTTTCTTTGCTTGCAGTTTTGGGAAAGGTTTCCGGATGGGCAGGCAACCGATCCCGCATGCGTGGCTTCTCGAACGCTGCAGAGACAACGGGCTCCCAAAACCGCTGCCATTGCTGGCTAAAATCCCAGTGTCGTTCCATCCATGCACGGTTGCGCATGCCTTGAGCCAGGAGCGCTTCTGTGCCCTGCTCGATCAACGTCGTCAAGACGCATTCCAGGTTTTCCAGACCAGCGCACACAAACGGAATCTCAGCGGCGCGACCTGTGCATTCGGCAAAGACCTCGACAATGCTCGGCAGCCGGCCCATCCCATTTACAACGACGCAACCCAGGGCCAGGCCCTCCAGACTGTTGCGGTGATAGCTCCCGGTCACGCATTCATCGATCACAATGTGCGCGCGTCTTTTCATCGCGAGAGATTCGGCGTGCGATACCTGCTGTGTCCGGATCACCTCCAGCCGAATGGAGAAGCGTCGCCCCAGGCGCTCCAGCACACGCATGGTTGTGTCATATCCCTTGGAGTGCCAGTAGAGCCGGTGGTCAGCAGAATAGACTTCATGTTTTCCCGACGGCGTATAGCAAATTGTGAGTTGGGGATGCTTCGGCCCAGGCTGGAAAGCCGACTCCCACAAAGGCATGGGGTTGGGAACGACCGACCACCGTTTGAATTCCGGCAAGGTGGCCTGATACTGCCCCACGACGACTCCCGGCCAGCCCTGTTGCACAAAAGAAGCGTCGACGTTCCACATATAGTTGTGGGCCATGGTAATCACCGGCTTGTTTCGCAGCAGAGGCCGATGGGACTCGGCAACCTTTCCGTTGTGGACGATGAGCAGGTCAGCCGATCGCAAGAGTTCGTCGGCTTCCGAGGGCGCCGATCGCCACTCGACGTCCCGGTCGAATACGACGCCATTTGCATACCCATTCGTGGGCCATACGGCGCGGCAGCCGTGACCGGAACGTCCGGCAATGCACCTCGATAGAATTGCAGGCACTCCTGCAACAGGGGTCGTGGAATAGGAAACGATGTTGAGAGGTCCTGGCGCGTTCCGTGCCGAGGCGAACTCCGTGGGTGAGATCTTCGGCAGCGCGGTAAGGCGGCTGCTCGAACTCAGGTTCACGACTTCAATTCCGAGCCGGCGGCACGCTTCGTACAGACGCTTGTATTCCTGGTCGATTTGGGTGAACTGCCGGTTCAGCGGATGCTCTCCGGTTGCGGCGAAAAAATGATCGTTAGTGAAGTCGACTCCGGTCAATCCAATCTTCTTCGCTCCCATATGAATCGCCAGGCAGAGCGCGACGTAGGGAGAATTGCGTGTGTGGGGAAGGCATGTAGGATCGGAGAAATCCACACCTCCAAACCTGCCCAGCCGGAAGCGCACGATGTGAGGATGGAGGATGCCGAGATCCAATTGTGTGAAGATGGCTTTGGCTTGACTCTGTTCCACGAATCGAAAACGATCTGGCTTGAACTGCTGCCTGGGATTCAGAACCACCAGATAATCGGGCTGGAACAATCTGCCAACATCGTTCACTCCGATGGTGATGAAGCGTTCGGGAGCGACGACATCATTCAAAGAGGAACCACAACCGCATACGAGGATGGTTTCGCCGGCGTGATAGTTGCGGAAGTCTTTGAGCTCGCGCGGCAGGGGGCTTACTGCTGGCGTGCGAAAAGTTGGAGCGGCTTGGGTGATGGCGCAACTCACGAGTTTCTCGCTTGTTTTCTTTTTTCCTGTCGGCCTCGCGGACGGTTTCATGATTCCGCGCATCGTTTACGGTGCTCCAGACCGCGGTTCGCCAAAAAGACCATAATGATGGGGGCGGGGGATGCGCGCGGGCTGGCCAAATGCATTCTCCAATGCGAGAACTCCCATGATCTCCAGGTGGTTAGCAAAATCCATGAGCGCATCGTGTGCATCCCCGGTTTTTTGCTTTGCCATCTCTCGAATCTGACGGGCAACGTCCGTTTTGACGGCAATGTCGACAGCGTTGTACATGGCATCGTTCATCCAGCCCCACTCCCAAACCATTTGCGGATTCTGGCTCGACGAATCGGCCTTTGGAATGAATCGCTCCGCCGCGAAGGGCTGTAAGCGTCCGACCGCCTCCGTGAACGACAATAACCACGCCAACGGCTCGCGCGGTGGAATCTTTGGCGCGGCTTGCCGCCCCATTTCCACCATGGTATTTACTTCTGCAAGAGAAACACGCATGGCTGCAAGAGTCATCTTTTTCGTGTCTGAAGCCGCTTGACCTTGACCTATTCCGGAATACGAGGGAGCATCCAGCATGGCGTCTCCCACTGCCCGCCACTTCTTGCCGCCGGCGGCCAACGTTCCGGAAGGATCTGCGGCGGAGAAAACGTCGAGTCCCTGGCTGTCCGCATTGTGCCAGGCCAACGAGACGATATCGCCCAGGGAAAACGATTCCAGCGCTTTACCGCCCAATTGTTTGATTAGGTTCGCGATATCTCCTTCTGAAGGGATGGCCCAGTTAACTATGGGAATTTTCTCAACCACATTGTGGCGACGGACGATGGTTCCATGAAGATAGTGTGCCATGTAGGCGATGATCTTGAACTGGGTCATGGCGATGGGCATATTCTTTGCGTACCAATCTTTGATGGCCTGGCGCTCGACGCGCACGTGCCCGGCGGAGAACATATCGCTAAGAAAATGTTGCGCAAAGGCTTCCTGGGTCCAGGCGTCTTTCGGTTCACGACTTTGGTTTAACCTGGCACTATCAATGCCTGTCCGAAAAGCAAGTCTCAATGCCTCCCGATGCTGTGCCTGGTACGTCGCGTCGGCGGTTCCGCCGCCGCTAAAGTGAGAAATGTTCCCGCTGGCTAGCGTGTAGTACCTGTCTTTCACTGCCTTCTTGACTATCTCCCCGACAAGCGGCTCGGTTGCGGAGGACCCGTCCAGCGCCCACCACCTCGCCCAGCGGATTTGCGCCCGTCCAAACGGAGTCTTCGCCAAATCGCGCATCTCTTCGAGAGAACCGAAATAGTCTCCTGCCAAAGCCACCATTTCTCCATAGCTCAAGTATTCTGGAGGTCCGATCTTGGTCCCGCTCTGCGTGTAGGTGGTGTCATTCCCGACGTTCAGGTCGGTCTTCCCTTCGCCGAAGGCCTCTTCGCCCAACTTCTGGTGCTCTTTGCTGGCGAAACGCTGCAGTATGGAGTCTGAAGTTTGCGAGTGCGATTGAGCGACGTGCGCCAATTCATGAGCAAGAAGCAGACGCCCGGCACGGGTGTTTGGCTGATACTGCCCGGCCCCAAAAACGACATTGCGACCAACCGTATATGCCAAAGCGTTTACGGAACCACACGAGCCGGCCGCCTTAGCGTCATGGTGCACTCGCACTTGTCTGAAGTCGTAGCCGAATCTGGGCTCAAAGAAGGCGCGGGCGGAGGTGTCCAGCGGCTGGCCGGGCGAGCGCAGGATTTCGTGCACGATAGGCGGCGCCAATCCCGTCCCCTCGGCGATTTCTTTTCGCTGGAGCTTTTCTTCCTTTTCGCACTCGGCGCATTTGCGCAGCAGGTTGACTTCATCTTTTCCGGATGCGCGCGTATCCGGGGCCGCCGCCGATTCCGGCATACGCATCACCTGCTCGGCGACGCGGTCGGCTTCCTGTTCGTACCGGTCGCCGGGCTGGTTAATAGTCAGCTTGGTTTGAAGAGCCGGTGCCGGGCGCGACAGCATGCGCAGAACTGCCTGGTTGCCGACAGCACGCTGCAGCGCAGGCGCGTGTTGGCGAACTTGCGCAGCGGCCGAGGGCGCACCGAATGGCATTGAGCTCACGGGTCCGCGAACACCTGAATAGCGCGGGCGCGAACTCGCTTGTGACTGCGGCGCAGCAGTCGTTCGCGCGTTTTGCGCCCTCTGCTTAGATTCGGTGTTCGGCACATGCAGCATCGTTCTGTCACTCCTCCCATCGCGAACAGATTTCTTATTTCAGCGCCCGCCGCCCGTGTGGTATTCGTTGGGATACCAATTCACCCGGAAACCAGGCCCTGAATACGGAATTGGACAGTGCGGCGAACAATTCGCTCTATCACCACGCGGGCTGCTTGCGGAGGGCCATCCATCGTACCCCGCCAAAGCCCACCGTTCTGACTCCTTGAAGTTCGCCGACGGCGTTCCTAATCCGGTGAATCCCTGCCCCTTATATCGGTCAATCAGCTCCAACATGGCACTTTTGGTGAAGCGCGTGAAGCCAGTATTGACGCGCATGATGCTGTAGTAGTAGTCGTAACAGAGTTTGCACATTACCCCGAAAATAACGTAGTTCGCAGAGCCGGCATAATAGCAATCCTGATCTACCTGAACGCTGGAACCGCAGTGAGGAGTCGTGGGCTCCGAGGCGCATGGGGGACGATAACCACGCGAAATCCATTGTTGGTTGTGTAGTTCGACGATGTCCCAGGCCATGTAGCCTGAGGTAAGGCTATCCAGGGCATCGCACGCATCTTCCCTTTGGTTAGCTTTCCACCCGCCAAATGTCGCGCGAGTGCTGGAGACAGCAGCACTAACCTGAGCCGTGACGTCAGGCCCGCACAGATCGGTTGAGGGACGAGGTACGGTCACGTTCTCCGGGGTGAAAGTGACATTAGTTACAGTGCGCCGGAAGACAACCGACCGGTTGTAAGCGCGGTTCGCCGCGGTATCGTTTGAAGCGACGCAGTCTGTCATGGGAGCCGCAGCGGCTCGGTCAATTTTGGATCGTGCCGTTACAGGCAGTGCCTGTAGAACCGCCTTCGCCCGGTCCTCGCGTAAAAGAGTATTCCGCTCCACTCCTCCTTCGCAGTCTGTGAACCCTAGAATTTCCCAACGATCCGCGGAGCCAGCAATCCCCGCGGCAAACCCGGCCCAGGTAGTGTTGCCGTGGAGACTAGCCGCACGGCTGGAGCCGATGTTAAAGCCAAACACGATCTCGCCAGTCTCGGGGGCGTCGAGGGCCGCTACCTCCAGACTCGCACTCGCAGCGCGCCTCTGCTCGCCTGTCTCCCGTGCCGGACAGTCAGGCGGCTCGTTACAGGAAACCCAAGCTCGACTCAGGAGTGGCTGGGAGGGGTTGGCGCGAACTACGACCGTCGAGGCGTTGTCTCTGGTCACTTCGGATGATTCTGACCTTTGCACGGCATAACGCCTTTGAAACCCATCGGCAGAAACGATCTCGGTATCTTTCTTCAATGGCGATCCCAAGTAGTTCGATTGTTGGAGCACGTGAGTGAGTTCATGCGCCAGCAGGCGCTGCCCGGCGGCCGACTGCGGTGTATACCGATCTACGGCGAACACAATATTTGAGCCAACCGTGTAGGCAAGCGCGTTAACCGAGCGCGCCGACTCCGCCGCTCGTGAGTCGCTGTGGATCCGTACCTGGCTGAGGTCGTAACCAAGGCGTGGCTCGAAGAAGGCGCGGGTGGCGGTGTCCAGGCGATGGCCGGGTGAGCGCAACACTTCGTGCACGATCGCCGGCGCTGCTGCCTTCGGCGACGCGCCTTGCTCTTTTCGGTGTAAGAGTCCTTCTTCTTTTTCCTTTTTTCCCTTGCAGGAGCAATCGCCTCCTGATCCACCGCATGCGCATTTGCGCTGCATGCCGACTTCATCTTTTGCCGACGCCCGAATATTCGGAACTGCTGCCGATTCCGGCATGCGCATGACCTGCTCGGCGACGCGGTCGGCTTCCTGTTCGTAGCGATCGCCAGGCTGGTTAATCGTGAGTTTCGTTTGAATGATCGGCGCGGAGTGCGACAACATGCGCAGGAGCGCCTGATTGCCAACTGCCCTCTGCAGCACCGTTACTTGGCGGCGCACTTGCGTAGGGCCCGTGTGAGGACCAAGCTGGCGAGTGCTCTCCAGTCCCCTGAATTCTGAGGAGCGCGGATGAAGAGTCCGGTGCGGTTCAGGCCGGGCAATCGTGCGCGCGCTCTCGGCTTTTCCCTTCGATTCAGTTGTGGGCGCTTGCAGCATTGTTTCTGTTCTTAAGTGGTCCTAGCTTAGCCACGCGTTGTACGTGGTCCAGTCCGGCAGCGGCGGTGAAACCACCGGCAGATGCTGGGGAAGAATCGGCCGTCCGTACAGGACATTTCCGGCGATCGCTGCATACGGAGTGGTAATCGGATCGCTTGCGGGAAGCGTAATGATCAAACTGCCACTATCCGCTGCCTGATTCACGATCAGATTTCCGGTCACCGCGCAGACCCTGGCCATGGCGCAAACGGTGAACGAGCGTGGGTCCTTCACGATCTCGCCTATTCCGCGCCAATCGTTCCGGAACGTATTGCCGGTGATCGTGAGAAACCCCACATTCTGGATAGGGGGTGCAGGAGGTGACAGCAGGAGTTGAATCAGGGCCGAAATATCAAAGACTGCCAGCGCCCACAGGCCGGGGCCACTGGGTCCAAAGGCATAGACGTCGTTGTGATTGAACTGCACGCTGAAGTTCAGCTCGAGGGAGACGATCTCTTCATAGACTGGAGCCGATCCGCTCGGAGTCGAACCAACAGTTGCAGCGGATCCGACAGTATAGAAGTATTGCGCCACTTTGGAGACAAAAGGTGTCGACAGAGTAAGTTTCGACAATTGGGTTGGAAGCGCGGCGCGCGCAGGAACCGCCGGAACACCGGCGGCCGGTACAGCTGCCGGCGCCGTTGGTGCGGCTGGTGTGGCGGCCGTAGGCGTCCCGGGTGCGGGTGCTGGCGTAACCGCAGGCAAAGGGATCTGAACCAATGCTGGAGCGGTGATCCGGCTTCCAGTGGGAAAGGGTTTGACGGGCGCGACCTTGGCCACGACAGAAATCAGACGTCGTGGCGCGACTGACGCCGGTCTCGGATAACTCACCGCCAGCGAGGACATTCTCTGAAAAGTCGGATTGTTGAGAATCTGGTAGCGCGCGTCCTGAGTTGCCGCCGTCAGGGTACCGTAGGATGCCAGCAGGGGAATAATCGTGAAGCCGATGATGCAGGAACGCATAATGTTGCTGTCAAACCTTGCTGCACCCACGGCGGTCAAAATGAAAACTGCCGCAGAAAGATTTTCAAAACTGTTCCCCGTCATGATGATGTTGTCCAGGCTCGAAGGAATAAGATTTCCGCCTGTGACGGTGCCAGTCTGGTCGAGAGTAAGGGACTGTAAAGCGTCGGCTTGCACGTAACCCAGCGAGAGTGTCACGGCGGAGTTACCCGTGCCGACTGTGTTAACCGAGCGAAGGGGTGCAGGCCCTTGAAATGAGTTCCCTTTCAAAGTGATGTATGAACAGTCGCCACTGGCGGAAATTCCTATGGCGATCAGGAGTAAGTCGAGTTGCGCAGCGGGGAAACTAAATTGGCAGTCCTCGATGGTTATGCCCTCGCAGCCGGAGATCACCAGCCCCAGCGAAAAACCCAATGCGTTGAGTGTGGGATCGCCGAGTTGGTCGGGAGGCAGCCCCGCCAGAACTGGGATTGGCACTGTGATGGCGGGCATTGCAAAAGTCAGGCCTTTAAGCGTGACGTTGCTTGCTCCGTTCAAGTGCATCATTCCGGTGACAAACTCCTGGAAGGTCCCCTCGGCGTCAGCGGTGGCCGCGATGGTCGCGCCGTTGCAGGCTTCGATCGTGACATTCGATTGAGCAACGCCCAGGGTGAGCGGGCTCTGCAGAGAATAGGTCCCTGGCCGCAGACAGATGTTCGTCGGATTTCCAAAGATGTAAGCGCTGGCCGGGATGGCATTGGTTCCGGTGGCCCAATTGCCAGCGACGCCGCCACTCAATTGCGTCACACCTTCCGCTGGGAACGCCGGTACGGTCGCCGGCTGAAAGGCCTGAATTTCGTAGGCGAAGCTGTTCTGGATCGCGGGGAAAAGTGATGCCATCGTGACTGCGGAGACCGTCTTCTGCCAGGTTACGGTGAGGTCAAAGGTGGGAGGGGTCTGGGTGCTGTCGACATTTGAAATTGCCACCTGGGTTAGATTTCCGTCCACTCCGACGGTTCTGGCTGCAAGGGTAAACAGCAGATTCTGATTGGCATCCAGAAGATTCGCTTGCGCATTCGCGCCAGCGCTTCCGTTGGTGAAGAAAACCGTTTGCGCCAGGGGTGTAAGTTGCACACCGACCGAGCCGGTCAGGATGTGGGCCAGTTCGTCAGCCGGTACGCTCTCATCGTCGCCGACGACTCCCTCAACCGTGCCCATATTTAAAGCCGTGTACAACACGTTCTCGAAGACCGTCAAATCAAAGGTGGGCGGCGACGCGCTCAGATCGAGATTGGAAATCTGAACGGAAATGTTGTTCCCATCCGTACCTGCATTAGCGGCTTGCACCTGCATGGTTTCGGTGGAGACCTGGTTGATGATCTGTTGCAGTGTATTTCCTTGCGCGACGTCCTGAGGATTCAGGGTGATGGTGCAGCAGCCTTCGCTGCGGCGACAGGCGTCGACCAGATTGCAGAACTCATTCCGGCAATCGGAAACGACGGTTCCGACTTCGCCGTTCCACGCAATTACGCCGAGAGGACACGCCCACAAACGCGGACCGTCGGGCGGTTGCGGCGCATTTTCATAGCGCTCCGGGTAAACCGTTTGCGGAGTAGCAGGACGAACTGCAAACATCCAGTAGTCACCAATGTGAAACTCACTGGCAGGCGATTGCAAACCGAGGGTTACCTGCACTCCGGTGTCGCCCAGTGGGTATGCAGTTCCAGGCTGGGCGGCGGGGATCATTTCCTGCCAAACCCGCAGGAAAAGCTGTCCGGCCTCGACGGGAGGCGATTGATTGTATTCCGTGTAATCTAAAGGCAGCGTTACACCGCTCGGAATCGCCACCGATTGCTGGTCAGGATCATAATTCTTATCCAGCTGAAGAACGACGCCAGTCGCGGAAGCGACATACTGGCCGTTGGGCAGGATGGCGGCCGTTCGCAACAGCTCTACAATCTGATTTTTTACCGGCTGATGGCTCGCATCCACTGGGACCGACTGGAACACCAGCCGGTTATTCCCTGAATCCAGGTCTACACGATAGAGAAACGACGCATCGTCGAATCCCCAGATGAGCTGCGGGTTGTTGGAGGCAGGATCGATGCCAGCAATCTGCACACGAATGAGCTGATTGTCGGGATCGACGTAGCCTCCCGAAGCCTGTGGTTGACAGGGCGTCTGATTCTGCGCGGGATTGAGGAAGCTCACTTCCAGAGTGCTCGAGGATTTGAGCCGCATAGTGTCGGAATCGAAGGTCAGGCCCAGCGTCGCCCACTGGGTCTCGGCCGCGGTCAGTCCCGATGCACAGTCTGATCCACCGCACGCTACGCGGACGAAGCGCTGCAGGAGGCGGGTACGCTGCGCCGTGTCCGGGCCACCGAGTGCGATGTCTTTCAAATCCTGGTCTTCGACCGCACTGACTTCCTGCTCGCGAAGATAGAGATAGACGAACTCGTCGCTGATGGGCGGTGAGCCGGGCAAGCTGCTCAGACTCACCCATAGGGGATCCTCGGGGCCGTTGTCCAGCCAGTCGGTCTGGCTGTTGTAATCGACTGTCTCAAGGAGATGTGCTCTCACTCCGCCGACGTACATGGTTCCGGGCAAAATGGAGAAATCGTATGGCGCATTCGAGGGGCTGGAGCTGAGCAGAATCTCGTAGCCGTTGTCGGGAGTGCCGCAAGGGCCGACAAAATCGAGGGTCTCGCGGCGGAGTTCTTCGCTGGCGATCTGCGACGCTTCATTCCAGTCCGCCTCCAGGGTCACGCGCCCCTGTTGCATGACCACGGAGCGATACTGCTGCTTTGGATCGTAGGTGACACGAGCTCGATCGCTGCCCATACTTCCTCCTAAAACGCCGCCAGACTGCTGCTCCCGGCTGTCCCAAAAAGATGTCTACCCAACTTCTCTTGCAACGTCCTCACGACCTCTTGCGCTCTAAGTCGCGTGGATAATGACCGGATTTAGACCCAACGGCATATATTCCTGGTACTTCACGAGAAGACTGCGCTCTTTGATGGGGTTGGCCTGACCGGCAAAAGCCCCCATTTCCGAACCGTCTTGCGCTCCCTCGGAAATCGTCGCCCCCACCGCCCCGGTGATGATCGTGTTGTCGACGCTGTCCAGAAGCTGCCCGTATCCGGGCTGTCCAAATGCTCGTGAGGTAAACAGAGGCGCACCCGGAGCAATCTGCACGCATTCGTACTGGCGCGGAACAACGCTGCCTTGCGCGAATGCGCTGAAGCGGAGACAACCATCCTGCGTGTTCTCGACGGCAAAAAAATCGTCGAGAATGCACTCGCTGGCTTCGAGCCGGTGTATATAAGCCTGGCCCATCACCGTGGATCGGCTGACATCGACCAAGCCGTTGTCAAAGGCGAGAGCGAGATCCGCCAACGCGATGGGATAAGCCTGCTCCAAAAGCAACCGATTCAGCGTGAGCAAAGCGTCTCCGGTCGGATCCAACGAAATCAGCTCCATCGTCTTCGGCGTCAAGTCGACCAGGTCAAATATTGCGGGGTCGTAGATCGATGGACC
This sequence comes from Terriglobales bacterium, assembly GCA_035483045.1. Classification (GTDB taxonomy): domain Bacteria; phylum Acidobacteriota; class Terriglobia; order Terriglobales; family Acidobacteriaceae; genus Acidiflorens. The sequence goes on from DATHQD010000009.1 coordinate 44,758, forward strand.
GTCAATCAAAGCGTTCAGCTCGCTGAGCAGGTCTGCAATCAGGATCGGCGATGGAATTTCCGCGCCGTTGCTGGTGATCAGGCCCTTCGTGGCGGCGGACAACTGCGTCCAGATGAATGCTGAGATCGGGTCTTTGTGCAATGCCAGACGAGCGACCAGGCCCTGAGCATCCTTGAGATCGGCTTGCGTAAGCAGTGGTGAATTGCTGGTCGGGATCGCTTGCAAAATGCTGTTGGTAATCGTCAACGCCTCGACCTCGCCATGGTTGCGGGTTCGGATGGGGCCAAGAATGCAGCGGTCAATATTCAAGTTCTCGACCTCGCCTTCAATCCACAGCGTGACCGGCGCGAGATCGCGGCCATCAATGGATTGGGCAAACACGGTGGCTGGCGAAGAGAGCGCCTCGGCGGCAGAAGGAGAGGTTCCGGGATCGAGCGTGCAGCAGGTCAGCGTGACAGTAGTGAAACTGCCGCGCAGCACAACGTCTCCTCCGCTTACGAACAGACCCTCCAGAACGAGGCTGCTATTGGCGTTGCCGGTAAAAGTCCATTCCGCTGAACCGGGAGGAGATCCAGGTTGAAAACGGATCACAGGGCGCCCAGGGTTTTGCGCGATCACAGTCAGCTGCTGAACCGCCGAAAAGTCGGGCGCAGAGATATAGGTGAGCGAATCATTCAGGGTAACGGTTCCGACGGAGCCAATGGAGCTAACGGCCGCAGCGGAGAATGCTGCTCCTCCTCCTTGCACAGAGACAACGGGCGCAGGCGTGAGGTTTGGATCCTGTCCCAGGATGCGGCGATCGTAAGGGCCCGCTCCCATCGGCGCAGAGAAGCCGTAGTTGTAACTCACCGTGACCGGACCGTTCAGCGGCGGATGAAGAGCGCCGAATTGGCCGCTTTCCGGAAACACCATGATCTGGTGCGTGGTTGTGGGAGCCTCTGGATAGGTCGTGATCTGCGAAACATCGATCAACTCATAGAAGCTCCCCGGCTCAGTGAAGATACCGAGTGAGTTCGGCTGAATGGTGACTCCATCCGCATCCAGGGTGGCGTAGAGCGGCTGCGTCTGCGGATTGGCCAGCGAGGACGTCAGCAGTGGAGTGCTGATAGGAGTCGGCAATTGCCACTCCTGCGGCGAGACCCATGTGTCCCAGGTTCCCTCGAGTGGACGCGAGGTTGTAGACGCCCGGGCCGAGGCCGCAAACAGAGGAATGTTGCGCCCGGTTGGATCAAAGGTATAGCAGTTACCGTTCTGCACTGGGGTACCCTGATCCACCGTAAAGTTAAGCAGTCTCCAAAGAAAAATGCCCAGATTCGGGATCTGGTACCAGCCCGAGCGTCCCGCGCCTGCGCGAAAGTCCGCAGTGTGGAAGAATTCATCAAATGCCGAGGGTGGAGCGAGTGCCGGCGAAATACTGAAGGGCGATTGCGCGCGAGACGCGCCGTAGGCATTGCGCAGGTCAGCCCATCCGCCGATGAACGTGTTAGTCCAGGTTCCCACCAGGCCCTCGGCGCGCTGCAGCGTGAGATTGTCGGACGAGTTCGCGGTTGGGTCCACGAGGGCGGGGTCGAGATTGTGGCGAGTGCGGCTCAACCGCCGGAAGAACTCCACCACGCGCGCATCCCAGCCAGTGATGTCATAGGCGATCTCTTCCAGAATTGCGACGGTCCCTTTGCGACGGCGGTAGTAGATGGTCTTGGCAACGTCCAGCCGCTGGCCGCGAGCGTCGAGGCTGGACACAAGGTTGGTGGCCAGCAAGGTTCCAATGTAAGAAACGACCCAGTCATCGCAACTCTCGATCGATTGGTCTTCCCACAGCCGGTCGATGCTGCGGCGCAGGTTCGCAGCCTGTGCTCCGATGCGGTTCACCAGCTCGCGCAGCGGTCCGTTGGCGTTGAACTGGTCGGAGTCCAGCGTGCGATAGATCGCCGGGAGCAGGTTCCACAGCTTGTCGGCGTAATAGATGCTGTAGTTGTCCGGCTTAGCTGGCATTCGGCGCCTCCGGAGAAATGGTCAAGCCGGACTCGGGATCGACAGAAAAGAAATATCCTTGCCCTGGATCGTACCGATAGTCGCAGTTGGGGCAGCTGGAGCACGTTTGTCCGGCAACGCCGCTGACCGTTAACTGTTGGACTGCGACTACGCCGGCGACGGCCATACAGGCCTGATAGATCTGGCTCTGAAACAGGCTTTGACCGATTTGCACCACATTTGCTCCGAGCAGGCCTTCATCAGGATCGATCAGTGCCGCAGTGGCTGCGGCGACAACGTTATCGGGAACATATTTTGGATCGATGACCAATATCAGGCCGATCGTGATGGGGACGGCCGTCGCCAGTGTCACGGTCACCGGACGGTTGGGATCGCTCGCTTGCGCCAGCGCCGCGATTGCACTGTTCACCGCGTTCTGGTCGTCGCCGACGTACACCGTGACCATATTTCTTTGCTGCGTCGAGTCCCATGCCCAGTAAATGCGTGCGCGAGCTACGCCTGGCGCCTGCGCGGCAACCACTTCATAGTCATCGGCGGAGATTGCCCTCCCGAATGTGAGCACGGATTGGGGTGCGTTCGTCTGTATGTCGGCGGGCGAATCCGGATCGGCGCCGCCTCCGGCCTGAACCGGATTTACGATCGACTTGAGGCCCGGCCAAGACTTCAAAATGACGCTCAGCGAGCCGGTATCCGGAGACTTTGCGCCACTGCCGATGCGGTACGTGGCCACGACGTTGTTCACTCCCGAGGGCAGCCGAGCGCCGTTCACGCCATTGCCGAACTGCACGTGAGTCACGTTCTGGTCGTCTTCGCGGGTCACGAAAACCTGGGCGTTCTGATCTTGGTTGTAGAAGCTGGGGACCTCCTGCCACTCGACCGTGTCCACCCAAATCTGCAGCGTGCTGGCGTAATCAGGTCCGGAAGTAGAGCTGCCGCTCTGGAGGTAGGTCAGTGGAGATTTCTTGAGCACAAATTCCTGGCCAGTTGTGACTGTGGCATCACCACTGCCTAGAATCTCGCTCGCGATAGTCTGACCGCGTGTAACTGGAAGTAGATTGAAATACACGTTCAGGGGAGCGGCGAGATTGAGCTGTTCCAGTTCTGTGTCCCAAGTTGGATCGGCTGGGCCGGGATTTGACAGGGTGAGATCGGAAGCATCGCTCGAACTGGCGTCTGCCTCGATTCCCTTGCCGTTGGCGGCGCCGATTAAGACTTCCTGATTTGTGAGCGGAAGCATCGACGACGGCAGAGGGGTGGTCAAAGAGATATCCGTGTCCGTGAGAGTTGGTGATGGCACCGCGATCAGTGTGCCCACATCTCGCCAGTTGTAGCGAACGACGGCGAGTGCACGTTCCCCCTGTTCGACACTTGAATTCGTGATGCTGGTGGGCAGAGTGGGAACGAAGCCGATTCGTGTATGCGGAATAGGGATCGGGATGGGCGCCGGAGAGCCGGTGGGCTGCTCGGCCGGATTTCCTGCGTCGGGATTGGCGTACCATACGGCTTCCGTATTTGAATTGACGCTTAGCAGTTGGGGGGATGCACTGCTGCTGCTGATTTCAAGCAGCACGGGATCGCCGATGTTGATTCCGCGCGTGATGCCGGCCAGGTCGATCGTATTGCCGGCAATACCACCGATGACAGAAACGGTCGTCGCCGGATACTGCCAGACAAGGGAAGACTGCGCGCTCTTGAGCAACCGGTAATTCGACACCGAGCCGCTGGCAAGAGATGAGATCGATTGATTGAAAACTACCTGCGTGTTTTTGGCCCCGCGTGAGTCTTTCACCTGAGTAACGGGGCTACTCACCGTTACGATGGCGTAGTTCGAGCCGATGCCGTTCCAACCCCGTTCAAGCACGAGCAATTCGTCGCCAACATTGATTCCGCTCACGACGCCTTGCAGCAATACACTGTTGTTGCCGCTCCCGACCCACCCGGTCGGGGTCGGGTCTCCCGAAATCACATCTGGCGGCTGCACTGTCGTTTTCGCAGTCAGCTCGAAGATTTGTGGCTGTTCTCCCGGACCGGGTTTACTTTGAATCTGGAATCCCTGGGGAAGGGTGATGGATTTCGTTCCGCTCAACAGTGCGGCGAGAGTTCCCGTGGCTCCTATGCCGGGACGCGGTCGGTAGCCGAGCAATCGCACCAGGCCCTGCACACTCTGAGTGAGAGTAGCCGTTTGCAGGTAATCTTCATTCGCGATGCGCTCGTTATAAAACGTGAGAATGTCGGAGAGATACGCCCACCACTCGATCATCTGCACGGCCAGATCGCCCGTGGCCCCCGGCCGCCAGTTGGCGAGTTCGACTTCACCGGGACAACTCCGCAGCAGCGCTTCCCGAAACGCAAGATAATCGCCGATGCGATACGCGATCGAATTGCGTCCCGGAGGGTTCGAGATCGTCAGCGGAAACGTGAGCCCATCGCACGGACAATTACTCGTACTGCAATTGCCCGTATTGCTGGTACCGGTATTGGAAGAGCCGTTCATTTGCCTCCTAGCACGATGACCTGCAAGGTGCCGTTGTTGGGCTGGCTGGGATCGTTATCCATACGCAGGATTTGATTCGGACCCATCTGCAACTCGTCGGGGAGGCAGGTCCAGGTCGGGGTTACTCCACGCTGGCGATACTGAACCGAAACCACGCCGGCGACGCCGTAAGCGGACTGAATGGCCGCCTCCAGAGCGCTGAGCTCCAGCGGAGTTCCGAAGGTGAAGTTGTCGTAATAAAAGAAGCCGGTCGTGCCATTGGGAAACTTGTTGGTGCTCAACGCGGAGACCACAGCAGCCTCCACATCTCCCTGAAAGGCAGCCGGCAGCGCGCAGACCGTGACGATTAAATCGATGGAAACGTAATCCGGCGAGGGAACATAGGATTCATAGCCCGCCAACCGGTAACGATTCAGCAGGTTGATGAGTTCGATGTGCTCGTCGACTGGAATTTGCTGTGTTCCTTTCGGGTCTGCAGTCGTGAAAACGGTGAGCCAACTACCGGTCCAGCGAAACACCGTGCCCGCCCGCAAGACCCAAGGCAGAGTTTCGGCGGCGGCTTCATAGTCTGCGGGGAGAACGGCGCGGTATTGCACCGCGCGAAACGCCTGCGGCGCGAGGCGGGCCACCTGCTGGTCGGTTTCTGCGTCAGCGCCGCCCTTCGCGGCAAAGGGATTAGTGACTTTGTTGATCAGCGAGGCGGCTGCGTTGTTCGGCCCTGAATCAATTTTTGTGATCGTGTCGGCGGCAACATTTCCCTTGCTCCCTCCGCCAATGCGATACGTGACCTGGAAGGTTGATCCGGACTCCGGAATCTCGCCGAAGACATCGTCGCCAAAGCGAATGGTGCTGCCGCTGTCACCGGCGTAATCGTAGGAGGTAGTGCCGTCCGAGTTCTTCCGGATCGGCACATAACTCATGGGGTCGACGGTGTAGGTGCTCTCGAATTCCTGTGAATCGAGCAGGCTGGAGAGCCACGTCCAGTTCTGGGGAGGTAAGACAGGATTCGGCGCCCGCTGGGCCAGAATGATTTCCGGACAGGGACTGGAATCCGGCGAAGGCTGCAGCCAGACCAGAGGTGTGTTGAGCAAGGAATAGAGATATTGCGCCGTCGAGTTCGGCCCGGATCGCACCATCGCCAGCGGGATGTTCGAGCCGACCGGCACCGTATCGATGGCGAAACTCTCTGTGTAGCGTCTGCCTTGTGTAGCGGGAACGATATTGCCCGCCAAAACTGTGCGGCTCAAATCGTGGTTGTATTGCAGGCCGTTCTCCCAGACGATGTGCGTGATGAGGTCTCCATAGAGCGGATCCTGTTCTTCGTCCACGCTGACAAGCTGGATGGTTTCGCGACTGGGCGGGTCGGCGGTGGTCGCAGCGGCCGTATCGATCAACAGTGTCATCCCCACTTCGAAAACGTAGCCTTGCCCTTCAATCCACATTTCCGTTGCTCCGGCCTTCAGGCAGAGCTGGCTGTCATCCCAGTAGTAAGGAATCAGTCGCGGGGTAACGAGGTCGACTTCGAAGCGATTCCAGGATGGATTCACGCGGTAGGTCGTGACGTTGAGCTGGAGCGTATCAGGATCGATCAGGCCAGTACCGGTTTCAAAATCGATTTGCGTGCCGTCGGGCTGAGGAGCGCTCACCAGCAAGCTGGTGGGAATCGGCCCTCCGCTCACTTCCAGTTGCAAAAGCACAGACGAGGACAAGGCTGGCTGGGGATCATAGTCAACCAGGCGGGCGAGCCGAACGATCGAACGGCGCTGCGTGGCCGTGTCGATGGTGGCTTCGGCCGCGATGCGATCTTGCGTGTAACTGAGGTCGTCGGCCAGGCTGCACAGCGCCTCCATGAACATCACGCCGAAGTCAGCTTCGGAGCGCTCTTGCCATGCCGGATATTGCAGAGCGGAGAAGTCGGAGAGGGCCTTGCGAAAACTCAGAAAATCCTTGGCGAGATAGGTGATCGGAGGCAGAGTACCGCCTGGAGGCGGGCAGGGGCTCGGCGGTGTTTCACAATCGAGACCGGATGGGCACAAAGCCTTAAACGAGAATTGAACGTGGTTATAGAACGGGTCGATCGCGTCGCTGAGGATTATCAGCGTATAGAAAGAAAAATCGCCCGGGGCTGCGACATGCAGGGTCAGCAAGGGCCGCCCGTCGGCATCTTCTGACCAATCCGTTGCAGGATCGATAGAAAGAACCGCGACCGTGGGAATCGTCTCGCCTCCAGTAATCGTCGGACTGACCGTCTGCGGCGGACTACCGGCAATCGACACGTCATTCAAAAAGTGGACGCGCAGCGTCGTCTGGGCGGGGTTGGCAATTTCGACGAAGTCGATCCCGTTCAGAGTGGTGTTCGACGGGTCGAGCAGTTTACTGAGACGGTCTTTCACAAGCATCGCCATAATCGCCTAAGAAACAAGAATCGCGAGTTGCTGCGTGGTTTGCGTTTCAATCAGGGTGTAAGCAATCTGCACCAGAAGTTCTGCATCGTCGCCTTGTGGGTCGGGACCAACGCTGACGTTTTGGACCACGATCTCGTTGGGCAGCCAGCGGTTCAGGGCCTGCTGGACCAGAAGTTTTGTCGTAGTATCGAGCGCGTCGGAATGCGGAGCGAAGATCATCTGGCGCAGGCCGCAACCAAACTCGGGCAAGTCCGCGCGCTCTCCGGGAGTGGTCAGCAGAATCTGCCGGATCATCTGATCCACATGAGTCGCGTAGTCAGTCTGGGCCGCTTGGCCGGAGGCCGGATCAATGCGAAACGGATATGCATAGTCGGTTCGATTCATATCGCCTACTCGCCTGAAACCTGCGGCTGTGTAAACACGATCAAAGCTGTCCCCTGCACTGCCGCGTCCCCCGCAACGCAAAGCCCGACGCTCTCTTCGCTCAGGGTGAAGTCGCTCAGCACCTGGCTCTCCGTGTCGGGCTGCACCCACTGGATCTGCATACAGGGATTCGGAATAATCCCAACGATGAATGGACATCCGGCGATCAAAAATGTATCGGAGGCACGGAGCACGGGATCGCCCGCCGCCATCACCTGTGTGTTCGCGGTGATGACGCTGACGGTGCCGCCGTGCGGACACATCATGATGCTCGAGGTGTTGAGTAAATTCGCCATGACAATTGGTCTTTTGATACCGCGGTTGAACTTGTCTTGAATCCCCGGTGAGTTGCCTCCCACATTGCTATAGCTGTCTTACGGGCAGCCCGCGTCCGTCCAGGCCGCATTTCGCGCGCTCGTAATTTTCGGAATCGCAAACACTTTAGCCAGGATTCCCCCTAGGGCTGCAATATTGCAGTCTTTGAACAGGGGAACGACTTTCGCGTAATCCCTCTTGTTCGCTGGCATGGAGCAACCTGTGCTCTTCAACGCATCGCGAAGATCAACCCCCAAATGAACCATGCCGATATCCTCAACACATTGAAAAATTGCAAGGCTCAATGCATTGGGATCCGAAAAGAGCTGACTGCAACCAAAAACACTGAAGTTTGGTGACTTGGGATCGGCACAGTCGTCGACCATATCGCATAAGCCGAATGCACCTTTGTAAGCGCCTCCATGTGACGAAAAGGCGGGTCCGAGACGGCTTACGGCCAAATGGTTTACCCGGGCGAGCCATAGCGGGTCTTCGAAGACGCCAGCGCGGTACGCCTCCGCAAATGAGCACGAGAGGCACATATAGACTTGGAGAAACAATTGCGCCGCACTCTTTTGGTGCGCGGACAGCAATGAGCGCAAGGTTGCGCAATCTTGTTCGCCGAGCTGGACAGCCTGCTCTGTGGGGCTGGGAGCCGCTGGCGCCTGCGGCTGTTTCACCGCGGCAGGCGTTATCAAAGTGATGGTGACATTGCGATCTTTGTCCGCGGAGCCGTAAGCAGTCGTCGGACCATGCGAAATCAGCTTGATCGGTGCAGTCACGCCTGCGGCTCGTAGCCTCGCCGCCGCTGCCGCCGCACGCTTGCAGGCGAGGTTCGAGTTGTAATCGCCGCCAGGTCCCTCCGTCGATGCGTTGCCGTGAATCTCAACTTTGGCTGCCGCTTTTACAGCCACTATGACCTCGGCAAACTTCATTTCTTGGCCTTCGGCGAATTGGGTAGAGTCCTGGCAAAAAAGAACCGTTAAGCCGGAGACGCGTGTTGCAGCCGCCGGATCACAAGGCTCGCTGCTCGGGGTCGAGCCCATGCCGGTCGGCGGCTTGGGACATGCCCGTTGCAGAACTCCCGACATCCCGGTAGCCGCAAGATTCATCGGGGATGACATGGGAGATTGCATCACCCGGGAAGCAGCCTGCTCAGCCGCGTTCTCTCCAGCGAGGTCGGCGATCCGCAGAGCGCATGTCGATTGCCGGCCGCTCTGTTGCACAACATGCGCCAGTTCGTGAGCGAGCAGCCGATCTCCTTCGGTCGATGCAGGCTGATAGCTTCCAGCTCCGAAAACAACATTCCGTCCTACGGTGTAGGCTAATGCGTTCACCGCACGTGCAGATTCCGCTGCTTGCGAGTCGGTATGAATCCGCACGCCGCTGAAATCGCGTCCGAAGCGCGGTTCGAAAAATGCGCGGGTCGCGGCGTCGAGTGGCCGGCCGGATGAGCGGAGCACATCGTGAACGATGGCCGGAACTCCCGCCGCGGGTTTCGACGAACCGGATTTCGACGAAGCGGGCTTGCGCTGCAGATCGGTCTCTTTTTTTCGGCATTCGGCACAGTCCGCGCCTCCGCCGCCGCAGGCACACTTGCGTTGCAGCAGACCGCTTGCCGCACCATCCGCCGAGTTCGGTTGCGACGACTGCAGGAATCGCAGGACCGCCTGATTGCCATAGGCAGAGTGCAGATCCGCAAGCTGATTTCGCCGCATAAGGGTCGGTCTCTCCGCCCGATCGGCACTCGTGCGCGCGGAATTCCCGCTGCTCCGTCGTTTCGTCTCGCTCTTGAACGCATGCAGCATCGAGTATTCCTGGGCTTTCCTAACCTGCCGTCACTTCCAGCGCGCCGTCGTTCACGTTGACTTCCGAATCGCTGATCTGCACATTGCTGCCGCCTCGGGTCAGTGTGATGCCGGAAGAATCCAGCGTTACCGTGTTCTGGTTCGAATCTGAAATGGTGATTGTGCCGGCATCGTCGTCGAGAAGAATCTTGAGCGGAGAAGTGGTGACGATCGCCTTCACCGTTGGCGTCGCATCCGATGGCTGCTCTCCATCGCGCCAATAGCAGCCCACCCAGATGGGATAGGAAACGTCTCCACCTTCGAATTCGATCCACACCCCCGATCCCTGCTCGGGCAGAAATGCAACGCCCACGTTGGACCCGGCGTAGGGAACGCAAGGCATGCACCACCCAGTTTCCTGGGTGCCGAGAACGGCGGGCACTTTGGCCTTGATGCGTAGCGTGCTGGCGTCTACATCGGTGACCGATCCGCGATATTTGCCGTAGAAGCGATAGCGCACGCGCTCCAGAAGATCCAGCACAGTCTGCTCATTGAAGCTGTTCATGGCAGGCCTCCCAGAACGCTGCTTCCGCCGGCTGGTGGGGTGCCCACGGCATTGCGCACGAGAATAAAATTCATTTTGTGCGCCTGCTTGTCGATGGAGTGGCGGACGCTCCACACGAAGTAGTTGCCTGAATTCAGTGCGCCCGCGCCGTTGATCTGCACTACGGTTCCGACCCGAAGCACCGCGTTAAGGCGCGAGACATCGGCTTGCCCGGTGCAACGGACGAACCAGCCCGCCTCGCGCAGCACCGATTCGGCGCGCAGTGTCAGTTCGTCCGCCGAGTCCACCGGCGCGGTCAACATGACGGTCATCGACTTGCCTGAAAACGCCGCCAGGTCCTGATCGTCGAGAGGATCGAGGCCGGAATCGGTCTGGTCCACGCTCACGCCGTCTTCGTCGCTGTCATTGAAGAGCGCCTGTGCTGCCTGGACCTCCGTCGGGCGTGACACGTCCCACTCGAAGTCGAGCGTTTCGACGGTCCATTGCGTGGGATCGTTGAGTTCGAGAGTCACAACCGGATCGCCGTCGACATCGGGTTTGGCGAAGTAACCGGTTCTGTCTCCCGGGGTATCCGTGCACGCCACTCGGCAGAGCTTGCCGTTGCGTCGCGCGAGCAGGCGCAGGAATTGAATATCGGAGGCGCGCTGCATCAAGGTGTGCGTATCTTCTGTGTGTGAGGGAGAATCGTCGTCAGTGTTGTCGTCCGCGGGAGTGATGCCATAGTTGCCAAAGATGGAATTGGCCACGTCCGCGTCGGTTACATCTACCCATTCTTTCGCGTTCTCCTGCAGGTTCATGAGCCATGACGCATCCTGTCCCCAAACCTGCAAGGTCGATCCGGTCGTCCCTTTTTGCAGGTGCAGCTTGTTGGATAAAACGTAGCCGTCGAAAATGCACTCGTCTCCGCCGGCGGCCGGTGTGACCACTACTGCCAGGTTCGAGAAGGGCTGAAAGCGCGGATCGTTGACGTAAGTTAAGTCTCCGTTGCCGTCGCTGTCGACGGGCAGGGTCAGCTGAATCGCGCCGGGCAGATCGGCGTTCTCTTCGATCTCCAGCGTGCCCATCTGCGCGAGTAACGCGTCGTCAGCGGGGTCGCCGTTCAGTAGAAATTGGAAAGTCGCACTCATAGTTCAGACGAATATTCCGCAAGATCACGAGGAAGAGCTTCCGGGAATCGAAATCAGGTTCTGCACGGCCAGTGCATCGGGAACAACGGAATCGTTGGCATCGCACAGTTGCCAGAACGCCGTGGCATCGTTCAGAAAATGCGATGCAATCAGATCAAGCCTCTGCGCACTCTGACGCGGATACGCTCCCTGTAACGGCGGGTTCGCGGGCAAAGGCAAATGGGTCACCGTGACTGTCGTTCCGTCGGGCTTCTCGACTTGATAAGTTCCCAGGTTGTAGTAGCGTGAGCCGGGGAAAAACATACTGTTCTCCTTGCACGAGCGATTTGTCGTTCTCTCTCACCCTATGGGCAGCATGCCGAGAATCGTGTCCGCACCGTTGGCCAGGTTTGCCAGAGCCTGCGCCTGGCGGAAGGCCTGCGAATAGTTGTAGGCCGCGATAGCCACCTGCTTGAGAGCGTCCTGCAGGGCCAACACCTCGTCAGGTGTAAGCACCTGAAGCGAGACTTGTGCTTCGGCATGTGTCGGGTTGAGCAGAAGCGCATCGTAAAGCGTTTCGGTGATGGTCAAGCCCGTGACCCGCACGGGCAGAATGCGCGCCGGCCCCCATATGAACAAAACTGTCGGCAAGATGAACTGTGGAACTTTCTTTGCGGCACCGGATGTCGTGCCGGTGGCAGCATTCGTTGCCGCAGCCGTAATGGTGCCCACCAGGCCCGAGGACGGGAAGGAACCGGTCGGATACAGCAGCATTTCGAGGGCGCAAAGGCGCGAGTAAATTCCCGTTGCGGTTGCCAGGCCTGCCGCCGCGGCCGCGACCACACTCGATCCGCCATCGGCGATCATGTCGTTGGCATCCATGGCGAGATTGAAAGAGAAACTTTCACCCGGCAGTCCTTCGACGGCCAGCGGATTCACATGAGCTTTGGCGCTGGCCGTGGGATACGGCGTCATATCGGGCGCAGCGGGTTGCCAGGTGTGGGTCAGACTTTCGGGGTTGTACTGAAAGAGAATCACGTTCGGTATCGGCAACGTGAACCCCGGCGTCATCTGTACGAACGCGCCTCTTAAATACTTGCCCGGCATATCTACGAAATCCTCTCTTGATCTTCAACGCCTCTCGATTTCAACATCACACTGAGCGCTCCAACTGACTCAGTAACTCTGCTATGACCTGGTCGGCGATCTCCTGCAGGCCGCTTCCAGGACGCGGCGTAATCCTGGATTGCAGAGCATCGCGATCCTCGGCGGCGATCTCCAGCGGTGCCGCGGCGAGGCCATCGGCGATCATGCGCATCAAGCGCCGACCGTCCCCCTCCGACAAACCGGTGAGATGCAGACTCAACCGTTCGATCGAAACGCCAGTCATCGCTCAGTTCCCCCATTCCCCCACCCGCATCACGGTGCCGTTTTTGCTCATCTCGCGGCGCGCCGCGTGGACAACGTGGTCCATAGAAATTCGAGAGCCGTCGGCGCGCGCTAGAAAGGCTGCGCCCAGCGCCGCGGCGGTAATTTCTGCGCCCGTCATGCTCATCTTGTACGCAAGAACATGCATGTCGATGTCCTCGATCAGTTCCTCACCGCTGGGCGAGCGAGGCAGCAGCACACGCTGCCATATAGCAAGACGCTCCGCTGGTGCGGGCGGCATAAAGTCGAGGATGAAGCGAATGCGCCGTACGAAAGCTTTGTCGAGATCGCCTCGTCGGTTGGTCGCGAGGATGGCAACTCCATCGAATTGCTCCATACGTTGCAGCAGATAGTCGATTTCGATGTTGGCGAAGCGATCGTGAGCATCCTTGACCTGGGTGCGCTGGCCGAAGAGTGCATCGGCTTCGTCGAAAAAAAGCATCACGTTCGCCCGCTCGCAGGCGTCGAACACCTGCTTGAGCCGCTTCTCGGTTTCGCCAATGTATTTGTTCATTACTCCGGAGAGATCCACGCGAAACAGCTTCATGCCCAGCGACTGCGCCAGAATCTGCGCCGCCATGGTTTTTCCCGTGCCGCTGGGGCCGGTAAACAAGGCCGTGATGCCTCGCCCCATCGGGCAGAGTTTTTCGAATCCCCATTCTTCGTAAACCGCCGAGCGCAGCTTGACCTGCTGTTCCAGCTCTGCAAGGTGTTGACGGAGGTGGGGGGGAAGCACAATGTCGTCCCAGCCGAACGGACAGGCCAGTGGAGTAAACAATTCGCTCTGTTCCAACTGCTGCAGGCTCTGGCAGAAATCGATCAGGGCGCGTTGCCCCGCCGGGGCGATGCGCGCTGCCTTCACGATTTCACCCGGGGAAAGTGTCCACTCGACCAGGACGGGCGGTAGCGGATGAGGTGAAAGCCGCCTCCAGAGCTGCTTCTTCGCTTCGGCATGCAGAGCCGGCAACTGCACCAGGTAACGCGCCGCAGGCGTGGGGCCCGCGCTGGCGGGAGATGTGGAGCCAAACAGCATCATTCCGGAACCTTCGCCGGCCGCCTGCCACACGCGCGCGCTCAGACGATCCCCGCCATACCAGTAAATGACCGCTCCCAGAAGCCGCGCCAATCGGATCGCATGCAGTACACGCTCTCCGGCTGCAGCCCGGGAAACATCGGGGCCAAGCAGCGAGTCTGCATTCACCGCGAGAAGACCGACGCCAAGGGATGCGGCAAATTGCGCCGCCAATGTCCGTTTGCCCGCGCCTTCGCAGCCGCGAATATCGATCTCGACGGCACTCGCGGGACCCGGCTCGCCCGCGCCCGGCAAGACTGCCTGGACGAACTGCAACATTTCTGTGAGCTGTTGCGGATAGAGACACGGTTGGGCAGAGCTGTCTTCCTTGGACAGAAATCGCGCAGCTGAACCCAACACGGGATCGTTTCCGGGCAGCCCCAGCAGCCAGAGCAGCATGTGCGAGTCAATCACCCACGGAGCATTCGCGGTCCACGCGTTTTCTTGTGCGGGTTGGGCAAGGCGCCACCGCACCAGGGAACATTCCGGGCCAAGAGAAAGCAGGGGGAATTCCTGGAACAGACATCCGGCAAGCCACGGCGTCACGCAGCATGCGCCAGCGTCGTCCTGCAGATATGCATATAGCCGAAACAGCGAGGCATCGGCTCCTGCCGCCACCAAAAGCGCCAGCACGTCGATCTCGAAATCCGAGAGGCCAAATTGCAACCGCAGCTGGCGCCACAATGGATCTAGCGAAAACTCCGCGTCGGCTGCGCGAATCGATTCGGCCAGCTCACGGGTTGTCGAATTTGTCTGGTAAAAAATCCCTTCCTTTGCCGCGGCGTCAATTGGGTCTTCCAGGATTCGCTCCACGTCGGCCGGAGAGATCACCAGAGCGGAAAACTTGTCGGATGGAATCTGGACTGCGAGAGACTGCATCCACAGCACTCTGCGCTGCGCCCGCAAACGCACTCGCGCCAGCAGCGCATCCATCGACGTGCGCTTCGCCGTCTCTTTGAGCACCGTGTCCTTGTCGATCTCGGCGATCATCCCATGTCCCTTCTTGACAAAATCGTTCCTGGCTAAATCTGAATCCACGCCGCAGGCGGCGACTCCACCTGATTCACACGAATACGGACGCCGTACATTCCGGAGGGGAGAGTGGTCGGAACCTGAAATGTGATTGTGCCGAGGTCAACCACGGAGAATTGACCGGCCGCGGGAGGCCCAGCCACGTTTGCCAGTGGCACAGTTTCCAGCATCACCTGCGTGTCGCCCGCGATGAAGCCCATCCCGGTCACGGTATACGTTCCAGCCACGGGCGTCAGAATCGGGAGTGCGGGCGAACCGGGAGCATCGACGAGCGCCGCGATGCTGATGGGAGTGATATTTGAGCGATACGTGATCGCGTCCGGACCAGCGTCGCTGCCTACGGCAATGCCGTAAATCCCGGGTGCCGGGGCACCTAGAGGCGGGGAACCATCCGATGCCGGGACCTCAAGCACCAGTCGAGCAGGGGTTTGAATCGATGCGCCGGGAGAGCCCGAATCCGGGACCTTCCATGTCGTGATCTCCTGCTCGTTGGGAGAGGAAGACGGCGATGTCAGATACACGCGATACGACGTTCCCGGATTCGGCGGAGCTCCCGAATAATCGGCGCCTAAGTTCAGATTCATCCCGTAGAGGAAAAACCTTTGCCCCGGAACCACCGTTGCGGGTGAGTAGTCGACGCTTATGTTTTGCGGACTGCCCAGCTGGCTTTTGGGATCAATAAATGTCGCGGTCGACGATGTTCCAAAAAGCGAGCCAGCTGCTGCAAGCGAAGACAGCGGAGCGGGATCCACAGCGAGACTGAACCGGCTCACCTGTTTGGCCAGCGCCGGCGGCGCGGGCGGAGTCAGGAACACCACGGCAACTTTGTACATCACCGATAAGCGAAATGGCATCGTCGTTGCCTGCCAGAAGCGGGAGATCGAATCCACACTCTCGATCTCCATGGTGAGACTGAACTCTTCCGGAACGGACTCCGGCGGCGAGGTGAATGGAACGTTGGTACGAATAATCGGATTCTGGTGAAAACAATTGAGGACGATGCTGATCGCCTGCTGCTCCTGGATGGAAGCCGTGGGAGGATTGGCGTCGGACCATGCTGTAACGAAGTAATAGAGATCGAGAGCCAGCGGCAATGCCGGGATCAGCTGTGCGCGCGGCGAAGGAGGGTTAGCGACAGAATTGCGGTTGAACTTGTTGGGCTCGATGTGGATGAGCGTGACGGTCACCTGGCATCCGCTTCCCGTGGTCGACTGACGGGCCTCATCGGGAGTCATTCCGCTTATGTTGTGGGTGAAGTTCGAGCCGCCGGCCAAGGTCGCCCATAAGGGTGCTGTGTCCCAGTAGTTACCGAGGGTTTCGGTCAACTTTCCCGTCACGAGTGACAGGTCGAGCACTCCTATTGGGGCCAGCGTCATCCATCCTCCCGTTCATCCTTGGCTGAGCCCAAACGAAGCGGCAAATCCGCGAGTTATCGGCGCGATGGCCGCAGTTGGCCGCACCACTTGCCGCGCTTCTCGAGGCAGCGCCGGCGCGGGCGACGAGTGGATGTGGATGTCAACGCTGCCAATGTGAACCGCGTTGGTTGATTTGAGATCTGGTTGTTTGGTTGGCATCGAGTTCCACCCAGCCCCCTGCAGAACAGACATCGCGGCGCGCAGGGCCTCGCCACGTTCTGTTGTGTTTTGCGGCTGAGCCCGTCCAGGCGCAACGGGGATGAGAGAAGGGAGCGTCTCATCGGAAGCGGATCTCTGTGACTCTCCAAGACCGAGTCTGGGAGGCTTCGGGTCTGCGGCTTCCTGACCTGGATGACGAGCAAGTTCGCTTTCTGCGCGCAGCCTCAAGGCATACGAAGAAGGAGTTTCTGGCCGCGGGGCGTTTGCTGGCGTCAGTTTCGAAGCTGGAGAGATCGTCGACGTTATGGGTGAGAATTGAACCGCATGAGAAGACTCCTCATGCCGTTCGACCGGCGCAGACGCCAAAGAAGGTGAGGTTAGATTGACAGGAAACTGCTGCGGCTCGAAATCAAAAGTGCTGGTTGGCTTGCGTGCCATATCCGCTTTAGTTTTAGTGTTTGGCAAGTTGATCGGAGATTCCGTTGATGGATCGATGGGTTCGACGTGTCTCGCATTGAACGAAACGGTGGAGCGCTGGTCGCTTTGTTCGGGTGCAGTCTCCAGCGGCCATGCCGGTGAGTCGGAGACGTTCTTCACCAGACCGCGCAACCCCCATAACAGCATCCGCGGCGGATGCAGGGCGACAACACCTTTGCCGGCTCTCGTCGCGGAAGTTCGCAGATAAGACGTGCGTGACATGTGTTAAGCAGCGCTCCTCTGGTCACGAAGTGCGTCGCCGTAACGCAAGCGCCGGCTTCGCGGCAAAGACAAAATGTTCTCCTCCGGCCACTTGTAGTACACGGCAAGGAGATGAACATCTTCGAAGATCGTTGCCGCATGGTCCCGCATTTCACGCAATACGAAAGGCATAACATCAAAATAAAATTTCATCGTCGCTTTGCACTCAGGGCATTCCCCGGACATGATTCGCGAAAGACGCGGAGCCAGGGCATGCATCGCGCGCTCAATTCGGCGCTGCAGGTGGGCCGCGATGCCTGGCGGACGAATGCACGCCTGAAGCACTGCGCGCTCAGAAACGGCCCGGGACTCAAGAGCTGCTAGATCCTTGCCACTGGGGAGGCGAAACTTCACGTCGTCTTCGGTCAGACGGTATGGAGATTCGCCCTCGATCTTTTCTACGCCCCTTGGAAGGCGCGGTCTGACACTGGCCAGATAGTCCCAGATATGAAACGAAATCTCGATTTGCGCCTTACACTCAGCGCCGATGCACTCCGTTTCCGCACGAATCCGGTCTCCCAACACTTCACGCCGCAGGAGGAGCAGCAAAGTTTCCAAATCGGTGATCGCAAACTCACTCCAGTTTTGCGATGCATCTTGCGGAAGCTGGACGAGCCGGTCCAACAAGGTGAACACCAGTCCCGTATCCAGCGCGCCGGCTTCCTGCAGGAGCAGATCTTCCCGTCCCGTGGGTTGCTGGACGATCACCTGCAATCCGCTTACGGGCAAACGATAGGTCGACATTACGTTTCCAGGACCTCCGTCAAACTCTTATCCCGTTCCCAGCCTTCGTTTTCGACCTTGATGTGCTCGATGGCAACCGCATTCTGCCCAGCGTCCAGATCGGGTAGAGCCTGGTATTCGGAAACCCAGCAACGATGCACGTTGTAGCGCAGCACGACTTGGCGTTCTTCGTTCAGGAAGTCGATGCGCAGTTCCTGGCGCAGCGTCGAAAGAGAGGTCGTGGGCGCACCCTTGTCGAGAACCTGCGCGGAGTTTGCCCAGTTTTCAAAATCTGTATCGTGAGTGATGCCGCGTTCTAATGTAATGGCGTCGTACTTGATTCGGCTCAGCCCTTTGCGGATGATCGCGTTTCCGCCCTCCTTGTATTCGATTGGATCGGACGAACGCTTCAGGCCCGTCACTTTGCTTACACCCGCCACGGGCGTTGTGCTGGATCCGAAGTAGATCTGGAAGGCAAAATTGGGGTAAGGATTAGCACGAGCCATGTTGACGCTGAATGGTTTGCCCATGAGAAAACACCTCCTGTGAATGATCTGAACAGTGACTGAGTTCAACTACGACTGACTCTGGCCCGCAAGCTGTGCGATCTGAATGACCACGAATTCCGCCGGTTTCAAAGGCGCGAACGCCACCAGAATGTTGACCACTCCGGTGTCGATGTCCTGCTGTGTGGTTGTGGTGGAATCACATAAAACCTGAAAGGCCTGGCTCGGTGTGGCACCCTGGAAGGCGCCCTGCTGGAACAGTGAAAGCATAAAGCTTTCAATCGAGCTTCGGATTGCCACCCATAGCGGCTCATCATTTGGCTCGAAAACCACCCAGGTCAGGTTGGCGCGCAGAGTCTGTTCGAGGAACAGCGCCATACGCCGGACGGGAACGTATTCCCACTGCTGCTGGGAAGTATTCTCCGCGACCAGCGTGCGTGCGCCCCAGATCACGGTGCCGATACCGGGAAAATCGCGCAGGCAGTCCACGCCGATTGGATTCAAGGTGCCTTGGCGTGCATCGGTCATGTCCCCGGTGTCGACCACGCCAATCGTGTTCTGGATTACAGTTTGCAGACCTGCCGGCGCTTTCCACACGCCGCGATTGTTGTCGGTGGTGGCGTAAAGGCCGGCGACCGACCCGCTGGGTGGAAGAGGAAATGTGTTGCCGGTGAGCGGATCGCCGCAGTTGATGTAGGGAAAGTACAAGGCGCCGTTTGTGCTCTTGGGAATGGTGGATCCCTGGAAATCGTCATAGATCTTCGGAAGGTTCTGCCCAAACCCGTCGGCCGTGTCCTGAATCGGAGGATCCATGATCACAAATGCGAGCTTACGCTCGCAGAAAGCCAGCGCCTCGCTCCAGATCGTGGTATCGGCTACGCCGGGAATGAGAACAAGGTTGAAGACCGGAAGTTTGTCGAGCGAGCTGTCCTGTTGGAAGACTCCGGTGAAGTCGTCTATGCTGAAGGTCGTCCAGGTCGGGTCCACACCCGCGGGTGTCTGGAAGGGCGCCTGCCCGACTGCGGTAAAGCTGGAACTGGCGGGAGCCTGCACCGTGACCAGTTTGGAAACCTTATTGATCCTGTTCATGATGAAATTGGGGTCGGTCGACAGCCCCAGATTCACTTTGCGATAGGTCTCCGCCGCTGGACCGTAACTGATGCTCACGTCGGCATAATTTGTGCCATTAACGGTTTGGAGATTGTTGACCGTGACCGTCATGGGGACGAGATCTACCGGCTGCAGCCCGGTAAACTGCAGGACACCAACG
This sequence comes from Terriglobales bacterium, assembly GCA_035483045.1. GTDB lineage: Bacteria > Acidobacteriota > Terriglobia > Terriglobales > Acidobacteriaceae > Acidiflorens. The sequence goes on from DATHQD010000009.1 coordinate 64,188, forward strand.
TTCACGGCGGGGTTTTGGGCAGGCCCGTTGTTGGCCCCGGTGGTAGCGTCGTGGTAGAACGGCTGAAGGGCGACAACGTAGGCGACAGCTCCGCCGTTCAGGAAAAACTGGCTTACGGCATACGCGACGTGCGACTCGAATACGCCGCTCGTGTACAGTCCGCCGAAGGCGCTCTGATAGTCGTTGAAACTGAAAATCTCAGTCGCCTGGTTCCAGTTCGCCGAGTCGGTCATGAAGGGATGTGTGTACCCGACGAAAATCGCGATCGACGTGGGCGCTGCCGTAATCGCATGCGAGTTACTGGGAATCTCCTCAATGTAAACGCCAGGATAAGTAGGTGTAATCGGCATCTCACTCCTCCATTCGAGGGAATTGCGGCCCGCAGCCTAAGGAAGACTTGTGTAAATGTTGGCGGAGGCATTGCTCGTGGCCGTGCCCCCGCTCAGAGTTGTCGTACCCGCTTGAGGCAAGGAATATGCTCCGCTACCGGGCTTGCTGATTATGATTTCAGGAGCCAGTTCGCTGATCACGCTGGCCAGCGTGTCGAGCGTGGCCGACAGCGTCGGGCTCGTCCAGCTCGCCGTCAGCGTGAAGGCTTCAGGGTTGGAATTCGGCGGACTCGGAAAATCGATCGTCACGTTGATGTGCAAGGGATTCGGGCCGGGTGTCCGGGGGACGAGAACGAAGAGTGTTCCTCCAGGGGACGCCGTATCCACGATCGAAATCTGGTCCGGCGATCCCATGAAGGTACCGCTGAATGACTCCGGAATCCCGCCGGTTTGGACGGGGCCGACGACTTGAACCAGTGCGTTTGCAGTTTCCAGTGTGTTTGCAATAGTCGCCGCAGTCTGGTTCGTATAGGTATCCGTTTCAGTCACCTGGATGGTGAAAGGTAGATTTGTCGGATCTTCGATCGCAGGAGAAGAGGGTGGGGTAGGCACGGTAATGTTGACCGCGATATTGTTTCCAGCTGCGCCCTCGCTGGCAGCGCGAATCACCATCGCCGGAAATGGTGAAGGCGACGGCATGGGGGAAAGAAGTCCTTCAGCAAGCATGTATTTCCACAAATTCAGCGCTGGGGCGCTGCCCAGGTAGGTATTCCATTGGGCATTGCTCGACTGAATCTGGTTATTGGAGAGCGTTAACGCGGTCAGGGGAATCGAGACCTGCTTGCCCTGGGAATCCGTGAACTCAAAAGGACCGAAGCCGGTAACCGCTACGGATGTACTTGACATCACTGCCTCCTCGACTCTTTGTTGCGACTTCTTCTTGCCCTCTCTTGGTTCGGACGTACTCCTGCAAGCTCACCCGCTCTTGAGGCGATAATGCGCGTATTCCCCAGACCCGATGCGCTCCAGCACCCCTTGTTCGGTGAGCCGGTCCAGAATGCGGCGCACGGTTTCAGCATCTGTGCGGATCTTTTCTGCCGGAATCCACCACTCCACCACACCTGCGGCCGTATCCATGGCCCGCGGATGCCGGGCGAAGTACTCCATCAGGAGTTCTGTAATCTTGGCCTCCACAAAACCCGGGCTCTGCGATTCGGGAGGAGGATCGGCCAAGTCACACCCCGCGCTTCGCTTTGTGCAATCCCCCGGCCAATCGAGCATGCACCGCTGAAGCCTTGGGATGATGCACTTGCACACGATTCGTGTAGCCGCTATATCGCGCGGCGGGTGGAAGGGCACGCAGTTACTGACTGGTTGTGACCCTTCCGAAGAGGAAAAAACCGAATCGCGATAAGAAGCTTCGCAGTGGGTGACCCGGCGCGGCACAACTGGGGGAGTTCTCACCCGGTCAATTAACGCGTCAGTCGGTGGCGGTGGGAAGGCTTGTAATGTGAGGACGAAATGATTTCGGATCAAGCTGATATTTCTTGAGAAGCTTGCCCAAGTCGCGGCGCTCTTTGCCGGAAGCGCGCGCGGCCTGGCTGATGTTGCCGTGATGTTCCGACATTAGCCCTGACAAGTAGTTTCTTTCGAAAATTTCGATGGTTGCCTGCTTCATGGCCCGAAAAGAAAGTTTACCTCCGGCGCTCGCGGGTTCAGCGACAGAGGGTGTCAGAGTAGAAGACAATAGGCGCAGCTCCCGCTCCTCGATACAATCGCCATGACTCAGGTGTATGCCGCGAATAATCGCGTTCTCCAGTTCGCGCACGTTGCCCGGCCAGTCCCACGCCATCAGGGCCGTAGTCGCGCGAGGAGATAACGTCAGGTGCGCCTTGCCTTCCACGGCGTGTTTTTGCAGGAAATGCTCCGCCAGGGCCGGAATATCCTCTTTTCGAGATCGTAAAGGGGGAAGGTTGACCATAAAAACAGACAGACGATAGTACAGGTCGGCTCGAAAACTTCCACAGCGTATCAATTGCTCGAGTGGGACATTGGTGGCGGCGATAATCCGGGCATTCGTCCTGCTCTCGCTGCTTCTGCCGACGGCGCGATATTTCTTGTCCTGCAGCACTCGCAGAAGATCTACCTGTGCTTTGGCTGCAAGCGTGCCCACCTCATCAAGGAACAGAGTCCCATCGTCGGCCTGCTGAATCAGACCGACGCGCCGTGTTTCGGCGCTGGTGAAGGCGCCGCGCTCGTGTCCGAAGAGTTCATCTTCAATCAAAGCTTCCGGAAGTGCGCCGCAGTTTACCGCTACGAAGGGAGATGCCGCACGAGGACTCAGGTAGTGAAGCGCCCGTGCGACCAGTTCTTTGCCGGTGCCTGTTTCGCCAATGACCAGCACCGGAGCTCCGCTGGCTGCGACAGCGGGCAACTCTTCGATCATGCGCAGCAGGGCTGGAGCCCGGCCCACCAGCTTGCTGAGAGCCTGAAAGCCATGGGCGGCGTGAGCCGAATCCATGATCGCCCCCTTGAGAACGATGTGCCGAAGTAGAGCCCACGCTCTCGCGACCGCAGAAGAGCACTGGGGAATCGCTGCTCATCATGTCCGACGCAAGAAATTCCGGAAATTCTACTCCCAACCAAGGGTCACGGCAAGAACACCGTAGGTATGGTGATGGATTCAGCAAAAACGTTACTCTGGTTTTGCGCGTACGAATTGCCGCGGAGGCACTGGAAAAATGCAGGGGTTAGCAGAAAGTCGGTCAGCCCGAAAATGCTGAAAGGGTCGAAACTGTCGATTGTGTTAGAAGCTATGCCGGAGAGGCAGCCGCGCAATACGAGAAACATTTCTCGGCTTGCGTCATCACTACTTGACTTCTTGCGAGTTAAGCTGTGCCCGCGATTTTGCGACCCGTAGAGGAAATGAGTCATCAGCTATATTGACATTTGGGGCGAATTGAAGCCGGAATTCAGTGGCAAGTGTGGATTGCATGGCTATGGGTACAGACCTCATCATTGCGCCTCAAAGCGACGGCCACCGCTATGAGGCCGTGCTGCGCATCAGTGAAGCAATCGCTGCGTGCTGCGAACCTGAAGAACTGGCTAAAACTCTGGCGGATAATATTGGCAAGTTCCTGCACTTCGATCACCTTTACTTCGTTGTGGTGAAGGAGAACTCCGAGGAAATCGAATACTTGGTTTGGGGTAAGGGCCCACTACCAATCCCGGACTTGCCGATGGAAGAGTTGCCATGGTGGGAAGCTGTCCGCAGCCGGGATCCGCAGCATACTGCCGATTGGGACACAGAACAGCGCTACCCGCGATTCAGAGAATGGGCGAAGAGAATAGGGCTAGGATCCGGGGTCCGCGTACCCTTGACGACGCCGCATCGTCGATTGGGTGTTTTCGGAATCAACCGCGACACAGTGAATCCATTCAGCGAGGAAGAAATAAGCTTTCTGGAGCTGATCGGGCGTGTTGTGGCGTTCGCGCTTGACGATGGTTTGAATCTCCGGCGCGCGCAACATCAGAATGATCAGCTGCAGTTGCTTCTCGACCTGACGAATCGAATCACATCAAATCTTCGGCCTCGGGACGTGTTGCGCGCGATTGCAGCGAACATACGCGAGGTCATGCGCGCTGACGCGGTAACAGTTGTACTCCCCGATGCCGCGTCGGAGAAATTCAGGGTATTGGCCATGGATTTTCCGCATGGAAAAGGGGTCGTCAAGGAAGAGTTACTCATTACGCCAAGTGCGGCCGTTGTGAAAGCGCTAGAATCCCTGAAACCGGTGGTCATTAACACCTGGGAACCTAACGACCTCTCGTCTGATGCATCTGAGTTAGTGGCTGCGGAGGGCATAAAAACCTTTTGCAATATTCCACTTGTAAATCGCGGCCGGGCACTCGGGATTCTGTCAATTTTACGCACGACGGAGACTCCGTTTTCGCCGGGAGACGTCGATTTCCTCAGCCGCGCGTCAGGCCAGATCGCCATCGCCATTGAAAATGCGCTGGCATACCGCGAGATTTCGCAACTGAAAGACAAGCTCGCCCAGGAGAAGCTCTATCTCGAAGAAGAGATCCGCAGCGAGATGAATTTCGAGAATGTCGTTGGAAACAGCCCCGCGTTAAAACATGTTCTGGAACAAGTTGAAATAGTTGCTTCTAGCGATTCCACAGTCCTGCTGCTGGGGGAGACAGGTACAGGCAAGGAGTTGATCGCTCGTGCCATTCACAACCGCAGCCGACGCAAGGAGCGCACGTTTGTGAAGCTGAATTGTGCCGCCATTCCTACCGGCCTGCTGGAGAGCGAACTATTCGGCCATGAAAAGGGAGCTTTCACCGGCGCGATTGCGCAAAAAGTCGGACGAATGGAACTGGCCGATCAAGGCACTTTGTTCCTGGACGAAGTGGGAGACATTCCGATTGAGATTCAGCCAAAGTTGTTGCGCGCATTGCAAGAGCGCGAATTTGAACGACTGGGGAGCACTCACACGCGAAGAGTCAATATTCGACTCGTCGCGGCGACCAATCGAGATCTTGAGAAGATGATTGCGGACCGCGAATTCCGAAGTGATCTGTACTACCGCTTGCATGTCTTTCCCATCCGCATCCCCCCTCTGCGGGAACGTAAAGAGGACATCCCGCAACTGGTGAGTTATTTTGTCCAGAAGTTTGGCAAGCAAATGCAGAAAAGGATTGAAACTATTTCTCCGGCGGTCATGAAGGGACTAACCGCTTGGGACTGGCCAGGCAACATTCGCGAGCTAGAGAATTTCATCGAGCGCGCGGTGATCGTCACACGCGGCAAATCGCTTGAGGCGCCGATTGGAGAACTCCGGAAAACAAATACGGTAGTGTTCCCGCATGACGAGCAGCATAACGTCCAGCAACTCGCTGGAGCAAGAACAGCCTCGCAAAGCGACCCAACCAGCGTTGCTGACGAATATGAAAGAAGGCAACGTGATGAAATCATACGGGCGCTAACTGCATACAAGGGGCGCGTCGGCGGTGCCGATGGTGCTGCCGCAAGCCTGGGAATGAACCGCACGACTTTCCTCTCTCGAATGAAGAAATTCGGTATCTATGCAAAGCAGTATGCTTGATCTCCAGCCCGCCTCGTAGCTTCGACATTTTCGACGTTTTCAACACCTTCAACCTCGATATTCCGAGTTCCGGCGTTCCTCTCCTGAAAATTCAGCGACTTACAGGTCCGCAGGTTTGGTGTGCGCCTTGCCTTATCGCGAGTGGGAGAAGCAATGTTGAAAGTCTCGCTCGTTGATAACGCCAAGCAGCGCCGGGTGATTGTGGAAGGAAAGCTCATAGCGCCCTGGACAGCCGAGCTCAGGAATGCGTGTCAAGAGGCAAGAGCAGACCTTCGCGGTCGCGAACTCGTCATCGAGATGAATCATGTTACGACGATCAGTCAGGAAGGCGAGAACGTAATCCTTGCGTTGATAAACAGGGGAATCCGATTCCGCTGTCAAGGCGTGTTCACGAAGCACGTAGTGAAAGAACTGACTCGCCGCGCGAGAAAAAATCTCACGATACGAGCAGGTGATTGAAGAGAGAAAGCGGTCGATACGCGGATCGCGATAACTTTCGAACGATTGAGGAAAAGAGCATGCAAAACACAAATGCAGACGGCGGAAATGACGACCGTAATGAAACTCTAAACAACGTGGGAGCGATTCAGCAATTGGAGCAAATTCTATCGGGTGGACTACATCCTCTCTACCGAAGGGCATACCGCCTCCTAGGCAATGCAGCGGATGCGGAGGACGCGGTCCAAGATGCGCTTCTCGCCGCCTATACCCACCTGAACCAGTTCAGAGGGCAGTCACAGGTCTCTACTTGGCTGACTACCATCGTGCTTAACTGCGCTCGAATGCAGCTACGCCGACGGCCAAGACACCTCGGTGTGTCTCTCGACGAATCCACCGGGGAAATGCAACCAATTTCAATGTCGGAACGGCTAGCGGATCACCGCCCCAATCCCGAAGACGAATGCAGAGAGTCTGAACTAAGTGCTCGGTTGACTCAGTTGCATAGTCAACTCTCTCCCACTCTGCGTAGGACATTTCAGCTGCGCGACGTTGATGGCCTATCGATCCGCGAAACTGCGCGGATCTTGGGAGTACCAACCGGCACGGTGAAGACCCAGTCAGCGCGAGCTCGCAAAAAACTCAAAGAATTGATGCGGCATACTCTCAGGCCGCAATCTCGGAGGCTGCCAAATCGATTGTTGGGTTTCGCAAATTCGACAAGCTAAAACTAGTGCGTCGGTAAACTCAGATGGCCTGTGAGCTTTTCGCGGCCAGCGAGCCCGATCGCGCAGGTTCCTTAACGATGACGCTCACGAGACAAAAAGATGACTGAACGGGCCCACATTCAAGTTCGCGCAAAAGAAGGAAACGTGTACGCGAGTCACGAGGATTTTCACACAATCTTTAATGAGGATCTGAAGGAGCTCTATCAGCTTTCGTTTCTACTCACGAGCGATCCCGCAAAGGCCGAGCGATGCCTTGTAAGTGGTCTTGAGGACTGTGTCTCGGGAAACCGCATCTTTCGTGAATGGGCGCGTTCTTGGGCGAAGCGAACAATAGTCCAGAGTGCAATTCGTGAATTGAAGCCGCGACCCAGCCAGTCCAATTCACGCCTGTTTAGAGCTACGTTCTCTGCCATGGACGAGCATTCGAGGGGTCCAAGCGGACATTTCGAAATCGACGCCCTGTTGCGGCTTGCAGATTTCGATCGGTTTGTGTTCGTCATGTCCGTCCTGGAGCATTACTCGGAACACGACTGTGCCCTTCTCCTCGGGTGCTCCGCTAGAGACATTCGGGAGGGTCGTACTCGCGCTCTGAAGGAACTGGCAGACTCGCCTCACATGGAACATTCCGAAAAATCAAAGTTTTCGTGCAGGAACAAAAGTGAAATGAGTACTTTGTGAAATCAGTCTTGACCAGTTCGTCGCTGTAGAACGAACAGTTTGCCGAAGACCATACGTACTGATGAGTGCGCTCTATGCTGACAAATCATGAGCCCGACCGCAACGTCAATATCGAAGAGCTGACCGACACGGCGATATATGACGCAATTCGCTATCTTGAACCGCGCCCAAAAAGCGCGAAGGAGATGGGTGAGGATGATCGGGAAAAAGATAACGGTGTCGTCATCTGCATCTTTTTGTATATCGCACTCTTAGCGTCCCTCGCCTTCGTGTGGTTCTATTGGCGCCTTTAGGCTGTCGCGCATCGGCTTTCTCGACACTTTCGACCCCTTCGACAGTTCTTGTTCTGGCCTGGCTGGAGAATTCCTTGATTTGCCAATACTTAGCTTCACATCGGATTTGGTATGCGATTTGCGTTTGCAGAAGCGTGCAATCGCGTGACTGACGCGCCTGAATCGACAAGACGACACTCGGGGCACATTTCCCCCAACCGAGCAGCGTCCCGATTCAGGCGCGTCAGTCACGCGATTGAAGCGGAAATTCATTAACTCGATTGAGGGGATAGAAATGATGAAGCAAATATCTACAGCGTTAGTTAGTGCCGTGCTCCTGCTGAATGCACTTGGCTGCGGCAACGGTAAGGTGAGGGCTGCAGGCCCGCCTCCACCGCCGGTGGTCGAAGTCGCGGCGGTCATTCAGAAAGATGTGCCGGTTCAAGGCGAATGGGTAGGAACTCTTGAAGGGTACGTCAACGCGCAGATTCAGCCTCAGGTGAGCGGCTACTTGATTCGCCAGGATTATCAAGAAGGCGCATTCGTCAAAAAGGGTCAGCTGCTCTTTGAGATCGATCCCCGTCCCTTCCAAGCCGTGCTTGATCAAGCCAAAGGACAGCTGGCGCAGGCTGAGGCGCAGATGGCGAATGCCGAGCTAAACGTGAAGCGCGATATTCCCGAAGCCGAAGCTCACGCCATTCCCCAAAGTCAGTTGGATACCGACACACAGTCGCTCCGCGGGGCGAAGGCGGCAGTTGAGGCCGGCCAGGCGACGGTCGAACAGGCAGAGCTGAATCTGGGCTACACGAGAGTCGTGTCGTTAATCGACGGAATCGCCGGCATCAACACGGTTCAGGTGGGCAATCTGGTGGGGCCGTCAACGGTCCTCACCGCGGTTTCGCAGGTAAGTCCGATCAAAGTTTATTTCCCCATCAGCGAACAGGAATACCTGCGCATGGCGGACGGCGGCAGTCCGGGGAGCGTGGACTTTCTGACGCACGCCTCACGAATCCCGTTGCAGCTAACTTTGGCAGACGGGAGCGCCTACCCGCATCCGGGCAGAATCATCTTCGCGGACCGCCAGGTGAACACACAGACCGGAACCATCCAGATCGTGGGTGAGTTTCCAAACTCGAGGGATCTGTTGCGACCGGGCCAATATGCGCGTATTAAGACGCCCACCGGAAACATCACGGGAGCGCTCCTCATTCCGCAGGCGGCAGTGAATCAACAGCAAGGAACGTATCAGGTCAGTGTGGTCGGCCCCGATAATCGGGCGCAGCTCCGTACCGTAGAGGTCGGGCCGAAAGTAGGCACGCTCTGGGTGATCACGACGGGCCTGAAGCCTGGAGAACGCGTCGTGGCGGTTGGCGCAGACAAGGCAAAAGAAGGCGAAGTCGTGAATCCCACGCCGTTCGAAGAAACAGAGGAGCGCTAAGCCATGTCGAATTTTTTCATTCGCCGCCCCATTGTCGCGATCGTGATTGCGATCCTCACGGTCATAGTCGGAGTGATCACAATCGTCACCTTGCCGGTAGCGCAGTTCCCGCAGATCGCTCCGCCTGAGATCAGGCTGCAAGCCAATTATCCCGGTGCGGACGCGCAGACTCTCGAGCAAGCTGTTGCTACACCCATCGAGCAGCAAGTCAGTGGCGTCGACAACATGGCCTACATGTATTCGCTGAACGCCACCGCGAACCAGCAAACAACATTGCTCGTCGACTTCGATCTCAAAACTGATCCCAACACGGACCTACTGCTCACGCAGTCGCGCCAGCAGTTGGCCAACGGTCAGTTGCCACCCGAAGTGAACAATTACGGAATCACTCTGAAGAAATCGACCACTGCACCGCTCATGCTGATTGCGCTGTATTCGCCGCGCGGCACCCATGATTCGAACTATCTGGCTAACTACGCTTACATCAACCTCAATGATCCGATCGCGCGCTCCTACGGCGTTGGGCAGACCCAGGTGTTCGGCTCGGGGCAGTATGCAATGCGGCTATGGGTGAAGCCCGATCAAATGGCCAAGCTTGGCATCACCGTCACGGACATTGCTAACGCGCTTCAGGCCCAGAACACGGTGAATCCGGCTGGCGAGGTCGGTGGCGAGCCAGCTCAGAGCAACCAGCAATTCACCTATGCCGTGCTGGCTCAAGGCCGCCTGACTTCGCCGGAACAGTTTGGCAACGTGATCGTGCGCGAAGCACCGAATGGTGGGACCGTCCGCGTCAGAGATGTCGCTCGGGTCGAGCTTGGAACGCAGGATTACAGCCTGATGAGTCGACTCAATGGTAAGCCCAGCGCCGCCATTGCCGTCTACCAGTTGCCCGGAAGTAATGCTGTTCAAACCGTCGAAGGTGTCCGGAAGCTCATGGCTCAGATGAAGCAACGCTTCCCGCAGGACATCGACTACACGGTTTCGCTCGACCAGACACTGCCGGTCACAGAAGGCATGAAAGAGATCCTCGAGACCCTCGTGATTGCGATTGTGCTGGTCATTTTTGTGGTTTATCTCTTTTTACAAGATTGGCGCGCCACCCTGATCCCCATGCTGGCCGTGCCCGTCTCCTTGGTGGGAACGTTCGTCATCTTCCCGTTGTTCGGCTTTTCGATCAATACGCTTTCGATGTTCGGATTGGTACTCGCGATTGGACTCGTGGTCGATGATGCCATCGTGGTTGTCGAGGGAGTGCAGCACCACATCGAGGAAGGACTGAGTCCGAAAGATGCCTCCATCAAGGCGATGCAAGAACTTTCCGGGCCAGTGGTGGGTATTGCCCTGGTGTTGGCTTCCGTGTTCGTGCCGACAGCGTTCATTCCAGGCATCACTGGCCGCTTGTATCAGCAATTTGCCATCACGATCGCCATCTCCGTGATGCTCTCCGCGTTTAACGCTCTTACCTTGAGCCCCGCACTTTCGGCATTGTTGCTCAAACCCAAGAAGCAGACGCGCGGACCGCTGGGAAAATTCTTCGGCGTGTTCAACACATATTGGGAGCGCTCTACTGACAGCTTTGTCCGCTGGTCGGGCGACCTGATTCGCAAGGCCAGCGTAGTGATGGTGCTGCTTGTAGTGGCCGGCGGGGCGGCATGGTTCCTTAGCAAACATCTGCCCACCAGCTTCTTGCCCGACGAAGATCAGGGCTACCTCTACATCAACATGCAACTGCCCAAGTCGGCGTCGCTGGAGCGGACAAGTGCAGCCGCAAAACAGGTCGAACAAGTTCTGGCAAACACTCCGGGAGTTCAGTACACGACCAGCGTCATCGGTTTCAGTTTGCTCAGCTATGTCCGAACTTCATATAACGCGTTCTTCTGGGTATCTCTGAAACCCTGGGGTGAACGCCAAAGCCGGAGCGAACAATTTCAAGCCATCAAGACACGTTTGAACCAGGAACTTAAGCAGATGCCGGAAGGGACGGCCTTCAGTTTTTCGCCACCTGCCATCCCCGGCGTGGGTACTGCTGGTGGTGTGACGTTTGTCTTAGAGGACCGCGCCGGCAAAGATGTCAAGTTTCTTGCGGATAATCTGTCCAGGTTCATGGCAGCCGCCCGCAAGCGACCTGAACTCGCCAACGTCAGCACCACATTTCTGCCGAGTGTTCCACAGGAGTTCATCAATGTGGACCGGGACAAGGTGTTGAAGCAAGGCGTGAATTTAACGGATGTCTACAACACCATTCAAGCGTACATGGGTGGGTTGTTTGTCAACTACTACAACGACTTTGGTCGTACGTGGCAGGTGTATGTCGAGGCCGAGGCGCCTTACCGGTCGACAACCGATGATCTCGGCCAATTCTACGTTCGGAACGGGGAGGGCCAGACCGTACCGCTTTCGGCGCTGGCAAAATTCGAGACCCGTTCCGGTCCTGAGTTCACCATGCGCTACAACGAGTACCGGTCCGCACAGATTAACGCTGCTGCCGCGCCCGGTTACAGCTCCGATCAGGCATCGGCAGCCCTGGAAGATGTCTTCAAGCAAACCATGCCCCGAGAAATGGGCTTCGACTACATCGGCATGTCTTACCAGGAACAAAGGGCGCGGCAGGGAGTGCCTCCATCCGTCATCTTCGGATTCTCGCTGCTGTTCGTTTTCCTAATTCTGGCAGCTCTTTATGAAAGCTGGACAGTACCTTTTAGCGTGCTGCTCAGCACGCCAGTCGCGGTATTCGGCGCTCTCGCTGCGCTCTGGCTGCGTCGTGTCGTAGTCGGTCTTTACCTTCCACAGTACATGGTTCAAATCGAGAACGATGTCTACGCCCAGATCGGACTGGTGATGCTCATCGGCCTGGCTGCAAAAAACTCGATTCTGATCGTCGCGTTTGCAAAGGAAGACTATGAAAAACGCGGCATGTCCCTGGTGGATGCCGCACTCTCCGCGGCGCGGCTTCGCTTCCGGCCCCTCATGATGACCGCGCTCGCCTTTATTCTCGGCTGCGTACCGCTCTGGACAGCGTCCGGAGCAGGTTCGGTAGCACGCCAGATTATGGGCACGGCGGTGATTGGCGGCATGGTGGCGGAGACCTTCATTGGCAGATTCTTTGTTCCCGCGATCTTCTACGTAGTTGAGAAATTCTCAGGTGCTGAGAGACGGAAAGCACTGCCACTCACGCCCGCCGCGGCGCCCAGTCAGGGGGACTGAATGATGAAGAACACTACACTCTTAGGAATTCTAGCCGTGCTGGTTCTGGAAGCCGGCTGCATGATGGGGCCGAAATACAAGCGGCCGACTGTGGACGTCCCGCAGGAATACCGTGCGCCGGCTCCAGAACGGGCCTCCCAAGCCTCGTCGCTGGGTAACGAGCAATGGTGGCAGGTTTACCAGGATCCCGTACTCACGCAGCTGATCCATACCGCCATCGCACAAAATTATGATGTGCGCATCGCCGCTGCTCGCGTTCTTGAAGCCCAGGCGCAAGTTGGCATTACTCGCGCCAATCAGCTTCCCTCGGCGAGCGTAGGTGCGGACGTTTTCAGCCAGCAAAACGCCAAGGTTTCAAATCTGTTTCCTGCTTACCAAGTCAACGGGGGCGAACTGAATCTCTCGGTCATCTGGAATCTGGACTTCTGGGGAAAGTACCGCAGGCAAACAGAGGCGGCTCGCGCCCAGTTACTCGCAACTGAGTGGGGGCAGCGCGCGGTAATTTCATCGCTGGTCGCTAATGTCGCCACCGCTTATTTCCAGCTTCGCGCGCTCGACAACGAACTCGACATCTCGAAGCGCACGCTGGCGTCGCGGCAACAATCCCTGAAGCTAACTCAGTTCCTTGAGAGCCATGGCGGAGCCTCGGGGCTAGACGTGAGTCAAGCCGAACAACTCGTCTATACCGCCTCCGAAACGATTCCCGATCTCGAACGGCAGATTCAACAGCAGGAAAACGTGCTTAGCGTTCTGCTCGGTGAAAATCCCCAATCCATTCCCCGCGGACGCGCGCTTACCGAACAGCCCGTCCCCCAGAACGTTCCGGCCGGCCTTCCCTCGGAATTACTCGAGCGCCGGCCGGACGTCCGCCAAGCGGAAGAGAACGTGGTCGCGGCCAACGCACAAATCGGCGCCGCTAAGGCTGCGTTCTTTCCAAACCTGTCGCTCACCGGACTAGGAGGGCTGGAGAGCAACGCCTTGCACCAGTTCATCACAGCGCCCTCGGAGATGTGGTACGGGGCTTTCAGCGTGAGTCAGCCCGTGTTCCAGGGCGGAGCGCTCCGCTCTCAACTCAGGCTGGCCCGTGCCAGCTGGCAAGAAACAGTGTTCTCTTACCAGCAAACCGTCCAGAACGCCCTTGAACAAGTTTCCAATTCAGTGGTTGCTTCTCAAAAGGACCGTGAGTTCCGCGAGCAACAGGAATTGCTCACGCAAGCGGCGCAGCAGACAGACCAATTTTCCGAGGTGCTTTATAAGAATGGCGGCGCGAGTTACCTCCAGGTGCTGACCAGCGAAACAAATTACTTCTCAGCGGAACTCAACCTGGTGCAAGCCCAGCTCAACGAGCGTTTGGCGCTTGTGCAGCTTTACCAGGCCCTTGGCGGTGGATGGCAACAATAAGGGAAGGATAAAGATGTTTAAGAAAATTCTGGTTGCGTATGACGGATCTTCTGAATCTGGACGTGCATCATGAAACGGATAGCGTTCTTTTCAATCTTTTTCGCCGCCCTCATCGAGTTTGCGATTGAGCGTGCAGCGTTCGACCTGTGGACCGTGACGGCGGTCGCGATCGTGACCCTACTGTGGAATGTCGTGGGACGAGCGCTTCGCTCTCATATGGACTCGCAGAAGCACGACAACAATAAGTCCGCTTCCAGAGGATAGTTGCAATGTTGATGAATGTCTGAGCACCGGATCGTCGCGTAGCGCTTCGTTGGGAGCGGCGTTTGATGGTTCGGGGAAAGGTAGTTTGAAAATGAAGACGAAGTTGTTTGTTCCCGTCCTCCTGTTGGCTGCAGCGATGGCGCCTGGTGCGTTAGCGGCTGCCGACGGGGGCGACGAGAATGTTCACACAGGAAGGGGTCTACTGCGCGTCACGCCGGTTGACGACCCAGCGGTCAGGAATGCGCCAACAAGTCCCGCCGTGGCGGCGGACGATCCGAATCAAGTGCTGCAGGATTATGACTCGTTAATGATTGCGCTCACGCAGAAGTTCTCTGCCGCACTCGCGACGATCGCCGAAGCTGCCAAACGTGGCGAACTGAGCAGCGAGCAGGCAAAAGAAATGAGTGCGGAGCAATATCAGCTCACCCACATGCAGCTTGAGCTGCTCAGTCTGTGGCGTGGAATCGATGAACAGGACTCGGCGAGAATTCCTGATGTTGAAGCAAAACCAGATTCAACGCAAGAAAGCGAAGTCGTAATGGTGGCGTTGCCATTCTCATCCCTTCAACTCAATCCCTCTTTGGCTACGTATCTCAGTTTGACGTCCTCCCAAGTTGAAGCTATCCAGCAGGTAATGACCCGGGAACAACATAGTCTCGAGCCTTTGATGACGGCGCTTCGAACTGCACGAGAGAAGCTGCTTGCAATCGGCAGTGAACACGTAAATGAGAAGCAGGTCAAAGTTCTGGCCGATACAGAAGCAAGTCTGCTGGCAAGGCTGATCGTGGCGAACGCCCGCATGCAATCCGACATTTACAAAATTCTAAGTCCTGAGCAGCAAAAGAAGCTCAGCGATCTCGAACGAACCCAAAGCACAGTCACGTCGGATAGTAGGTGAAGGAGCAATATGCCGTACCTTCCAACGACTTGCAGTGCCGCCCGTGTGACGCCCAACCTAGCCGTGGTTGGCGGACAGCGAACCTGAACGAAACCTGGAGCGACGGATTTTCCATCGCGGTCACGACTCTACGAATCAAAAACTTATCCATCGCAAGAGAAAAGGAGAAAAACAATGCCATACGTTACAGTCGGAAAAGAAAATTCAGGCAACATCGACCTTTACTACGAAGACCATGGCTCGGGCCAACCGGTCGTTCTCATCCACGGATACCCTTTGAGCGGTGCCTCGTGGGAGAAGCAAGTCCCCGTCCTCCTGAATGCTGGTCACAGAGTCATTACCTATGACCGCAGAGGCTTTGGCAAGTCCAGCCAGCCGACCTCAGGCTACAACTACGATACGTTCGCTGAAGATCTTCACAAGTTGGTCAGCGAGCTTAAGCTGCATGATTTCACCTTAGTCGGCTTTTCGATGGGCGGCGGCGAGGTGGCGCGCTACATCGGAAAATACGGCTCCAAAGGCGTAAGCAAAACCGTGATTATCTCCGGTGTGCCACCGTACCTGCTCAAGACCGGCGACAACCCGGAGGGCGTGGACGCCAGTGTATTTGCCGGCATTGAGAAGGCCGTGGCCGCCGACCGCTACGCGTTCTTCACTGGCTTCTTCCAGAATTTCTACAACACTGACGTGCTCCTGGGTAAGCGTGTCAGCGAACAAGCCGTCCAAGCTAGCTGGAACGTGGCAGCCACCGCCTCCGCCACCGCCAGCCTGGCGTGTGTCCCAACCTGGCACGAGGACTTCCGCGGGGATTTGGCCCGCATCGATGTGCCCACCCTGGTGATGCACGGAGATGCCGATCGCATTCTTCCAATTACCGCTGCGGGACTGCGCACCGCCAAGCTCATCAAAGGGGCGCGCCTGCTGGTCGTGAAAGACGGTCCGCACTGCATCCCGTGGACACACGCGGAAGAAGTCAACGCCGAATTGCTGAGCTTCCTGGGCGGGAAGGCCGGCAAGTCGCAGACGGAGGCTGCCTAGGTACCCATTCGAACTGCCCCGGCCTGATCTTTTTCTTTGCGTGGACTGGGAACGAACCCAGTCCACGCGAGGGTCGGCGTTAAGACCGGTAGAAAGGATGCCCTTCCCAAATGACAAGAAACAGATGGTATCATCGCGGCGGGAGTCACGAATGGAACCGACAAAACCCAAACTTCCGCATGAGGCGATCGAGCTCTACAACGATTTCATTCACGGTGAGATTAGTCGCCGCGCTTTTATGGAGGGCATACGGCGACTAGCCGGCGGTCTGGCCGCCGCCACAGTTATCAATGCATTGATGCCGAATTATGCGCTGGGCCAGCAGGTTTCCCGCAGTGATGACCGAATCAAGGCGACTTACGAGACTGTTCCGTCTCCCAAGGGCAACGGTAGCATCAAGGGATATCTTGTGCGGCCGATCAGTGCCGACACCCGCTCCGAGACGGTAACGAAGTTGCCCGGTGTAATCGTGATCCATGAGAATCGAGGGTTGAACCCGCATATCGAGGACATCGCGCGGCGATTTGCCCTCGCCAACTTTATGGCATTTGCTCCCGACGGCCTCACCTCTCTCGGCGGCTATCCTGGCGACGACTATAAGGGCGGCCAGATGTTCAACAAGGTCGACAAGGAAAAGATGTCCGCAGATATGGTGGCTGCGGCCTTGTGGTTGAAATCCCGCCCTGACTGCACGGGAAAGATCGGCGCTACTGGCTTCTGCTATGGGGGCTCGACCGCCAATATGCTGGCAGTGCGGCTGGGAGTGGACCTCGCGGCAGCGGCGCCGTTCTATGGCGGTCCTCCCGCGCCAGAGGAGATCCCGAAAATTAAGGCGGCGATCCTGGTGCATCACGGAGAACTCGACACCCGGCTGGCCGCCACGTGGCCGGCGTACGACAAGGCGCTGAGCGCGACGAACGTTCCGCACGAAGGCTATATTTATCCGGGTGCAGGACACGGCTTCAATTGCGACGCGACCCCGGAACGGTATAACAAAGCCGCAGCCGATCTAGCCTGGCAACGTACGATCGACTGGTTCAACAAATACGTGCATGGCTGATTCTGTCTCCGCGGGTACAATTCGCCGGGCCGGACGCGTCCGAGCCGGTTCGAATGCTCCAAGGGAATTTCGAACACTGCCGAACCCCACTTCTCTTTGGGCTGATTGCCGTGAGCAGTCGGGATATTGGTCTAACCAAAGTGGAAATTGCAACCGGGTAGGCTTTGAGTAGCACAGCTGGAATCGACGAGCCGGGGGTTTCGCAGCGCGTGATTCATCCCCTAGGCAGAGGAGATCTTCGATTCGTATTGTGCGACGCCCTTCTCGTCAAGCGGCAAAACGACAACTATCGATGTGCCATTCCCCGATGACTGGATCTGCATTCTGCCTCCGAGTTGTCTTATTCTCTCCCTCATTCCGCGCAAGCCGACTCCTGAACTCTTACCCTCCCGAAACTTGTCTTGAATCTCGCGATTGATTCCACGACCTTCATCGGAAATTTGCAACTGAATTTCGCCCGGTTTATGCGAGAGCTGCACACTCGCAGTTGCACTGCCGGAATGTCGGTGAACGTTCGTGAGACATTCCTGCACGATCCGAAAGATGGACAACTCGACATCGCGAGGCAAGCGTTCTAAATTGCCAGGCAAATCGAGGCTTACGCGTATGTTGCTGCGTTCCCCAAACCCATTAACGTATTCATACAATGCTGATATCAAGCCCACCTCGTCGAGGAGGGGCGGATGTAACAGATAGGAGATCGTTCGAATTTCGGAGACAGCTTGGTCGATCACAGAGCGGCTCTCTTCAACGTATCGTGCCACGCCTGGACTAAGCCTCGACTCTTCGGCAGAGATCGCTGCAATGTTCATGCTTAAAGCGGCAAGCAACTGTCCAGCACCGTCATGCAGTTCCCGCGCAATCCGTCTTCTTTCTTCATCTTGAAGTTGCAGCAACCGACCCGAGAGTTCGGCTTCCTGCAAAAGGAGAGCCAGTCGTTTACGCTCGGTAATGTCCCGTGCGACTTTCGAGGCGCCAATGACACTGCCCTGCGCATCCCTAACTGGAGAAATGGTCACGGAAATGTCCAATAACGTTCCGTCTTTCCGTTTGCGGACGGTTTCGAAATGATCAACACGCTCCCCTCGTCGGAGGGACGCGAGAATATCAGCCTCTTCGTCAAGGCGGTCCGGAGGGACGATCAAAGTAATATGCTGGCCGATCGCTTCTTCGGCGGCATATCCAAAAATTCGCTCTGCAGCTTTGTTCCAATGCACGATAATGCCGTCGAGATTTTTAGCGACAATGGCATCCTCAGAAGATTCAACGATGGCAGCGAGACGGCCTAGTGCCTCCTGGACGCGCTTGCTCTCGCTAACGTCGCGGTTCGATTCAAGAATTGAAGCGATGTTTCCGCGGGCATCTCGTTCCGCTACCCAGCGGGTAGACACAGTTATTCTTGAACCGTTCGCGCAGGTGTGTCGAAGCTCACCAGCCCAGTACCCGTCACCGGCAAATTGTTCTTTAATCTTTTGGAGCGGCTCAGGAAATTCGGTGTGAAGTAAATCATGGCTCACTCGGCCTTCAGCCTCTTCTCGCGTGAAACCGTACATCGCAGAGGCGCCCTGGTTCCAGAATGTGATTCGATCTCCCGCATCCCTGACCAAGACCGCATCCGTTGTCAGGTCGAGTAGTCGAGCGCGTTCTCGCAGTAACTCTTCGCCCGTCTTCCGTTCGGCAATGTGCTGCTCCGCCATATCGAATGACAGTCTAACCAAAACGCTGTGCGGCTCAAAGGCTTAGATGGCGCTGCTCGCGTCACCTAAACTGTGCGCGCTGTATGGCTCGCAATGGTTTACTGCTGCCAACCTCCGCCGAGCGCCTTGTACAGTTGGACGAGGCTTCGGTATTCGTCGCCCCGCGCAGCTGCGAGCGTCAGTTCGGCGCCGTAAAGCGACCTTTGCCCGTCGAGTACTTCGAGGTATGTCGTCGTGCCGCCCTTATAGCGAAGCGTAGAAATGCGAACGGTTTCCTGCAGATCAGTGACACTATCCTGCTGGCGCATTCGCACCTGATGAAGTTTTTCGTAACCGATGAGCGCGTCCGAGACGTCTCCAAAAGCGTGCTGGATCGCTTCCCGGTATGCGATCAGAGCCTCCTGGTGTTCCGACTCAGCCAGATGCAAATTCCCTTTGAGCGCACCTCCAGTGAATATCGGCTGACTGACCTGCGCGCCGTAAGACCAGATGCCAAGCTGCGTGGTCATGAGGCTTGAGAAGGCGGAGCTTCGCCCAAATGAACCGCCGCCTGATCCGGTCAGGGAGATTTGCGGGAAGAACTGAGCTTTGGCGACTCCGACGTTGGCGTTCGCGGCAACCAATATCTGTTCCGCTTCGCGAATATCGGGACGGCGCTCGATGATCGAGGACGGCAGGCCAGCTGGAACTTCAGGTGGAAGTGTTTGCTCGACGAGCGGAATGCCGCGCGACACGTCTTGCGGATAATTGCCGAGGAGGATACTGATCGCATCTTCTTCTTGTGCGATCTGCCGCTCCAGGTCGGGAATTTGCGCGTTCGCGGTATCGAGAACTTGCTGAGCCTGAAGCACATCCAACTTTGTGGCGACACCATGGTCAAGCCGCAGCTGCGTGAGTTTTACCGAATCAGTCTGGGTGTTGACCGTGTCCCGAGTGATCGCGAGTTGCAGATCAAGTTGCAGCAGCGTGAAATAGTCGTTCGCCACATCGCTGACGAGAGTGAGTATCACGACTTGGCGCGCGTCTGCCGTGGCCAGGAGTTCGGCGCGGGCTGCTTCCGTTGCGCGGCGCAACTTTCCGAAGAAATCGAGTTGGAAAGCAGCGTCGGCAGTGAGCGTCAGAAAGTTGTACTTGGATTGAAAGGTATTTTCCTTGCCGCCGCTGAAGTTGCCGTTGCCGGAGACCTGAGGAAACAGGCTGGAACGAGTAACCGTTAGCTGAGCGCGGGCTGCGTTGATGCGTTCCGTCGCCAGTTGCAGGTCGTAGTTTTGTTTGAGCGCGGTGCGAATGAGTTCCTGCAGCTTTGGATCCTGAAATACCTGCCACCACGGCAGATCGGCATACGAGGCAGTCTGCGCCTGAAGCTGAGGATTCTCTGCCAGATCACGATAAGAGGCCGGAGTCTGAACAGCAGGACGATGATACTTGGGGCCGACCATGCAGCCCACCAACATGGTGGAGAGCAATATTGCGCTGACCAATTTCGCGATTCTCATCATTGAGCAAAACCCATTGCACGGACTCTGCTTGATTCCCAAGCTGCTGAACGCACTGCGAGATCCATCAGTCTCCCGGCGCAGGTGAAGGCGCAGTTGGCAATAGGCCGGATGCGGGTTCCTTCCCAGCGCCCGACCATTTCTCGACCATATAAAAGATGCCAGGAATGAAAAAGATTCCAATTGCGCTGGCAGCGAGCATTCCGCCGATAACCGCCGTTCCCATAATCTGGCGGGCGACGGAGCCAGCGCCGCTCGCCGTCCACAGCGGAACGCAGCCGAGGATAAATGCGAACGATGTCATCAGGATGGGGCGCAGCCGCAACTTCGCCCCTTCAAGAGCCGCGTCCGCGATCGGCTTCCCTTGTTCGTACTGATCCTTCGCGAACTCGACGATCAAGATCGCGTTCTTTGCTGCAAGGCCAATCAGCATGATCAAGCCGATCTGTGAATAGACGTCGCTTTCGATCTGCACCATATAGGGCGGCAGGAAAACGCCGAGCAAAGTGCGGCGCAGCCAAAGCACTGCAAAAGCTCCGAAGACCGCCACCGGCGTGCTGAGCAGTACGCTGAAAGGCAGCGACCAGCTTTCGTAAAGAGCCGCGAGAATCAGGAAGACGAACAACAGCGACAGCCCAAAGATCGCCGCCGGCGGCACACCCTGCCGCGCCTTCTGCTCCAGAAACGAAATTCCGGAGTAGTCGAATCCCATCTCTCGCGGCATGGTTTGCTTGAAAACATCTTCGAGGGCTGCGCTAGCCTGATCTGCGCTGAAACCGGGCGCAGCGCTGCCGTTGATTTGCGCGCAGCGGTATTCGTCAAAGCGCATGGTGAATTCGGGGCCAAACTGCGATTTAACTGTGGTGAGCGTAGAGAGCGGAACGTTTTCGCCCTTGCCGTTGCGAACATAGAATCGCCCGACATTATCGGGACTGGCGCGATCCTCACTTTCGGCCTCGATGTAGACCTGCCACTGGCGGCCAAAGCGGTTGAAGTAATTGATGAAATATCCGCCCATGAATGCTTGAATAGTGCGATAGACATCGGAGAGATTTACAGCCTGCTTCAAAACCTTGTCACGATCCACGTCGACAAATTTCTGCGGAACGCTGGGCAAAAAAGTCGTGCTCAGGCTGGCGATCTCCGGGCGCTTTCGCGCCGCGTCAAGAAACGTGCTCACATTTTTCGCGAGAAACTCAATGCTGCCGCCAGAGCGGTCTTCGAGGATGAACGTGAATCCGCCTGCGGTGCCAACGCCCGGGATAGCTGGCGGCGAAAAACTGAAAGCAATTCCCGCCGGCAATTTTGTGAGTTGCTGATTCAGATGCGCCTTGATGGCCTGAAATTGCTCGGCTCTGGTGGTGCGTTCATCCCACGGCTTGAGAGTGACTACAAAAAAAGCGTTGTAGCTAGTACGAACAAAACTGAGCAAACTGAAACCGATGACGCTGGTCGTGTATTTCACGCCCGGTGTGTTGGCCAGGATGTTTTCGATCTGTGTCGCGACCTGCGATGTTCGCTCCAACGACGCGCTATTGGGCAATTGCAGATTCACATACGCGTAGCCTTGGTCTTCATCGGGAAGGAAACTCGAGGGCACGTGATTGGCGAAGAATCCGGCTGCAACGCAAAAAGCCACTAGAAGCACAACCAGCACGGCAGTCTTCTTGAGCAGTACGCCGCTCCAGCCGACATAGCCCTCGGTGGCTCGCTCAAAAACGCGGTTAAACCAATCGAAGAATCTCCGCAGCAATCCGTGGCTTTCTTCGCGCGGACGAAGCAGTAACGCTGCCAGCGCCGGGCTGAGTGTGAGCGCGTTGAACGCGGAGAGAATCACTGAAATCGCGATGGTGACTGCGAATTGCTGGTACAGCCTGCCGGTGATTCCGGGAATGAAGGCGGTGGGCACGAATACAGCGGAGAGAACCAGTGCGATGCCCACAACAGGACCGGAAAGCTCTTCCATTGCTTTTAATGCCGCATCTTTCGGAGTCATGCCCTCTTCGATATGCCGTTCCACGCCCTCGACGACGACGATTGCGTCATCCACCACCAGACCAATCGCCAGCACCAAGCCGAAGAGAGAAAGTGTGTTGATGGAAAAACCAAACAACGGGAAGAAGATGAAGGTGCCTACCAGCGAAACCGGCACAGCCAGTAGCGGGATCAGCGTCGATCGCCAGCCCTGAAGAAAAAGATAAACAACGATGATGACCAGGACCAGCGCGATCACAAGGGTTTCAACGATTTCCTTGATTCCCTGCGTCACGGAAAGAGTCGTGTCAAGGGAAATGGCGAAATCCATGTCCTCGGGGAAGCGCTCTTTCATTTGCGCCATCAATTTCTTGACTCCAGCCGCTGCATCGACCGCGTTCGATCCGGGCAATTGATACGCGGCGATAATGGCGCCCGGCTTGCCGTTAAAGCGTCCCGAGATGCTGTAGTCTTGCGCGCCCAGCTCCATTCGAGCGACGTCGCGAACTCTTACCGTGGCACCGTCGGGTGTTTCGCGGACAACAATGTTGCCGAATTCTTCTGGCGAAACCAGGCGCCCTTGCGAGAGAACAGTGTAGGTGTATTCCTGACCTTTGGGAGCAGGCTCGCCTCCCGCTTTGCCGGCGGGGTTCACGGTGTTTTGTGCCTGAATCGCGTTGACGATCTCAGGCACAGTAATGCCCAGTTTCGCCAGGGTGTCCGGCTTCACCCAAAGGCGCATCGCATATTGGCCGGCGCCGAATACTTGAACATTGCCGATGCCGTACGAGCGAAGAATCGGATCGACGATATTGATGTAGGCGTAGTTGGCCAGGAACTTGGCGTCGTACGTTCCGTGCGGTGAATAAAGAGCGACCCACATCAGCGGTGCCGTCACTGATTTCCGAACCGTGACGCCATAGTTGTTGACGTCCGCAGGAAGCTGAGAGGCAGCCTGTGTTTCTCGAGATTGCGTGAGAATGAAATCTGTATTCGGATCGGTCTTAACGTCAAAATCCACGATGAGGCTGGTGGTGTTGTTCCCTGTGGCGTTCAGGGAATACATGTAGTTCATGTTGTCCACTCCATTCATCTGCTGCTCGATGGGAGTGGCCACCGCTTGCTCAAGAGTTTGAGCGTCGGCTCCAACGTAAGTTGCGACAACTTGAATTTCGGGTGGCGTTATGTTCGGAAACTGCGCGACGGGCAAGCTCAGAACCGTGAGTGCGCCGACCAACACCATGACGATCGAAATCACCATGGCGACGATGGGACGGTTGATGAAGAATTTGGACATGTGTCATCCGTCCTTATCGACTCGCCGATCCCTGGTTTGTCGAACCCTGGTTTGTCGGGTCCTGGTTTGTCGAATCTCGGTTTTGGGCCATGAATGGCTTGGGATTCACGCGCACACCGGTGCGCATTCTCTGAACTCCCTCAACAACGATTCTGTCTCCGGGATTGAGCCCGTTAGTGATGATCCATCGGTTGTCAACCCGGTCGCCCACAGTGACCGTTCGAACGTCAACTTTGTTGTCGGCGCCAACGACAGCAATCTGGTAGCCGCCCTGCAACTCCGACACTGCCCGTTGGGGAACAAGCAATGCCCCCGGCTGAGTCCGGACTACTGCGCGGACCTTGCCATAGCCGCCGGGTCTCAAAATATTGTTTGGATTGGGAAAGAGCCCCGCGAGTCGAATCGCTCCAGTGGTCTCGTTCACCTGGCGGTCGGCAAAATAAAATTTTCCTTCGTGCGGATAGGTTGAGCCGTCCGCCAAGATCAGTTGCAGCCGCAGTTCCTTGTCGGCCTGCAAGCGGCTTTCCTCGGTCGGGAAACGTGCTCGCCATGAAAGGTATTGAGGCTCGCTCACGGTGAAATAGACCTTGATCGGATTGACTGTAGAAACGGAAGTTACCACCCCGCTATTGGGGCTGACCAATGCACCAACTTGTAGTTGGGCCTGCCCGGCAATGCCATCGATAGGCGCAACCAGGCGCGTAAAGTCGAGATTGATTTTCGCGGTTTCGACCGCAGCCTCGTAGGTCTTGATCTGGGCCTTGGCGGTTTCTACTGTTGCGATGGCGGCGAGGTTGTTCTGAACCGCGTTATCAAGATCTTGTTGGCTGGCCGCCTGTTGCTCCGCCAGAGGCTTGTAGCGCTGGACGTCGAGTTCGGTGCGACGCTGAACTGCTGCGGCGTTGGCGAGCGCGGCTTTCGCCTGAGCTAGCTGGCCTTGGGCTTGATCGAGCGCCGCTTGAAAAGGGCGCGGATCGATTTGGAAAAGCAGCTGGCCCTGCTTCACCGATGCGCCCTCTTGATAGCCTTGCTTGAGCAGATAGCCGGTGACCTGCGCCCGCACGTCCGCATTGACCAGACCGTCAAGCGTGCCAATCCAGTCCGCATAAATTGGAACATCCTCTTTCTGAACCTGCGCCACCTCGACATCCGGAGTGCTTGGCGGCGCACCCATCGCTCGCTTGGACGGCCGAAGAGCTCCAACAATCAGAGCGAGCACGATCAAGCCAAGAACTCCGCCGATCAGCAGATTGCGTTTCTGGACCCGGGTCATATTGTTCCCCCAATTTTGCTCGCGCCTCGGAATGCGAATCGCATGTCCTGCTCTACTTGTCGAGGACAGCCGGGACGAAGCAGCACATCGGTCGTCCAAAGCGAAAACAGCGGGTGAGGTAACCGCTGACGCAATCGCCTAAGAATATGGATCCGTTTTCATCCCAGCGGTCGTACAAAATCTACACCGGAATATCACACTTGATCAACTCTGGTGACTGATTCGCCGAGATTGAGGGTCTTCCAGTAGCGATGGATTGCAGCGAAGACATCGAACAGGTCCTGAGGTCCCTTATGAATGCCGGTCCAGGGCATAACTTTCTTCAGTTCAGGGTTGTCGAAATTCAATGAAACGTACGTCGCATTCGGCGTCATGCGTTCCCGGAGCACCTTGAGATTCGATGTGTTCTGCAAAAGCTCTTGAAGCACAGCGGTCAAGTTGGTCGGCATGGAAGCTCCTTTCTTCTTTGCTCAATGTTTTTCGAGCCCGTGAGACTGCATTTGACAGCACTGGGCAATCGCAACCAACATGACAGTGGCGATTGCGAAGAGGCGGATAAATTACATATTCCTAGTAGTGCCAAGCAGTGCGCTTCCTACAAGGGGATCCAAGAAGGCAAGACGTTGCTACTGACTGGCAATTGGAAGAGCATCTCCCCACGGTTTCCGTTGATCTGACTCAGATACAGCAGGTGTTCATCAATCTGATTTCGAATGCAATGGAAGCGTTGGAGGGGAGCCAAGCTTCTCCGCACATAATCGTTCGAGCGTCCGCGACGGATCAAAATCAGATGCTCATTCAGGTGATAGACGGTGGACCGGGAGTCGCCGATCAGGAAAGAATCTTCGATGCTTTTGTTACTACGAAGAAAAATGGGATGGGGATCGGTCTAGCTGTATCGCGTTCTATCGTCGAAGCCCACGGCGGCCGGCTCTGGGCCGAAAATAATCCATCAGGTGGCGCGACATTCAACGTGGCTTTGCCGCTTTCTTCCGGGCACTCGAATTTCAGTTCGGGTTAAAGTGGGCACCCAGGCTCTAGCTCGCGCGGAATTGTAGATGTGGCGATTCCGTAGATGAGGTCGAAGTGACGGTTTTGTGACCACTCTTTCGCCGGCGTGGATGGTTCGCTTTTGAGTCCGCTGCGGATGAACGTGCGCATTCCTGCTGCGCATCGATTAAGATCGCGCAGGCCGCCCTACCGCTTTCTCGCCAGTCAAAAATGAGATAGCGTATCATCGTGCGCGGAATCGAATTTCACTCGCGCCCCGCGCCTTGTCCCGTTAGAGATGATCCATTCTTCGATGACCGCATTGCCGATGCCGATGCCGATATCGGTATTGGTATCGAAATCGATACCCATATCCGTATCGACGCTCGCCGGTTCGGCGCCCGCGCTTCATCCTTCGAGGGATGCACACCGTGTCTGACCCAACCGCTCACTTGTCTGCCGGAGACATCATCGGCAACTACAAGATTTTGGGTCTGGCGGGCGCCGGAGGGATGGGGGTTGTCTATCGCGCGCTCGATATAAAACTCGAACGCACAGTCGCGCTGAAATTCCTTCCCGAGCATGTCATATCAAGCAGCGATGAGAAAGAGCGCTTCCTGCGCGAAGCCCGCACCGCCTCCTCGCTCGATCATCCGAATATCGGCGTCATCCACGGACTCGACGAAACCCCCGACGGCCACTCTTTCATTGTGATGGCTTATTACGCGGGTGAGACGCTGGTGCACAAACTCCGCCGCGGTCCGCTTCCGTTAATCGAAGCGGTCGATATCGCCATCCAGATGGGTGAGGGTCTGGCGGCGGCCCACGCTGGTACCGTCGTGCATCGCGACATCAAACCTTCGAACGTGATTCTCACTCAGAGCGGAGTCGCAAAGATCGTCGACTTCGGCCTCGCCCGTCTGACCTCCACAACCGGCAGCACTCAGAGCATCAGCACCGCCGGAACCATCGGCTACATGTCGCCCGAACAGACCATGGGCAAACTCGTCGATCAGCGCACCGACATCTGGTCATTGGGAATCGTGCTCGCGGAGATGGTGACGGGCAGGAATCCGTTTACGCGTGAGACGCCCGCCGCGACCATCTTCGCCATCCTCAACGAGCCGCCGCTTCCGATGGATGAGATAGCGGAGGCTACGCCCGATCAGGTGCCCCTCGATCTGCTGCGCGTCATCTATCGCTCTCTCTCGAAGGAGCCAGCGACGCGCTATCAAAGCTGCCGCGAGATGGTGGCCGACTTGAAAGAAGTTCGCAGTCATCTCGACCCAACTGCCCAGCTATCACCAATTACAGGCCATCCGTCGAATCGGACAACGACTCGGCCATCGGGTAGAACAACGACCCGTTCCACAGGCCGCGTGACCTCGTCCGCCTCCGACCTGCGGCAGCAGATCGAACAAGCCTCGCGTCCCGTGTGGGGCGCGACAGTTGCACCCTCGCCGAAGTGGCACCGCTGGCTGATCGCTCTCGCCGTCGCCGCACTCATCGTGGCAGTCGTTTCGTTTCTGCCTCCGGTTCGCGAGCGTATCGCCGGCTGGTTTAGCCGTCCCGAAGAGCACGTCGCCGTTCTGCCCTTCGAAAATGTCGGCAATGATCCCGCCAACGAGCAGGTTTCTGCCGGACTGATGGACAACCTCGCCAGTCGTCTCACCAATCTTGAAGCGGGGAAGCAGTCACTATGGGTTGTTCCAACGAGCGAGGTGCGCCGGCTAAAGATTTCCGACCCCGCCGCCGCGCTGCGCGAACTCGGCGCGACCGTCGCCGTCGAAGGGAGCCTGCGCCGCGATGGCCAGACCATCCAATTAACCGTAAACCTCATCAACACAAAAAATCTCCGCCAGATCGGCTCCGTAAATCTGGAAGACCATGCCGGAGATTTCTCATCCCTCGAAGACGAGATCGTAACCCGCCTGGCGAGGCTGCTGCACGTCGAGATGACGCCAGAGATGCTGCGCGCTTTGGGCGGGGCGGGAGGGAGTTCCGGCGCCTATGAGTTATACCTGAAGGCCCTTGGTTACACCCAACGTTACGACAAGCCGGAAAATCTCGACCTGGCCATCGGGGCTCTCAATGAGGCGGTGAGGAAGGATCCGCGATTCGCTTTGGGATTCGCCCAACTCGGCGAAGCCTACCGTCTCAAATACCGCCTCGATAAAGATAAGAAGTGGCTCGATGAAGCCCTGGCGAATTGCGAGAAAGCCCAGGAATTAAATGATCGCCTCCCCATGGTCTATGTAACCCTGAGTAAGATCCACAGTTACACCGGAAACTACGACCTCGCCTTGCAGGAGAGCCAGCGCGCCCTGCAACTCGATCCGCGTAACGCCGACGCCATCATCAGTCTGGCCCGGTCCTACGAAAGCGCAGGACGCACCGCCGATGCCGAAGCCGCCTACCGCAAGGCCATCGCGCTTCGCCCCGATTCCTGGGACGGCTATAACCAGCTCGCCGGTTTCTTGAATGACCATCAACGCTACGACGAGGCCGTTGCCCAGTATCGCCACGCCATCCAACTCACTCCCGACAATGCGGCGCTCTATCTCAACTTAGGCGCGGTCTACTCCGACATGGGAGACAAGCACTACCCCGACGCCGAGCAGATGCTCCGCAAATCGATCGAGTTAGAGCCAAGTTACGGCGCCCACGCCAACCTTGGATATCTCTATAACCGCGAGCAGAAGTTTGCCGAAGCAGCAGCTGCCACCCAGAAAGCCCTGCAAATGAACGACAAGAATTACGTAGTGTGGGGCAATCTGGCCATCGCCTACGAAGGCCTCAAAGACAAAGAAAAGACAAGCGAAGCGTGGGACCGCGAAATTGACCTTCTCGAACAAGCGGTACGCGACACGCCGCGCGACGCCATCGCGCAATCGAACCTGGCGATGCTCTACGCCAACAAAAAGTTGCGCGATAAAGCCATTTCTCGCATACAATCGGCGCTCGCGCTTTCCCCCGACGATCCCGACGTTCTGGCCCTCGTCGGCGAGGCCTACGAAGACATGGGGGATCGCGTCGATGCGCTACAGTACATCGAAAAGAGCCTGCAGAAGGGTTATTCCCTCGAAGATCTGAAGAACACTCCAGACCTGCAAGGTTTGTTCTCGGATCCCAGGTTCAGGCCCAGCGGTAAGTAAGTCAAATTCAGTTCGACAAAAGGAGTAAGCCATGGCTACTGCGCGCGAACTTCCGCTCGAAGACTATAACGCAAACCCCACCATCACTATTGGCGTCGATCTGACTCCCTCACCGCAGGCCTGCATGGTCTCGGGCTCGAATCAGATGAGCGTCACCTTCTCGAATGCTTCCGGACAGGCGATCGAGGTTAGTTTCGTGCCTCCGGCCATTCCTGGCAATCCCGTTCTCTTCACGACCATTACCAGTTTTCCCAACACCCAAACCATTCCCACCGGCACCAATGCCAGCGTGAATTACTACGTTACGGCCAATGGAAACGTCTCGGGCCCCTGGTGCATCCAGATCAACGACGGGCCAATGATCGTCCAGCTCACCTTGGTCAACAGCGTGATGACCTACACCCCCGCAACCGTCGCCGTTCCCCAGTCAGACCTTGTGACCGATGGCACGCTCGCAATTTTTCCCGCTCTAAACGGCTTCCCCATTCGTTGGATTAACAACCTCGACCCCTTTACTCCAGCTATTACCGTGTCCGACGGGGCCTCCCACGCCAGCAATCCTGGTACCGCCGGAAACACCTACAGCTACACAGGTGGTCCTTCCCCAGATAACAATCCCGGCGGCGGCAAGGTGATCATTACAAGTACATAGCAGTTGTTGCCTCAGGAAAAGAAGGCGCAGCCCACTGGGTTGCGCCTTTGTCGTTGTAGGACACTACCGAAACGATTCCTCAGAGGTATTCGCCTCAAAAATGATCGTCTACCGCATGTCCCGGATGCTCCAGCGCTCGCGCCTGAATCGCAACGTCCCACGGACTGCCTTGCCAGTTATCCTTTTTGTGATCGGTCGGAACCCAAGTTGGCAGCGGCATCAAGAGCCGCCGGCTGAGCGCCTGCAAATAAGGTTCGTAGAGAAGCCGAAGCTCCGTCAGCCGTTCCGTCGCGTCCCCGCCCAGGGAAAGAGCGACTCCATGCTTGGCGAGGTCCGTGCGCAAACTCGCCAGGTCCTCATCCGTGAGCCGCTCCGGATCATTCGGGCTGTATTGCGCATACACAACCTGAGAGAGATCGACGGCAGCGTGACGTGCCATGGCAAACGTCAGCTTTGCCTGGTCGGGATGAATCCCGCCGACGCCCGTCATAATCAGCGAAGTCACATCGAGCATCGCCGTCAGCGCGCTCACCCAGGATTGATTCGGATGCTGCGACCGGAAGAAAAGCAGCACTGGATACGAGATGTGGCTCGACAGCAAATCGGCGCACCAGCGCTCCCAGTCGCGAAAAATTTCGTCCAGCACCGTTTGTTCCGGGCAGCATCCTAGCCTGCCAAGGAACTCTGCTGCCGTCGGCGGCGACCCCGCGCGCGCATCGAGCAGCGAAATCTCAATTTCCCGCGCCGCAAAAGAATTGTAAACAACCGGCAAATATCCGATCACCACCCCGAGAAACGCAAAGCCCATGCCCGCTTCCAGCACGGCCAGCGCCCGCGCCGCAGTATTGTTGGGCGTAATATCTCCGTAGCCCAGCGTGAAAAAAGTCTCGCCGCTAAGATAGACAACCTTTCCGAAAGTAATTTTCTCGTTGGCCAGCGTGAGATGCTCGCCCAGTCCGTATTGCACGCAGGCGAAGCCTAGAATCAGCCCGAACGCCCAAAAGCCCAACAGCGGAAACAGCGAAATGGGTCCGTAGTACGCGAGAAAACCTTCTCGCCGATTAGGCGATTTAATGTGCTGCCCCACTCTCATCCATAGCCGCCAGGTTTTCCTGTAGAACCGCGACGAGATTCGAAAAATATTCCTCCGTATACGCCGCGGCAAAACCACCGTCTCAAACGCATCCATGAGGATGACGAGAATAAGCGCAAAGCCGACGATCGATGCCCACCAATGCATAGCAATGAGATTTCAGATGACGCGGGAATAGTAGCAGATTTAGAAGGTGTGTTGGTCTTACGGTGTGCTGTGCGCCACGTCTAGCGCCTTTTTAACAGCCTGCAATTCTTTCAACACCCCGCGAAGATTCCGCGAATCGAGCGCATTGGCGCCATCGCTCTTCGCCTCTTTCGGATTATCGTGGACTTCCATAAACACCCCATCCACTCCCGCAGCCACCGCGGCGCGCGATAGCACCGGAATAAACTCCGGCTGTCCGCCGCTCGCCGCCGGTTGACCGTCATCGCCGTGCGAAGCCGACGGCAACTGCACCGAATGTGTAGCGTCAAACACTACCGGCGCGAACTTGCGCATGATAGCCAGCGACCGCATATCGACTACCAGATTGTTGTAGCCAAAACTCGATCCGCGCTCGGTCAAAAACACCTGGCTATTGCCGGCATCGCGGCACTTTTCAACAGCGTGCTTCATGTCCCAAGGCGAAACGAATTGTCCTTTCTTGATATTCACCGGACGTCCGCTCAAAGCCGCTGCCACAACCAGATCGGTCTGCCGGCAAAGAAACGCGGGAATCTGCAACACATCGACAACTTGGGCCACAGCAGCCACATCGCCAGCCTGGTGCACATCGGTCAGCACGGGGATGTGCACCTCATCCTTAACTTTTTGCAGAATGCGCAGACCCTCCTTCATCCCCGGCCCGCGATAGCTCCGGATCGAAGTCCGATTCGCCTTGTCGTACGACGCTTTAAAGATGAAAGGAAAATTCAGCGAACGCGCCACACCCTTGATGATCTCCGCCATCCGGAGCGCGTGCTCTTCACTCTCAATCACGCAAGGCCCGGCAATGAGAAACAGATCTCCCCCGCCCACGCGAACGTTATCGATTTGAAAAGAGAGCGTCAAAGTATATTGCTATTAGCTTTAGCTAAGAACAGCACAGAGCCTGAGCGTCTATCTCCGCCCGACTTTCTCCGGCCGCAAAAACATCTCCACCACCGCCGCGTCTTTCGCTTCTTTCTTCTTCTGCCCGTGTTCATACGCAGCGCCCACGAACGACCTAAATAGCGGATGCGGCTCCAAAGGCTTCGATTTAAACTCCGGATGAAACTGGCACCCAATAAAAAATGGATGCCCCGGAATCTCCACCATCTCCACGTAAGTGCCATCCGGAGTCGAGCCCGAAATTCTCAGTCCCGCCGCGACCATCGGCTCTTCATACTCGCGATTGAATTCGTAGCGATGCCGGTGCCGCTCGCTGATCTCAGTTTGCCCATACACGCGATAAGCCAGCGTTCCCGGCTCGATCTTGCAAGGCCAAGCCCCCAGCCGCATCGTTCCACCAAGTTCCTCCACACCGCGCAACTCGCGCAGTTTATAAATCACGCGATGCGGAGTCGCCGGATCAAACTCACTGGAATTCGCGTCCGCCAATCCGCAAACATTACGAGCGTATTCAATGCAAGCCGTCTGCATCCCGAGGCAAATTCCAAAGTACGGAACATGCTTCTCGCGCGCATACTGAATCGCCCGCAGCATGCCTTCAATGCCGCGTTTGCCAAATCCGCCCGGCACCAGCAACCCGTCGTAACCCTCTAACTGCGCCTCATAACTCTTGTCAGTCTTGTCGGCGTTTTCGAGTCCCTCTGCCTCAATCCAATTCACTTCCAGCTTAAGGTTATGCGCGAGCGCGCCATGAACCAGCGCCTCTTTCAGCGATTTATAACTGTCCTCATACTCCACATACTTTCCAACAATCCCAATCCGAACTACATCTTTCGGGTTATAGACGCGATGCACCAGATCGTTCCACTTTGAAAGATCGCGATCCTTCGCCTCAAGGTGCAGGCGCCGGAGCACGAGCGTGTCTACTTCTTCATGCGCGAAAACCACCGGTACTTCGTAAATCGAAGCAACATCCTTTGCCGTGATCACCGCTTCTTCTTCGACGTTGCAGAACAAAGCAATCTTCGACTTGATTTCCTTCGACAAAAACCGGTCAGTGCGGCACAAAAGAATATCCGGCTGAATTCCAACGCTCAACAATTCCTTGACCGAGTGCTGCGTAGGCTTTGTCTTCAACTCCTGCGCCGCGGCAATAAACGGAACCAGTGTCACGTGCACAAACAAAGTGTTGTCGCGCCCTAATTCCTGCCGCATCTGGCGAATCGCCTCGATGAAGGGCAGCGACTCGATATCGCCAACCGTGCCGCCAATCTCGATCAACGCCACATCGACATCCTGCGCGACTTTCTTGGCAGCCGCCTTGATTTCATTGGTGACGTGCGGAATCACCTGCACCGTCTTGCCCAGATAATCGCCCCGCCGCTCTTTAGCGATGATCTGTTCGTAGAGCCGGCCAGTCGTCCAATTGTTATCGCGAGAAAGTTTGGCATGCGTAAATCGCTCGTAGTGGCCGAGATCGAGATCGGTCTCCGCCCCGTCGTCGGTCACAAAAACTTCGCCATGCTGAAACGGCGACATCGTTCCCGGATCGACATTCAGGTACGGATCAAACTTCATCAGGTTGACTTTGAGCCCACGGCTCTCGAGCAGGCATCCAATCGAAGCCGCCGCTAGGCCTTTACCCAATGAAGACACCACACCGCCAGTTACAAAGATGTACTTGGCCGACATCGCTTCCTCGCTTTAAATTGTTTTGGAAAATTGTGCGGGCTGGGGTGCACGATCAATTATGCCAGAAAGTTTTCGCGAAAGGAATGTGGAAAAAACAACTGTCAGCCGTCGCCTTACAGTCTGAGTTCGAACCCATGTTGGCAGCGAATGAAACAGGGTGCCCCACGTTTCGCGCTTTTCGAAACGTGGGACGCGAGAATGTTGACTCCATTCTGATGCCGGCAGCACGATCAGTTTCCACTTTCCTCAAGAAGACGCTTCGCTCCCTTCTTTCCGCTAAAATATCCCATGCCCGACATTTCCCTCTGGAGCGAGGGCGCTCAAGCCGACCGTCTCGCCGAGTTCACCGCTGACACGGCCGATCCCGCGAAAGAGATCCCGCTGCGCCGCGATGTGCGGTCGCTCGGAATTCTCCTCGGCCGCGTCCTCGTCGAGCAAGAAGGCGAAGCCTTCTTCGACAGGGTCGAGCAGTTGCGTCACCTGCTCATCGAACATCGCGAGCAATCTTCCGACAGCAGCAAATCCGAGCCGGTCGACACTCTGATGGCCCGCGCCCACGAAATCATCGGCGCCCTGTCCGTCGAGGACGCCTACCGCGTCACCAAAGCCTTTGCCATTTATTTTGAACTCACTAACCTCGCCGAAACCAACCATCGTAAGCGGCGCCGCCGCGCCGCGAGCATGTCGTCCACAAAAAGTCCTTTAGATGGTTCGTTCCGCGGAACTCTCGCCCGTATGCGTGCTGCGGGAATCACTGCCGATGCGATGTGCGAAGCGCTGCGCAAAGTAAAAGTAACTCCCGTCTTCACCGCCCACCCCACCGAAATCACGCGCCACACGATTCGTCTGAAGCGCCGCCGCATTGCCGCCTATCTCGAGCGCCTCGACCAGTTGCCGCTCCCCGATTCCGAGGCGCGAGAATACGAATCTCTGATCCTCGCCGAGATCACCGCCCTCTGGCAAACCGACGAGGTCCGCCTCAACAAACCAACCGTCCGCGACGAAATTCACATGGGACTCGACTACTTCCCCATGGTTCTTTTCGAAACTCTGCCCCGCCTCTTCGCCGAACTCGAAGAATCGCTGCACGATGTTTACGAGAACGACGAGATTCCCGCACCGCTCTCATTTGGTTCCTGGATCGGCGGCGATCGCGACGGCAATCCCTTCGTCACCGCCGCTTCCACCATTGACGCGCTCGACATGGCGCGCAGCACAATCATCGACCACTACATCGCCGAAACCACCCGCCTTATCGGCCAATTGAGCATGTCAACTCGCCGCATCGACGTCTCATCAGCACTCGCCAAACGGGTTCGCCATTACGACGAAAAGCTCGGAGAAAAACATTCGCGCTGGAAGCAGATCACCGCCGCCGAACTCTATCGCCACTTCCTCGAATTCCTGATCGCCCGTCTGCGCTTCAGCCGCAAATCATCCAAGCACGAGCACGCCTACAAATCGTCGCAACAATTCGAAGAAGACCTCAAGCTTGTCCGCGACAGCCTGAACGCAAATCGTGGACACCGCTTGGCAGAACTAGTCTCGCCTCTGCTGCGCAAAGTGCAAACTTTCGGATTCCACCTGCACGCCCTCGATATTCGCCAACACGCCCGCGTTCATACTCAAGCGCTGTCCGAGTTGGAGTCGGCAGGAAAACTGGCCGCACGCTCCACGCACTTCTCGCCAGAGCTTTCCCCCCCCTCCGTCGAACTTCTGCAAACCTTTCGCGCCATCGCAAAACTAAAAAAGACGCACTCCCCGAAAGCCATTCGCAATTTTGTGATCAGCAACACGCAGTCCGAGCACGATATCTTCGCTGTGCTGCGTTTAGCCGCGCTCAGCGCCGTTTCCGCCGCTGCCAATAACGGCGATGGCGATCCCGGCCTCATGCCCGTACCTCTATTCGAGTCGATCGATGCCCTGCGCTCCTCGCCTGAGATCATGCGCCGCGTCTGGAAATCTGCGCAGTTCCAGCCGCTCCTCGATTCCTGGGGACGCACCCACGAGGTCATGCTCGGCTACTCCGACTCCAATAAAGATGGAGGCATGCTCACCAGCACCTGGGAACTGCATCAGGCGCAGCACAACTTGCATGAGGCCGCGCGCGAGTGCGGAGTCAATCTGCGCGTATTTCACGGCCGCGGCGGCACCGTGGGCCGCGGAGGAGGCCCCACCCACGCCGCCATCCTCGCCCAGCCCGCCGGCGATTTCTCGGGCGAAATCCGCATCACCGAGCAAGGCGAAGTCCTCAGCTGGAAATATTCCGATCCAGTCCTCGCCGAGTGGAATCTCGAAATCATGATCGCCGCTTGCCTCGAAGCCATCACCATGCCGGCGAAAGCCGCGCCTGAGACGAGCGCACGCTGGCACGACGCGATGGAGACAATGTCGAAAGATGCGTTCGCCTTCTATCGCAAGCACATCGCAGAAAGTTCTGAAGTCCTCGAATATTTCGAACAAGCCACGCCCGTCAACGAACTCGAGTACGCCCGCATCGGCTCCCGCCCCGCGCGCCGCGCCGCAACCAGAAGCCTCGACGATCTGCGCGCCATCCCCTGGGTCTTCGGCTGGATGCAAAGCCGCCACGCCGTGCCCGCCTGGTTCGGAGTCGGCTATGCCCTTGATCGTTTCGCCGCGCGCACCCCCGCCAACGCCGAACTGCTGCGCGAAATGATGCGCGGCTTCCCGCTTTTCGCGAGCCTCATCAGCAGCGTCGAAATCGCCATGGCCAAGGCCGATTTTGCCATCGCCCGCCTCTATGCCGATCTAGTAACCGACGACGCCCTTCGCGACAGCGTCTTCGAAATGCTCCGCCAGGAATTCGAACGCACCGCCCGCGTCATTCTGTCAGTCACGGGCCAGCGCGATCTGCTCGAGAAAAATTCAGTCCTCTCCCGCTCCATACGCCTGCGCAACCCCTATGTCGATCCTCTGAGCCTGATCCAGGTCGATCTTCTGCGCCGCAAGCGCGCGGCGGATTCGGCCGCCGACCCCGCTCTCGACTACGCCCTTGGCGCCACGATGAATGGCATAGCTGCGGGCCTGCACAACACGGGATAGTCGTGCGCTCGCTAGTTCATGCCAAACGATGAACCGCTTCCTTTGCATCTAACCTTTCGGAAGCGCAATAAAAGGCCGATAATATTCGGCGGCATGAAATTATTCTCCAGGAGCGCAGTGCTTCTCGCAGCCGTGGCCGCCATGCTAACCCTCTTCTGTGCCCACCATGCCTTCGGTCAAAACCAGGCCCGCCGCCTCATCCTGAAAGATGGCTCCTATCAATCCGTCACCAAGTATGAGGTTCATGGCGACCGCGTCCGCTATTACAGCGCCGAACGCGGCGAATGGGAGGAAGTTCCGAAGTCGCTGGTCGACTGGGATGCCACCGACAAATTCGAGCAGGGCCGCAAAGACGGCGGTCTCGCTCCCGAAGCCGTCGAACTCGACAAAGAACTGGAAGCCGAGCGCAAAGCTGAGCAAGCCCGTTCGCCGCAAGTCGCGCCCGGTCTGCGCCTCCCCGATGAAGGCGGAATTTTTCTCCTCGACACCTTTGAGAATCAGCCCCAGTTGGCCGAGTTACACCAATCTGGCGGCGACGTGGAAAAGACCAGCAAAACGAATATTCTGCGCGCTGCCATCAATCCCCTCGCCGGCGCAAAACAGAATATCGAACTCCCAGGGCCGCACGCCAAGATTCAATCGCATTCGACCGTGCCTTCGATCTACATCAATGTCGATCCCGATCAAAGCGCGCCACCAACCGCAACCGCAACGCCAGCCGCGGCAACATCGGCAGCGTCGGCCAGTAACTCGGCCAGTAACAATGACCGATTCAAGATCATCCGGATCGACCTGAAGAACGGCAAACGCTTCGCCGGAGCCGTCAAGATCGCAGTCAACGGAAAGATGAAAACCGACGAGCGTTTCGTTGCAACCACTTCCGCCCCTATGACCGGAGGCTGGATCAAGATCGCGCCCACCGAGCCCCTTCCGCCTGGTGAATACGCGGTCGCCGAGATGCTCGGCACCGAAGGCATGAATCTTTACGTGTGGGATTTCGGCGTGAATCCCTCCGCGCCCGCCAATGCCTTTACCTGGAAGCCCGAACCAGCCGAAGCGCAGCCGAAACCCGATCAGCCACCGGAATTGCAGAAGCCAGAAAAGCAATAATCCGAGACGCCCGCTAACGCCGGCATTGCGCAAAAAAGAAAATAGGGCGCACGCAAACCACGCCCACTTACGAGGGCAGATTTAGCAGTTTAGCTTTTCGGCAACACGATCATGTTCTCCAGACCAGTGATACTGTACGGAGACCCCGGAGCCTGCGTCACGCTCTTCTCGGTTACCGTGAACACGTACAGCAGTCCAGCCGATCCGCTGAGCGCATACAAATGATGGTTGTTATCCCAGAATACCTGGTTGATCGAGTTGGTCGTCAAGAGCCCCGTATAAGTCGTGATCGGATAGGCGCCATTGAAATGAAAGACCTGCAATCCGGATGGCCCTGCGATCGCCAGAAGCTTCCCCGTGGGAGACATCCAGTAATCGGTGATGTAGTCGCCGACCGAGACGCTTGGCATCTTCGAGTAAGTGCTCTTGGTGGTCAGATTTCCCGAGCTGTCCGCTGTGTAAGTCGCCAGTTGATAGGGACCGACAGGGTTCCAATTCGGGTCCAACGGCTGCATCGCAATCGCGAGGTGATTCGTCGGATCGGCTGCGGCTAAAAATGGACAATAAAAGCCTCCGCCCGGCACGCTCGGAAACGGCGGATTGATGTTCATAAGTGTGATCCCCCCGTCGCTGCTGCGTTGCAGGCCATAGATGGACGGAGTGAAGTGATAGCAGCTCGATGAATAGGCATACTCATTGTTGCCGATAAAACTGGCGGTATATCCAAACCCTGGCCCGCCCATAATGTTGTCAATGTAAGTGAGCAGGCCGTTCGAGTTATCGATGCTGTAAGCCATATACTCGTTGTTCTCGGTATAGTAATCGGCATACAGAGATGCTCCGGTGTGATCGAGAAACAGCTCACCAAGACCTCCGCCCGATACCACCGCTAACTCGTCAACCTGCGTCAGGGATCCATTGGCCGCGATCGAAAACGAATAGAGGTTGTTTCCATCGGTTCCGAACAGCCAGCCTCCATTCAGTGCGATGTCATACACGCCGCTGGTGGAAAATGGTGACCCAGGCAGAGCCGTGAGCGCTCCCGTAGAAGCGACGGCGTAACCATTGATCTGGTTCACGCCGCTGCTGGGGCTGCTGGTTACGTAAAGATACGCAACCGGCGCTTTGCCTTGAGGTGTACCGGCGATGTCAGTCTGTGAAGGCGCAACCTGTGCGGATGCCAGAACTGCGCTGACAATGGTCAGGATGAGAGCGAGACAGCTGGAAGCGACACTGCGGGACATATGACCTCTTAAAACATCAGAAGATTGAAAATCGATCGAGCGTCACTGGGATGCCGCGCCAGTCGGGCTAGTTGCCGCAGTTGGCTAGACTGAGGACGTAACATTTGCGGAGTAAACGGTGAAACGATTGTGGGCTGAATCTAACTACGGTAATTCCCCGAGAGTTCCTCGGCGAACCCTGACTCCCTCAGGTGGATGGAGATGTTCTACCGCGAAACTACCTAAGTTTCCATTACGCCGCGCGAGGCGACGCCAATGTTATCGCGGCTGGTGTTCTTGACCACATACATCATTTCATCGGCCTGGCGGATGATGTCATGCGGCGTCTGCGCGTCATTCGGGAACGTAGCCAGTCCCATGCTGGCGCGCACATTGAGATCCAATCCTTGCTCGACGCAGAAAGTTCCCGTGCGCAGTGAATCCTGCAAACGTTTCGCGACCACCACCGCCTGATCTTTGCTTGTTTGCGGCAGCAGGACGACAAACTCGTCTCCACCATAACGGAACGCAAAATCAATGAGCCGCAACTGCGCTTTGATCAGGTATCCGACTTCGGCGAGCAATCGGCTTCCTACCAAATGGCCATGCGTGTCGTTGACCTGCTTGAAATGGTCGAGGTCAATAAAGATCACGCTGAACTGATAGCCGAAACGCGCCGAACGATAAACCTCAGTCTCCAGGGTCTTGTGCAGATGCCGCGCATTAAACAATCCTGTGCAATCGTCAGTGATGGTCAATTCCTGAATTTTTTCGACCGACCGCGCATTCTCAATCGAAATCGCCGCATAGTCGCACAATGCCTGAAGAAAAAACAACTCCTGTTCGCTCAGCCCGACGTTGGCGTTGATCAACTGAATCACGCCCAGCACGCGATGTTTCGAGCGCAACGGCACGCAGATAACCGACCGCGTCTGCAGGCGCGTCATTTCGTCGAGCCGCGACGAAAATCGCCGGTCGCTCTGCACGTCGGGTACGATCAGCACCTGCCCTTGCCGCGCCACCCACCCGGCAATCCCTTCGCCCATCTTCAGCCGCGCCTTCGACAAGACCTCCGCCGCCGCGCCCACGGCAATAGCAAAATAAAGCTCATCTTTTTCTTCATCCACCATCAGCAAAGACCACGTGTCCGGACGGAAGTATTCCGCCATTTTCTCCATGATGGTTTGCAGGATCGAATCAAGGTTAAGCGACGACGTCAGCGCCTTGGCGACATCGTGAAAAATGGTTAACTCTTGCGACAGGCGAATTGGGGATGTGCCCGCTGCCTCCGGCATGAACTCCTCGTTCGGGTGGCGATTAAGAAATTATAGGTTTGGTCGCACCCCGCGGGCAACGAACGGAGGTAACCAGTACGAGTCCGGGAACTGCGGATCTGCCTACCCCGCGGAATGACGTTTCTAGCGCAATCTCCATGCGAGATCTGACGAGAGCTGGGCGGACTCGGTCGGGCATAGCCTACGTCCTTAAGGGTGATTTTGTTTAGAAGGCAATCCACTCACAAATCACCAATTTTCTATGATCTTCCCCCTCCTCAGAGTAAAATTCCGTTCTCCGTCCAACGAAAGTGAGACACCCGGTTGCCTTCCTTCGGCGAAAAACTGAAAAAGGAGCGCGAGAAGCGCAACATCACTCTCGATCAGATCTCCGCCACCACCAAAATCAGCACCCGCATGTTGCAGGCGCTGGAGGAAGATAAGTTCAACCAGCTGCCGGGAGGCATCTTTAACAAGGGTTTCGTCCGTGCGTACTCCCGCTGCCTGGGCCTTGACGAAGACCAAACCGTCGCCGACTACTTGCTGGCTTCGGGCGAAGGCCCACGAGCCGAGCCCGTCCTGCGCGACAACGACGCGCCGAAAATTCTAGAAAAGATTCGCGACAAAGAACCAGAAAAAGAACAGGCAACCGTTGCTGACAGGGTTCGCAAGAAGGATAAGAACAAAGATAAAAAGAACGATAAGAACAAAGACCTCGAAACCCTGCTCCGTCTCGAAAGCAGTGCCGAGGCTCCCCCTCGCCAGTTGCCTTGGGGCTTATTCGCCGCGATCCTGCTTCTAATCGCGCTGGCACTCGTTCTACTGAACCGGCGCCACGAGCAGCACGAAAAACGTTTGCTCAATCCCTCCAACGCCGCCTCGAAGTCCTCCTCTGTGACGGCCGCTACCTCATCCGGGGGAGTCGCCCGGGAGCAGACCCCGGAGAAGGCCGGCGCCGCGTCGACAGCGTCAGCCGTACAGACTACAGGTCGCACTTCATCCGTCCCATCAAAAACTGCGCAGCGCTCCGAGCAATCCTCCGCCCCTCCCGCGCCCGGCGAGTTCACCGTAGTCATCCAGGCTCGTGAAGATTGCTGGCTATCGATAACCGCCGACGGAAAAGCTCTATCCTCCGAACTCCTGGCCGCCAGCACCGAACGTACCGTCCGTGCTCAAAAAGAGATAGTCGTCAAAGCCGGAAACGCCGGCGGCGTCGACTTCCAATTCAACGGGAAGAAGGTCGACATCCAAGCCGATTATGGCGAGGTCAAGACTGTTACCTTCGGTCCTGCCGGAATGTCACGAACTGCCCCGCCGCCGACTCCGCAGCCCTAACTTTGCCGCTTTATTTTCTTCCATTTACCACCCATTTTTGCCGTTTAACGCCTTCCCACTCCCCTTCAATGTCGACCGCACTCGCTGCCGCCAATTCCATTGCTTTCCACCGCTCGTCTCTGGTACCGTTTTAAGGTAAAGTTGATTGTGACCCCCGACTAAAAGCCCATGACTCCGTAAGCCTCCCCAATCGGACGTGACGGCTAGAAATTACCTTTGAAGGAGATACAGCTTGCCCGCAAAGAACCGTTTCCTATTTACCTCGGAATCCGTAACCGAGGGGCACCCGGATAAGATTGCCGACCAGATTTCCGACGCCATCCTTGACGCTTGCCTTCGTGAAGACCCGAGCAGCCGCGTTGCCTGCGAAACCCTCACCTGCACCGGCTTGGTCGTCATCGCCGGCGAGATCACGACCAAGGCCTACGTCGATTTCCAGAACCTTGTCCGCGGCGTGGTTCAGTCCATCGGCTACGACAATGCCGTCTACGGTTTCGACTCGAACACCTGCGCCGTCATCTCCAGCATCAACAAGCAATCTGGCGACATTGCTATGGGCGTCGATACCGGAGGCGCCGGCGACCAGGGCATGATGTTCGGCTTCGCCTGCAACGAAACCCCCGAACTGATGCCCCTCCCAATCTCACTCGCCCACAAACTCACCCAGAAACTTTCTGAAGTCCGCAAGAACGGCACGTGCCCTTACTTGCGCCCCGATGGAAAATCCCAGGTCACGGTCGAATACGACGCCAATAAGAAAGTGAAGCGCGTCGACGCCGTGGTCGTCTCCACGCAACATTCCGAGAGCGTAGGCAATGATGAACTGCGCGCCGACATCCTGAAGCACGTGATTCAAGCAGTAATTCCCGCCGACCTCCTCGACGAGGACACGAAATACCACATCAATCCCACTGGGCGCTTCGTCATCGGCGGCCCCATGGGCGATTCCGGTCTCACCGGCCGCAAAATCATCGTCGATACCTACGGCGGCATGGGCCGTCACGGCGGTGGCGCGTTCAGCGGCAAGGATCCGACCAAGGTCGATCGTTCGGCGGCCTACATGGCGCGCTACATCGCGAAGAACATTGTGGCCGCCGGTCTAGCCGATCGTTGCGAAGTCCAACTCGCCTACGCTATCGGAGTTGCCGATCCCGTCAGCGTCCTAGTGGATACTTTCGGAACCGAGAAGATCGATGCGAATCTGATTCCAGACTTGGTGCGGGCAAATTTCAAGCTCAAGCCGCGCGAGATCATCGAGACCCTCAACTTGCGCCGTCCCATTTATCGCAAGACCGCAGCCTACGGACACTTCGGCCGCACCGACCCGGATTTCACCTGGGAAGCGACCGACAAAGCCGCCAAACTGGCATCTGACGCTGGTTTAAAGAAAAACGAGCCAGTCGGGGCCAGGAAATAGCATTTTCACCACGGAGGCACCGAGACACGGAGAAAGCCTTTCAGGGTTTTCCGTTCTAGGTCTTTCTCAGTGACTCCGTGCCTCCGTGGTGGATTATTCGTTCGCAGCTCACAACTGCATAGACTTTATTCAGCGTCATCATCCGGGGATTAGGAGAGAAATGGCTACTACATCAATCAGCAGCGACGTTAAAGGATTTGAACTGGCCGATCTGGGCAAGAAACGCATCGAGTGGGCCAACCAGTCGATGAAGGTTCTCCAGATCATTCGCAAAGAATTCATCAAGAACCAGCCGCTCAAGGGCGTCCGCATCTCAGCCTGCCTGCACGTGACGGCCGAGACTGCCAACTTAATGATTGCCCTGCGCGACGGCGGCGCCGACGTCGCCTTGTGCGCCTCCAACCCGCTGTCCACGCAGGACGACGTTGCCGCCAGCTTGGTTCGCGACTACAACATCCCTACATTTGCCATCAAGGGCGAGGACAACGACAGTTACTACTCGCACATCATGGCCGCGATTGACCACAAGCCACAGTTCACCATGGATGACGGCGCCGACCTCGTTTCCATCCTGCACACCAAGCGCAAGACGGAACTGGCGAACGTAATCGGCGGCACCGAAGAAACCACCACCGGTGTCATTCGTCTTCGCGCCATGGCAAAAGAAGGCGTACTGCCCTATCCCATCATCGCCGTCAACGATGCCGACACTAAGCACCTGTTTGACAACCGCTACGGCACCGGACAATCCACCATCGATGGCATCATTCGCGCCACCAACTTCCTCCTGGCAGGCTCGAAGTTCGTCGTCGCCGGCTACGGCTGGTGCGGACGCGGCCTCGCTTCACGCGCTCGCGGAGCGGGCGCAGAAGTCGTCGTCACCGAAGTCGATCCGACCAAAGCCCT
Source organism: Terriglobales bacterium (assembly GCA_035483045.1). GTDB lineage: Bacteria > Acidobacteriota > Terriglobia > Terriglobales > Acidobacteriaceae > Acidiflorens. The sequence continues at coordinate 107,789 of DATHQD010000009.1, forward strand.
CGAAGCCGTCATGGATGGCTACCGCGTGATGAGCATGGAAGAAGCCGCCAAGATCGGCGACGTTTTCTGCACCGTCACCGGCAACAAGAACGTCCTAGCCAAGCAGCACTTCGAGGCCATGAAAGATGGCGCCATCATCTCAAACTCGGGCCACTTTAACGTAGAGATCGATATCCCGGCGCTCGAAAAGCTGTCCTCGTCGAAGCGCACTACCCGCAACTTCGTCGACGAATATTCACTGAAAGATGGCCGCCGAATCAACCTGCTGGGCGAAGGCCGCCTTATCAACCTGGCCGCCGCCGAAGGTCATCCCGCCTCCGTCATGGATATGAGCTTCGCCGATCAGGCTCTTTCCTGCGACTACATGATCAAGAACCACGCGTCGTTAGAGAAAAAGGTCTACACGGTGCCAGTCGACCTCGACAAGCGCGTAGCCAAGCTAAAACTCGAGTCCCTAGGAGTCAAAATTGACCGCCTCACCTCCGAGCAGGAAGAATACCTGGCCAGCTGGAACGAAGGAACGTAGCCTCGTGTGGCGCGGGCGTCCCGCCCGCGGCTCTTGACTTTCGCGGGCGGCGCAAGCCGCCCTTTTTTACTGCCCTGTCAGCCCCAGCCTCAAGTTTCCCCGCGCCGCGCCGATGAACCCCACGAGGTTCACCCGTGTCCGTTTTGAAGTCCAAAGTGCTGTTGGTCGAAGACAGCAAGTTTCTTCGCATGGCCAATGAACGCGCCTTGTCCAAAGCGGGCTACGAGGTAAGCACTGCTGCCGACGGTGAAGAAGCGCTAAAAGTCGCCAACGAAAAACTCCCCAACATCATTCTGCTCGACATGATGCTTCCCAAAATCAGCGGGACGGAGGTCCTGAAAGCCCTCAAAGGAAATCCAACAACCACCAATATTCCCGTGATTGTGCTTACCAGCCTGTCGCAGGCGAACGAGGGAAAACTGCTCGATGCAGGCGCGTCCGCCTACTTCGAAAAATCTTCTTTGGATCTCGACAAAAATTCCGATCGGCTCGCTGCTACGATTGAAACAGTCCTCGCCAGAGTCAACCGTCAAAACATGCGCACAGCCAAAGCCTGACAAGCTGCAGAAAAAGTTGGATTTGCTTTTGCTTTTGGGTGGCGCAGCGCTTCAGCGCTGCGATTGAAGCCCCATTTTTCAATGACGCCTTCAGCCGCTGAGGTCTTACTGCCGCGTGAGAGACATTTTTCCCCGCAACCTCTTAACCCATCAGCCCCGTCTTCAAATCCGCCGCCAGCAGCCGATGAAATAAATGTTCTCCCGCCTCCCGCCGCACCGATAATCTCCCCGCGTTATAAGCTCGCGACTTCAGCCCTCGCTGCACCGCTTCGCAAATGCCTAAGTCCTCATCCTGCACTCGATTTCCGACCTCTACACTCCCCTCGTTGTAAGCCCGAGCACTTTCGCTCACATCGCTGAAATAGAAATCAAAAATCACCCGGCAATGGTCGACATCAATCGGCACCACCAGATTCGTATCCAGATACCCTTCATAACAATTGAACATAAAATTTGGATGCAACCAGAAATACCACGCCCGGTCACCCCGCCGCGTCATGCCCGTCGCCGCATCCGTCTCAGAACTCACCATCGGACTCGACTGCAAACAAGACCGTCCGTCATTTTCGATCGTATATTGCCTATAATCCAAAACAGAATTGAGTGCCTTATGCAAATGAGGAACGTGATAGCCGCCATCCAGGTAGTTATCGACAAACACTTTCCAGTTACAATGAATGTCATAACTCCGGCTAGTAAAATAATGCAGATTAGTAAGTCCAAGCGGAGCCACGCGCTGAACCATTCCGCCTAGAAACTCCGCCAGCGGCGTCGCGTCAGCGTCCAGATTCACAAATACAAACTTCTCCCAAGTCTCCACCTTCACCGGAATCAGCCCATTGTCGTTGCGCTCAAAGTTCTTCACCCCATCAAACTCTGGCATCCCTTTGAGCGTTCCATCCAACCCATAATTCCACCCGTGATACGGGCAATGTAAAATCGACGCCCGTCCGCACGACTCCGTCACCACCGCTGCCGCATGATGCCGGCAAACGTTGTAAAATGCCCGCAAAGTGCCGTCATTTCCGCGCACAACGAGCAGCGGCTCACCCGCAACCGTCGCTGTCACGAACTGTCCCGGCTCTTGCACTTGATCGACTCGTCCGATGACCTGCCAGGTTCGCGAAAAAACCGCCTCGCGTTCCAGTTCCGCTATCCGCGGATCCACATACCACGCCGCCGGAATCGTCAATGCTTCCGCCAAGGGCGCAGCATCGTCGTAACTCGCGACCATTTGCTCAAGCGTCAGCTTAGCCGTCATGCTTTCTTCGCCATAACTTGGGCTTTATCCGAACCAACCGCCCGCCGCAGTAACTCAACAAACTGCTCAATTCGTCGTTCTTTCTCCTGCGGGACTGGCCCCGACTTACGAAACAGTCCCGGATCTAACTCCTCTGTAAGCAGCGCATCCTGAAACCGGTCCGTAGTCCACTCTAGAATCGATCCAATCATGTCCGTATCCAGATCCGACCGCAACTCACCCTGACTAACTCCAAAGCTGACAAACTCACGCCAGCCATAAGGATCCTCCGCCACCAGAAAGCGATTGATTTCTCGCCGCAGCGCCAGGTCTGTTCCATAGTTTCCTATCAGATAGATTCGATAAGACGACCAGTTATCCCGCACCATGTTTTCCGTTCGCGCCAGCCAGTACCGCAGCAACTCAAAAAATCCGCGCTCACGCACCGCTGCCGGAGTCTGCATGTATTTCGGAAATGACTGCACCGCTTTCTTGTACGCCTCGAAAAATAATCCGTCCTTGCTTTTGAAATGCTGAAAAACCGACCCCTTGGCAATTCCCAACTGTTCCGCAATATCCTCTACGCGCGCTGCGCTGTACCCGCGTTCGGCAAAATGCCGGATCGCAACCTCCACAATCTGCGCCCGCTTCGCCTCCGACCGTGGACGCGGCTTTCCGTCCCGTCTCATCTGCGTCGGCTTCGCCAAACTGCTTGCAATTCCTTCCATGGCCCAACTCCCCTGGTTCGATAAAGTTTCGTTCGATTGACCGAGTCCGATTGACCCTCGGTCAAAGGCACAATACAGCACGCGTAATCTACTTTTCAATCGTTTTATTAAAGGCTTTTTGTTGATCTCTGGAGGGCACGCATTTAAAGGGATTGACCGTTGGTCAGTAAGCACAAAGCGCAGCCAGAAAATACATTCGGCTCGACTCGCCAGCAGGGGCGAGGCTGGACTATAAATATCAAATGCCGGAAACAGCGCAGCAATACACCCAACGAATCGTGGCCCACGCCCATGGCCAAGACCCAATCAAAGTGCAATCTGCGACACCGAAAAGATTAGCGCGCCTCATCAAAGGCGTGCCCACGCCGAAACTCCGCAAGCGCCCCGCTCCCGGTAAATGGTCAGTCGCCGAAATTCTCGCTCACCTCGCCGACGTCGAAATCGTAGTCGGATGGCGTATGCGCTCCATCCTCGGAAGCCCCGGAACCGCCATCGCTGCCTTCGATCAGGACGCCTGGGTCATCGCCGGCCGCTACGAAAAACGCGATCCCAAGAAATCCATCGAGCTACAGCGTACCCTGCGCGAAGCCAACCTCGCGCTCCTCAAGTCGCTTTCTCCTGATCAGTGGAAGCACTTCGGCCAGCACGCCGAGCGCGGCCAGGAGTCGATCGAACACATAGTCCGCATGATCGCCGGCCACGACATTAACCACATCAGCCAAATCGAGCGCATCCTGAGTCCCAAAAAATGAAACAAACGCCGGCCGCTTTCGCCGCCGTCACCCCAGTAACAAATAATTTCGGCTGCCGTCTTCAATCTCGACCTGTTCCCTCAGTTCCGGATAATGCTTCACCAGTGTCTCCGGAGCCGCCACCCTCCTTCCCTCCAACAGGTGCCGCAACTCCAGCGCATTCACCGCAGCCTTCGCCTGAAAATGATTATTCGCAATCACATAAGTTGACTCCGCACGCCGAGCAATCGCCTCGATCTTATCTTTCCATTTCTCCAACTCCGCCGGCTTGTAAAGATAGTTATAACGATCGTTGCGACTTTCGCTATCGAACCACTGCTCGTAGTTACGTCCGTGCAGCCGAACATATCCCACTCCCGACGTCACGTGCTCCGTCGGCCCCAGCGAGCGACCCAGCCGCGGCTGATCGATGTTGCAGAAGCCAACATTTTGGCGCATAAATTCATCGATCGTCTCCGCATTATTCCAACTCTCGTGCCGCACCTCGACGACTCGCGGATACTCAATGAACTGCCGCAGTAACTGCTCCAGATACTCGCGATTCAAGCTGGTGTTCTTGAATGAGACAGGGAACTGTATGAGCACCGCGCCCAACTTCCCCTCGCTTGCCAGCGAGTCCAGACCCTCACGCGCGAGCCGCTCATCTTTGTCATTCGGACGAATGCTGGCCGCCGAAGTTGGCTCCATTACCGCCAGCGGCGAGTGCGTGAACGATCGATGTAACTTCGCCGTGAAAAGAAAATCACGATTGACCGCCGCCGCTTTTCGCGACCATAGCCGTCCGAGCTCCGGCCGTATGTGCCCATAAAACGAAGTGTTGATTTCGATGACATCAAAGAATCGCGCCAGAAATTCGACCGGATGAATTTTCTTCCGCGCCACTTCCGGCGGATACAGAATCCCGTCCCAGTCCTTGTAAGACCAACCGGCAGTCCCTATACGGATTCGAGAAGCGCTCTCCATGCGACCCCGGCCAGATGCTCGGAGATTAGCACAGAGCTGGGACAGGCTGTATCCGGGTCGAGTGTAGCGCGGGCGTCCCCGCCCGCGTGCGATGAGAACAGAGAAGGTGAGCTAGGGAATGTCAGTACAGTAGAATAGCAACCCAATAAGTCCCGGCAGGATAAGCCGCGTTGCGTGCATAGCAGGCCCCCACCGCAAACTGCCGAACGTCCGTATCATCCAGCAGACGCGTCGCCTCCAACGGAATAATTTCCGGATGGCTCTGCGTGTAAGTGATAACTCGCCGATTGTTATACGCGACAGCTATCTCATGCGCCTTTGGCCGGCTCTCTTTCGCCAGCGAGCAAGTAGCCTCGTCGAGCTTCGCCGGCATGAGTTGGACAAGCTCCGGAAGCCCCGCCCGTCGCCGCATCTCGGCGACAGCATGTCCTACCAGCGCTCGACTCTCCCGCGCCGAATACGACGGAACGTTGTGCGCGAAATCCTGCACCACATAAAGTTTACCGTCGCTCCAAATCGCCGCCATCCCCGCGACATTAAATCCGCGATCCAGCAGATTCTCCCGGTGCGGAGCTGAATGCATCAGCGCTTCATTAACGTCGAATGCGGCAGAGGCATAAGCGACATTCTCGCCAACGCGATCAATTTTCAGTGAACTGGCCTCGCCAATTCTTTCAAGCAAACCCAGTTCGCCAGAGAACTGGTGCGCCAAACGATCATTCTCAATCATGCGGCGAGCGTGGGTTCGCGCCGCGTCACGCAAACTGTCATCCATGCGCAGCGCCATCGCGCCCGCGCCCGCGCGGCTTTTATTCGCCGCTTCCAGCAGTTCGTTCTCGGCGGCCGGGTCCTCGCCAGAAATGGCTCCGGCCGTCGAGCTCGCGTTGGGGGTGGGCTGCTTACTGTCGATGTTGGCGCCGCTTTCGGGCGCCGCCGGATTCTTGTCGGCCGCGTGAGCCTCGAGAGTTGCTATCAGAATCGCGAATGAAACCACCAGGGCCCGCAGCATAATTTTGCGGTCAGCGTTGCGGCGTTGGGGTCGCCGTCAGAATCGAAGCCAAACTTCCGCTTTCCATCTCTCACGCTAACCACTAAAATTCACCTAAGCCACTTACTATGGAGACCCTACTGCTGGTTACTGTCCTCGCCGGAACCCTTGTCCTGCTTGGCTTTTCGGTCGTTCTTTTGCGTCGCCTTTCCGCTGCCCCGCAAGTAGATGTAAAAGCGGAAGTTGCAGGCCAGCTCGAAAGGCTTAGTACGTCCCTTGGCCAGAAGTTCAGTGCTGCCACTGCCGACATGGCCACTAGGCTCGAGCAGACCAAAGGTGATCTCCGCCAGCAGGTCACAGACCGCATCCAGCAGGGCTTTTCAGAGATTCGCAGCTCAGTCGAGCAGCAACTCGCCGCGGGCAGGGAAGAGCAGAATCGCAGCCTAACCGACGGCCGCAGCGAGATGACCAATTCTCTTCTGCTTACCACCCAGCAACTCAAGACTGAATTTCAATGCCTCAATCAGCAGACGGCGCAAGGCTTGGACGCAATCCGCGATCGCGTCGACTCGAAGCTGATGGCGATCACCGAGCAGGTCCAGCAGAAACTTGACCAGAACATCAAGGAAGGATTCGCGCAGTTCGAGAAAGTTCAGCAGCACTTGAAGAACGCAGAAGAACAATTGCGCGAGGTAGGCGCGCTCGGCCACTCCATTAATGACCTGAATAATCTGCTGAAGCTTCCGCACCTCCGCGGCCAATTCGGCGAAGCCAGCCTCGAGCGCTTGCTCGCCGACTTCCTGCCGGCGCATATGTTCGCGTTGCAGTCGTCGCCCGGCGAAGGCGGAGGACGCGCCGACGCTGTCATTTATTTCCCCGACCGCAAACTCCCGATCGACGCCAAGTTCCCCCGCGAACAGGTGATCGCGCTTTTCGAGAGCAACGACAAAGCCGAAATTGACGCCGCGCGCGTTGCGCTGGTCCGCGTGATGAAAGCGGAAGCCAAGCGCATTCAGCAATACATCCAGCCGGAGAACGGCACCACCGAAATCGCACTGATGTATCTGCCAAGCGAAACGCTCTACATGGAAGTGATCCGCAACCGCGAACTAGGCGACTGGATGAACGAGCAGCATGTCTTTCCCGTTTCGCCCAACACACTGCTGATGACGTTGCACACGATCTCTCTAGTGCACAAGTGGTATGAAGTCGCGACCCGCTTCGAGAAAAGTCGCGCCGAGCTGGCAAAAGCGCAAAAGTCATTCGACTTTTTCCAGGGTCAATTCGAAAATGTCGGCAAGAACCTCAACAAAGCGCAGGAAGCATTCGAGACGGCACAGCGGCATTTGAAGAGTTATCGGGGAAAAGTTTCGGCGCTCAGCGGCCAGGAGCAGTTGGAACTGGAGACCTCAACCTCAGTCGAAAAGCCGCTGCCACTGCTCGATAAGGCGAGCGCGTAGATTGTTCATTGAAAACTTCTAACCGCGTCGCTCATCCCTCTTTCATACAGCCCAATCAGCTTGTCCATGGCAGCGTTTACCCGCGAGTCGACTTGTCTTCGCGCCGCATCCGCATTGAACCAGGCGAGCGACCGTCGAATCCCGTCGGCGAACGAAGTCGTGGCACGGTACTCCGGAACAAAACGCTTAATCTTCGAGTTATCGAAGACCACGCTCACCGATTTATCGCCGATAAGTGTTCCTTTCTTCTCCGGGAGGCACGCCGCAATAAAGTCGGACGAAATATGCACCAGATGCGGGTCCACGCCGACTGCATTGCCCACGATGCGAAACATCTGATCCCAAGTCAGCACCTCATCGGACGTAATATGAAAAGCGTGCCCAATCGTTTGCCGGTTGCCGAGCAAGCCCACCAGCCCTTTCGCGAAATCGCTATTGTGCGTGATCACCCACAACGACGTTCCATCTCCCGGCACAATCAGCTTCTGTCCGCGGATCATACGATCGACGGCAGTGTACGATCGGTCCCAACTATTCAGCACTAACGGAATCAGCGTCTCGCCATAAGTAAGCGACGGCCGGACTATCGTCACCGGAAATCCCTCGTCGCGATAAGCCGCCAGCAGCCGCTCTTCGCAAGCAATCTTGTTGCGCGAATAGTCCCAGTACGGATTCGCCAGCGGAGTCGACTCATCAATCAGATAATGCGTCTGCGGCTTCTGATAAGCGCTGGCGGAACTAATAAAAACGAACTGCCTTGTCCGCCCGCGAAAAAGTTTAAGATCGCGTTCGATATCGGCAGGAGTAAAAGCGATCCAGTCAACGACAGCATCGAACATTTCGCCATCGAGTTTCGCAATCAAGCCAGGATCGTTCGCGTCGGCAATCAGAGTCTTAACGCCGCCAGGCAATTGCGACGCTCGCTGCCCGCGCGTGAGCAACGTCACCTCCACGCCGCGACTGGCGGCCAGCGCGGTGCAAGCCGTGCTGATAATTCCAGTCCCGCCAATGAACAGGATCTTCATAAGAAGTAGAGATCTTGCGGTGAATCGTTAGCTCTAGGCAATCACGCGGGTATTCGTCCGTTTTGCGGGCGCTGCAGAGTTCAGGCCCCCGGCATTTCGAACTTCCCAGATCCCGTCAAACTTCACGAAGTAAGGCTCGACCGAAATGCCAGGAAAGTGCGAAGTGAGTAACTCGCCAGCGCGCAGCAGTTCGCCGCGGTGATGTTCCGCTTCGGCGTCGCGATCGCCTTTGAAGTGAGCGAGGCCGCCATAAGTCGCGCAATCGGAGTGGCTCATAACCAGGACCCGTTTCGTCTGGTGCAGACGAATCGACATGCGGACTTGCTCCAGAATGAAGTCCTGCTCGAAATCGTTCCGCGGGGAAGCCAACGTTTTCGCGCCTCCGGCAACCACAATCATGTCGGCCCTCTCGATGCCCTGCTTCTTAAGAAACTTCCGCACCGCTCTGTTGATGCGATGGTCAAAGCAGCAGAGCACAGCTGCATCGGCCGCGTAAGGCTCGGGAGGAGAGTCGAAATGAAAGACCTTGCGCATAGGCACAAACGTGATTGTAACCTGCTACGCCCCCCGCTTCGTCTTCAATTCCGCCAGCAACTGCTCAATGCGGTCTTCTTTTTCTAAGGCAGCCAGCCGATCTTCAACATCGTCCGCCAAGAGTTGAGCCTTAGCTCCGCTAATGGCCTCCTCCCGAGCCACTTTTTTCTTCATCCGATCGAAGGTGGCAGACTTGCTGTTAGCGCTCATCCCAGACTGCGCGTCGGTGGCCCGGTTCGCAGCGCGCGCACGGCGATGCTGCGCGATCAGCAGATCGGCTTTCGCGTTCGCCTCCGCCAGTTTCTGATCAAGATTGCGCAACGCCGATTTCAGATTCTCGACCTGGGCCTTCTGATCTTCGAGCTGCTGCGCGAAATTAGAGCTCAGATCACGATAGCTTTCCACCCGGAGCAGTGCGGCCCGAGCCAGGTCGTCTTGCTTTTTGTCGACCGCGAGCTCCGCCTTGCGCATCCACTCCTTGATCTTGTCGTCGTTTTCCAGTCTCTTTTTCTCCAGCAAATGCTGGTCGGCAATAGCAATCGCCACCTGCGTCTTAACCTGCAGAAGCTGATTGTTCATGTCGAGGATAACTTGCTTGATCATCTTCTCGGGCTCTTCGGCTTTGTCAATCAGGTCGTTCAGGTTAGCCCTAACCAATGTAGAAACACGTTCCAGTAATGCCATAGGACACCTCGTGTAAGTCAGTTGTTAGTTGTTCGCCTCGAATCGCCCGGCTTGTTACTCCAGGCACCGCCTACCAGCGAGATGGTTATGTAGGCGACGATCCCCGCAGCTACCCAGATACCAACGTGGCCGACAGCCGCGCCCAAAGCCGCACCCATCGCGGCTCCAAGCGCAACTGAAAGCCCAAGCGATCTGGCGTGATGAAGTTCTTCGTGCACCGCAATCCTCCTAAAGTCGTCGTTGGTTGATGGTCGTCGGTCGTTCGCGATCACCGCCAGCCTACGCAGTCCCAGCGACTAACAACAAGCGACCAACGACAGCCTTACTGCTTCTCCTCCAGCTTCGGCGTCTTATCGCCAATCTGCCGGACCTTCCCCAATAACTCCGCCAATGGCATGCCGGAGAGCGTCTCAAACAAAGCCGGTACCTGTGCCGCCATCTTCGTTATGTCGCCAGTGATCTTGTTCAACCCAGCCGTCTCTCCGTTGCCGGTCGAGACAATCGTGATCTTGTCCACATTGGCGAGCGGAGCGGCCAGAGCCTTCACAATTTCCGGTAGCCCGGTGATCAGCTTGTCGATGACCGCGGCCTGGTTGTATTCCTGATAAGCCGCGGCTTTCACGTTCATAGCCTTCGCTTCGGCCTCACCTTTTTTGAATATGATCTCGGCCTCAGCTTCGCCCTGAGCGCGAATCGCCGACGCCTGTCCTTCTGCCTCCGCGATCAGGCGCTGCTTCTCGGCAGCGGCCAGCGTTTCAATACGCTGCCGCTCGATCTCAGCCCCCTTCAAAACAGTCGCAATTAGCTCCTTTTCGCGGCGCGCAATTTCGGCGTCCTGCACTTTTACCTGTCCTTCTTTTTCAACCTGCTGCACCCGCACGCTCTCGGTAATCACCTGCTGCTGCATCACATTCGACTGAATGTCATACGACTTATCCGCCTGCGCCTGTTGCTTCTTAGTGACTTCGAGATACTGCGCCTTCTTGACCTCTAAGTCGCGCTGAGATTCAGCTTGCTTGGCTTGCGAAAGAGTCTCCGCCAGCACCCGCTCCTGATCCGCCTGCGCCTTCGCAACCGCAGCTTCTCGCGTCGCCATGGCGCGCTTGATCGCCGTATCGCGCTCAGCTTCGGCAGTCGCCACGTCCGCGTCCCGCTTGATGCGAGCCACGTCGGGCTTGCCCATGTTGGTGATGTATTCATTCTTGTCGCGTACTTCTTTAATGGTGAACGAAATCACCTCGAGTCCCATCTTGTTCATGTCGTCGGCGCAAGTGCCGCGCATGCGATCGCCAACCATCTCCGGTTGCTTGACAATTTCTTCGACAGTGAGCTGTCCGATAATTCCACGCAGATGCCCTTCCATCACCAGACGAATCAGGCTCTCGCGCTCCTGGTCGCTCTTGGTCAGGAATTGCTCAGCCGCGGTGAGAATCGATTCTTTATCCGACTTCACTTTGATTTGCGCGACCGCTTCAACCGTGACCGCCACGCCCTGCTTGGTGTAGAGGTCCTGCTGCGGAGCCACGTCGAACGACATCAATTCGAGGGAAAGATCCTTGCAATTTTCGACCATCGGAAAAATAACGGTTCCGTGGCCCTGCACCACGCGCGTTCCGCGAAAGCCGTAAACAATCAGCGCTTCATGCGGCCCCGCTTTGCGGTATAGGCGGGCTAGCATGCTCATCAGGAACAAAATGATGAGAACCATCAGTCCTGCGACGACCAAAATTTCGATTGCCATCCCGAACATATCGCCTCCTGAAAAAAAGCTTTCTCGCATCGCTTAGTGACTCATTACCCGGTCGAGATCGCGCACGATGCGTTGCGGATCGCTGTGCCCCAGAAAAATGTCTCCGTTCAAAGTCTTAATGTGAACCACCTTGTTGCCCCAAACATAGGCCCGCGAGTTGCCGACGCCGCGTATGCCGTAGCCGCGTAGCACACTCCACCGCTCGACCGCATAACTCTGAATCTGCTGCCGCGGAATCGATCGCAAACGAAATCCGAGCGCCCGAATTTCCAGCCCGTGTCGCAGAAAGCGATATTGAAACCCGCTCCAGGCCGCCGCCAGCGTAGCCAATCCAATCAATCCAACGAGCGCCAGCGAAAGTCGTAAGGCTGGCGCGGGCACCGCCGACGCAGCAATCACAAGTCCGATCATCGGCAGCAAAATAAGGAGCGCCATTGCCGGCCCCGAATGCGTCTCCTCAGCCAAAAGGTCGCTCGCGCAAGGCTCACCGGAGGGCGGAAGCGCCGGTTCGCGCCTGGACACGACGTAAACCGCGATCAACAAAATCGCCGCCACCGGTATCGCAATCAACACCCCTCCCAATCGCAGCGGTTCGCCCTGCAGGTTGTAGTTCACGATCCCGCGATTCACCTTGACCATCACTCCCAGAACCAGCGCGCAGAAGCTAAGCGCCGCCCAGGAAAATCCATCGACGCGATGACGAGCGTTGTAAAACAGAACGGCCGTGAATATCACCAGCAAAAACGCCATAAATCCCACGCCAAAATCCACTGCTCCGCCGCGGGACATCCAGCCATTCGCCTGTCCTGCGGCATTGAAGTGAGTGGCCACGCGAACCGGCAATTGATTCCACACCTGCGTATACTGCACGGCGACCAGCGGCAGCGACAACCACAGCAACACGACCGCGAATTGAAAGACTCGTCGTTGCATAGATTCTCCGGTCGCTATCGACTGAATACGCAAACCGTACTCACCAGATCACCCGACGTTTCACTCCCCACTAACTTCCTCCCAGCGCTTCACATAAGCGATGCCCTTGTCATACCGCGCCACCATAATCTCCGCGCCTTTTTCCAGCGCGCAACCGTCTTCGCTGCGCGCCCCGCACGTCCGCCGCGTTCCCGCCTGCGAATAAATAATTTCGCCCGTGCCGTTTTCGCGAATCGGCATAGAGATTCGTCCCAGCACCCCAACCATCTCATAGTCGGCCGCGTCCATATTCTCCTCGTGCGAAATCAGCACGCGCGTGAGAAATAAAAAAACGATGCCCGCGCCGAACAATCCCGCTCCGAGCGCAATCATCAGTCCGAACGCGAACCACACGCTCGAGAAGCGTGTAATCAGAAACCCCGTCCCTCCAAACCACGCCAGGAACGCCGTCAAGGTGACGAAGTTGAACGGCGACATCGGCGCCTCGTGACCAGAGCGCACCCCGGGGTTATTGCCTCCCGCTGCGGGAGCGTGTCCGCCCGCAGCATGCCCGATCGCCCCATGTCCTCCCACCGCGCCGCCGCCCGCATGCGGAAAGTGCGGAAGATGCAGGTGCCATCGCATCCCACCGGCCACAAACGAAATCGCGCTCAGCAGAAAGCCGACAGCGAAACACGTCAGATAAAAGTCTGCCCAGGTCATAAGCTTCGCCTCGCGGCCGCCGCCTTCGAGCGCGCACCGCCCGCAGCCTGCGCCAACTCCGGCCGCAGCGCTTCAAACAGGCGATCCGCCAATCCCGGCGTGTTCAGAATTTCGCCGAGCAGCAGCAAGCACCTCCGCGTGTCCTTGTCGCGCGCCAGCTTGATCAACACCTCGCTCACCTCCGGATCGTTGGCAAACCGCTCCGACCCTTGCAGCAGCCACACATCCAGTTGCCCTTCGGTCGTGCGCAGGTCCGAGGTGAGCTCCGCGTGATAGCCCTCCGGGTCATCCACCAGAAATCCCGGATGCACCTTAAAAAAACGCGCCAGTAAAGTGCGCGACGATTGCGTCATATGCGGCCGCTTGCCGCGCTCGATCTGCGACAGGTACGACTGGCTGATCGACTTCCCGGTCTCGGCCTTGATGCCCTTCATCAACTCCTGCTGCGTGAGCGGCCGATTCAGTCCGCGCAACGACCCTTCCACTTCGCGCAAATATCGAATTTTTTCGCCCAGCGTCATATATTCCAGATAGCGATAATGATATCGCAATATGAAATATTGTCAAGAGGTGCATTCCTCGTGTTTGCAAGGGCTTAGAAATCGGCTTTTCGGCATGTGGGAAAAAAGCGTCTGGCTCTGGCCGCCACACGTTCCAGCTTCCTTGGATTTGCCTTTGGGCGGCGCAGCGGTTTACCGCTGCGATAAAACGGATGTTTTTCCAATCCTGGCTTTAACCGCGGCGGGAGCCTATCGCACGCCGCCGCGATGTCCGCCCAAGAAAAAAGCCTCCGCAGCAGCGGAGGCTCATAACCAAACTACTCAGTTAGTTCACCGTCAAATTGACTTCGCAGCTGTGCGACGATCCTGTCCCCGCCGATCCCTCAATCGTAACAATGTAAGTCCCCGCCAACGTCCCGCCAGTGCTGGTAGCCACGTTGCTATTCGATCCGCAACTCGGCAGCAGCAGAATCGCGCCCGCAACCAGGCCAAGCACAGCTCCCATCAACCATCGCCGTCGCTTGCGCCCCGCTCCTATACCCAGCCCGATAAGGCTTATCCCGCTGATCGGCAACCATGTCGCGTAAAACGAACCGCGCCGCCGCAGGCTGCCGCTATTCACCGGACGCGCCACCGTGCCAATGCTCAACGTCGTGCTTCCCGAAGTCTGCCCCGTCATCGGCACGTTGATGGGGTTAAACGTCGGAGTCGGCGACGTCACCATCGAAGGCGAGATGGTGTCGCTCGGTGTGATGGTCGCGATGTAAGGAGCCGAACCATTCTGCGCCGCCGGAGCAAACACCACCTGGATCGCGGCCGTATCGCCCGCGCTTATGATAGGCGTCGTCGTCGAGCAGCTGACCGTGAAGTCCACAACTTTGACAGTCGCGGAGTTGGAGACTTGGTTCGTGCTGCCGTTTGCGCCCGCGGTTCCAGACACCGTCAGCGCCAGAACCGGAGGGAAAGTAGTGGCGTTCGCTGTCACTTCCACTTCAACCTGCGCCGAAGAGCCCGCCGCCAACGTTGGAATGTTGCAAATGATCGTCGTGCCCACGACTTGGTTACAAGTTCCCAATCCCCCGGCGACTAGCGCCTGTGGCGTATTCAGCAGCCCGGTGCTGGGCACAGTTGCGATGAAGGTCACATCGTTTGCGTTGTCACCACCTGCGCTATTCGTGATGGTGAAAGCAAATGTCGCCTGCTGACCGGCATTCACCGGGGTTGGAGACACCGTGACCGGCATGGTTAGCGTGCTCTGGCCCGCGAGCCTGCTCACGAAAGCATTCTGCGTGCCATTCAATTGCGGCTGATATGGGTTCATCAGCGGATAATTGGCCGCCTGCGTTGTGCCCGCCACATAGGTCGCGGCCAAATTGTCAATCGCGACTCCGGTCCCTTGCGTGAACTGGCTGCCACCGAGACACGTCGAGTAATCGCCGGCCGCTTGTCCCGGCAAGCTGGTTTCGATCAGCGCTACAAATGCATAGGGCACGCTGGGACTCGCGCCAGCGCAGTTGCCGCCCGCCACGGACAGCGGATTGAGAGACGGGAAGTTGGGAGACTCCGTGTAACCCGCGACGTGAACCCCATCCACCGAATCTACCTGAATCCCTAAAGCGCTGTCCGGTCCCGAGCCGCCCAGGTAAGTAAAGTAGTTAATTGGAAAACTCAACCCGTTCGAGTTGACGAGTTCGACCACGTACGCGTTGCTATTGGGCTGCGTTCCGGCATACGCAGGCTGAAAGCCGTTTTGGAGAGTGAAGTTCCAATCGGTGGAATTCGTCGAGCCCGCAACGAAAGCGTTCCCGGAAGTATCCACCGCGATCGCGTTGCCGGCGTCGGAGCCGCTGCCGCCTATATACGTGGAGTAAACCAGAGATTGCGGGCCATCGAGGTTCGGGTTGATCTTGGCAACGTAGCCGTCGGTGATGGTCGTCGGGGTCTGCGCGCTGCAACTGGCGACGGAAACAGCCTGGTTAAGGCAGTTCTGCTGTTCATTCAAAAGTGGAAATGGCAGCACGCTCGAGCTCGAGGGGACCTGCGACTGCATGTTTGTTGTCCCCGTGATATACATGTTCCCGCCGAGGTCGACGGCAACTCCGCCGCCATTGGCAATCCCCACCGAGGGATATCCGCCGCCAAAGTAAGTGGAGTAGATCATGCTCGTCGAACCAGTACCGGTATCCGTCGTGCTGATCTTGCTGGCGAAAAACTGCGGGTTCCCAGGAGAGTTCGAATTCGTCTGATAACCGTTAGGGTTGGCAGGGAAGCCGTTGCTGCTCCCGACGATCGAGGTAGTATTGCCCGTCACATAAGCGTTCTGGTTGAGGTCGACGGCCAACCCCGTCACAATATCCGTACCATCGCTGGAGAAACCCGAGAGATAAGTGGAGTACGACAACGCATACCCAGGCGCGCTGCTCGACACGGTAAATGCGCTGAGGAAGCCGTGCGTCCCGCAAGATGGTGCGGCGCAAGCTGCCGCCAGCGGCGATGCCTGAAAAGCAGCATTCGTGCCATTCGTCGGGAAGGTTCCCGAGTTCGTCGATCCGGCAACATAAATATTCTGATTCAGGTCGACGACAATGCCGGCCAGCGTGTCGACCTCGGCCGCATCCGTGCCGCCGAGAATAATCGAGTACACGAGTTGCGCGCTCCCCGTGCCCAGCGGATAAATCCTCGAAATAAAAATGTTTTGCTCGCCCGCCGGCACATTATTTCCAGTCGTGATCGGAAAATTTGTAGAGGTAGTTGAGCCCGCCAGATAAATATTCAAAGCGGCATCGACCGCGACCGAGATCAAATTCCCCGGACTCGCCACGCAGGGGGCTGAGGGACACGGCCCGTTCGGCCCTTCAATTCCCGCCGTTCCGCCGAGATATGTCGAATAGCTCAGCGTAGGATCAATCACCAGTTCGCGGCTGTGATCGTAGTCCCCAATAGCGAAGCCAATCTTATTGCCCGCCAGTTGGCGAAAGCTTCCACTGACCTCCGTCTCGCCGCTGCCCGCCGATTCTCCTGCGGCCGTCACCGCCGGCTGATAAATGCGAGGCGCGTGGAAGCGAACTTCCCCCGCAGCGGTAGTCAGCACCAGATCGCCCGAGTCGCCATCCAGAATGTGCGGTGTCGCCCCCTGAAAGTTC
The DNA here is from genome assembly GCA_035483045.1 of Terriglobales bacterium. GTDB lineage: Bacteria > Acidobacteriota > Terriglobia > Terriglobales > Acidobacteriaceae > Acidiflorens. The sequence continues at coordinate 124,274 of DATHQD010000009.1, forward strand.
AACGCAATCTGATCAGGGTCCGCGCCCGGCGCCACGCGAAAGTCATACTCAAGCTGCCCCTGATTGCCGTAATAAACCAGATCGACGCCGCGATACACGCCCGCATACTCCACCCGCCCAAACTGCGGTACGTCGCGATGCCACTTCGCCGGATTATTGCCGATGATGTAGCTGGTCCTACCCGGCAATGGCGAACTGCCGGAAACGGAAGCCGAGGCGTTCGCTCCCTCTAGCCGCATCCGTAGCACAGAATTAGACGCCCGCTGAGAACCCAAAGCCGAAGACTGACCGCTGAATGCCGGGTGCTGAGTGCCGATTGCCGCACCCTGCAACGCCAACACAGCCTCGTCCGACGTCAAAAACAACCCATAGCCCGCCCCATGTGCCACGAACTTCACCGGAGCGGCAGTCTGCCCCTGATTCGGCTCAAACACCAGTGGCAGTGACATCGACTTCGCCGCCAGCGCCTGCCGGTCAGCAACCTGCGAGCCGATGGCAGAGGAGTCGCCAGCCTTGGCTGTATGCACTGAGCTTCCAAAATGAAATACGATGCCCGCGAGAGCCAATAAAGCCGTCGCCAGAAATATGACTGTCAGCCCGTTGCCTGTTCTGCGCTTCTTCTCTGTCACCAAACTTCTCACCGAGCCTCCTACCGACACAGGGTAATTCCTATTCACTAAGCTCCTCCAAGTTCCCAATTTCATGGGTTGAGGAATCGACTGGCACACCAACACCGCTGCGGCTAGCCGCCCAAGCGAGCGGATGCGTACCTGTCACCAAAATTAGGATTGAACCAACAAATACTTTTACATCCAACAGTTACGCTGTCAAGCCGGGATCGTGAGTGTGGGCCGGATAGTGAGAAGCCAAATGCCAGCGAAATGGTTGTAAAGGCGCAAATCAGGTGACAGGTGACAGGGAAAGCAGGGAACAGGAAAAGCAGGGAATAGGAAAAACAGTTGACAGGAAAAGCATGGCGAGATGATTGCTGACGTCCCGAGCCTTACGTCTCAAGTGCGATTGGAGTGCGCGGCACAGCACCAGCTTTTCCTGTCTGTTCACGCGTTTCCTGAGTTTTTCCCGTCACCTGTTTTTCCTGAGGTTCCCAATCTCCCGCTTCAGCCGCGAATAGCGCGACACGATCGTCGCCAGATAAGTGATGTGGATGATCCAAGTGACCGCATAAGCGGCAAAAAGATAAGCGTTATTGCCCTTCATTGTATGTACCTCGTGGGCCGCCGCTGATCCCGACGTACCTCATCGCACACTCCCCCGCGGCGCCATCAGCGATTCCAGGGCATGCGCCTGATCAACCTCCCGCTGCAGCACTTCCAACCGATACCGCGACCAGCACACCAGAAACGCGAAGCAGGAAAACGCCAACCAGTTAATCAACAGCACGTGCAGCATCCTCGGATCAATCGATCCGCCTCCGCCCATCACTGGCTGCGGATGCTGCGTCCGAAAGAACCAAATCGAAAAATAAACAAACGGCACGCACAGCGCTCCCAGCACCGCCAAAGCCGCAGCCAAAGTAGGCGTCTCCCCGCTCGAAGAAAAGCGCCGCAAGAAAAGATAGCTAACGTAAATCAGCCACAAAACCAGCGTCGAAGTCAGCCGCATGTCCCAGGTCCACCAGATGCCCCAAACCGGACGCGCCCAGATCGGCCCCGTGACCAGATTGACGGTCAAAAAGACGACGCCCACCTCTGCCGTGACCAGTGCGACAATATCCGCCGCTTGCTTGCGTTTGATCAGATAGAAAACAGAAGCTCCGAAATTGACGAAGAAAAGCATGAACCCGATCAGGGCCGAAGGCACGTGATAATAAAAAATCCGCTGCACATTCCCCATCGTCTGCTCGGTAGGAGCCCAAATCAAAGCCATATAAAGCGCATAGACCAGCAAAACCGCGGTCACCACGCCAAGAATAGGAAAGAGCCGCTTCATTAAATTTTTGACTTTCGATGACCAGATGGCCCGATCACCTGATGACCCGATCCGGCCTCACTCCGCATTCAACACCGTTTCAAACAAAAGCAGGCACACCGTAGTAAACACCAGATCGTACGTCGCAAGCAACGTCATCCAGAAGCGCGCCCCTTCGCCATTCAATATCGCCGTCGTCGCCTGCACCATCGCAAGAATCGCCGGAATCGAAATCGGAAACAGCAGCAGCGGCAGCATGATCTCGCGGCTGCGCGTCCGCAGCGACATGGCGGCAAAAAAGGTCCCATTCACCACCAGCGCCCAAGTCCCGAGCGTAGCCACTACCAAAAGCTGCCAAGCCGGACCAATAGACCGCAGTCGGTAAAACGCAATAAATAGCGGGGTCATCAACGCTTCCAGCACGCTCACAAAAACAAAATTCCCCAGCACCTTCGCCACAAACAGCGAGTTCGCCGGGGCCGGCGATACCCTGTAAGCATCCAGCACCTGATTGCGAATCTCGCGCGCCCAGGTCTGATTCAGCGCCACCACCGCCGCAAACAAAAACGCAACCCAGATCAGCCCGCCCGCAATCTGCCGCGATTCTTCCGCGCTCGGATCAAACGAAAAACTGAACACCACCACGACCAGCAAAGAAAAAAACAACATCGAGTTGATCGCGTCCTTCGACCGCCACTCCAGCCGCAGGTCCTTGAGCAAAGTGACGCGAGTGATGCCGGAAGGTGCGCTCATGCGCTTTCCTCCGTAGCGACGGGCCGTTTCATCTCTCGCGTGCGCCCAACAATCTTGCCAAACTCCATCCACACAAACTCATCCGCTGCGCCCTCCAGCAGCGCCGCCTGATGCGTCACAACAAAAATTGTCTTTCCCGCATCGCGCGTGCGAGCCAGCAGCCGAACCATCTCCGCCGCCGAAGTCAGATCCACATTCGAAAATGGTTCATCAAGCAGCAGAATCCTCGGGTCATTCAGCAAAGCCCGAGCCAGTGACATCCGCTGCCGCATCCCCTGCGAATATTGCCCCACCGGCCGCGCCAGCTCCGGATCAAGCCTCACCGCCCGAATCACCTCCGCGCACCGCGCCTCGCTCGCAATCCCATACAGCCGCGCAAAATACGCCAGGTTCTCCATCCCGCTCATCTCGTCATAGAGGAGGGAAGGATGCGCCATGTACCCTACCTGACCGCAAATGTCGCGAAATGCGTCCGAGCCAAGCCCAGAGCTAAGCTCTGATCCAAGAATCGAGATCCGCCCGCTCGAAGGCCGGTTGAGCCCAGCCAGCGTTCGCAGCAAAGTTGTCTTGCCTGCCCCGTTATCCCCAAGAATGGCGTAAAGCTTCCCGCCAGAAAATTCCCCAGAAACGCCACGCAGCGCCGCGAAGCGTCCAAATTGTTTGATGAGGTTGGTGACTGAGATGACGGGGACGGTTTCAGCGCGATTGTTCATCGGGAAATGAAAGCAGGGGAGCGCAGAGATCTCTGGATCTGCACCATATGTATGAATGTGTGTACTTAGAATCTGACTAAGAGTACAACAGTACAACTATTGTGGTGTTTGCGTGTTGGGGGCTGACGTATGGCTAGCTTCGTAGCTGCGTTTGGCTTCAATCAGTTCCGCTCGATGCTTTGCCTTGATTGTCCTCGTCAGCTCTACCTGCTTGGCGGCAAGCGCCTGCTGCACTTCGCTCCGCATTTGCCCTAGAACCGGCTGCATCTGTTCCCAGTGCGCTTTTAACGACTCGACCTCGCGCAATTCCGTTGGACCCATACTCGATAAGACACGATCGACCGCTGCGCCCTCATCGCGCACTAACCCCGCTATGGCCTGATCGTATTCTGCCTCGGAGGCGGTACGCGCATTTTGCGACTGCTGCGCCGCCTTTGTGATAACGGCTTGGGCCGCCTTCTGGCCCTCGGGCGTGGCCAAAAACCTGTTCAGAAATTCTTGGTCGTCCTCACTGATGTATTTCTGGTACACAGGCAACGCTACGGTGGCCATGTCGATGTTTTCAACCGAGCCCGCGATCTCGTCCCACACTGACTGCGGGAACCAGTCCGGCATCTGTCTCCGCAGCACCTTCAACTTTTCGTGGATCAGTTGGCGGTTGACGGAGACGAAGTGCGTCACCTTGAAAAACGTGCGGAGTTGTTCCTCGGTGACCGGGTGTTCGGGAGGTTTTATTGTTTGCGAATCGGAGATTGGCTGAGTGGCCTTCTGATCCTGCGATGTCGCAGCTGCACAAAGCAGAAGGCTCAGGATCGCAACAATAGCAAAGAAATGAGCAAACCCTATCCTGCGTTTCATCGTAATCAATTGTTCATTCCACCGCTAGATCCCGAACCCTGATTCTGCGACATGCTCTTAGCCGGCGCAGCCGCCGGAGTGGCACCCGGCTGCGGCGCATACTTCGAAGCGCACTTGGCCTGCAGTTGCTTGGCATGGAAAACGCCGTCGCGCCCAAAACTGCCATCCGCCAAAGCCTGCGAGTCGTCCTTAAACGTGTCCGGAGGCGCCTCCGTTCCCGTGTACGAAACCGGCAGCGTCAGATCATTCTCCTTAAGCATGAAATCGACGCGCGTCCCCGACCGCTTGATCGACCCCGGCACTACATTCCCCGCCACTCGCAGCCGCTTGGCATAAGCCTCGTTCCCCATGCCATTGAGTTCTTTAATGGTCACGTAATAACTCTTGCTGTCCTGCACGCCCGTATAAGCCAGATAGCCTAGCGAAACGATAATCAACACCGTGACCGAACCAAACTTCAAATATTTGCTGGTTTCATTCGCCATAAAAACCCACCACCTCAAAACTCTACGCGCCGCCCACATGCCGGTCAAGGCGCATTGGCCCGCCCCACGATCCACCTAACCCTGTCACCCTGAGCGGAGCCACGCCAAGCGCGATAGCGGTTGGCGCGGGAGTCGAAGGGCCCCTACCACCGCCCATGAATCCCTTACGAAAATAAAGTCACAAATCGTGTCGGGCCAGGTAGGTCCAAATTGATATAATAGAAATAGAAAATAGAGATGAAGGATGAAGAAGGATGGGGATCCTTTTCTAGTGGAGCTGAGCCCGTCTTTTATAACACCTTGAAACTTCGAACCTTGAAGCTTGGCCTCCCTAACTCCTTGTTCCGCAATATTTTACGAACAAATCCTTAAGATCCAAAGATCTAGCGGGAATTTCTTGCGTATAGTCAAGATTCTAAAGGACCGGGTAATAAAAACTTCGATCCAACCGATGGCGGGACGTAGCTAATCCGCTAATAGGCAGGCCTGAATCCATGATCCATCCGTGGCACGACGTTACTCCCGGCGGCAAGCTGCCGCACGAGTTCAATACCGTCATCGAGATCCCCTTCGGCTCCAGCGTCAAATACGAGCTCGATAAGACCAGCGGACTCATCAAGCTCGACCGCGTCCTCTACTCGGCTGTTTACTATCCCGCCAACTATGGCTTCATCCCACAAACCCTCGCCGAAGACGAGGACCCTATCGATGTGCTCGTCCTCTGCCAGGAACCCGTTGTTCCGCTCACCATCATCCACGCCCGCGCCATCGGCCTCATGACCATGATCGACTCCGGCAAACAAGACCACAAAATCATTGCCATCGCCACCGAAGACCCCGAGTTCAATCCCTATCGTGAAGCCGCCGAAATGCCGCCCCATCGCCTTTTAATGCTGCGCCGCTTCTTTCAGGACTACAAACAGCTCGAAGGTAAGTCGGTCGAGGTCGACGAAATCCAGCCCGCCATCATGGCCTATCCCATCATCGAGGACGCCCTCCACCGTTACAGCGAGCAGCGCCGCAAGGGCTTCGAAGGTGCCAAGTCGTAGCAAATAATAAAGTCTATAAACTTACTTGACATTATCCCGGAACCATTCTATATTCAGAATCGCTCCTCCTAGCCTGCACCGCTATTCGCCTGGCGGTGCGGGCCTTATTTTTTGTTTGATTAGAAAAACGGATTAGAAATCCAGACCTGCTCTAGCTGCCTTTTTCCCGCTCGAAGGGCTTCTGCATATAGCGGCGGCACTCTTCAATCGCGCCCTGCGTATTGTCGTTCGTCTGCAGCGCCTGGCGGTATTCATTGACGGCGCGTTCCCGCTGTCCCGTCACATCGAAAATCTTTCCCAGTTGGAGATGGCTCCAAACCTCCGTCCAGCGCGGCTCTCCGTCGCCATTCAGCGATTCGCGATAGGCGTTCGCCGAAGCCTGATAATTTTTCTGCAGGAAGAACACCTCGGCAATCCGGTAGTGAGCAAGCGAACTGTTCTTGTTGACTTCGAGCGCCTTATTGAACTCGCTCAAAGCTCCCGCCAGATCGCCCTGCTGCGTCAGTCCCTGCCCGCGCAAAATGGACGACCGCAGCTTGATTTCTTTATTGTTCGTAAGCACGCGGTTTTCCGGATCGATCGAGATTCTCCGGGGCCGCCCGAAAGTTTCCACCGAAAAGGGCGAATCCGTCCCCACCACTTCTATGCGCTTCTCTTCCGTTCGTCCGTCGGTATCGATCTTCAGCTCCACCGGCATGCGGAACAGATCAAGATCCTGCGAGATCGCGCCCACAATTCGGAAGCCCTTGTTATTCCCCAGCCGGTAGACCGTGTACTTCGCCTTAAACTCGGGAGCGCTAGTCGAATCCATCCACTGCGAATAAAACCAGGTCAGCTTCTCGCCCGACACCTGCTCGGTAATCTCGCGGAAATCGTCGCTGGTCGCCGACTTGCCCGCATACTTCGTCGCGAACTCGCGCATGATCTTCAAATAATCTTTTTCCCCCACCACCCCGCGCAGCATGTGCAGGATCATCGCGCCCTTATCCGTCACCAGCGACTGAAATTCCGGCGAAAAATAATCCAGCTTCTCGGCGCTCGAGAGCGGCACGCTGTCATAAGCGAGCGCGCCCACCGACATATCCTTCACCAACTCTTCAAGCCCCGCTTCGCCCGCCGCGCTCTCCACATAGCGAGCCTCCGAATAGCGCGCAAAGCCGTCGCTGATCCACCAGTCATTCTTCGACGCCGGACTCACCGATGCGCCCCACCATTGATGCGCCAGCGTATCGGCCAGCAAGCGATAATTCGTCTTCTCCGTGACCGCCCGGCTCGAAAGCAGCGCCATTTCCGGTGCCCATGCGGTCGGAACCGTCTCATCCGGAATCTCAACGATCTTTAAATGCGTCGAGGGTGGCGGCCCATACTGCGTCTCAAAAAAAGTGAACGACTTGATTGCCGTCGAAGCGTAATCCGCTCCCAGGTTCTGTTTATTAGGCTTGAAGAACACATGCAGATCGAGGCCCGCCTCATCGCTCTTGAATTCCTGGAACGTCCCCGCCACGATCGTGCCCGGAAAACTAGGCTTCGCCCATGAGAAGGTGAAGGTCTTCGAGTTCGCCAGATCAGCCGTCGCAGGCTTCTTGGCGCCTTTCTCCGTAACCGCTGCTGATGGCTCCTTCCCGCTCCCAATCACCACCATATGCGCCGGCACCGTCACGCTGATCGTCGAAGTGAAGCGGTTCACCCCATAGCCCGACACCGGAAACCACAGCCCCGAGTAAAGCAGGTAGCTCGTCTCCGGCCCGACGTAAGCCAGCTTCAATCCCGGAACCGGACTATCATCCGCGCTCTCCAGCGTGCCTTCATATTCGAAAGTAAACGTGGTGCTGGTATTTTTCGGGATGCTGTCGTTGAGCGAAAAGCGCACCGTCGAATCCTGGGTATTGCGCTCTGGGCTGAGCGGCTTGTTCTTCGCGTCGACGAGCTTAGTGATGCGCAGCGCGTTATTCAGCTGAAACGTGGCCACGTTGAGATCTTCAAGCGCTGTAACCTTCACCGTGGCGCGCGCCGTCAGCTTGTGATTCTGCGGAAGAAGCTCGACGCTAATCTGATAGTCGTCCACGCGTAAGCGTGTCTTCTCGGCGGCCGCAGCCGTCCGCCCGTCGCCGAACACAACAAACCACCCAAGAAAGAGGACAGCAGCAAGCCCAAGCGCCCGGTGCGCTGGTCGAGAGTGGCAGAGCTTCAAGTAAAGTCTCCTGGCAGGGCTACAATTTCTATGATGTTGATTTTCCCGCAAAAGATGCTGGGAGGACAAGCGTCGGGAGAATTTGTTTGGTCAAAATTTTGTCACTGGGCCTCGCCAACCGATAGCCTCGTAACGATAACGATAGGTCTCTTGCTCCGATTTCCAGCGGCTAACAGCCAGCGCGACGCTCGGTGCAGTATACCCTCAGCGAACGCGCCCCTCTGTCGCCGACGGAAAAAACACGGTCAATCGGTCAAAATCTTGCGCACGCCAAACCTCGGGCGTCGGTCTGCGCTCCTAATCTGTTTAAAAAGACTGCTTAACCTCCCAACCCATTGGCGCAGAGCGTGCACATAGAGTGATATCCCGAATCGCCCATCCAGCAGGTCTTTTCACCCCAAGCCGCCTGGCGACCGCTTTCGCGATCACTCAGTCCGCAGGAGATTCTGTTTGCCAACCGTACGCTTGCTCTTTGCGATTTTTCTGGCTATCTCTTCCGCAATCGCCGAAACGCCTCGGCTCGCTGAACTACCAAGCGATGCCGCGCTGCACAAGGCGCCCGCCGAAACTGGCGCGTCCAGCGCCCCCTCAACCGTCATCGAGCCAACGACCATAGAGCCGACGACCGTCGAGCTAACGACCGTGCAATCGACAAGCGCCTACGTTCACCCCGCCGCATCGCTCCCCGACGCGCCCATTCCCCCCAAAGACAAAGTGATTGACAAGAAGTTCATTGCCGTCATGGGCGCGCTCGGCGGAGCCGAAACCCTACGCTTCACGACACACAAGCTCGTGCTCGATCACGAGTTCGCCGCCGGAGCCCCCTGGGTCCCGAGCGTCCCTCCAAATCAGCACCTGGTAGCCAAGTACGCCGCCATCTACGCTGCCGAAGTCCTCGTCACCTACGAACTAAAAAAGCCTCACTCCTGGCTGCCCGGAGACAAGGTCATCCGTAAATTGTGGTGGGCATACCCCGCAACCATGGCGCCCATCCACATCAAGAACGGCATTCGCAGCATCCGAACCCAAGCTCCATCGGGATGCCCCTTCGCCGAGTGTGAAGAGCAATAAAGACATTAAGAAAACAGGCTGTCATCCTGAGCGAAGCGAAGGACCTATGCATTTGCTCGCTGCGGTGGAATGCGTTTGTGTCGCAAGTCTTCAGAACGCGCAAATCAGATCATCCCCAAAATAATCTTCGCCGCCCGCTCCGAAGGATCCGCGCCGCCGCTCCCCTGAGAGAGCCGAGCCCTCACCATCGCAAGCCATTCGATCATGCGCCCCCGCGACTCTCCATCGGGAATGATCTTGTTCATCTCCGCAACGATATTTTCCGCCGTGAATTTCTGCTGCACCAGCTCCGGTACAACTTCCTCCTCCGCAATCAGATTGACCATCGCAAAGTAAGGAACCTTCACCCGCGGCTTGCCCAGCGCATAAGTCAGCGGCGAAACCCGATACACCATGACAAACGGAGTCCCCATAAGCGCCGCTTCAACCGTAGCCGTGCCGCTGGCTACGATCCCGGCGCGCGAGTGATAGAGAGAAGCCCGAGCGTCATTGGTCAAAGCAACAAACGGCCCGATCTTCTTCTTCGCCACGTGACTGTAGAAAAACAGCTGGTCGTGTACCCACTTCACATCCAGCGTCGAAGCCACAGGCAGCAGAAATTGAAAATCCTTCCCCAACAGCCGCGCTGCATCGATGATCGTTGGCAGGTTGAGCCGAAACTCTTTGCGGCGGCTGCCGGGCAAGATCGCGATCCAATGTTTCGCCGAGTCCAGTCCGTACTGAGTGGCGAACTCCTCACGCGATATCTGCGGCGCCGCCAAATCGGCCAGCGGATGTCCCACAAACGTAGCGTCGACCCCGCGATCACGATAGAACTTTTCTTCAAACGGAAAAATCACCAGCGCCTTGTCAACATACTTGCGCAGCAACTTGACGCGCCCCTGCCGCCAGGCCCAGAACTGCGGACAAACGTAATACACCACCGGAACCCCGCGCCGCCGCATCTGCCGCGCCACGCGCCAGTTAAACGCCGGCGAGTCAATGACGATAGCAATCGTGGGCTGCTTCTCATCTGCCGCCCGAATTAATTTTCGAAAGAGCTCAAGAATTCGAGGCAGCCGGCTAAGAATCTCAGTGATGCCAACAACAGCAAGCTCCTTAGCATCGACAACAATCTCGCACCCAGCGGCAGCCATGCGCTCCCCGCCTGCGCCAAAAAACTGAAGCCGCCAATCTCGCGTAGGGGCAGGTGCCCTCACCTGCCCAGCGGAGCGAAGCTCCGCAACTCTCCGCAGCGCCTCAATCAACTGCGCGCCATACATTTCGCCCGAGGCTTCGCCCGCAGAGATGAGAACTTGCACGAAAGACATTGTAGCGGGAGAGACGACGTGGTGATTCTAGTCGTCCGCGTTAGCGGGCGTGGGCGCCCGCTCCACATTCACTTCCTGATCTTTATACTGCAGCTGATACAGCTTGTAATAAATCCCGCGCTGCGCCAGCAGTTGCTGGTGCGATCCCATCTCGCGCACCTGGCCCTTATGCATCACGATGATCTTATCGGCCCGCTGAATGGTCGATAGCCGGTGCGCGATGATCAGCGCAGTCCGCCCTTCCACCATACGGCCGAGCGCGTCGCGCACCCGAAACTCCGTCTCCGTATCCACGCTCGAAGTCGCCTCATCAAGAATCAAAATCTTCGGATTATGGGCCAGCGCCCGCGCGAAACTGATCAACTGCTTCTGTCCCGTCGACAAAGTCGATCCACGTTCACGCACTTCCTCTTTGAAACCTCCCGGCAAAGTTCGTATGAAGTCGGCGACATTGACGTCCTCCGCCGCCTGCTCCACGTCCTCATCCTGAATGCGCGCCGTCCCCAGCCGTATGTTGCCCTCGACCGTCCCGCTAAACAAAAACGGATCCTGCAACACCACGCCGAACCGCCCGCGCAGTTCGTCGAGATTCATTTCCTTAATATCAACGCCATCGATGCGGATCGCGCCCCGCTGCACGTCATAGAAGCGCATCAACAAAGATATCAGCGTAGTCTTGCCCGCCCCGGTATGGCCGACGACGGCGATCGTCTCGCCGGGCTCGAGCACGAAACTAACATCGCGCAAAACCCAATCAGGTTCGCTGGATTGCCCCGCAACGTTATACGCGAACCACACATGGTCGAACTCAACCCGCCCCGGCCCCTGCGGCCGTTTCGTAACCGCCGGCGACGTCACCTCAACCCTGGTGTCCAGCAGTTTGAATACGCGCTCACCCGCCGCCATCGCCGATTGCAGAATGTTGTACTTCTCGCTCAAATCCTGTATCGGACGAAAGAAGCGCTGCGCGTACTGCATGAATGCCACCAATACACCGATCGTTGCAACGCCGCGAACCACGTCTCCACCGCCAAACCAGATGATGCTCGCGATGGCAAAGGCCGACAGAATTTCGACGACCGGGTAATAGACCGAGTAGGCCATGATCGCGTCTTTGTAAGCCTCCATATGCGAGGCATTGATCTCGGAAAATTTATTGAAGGCGCGCTTCTCGCGATTGAAAAGCTGCAACACCAGCATCCCTGAAACCGCTTCCTGCAGATAAGAATTAATGCGGGCAATCGCCGTGCGTATGCGCCGATAAGAATCACGCACCTTGTCGCGAAAAATCTTCGTCGCATAAATAATTAGCGGAAGCACGGCAAACGTGATTAGCGCCAGCTTCCAATTCATCTTCATCATGATGCCGATAATTCCGGCCAGCACGAAGACGTCTTCGAAGATCGAAACCACGCCCGCCGTGAACATCTCATTCAGCGCATCGACATCGGTAGTGACGCGGGTTACCAGTCGCCCCACCGGATTCTTGTCGAAAAACGCGACGTGCATCTCCTGCAAGTGGCGGAAAATCTGCCGGCGCAGGTCAAACATCACCTTCTGACCCGTCCACTGCATCAGGTAAGTTTGAATAAACTCGAACGTGAAAGTCAGGATGAGCAGCCCAACGTAGAGCCCGCCAATCTGCGCAATGCCAGTCAGCGGAGCAGGACTGAGCCGGTCGCCGATCCACGAATGGGAATTAGGAGATTTCGCCAGATATTTGTCGATGGCGATCTTGGTGAGGAACGGCCCCAGTACGTCCGCCACTGATTTCAGAATAATCGCGCCGAGCGCGACCGCGACGTGCCACTTGTAAGGACGCAAATACGTCAGCAGCCGCCGCATCAGCCGCCCGTCGTATGCTTTTCCTAATACTTCTTCTTCCTGATTGGAGGCCATCGAAGATGCGAGATCAGCGAACCCGCGGCGATCCCGCTGCGAAGATTATCTCAAAAATCGCGCCCCATTCGATGGTCGGTAGAGGAGCGCGCTTCATTGATCAACGATTTCCCAAGACCTAGCTCGTCCTCTTGAGAGCGTGCTCCCTTTTGCGAGCCTGCCCCTTGAGAGCCGTCCTCCCAGCCGCCACCGGAGGAGTCAGCGTCACAGGAGGAGTCAATGGATGAATTTTGCCGCACTTCGGGCAGGTCGCGACCTTCGCATTCTGGTCGGCCATCTCCTGGAGAAAATTAGAAAACGCCTCGCCACAGCCCTCGCACAAGACATTGCTGTTCTGATTGTCGCTCATATTTTCTTGCTCTCTTCCCAGTCAAAACCACAGTTAGAATAGATGACACGGAGCCTCATTTTGTCGCGGCTCCTTTTCCCTTATTCTAAGCCCTTCCCAGTCAAATGAATCGGCCTCGCTAACATACTTTAGGCCGTACTTAGCGAAAACGCCCTGAGGTAAAGACATTGCCGCCTTACAAACATTAAGGTAGCGACCGCGCCCGCTCCCATAGAATAAGCACAGCATGCCGCTGGGCCTCTATATCTCTGTCCCGTTCTGCCGCACGAAATGCAGCTACTGCAACTTCGCATCTGACGTCTTCTCGAAATCGGCCTTCGAAAACTACGTCGCCCGCCTCATCGACGATGTTGCCGGCTCCCGCGAACTCGCGTCGACGGTCGGATGCGCGCTAAGCTGCGCGCCCTATGATGCCGCCGACTCGGTCTATCTCGGCGGAGGCACGCCCTCCATCCTCGAAGCCTCGCAGCTACGGCGGATCTTCGCCGCCGTGCGCGATGAATTTGCGGTGACGCCAGACGCCGAGATCACGGTCGAGTGTGCTCCGGGCACACTCACGCCCGCCCTTATCGAAACTTTGCAGCAATGTGGCGTGAACCGCGTGAGCCTCGGCGTTCAGTCTTTCGTCGATCAGGAGGCGCAGTCCGTAGGCCGGCTGCACAAACGTGCGACTGTTCTCGAAGAAATTAGCCGCTTGCGCCAGGCAGGTCTCGACAACATCAACATCGATCTGATCGCCGGATTGCCGCACCAGACGGCCGATAGCTGGGATTTTTCAGTATCCGAGGCGATCGCGACCGGCGCGCCGCATGTAAGCGTATACATGCTCGAAATCGATGACGATTCACGCCTGGGCAGGGAACTGACCGCAGGAGGCGTCCGCTATCACGCGCACTTCGTTCCCGATGAAGATAAGATTGCAGACTTTTACCAACAGGCGTGCGACATGCTAACCGCCGCCGGCATCGCGCAATACGAAATCTCCAATTTTGCCCGCGACGCCAGGCAATCCCGCCATAACTTGAAATATTGGACGCGCCAGCCCTACCTGGGCTTCGGCGTAGACGCACACTCCATGCTGACGACGGGTGAGGATGCGCTCGGTCACAAGGCTGTTCGCTTTTCCACTCCCGACTCGCTCGATGCGTACATGAACCAAGGGCCGCATAACGTGACGCCGGTCTCCCCACAGTCGGCGATTGAGGAAAGTTTCTTCCTCGGTCTGCGCCTCAACCGCGGCATCGATCTCGAAAACCTTTGGCGAGAGTTTGGTCGGGACGCTATCGCTGTGTGGGAACCTGCGATTCAGCAATGCATCCAAGACGGCCTGCTTGAGCGGCAACGCGACACACTCCGCCTTACCTCACGCGGCCGCCTTTTATCCAATGAAGTTTTCGCTCGATTTCTTATCGAAGAAACTGAAGAAACAAAAGTGGGAACCGGCCACGTGAATCCACGTTAGTTGACCGATCGGTGCCGTTCGGCATTGGTCGCTGTTTATCCGGTCCCCACCATCTCAAAAACTTTGGGGAGGCCGATGCCCAAGATGGGAGGCTCAAATGCCAGAGCCTGTATGCCGGCCTCTCCCGAAAGATTGATCCACACAATTCGAAACTGCGAACGCGACGCGCCCAGTTGCACGTCCAGAACTTCGCCCGGCTGGATTTTGGCGCGGACTCCCGTCAGCACCGCCCCGCGGTCGCTGACGTTCCGTAATCGAGCCAACTCCGCGAAGGGATGCGCCATCTTGTCCACTCCCCAGACCCGTACCGGCACGTCCAGGTTGACTCTGCTCTCTTTTCGCCGATCCATTTCCGCTCCCAAACTGAAACGCAGCATACCCGCGGACGCCGCAAAATAAAACGTCACATCGGTTACACGCGACGAGTTCCCGAGGTTACCTTGTATCGGCGATGAATAAGGAGAAGCGGAACGCAGTTCAGAGCAGCGCTCAGCGCGGCCTTTGGGCGACCGAGCGTTAGGCTGCGGAACTCTTTTAAAGTAAGGCAGCTGGCAGCTGAATAAGGCAGCCTGAATAAGGCGGCTGAGTGTGGCAGCCTTTGGGTGGTGCAGCGCTTCAGCGCTGCGATTTCTGCCGTCCTTGACTGCGCCTTCAGGCGCCGAGGTAGCGCAGCGTCAAGCGCAAAAGACCTAAACTCAGTCGAAATCCTTCGTCGAACACGCTCCCGCCCCGCGTGGATCGCCGCAAGAACCGCAAGCTCCGCCGCCCGAGAAAGTCGGCTGCGACGCCGCTCCGCCCTTGGCCGAGACAGCAAACACAGAAAGTTGCGGCTCCAACTTAGTGCTTTCGCACTTCGGACAGGCGGCTTTTTGTTTGCCAAAAATCAGAGCCTCAAACTTATGGTCACAGTCCTTGCACACATACTCGAAGATAGGCATGAAGAAAACTCCAAGAAGAAAAGTTGCTAACTCTATTTAAAATCAAAGGGTGAGCATTCCGCAAACACCGGAAGACACGCTCCCTTTCACGCCGCGCCGTTGGCTGAGCGGTGGTCACGTGCAAACCATCGCCAGCTTCTTAATCGCACGCCGCCTTAGAGTGCCTCCGCCCGAGGAGCGCCTCATCGAAGTCGAACCCGGCGTTCAGGTGCTTTGCCACTGCCACTGGCAGCCAGACCGAGCGGCCGCACTCACCATCATTATCGTGCATGGGCTTGAAGGGTCGAGCGAATCGCAATACATGCTGGGCATCACCGCGAAGGCCTTGGCCGCCGGGATGAACGTGATCCGCTACAACCAACGCAACTGCGGCGGCACGGACGCCCTGGCTCCCGTCCTCTATCACTCCGGGCTGTCGAATGATGTGGCAGCAGTGGCGCGCGAAGTCGTTGCTCGCGACGGCGTTTCGCGCCTGGCTCTCGTGGGTTTTTCGATGGGCGGCAACATCGTGCTCAAGTTGGCCGGAGAGTGGGGAACCGAAGCCCCACCCCAGTTTCGCGCCGTCGCCGCCTGTTGCCCGGCGATCGATCTCGCGACTTCGGCGGATACCCTCCACCACCCCTCCAATCGGATCTATGAGAAATATTTCCTGTGGGCGCTTCGCCGCCGCATGATGCAGAAGGCGCGACTGTTTCCCGGCCACTTCGATGTGAGCCGCCTGCGCGGCATCCAAAGCTTGCGCGAATTCGATCACAAAATTACCTCCTTCTATTGCGGCTTTACCGGAGTCGACGACTATTACGACCGCGCCTCGGCGGCCCATGTAGTCGATCGCATCGCAGTCCCGGCGCTTATTCTGTATGCCGCAAACGATCCCTTCATTCGCATCACGCCCGAGACTCGCGAGAAAATCTCTTCGAACCCGAACATTGCTTTCGTCGAAACAGCCGACGGCGGTCATTGCGCCTTCGTAGGTCAGCCCGCAAGATCTGTGGTCGGCGCTGGTTCCAGGAATAACGATCACGACGATGGCTATTGGGCCGAGCACGAAATCGTGAACTTCCTGCGCAGATTCTGACTCCACTTGCACTCCCACTTACACTTACAATGATGAGTCCCTGGTGGGCAAACAATGGATGCTGACTTCTCGGTGGAATTAGGCCACGACGATCCAGTGCTTGATTTCCCGTGGACCGATCCCGCCGGCAAACTGGCCTATCTCGATGTGAAACGGCATCCAGAGTTGCTGTCCCAGATTGAAGAGGCTGAAAGATTTCCCGAACTGCGGGATTTTCTCCGCTCCGTGAACTCACCGCGAAGCGCCATCGAAACGGCCAAGTGCGACGCCTGGGCCAGCACCGAACTCACTCTGGAGGAAGAGATTTACGATGCGTCGCATAAGTTTGCAAGTTATGTGGACATAGTCTTCTCGACTCACAGCGAGTCGCCATCTCCACATCAGCCACCTCCAGATCGGCCACGTTTAGACCGGCAGTCATTGTCGGATCATCAACAATTCGCCACAAACCTGGTGAGTCTATTGCGCCGTGCGCCGGAGACGCCATCGCCCGTCGAAATCTGCATCCGCCGCTGCTATTTCGCCGAGCTTGGTGGTGTTCGCGATGGTTTCTACTGCACCGTATATGTAAGCGGTTACGGCAGCGATGAAGCCAGCGCCCGACAGGCGTGGGGGGTCGGGTTGAAGCTGACCGGGAATGCGATCCTGCAAATCTCCGCGACAAGCCGAGGGAGGTCATAAGCCCGCCCGCTATCGCCTTTGACCGCAACCCCAGTCTGTCCGCTATCGAACACTGCCACCCGGCGCAAGACACGACAGTAACTTGGAGCCATTTGGCCTCCGGCGGACAATAGCAGTTGACGCCCGCAAACCCCCTTTGCTTGCGCAACCGCCAGAGAGACGGATGCCTAAAATCTCTCATAGGGGAACGCATGGCTAACGAAAAAGTAGTGACGGAAAGAGCTGGAGTTGGTTTTGCCGTCGGCCGTCAGACTGGTCCGGCAGCCATTGAAATCCGACTTCATCATGACACGATTCCGGTCCTTAAGGGCGTTCAAATTGCCTTTGAACTGCTCAACGGACTCAGCCCAGATCAAGCGAAGAAGATCGCCGATGTCCTGAGTGAAAACGTGGTCGGCATTCGCGTCATCACCGAGGGCAAGGCGGAAGCAGCCGCGCGCTGATCAGTGAACCCGAGTTTCAAAAACTCTGAAGCTCCAGCACCGCACAAGACACCTATGGATGATCGCGGCCGCGAACGCTTTGGGCGATACGAGATCCTCACCGAACTCGGCCGCGGAGCCATGGGCGTCGTCTACAAAGCGCGCGATCCCAAGATCAATCGCGTCGTCGCTGTCAAGACCGTCTCTCTTGCAGGCCAGTCCCCAGAAGACGAACTCGAGTATCGCGAGCGCTTCATACGCGAAGCCGAAGCTGCGGGCCGCCTGTCGCATCCTGGAATCGTAACCATTTTCGACGTCGGCGAAGAGCCCGAGACGCATTCTCCCTACATTGTGATGGAATATGTCGGCGGACAATCCTTGGACGCCCTTCTGTCGCAGCACGACCACAAGCTCCCCGTTGAAGTTGCGATACAACTAGCCCTCGAACTGGCGGAGGCGCTCGACTGTGCTCACGGCCAGGGTGTAGTTCACCGCGATCTAAAGCCCGCGAATATCCTGATGACCGAAGACGGGCACGCCAAGATAGCCGATTTCGGAATCGCAAAACTCAACCTCGCCAACGTGACCTTGGCCGGCCGGACGCTTGGTACGCCCGCTTTCATGTCGCCCGAACAGTTAAATGGCGAAGACGTAGACGGGCGATCGGATTTGTTTTCCCTGGGCGTGATCCTCTATACGATGCTGACCGGCCACCGGCCATTTCAAGGCAACAGCGCGGTTACGGTCTCATTCAAGGTCGTCAACCACGATCCGCTACCCGCCACTCTTCTCGACACCGAACTCCCGCCCGGCCTCGATTACATTATTAGCCGCGCCATCGCCAAAGATCCCGCACTGCGCTACCAGCGCGGTTTGGAAATGGTACTCGACATTCAGCATCTGCAGCAGGGACGCGAGCCCTGGAGTAAGGCGAAACAGCCCTCGCCTTCATCCATCGCAGAAGATGGCCAGACCGGGCAGGAAATCGCGCGTTCGTCGGCGCTAAGCTTTGTGGCGACCGGCGCTGCCATTCGACCCAATCCGCGCTCGGTTGCCGCAACCAACGATAAGCCTGCCGATTACCGAGAACACGTTCGGAAGACATCCTTAGCCGGAGCCGCGATCCTGGCCGCGCTCTTCATCCTTGGCTTCTGGATCATTTCGTTCAATCCCTACCCATTTGCCCGCCGACTGCCGCCGAGAGATGCCGCGCCGTCGCCCGCTTCAGTCGCGATTGCATCGAACCAACCGCAGCCTGCGCCGCTCACGACCTTGCCGAATGCCGTTGTCACTTCACGCGCGACAGTGACGGATACAATCGCCGAAAAGCATCCGAACTTGGCTTCTTCGGGAAAAGCGTCAGTGTCCAGGCCAAAAATTGCCGGCGTCGGGTCGCCAACTCTTACACCCGCCAAGGCTGCCGCGTCTCAACCACCTCCAGCCACCTTGGAAATCGAAGTCGACCATAAGTTCGCCGAAGCCCATCTATTGGTCTGGTCTGATGACCATCTCGCATACGCCCACGTCTTGGAAGGCACCGACAAGAAACACCTTGGTATGTTTCATCATGTTCAAGGGCATGAAGTCCACGCTGCGCAGCTTCCGCCCGGCAAGCATAGCCTGCGAGTGCAAGTCAGTTCCGAGGCGGCTAACTACGATCAGTCAGCCACAGTAGACGGCGATTTTCAAAGTGGCCAGGAAAGTCTGTTGCGCATCACTTTCGGCAAACATGGCGAAATAAATCTAAGTCTGCAATAACTCCACGGCTACGCAGTCTCAACTTTTGTTGCGATCTTTTTCCCGACCGTCAGCTTCTTCCAGTCGATCTGTTTCCAGTCAATTCTGGTACGCAATAACGAAAGAATCAGCATGAACACGCAGATTTCAAGCAGTCCACGCGTTGCGCCAAGAATGCTTTCGGCTCGTTTGGGGAGGAGCGAGAATCGTCCGTAGACGAACTCTATATGCACCCAATAGACCAGAAGGGAAGTCTGCCCTAACTGAATCAGCGGACTGAAACCTCGAACTCCCAGACCCCAGCGACACCAGGCATAACTCATGAAGGCGATCACTAACAGAAGGCCAATGCGCATCATCAGGAAATTTGGGCTGGTGTGCCAATAATCATAAGTGGAATAGAGATGAAACGAAGAATGGTCGAATTCGCGCGCGACCAGGATCGCCGCGATTCCGACAGCGGCAAATAAAGCAAGCGTCATGGTTGCTTGAGTACGAGCCCGATCGCTGAACAAAACAAACCCGGCAGCGAGCCCGGCGAAGGCGAACGCCGCCCACGGAAACAATGGAAACAGCCAGGGCTGAGGCGCACCAAGATTGTGGCATCCGTCGATATAGGACTCAATTGGCCAGGGCAGCCAGGTCGGCCGCCAGGTAGTGTAGAGCGGTGGAGTGAGTAAGGCGATCAGAGACGCCACGGCGAGCGCCATAATCACTAATCGAACGCGACGGCGGTCGGTAACTCCGGAGGGCCATGCTGCAAGTGCAATCCCGCAAGTCAGCGCCATCAAAATCATCGACAGGCCAATGATGTTCAAAACATCAACCCGCAGCAAGTCAGACCAAGGAGCCCATCCCCAGGCAATCAGAAACTCCTGAAGCCGGAAGAGAAGGCCAAACGCCAAAATCTCAGCGCCGCGTCGCGCCATCGTGCGCGTGATTTCGCCAGCGCTCAGACTCTTGCGCATGAGTCTATCGGCAACCAGC
Organism: Terriglobales bacterium; assembly: GCA_035483045.1. Lineage (GTDB taxonomy): Bacteria > Acidobacteriota > Terriglobia > Terriglobales > Acidobacteriaceae > Acidiflorens. The sequence goes on from DATHQD010000009.1 coordinate 144,186, forward strand.
GCGAACGAAATTCCCGCCAGAAAAAGAAAAAGCGGCGCAGGGAGCGTGCCTAGAAGTTGCGATCCTTTCAGAAAGGCCGTGTTGCGTGCGTCGCCGCCAAGCCACGCATCGTAACAGTGCGTCTGGAACATCAGAACGCAGGCGAGGCCGCGCATCCAGTCAATCCATGCCAGGCGCGAAGAGGGAGCCGAGCTCACGGACGAGAGTGTAACGTGCGAGCCGGGCCGGGGCCAAGATGAAAGCCAAATCGCGGACTACGCCCTGACAACTGCTATACCTTAAATCGCGCAACTGCATCCAAAGGTCGTTCAGAGGATCATTGATAAAACATCGGCGACAAACAATGGGCGACCAACAATCGACAAAAAAATCGACGATCAATTTAGGAGGCTCTGATGAACCGAGCACGTGGTGACGAACAAGCGCAGCCCGACGACCTGGGCAACGATCCCGGACAGGTTGGCCCCGATAGCGCCGGGCAATCCGGAGACACCCAGCGCCTCTCTTCGGTCGCCGATGCAGCCGATGCGAGCGTCCGGGAACTTGCCGATAGCGATCAGGCGCTTGAGGCTGGAATCGTAGAGGGCGTTGAGGATGCTGCCGATCATCCCGAGCGCCCCGTTCATACCCATCTTGAATATGGCCGGCCGGACGATCTCCCGCCACGCGACTCCGACGAACTCGATGACTTGGGACGCAGTGAACGTCGCGACGCGCCGGGCAACGGAGAACTCAATGTGGAAAACCTGATCGACGAGAATACCGACGAAGCCGCGTAACAGTGAGGGAATCGCTGCATAATTAATTGAGCAACCCGTGCTACAGCCGCTTTCGCCGATTGCTTAGTGCGCTCCACCAAAGCAGCGGGCGGCATGCTAGCATTTCTGGGAAGCGCTCCGGCCGTCATGCGATTCCGTCAGTTATTTTCGGTCCCACAAGTTTTCCTGCCTGCTGCCGTGCTCCTGTCTTTGACCGCGCAAATCCTCGCTCCGACCTGCGTCCTCGCCAAGGATGAAGCGAAATGGCTCGATGTGCATTCCGCGCACTTCGATGTAATCACCGACGCAGGCGACAGGCGCGGCCGTGAAGTTGCCTTGCGCCTCGAACAGATGCGTGCGGTCTTTGGCCAGCTGATTCTAAAAGACAAGCTAAAGATGTCTGTGCCGATCACCGTCATCGCACTCAAGAGCGATAAACAATATGGTGACATTGCGCCGATAAAACAGAGCATGTCGGGTGGTTGCTATGTTCCGGCACAGGATCGCATTTATATCGTCCTCAATCTTTTTGAAATCGATCCCTGGCGCGCCGTGGCTCATCCACTCGCTCACTATCTTCTGAATTACAACTATCCGCCCACGCAGGGTTGGTTTGACGAAGGCCTGGCCGAATATTTCGGATCGATCAATATCGGCAAGAAAGTAGAACTGGGAGGCGATCCCGAGTTATTGCCTGAATGGCATGAAGACGTCTTCGATGACATGGCCGGAATGAAACGCGACCCAAATATCCCGCAGTCGCTGACCCAGTTAGTAAGTTCTCCGGTATGGCTGTCAATGACCGATCTATTCACCATGAAACATGATGTTTACGGAAAGCGCGAAGGCACGCACAATACCTTGTTTTACGCGCAGTCCTGGATGATCGTTCACTATCTCGCGAACAAGAATAAGATGCCCCAGGTGGGTATTTACTTCGACTTAGTCAACAATCATCAGGTTCCGGTCGAGAAAGCCATGGTGCAGGCCTTTGACATGACGCCCGCGCAAATGGAGGAAGCGGTAAAGACATATTTCAATTCGCAGAGCATGTTGGGAGTTGCGCTCGACGAATCGAAAAAGCCGATTGCAGATCCAGTAGATAGGGAACAACCGGTTCAGATTCCGCTTCCCTTTGGCCCGGACGACATCGGAATGACGGCTACCCCGGTTAAAGATGATGACGCAAAGGCGATGATTGGTGACGTAATGGCGCGCATTCCCGAACATCGCGATCAGGCGTGGCACGATTTACAGCAATTGGCGGCGGACCCAACAAACAACGAAGTGGCTCATCGCGGACTCGCCCGCGAGTATCTGCGACAGAAGAAATTCGATGCGGCGGCCGACGAAGTGGAGAAAGCCGCGGAAGCAAACCCTCAAGACCCGTGGGTATGGTATTACCGCTCAGTGTTGAAATATCAGAAGGCACAAGCTACCGGGCAGCGGATGCAGGGCCTTGCCAATATGATGCAGGATTTGCGGTCGGTAACGGATTGGTATCCGGAGCTAGCCGACGCTTATAACATGCTAGGAATGGCGCGCGTAGAGGGAGGTGGAATCACCTCGGCCCTCGAAGCGCAAAAGGAGGCAATCGTTCTGGCGCCGCGAAATGCAGAGTACCAGTTCAACCTGGGACAGATTTACGTTTCCGGGAAAAAATGGGATCTTGCTCGCGAGGTTTTCACGCGGCTGAAGGCAGGATCGGATCGAACTGCCGCAGTCGCCGCAAAAGAGCAATTGGAAGACTTAGACACACTGCAAAAGTATGGAGTACGCCCGCAACGGGCCGGTGGGCCCGAGACCCCGGCGGGCGCGGCAAGCACTCCCACCGCCAAGAGGAGCACCGAATCGAATACCAACACTACAACTGATCAAGATGAGGACGCTGACGCCGCGACAAAACCTGCGCCACCGAAACCAGAATCAACCGGCCCTGTACAGTTTCTCAAGGGTAAGATAGTAAGCAGCGATTGCTCGAAGCCCCCCGAAGCTATAGTTACTATCTTGAGTGGTATGACGACTTATAAAATGCATACGTCGAATTACAAATCATTAGTAGTCATGGGAGAAGATCAATTCTCCTGCGATTGGAAAAATCGACTGGCGTCTGTGAACTACCGCGCCGGGGGGAAGCAACAGGGAGAGCTGGTTTCGATCGAAGTGCGCTAGATCCACACTTTATTGAGCCGCTTCCTTTTCTCGCTGGCGGTGACGGTGGATTAAATCCAGAACCTGCAACTGGAGATGTTTGAATGTCCCGTTCGGACCCACCGCATATCCGATCCCTTTAGTTATGAGCGCAGCTGCATTCAGATTTAGAGTATCGGCGCTCTTCCAATTCGCCCCATAATCGAGGCTGATATCTTCACCGTTAGGTCCTACGGTAAAAGTCGTACCCGCCGCGATGCGGACGCAGGAACGATAGCCCAGAGGCAAACGATTCGCTAAGTGCCAAGTTTTACCGCGATCGTTGGAATACGCGGCTACACGTTCAGCGTCCTCCGGATTTTTGTAATCGCCTCCCACCGCGACAACGTAGCGATTTTGGCAGGCGACACTAAAAATCCCACTTGACGAGTTGCCGCTGGCTACAGGAGTTTCAACCACGACCCAGGACTGCCCGTGATTAATTGAGTGAAAAATGCGAGCGGACGGTCCACCCGTACCGAAGTAAATGTCGTCGCCGCATAACGCGATGGAGGTTCCACTGGCGGCGAATGCTCCTTCAGTAGGAAGAGAAGAGGGCATTTTGTCGCGCGGCAACTGTTTCCAATGTTCGCCGCCGTCGGTAGTGGTCAAGATTAGGAACTTCCCGTCGACCGGATCACTCAGCGCAAAACAGCGAATTCTGGAGTAGCATGCGATCGAGTCGAGAAAAAAGCCTGGGCGTTTGTCGGAATACTGAAGCCTCCAAGATGTTCCGCCGTCTGTGGTCTTGTAGATCCGCGACTTTTCACCGTCGCCGCTCGACATCACGTAAGCAGTGTCAGTGCCGAAGGCTTGGATCCCGCGGAAGTCGAGGTCAGGTGCGTCGGCGATCTTGAGTTGCTTCCATGACTTGCCGTCGTCGAATGAGCGCAGGATGATTCCTTTTGTTCCGGAGGCCCAGACAATGTTTTTTCCAGTTCTCGTGTGACTGACGCTGACACCGCGCAGATTAGAGTTGAAGCCGGTACTCTGGACGGAGGGTGGCTGAGCCAATCCAAAAAGGCTGACGGCTAAGACTGTGGTAAAAACAGCAGCGATCGTGCGCACCGCTGGATTGTAGAACATGCCGTGAGTGTTCTCTTCGGTGGCGACTTGCCTAAAGGCATTCCCCGATACGAATCGCGTTCGAAAATGTGCGAAGATGGATTCTGGGAGCGCAAGCCGTAATGGAGAATCCTCTCAAACTCAAGCGTATTCATCATGTCGAATTCTGGGTGGGCAACGCCCGCCAGGCAGCCTATTTCTATCGTAAGGGATTCGGCTTTTCGCAGGTTGCCTATAGCGGACTTGAAACAGGCCAGCGTCAGCGAACCTCCTACGCCCTGAGCCAGGGGAAGGCAAATTTCCTTCTGACGACGCCTCTGACGGCGGATGATTCCGCAGCCGAACATATTCGCAAGCATGGAGACGGCGTCCGCGATATCGCGCTCGAAGTTGCTGACGCGGATCAGGCTTTTGAAGAAGCTGTGCGTCGAGGCGCGCAGCCCGCCGAAGAGCCGCATGATCTAAAAGATGAACACGGCGCCATTCGCCGCGCCGCCGTCCACACCTACGGCGACACGATTCATTCGTTAATTTCGTACAAAGACTACAAAGGGCCATTCCTGCCGGGCTTCATGGCCGCTCCGCTCGCCGGCGATGATTGCGGCATCCTGCGCGTCGACCACATAGTCGGCAACGTAGAACTCGGCAAGATGCAGTACTGGGCGGATTACTACACACGCGTCTTCGGCTTCCATCGCTACATCACGTTTGACGACAAGGATATTTCGACCGAATACAGTGCGCTCATGAGCATCGTCATGTCCGACGATTCGCACTCTGTAAAATTTCCCATCAATGAGCCGGCTCAAGCGCGCAACAAGAGCCAGATTCAGGAATATCTCGAAGCCTACGGAGGCCCCGGCGCGCAGCACATCGCGCTCCAATGCAAAGACGTCATGTACACGGTGGCAAAACTGCAACGCAACGGCCTCGATTTTCTTCGCGTTCCCGATACGTATTACGACCTGTTGCCATCGCGAGTCGGCCCCGTCGAAGAACCGATCGACGAATTGAAATCGCTAGGCATACTCGTCGACCGCGACGAAGAAGGTTATCTGCTGCAGATTTTTTCGAAACCGGTGGAGGATCGTCCGACTGTATTCTTCGAAGTCATCCAGCGTAGAGGCAGCCGCGGTTTCGGTAAAGGAAATTTCAAGGCGCTCTTTGAATCGATCGAAATGGAACAAGCCCGGCGAGGAAATCTCTAGGCATGCCTAAGGCGACAGCAACCAGCGCAACCTTCGCGAATGCAAGCGCAAAGACAAAGTCGAAGACGCCTTCTAAATCATTGCGCTATCAGTCCGGATTCGGCAACGAATTTGTGACCGAAGCAGTTGAAGGCGTTCTGCCGCGCGGACAAAATTCACCGCAGAGAGTGGCACATGGCCTTTACACCGAACAGCTCAGTGGCACGGCTTTTACCGCACCCCGCGGCGCAAACCGCCATACCTGGCTTTATCGGATTCGTCCCTCGGTAGCGCACAAGCCCTTCGAGCCGATCAACCCAAAAAAGCTGCGCAGCACGCCCTTCGACGAAGTCCCAACCCCCCCGAATCAGTTGCGCTGGATGCCCATCCCCATCCCCTCCGAGCCCACCGATTTCGTCGACGGCCTCATCACCATGGCCGGTAACGGCAACACCCACACTCACTCGGGCGTCGGAATTCACGTCTACCTCGCCAACACCTCAATGACCGACCGCTTTTTCTACAACGCCGACGGAGAGATGCTGATCGTGCCGCAGATGGGTCGATTACTGCTGCGCACAGAGATGGGCCTGCTCGAAGTTGCTCCGGGTGAGATTGCGGTCATTCAACGAGGAATTCGTTTTCGCGTCGAACTACTGCAAAAAGCGGCGCGAGGATATATCTGCGAAAACTATGGAGCTCTTTTTCGTCTGCCCGACCTCGGCCCCATCGGCGCCAATGGCCTGGCCAATCCGCGTGATTTTCTCGCTCCCGTCGCCGCCTTTGAAGACCGCGACGGTGATTACCGGATTATCACAAAGTTTCAAGGCCGCCTCTGGGCCGCGCAAATCGATCATTCACCACTCAATGTAGTCGCCTGGCACGGAAATTACGCGCCCTACAAATATGATCTCGCGAATTTCAATTGCATCAACACCGTTACCTTCGACCATCCTGATCCGTCGATATACACCGTCTTGACTTCGCCTTCCGAAGTCCCCGGAACCGCCAACGTCGACTTCGTGATTTTCCCGCCGCGTTGGGTGGTTTCCGAACATACATTTCGTCCTCCCTGGTTCCATCGCAATTTCATGAACGAATTTATGGGGCTGATTCGTGGCGAATATGACGCCAAGGCCGAAGGCTTCGTGCCCGGCGGCGCCAGCCTGCACAATTGCATGGCTGGTCACGGTCCCGACTCCGAAACTTTCGAGAAAGCCAGCAAAGCCGAACTCAAGCCGGTCTATCTCGCCGACACCATGGCATTCATGTTCGAGACGCGCTTCGTCTGCCAGCCCACAAAGTTTGCGCTGGAGACCTCGCAGCTCGATCATCAATATTTCGAATGCTGGCAGGGGCTGCGAAAAAAGTTTAAGCAATCGAATGCCGAATAGCGTACTTAAACTTGTCGTCCTGCGAATGCCAAGTAGCATATTTGGACTTGTCATCCTGAGCGAGGCGAAGGACATGCTGTCGTTCGCACGATTCCCAAGTAAGCTCTCGCTTCTGTTCGCCCCGAATAATCAGAGATTATTACGACAATGAAATCCTCACACACAACGCAAGGCCCCGCCGCGACCGACGCCGCCAGCACCTTGCTGCGCGACCTGATCGATTACGCGGGATTATTTCCTCCAGCGTCATTATCGATGTCTCGCTCAGTCGCCAATTACGACGAATATTTGCGTTCTGGACGGAGCTGGATTCTCGGCCGCTTCATCCTTCCCGTCGCCCGGTTAGCAGAGTTCGAAGATGCATTCGCGCGATTGCCAAATCCGGCGTCTGGCGAAAATGGCGCGGAGTGGCGTCTGTCTGCCCTTCTAGGCTCCGATGGACTGGCGGATGCAGCTCGCATCTCCGAATTCAATCTTCGACTGGCGAAATCAACGACGCAACGATCAGCAGTTATCGAATCGGTTGAGCTAAAGGTTACGAGCTCTAGAGAAATCGAGCGGATCTCCGCATTCATTCCGCGGGCACTGTCGACGTACTGCGAAATTCCCACCGCATCCGCGACCGACTGCATCCCGGCGCTGGCCCGCAGTGCCCGCAGAGCCAAGATTCGCACCGGCGGAGAAACTGCTGACAAGTTTCCCGCTCCAGATGACGTCGTCGAATTCATCCGCCTGTGCGCCGCCAACAATGTGCCCTTCAAGGCGACGGCCGGATTGCACCACCCCTTGCGCTCCATCCATCGCCTCACCTATCAGCCCGAAAGCCCCCTGGGAATGATGCACGGTTTTATCAATCTCTTTCTCGCCGCCGCGTTCTTGCGCGCCGGCATGAATTCGAAAGTCGCGACTCAATTGCTCGAGGAACAATCGCCCCAAGCCTTCCACTTTGACGAAGATGGAGTGAGTTGGCATGAAGATCGCTTGAGTGTGCGAGCAATTGCTGCTGCCCGCCAGGATTTTGCAGTTTCGTTTGGCTCCTGCTCCTTCACCGAACCCATCGACGATCTTCGATCTCTAAGTCTCCTATGAAACCCGTCCTCGACGAGACTCACGATTCCAAAGTGCGAAGCTGGGTCGAATCGGCAAATGTTGCTGGTGCAGATTTCCCCCTTCAGAATTTGCCCTTTGCAGTTTTTCGACGGCCTGGCCAAAGCGCCGAGCCGAGCCTGGGGATAGCGATCGGCGATCGCGTTCTTGATCTTCGAGGAATGCAAATCGAACCTTCGTTTGCTGGGGAGAGCACCCTTACCGCCGATGCCTGCGCCGCGAGTTCTCTCAATTCGCTGATGGCGCTTCCAGTCGGTGCGAGGCGCGCCTTGCGCCGTCGTCTTCATGCCATCTTGCGCCAGGACGCGCCCGGCGCTGATAGGCAAGCCGCTTCCCGCCATCTCTTCGCGCAGTCCGATGTAGACCTACTTCTCCCAGCCGCCACCGGCGACTACACAGATTTTTACGCCTCCATCTTTCACGCCACCAACGTCGGAAAATTGTTTCGTCCCGACAACCCGCTGCTCCCGAATTACAAATTCATTCCAATTGGCTATCACGGGCGCGCCTCATCGCTGGTTCCTTCGAAAACGCCAATCCGCCGTCCGAACGGCCAAACGCGCGACGGCGACGCCCCTCCAAGATTCGGGCCCGCCAAGGCGCTCGATTACGAACTGGAAGTCGGTTTTTTCGTGAGCGCCGGAAATAATTTAGGAGAACCCATTCCCATTGCCGAAGCAGAAGAACATATTTTCGGAATCTGCTTGCTCAATGACTGGTCCGCCCGCGACATTCAAGCATGGGAATATCAGCCGCTGGGACCGTTTTTAGGGAAGAGCTTTGCCACTTCACTCTCGCCATGGGTTGTGACGATGGAAGCGCTCGCTCCTTTCCGCACCGCCGCCTTCGTCCGCCCGGAAGGCGATCCGGCGCCATTACCTTATCTTTTTGACCAGAACGATCAAGACCACGGCGGTGTCGACCTGCATCTGGAAGTCGCATTGCTCTCACCCCGTATGCGCGAGCAAGGTATGGCTCCCGTCGTCCTCGGCCGAAGTAATTTCAGCGACATGTACTGGACCATGGCGCAGCTGCTCACCCATCACGCGAGCAACGGTTGTAATCTTCGTCCCGGCGATCTGCTGGCGAGCGGAACTGTGTCAGGTCCCGACAAGAGCGCCTGCGGAAGCTTGCTGGAATTAACTTCACGCGGCAAAGATCCAGTAACCCTGCCGACCGGCGAACCAAGAAAATTTCTCGAAGACGAAGACGAAGTCATCCTCCGCGGATTCTGCGAACGTGATGGATTTCGTCGCATCGGCCTCGGCGGTTGCAGCGGCATGCTTCTGCCGGCGAACGCGACTCGCTAAGCTTTTCCCCATCCCGCTCAAAGAAACAGCCCGCTTGTCCCTGCGCTTTTTCGTTGTATAGTAGTCCCCGTCCTAGAGGAGGAAATCTGAGTTCGCTGGCCGATTCGACCATTCCAGGCACCGTGCCCGCCACGAATTCCGACGGCCACGGTGCAGCCGTCTTCGCCGGCTTTCTCGGTTGGACCCTCGACGCCTTCGACTTTTTTCTCGTCGTCCTCTCACTGACCGCTATCGCGCAGGAATTTCACCGGCCGGATAAACAAATTGCCTTCTCCATCACCCTTACCCTGGCGTTCCGTCCCGTCGGTGCGTTCATCTTCGGATTGCTGGCCGACCGCTACGGACGGCGCATCCCGCTGATGATCGACCTTGTCTTTTATTCCGCGATTGAAGTGGCAACCGGCTTCGCGCACAGCTTCACCACCTTCCTCGTGCTGCGTGCGCTGTTCGGCATCGGCATGGGCGGAGAATGGGGCGTGGGCGCCTCGCTCGCCATGGAAAAAGTTCCGCCGCGACTGCGCGGATTACTCTCAGGAATTTTGCAGCAAGGCTATGCTCTAGGCTATCTCCTAGCGGCCGGCTGTTTCTATTTTGTCTTTCCGCGCTGGGGCTGGCGCCCAATGTTTTTCATCGGAGGACTTCCCGCACTGCTCGGCCTCTTCGTCCGCTTCCGCGTGAAGGAATCCGAAGTCTGGCAAAAAACGCGCCATCCCAACTGGAGCGACCTCGGCCGCGCGATCCTATCGAACTGGAAATTGTTCCTCTATCTAACTCTCCTGATGATGATGATGAACTTCGCCTCGCACGGCACCCAGGATATGTTCCCAACCTTCCTCAAGCGCTACTGGAGCATGAAGCCGACGCGAGTTGCGGAAATCGTTGCCATTTCCATGGTGGGAGCGCTTTGCGGAGGCACGCTGGTCGGCTTTCTGTCCGACCGCTTCGGACGCCGTCGCGCCATGATCACCTCGCTCATCTGTGCGATTCTGTTGGTTCCGCTGTGGGCCTACTCACCTTCTCTCGCCATGTTGATTCTCGGTGCCTTTCTGCTCCAGTTCATGGTGCAGGGAGCGTGGGGAATCATTCCAGCGCATCTCTCCGAGTTATCGCCAGACTCCGTTCGCGGTTTCCTGCCCGGATTCGCCTATCAGTGTGGCGTTCTCTTAGCCAGTTGGGTTCCAACTGCGGAGGCGATTCTCGCCGAACATACCAGCTACGCGAATGCCATGGCCCTGACCGCATTTGTAGTGCTCACGCTGGCGGCCATCGTGGTAGCGCTGGGACGAGAGCGCAAAGGCATTCAGTTCGGCTTGTAACCACGCAGGTGGATTTACTATTGAAGAATCTATGAGCTCGCCAGCAATCGCGAAAGAAAAAGTAGAACTCACCGTTTCCGACGGCAGCCGCATGTCAGTCTACATAGCGCGGCCAGAGCAAACCGCCCCTCATCTTGGGCTCATTCTCCTGCAAGAGGCATTTGGTGTTAACCATCACATCCGCAGCGTAGCCGAGCGTTTAGCCGCTGAAGGATACATTGTCATAGCTCCCGAGCTCTTTCACCGCACCGCTCCTCCCGGCTTCGAAGGCAGCTACACAGACTTTCCCGCCGTCCAGCCGCACGTTCGAGCTGTGACCCCAGAGAAGTCAGAGTTAGATATGCGCGCGGCGTATGACTGGCTTCAGTCGAATGCCCAGGTGAAAGCAAACGAGATTTCGACTGTCGGATTCTGCATGGGTGGCCGCGCCTCCTTCCTTGCAAATAGCATTCTTCCGCTGCGCGCTGCCGTGTCATTCTACGGAGGCGGCATCGCTCCCGCACTGCTCGATCGCGCCTCCAAACAACAAGCGCCGTTGCTACTCGTCTGGGGCGGGTTGGACAAGCACATCACCCCCGACCACCGCAAAGCCGTGACCGACGCCCTCGGCGCGCACCAGAAGACTTACGTGAACGTCGAGTTCGCGCGCGCGGATCACGGATTTTTCTGTGACGAACGCGCCTCCTACGAGCCGCACTCGGCGCGGCAAGCGTGGGTGTTGACTTTAGAATTCCTGGGCACATGAAAAAAGTTGCGGCCGCTATGAGCGTCGATATTTTACGTTCTGATGTCCTGCGCTCTCCCGTGCAGTTTCTGCAGCACCTCGGAATCCACGCCGATCACGCATGGTTGCGTGACTACGAGACATGGTTCGAAAGCGAAGGGCAGGGAATCTCCGACGCAGTCGACCGCGCCGGCACGCCATGGCTGCGCATGTTCGATCAGTGGGGCGCGCGTGTCGACGAGATTCTTTATCCGCCCGAATACTGGCGCATGCTAAAACGCGGATACCGTTCCGGCGTGCTCTGGCGCGCCTTTGAGAATCCCGAGCAGAAATCGCTGCTCTCCGCTTATCTCCTCCTCTACGCCACCGGTTTCTGCGACGCCGGCTTGGCCTGTCCCTACACTGTTTCTCTTTCCACACTCTGCCCGCTCTCAAAGTATGGAGACGCAGAACTACAAGCACGATTCCTGCCCCGCATGTTGCGGCGCGACGATACCGTGTGGCAGGGCGCCACGTGGATGACCGAAATCAAGGGCGGATCCGACTTAGGCGCGGCGGTCGAAACGGTTGCGCAAAAAGAAAGAGATGGAAATCAGTGGCGCTTGACCGGCGACAAATATTTCGCCAGTAATGCCGGCGCCGAATTAGCCGTTGTGGCGGCTCGGCCAGAAGGCGCGCCGCAAAACGTGCGCGGCCTGAGTCTCTTCCTGGTGCCGCGTCACCGGGAAGACGGTCAACTCAACTATCAAATTCGCCGCCTCAAAGACAAGATCGCGACCCGCTCCGTTCCCACCGGCGAAATCGAACTGCTCAACAGCGAAGGTTGGCTCCTCGGGCAATCAGAGCAGGGAATCTATCTGATTCTCGAGGTACTCAATCTCTCGCGCGTCGCCAACTGCATAGGCAGCGTGGCCCTTGCCCAGCGCGCCCTAGCCGATGCGTATTCTTATGCCCAGCGCCGCACCGCCTTCGGCAAACCGATCATCGAGCATCCCTTGCTGAGTCGCCAATTCGAAGATCGCGCGCGCGGCCTGCACGCCGCTTCAAAACTGGCGTGGGAGGCCGTCCACATGCTCGACGAGGTTTGGCAGGAGAAGCCGCCATACTCCGACCGCTATCATCTTTTTCGCCTCATCGCACACCTGGCCAAATACTGGACCGCCGAGTTCGCCGTGCACACCGCCAAGTGGGCCATGGAAGTCTATGGCGGCGTCGGAACTCTGCAAGAAAATCGCGTCGAGCGCTGGCTCCGCGAGGCTATGATCCTGGCCATCTGGGAAGGTACATCGCACCGCCAGATGCTCGATGGACTCGAAGTCATGCAGCGCAAAGCCGCGCACCGCCTGCTCTTTCACCACCTCGCCGGCAAAACGGCCGAGCCGCAGTTGCGCGACATGGAAGCGCGAGTGGAGCGGCAACTCGCTTTGCCCGAGGCCGAAAGGGAAGCGACCCTGGTGCAGCTATTCAGTGATCTGGCCGCATTTACCGCAGCCGCTTTATCGAATAGTTAACCGCGCCAAACGCTCGATGCCTCGTTAACGGTGACGAGCCTCTACGAAACCGGCGCCTATTTGATTTTCGAGTTTCATTCTGCTCGCCAAACTTCGGGCCGCGTTGGATAAGACATCGGACAACAACCATGCGCAAACTCTTCATCAATCAACAAGGCCAGCTCCACTCCGGTTGGAGACTGCTGATCTGGCTGGCCATCATCATTGCCGCGAACTACGCAATCAGCTACACCGGGTCCCGCCTGGGCTTCGGAGGTCAGCACCCTTTCCTCGATCCGCGTTGGCTCGCTGCCACGGATATACTCCTCATATTCATCCCGACCGCGCTCGCCACCTTCATCATGATGCGCATCGAGCGCCGTCACCTCAGCGATTACTACGTTCACCTGAGCCAACTCTTCGGCGCTCTTTTCTGGAAAGGCCTCGCCTGGGGCGCTGCCTCGGTCTCGCTCTTAATTGGACTGATCGCCGCTTTCGGCGGCTACCGCATAACCGGCTTAGCCAGCCACGGAAGCGCATTAGTCTACGGACTGTTGCTCTGGATTGCAGCCTCTCTCGTGATCGGCATCGTTGAGGAGTTCGCCTTCCGCGCCTACTTGCTGCGCACCTTGGCCGATGGCATTGGCTTCTGGCCTGCCGCCACCGTCCTCGCAATAGGCTTCGGTGCCCTCCACTATCTCACCAAGCCCAACGAGCGCTGGGAGGATTTCGCCTGCACTGGCCTGTTAGCTTTCCTCCTCACCATCACCATTCGACGCACGGGTAACCTGGCCTTCGCCATCGGCTGGCACGCCGCCTTCGACTTCGGCAACATTTATTTCTTTGCTGGACGCAATGCTGGAGAGTTTGCCGAAGGCCGGTTATTCGCCACCTCGTGGCCCGGTCCCGATTGGCTGACCGGCGGCCTCCTCGGTCCCGAGGCGAGCTGGATGATCTTTGTCGTGATCGCGGGGTTGTTTCTAGTGGTTACGAGATTCGTCCCCAAAACTTCACGAGCGGACGTGCAATAGTTTGCGATATTAGAGAAGTCTGCTGCATCCGCAGGCCGTCAGTTTCTTCGTTTTCTTTGAAGCAACATACAATTCGAAATATTTTTTTACTCGATGACCCTTTTCGCTCCCCATTCCCGCATTACCATGTAGAGCGCGGGATTCACAGAAACAACGTTCCGCGAAGTCCTCGGTGGCGGATGGTTTGGGGAAGCTATCCGCCGCTGATTGGCTTAACTTGCGAGCATCTGCTCCAACATCTCTCCATCCTTCAGCTTCACCTACTTCAGCAGGTACTGCTCCACAAACATCACCGTCCCATAAAACTGATAGTCGACGTTTTGCTTCTTGCGGAAGCCATGTCCCTCATTCTTGCCGAGCAGCCAACACACCGGTGTCCCATTCTGCCTGACAATCTGCACCATCTGCTCCGATTCGCTGGCGGGTACGCGCGGATCATTCTTCCCCGCGATCACAAATAGCGGCTTCGTGATTTTCTTGGCGTTGTTGTAAGGCGCAATCCGTTCCAGAAACTCGCGCATTTTAGGATCGCGTTCATCCCCATACTCCACTCGCCGCAGATCCTGCCGATACCCAGACGTGTGCTCAAGAAACGTCACTAGATTCGACGGCCCCACAACATCAACCGAGCAGCAAATGCGATCGTTGTAATTCGTGGCGACCGCAAGCGTCATGAACCCGCCATAACTTCCCCCCGTGATCATCACGCGGCCAGAGTCAAGACCAGATTGCTGAGGAATCCAATCCAGCAGCGTGTCGATATCCTTGTACGATCCCTCGCGCAAGAATCCATTGTCGAGTGAAAGAAAAGTCTTCCCGTACCCCGTCGATCCCCGCACGTTAGGAAAAATAATGGCGATGCCCAGTTCATTAAGCCAATAATTATTGCGTCCCAGAAATCCCGGCCGAAACTGTCCCTCCGGACCGCCATGAATATTCACGATTACCGGTCGCTTCCCCGTAAACCTGGCCGGTGGCCGGTAGAGAAAGCCGCTGATCATCCGCCCATCCCAGCTCTTCCAATGGATCAACTCCGGTTCCGGCAGATTGGCCGTATCGATTCCGCCAGTCTCGCTAAATGTCCACCGATCCACCTTCCCAGTCTCAACGTCAAGCGAGTAAACATCTGAACTCGCCCGCGCCGAAGTGAGATTAAATCCCAAGTCGCGATTGTTTTTGTTCCAAGACACGCCGGAAATGATCCCCGAAGGCAGCTTCGGCAACGTTTTTTCTTTCCTAGTCGCCGTGTCGACCATGTGCAGCACGCCAAAGCCGTCTTCATTGGTGGCGAAGGCGATCATCTTGCCGTTGTCAGAGAGAGCAAACTCCGCCACGTCCCAGCGAATGTCACTAGTCAGGTAAGTAGCGTGCTGCGTCGCCAGATCGATATAAGCCAGCCGATGAAACTCAGAATCCTTATCGGTCGTGGTGTAGATTCCCCTGCCATCCTTGCTGAACTTTCCACCCGAGTAGCTCACCTTTGCGCCGTTGTTCACCGTGAGCGGCGTCTTTTCTCCCGATGCTGAATCGATCAACCACAGCGAACTCTCTTCCGCTGAAAGTTCATTGATGGCCAGAATCTTTCGCCCATCCGGAGACCAATCGAGCGCTCCCCACCCTCCGCCATCAAGCTTGGCCAGCATGTGATCGCTCTTCGGATCCGCCGGATCCATTACCCATATATCCACATCATTGCCGTCGCGGCGCGTCGAAGCGTAAGCGATCTGGTCGCCGCCGTGCGCCCACTCCATCCCGATATTGCGTGATTTCCCATCGGTAAGAAGCGTGACGTCGCCGCTGCCCACGTCGTAGCGATACAGTTGATAAAATTCCGCGCCGCCTACATCCTTGCTGAAAACGAAGTAACCGCTCTTCCGTGGATTGAAATGCGCCTCCGTCACCGGATCGGCATAAAACGTCAACTGATTGCGATCGCCGCCCGGCATCTTCACCAGATGAAGTTCCGGCACGTCGGCGAAGCGCGTCGAGATCAACATCTCGCGCCGCTCCGGATTCCAACTCACCAAACTCGCGCCGCGATAGTTGCTGTAGCGCTCCACGCTCGCCGCCAGCGCACCGGGAATCGGCGGCACACCTTCCGCAACCAGATTTTCGTTAGGTGCGATCTGAGCAGAGACGCTCTGATCACTCTGCGCCGCTCCAACCGCGACGAAGGCAATAAAAAACGAACTGCCGCACAGAAGAACACCCAGCAACCGCTGAACAGGCTTGATCACCATGTTTCTCCTCGATAGCTTTTGACAATTTCGGACAGAACAGCCTAGCTCACTCTTGATTTTCTTGCACATGAAACGTGATTTCGCGCTGCGCAGAATCCTGCCACGCCCGCCGTGCATCGTTTAAGTTGGTTGCTTTGAAAAGTGAGGGAAAAATAATGGCGCGCGTTTTCATCACAGGCTCTTCCGACGGACTCGGCCGCATGGCCGCACAACTTCTTGTCGACCAGGGGCACAGCGTGGTGCTCCACGCTCGGAATCAGCACCGGGGCCAGGAAGCGCTCGCCGCTATCCCCAGAGCCGAAGCCGTACTCATCGCCGATCTCGCCAGCATCGCCCAGACCCGCCGGCTGGCCGAACAAGTCAACGCCCTTGACGCGTTCGACGCCGTGATCCACAACGCAGCCGTCGGTTATCGCGAACCTCGGCCCCTCGAAACTGAAGATGGACTGCTTCATGTGTTCGCCGTCAATACACTCGCGCCCTACATCCTGACCGCGATGATCAAGAAACCGAAGCGCCTCGTCTACCTGAGTTCTGCTCTTCACCGCAATGGCGATGCGAGTCTGAAGGATCTCGCCTGGAAGCGTCGTCCGTGGAATGGACAACAAGCGTACTCCGATACCAAGCTGCACGACGTATTGCTGGCATTCGCCGTCGCCCGCCTCTGGCCCCATGTTCTTTCCAACGCGCTAGAGCCCGGCTGGGTGCCAACCAAGATGGGAGGTTCAGGAGCGCCCGATGACCTCGACGCCGCCCACCGTACTCAGGTATGGCTGGCAGTGAGCGACGATCCCGCCGCAATGGTCACCGGCAAATATTTTTACCACATGCACCTGCGCGCGCCGAACCCAGTCACCCGCGACATCAAACTACAAGATGCCCTGCTCGATGCCTGCCAACGTTTCAGTGGTGTTGACCTTCCGTCAAATTGATAAAGAGACAAGTCTTCCCAAAATCCGCGCTCCAAACCATAATCGACGAATAGTCTTAATATGTTCCCATGTCTTCGACACCGCCGCCACGCATCCCAACAACGAGCCCCATCATAATGATGATGAAGATGAAAATGCGCAGCTTTCTCGCCACCACTTGTATTTTGTGCACTCTCGCGAATCCTGTCTTCTCGCCAGCACAGCAACCTCCCGACCGCCAGGTTGCCATCACTATTGACGACCTGCCAGCCGCCGCCAACTCCATGTCTGCCGCAGAGATCATCGAAATGACATCGAAGCTGCTCGGCACCCTGCGCGATCAGAAGGTTCCCGCTGTCGGATTCGTGAATGAAAGGAAACTGTATCAATTCGGTCAAGTCGACGATCGAATCAAAGCCCTCCGTCTATGGCTCGACTACGGTTTCGAACTCGGCAATCACACTTTCAGCCACATGTCACTAAATCAGGCGGGCTTGCAAGCATGGGAAGACGACGTTATCCAGGGCGAAAGCGTCACCCGCATGCTCATGGCCGAGCACAAAATGAAGCTGCGATACTTTCGGCATCCATTCCTCGATACCGGACGCGACCTCCAGACGCGTCGCCAGGCTGAGGCTTTTCTCACCGCGCGCGGTTATCGCATCGCTCCCATAACCCTCGACGCGTGGGACTGGATGTACGCCCCCGTCTATGACGATGCCAAACGACGTGGCGATACGGCACTCCAACAGCAACTCGTCACCAGCTATCTCGCTCACAGCGACGCCTCCTTCGCCTACTCCGAGCAGTTGGCCAGGCAAACCATCGGCTACGAACCAAAACAGATTATTTTGCTGCACGCGAATCAACTGGAGGCCGATCACATCGGCGAACTCCTCGATCTCCTGCGCAAACGAGGATATCGCTTCATTGCCCTGGGCGATGCGCTAAGCGATCAGGCCTACAGCCTGCCCGACACCTTCGTCGGCGAAGAGGGCGCAGGGTGGATCGAGCACTGGGCAATCACTCTCGGCCACCCTCCCCAGGGCGCTCCCGTGTTTCCGCAATGGGTGATCGACCGAGCGAACGCATTGCATCCGACACAACCCTGACGGCAGCCATGCGCCCGCAGTATGTCACTTAGCGTTCGCATTTTCGACAGGAACGATCTGCTTCGCGGTATTCCAACCCCTGAGCGCAAGCTGAACCGCACCGTTAGCCGACTTGGCGCCATATTCGATTTCGATCTCGCGCTCTTCACCTGGCAACAGCGACACATAGTTGTCGCTATAGTAAGCCGGAAGAACTCGTGACCCGTCGGCCGCATTGACAAGCGTAAGCTTATTCGCCAGCGAGACCACACCGCCCGTATTGCGCAATTTAATTCGCAAATGAATCTCGTCGCCCGAACGACTCGATGTGGCCGCCAATGAAAGCGCAACAACCGGAAGCCGGTTCAAACGCCGATAGGACGCGCTGTCCGCTCCCACCCAGTAAAGATTCTCCGAAACCATCTCCCCCGAAGAATTCCGCAACTCCAATTTCACCAGCACCATCGCATCCTGCGCCAGCAGGGAAGCGATGTCCAGGTTGAATCCCTCCGTGACATCATCGGCCGCCGCGTCTTTATGCTCTTCGTGATGCAGCAACTGTTTGTTGTCGAGCGAATACACGCTGGCGCTGACCGACAACCCTGTGCGCGCATCGTTAGTTGTATTGACAACCGACACGCTGTAGTCAGATAGATCGAGCTGGATATGAACCGGCTCGCAAGCCTTTTTTACTCCATAGAAAGAGGATTGCGTATCGTAGTCCGAAGAAAGAATCTGCCAGACATTACTCGGCCAGGCGGGTTGCGTCATCCACAGCATCCGGCCGCTGTTCGGAGCCCACAGGTGCGCGTTCATGCCTTCAAAGATCGCGCGGTGGTCTACATAATCCAGCATCTGCGCCTTGCGCTCGAAGTCTTCGAGGCTCGAAGGAGCTCCAAACTCCGCCTGCATCTCGGCCATGAACGGCGCCATGTCGCCATTTCCGCTCTGATGCCAGTCGTGATAAGCCCAGCTGTCGCTGATCGGCCACTGATCCTCTTTCGGGATCCATGCGCGAAAAGATTCCAGAGTCGAAAACGATGGCGTGCCCGTTTCCACCGAAAAGCCGCGATTCAAAGTTGTGTAATAAAGCGACGGATCCTCGTACCTGTAAGGTCCGCTATGTTGAAGATTGATCGCATTCGAGCTTGGCGAATAGTAACGCGTCCCATCCAACGACCTTACTAACTCCGCCAGTCCCTCGTTAATAACTGGTTGCGGCACGCCTTCATTACGCCCACACCACATGACGATCGATGGATGATTGCGAAAACGCAAAATAGTATCGCGGGCGTTTTTCAAAAACAGCCCCGGATCTTCGGCCTCGACGTTATAGTCTTGCGTCGATTCCCAGAAATCATTCCACACCATGAGTCCATATTCATCGGCCAGATCATAAAAGACTTTCTCCGTATTCTGACCGACCCAGTTGCGGATGATATTTAAGTTGGCATCGCGATGTAGCCGGAAATAAGGCTCCAGGCGTTCGCGCGAGACACGCTTGCGCGAATCATCCATTCCCCAGTTACCCCCTCGACACGCGATGCGCACTCCATTCACTCTTATCACCAGATAGGGCGAAGTTTTCGTGCCATTCGGATCATTGAGCATCCGCACGGATGGCGATGATTCCCCTCCAGGCGCAAGCGACGCCACCCACGACTTCCAATCGTCCTTCCATTCCGGGGGAAAGCTCGACGGATAAGGGTCCGCCGCCGGAACTTCGCGAATGCTTTCATGACCTGTATTCACAACCTGCTCTCCCTTCAGCCGCGCAATACTCGGTGAGTATTCCACTCGCCGCAGATGGCCTGAGCTATCGAGCAAGCTCAATTCGTAAGTGATTTCGCGAATCCCAAATCGAACCTGTTTGCTATCGGATTCATCATGTCCATCTGAAACGTTCACACGCAGCGTATAGAGCTCAGGCTTACCATAACCATTCGGCCACCAGATCCGCGGGTGCTGTACTACTAACTGGGGGAAGTCGACGGATGCCAGCTTCACCGAACTTATTCCGGGAACGAGCGTGACTTCCTTACTTATTGAGACGCTTCCAAACGAAGCCTTCAGAATTCCTTTAACCGGCGAAGTCGAAACATTCTCCACTGGCACATTGATCTCAATATCAGCGCGGCTGGTATCAGGCAACGGCAAGGTGGTCACGACCTGCGGATCGCCAATCTTCAAAGCGCTGGTTGCCTTCAAGATCACCGGCTGCCAAATGCCAGTATCTCGATCGCGAATCGCGGGAATCCAATCCCACCCCTCGGTCGCGACGAACGTCGGGCCATCGAGGCACATAATTCCGCCGTTCTCGCCCGGCCCTCCTTTGATCGATTGTTCCTGCGGAATGCCAGGGTGAGGCGGCGGCGAAACCCGCACCGCCAGAGCGTTCGGTTGCTCCGCCTTCAACAGATCGGTCACATCAAATACGCCCCGAATGAAGGCTCCCTTGATCGAACCAAGCTCTCGCCCATTAAGCCACACCGCCGCCGAATAGTTGATGCCCTCAAACGTAAGTGTCAGCCGCCGGCCGTTAACCGACTTCGGGGCGCGGAATTCCATGCGATACCAGTAATCCTGCTTATTCAAGCTCTCTGGAATCACGAGATTGTTTAATCCATAGTCGGGGTCGGGATAGACGCCCCGGTCGATCATGGTGGTGAGCACCGTTCCTGGCACGGTTGCCGGCCACCAATCGGGCGCGTGATAACTAGCCAGCGAAATTGTCGCGCCATCATCCTTCACCTTAGGCGCGGGAATTAGGTTCCATTCTCCCGCGATGTTCCACTCATCGTTGCCATTGCCACTAGGCGTGAGAGCTTGCCGCGTCTTCGTCACTGCAGTTGCGCTCGGTTTCGAAGGCTGAGCTTTGCCGCGTGGCATCGTTGCCGGATCTTGTGGCGCGCGATATCCAGCCTGTCCACGCGTCTCGACCGGCCAAGGCTTCGATCCCTCCTCGAATTCAATCAGCGAAAAATTGTCCGGCTCATGAAAGAGCTGCTTGACTTCATCCGCGCTCAATGGTCTGCGCAGCAGAGTGAGCAATGCAATCTCCCCACCGAAATGCTGCCACGCCAAGTTGCCCGCGGCCGGCAAAGGCCCACCATGCTGAAGTGGCGCAACCTGAGACGCGGCCACAGAAGCGACCGGAGCCATCTCCAGCACCGCGCTCACGCTCCCCAAATCGAGTGTGCCGGAGGCAACCTGCGCCCCGTCGCTATAAAGCCGAAACTTTTCGCCATCAAAAGTTGCCGCCAGAAAATGCCATTTCCCTGGATCAATCGCCGCTGCCCCCGAAAGGCTGTTGTCGCTGCCCATCCAGAGGATCGCGCGATCTCCGTCCAGCCCGAAATACCGCGAAAATTCGTCGTTTACATCTCCGATGCCGGCGACCAGAGTCATCCCCTTCGCCGCTTCGGCGGGGCGCACCCACGCATAGAGCGACCACGGAGAATCCGCGCGCAACACCGAATCATCCTTCAGCAAAACCTTCTTCAGCCCATCGCCGCCAGCAAGAAACTCGGCATTGAACGGCCCATAATAAGGAGGATCGTTGGTGACCGGCGTCTGCCCATAGCTGCTGGTCGCAGTCGCGAGCAAACAGAGTGAGATCAGCGAAGTTCGAATCCAAACTCGAACCCCGCGACCGGACCAAAGTCCACACCAAAGTCCGAACCAAAATCCAAACCGACGACGCAGTCTCTTCATGAACTCTCCGCCAATAGGGAGGACAGTCACCGCCTTACCCATGCAAGATTACTCGATTTCCTTGACGCTACGAAATTGCGGACAACTCGTTGCCTCCCTGAAGGTAGAGGCGTACTATGTGCGAATCAAAATTCCGCGAATCTACGGGCGACCCCGGTTTGCCCGGTAACGCCGCACTGAAGTGTGCAGCCAATGTGGTCGTAGAACGCATCAATTTTCCGGAGGTCGTTCTTACTATGCTGAACGAAGCGACGATTGCTGATTTCAGAGTCCGCTTGCACGGAGGACTGATCGAACCAGGCGATCCGAGTTACGACGCGGCTCGCAGAGTATACAACGCGATGATCGACCGTCGGCCACGACTGATTGCGCTCTGCGCTGATGTCGCCGACGTCATGGCGGCGGTGAAGTTCGCCCGCGAGCACAAAATGCTCGTCTCCATCCGCGGCGGCGGCCACAACGCCGGCGGCTTGGGAGTATGCGATGACGGTTTGGTGATTGATCTTTCACCCATAAACTATGTTCGCGTAGACCCGAAGAAGAAGACCGTCCAGGTCGGTGGCGGAGCGCTCTGGCGCGACGTAGATCATGCGACACACGCATTCGGTCTAGCCGTTCCTTCGGGCATTATTTCGACGACCGGCGTCGCCGGACTCACTTTGGGCGGCGGTATCGGTTACTTGTCGCGCCGGTATGGCCTGACCATCGACAATCTGCTGGCCGTCGAAATGGTTTTGGCTGACGGCCAGTTCGTTACCGCCAGCGCCAAGGAGAACTCTGACTTGTTCTGGGCAGTGCGCGGTGGGGGTGGCAACTTCGGTGTCGTGACATCATTTTTGTTTAAGGCGCAGCCTGCGCACACCGATTACGGCGGCCCGATGTTGTGGCCGATGGAAGATGCGGCAGAGATAATGCGCTGGTACCGCGAGTTCATCACGAAGGCGCCCGATGACCTCTATGGGTTCTTTGCTTTCATGACAGTCCCGCCGGCAGCTCCGTTCCCCGAGCATCTGCACAACAAAAAGATGTGCGGTATCGTGTGGTGTTATACGGGGCCGATCAAGAAGGGGGAAAAAGTCTTCAAGCCGATCCGGCGCTTCAAGACTCCCGCGCTCGATATGGTTGGCCCAATTCCGCATCCCGTACTGCAAAGTATGCACGACGGTTTCTATCCGCCCGGCCTTCAATGGTATTGGAAGGCCGATTTCGTGCGTACGCTGCCGGACGAAGCCATCGCGGTGCATGTGAAATACGCGGCGAACCTGCCGTCGATGCAGTCGACCATGCACCTGTACCCGATCAACGGCGCCGCGGGTCGCGTCAAGAACAGTGCCACGCCCTGGGGCTACCGCGACGCAACCTGGAGTTCTGTGATCGTCGGCGTCGACCCGGACCCGGCGAACAAAGAAAAAATCTCCACGTGGGCGAAGGAATATTGGAGCGCGCTTCATCCCTACTCTGCAGGCGGCGCGTACATCAACTTCATGATGGAAGAGGGCGAGGATCGCATCCGAGCAACATACGGCAAGAATTACGATCGTCTAGCGAAGATCAAGAAGCGCTACGATCCGGGGAACTTATTCCGTGTGAATCAGAACATCAAGCCGCACTGAAAGACGAACCTGAGATCGAATCCTGATCGACGGCTCTCTATTGCTTCCATTTGTGCTCAATCCGCGGCGGATGCTGCAGCGTTTGCATCACCACGCAGTATTGTTCGGTTTTGGCCTGCAACGCGCTTAACTGCTCTGGCGTTGCCTGTGGAGCACGGACGTCGAAAGTGACGCGGATGCTCTCAAATCCGACTGGCGCTTCTTTCGATATTCCCAGCGTTCCTTGCAGATCCAGGTCGCCGTCGACTGTGACATTGATCGTCTCTGTCGGTATTCCCATGGCAGCGGCGACCATTTGGCAGGTAATCTGGGCGCAGGCGGCTAGCGCGCCTAACAGCAGGTCTCCCGAGCAGGCTCCGCTGCCGGCGCCACCGACTCCTTTGTGCGCTTGCGCCGCGTAGATGGCACGCCCCAAGTCCACAGAACAAGCGATCGGCGCGTCGCCCTGACTGCCCCGCGCGGTCAGCGTAATTCGCGAACTGGCCGGGTCTTGTCGGTACGAATCTTTCAGCGGCCGTTGCAGCGATCGAATATCCATCAAATCCCTCCGAATTCTGGGATATTATAAGCCCACCAGGGGCGCTGCCTTGGGATCTGTCGCAGGCGCGAATGATTCACCTGTGATCGGGCAGTAATCGTGCAGTAGGTAAGAGTCCGCTTCGGCATGGCGAGAGCCGCTTCTCCGAGTTCCGTGAATCCACATCCTTCTTCAGCTTCGTCGTCGTCCACCCTGTCGCTGGGTGCGCGTATTGGCAGTTACGAAATTCTTCAGCGGCTGGGCGCCGGCGGTATGGGTGAGGTCTATCGCGCCAAGGACAGCCGACTCGACCGTGAGGTCGCTATCAAGACGCTTTCGCTCGACCACGGTTCGCATCCTGAAGCCCTGTCGCGTTTCGAGCAGGAGGCCCGTTCTGCCAGTGCGCTGAATCACCCAAACATCGTCACCATTTATGAACTCGGGCACGAAAACGGCACCCACTATATCGCCATGGAGTTGGTGGACGGAGAAACCGTGCGTTCGCTGCTCGCCTCTGGCCCGATTCCATTTCGCAAATTGGTTGCAATCGCTGCGCAAATTGCCGACGGTCTGGCTAAAGCCCACGAGACTGGCCTCATTCATCGCGACCTGAAGCCCGAGAATCTGATGGTTTCTTGCGACGGTACGGCCAAGGTTCTGGATTTCGGTCTGGCGAAACTTCTTAGACCCGACCGCGGCAGTTCGGATTCGAGCACCACCATCACCGAGCATGGAACGGTGCTCGGCACTGTCGGCTACATGTCGCCCGAGCAAGCGACGGGCGAGGAACTGGATTTTCGTTCCGACCAATTTTCCTTCGGGTCGGTTCTCTACGAAATGGCTACCGGAACCCCCGCCTTCCGAAAGAGGACACATGCGGAAACGACGGCGGCAATTCTTCGCGATGAACCCGAGCGCCTCGGCGCCAAAACGCTGCAGGCGCCCGCTCCGTTCGTTTGGATCGTAGAGCGCTGCCTTGCCAAGGATCCGAAGCAGCGTTACGCCTCTACCCGGGATTTGGCTCGCGACCTTGCTGCCGTGCGCGACCGCGTGGCCGATGTGCCGGTCAGGGAATCGGAACCTCGCCGCAACAACTTGCCCGCGCAGCGCACCGCATTCATCGGACGGGAACGCGAAACGGATGATCTCTGCCAGCTTCTGAGCCGACCCGACATACACCTCGTCACTCTCACCGGTCCGGGTGGCATCGGGAAGACGCGGCTCGCATTGCAAGTGGCGGTCAAAATGGCCGACCGGTTTCCCAGCGGTGTTTGTTTTGTCGCGCTGTCCGCGATTGGCGAACGGGCCTTAATCGTGTCCGCCATCGCGCAGGCCATCGGCGTGCACGAGACCGGAAATACTTCGCCGCAAGAAAACTTGCTAGCGTATATCGCCGGTCTGAGCCAGCCCATGCTCCTCGTGCTCGACAACTTCGAGCATCTCCTCTCCGCCGCTCCGGTCGTCGCGCAAATGCTCACTGCCGGCCCCCAACTCAAAGTGGTGGTCACCAGCCAGGCGCCGCTTCATATTTACGGTGAACATGAATTCCCTGTGCCGCCGCTGGCGTTGCCCGATCCCAAGTCTATCCCCCCTATCGAAGTGCTTTCCCGTCTTCCAGCCATCGAGCTGTTCGTGGAACGTGCGCAGGCGGTAAAGCACCAATTCGCGCTGACCAAGGAAAACGCGCCCGCCGTGGCCGCCATCTGCTCTCGGCTTGATGGCCTGCCCCTAGCCATTGAACTGGCCGCGGCCCGCATCAAGCTGCTTTCGCCGTCCGCTATGCTCACCCGTCTCGAAAGCCGTTTGAGCCTTCTCACCGGTGGCGCTCGCGATCTGCCGACTCGGCAACAAACTCTTCGCAACACCGTGGAGTGGAGTTACGGCCTCCTCAATGACGCTGAACAAACTCTCTTGCGAAGGTTTTCCGTGTTTACGGGCGGCTGCACCCTCGAAGCCCTGGAAGCCGTCTGCGACACTAAAGGCGACTTGGGCCTGGACGTGCTCGACGGAATGGCTTCACTCGTGGACAAGAGCTTGGCCCAACAAGTGGAGCAAGTTGGTCAGGAAACGCGGTTCATTATGCTTTCTGCCATCTGCGAGTACGCCCTCGAACGTCTCACTGAGAGCAACGACGAACCTGCGACTCGCCGTGCCCATGCGGCGTATTATCTCGTGCTTGCCGAAGAAGGTGCCGAAGACATTGCCGCACAACCCGAATGGCTTGACCGTTATGAGGTCGAACATGAGAACATCCGCCGCGCGATTGACTATCTAATCAAAACTGGGGATGCCGAATGGGGCCTCCGCCTCGGCGCCGCTCTGTTCCGCTTCTGGGAGACGCGCGAGCATCTCACGGAAGGCCGGGATGCCATCGCCCGGCTGCTTGCGATGGAAGGAGCCGTAGCGCGTCCGAAGCTTCGAGCGCGCCTGCTATTCGCTGGCGCAGTGCTGGCGGCGGCACAGGGCGATTACAACTCTGGTCGCCCACTATTCGAAGAAAGTCTCGAGACCTGTGTCAAGCTAAATGACAATCGTGGTGTCGCCGTCGCCCTGAACGCGATGGCCGTCAACGTTCGCGATCGTGGCGAATTCGCTGCCGCATCCTCGTTGTTTGATCGATGTGTCGCAATATGGAAGGAGCTTGGCGATCACGCGAACATCGCCCGCGCCCTTAGCAATCTCGCCAGTGTGATGAAGTTGCAGGGCGAATTTGAGCGAGCATCTTCGGTTTACGACGAGTGTCTGACGATGTTCCGAGAACTCGGAGATGGCACCGGAGTCGCGTGGACTTTGAACTACTTGGGCGACGTTGCTCGCGAAAAAGCCGACTTCGTTGCCGCGCGTTCCTATTGTGAACAGAGCATGGCGGAGTTTCGGCGGCTGCATGATAACTGGGGAATCGCCAGCGCGCTCTCCGATCTGGCAAGCCTGAGCTGCGATCAGGGAAACGACCTCGAAGCCCGTCGTCTCTACGGGGAAAGCATCAAGCTGTTTCAGGATTTGGGTCACAAACGCGGCATCGCGAGAGCGCTCGAATCTCTCGCTATCAGCGCTGCGGCGCGGTCCAAGGCTGAGCAATCGCTGCATTGGGCTGGAGCCGCAGCCGCCCTTCGCCAACAGTTGGGCGTTCCCCTCATATCGGCCGAACAGCGCAGGCTGGAGAAAGCCCTGGAATTTGCACGCCGAACGCTCGGCAATGCTGCAGGCCTGACGGCGTGGATGGAAGGTTGGGCGATGCCGGTCGAGCAAGCTATCCAGGAGGCACTCAGCTGCGAGGCAGAATCAGGTCTGCCGACTCAAAACTCCGCTTAACTCAGTTTGCGGTGTTGGGATCGATCATGCGGCGCACTGCCGAGATGCGATTCGCCGGAAGACCTCCACGCCGTGCGTGTTCGCGAATCGTTTCCTCGTCTGGCGCCAGGTACACACAATACACTTTATCGCCGGTCACGTACGAATGGAGCCACTTGATTTCCGGTCCTAATTCCTTCAGTACGCCGACCGATTTTTTGGCCACCGACTGCAATTCCGCATCCGATAAATTGCCTGCGCCCGGAATCTCCCGTTCGATCACGTATTGGGGCATCGAAACCTCACCAAGCGGTCATGGTAGCAGATTTCAGGCCGAAGGCGCATCGCACCGCGGCCCGCGGAATACCACAAACGACAGGGTGTTGAGGCCAGTGCATTAGCAGGCGCCCTCTCATTAGCGAAGACTGGTAACTTTCCTTAATCTTGTAAGCTAAGTTTTTGCCGCCAGTCGGCCCAACGATTGATCGGGATTATAAAAAGACTGCGGTGTTAGCCGGGAACGACACTCCCTCAACAAGAACAATTGTTCCGCACACAAATCTCGAAAGCGGAAGTGGAGCGACCATGAGAAAGGATCTGCTGCGATTCAACGGCGCTGTCGAGCGCGATCCCGCCATCGATGCATGGATGAAAGCGCATGCGGGTAAGTTGGGAGCCATCGCGCACCAGTGGTTTGAGGTGATGCGAAAATGCGGTGACGAAGTCCGCGAGCTTTTGCATGACGGTTGTCCGGTTGCCTGTTTGGGCGATGCGCCCTTCGGCTACGTCAACGTATTCACCTCGCACGTAAACGTCGGGTTCTTTCACGGAGCAGCGCTGCCCGATCCGGCACGCTTGTTGCAAGGCACTGGCAAGTTCATGCGCCATGTGAAGCTGGGACCAGCAACGATCACCAATGCCGAAGCGTTAAGCATACTCATCGATGCCGCATACGCGGACATAAAGTCGCGCGTCGAAAACGGTTAAGCAAGGTTGGCATCGCTTTCGAGGTTGGCTCATCTAATCGACCATGGGTAATGAATTAGCCATTTCGGTATTGGATCTTGTGGGCATGCGAGCAGGGGAGCCCGCTGGCAGTGCAATTGCCCGATCAGTCGACTTGGCGCGGCATGTTGAGCAGTGGGGATACAAACGCTACTGGCTGGCAGAACATCATTCCATTTCCGGACTGGCTTGCTCAGCCACATCTCTGTTGATTGGCCACGTGGCCGCGGCGACAAAGACGATTCGAGTAGGAAGCGGCGGAGTGATGCTCCCCAACCACGCCCCTCTCGTGGTGGCGGAACAGTTTGGGACGCTCGAGGCGCTGTATCCCGGACGCATCGATCTAGGGCTGGGACGCGCTCCCGGCGGCGATTTTCAGACCATGCGCGCGCTGCGAAGAGATTTGCATCAAAGCGGGGAAGATTTCCCGGCTCTGGTCGAAGAACTGCAGACATACCTCGGGCCCGAGAAGCCCGGACAACCTGTGAGAGCAATTCCCGGCCAAGGGAGCAATGTACCGATCACATTATTGGGGTCGAGCGGGTTTAGCGCCCAGTTGGCGGGGATGTTAGGTCTACCTTTTGCATTCGCGGCGCACTTTGCTCCCGACTATCTGCTCCCTGCAGCGCAGCTCTATAGGGAAGAATTCCAGCCAAGCGAAAAACTGCGAAAGCCGTATTTCATGGTCGCGGTGCAAGTGATCGCAGCCGAAACGGACTCGGCAGCCCGGCGGTTGTTCACAACACCGCAGCAGCGCTTTCTGCGACTGATCCGAAATCAGCCGGTCGAATTATTACCCCCAGTCGATTCCATGGAGCCGCTATGGCAGGATCATGAACGGGCGGCCGTGGAGAGCAAACTGCGCGCAGCCATCGTGGGATCGGACGCGACTGTTGCATCAAAGCTGGAGATGCTGGTAAGTGATACTGGTGCCAACGAGGTTATCGTGGTGACCGACACCTTTGAGCATAAAGATCGGTTGCAATCGTACGAGAGAGTGTCTCGTATCGCCGCCACGATCGAGCGTACGGGCATAGCCCTCGGCGCTTGAGGGTCAACCGGATATTTGATGCGGTCGATTTCGTGCCGATCATAGAGCGACTCCGCGCTTCCGGGGAATGTCACCCCGAGTATTTGGCACGGTCGGGAGTAGGACCCTAAAACAATGGCGGCGATCCGCGAGATTGATCTTGCGGAGCCGCTCGCACAATCGCTGAAGGTGTATGCGGACGGGAAACCCGGTTACCTGTTCGCCACGAGGACTGGTCGTCCTCACGCGCAGCGCAACGTTCACCGAGCAGCTGGCGTGGGTCTTCACGCGTTCCGGCGATTCCGCACCGAGACTCTTCGCCGGGCTCGCGTGCCAGAGGACTTAATCGGACTCTGGCTCGGGCACGCACCCAAGTCGGTAACCGACCTCCACGCGAACGGCTTGCAACACGACCTTTTGGCGGCGAGAATGGTGCGACCGCGTCGAGCTTGGCTTTTCAGTTGGGCTAATTAGGGCTACAAACAATGCGCCGCTTGCGTTGCAGAAGGCCGCGTAACCTGATGAAGGGCGGGACAAAGAATGGCTCCTCAGGTAGGACTCGAACCTACAACCCTCCGGTTAACAGCCGGATGCTCTGCCATTGAGCTACTGAGGAGTGAGAGCACGCGTGATGCGTGCTTGAATCGTCCACCAAATCATATCAGACGCTACCACGATTGAAAACACGGCCGCGCTGTCATTTGCCTGGGTGTTTTCCTTCGTGTACCCTCGTGCCCTTCGTGGTAAGCGCTTTTGCTTCTGCTAACCTAATCTCCAGCGTCTCGTCCACATCTGAAGTGAGGTACCTATGCCGGGAGGTCCGCGTTTGTCGTTCGCCATTTTTGTTCTAGTCATCGGAATATTTGCCATGACCTTTGTCAATGATTCTCAAGCAGCCGACTTGCGCGCCGGCGATTCCACTCCTTCCACTCCGCCTGGTCCGCACAAAGCCCCGCCCATAGCCAAGCCCGAGCCCGTCGAAGACACCCTCCACGGCCACAAAATAATCGATCCCTACCGTTATCTCGAGAACCCGAACGATTCCGATACCAAGCTCTACGTCGAAGAAGAACTCAGCTACACCCGCTCCATCCTCGACCCGCTCCCCGGACGCGACAAAATCAACGCCCGCCTTTCGCAACTATTAATGATCGGCACCGTCGGAGCTCCGCAGTTAGGCGGCAAATATTATTTCCACACCCGCCGCGAAGGCAACCAGAATCAGCCCATCCTCTATGTGCGCGAGGGTCTCAACGGCGAAGATAAAATATTGCTCGACGTTAATCATCTCTCCGCCGACGGCACCGTCGCTCTCGACTGGTGGTATGCCTCTGAAGATGGAAAGTATGTCGCCTATGGCACGTCGCCGAGTGGTTCCGAAGTCAGTACCCTCCGAGTAATCGAAACCGCTACTGGCAAGCTGCTCCCCGATTCCATCGAGCGTACGCGCGCTGCCAGCCTGGCCTGGAAGCATGACAATTCCGGCTTCTTCTACACGCGCTATCCGAAAAAAGGCGACGTCCCCGCCGGTCAGGAAGTCTATTACCGCCACGTCTTCTATCACGCGCTAGAAACCGATCCCGCGCAAGACCCGCTGATCTTTGGTGAAGGCCGCGATCCCGAATGGTGGCCCAACGTCAATCTCTCCGACGACGGGCGCTGGCTCCTCATCGACGAAGAGCATGGCTGGACCAAGACGCAATTATTTTTGCAAGACCTCACGACGAAAAATCCTCCCGTCGAAATCACCATAGGCAAAGATTTCCAGTACGTCGGCGATTTCTTTGAAGGCAAAGTCTACATCACCACCAACGAAGGCGCGCCTCGCTATCGCGTCTTCGTCGCCGATACCGCCAATCCCAAGCGCGAAAACTGGAAAGAAATTATCCCGCAGTCCGATGCCGTGCTCCAGAACGCAAACGTCACCGGTGGCAAACTGCTCGCTCAATATGAACACAACGCGACCTCGGAATTAAAACTCTTCTCGCTAGACGGCAAAAAGCTAGCCGATGTTCCACTCCCAGCGATCGGCAACGTTTTCAGCGTCAGCGGTCGCTACGATCGCGACGAAATCTTCTTCGGATTCCAATCCTTCACCGTGCCTCCGTCGGTCTACCGCGTCGATCTAACCAGCGTGCAAAGCGCGCTCTGGGCGAAGGTCGATGCGCCTTCAATCGACTCGTCCCAGTACGACGTACAGCAGGTTTGGTACAACTCGAAGGACGGCACGAAGATTCCGATGTTCATCGTCAGCAAAAAGGGAATCGAAAAAAATGGCAAGAATCCCACACTGCTCACCGGCTACGGCGGCTTCAACGTCTCGATGACACCGGCATTCAGCCGCAGCACCTATCTCTGGATGGAGCACGGCGGCATCTACGCCGTCGCCAACCTGCGCGGCGGCGCCGAGTTCGGCGAAGAATGGCATCGCGCCGGCATGCTCGAGAAAAAACAAAACGTCTTCGACGACTTCATCGCCGCCGGCGAGTATCTCATCGCGCAGAAATATACCGACAAAGATCATCTCGCCATTCAAGGCGGCTCGAACGGCGGCCTCTTGATGGGCGCGATGATCACCCAGCGCCCCGATCTTTTCCGCGCCGTAATCTGCCAGGTACCGCTGCTCGATATGCTACGCTATCAAAATTTTCAGATCGCAAAACTTTGGATTCCCGAATACGGCTCCGCCGATGACGCCAGCCAATTCAACTGGCTTTACGCTTACTCGCCCTATCACCACGTCAAGCAAGGCGTCGAGTATCCCGCCATCCTCTTTATGACCGGAGACACCGACACCAGAGTCGATCCCATGCACGCCAAGAAAATGGCCGCGCTCCTCCAAGCCGAAGCGAAGAACGGCGCGAGCCAGCAAAAGCCAATCCTCCTGCGTATAGAAACCAAAGCCGGCCACGGCCAGGGCAAGCCGGTAACCAAGCAAATCGAAGAGAGCACCGACGTGTATTTGTTCCTCTTCTGGCAGTTGGGGGTAACACCGTAGTACGGGCGTGCCTCACTATGAAATGAACCACAAAAATTTGTAGTCCTGAGCGAAGCGAAGGACCTGCTTTTTATCGGTAGCAACTGCGCAGTTGCCTCACGGCAAGTTAGATGGCGTGGATGCCCCTGTGCCCCTCTGTGTCCTCTGTGGTTAAATGATGTAGATGCCCGCTGAGCAAAAAATCCGCGTCCTGGTAGCGAAGCCCGGCCTCGACGGCCACGACCGCGGCGCCAAAGTAATTGCTCGCGCTCTCCGCGACGCTGGCATGGAGGTTATCTACACCGGCCTCCGCCAAACCCCCGAGATGGTAGTCAACGCCTCGCTGCAAGAAGATGTACAAGTCATCGGCCTCTCCATCCTGTCAGGAGCGCACAACGCCATAGTCCCGCGAGTGATGGACCTCCTAAAGCAAAATAAAATGGATGACGTGCTAGTTCTCGTAGGCGGCATCATCCCCGACCAGGATATCGAAGGCCTGAAAAAAATCGGAGTAGCCGCAATCTTCCAGCCCGGCACCCCCATGGACGACATAGTAAAATTCATCCGCGCAAACGTGAAACCCCAAGGCGTTCCCGCCGTTTAATCATCGATTCCCTCATTTCAAACTAAAATCTGTCATCCTGAGCGAAGCCGTGCTAGGAGCGAAGCGACGGGCTCGGCGAAGTCGAAGGACCTTGTGTTCCGCTAGAAGACGCAGCTAGAAAACCGCAGCTAGAACACTAACGACCAATTCAAGAAAGCCCACAAGCAAGCCAGATTAGCCGCAGCGAAGCACCCAACAATCATCCCGGATAAAAACTGCTTTTCACTCCATCGTCGCGTCAAATAGCCTCCCATCGCCACAAACGCCGGATACATAGGCAAAACATATCGAGGTCCACCCAGCAACGGCCTCCCCGTATACATAAACATCTGCAACGTCATCGCCGTCGCGAACAGCTTGTCTTCGATTCGAACCTCGCGTCGCAAGCTGAACCCCAGCGCCACCACAATCATACCCAACTTCATCGCCAGCACCGCATCGCCATGCCCAATCAACCGCAGAGCCTCCACCAACCCAGCCCACGGCGGAGCGAAAGTCGCTCCCTGATAGACGCGATAAGCCTCGACCACCGACATGCGCCCCGACCACCGCAGCCATCCCCAATATCCCAGCGCTCCCACCGGCGCGAGAAATACGATCAGCGATCGCACACTCCGGCTGCGCCAAGCCAATACAAACAGCGGAACCGCTACCAGCACCCCTGAAGGCCGACTAAGGCCAGCCAGGATCCCGCAGACCGTCGCCAGTTCCCATTGCTCCCCGCGCGCAAAAATCACCGACCACACAAGCAAAGCCAGCGTCAACGCTTCCGCATATCCCGCCACCAACACAAAACTGCCAGGCCAAACCGCAATCGCCAGCAAGGGCCACACCCGCCATTGCGGATGCAAATCAGCCTCCGCCAATCGCAACATCCCCCAAAAAGCAAAAAACGCCGCCACCGTCGATACCGCCAGCGCCGCCGCCATCCCCGGCATCGCCATACTCACCACGCGAATCGCCGCCGGATACAACGGATAAAAAATCACCGCCATCGCCCGATCGTATCCATACGCAGCAATGTGCAAATACCACAAAGTATCGAACCGCTCCCAAACCCCAAGCAGCGAGTAACCCAATCCATGCGCCGCCGGCAAAGACTCCGTAAGCGCATTGCTCCGAATCAGCGCGGCATCAGGATGGAGAAATGGCGAAAGCACCGCCGCCATCGCCGACCAAAAGATGCGGAGAACCACGCTCATCGCCAGCGCAATCTGCCAGTCCGCCCACTCCGCAACCCTCCGCAACATTTCAGGATTGTAGCGGAGCCTATCCTAGCGAGTTCCGCAAAGAACCTAAGCATCCCGGTTCTCCTTCGTGAACCTTCGTGACCTCTGTGGTTACAGCTTTCGCAACCAGCGCAACTCCAGCGGACGCCTCCACACCCACTCCCCCGCCCACTGGTATAGTAGTTTTCTGCGGCCACGACCTCACCCCTCATGCGCGAACGCTCCGTATCCACCGCCCTCACCATCAACAACATTCTCCCCACCAAGCTCGACCTCAGCTCTCTGCGCTACGAATCCAACATGCGCGCTCTCGCCGATCTAGTCGCCCAGATTCGCAACGAAGAAGAAAAAATCTGCGAAGGCGGCGGCCCCAGAGCCATCGAAAGCCAGCACGCCAAGAAGCGCCTGACCGCGCGCGAGCGCATCAACCTGCTAGCCGACCCCGGCTCCTTCTTCGAGCTCGGCCTCTACGCCGCCCACAAAATGTATGAGGAATGGGGAGGCGCGCCCGCCGCCGGCGTCATCACCGGACTCGCCCGCGTCCACACTCGCATGGTCATGCTCATCGTCAACGACGCCACCGTCAAAGCCGGCGCCTTCTTTCCCATGACCGCGAAAAAAGTTATCCGCGCGCAAAATATCGCCATCGAAAATCGCATCCCCACCATCTACCTCGTCGATTCCGCCGGAGTCTTTCTCCCTCTGCAAGAAGATGTCTTCCCCGACACCGACGATTTTGGCCGCGTCTTCCGCAACAACGCCGTCATGTCCGCCATGGGCATCGCGCAGATCGCCGCCATCATGGGCATGTGCGTCGCCGGAGGCGGCTATCTCCCTGTCATGTGCGACAACGTTCTCATGACCGACGGCAGCGGCCTTTTCCTCGCCGGACCCGCGCTCGTGCAAGCCGCCATCGGCCAGAAAGTTTCCGCCGAAGAATTAGGCGGAGCCGCCATGCACTCCGCCATCAGCGGCACTGTCGACTTCCGCGAGCCCACTGATGAAGCCTGCATCGCCCGCATCCGCTCGCTGATAGAAAAATGGGGATACCGCCGCCAATCTCTCTGGGACCGCAAACAACCCGCCGATCCTGCCTTCCCCGCCGAAGAAATTTACGGAGCCTACGATGCCTCGCCCGCGCGCCCCTACGACATGAAAGAAATTCTTGCGCGCATCATCGACGAGAGCCGCTTCGACGAATACAAAGCCGAGTACGGCAAAACGCTGATCTGTGGATACGCCCGTATAGGAGGCTTCGCCGTTGGCATCGTCGCCAACCAGAAACTCCACGCGCAACAGACCGACCACGAAGGCCACAAGCGCGTGGAATTCGGCGGAGTCATCTACACCGAGTCCGCCGAAAAAGCCGCCCGCTTCATCATGGACTGCAATCAAAATTTAATCCCGCTGGTTTTTTTTCACGACGTTAACGGATTCATGGTGGGCCGCGATGCCGAATGGAGCGGCATCATCAAAGCTGGAGCGAAAATGGTCAACGCCGTTTCGAATTCCGTAGTCCCGAAAATCGCCGTGATCGTAGGTGGCTCCTTCGGCGCCGGACACTACGCCATGTGCGGCAAAGCCTTCGACCCCCGCTTCGTCTTCGCCTGGCCGACCGCCAAATACGCAGTAATGAGTGGAGACGCCGCCGCCGGTACCCTCGTAGAAATCAAAGTCAAGCAACTGGAACGCAGCGGCAAAAAACTAAGCGAGGAAGAAAGAAAAGAGCTTTTCGACTCAACCAAGAAAACATACGAAGAGCAAACGGACCCCCGCTACGGCGCCGCTCGTCTCTGGATCGACAAAATCATCGACCCCATGGAAACCCGCCAGGCCATCACTCAGGCGCTGGAAGCGGCATCGCTGAATCCAGATGTGGCAGAGTTTAAAGTGGGAGTGCTGCAAACATGATCGGGTGATCCGACGCGGATCACGGCATAGCCAACATGCTTAGCAAACTAACCAAAATTCTCCTTCTCGTTTCGGTCATCTGCATTGGAAGCACAATCGCGTGGCGACACTCTCAATTGACCGGCGAACGATCACATTCTTCACCGGCTGTATACAATCTAGAAATCCAGGACGGCAAGTGGCAACTGACCGGGGAGGATGTTCAGCGTCCGCTGTTTATCAGTGTCGTCAGCGTGGTGGGGGCGTGTGCATTCTTAGTTGCCCTTCCGCTATTGGTCAGTGACATCGCCCACCGGAAGCGTACGGCCAAATCAGGTAATCTCCGCGAGGATCGAAGTGACTGCTAGGAGCTAGAAGCTAACTGCTAAATGCCAACTGCTGATTCCGTAAAATTAATCGAATGCCCCCGCGATGCCTGGCAAGGCCTGAGAGGCCAGATTCCGCCCGATCTAAAAACAAACTATCTCCAGGCCCTGATCTCCGCCGGCTTCAAGCACATCGACGCCGTCAGCTTCGTGTCGCCGAACGCCGTCCCGCAAATGGCCGACTCCGAAGAGGTCCTCAAAGAACTCGACCCTCCCGACGACGTAGAAATCATCGGCATCGTAGTCAACGAAAAAGGAGCGCAGCGCGCCATCGCCACAAATGCCGTGCGCACCCTGGGTTTCCCCTACTCCATCTCGCCAACGTTCCTCGAAAACAATCAGCACCAATCTCTCGAAGATGCAATCGAAGAATTAGAAAAAATCGAGAAGAAAGCGGACGAAGCTGGCCTCGACACCGTAGTCTACATTTCCATGGCCTTCGGCAATCCTTACAACGATCCCTGGACCATCGAAGAAGTGGTCGAAGCCGTCGGCCTGCTGGAGATCCAGGAAATCCGCACCATCTCCCTGGCCGACACCGTTGGCCTAGCCCCGCCCGAAAAAATTCGCGAAGTAGTCTCCGCCGTAATGTCAAAATACGACTACCTCGAAATCGGAGTCCACCTCCACAGCCGTCCCGACCAGGCCGCCGCCAAAATCCTCGCCGCCTACGAAGCCGGGTGCCGCCGTTTTGATTCCGCCATAGGCGGCCTCGGCGGTTGCCCCTTCGCCCAAGATGACTTGGTAGGGAACATCCCCACCGAGACCCTAATCGAAACTCTGCGCAGCAAAGGCGCGCACCTACCGCCCCTCAAGCCCCTCGACGTCCTCCTGAAGGCCACCGCCGAAATCGGCTCCAGATACCGCCTTTCATCGACCTAGCGCCAGATCGCGCTTTCCTTAGCAACACATTTATGCAACACTTGCCGGGAATCGACGACCACGACCACCTCGCTGTCGCGCCAGCCCCCTGTCCTTCCGCTCCAGTGACCTCGGTCGCAGTCCATAGGAGGAATTCCATGAAGTCACTTCGTTTGCTCTGTCTCGCCGCTCTCGCTCTGTTCTTGCTGGCTTCCACACTGCTCGCGCAATCTCCCACCATCACCGGCATCACCGTAAAAGATACCGGCTGCGTTTACACCGTAGGTACCAGCACTAAGCTCTGCACCGTAGCGCCCGGTATGACCCTCGTCGTCAGAGGAACCAACTTCGGACCGCCCAGTGGCTCCGTCACCTCATGCGGCTGTCTAGCAGCAACCACCGTAACTTGGACCTCCACCAAGGTTACAGCCACGGTCAACGATGTTAGCCCCGGCGCCAATATATCTTTGGCAACCGCGGCCGGCGCAACCTCCACCAATGCTGTCCCCTACACCGCCCTCGGCCCCGTCATCACCAGCATCGTGGTCGGAGACTGTACGTACATTCCCGATCAGAGCGCCACGCTTTGCCTTATTACTCCGGGAACTCAGTTCACCATCAACGGCAGCTATTTCGGTCCGCTTTCTTCCAACTATAGTCACGTACAGACCTGTGGCGGCTGTGACTTCGCAACCATCAACAGTTGGAACCCAAACTGGAGCACCAGTCCGTCCCCCTACAACAACCAGATCGTTGCCGTCGCGAATCAAGCCGTTTGTGGTTCGACAGTCGCAATTGTTGCCGAAGAAATTTGGAGTAACCACATTCCCTACACCGCCTGTTAGTCGTGTCTCTTACCGTTCACTCCCTCTGCGGAAGGGTGGGCCTCGCCGGAGGTTTTGCGGCACGGCCCACTCTTACCCCGCATGGGGGTAGCGTCCGCTCAAGCTCCGTACAAAGATTTGTCATCCTGACCCTGAGCGCAGCCGAAGGGGAAGGACCTGCTGTTCGCCGGACACAGCCATCCTCTCAGGGACCTGTTATCCGCCAAAACCGCCGTAACGCCCGAGATCCACCACCACCGCCGGGTGCCCCATTTCTCGCGTTCTTTGCGAGAAGTGGGGCTTTTCACCGACAACATCCACCGCCGCACCTGGGAGCACAAGAACGACATCAACCGCGGCTTCACTCACGATTACAAAATCCACCGCCTCGTTTACTATGAAACGTTCAAGTATGCGAATAACGCCATAGCACGCGAAAAAGCAATTAAAGATGGCTACGCCGCAAAAAGATCGCGTTGATCGAAGCAGAGAATCCGACATGGGAAGACTTGAGTGAAAAGTGGTTCGACCGTCGCCGGGTGTCGGGTGGCCGGGTGCCCCATTTCTCGCGTTCTTTGCGAGAAGTGGGGCTTTTCACCGACGGGATAAGGACCTGCCGCTCGCCGGACACAGCCGTCGTCTTAGGGACCTGCGATTCGCCAACACCGCCGTAACGCGGGTGCCCCATTTCTCGCGTTCTTTGCGAGAAGTGGGGCTTTTCACCGACAACATCCACCGCCGCACCTGGGAACGCAAGAACGACATCAACCCCACCTCAACTCTCGATTGCACAATCCACCGCCTCGT
Source organism: Terriglobales bacterium (assembly GCA_035483045.1). Classification (GTDB taxonomy): domain Bacteria; phylum Acidobacteriota; class Terriglobia; order Terriglobales; family Acidobacteriaceae; genus Acidiflorens. The sequence continues at coordinate 182,748 of DATHQD010000009.1, forward strand.
TTACTATGAAACGTTCAAGATGCGAACAACGCCATAGCGCGAGAAAAATCCATCAAAGGATGGCTGCGGCGAAAAAAGATCGCGCTGATTGAAGCAGAGAATCCGACATGGGAAGACTTAAGTGAAAAGTGGTTCGACCGCCGCCGGGTGTCGGGTGCCGGGTGCCCCATTTCTCGCGTTCTTTGCGAGAAGTGGGGCTTTTCGCCGACGGGATTTGGAGTAACCACATTCCCTGCACTGCCTGTTAGGCGTATCTCTCATTGTCCCACGAACGGGCTACTCTTTTACGAATTTGCTCTTTCCTGTCGCTAGAAGTTGCTCCGCTTCACTGACTCCGGGAGTCAGCAGCCGCAGATTCCCCTGACCATCGTCGTCTACCACTTTGTCCAGCCTGGACACGCCCATCTTGGCATTCGCCAGGCTTGAACCATGTCGCTTTGCGGCATCAATGACTTCCTGCTTCGAAAGTCTAGCCGGATGAACGTTCCACAATGTCAGTAGCGCCACGTCCCTTGCGCTCAGTCCCTTAAGATGAAAATAGACCCGGCCATCAACGTCCTCCATGACTGGGAATTTCTTCTGCGTAAGGCGCACTACCATCTCCCGCGCTTGAGTCGTATCTACGACCCCTGCTTGCGAGAATCTCACCATTTCAGCAAGCACCCAGGAGCAGGTGCCGATCACGGCATTTGCATCCATCTCGTTGGGGTTAAGTTCCTGATTGTCGTGACGAGACCCACGGTTGCTGGCGATGTCGTAAACAAATCGACAAGCTCGGGGAATCGAAATCCGCACAGTATCATCTGCGTTGGCTGCCGGAATCTTTTCTAGCTCTCGTATGACAAAATCCACCTTGAACTCTCTCGCGCGAGGAAGCGGGTTTCCCACAAAGAGCCAAAGTGCCTTGAGCGTAGCTTCGACAAATTTCCCGCTTCGAATGATCGCCTTCTCCCACTCCCCTTTTTGGAACTCCGACACCATCGTTTGATAGTGTTCGATCAGCGAATCCACCTGCTTAGCAGCGAACCTCGCCTTAAGCAACGCTGCGAGAGTTGTCGTCGTCGAGTCGGCCATAGCGCCTCTCCATTACGGATTCGAATACTTCCAGACCTTCTTCTTCCCTTCGAGTACCTGTAGTCGCCTGAGTTCACGTCGCCGGGTGAGGGACTGCAAAGTACCACTGAGCGCCGTGTTCGGATAGTGCCAACCATGCGCTGCAAGCTCTGTGCGGATATCCTTCATACTTCTCTGTGATCCAAAGAAGTCGTCTTGCTTCAGGAGCAAAATGCGATCGGGCAGAGTCTTAGACACGCCCCGGGCGGCGGAAGCCGCTTGTCTTGGCGTCTTCACCTTATTCAGTTTGCCGCCTGACGCGCTACTGCCATTCTCTTGGAGGAGACGCCCGAGAATCACTTCAAATGCCTTCTCCCTAAGACGTTCATCCTTCATGTCAGCAATGGCCTTTTCGGCCTTCACTCGCGCTTCTCGTATCTCTTCTACGTCCATGTTGGTCTCCCTAGGATTCTGGTTTACATATTGAGCTTCAATACTCAGGCAAGTCACGCCTTGGTCTTTCGAGGAAGATCAAACCTGACAGTACGTTCTCCGTGGGTTGTCAGTCGGTAAACGCCTCGCGCTCCAGTAGGTTCAACGTAATCGGCCACATTTTTCGCGTCTCGAATCGCTTGTCCTACGACCTTGGGAGGACGAACATCTGCCCTCAGATAGGCCCTCTTGATGTCTTCTTCGGTGAACTCCTTCTTCCCGCTCTGAGCGAGGGAAAAAGCGAGGACAGCCACGATTTCGGGGTGCCCCTTCGGCTGCTTCTGCTCAATGAGTTGTTTCTCGGAAACTGGCCTTGCGTCAGGACCGCCGCTGGCGTTGGTTCCTAGATTGGCTTGGGTATTGGCAAGAGGCTGCGCATACTTGCTCACCTGAGCCTCCACAAAATCTCTTGGGCCCTCGAAGATGACTTTCGTATCGCCAATAATTACCGTGGCTCTGTGTGATTCGTCTGTCATGTGCACGTCCCCTTTCATCGAATGGACTCACGTATGATATTAAGTAACAATATTCAAGTCAAGTACAATGGCGAGTTAATTGCTACGAGGACACTGCGATCGATGCGAGCAGCGGCGGACTTGCCAAGTGGACGATAAGGTTGGTGTCACTCCAAGTGATTCCCGCTGGAATACACCTGCCTTCGCTTCGACTCTCGCCTGACACCCGCCTCTTGTATACTTTTCAGTCGCTTCGCAGTGTCCCGGTTTCATCATGAATTACAAAACGCTCCACCTGACTTTCGATTCGAGCATCGCCACCATCACCCTCGATCGCCCCGATAAGCGCAACGCCATCAGCTACGAACTCATCGAAGATCTAATCCGTGCCCTCGACGAAGTAAATAACTCCTCCGCTCGCATCCTCATCGTCACCGGAGCAGGGAAGGCCTTCTGCTCCGGCATGGATCTCGAAAATCTCAAGTCCCTGATCGGCCGCACCACCGAGCAAAATATCGAAGACTCCCAAATAATGGCGCGCCTCTTTCGTTCCCTCTACGAATTTCCCAAAGTGACCATCGCCGCAGTCAACGGAGCTGCCATCGCCGGAGGCACCGGACTCGCCCTGCTCTGCGACTTCACACTCGCCGCGCCCGACGCCAAGTTTGGCTACACCGAAGTCCGCATCGGATTCGTTCCCGCCATCGTCGCCACTTTTCTGCTGCGCCAGGTAGGCGAGAAAACCGCTCGCGATCTCCTCCTCACCGGCCGCATCTTCGACGCATCCGAGGCCCTGAAGATGGGCCTGATCAACGAAATCGTTGCTCTCGAAAAGTTGCTAGACCGCGCCCGCGATCTGGCCGCGCAGTTGGCGGAGTTAAGTCCGCTCTCCCTCTTGCACACTAAGCGCCTGCTCACCGCTCACGCCCGCGCCGAACTCGATTCGCAGATCGACAGCGCCATCCGTGAAAATGCCGGCATTCGAGAAACCGCTGATTTCCGCGAAGGCATCGAATCGTTCTTAGAGAGGCGCAAACCAAATTGGACGGGCCGATGAGCAAGCAACAAACATCGACATCCGTCAATATAAGTAAAAACGCTTCCGTCAACGAAACTCGCATCCGCGTGCGCTATGCCGAAACCGATCAGATGGGTGTCGTCTATCACGCCAATCACTTCATCTGGTTTGAAATCGGACGAGTCGAACTCCTCCGCCAGTTCGGCTTCAGCTATAAAGATATGGAGCGCGAAGACGATTGCTTCATAGCTGTAGTCGACGCGCAATGCCGCTACAAGGCGCCCGTACACTATGATGATGAGGTGATCGTGCGCACGCGCCTGAAACACGTGAGAGAAAAAGTAATCCGTTTCTCCTACGAACTGCGAAACGCGGCGGATGGCGCGCTGCTGGCTGAAGGCGAGACCACGCACATCGTAGCCAATGCAAAAATGAAACCGCGAGCGCTGCCGGAAAAATATTTGCGCGCGTTTCGCGCAGCAATAAAAGAACAGGTATAAGAAGGAAGCGTCGATGCAGGAGTTCCTCTACAAACTTCAACTAGTCCGCGGAGACATGCTGCGCACCGGCCCCACCGCAGCCGAACAGTCCGTAGTCGCGGAGCACTTCGCCTATCTTCAAAATCTCCAAGCACAAGGCAAAGTCATTTTCGTAGGCCGCACCCTGACCACCGACGACGACACGATGGGCCTGGCCGTCTTCCGCGCCGAATCTGAAGACGCCGCCCGCCGCATCATGAGTGAAGATCCAGTAGTAAAGAAGGGCGTAATGACAGCCACGCTCTATCCCTTCAAAGTAATATTGCAAGAACTGAAAACTAACACCTGATAACCGACAACCGAGAACCCCAAGTGAACGCTCTCCACATCAGTGGCAACGACCTGACTCTAGAAGCAGTGCGCGAAGTCGCCGTCGACAAACGCCCGGTCCTGCTCGCACCCGACGCGCGCGAAGCCGTCAATCGCGCTCGCGCCGTAGTAGACGCGCTCGTCGCGGGCAACAAAATTTCCTACGCAATCACCACCGGTGTCGGCAAGCTAAGCGATGTGCATATCGTCGGCGATCAAGTCCGCGAACTTCAAATCAACCTCGTGCGCTCCCACGCCGTAGGCATCGGCGAACCGCTAGCGATCGCGGACACGCGTGCGATGATGCTGCTCCGCGCCAACTCGCTCGCGAAAGGGAACTCGGGTGTGCGCGGCGTCACCATCGACACCATCTGCGAGATGCTCAATCGCGGCGTGACCCCGTTCGTCCCGTCGCAAGGCAGCGTAGGAGCAAGCGGCGATCTCGCGCCCCTCGCGCACCTGGCGCTAGCGCTGATTGGTGAAGGCGAATGCTTTAACGAAGCCGAAAAAGGCGCGCGTATCGCAAGCGCCGACGCATTGAAGCGAGCCCAGATCAAACCGCTCGTGCTCGAAGCGAAAGAAGCAGTCTCCCTCATCAATGGCACGCAGGCAATGTTAGCGATCGGCACTCTGATGTTGTTAGCCGCCGAGACTCTGGTTGACACCGCCGACGTCATCGGCGCCATGGCGTGCGATGCGCTCAAGGGAACCAACGTCGCCTTCGACGAGCGCATTCACCAAGCGCGTCCCCATGCCGGACAAATCAAAACCGCCGCCAATCTCCGCCGCCTGCTCGACCAGAGCGAGATCCGCGACTCGCATCGCGACTGCGGCCGCGTGCAGGACGCCTATTCTCTCCGCTGCATCCCGCAGGTGCACGGAGCCGTCCGTGATACGCTGGCCCACTGCCGCCGCGTGTTTGAGACGGAGACGAACTCGGCCGTCGACAACCCGCTCGTCTTCGTAAGAAATTCCAAAACGTTGGACGGCGAGGGAGACGTGCTCTCAGGCGGAAACTTTCATGGCGAGCCGTTAGCATTCGCCCTCGACTTTCTGGCGATAGCTCTGAGCGCGCTGGCCGGCATCAGCGAGCGGCGACTGGAGCGCATGGTCAACCCCGCCCTCAGCGAAGGTCTTCCGCCATTTCTAGCTCCGGGTGCGGGCATGAACTCCGGCTTCATGATGCCCCAAGTCACGGCAGCGGCGCTGGTGAGTGAGAATAAAGTGCTGGCGCATCCCGCGTCGGTCGACTCGATCACGACGTCGGGGAATAAAGAAGATTTCGTGTCGATGGGCATGACCGCCGCCAACAAACTAAAGAAGATCGTCGAGAACACGCGGAACACTCTAGCTATCGAGGCGATGGCGGCGGCGCAAGCCATCGACTTCCTCGCTCCCCTCAAGACCTCGAAGCCCTTGCAGCAGGCGCACGCCGCCATACGGTCGGTGTGCCCGACGATGGAGAAGGACCGGGTGATGTATCGGGACTTTGTCAGGATCGCCGAGTTGATCGCCTCCGGCAGGGTGGCGGCGGTGCTCCGGTAGGCGGCGAAAAGGCGAAAATGTTCCACGTGGAACATTTGTGGTTGCGGAATTGTACTTACAGCGCTGATTTGTATGTACAGTACAGAATTGTGCGTACAAACGACGCTCCTTGTCTCCGACACTGTGTAAAAATTCCCGACGTTTGCCTCAGCGGCTAAAGCCGGCATTCAAAATAGGCTTGTTATCGCAGCGGTGAAGTGCTGCGCCACCCAAAGGCAAAGACAAAAAGGGACGACGTCACTAGCGGGCTGATCGGGAGGCGGTTGGATCGCCTGATTGTTTGGCGTCGGTCGGCGGATCGGAGATTCCCATGCGATTAATCTCTCCGATACGGGCTAGGGGAGTGTAGGTCTTCAGCCACAGCTTTACGTCGAAATAGATGGGATAGAGAAAACTCATCAGGCGGATTGGCAGAGTGCGGCGGCGGGCGACTTTGGGACTAGCTGGTTCGTAGCCAGTTTCGTCCAGCAGATTGCCGATGAGACTTTCGACTTGCGCGACATCGGCCGGCGAAAGTAATGCCTTCCAGCGCTCGATTGGATTTGCTTCTTTTTCCTGGCCGTCGCCACGGAAGGAAGAGTTGGGATCGCGGAGGGTTCCCTGGGCGTTTTGCTGGATGCGATCGTAATTGAGATCGTGATCGATAAACTCGGCGAGGCGGGCCAGGGTTTCGCGCGGCTTCTGCACTACATCTTCGAAGTGAACCTCGATGTAGTCTCCGGGCATGGCGCGTCCGTACTTGCGGCCTTTGCTTACGATCCAGCGCCAGAATATCGCCGGTGCCAGTAAGGCTCGTTTTTTATCCCAGGGCAGAGGTTTGATCCAACCGATGCGATTGAGAGAAACGGTTACGTCGCGGCCATCGCGGATGATGTGGACGATCAGCGCGTCGGGGAAAAGTTTTTTGATCAGCGGGAGATAGAGAAGATGGAGCGGCGTCGATTCCGCCCAGCGTTCCGCACCCTGCTTGCGCGCGATTGTTTCCATAAGAATGCGGAGGAAATCGCCGGCGTTGTGGCATTCTTCGAGGATTCTTGGTTCGATCTCTTCGCGGGTGAGGCCTGAGCGGTAGAAGAGTTTGCTTTTTAGCCAGTGGTCGAGCAGGGTGCGGCGGTTTTTCGGACTGCTCAGGCTGCCGAAGCGGAGGCCGATCAGGTTGAAGGCATTGCTTTCGGCGTGGTAGACGGCAAATCCTCCGGCAGAAATAAGCGTGTGGTAGAGAAGCTTGGTGCCGGAGCGTCCGCATCCTAGCACGAAGACTGGCGCTTTCGAGCGCGCGCTACGAGCCTGCTTTGGTGCGGCTTGCGGGTCGTCTAGTGTTCCCCGCGGGATTGCGGTAGTGGGATTCATAACGGCGGATTCATAATCCTCAGGAGCGAACCGATTGGGCTAATGCCTGCGGCTCGTTTTCGAGTTCAAGTACCGACAGGTTGACTCTGCGTCCGGCCGCGGTATTCAGCTTTAGCCACATCTTCGTGTTGAGAAAATTTCTATATAACGCTCGCTTTGCCGACTGACGCATTCCTGGGTGCCGCTCGGCTTCGGGCAGCGACAAGGCGTAGCCGGTCTGTTCGAGACATTCTCCCACAGCGGCTTCGATGGCGGCTACGTCGGTGCGCGCAAGACGTTCTTTCCAGCGGCCTAGTGGGTTGAGTTTTTCTTTATTGTTATTTTCTCGGGCCTCGTCGCGGAAAGAGGAGTTGGTCTCGGAGAGGCGGCCCAAGCCAGCGCTTTGAATTCGATCGTAGTCGAGATCGTGATCGAGGAAGGTGCCGATTTTCTGTAATGTTTCGCGCGGGTTGGTGGTCAAATCTTCGTAATGGATCTCGATGTAGTCGGTGGGAAAGTGGCGGCCATGATTGCGGCCATTGCGGACCATCCATTCCCAATATAGGGCGGTGGCGACGAGGCTGTTGGTTTCGCCGCGGTCCCATGGCAGGGGATTGAAACCGCCCATTTTTTTTAGCGAGAGTGCGATGTCGCGGCCGTCGCGGATGATGTGGAGAAAAAGCGCGTTGGGGATACTGGCCTTGAGACGCTCGACGTGGAGAACATTGTCGGGATCGTATGCGGCCCAGCGGGCTACGCCCTGGCTTTCGGCTACGGCATCCATCACTATGCGGATGAACTCTCCGCCGGTGCGGCAGTCGTTGAGGATGCGCGTTGACAATGGCTCTGGATCGAGACCAGTGCGGCGAAAGCCTTTGCTTCGCAGCCAGGTTTGAAGGAGCTTTTCGCGGTTGGCGCGATTTTCCATGGAGCCGAAGCGGGGGATCAGCGTCTCAAAAACGGGAAGGGAGCCGCGGTAGATGGCGAAACCTCCGGCGGACAAAAGCATGTCGTAGAGGAGATTGGTGCCTGAGCGATGGCAGCCCATTACGAAGACGGGGCTGCGCTTGCGGTTGCCGGGGCTTGGGTTCGCAGTAGCCAACAATAAAAAGTTTATCACCGCGCGGGAAGGGGAAGTTATTGGCGGATGAAAGTCGCCGGGTTACGAAAGTTACCTGTTGCTTGGTTCAGCGGTCGTGATGTGAAGCTTACTCGACGCCAGCGAGCGCGGCATTGAGCGCGTCAACGTCTACTCCAATGTCTTTACCATCGGTGGCTGCACCGGCTCCAGGCGACGCCTTGCTGCAGCCTGGTTCTTTTGCGTGACATAGCCGCGCATCTTTGGCCACGCCCTCTTTGAAATCCCTTATGCCCGCGGCCTCGGGTGAGGAGACGACGATGGTTCCCTTGGGCCAGCCGCCTTTTTCGCCGATGATGAGATTCTTTTCGAATTTCCAATTGACGAAGCAGGCGTTGAGAACGGCTTCTGCTCCGGCGCGCTGCGAGTCATGGGCACAATTGGCTTGGCCGCCGCCGGTGGAGGCGAACTCGGAGCGCACCTTACCGGGTAAAAATATGCTGTTGGTGATGCTGAAATTCGGGATTTTCTGCTCTTTATTGCCGACGTAGAAAAGCGGGCCGGTGACGAATGCGGTGACGTGATCGAAGGAAACGTCGTGCAGCAGGGGAGCATTGGAGACGACGATGGCGAAGGTGCCTTGACCTTTCCAGCCTTCGTCGTGAAGGCCGTCGACAAACAAGTCGTGGATGCTGTAGCGGCCGCCGTCGGCAGTCGAGCCGCCCTGCTTGGAAAGGCCGTTCGCAACCTGGATTACTCCCGCAACGTTTCTAATGCGGTTATAGCGGATGGTGACGTCGGTGACTTCGCACTTCGGGCACATGTTGCTTTGGCTTCGCGGCGTTAGCAGGATGGAGAAGCCGGTTTGGGTGAAACCGCCCCAGCAGTTCTCCATTAAATTTGCTTCGAAGAAAACGCGGACGCCGCTTTTCAGCTCGAAGTGATTTTTGACGATGACAGGATTGCCGCCTCCAGCCGGTGTATAGCCAGGTTCGCCCTCTTTCCAGAGCATGGGGCGGAAAAGATGATTGCGGCGAATCTCGATGTCGGTGGGATTGATTTCGGAGGCAGCGCCGCCGAAGAGGATGTTCTCTCCTGAGGCTTCGAGAAAATTGTTGAAGATCTTGATAGTGCCGATGGCGGACGTCTCGGAGTTGCCGCCGCCTAAGGCGGAGGAGTCGGTGCAGGTGCCGGTGCGGGCGATGCAGTAGAAGCCGCTGAAGTAGGAGTTGATGACGGCGATGAAGTGCGTGCCCTGGACCATGCCGATTCCTTTATTCATCTCGGCGCCGTCGGGAGGATGCAGCCAATTGCGATCGAAGATGAGGTGGTCGGCGCCTTCGGTGGTGATGAGGCGGGCGATGCGGGTGTCTGGCGACGAGGACCACTCTATGCCGATGAAGCGATAGTGGTCGCCTAACTTCGCTCCGGAGGGGACTTTGACGATCAGGGTGGGCATTAGCTTGGCTGGGCCGCCAGGTGGCTGGGCGTAGGCGGGCCTTCCGGGAAGGCTTGCGATTCCGGCCCAGGCGGGTGAAATGCGGGTTCCTTCGGGAGGGAGCTTAGAATCCGGCGTATCGGTGCGGATGGTGATGTAGTGCTGGTCGTCACATTTCTTGGCCGGGAGATCTTTTATTTCGAAGGATGCGTCAGCGGCTAACAGGAGCGTGTCGCCACATTTGGCTGACTCGACCGCTTCGTGCAGGTCGGAGTTGGCGGCTACATGGATTTGCTTGCCGGGAGAGGGAGTGCCGTCGAGTCCGGTGTAGTAGCAGGCCTTGGGAAGTTGGGCGGGACCGTCTTTGTCGCCGAATTTCGGGACGTCTCCTTTATCGCAGTAGGCATTTTCTGCGATGGGAGGGGCTGCGCCGGCGGCTGCGGAGTTTGGGAGAACGAGGGAGATCGCGAAGCTGGTGAGGAAAATGAAGGACAGAAAATTTGGTTTGAACGATCGATTGCGGCGGTCTTTGAGTGAGGACACGATGTCAGCTTCTCCGATGGGTGGGTCTGATTGAAGGGCGGCTCTCACTGCTGCGGTCGAGCTGGGACGCGATAGCGAAATAGTAACATGGTGACTGGGATTGCTTTTCGGAGGGCTCGGGGCCGCGTTGCGTGCGACGGGGGCGCTACGCCGGGCAGTGCCGAATGTAGATCGCGCATCTAGAGGGGCTTACTTTTGTAACCAGCCTCGGCTGAGGAGGCCGAAAATACGTTTTCAAATCGTCGCTCAGTGGGCGATACTTAGAGGGGAGTCCTTCGCGAGCGATCCATCGGGGAATGTCAGAGAAAATACCCAAAAATGTAGTGTCGGTGGACGTGGAAGACTATTTCCACGCGGAGTCGTTTTCCGAGGTGGTTGACCGTGGGCGCTGGGATAGTTACGCGACCCGAGTGGTGCCGAATACGCAGCGACTGCTGGAATCGCTGGCCGCGTTGAATGTGCATGGGACGTTCTTTGTGCTGGGGTGGGTGGCGGAGCGCTTTCCGGGGCTGGTGCGGGAGATTGCTGCTGGCGGGCATGAGTTGGCTTGCCATTCTTATTGGCATCGGTTGATCTACAAGCTTGAGCCAGCAGAGTTTCGCGAAGATACGCGGCGGGCGAAGGACATCATCGAACAGGTTGCGGGACAGGCGGTGAATGGGTATCGGGCGCCGACATATTCGGTGATCGATCGTTCGGTGTGGGCGCTGGAAATACTGGCGGAGCTTGGGTTCACTTACGACTCCAGTATTTTTCCGATTCATCATGATCGCTATGGCATGCCGGGAGCGCCGCGGTCGCCATTTCGTTTTCAGACGCCTTCGGGACCGCTGACCGAGTTTCCCATTACTACGTTTCGCATAGCGGGTCATAATATGCCGGTGGGCGGCGGAGGCTATCTTCGGCTGCTGCCGCGGATTTACACTCGGTTGGGGTTGAAGCGGGTGGAAAAAGAAGGTTTGCCGATTGTGGTTTATATACATCCGTGGGAAATTGACGCGGAGCAGCCGCGATTGCCGGGGCGGCTGAGTTCACGGCTACGGCACTATACGAATTTATCGCAGACGCTGGACCGGTTTGAGAGCGTGCTGCAAGCAGGAAAATACACTAGTTTCCGCGAAAGCGGACTCGCCGATACGGCCAAGGATTTTGACTTTTATGAATGGAACAACAACCACAAGAACTGACGAAACCGAGCAGATAGCGAAGTATTGGAACGACATCGCTTATGACTTCGACGCCATTTATACGGGCAAGAAGAACCCGATCTCGCGCGGGCTGGATCGATGGCTGCGGCGCGATATCTACGAGCGCTATGAGTGGGTGATGCGCGAGGCCGGCCCGCGTGACCTGACCGGGATGAAGATTTGCGACATTGGTTGCGGATCGGGGCGCTTTGTCGCTAGCCTCGCCAAACGCGGCGCTCAGGTTACGGGCGTCGACTTTGCACCGGACATGCTCAAGCTGGGCGCGCAGCTTTGCGAAAAAGAGGGAGTCACGGATCGCTGCAAGTTTGTATTGAGCGATGTGCTGGATTGGAAGACGAACGAGAAGTTTGATCTGGTGATCGCGATTGGATTCTGGGATTACGTTGCCGACCCGATGCCGCGACTGCAGGTGATTCGCAGCTTGACCAAGACTACTTTCTTGTCGGCGTGGCCGCGGGCAGCGACTTTGCGGGCTGCGATTCGCAAGGTGCGGCTGAAGGCGGACGGGTGTCCGGTGTATTTCTTCCATCTGGCGCAGGTTGAAGATTATTTGAAGAGCGCGGGCTTCCGCGTGGATTCGCGCGAGATACTTGGGCAATTGCACTGCGTCAAGTCTTCGGTGGTTGCGACCTAAAGACGATGGCCAAACTCCTGTTCTGGATCTCAGCCGGGTTTACGGTCTACGTCTATTTTGGTTATCCCTTGCTTCTATGGGCGCTGCAAGCGATGTTTCCGAGCGCACCGCGGCAGCAACCGGTTGAGCCTACGGTTTCGCTGCTGGTTGCCGCGTATAACGAAGCGGCGGTCATTGCTGACAAAATCCGCAACAGCGTCGCGCTCGATTACCCGGCCGACAAACTCGAGGTGGTGATTGCTTCGGACGGATCGAAGGACGCGACGGCGGAGATTGTGCGGTCGTTCGCTGGAGCTTCCGAGAGCGATGGCGGACAGGTTCGCCTGCTCAACTACCAACAAAATCGCGGCAAGATGGCGGTTCTGAACGATGCAGTGAAAGAGCTGCGCGGAGACATCGTTGCTTTTTCGGATGCATCGAGCATGCTTGCTCCGGATTCGCTTCGGGTGTTGGTGCAGAGCTTTAACGATCCTCAGGTCGGGGCGGCCAGTGGAGTTTACCGGCTGCTTAAAAAAGATCAGGCGCAGCTGGGCGCGCAAGAGGATCTTTATTGGAAGTACGAAACTTTTCTCAAGGTGCAAGAGGCAAAGCTCGGCGCGTTTACTGGCGCGCATGGATCGCTTTATGCCATACGGCGCGAGTTCTATCCGTTTCCTTCGGAGAATACGATCAACGACGACTTCACGATTCCGATGCGCATCCTGGAACGCGGACACCGCGTGGCTTATGAGCCGGGGGCTGTGGCTTATGAAGAGGCGCATGAGATGGAAGGATTTTCGCGGCGGGTGCGGATTACCGCCGGTAACATCGAGCAGCTGCGGGAGATTAAAGGGCTGCTCTGGCCGCCGCGGCCGTTTGTTCTCTTCTGCCTGCTCTCGCATAAGACAGGACGCTTGATTGTGCCGGTGTTCATGGTCATCGCGCTTATCGCGAATATCATGCTGCGGGGACAATTTCCTTACAACTGGTTGCTGGTTGGGCAGGGCATTTTTTATGGGCTGGCTGGGTTGGGCTCGATCTTCAGTCTTCGGCCGAAGGTTCTGCGGCTGCCCTATTATTTCTGCATGATCAACTCGGCGCTATTTGCTTGGGTGTATCAGGCGCTGCGCCATGGGCGCGCGATTCCTTCGCGGATTGAGCTGGATCGGCTGGGGAATCGTCCGCCGGTGGGATGAGGCGCTGGCTTCAGGCTTTTGGGAGCCATCTGCCCCTATTGACATCCTTTCTCCTGCCATCGCGCGTGGGAAAGTTTCGGTGCTGTAGGGGTGCTTCGACTGCGATTGAGCTTCGCATCGCGAAGCTCAAACTCCGCTCAGCATGACAAGATTGAGGGGATGTGAAGGGTACTCCCAAGCCAAGAAAGAAAAGGTCCACGGTGAACCGCGGACCCTGTTTTATTCGTTGAATCTTTATTGAACGTTGGCCAGCATTTCGTTCAGGCCAGCCATATCGGCACCGAGATCTTTGCCGTCGATGCCCTTGTTTTTGTAGGGGCTGCTGGACTGGAGTTCGTAGTTTCCGCCGCTGCCGTTGTTGAAGTTGACGAATTGAACGTCTTCGACAGTTTGCGGGAACATGTTGTGCGAAGGCCAGCTGGATGGTGGGAACTTCGGCGGCGAAGCGATCAGGGCGTTGTTGCCGAAGGTAAAGGTGGCGAAGCAATTGCCGATGCTGGTGATGGGCACGTCATGGACGGCGCAGTTCGCCTGACCGCCTCCCGAATTCCAGATGGGATATTGCCCGGTGAGAGTCAGATTGTTGGTGAAGACCAATCCATACATCGGGGCGGTTGGGGTCTGGTTGCCCAAAACGATCAAGTGACTGGAGGGGTCGGGGAACCCGGTGACGTGATTGATGGTGACGGTGTTGAGCGGATTGGTCGGCCATGTGTTGGTCAACTCAAACGCGGTTCCAGGGCCGACATACTTGGTGTTCAGATCGTCGAGGACGACATCGTGAATGCTCCAGCGCGTGCCGGCTAGAGCGGCACCTCCGCCAGTTCCGTCTCCGGAGATGGATGTGGCCATTTGAATTCCGCCGCCGGCGTGCGATACGTGCACGTAGCGGATGGTGACATCAGTGACCTGGCACAGCGGACACACGTTAGAGCCGTCGGGCCTATGTTGGTTCTTGGGCGTGAGCAGAATGCCGTAACCGGTTTGGCTGAAACCTCCCCAGCTGTTCTCCATGAGATTCGCCTCGATCAGGACGCGAACGGCATTTTTCAGTTCGAGATGGTTCTTGACTATGAACGGATTGCCGTTTTGTCCGCCGACGTAGGGAGTGTTGCCCTGCATCCACTGCCACGGCTTCCAGAAGTGGTTGCCGGTGATGGTGATGTCGGTTGGTGTGGTGGTGGCTGCGCCTCCGCCAAAGATGACGGCCTCGCCTGAAGCTTCGAGGAAATTATCTTGAATGAGGAATGGACCGTCTTGCGTGTTGCCTATGCCGCCGGCGACGGCGTGGGAATCAATGCACTGCCCGGTCTTCGAGATGCAATGGAAATCGCTGAAGTATGAGTCGACGACGGCGACATTCGACATGCCGTTTACGTTGACGCCGGTGTTGGTTTCATCCTGGGTTGCGCCGTGCAGCCATGAGCGATCAATGACTATGTGATCGGCGGTCGCGCCCTTCTGGATCGAGAAAAGCTGGGCGAGCCCGGGGGTTCCGGCGGGACGAGTTACTTCGAGACCGATGAAGCGATAGAAGTTTGCACCGGCTGCGAACTGAAAGGGACCATCACCCTGATTTGTGATCTGTACCTTGGCCATTACGTTTTTCGGGTTGGCACAGGGATATTGCGGGCGGCCTTCGAGAGAAGCGATGCCGGCATAGCAAGGCGTGGCGCGCTGACCCTCGGCGGGGAGAGCGCTATCTGGAGAACTGGTGCGGACCCAGATCCAATGGTTGGTGTCGCAGTTCTTGGCGGGAACGGTGAATTGACCGCTGAAGGTTGCGCTCGCCTGAAGTTGGATTACGTCACCACACTGCGCATTGTTCAGGGCAGTCTGGAGATTGCCGCCAGCGTTGACGTTAATCACAGAACCTGGCGCGGGCGTGTCGGACATGGCACTGGGTACCGTCGCTATGGGCAGTTGCGCCGGGCCGTCGTAACCGCTACCGCCCGCCACGTTGACGCTGAAACTGCCGGACGCGGTTTTGCTGCTGGCATCCGTTACCACGACGGTGAAGCTGAATGTGCCGGTGGCAGTGGGCATTCCGGCAAAATTACCGTTGCCGTTCAGGGCGACACCTGGAGGAGTGGTGCCGGCGGAAACGCTCCAACTATAGGGAGTGGAGCCGCCACTGGCTGTGAAAGCGTCGCTATAAGTGTTGCCTTGCTGGCCCTGCGGAAGAGTACCGCTGGTGGTGATTTGCAGGGGCTGCTGATTCGCTGGATTGACTGTGACAGACACGCTCGCTGATTTCGAGGAGTCCTCAACACTGGTTGCGGTGACGACTACGTCGGTTTGCTTGCTGACCGTCGGCGCGGTGTAAAGACCGTTGCCACTGACTGAGCCGGTAGTTGCCGACCAGGTCACGGCAGTGTCGGAAGTTCCGCCGACTCGGGCGGTGAACTGCTCCGTCTGCATCGAAAGCAGAGTGGCGCTGGTTGGGGAGACGCTGACGCTTACGTCTCCGCCTCCAACCCCATTAGCGACCGAAACCGCGAAAGAGCGGATACCTTCTTCGTGGAGCAAGGCATCGCTGACTGCGACTTCAAAGGCGAACGTACCCGGAGTCGTCGGTTTGCCATAGAGCCCGCCGGTGGTCGTGTTCAAGCTGATGCCCGGGGGCAGGGTGCCGGATTTTAACGAGAAGGAATAGGGTGAGTTTCCGCCGGTGACGGTCAAGACGGCGTTATAAGACTGACTGACGGTTCCGGCGGGAAGACTGCCGTAGAGGGCCAGCTGTTTCTGGGGTCCTGCGGCTTGCGCGACGTTGCCGCAAGAGATGGTGGTGAATACAAGTGCCAACAGCAGAGCCGATAAGACCAGGCACTCTACCTGCGCCCGCGAAGATCTGGAATGAGTCTCTAACAGAACATAATCTGTTTCAGACATTGTGAGCCCTCGACCTTACGAAGTGGGGGACTAGTCGATTGTCCTCACGGTGAATGTATCGAGATGGGTATAGGGTTCACAGATACCAGAAGTGCATTTTAGGACGCGTAAGTACACTCGGCCGCGGCATGTACAGATTCGCGGAGTGTAGTGGCCGCTGGTGTTGGCGGCGAGGAACTTAGCAAAAGGCGTGCGGGGCAGGCGGTTTGGTGATATTGCAGATGCGAGAGATCAATAGAAGGTGAGGCAGACGGAGAAAACGAAAGTAACTGGAGGAGTAACTATGAAGAGTCTTGGCGAGTAAGTTCGGGTGGGTGCGAGTATTTCAGGACGAGAGATTATGCCGTCTGTTGTAGCAGGTTAAAAAGTTAGGGCGCTATAGGGGTGCTTCAACTGCGGTTGAGCTTCGCATTCGCGAAGCTCAATCTACGCTCGTCATGACAAGATTGTCCCGCAGACCGCTAGGGCTGGCGGTCGGCGGCTATGGGATGGGAGTGGCGGTCGAGCAGCGCGAAGAGCGGGTCGCGAAGGAATGGGCCGCCGGCGAGCAGGCCGGAGATCAGAGGATCTTTCTGGTTACAACGCAGAGGCGAGTTATCGAGCTTTAACGTCCAGCCTCCGGCGCTTTCTACCAGAGCGGCGCCGGCGGCGACGTCCCATTCATTTTTGGGGACAAGGGTGAAGGTGAGATCGGCGCGTCCGGCGGCGACTAATCCTAGTTTGTAGGCGACGGAGCCCATGGGACGAATGTTGAATTCCGCGGATTCGAATTGTTTCCACTCGCCGCGTTTGACTTCGCTACGGCTGGCAAGGACGAGGGCGCCGCGAAGATCTTTCCGCTGGCTCGGTTGCGCGGGCTGGCCGTTGTAGGTGACGCCGTCTTCGCGCGAACCGAGGATGAGTTCGTCGGTTGCCGGATTGCAGATTCCGCCAGCTATGGGGATTCCGTTTTCGACCATGGCGATGGAGACGCAGAACTCGGGGATGCCTTGTACGAATTCGCGCGTGCCATCGAGAGGATCGACGACCCAGACTCGCTGCTTATTGAGGCGGGTGAAATCGTCGACCGTTTCCTCTGAGAGCCAGCCCTCGTGGGTGCGCAGAAGAGTTTTGCGGAGAATGGCGTCAACGGCGCGGTCGGCCTCGGTTACGGGATCGTGTCCGACCTTGTATTCGGTTTCGATGGCGCCGGGAGTGAAGCGGTTGAGAACTTCGCGGGCGGCCTCGAGGGCGGCGTGGATGCGTTCGAGGGTTTCTTGGTTTTCACGTGAGGTCAATTTGTGCTCCTGAAGAAGTACCCAGTACCTAGTACGCAGTACCCAGCAGCGAAGTCAGACCGGAGGCCCATTGGGTACTGGCTACCGGATACTATTTCACGCCCACAGCATTCTTGCTCCTGTCATCAGCAAGACGGTACATAGAATTCTTCTCAGCCAGAGGACGGGAACGCGTGTGCTTAGCTGGGAGCCGAGAATGCCGCCGGGGATGGAGCCGATGAGCAGGGAAATGACGAGATGAGGGTCAACGTTGCCTGCGCGCCAGTGCAACAGGCTCGTAACGCCGGTGAGAATCACGGCGTGGGCGATGTCGGTGCCGACCATGACTTTCGGCGGGAAGGAATAGAACAAAAGAAGCAACATCATAATGATACTGCCCGAACCGACGGAAGTGATCCCGACGAGGAATCCGCCGACGAGTCCGATGATGCTCATGCCGGCAAAGGATTTCATGGTAGGCGGGCGATTGGCGAGATGATCTTCGATGCGTCCTTGAAAAAGTAATAGCGTCGGGATTAAGACGAGAAGCAGTCCGACTGCGGACTTGATGAAATCGTTGACGCCGTTGCCGTAGACGTGGCGCAGGTGCACGAGGAAAGTGACGCCCAGGTAAGAGCCGGGAATGCTGCCGACGGCCATGGCGAGGACGACTTTTCTGCGCACGGTTTTCTTGGCCACCAGGTGCATGAGGCTGGCGGGGATCTTGGTGAAAAAGTTGAACAGGGCGTCGCTGCCGACTGCGGTGATGGCGGGGACGTGGAGGCCAAAGATAAGCATGGGCAGGAGCAAAACGCCGCCACCCAGTCCCGTGAGTCCGATCAGCGTTCCTACGATGAAGCCGATCAGCACCTTTAGCAGCAAGAATTCCATGCCGTTCTCTACACTTCCCGATTGCTGGTTCTCAGTTCCAGTAAAGCAAAGATAGGTTAAGGAACCGAGAAAAAACGAAACATTATCGCACAAAGCCCATAGTAATAATCGACTTTATCGACATCAACATTTTCGTTTGCGAACTTCTGGCTCCCAGTCCCGGTTCTCAACGAAATATAAACACTGAGAATCGGGAACTGAGAGCCCTAAACTGCGATTAGTTATTGCCGTTGGCGCCAATGAAGCCTTCGCGCTCGAGGTGGAGAATGATGGTCTGCGCAGCTTCCTCGGGGCTCAGTTCGGCGGTGTTGATGACCACTTCCGCGTCAGCCGGCACTTCGTAGGGATCGGAGATGCCGGTGAACTCCTTGACGAGGCCGGCGCGGGCCTTGGCGTAGAGGCCTTTGCGGTCGCGTTGCTCGCAGACATCGATCGAAGTGGCGACGTGCACGAGGATGAAGCCGCCGAAGGGTTCGATCATCTGGCGAACTGCTTTGCGCGTCGCTTCGTAAGGAGCGATGGGAGCGCAGATCGCTATGCCGCCGTTTTTGGTGATCTCGGAGGCGACGTAGCCGATCCGACGGATGTTGATGTCGCGATGCTCCTTGGAGAAGCCGAGTTCGGAGGACAGGTTCTTGCGCACCAGGTCGCCGTCGAGCAGAGTGACCGGACGGCCGCCGGTTTCGAGGAACTTGGTGATCAGCGCGTTGGCGATGGTCGACTTGCCTGAACCTGAAAGGCCGGTGAAGAAGATGGTGACGCCCTGCTTATCGCGTGGAGGATAGCTGAGGCGCAGCTCCTTTACGACTTCCGGGTAGGTGAACCAGGCCGGAATGTCGCGGCCTTCGTTGAGGCGCTGGCGGAGTTCGGTGCCTGAGATGTCGAGCACTTTTGCGCCCTGCGGAACTTCGTCGGCGGGGACGTAGCGGTCTTCATTCTGGAGATAGACCATCATTTGGAAGGGAACCATTTTGACGCCCATTTCGCTCTCGTGTTTCTTGAAGAGCTCCTGAGCATCGTAGGGGCCGTAGAAATTCTTGCCGTCGGTATCTTTTCCCGGACCGGCGTGATCGCGGCCGACGATGAAGTGGGTGCAGCCATGATTCTTGCGAATGAGGCCGTGCCAGATGGCTTCGCGCGGTCCGCCCATGCGCATGGCAAGAGGAAGCATGGAGAGCTTCACGGTGCCGTGCGGATATTTCGCGAGCAAGAGTTGATAGCAGCGGGTGCGGACGAAGTAGTCAACGTCGCCGGGCTTGGTCATGCCGACGGACGGATGGATGAGCAGATTGGCTTCGACCTGCTTGGCGGCGCGCATGGTGAGTTCGACGTGGGCGCGATGCATAGGATTGCGGGTCTGGAAGGCGACGATACGGGTCCAGCCGACGCGGGTGAATTCGGCGCGCAGTTCAGCCGGTGTCAGGCGCAACGAGCGGAAATCATAGTGCGACGGATTTTGCAGTCCTTCGACTTTGCCGCCTACGTACCACGGGTGCGACTTGTTGATGGCGTAGTCGGAGCCGGGGTGAGCGCTGCTGACGGAGCCAAAAACGGCTTGAGCTTCGGCTTTGCGATCGGCCTGCCAGACATCCTCGACATGGAGGACGGCTAGCATCACGCCCTCGGGATCGCGCAGGGCGATCTTGCTGCTGCCGGGAGTCAGTTTCTTGGCGAAATCCTCGCTGACGTCGAGGGTGATTGGCATCGGCCATAGGGTACCGTCAGCGAGGCGCATGTTGTGGCAGACGCCTTCGTAGTCGGCGCGGTTCATGAATCCGCGCAGCGGCGAGAAGCCGCCGCTCAGCAGAAGTTCGAGGTCGCAAAGCTGGCGCGCAGTCAGGTCCCATGAGGGCCATTCCCGGGATTGCGCCTTCAGTTCGAGGGCGCGGTCGGGTGTGACTTGCAGTTGAATTAGTTCTCCCCCGTGCGGGGCAATCAGATGGCTGGTCGAAGCAGTCAAGTCCTTAATCCTCCCGAGGTTCACTTCAAGATTTTGCTTGGTATTGATATCGTTGCGGCTCATCCCTTTATACCTTTCTGATTTCTTATTTTTACCGCGGACCCGCTCATGGCGAGGGGGGTGGTCCGGCAGGCAGGTTCACTTTGAGTTCCAAGAACTAAGTTCCATCGAATACCGAATATAAAGATAAACGAGCAATTGCCCTTCCGAATAGCTGATCCGCTCCATTCGTAAACCATTGAAAAACGGGTGCGATTGAAATGACTGGTGGTCTTGGTTCGAGCGAGGGCGCCGAATGTGAAAACAAATGCAACATTCCACCCGTGTTGGGGAAGGGACTTTGCAACTCACACCGATCTCGCGCTCGACCTTTCGGGCGAAGGCGCTTTTAATGCCGATCATGGTTGCAGCCGTCCTAAGTACTTGATTTTAGCTGTTATTGGGTGTTGAAGAAGGCGATGCGGAGCGGCCCTCCTCACTTTCGTAACCAATATTTTTGAAAGTGCATTTCCTCAGCGGCTCAAGCCGTGCCGTTTCAAAACAAGTAAAACCGAGCCACTACGCGGCTTTCGTGCGCAAGATGCGCAAGGACGGCGCTACGAGGGAGAAGATCGCCGCAGCGTTGGGATTGCCCGAGGAGCGTGTGCCAGAGAGCCATACGCTAGTATGGTTTTACATGACCAACGGTCAATGAGCGTGATCGCCTGATTTTTAGAACTAAGGCAGGTGCCGTCCAGATAAGGCTGCGCCTAACTCAGTGCCCGTCCGGTGAATTACTGTCCTGAATGTGACTAGAGCCGATTGGGTGCCCTGTCCCAAAGGATGAACGCGACGGTAGCGGCAAGGGCTAACAAGAGGAAGTAGACGAAACGCATACTCTTGCGGCTCTGTTCAGAGAAGTCCTCAAGAGCGCTAACCCGGGGGTCTTGGCTGTCGTAATAAACCATCGCCGTCTGGCCGAATCTAAGTCCCTGCTCTGCGATACTGACACCAGCGTATTGTCCATCGCCAACTGGAAACGTGTAGTCACAGTAGTTTTCGTTTCCACGGCCGCGCTGTTCGCACTGAACGATAGTCCCGAAGCTCGTTTGTTGTCTGCTCGCCGAATCGTTCTCAACAGCCGCACGGTAGCCGAAGAAGACGATGCAGAACAGCAAGAAGGAAACGACCGGCCACAGAGGACGCCGTGACTTGCCATCATTTCGAGAGCGTGAGCCAGAAACCCTGCTGAAGAAGTTCACGATTGCTCACTACAGTATCCGTCTTGTGAGGGTATCGAGTCCATTCTACTTCCGGAGAACCGCATAAGAAGTCGCCTTTGAGGTAACTTTGAGCCCAAGGGGCGGACCGATTTTTTGCCAATCGGGAAAGTGTTGATCAGTGAAAATCGCGATTTCACTCATTGGGGGCAGGCCTGGGGGTCAATGATTGAAAACGCATCAATGAGAGTCCATCTTGTCCATAGATATTAATATCGATGTAGGACGGTCGGTTCACCTGCGGCCACTGTTGCCAAAGGCCCGTGCCGTGCTGGCAGAAATTCTCGGCCTTGTCTCAACTCCTCAACTCACGTTAGAGGCGCTTGAGAACGGGCGGCGCGAGACAGTATCCAGCGACGAGTTATGCGACGAAACGTCGCCTCTGTTTCTGATCTCGATAGCAGGCGAACCCGAAACGGTCGCTTTGAGTAAGCCCAGTACGCGTGTGAGCGTGATGATGGCTTTCACGCGCAGCAATCTTGAGTTTGCGTTGGGAGCGGCCGTTGCGATCACGCTGGCCCGAGAAAGGGAGGCAGACGTCATCGGAGACGACTGGCGCTTTTTCAGCGACGAATTGCTGATTTCGCCCGAGGATCTCCTCCGGCGACTGAAAGTTGTCGGCGCGGCTAACGACTATCAGCAAGCTGCGGAGCAGCTCAGCGGCAAGTTGGGCAAGGAAGATCGAGGCGATAGTTCGGCCTGAGATCCACCCGCACAAAGGTCGGTGGAGGGATTCGAAGGTCAATTTGTTGAAATATCGCGATTACACTACTACCAGCCGTGCTTCATCGCCTGGGCAAATTTCTGTGGCGGCAGGGTATTGAGCACATCTTCTTTGGTGAGCCATGCACGCCTGGCTTGGGTTACGCCATAGCGGATCTTTTCAAGATGCGAAGTGTGGTGAGAGTCGGTGTTGATGACGATCTTCACTCCGTGCTGGCGGGCTAGACGCAGATGGACGTCGCTCAGGTCGAGGCGGTCGGGATAGGCGTTGAGCTCCATGGCGACTTTGTGCTTGGCTGCGGCTTTGAGGACGGCGTCTAGATCGAAGGCGTAGGCGTCGCGGCGCAGCAGCAGGCGCCCGGTGGGATGGCCGATTAGGGATGTATTCGGATTGGCGACGGCGCGCAGCAGGCGCTCGGTCATGGTGTCGCGATCCTGATTGAAATGAGAGTGGACGCTGGCGATGACGATATCCAGTTGCTCAAGTACGGAGTCGGAGAGATCGAGAGAGCCGTCGGCGAGAATGTCGACTTCTATACCGGCGAAGATGCGGATCGGCTTCTTACTGTTTTCGTTGATGCTTTTCTCGGCGGCTCTGATTCGTTCGATGTGAGCCAGGGCGCGCTCATCGGTGAGGCCATTTGCGAAGGCCAGATTCTTCGAGTGATCGGTGATGGCCATGTACTGGTAGCCGCGCGCCTGGGCAGCTTCGGCCATTTCTTCGATGGTGTTGCGGCCGTCGGTCTCGACGGTGTGCATATGGACGTCACCTTGAATGTCGGGAAGATCGATGAGCTGGGGCAGGGTGTGCTTGTCGGCGGCATCGATTTCGCCCAGATTCTCGCGCAGTTCGGGAGGGATGAAGTCGAGTTTGAGCCTGGCGTAGATTTCTTCTTCGCTCTTGCCGGCTACGGGCTTCTCGGTTTCGAGGTCGGCGAGGCTGTATTCGTTGAGGGTGTAACCCATCTTGAGGGCGCGCTGGCGGAGCGCGACGTTGTGGGCTTTTGAGCCAGTGAAGTATTGCATGGCAGCGCCGAAGGATTCGGGCGGCAGGAGGCGGACATCGACTTGAATGCCGTTGCGCTGGCGGAAGCTGATTTTGTTTTCGCCCTGACCGATGACTTCCATGAGTCCGGGAAAGCGGAGAAGATGATCGGCCATTTTCTGGCGGGCCTCAGGGTCGGCGCAGGCCTTGCCGGTGACGAGAATGTCGAGGTCGCCCACGGTTTCGCGTCCGCGGCGGAGGGAGCCGGCGGGTGTGACTTTTTCTACTCCGGGAGCTTCGAGCAGGTGAGCGACCAGTTTTTCGGCTAGCTGTTCGGCGGTATCCAGTAGGAAGCGGCCGCCGATGCGGCGATAGTCTTCGATTGCTTTCAGGAGCTTTTGCTCGTGCTTTTCGCCCATGCGAGGGAGTTCCCGAATCTTTCCTTCGCGCGCCAGTTTTTCTACTCCGTCTAGATCGCAAACCTGGTGGGCGCTCCAGATGAGGGCGATGGTCTTCGGGCCCAGGCCTTGTATCTTCAGGAGTTCGAGCATGGAGGGGCGATATTTCTTTAGCAGTTCGGCGTGGACTTCGACGGTTCCCAACTCGAAGAGATGCTTTAAGTTGGCGAGCATTCCTTTGCCGATGCCGGGGACAGCCAGCAGCTTCTTTGGCTCGTCGATTAAGCTGGCTACTTGTTGCGGCATGGCTTCGATGGCTTCGGCGGCGTTGCGGTAGGAGCGGATGCGGAAGGAATCCTGGCCGTCGATTTCGAGGAGGTCGGCGGTTTCGTAGAGAATTCCGGCGATGGCTTTGTTGTCCATGGCAGGAATGATTGTAGCTCTGCCGGGATGGATCGCGGCGGGGCGGGCGATTCAGCCGAGCCGTCAAGAGCGTTGACCACGAAGGCCACTAAGGTTCACGAAGCGAATACCAAATCGGCCCACATATCTCGGGTTACTTCGGGAACCATCGCGCATCGAGGTACGAAAAAAGCTCCAAAATCGCTATGCTACAATTTATTTACTCCTCCGGCGATTCTGTGGAATCTGGCATGTGGAATGTCCGATTTGAAGAGCTGGTCCCCATGGAGTCGATGGTACATCGTTCAATTCGGCGAATCCCGCCGGTTTGCCGGGTCGAAAGATAAGAGATAGACAATCCCACACTAAAATTATGGCGAGCAAGAAAATTGTCATCATCGGAGCGGGACCGACTGGACTCGGCGCGGCCTACCGTTTGAACGAACTGGGCTACGACAACTGGGTTCTGTATGAAAAGTCGGATGAGGTGGGCGGGCATTCGACCTCGCATATCGATGCCCATGGGTTTGTGTGGGACGAGGGCGGGCACGTTATTTTTTCGCATTATCCATACTTCGATAATTTGATCGACAAGATGCTCGGGAAAGAGGTCCACGAGCGGATCCGCGAGAGTTGGATTGTGCAGGGGGATGATTCGTGGGTGCCGTATCCTTTTCAGAGCAACCTGCGGTATCTGCCTAAGGATGTGCAGGTGAAGTGCCTGCTGGGTGCGGCGAAGGCTGCGGCTAATGGTGGCGGGCGGGACGCTAAGAATTTTCGCGACTGGACGCTCGGAACTTTTGGCGAGGGCATCGCGGAAGCGTTTATGTTTCCGTATAACTCGAAGGTCTGGACGACTCCGCTGGAGCAGATGTCGAAGTCGTGGATTGCGGATCGCGTGGCAGTGGTCGATTTCAAGAGGCTGCTGGAAAATGTGTTGTATGAGCGCGACGATGTGGGTTGGGGACCAAACAGCAAGTTTAAGTTTCCGCTGCATGGGGGAACGGGGCAGATCTACCGGCGCATGGCGGAGCAGTTTCCAGCAAAGATTCACCCTGGAAAGAAGCTGGCCGAGGTCGATGTTGCGCGACGGCGCGTTTCTTTTGAGGATGGGAGTGGCGATAACTACGACGTTCTCATTTCGACGGCACCGCTCGATTTGCTCGCGTACATGATTCGTCCGGTGGACGAGGAGTTGCGGGAAGCAGCTGCGGGCCTAGAGCACAATAATTTGCTCGTGCTTGGTTTGGGGCTGAGAAAGAAAATCGAGACTGGGCGGTGCTGGATATATTTCACTGACTCGGCGATGCCTTGTTATCGGGCGACGTATTTTTCTCACTACTCGCCGAACAATGTTCCCGGCGGCGATACCGAGAAATATAGTTCGCTGATGTGCGAAATGTCGTTTCGAGTGGGGGAGACGCCTGATCCAGAGCGGGTGCTCGATCAGGTGATTGGCGGGCTTATTCGGGCGAAAATGCTGGAGGAGTCGGACCGGCAGCGCGTTGTGTCTCGCTATCATCGGGTGATTGCGTACTCGTATCCGATACCGACGCTGGGGCGGGATCATGCGCTTGGGATTTTGCAGCCAGCATTGCTTGAAAAGGGAATTTATTCGCGCGGGCGATTTGGGGCGTGGCGGTATGAAATTGGAAATATGGACCACTCCGTGCTGATGGGAGTGGAAGCGGCGAACAACATTGTCGCCGGGGAAGAGGAACTGGTGTTTCACAGTTCCTGAACAAAGGGCTCGTAAGATAAGTCGCAAGCGAGAGTATGCCAGCCATCGAAACCAACGCGGCGCCGAAGATCAGCATCATTATTCCGAGCTATAAAACAGCCGACCTGATTGCGGCTTGCCTGGATTCCGTGTTCGCGCAGACTTTTACGGATTTCGAGGCCATTGTCGTGAATGACGGCTCTCCGGATACTCCGGAGTTGGAGAAGGTGCTGCAACCTTACATGCAGCGAATCGTTTACATCAAGCAGGAGAACAAGCGGGCGGCGGGAGCGCGGAATAATGCGATTCGGCAGGCGCGTGGGGAGTGGGTCGCGTTTCTTGATAGCGACGATACCTGGCTGCCGAATCATCTCGCGGGGCAGATGAAATTAGTGGCGGACGATCCGGCGCTTGATTTGGTTTATGCGAATGCTTTGCTGATTGGCGATCCGGCGCACGAGCAGGAATTTATGGAGAGGTGTCCGTCGAATGGGCTCCCTACGTTCGATGCATTGATTGTGGAGCGATGCCAGATTCCGATTTCGACGGTGGTGGCGCGCCGGCAGAGATTGATTGATGTCGGGTTGTTCGATGAAAAACTTCCGCGTTGCGACGATTATGATTTGTGGGTGCGGACGGCTTTCAGCGGGGCGAAGATCGGCTACAGCCGCACTGTGCAGGCCCGACTGTTTATTGGCAGACCAGGTTCGCTGAGCCAGTCTCGAGCCAAAATGGCCGAGGCTTATTGGAGTATTCTGGAGAAGTTTAAGCAGACGCTGCCTTTGCAGGACACGGATCGCGCGGTGGTCGACAGGCGGGCGGCGGAAATTCGAGCGCGGTATCTGCTTGAAGAGGGCAAGTGCAAGCTGGGAGAACGTCAGTTTGATAAGGCGCGTGAGTTGATCGCCGAGGCGAATGGGTATCTGCACAAATCGACGTTGAGTCTCACTGTACTGGGGTTGGGGATTGCGCCGAGCGCGACCGGAAAATTTCTGGCGTTTTGGAACAGGATGCGGCATGGGGCGTGGGCGTGAACGTTGAGCGGGAACGGCCGTCATCATCGTTATCATCATTTTGGGCGTGTGGGCATTGGGATGATTAAGCGTCTGATCGCGGGAGGAAAATATTTTCTCGGCCTGCACTCTCCCGGCCGCAATCTGCGGGTTTTTCCTGACGATATTTTTCTTGTCTCCTATCCGAAGTCGGGGAATACGTGGACGCGATTTCTGATCGCGAATCTGGTTTATCCCGAAAAGAATCCTGATTTTTCTAATATCAACGAACTGCTGCCTGATCCGGAGGCGATGTCGAAGCGCGATCTGGAGCGGGCTCGGCGGCCACGCATGCTGAAGAGTCATCAGTATTTCGATCCGCGGTATCAGAAGGTAATTTATATCGTGCGCGATCCGCGGGATGTGGTGCTCTCGGAATATTATTTCGATATCAAGCGGCGCGCGATTGCCGAGGATTATCCGAAGGAACAATTTGTTTCGCGCTTTGTGCGCGGCGAACTGAACCATCCTTATGGAACGTGGTTTGAAAATGCGGCGACTTGGTTTTATGCGCGGCGCGGCGATCCGCGATTTTTGCTGGTGAAATATGAAGCGCTGCAATCGCAGCCGATGGAAGAGATGGGGCGGATCGCGGCTTTTCTGGGGATTTCGGCTGGTCCTGAGAGGCTTGCGTTAGCGATCGAGCAGAGTTCGGCGGACCGGATGCGCGAACTGGAAAAAAAGCAGGCGCATTTGTGGTCGTCGACGCGGGAGACGCGGCAGGATAAGCCTTTTGTGCGCTCGGCCAAGGCGGGCGGGTGGAAGACGGAGTTGTCGGAATCGAGCGTGGCAGAGATTGAATCGGCTTGGGGCGGGCTGATGCGCGAGATAGGCTATGAATTGGTCGCACCGAATCTGGTCGAAGCCGGAATTGAGCACGCGGGGATGGCGAGGCGTTAGCTGACGGGAAAATGATCAAGCATCTCATCGCCGGGATACAACGCGGACTCGGGCTGCATCGGCCGGGGCGGAGCTTGCTTATTCTTCCGGACGATATTTTTCTGGTTTCATTTCCGAAGTCGGGCAATACTTGGACACGATTTTTGCTGGCGAATTTGAGATTTCCGGATGAGCCCGCTACCTGGGCGAATATCAATCGGCTGATTCCCGATCCTACGGGCACTCCTAAAAGGGATTTCGATCGGATGCCGCGGCCGCGCATTATCAAGAGCCACGAATGTTTTGATCCGCGCTATCCGCGAGTGATTTATATTGTGCGCGACCCGCGCGACGTGGTGCTCTCACAATATCACTATCATCGCAAGATCAGGAAGCTTGATGACGAGTCGCCGTTGGAGCAATTTGTCACGCGCTTTCTTGCCGGTGAAACCTGTCCGCACGGATCGTGGGGACAGAATGTTGCGACGTGGCTGTATACGAGCGAAGCGAGTCCGCGGTTTCTGCTGCTGCGGTATGAGGATCTGGTTGCGAATACTGCCCGCGAACTGGTGAAGGTCGCATCTTTTCTGCAACTCTCGGCTGGGCTGGAGCAGATTGCGCAGGCGGTGGAACGGAGTTCCGCCGATCGCATGCGGCAACTCGAAAAGAAGCAGACGGACAAGAACGAACTGGTGAAGGGATCACGAAAGGATTTGTCGTTTGTACGCGCGGCTGGATCGGGTGGATGGCGTTCGGAGTTGCCGGCTCCGATGGTGGCACGGATCGAGGCGGCGTGGGGGCCGCTGATGCAGCGGTTGGGATATGAATTGAGTTCGCAACCCTCGAAGCAAGAGCGAGATTACGAAGTTCGCAATGAGGTTTCAGGTGTCAGGTCTTAGGTGTTAGGAAATTCAACTCCAAGGGTTCTCCTAACACCTGAGACCTAATACCTAACATCACAACGATGCTTGGCCAGTTCAAATACGCGGTGAAATACGTGCTCGGACTGGACCGGGCGGGGCGGCATTTTACTGTTTTTCCTGACGATACTTTTCTTGTGTCGTATCCGAAGTCGGGGAATACGTGGGTTCGGTTTTTGCTGGCGAATTTGATGTATCCGAACGAGACGGTTGGGTTCGCCAATATCAACCGGCTGCTTCCGGCCCCGGGAGTTTTGTCGAAGCGGTTTCTGCGCTCGCTGCCTCGGCCGCGGGTGATGAAGAGCCATGAGACGTTTGACGTGCGTTTTCGAAAAGTCATCTACCTGGTGCGCGATCCGCGCGACGTGGCTGTTTCCGAATATCATTTTGACTTGAAGAAACGCTACATCGAACCGGAGGTTACGCTGGAACAATTTGTGAAGCGTTTTATTGCGGGCGAGACTTCGTCGTATGGTTCGTGGTGGGAACATGCGGCGAGTTGGATTGCGGCGCGCCAGGGCAATCCGGCGTTCTTGCTCGTTCGTTATGAAGATCTGCTGGAGGATTCTATTGGCGAGACTCGAAAAATCGCCGAGTTTCTTGGCATTGAGGCGGATGCGGAACGGCTGCAAGCGGCGGTCGAAAGAAGTTCGGCCGATCGCATGCGCACGCTTGAAAAACAGCAAGCCGACCAGTGGACGGGGACGAAGAATACGCGCAAGGAAATACCGTTTGTGCGCGCGGCCAAGTCTGGGGGATGGAAAGAGACTCTGCCGGCGCAGTCGGCGGAGGAGATTGAAGCGGCTTGGGCTCCGCTATTGAATTTTCTTGGCTACGAGTTGCAGAGTCGACATCTGGACAACACCGTGATGCCGGCGTGGGTGAAGACGGGGCAGCCACTTTAGTACGCAGCGACCTAAGTAGATCAGCCCAAGTAAATCGGCTAAGCAAATCAACATGAAGCGAGTCCACCGAATAGAGAAGAGCTGCCGGTGAATGACTAAGATAAACAAGCGACAACTTGTCACGAATGTAGGATCCAGCTGGTTCTCGCTGGGATTCGATGTTCTGGTCGGCCTGTTTTTGTCTCCGTTCCTCCTGCACTGGCTGGGCGATACCGCGTTCGGCATTTGGGTTCTGATTTTTTCGATCACGGGCTATTACGGTCTGTTCGACCTGGGAATCCGTTCCTCCGTGGTCCGCTACGTCTCGAAGTTCACGGCGACCGACGATATCGAAGACCTCGCCAAGCTCATCAATACCAGTCTTTTTACCTACAGTTGCATAGGGGTGTTTAGCCTTCTGGTCACGGTTTTCCTGTCGTTTTACGTGGACCATATTTTTAAGATTCCGCCCGAATTTCATTCGACGGCGCGATGGTTGCTGCTGATGGTGGGGGCTTCGGTCGGGATTGGGTTTCCACTGGGCGTGGTGGGCGGGTACCTGGATGGGTTGCAGCGCTTCTACATCAACAACTGGGCCAACATTGCTGGAGACGTCGCGCGCCTAATGCTGATTATTTTGGCGGTGCGCCATGGTCGGGGATTGCTCACCATTGCCGCGATTACCGTCCTTCTCCCGATTGTCCTGTATGTGATTCGAGGGATCATCGCCTACCGCATCCTGCCCGTTCCTTTTGGGTTGAAGTACGTTGACCGCGCCACGTTTCGCACCATGGCGAATTACAGCGGGGTCACGCTGATCATTATGGTTGCAACGCAGCTGAAATTTAAAACTGACAACCTCGTGATCGGTACGATGATCTCTGCCGCTGCCGTAACTTATTTCAGTATTGGCGCGCGCATTGTGAGTTACGCACAACAAATGGTGATGGCGCTGGCGCAGAATTTTCTGCCGCTCGCCAGCCAGTCCGAGGCCACGGGGAACACGAATCGGCTGCGCAAGGTGTTTCTCGCGGGCAACCGGGTGTGCGCTTTTACCGCTTTCCCAATTACGGTGACGCTGCTGATCCTGGGCAAGTCGGTGATCGAGGTCTGGGTCGGGAAGAAATATGTGGCGACGAGTTACTCGGTCCTCGTGATTCTAATTATTCCGGCGACACTGATGTGGGCGCAGGCGGCCAGCGGGCGGGTGTTATTCGGCATCAGCAAGCATCGCACCTGGGCGTTCGTGACGCTCGGCGAGGGTATCGCCAATCTGGTTCTCAGCATTATTCTTGTGCGGTTTTATGGAATTCTCGGGGACGCGTGGGGGACGGCGATTCCGCTGACTTGCACCATGCTGTTTTTTATGCCGCAGCATCTGTGCAGGAAACTTGGTCTTCGGGTGTGGACGTTTGTCCGCGAATCGTATACATTACCGTTCCTGCTTTCTTTGCCGCTGGCGGCTGTACTCTTGCTAATGCGGCGCTGGTTTGTGCCGCACAATTACCGGCAGTTGGGGGTTCAGCTTTTCATCGGCGGGGTTGTGTATGGACTCGGCTTACTGTGGGTGGTGATGTCGAAGCGGGCGCTTCGGGTTGATGACTCGTCGCTGCCGGGGCAATCGGTGCAGCAGACGCTTGCCGTGTCGCCTCCGGAAGAGATTTATCAGCAGGACGTGTAGCGCACGGGCAGAAAAAATCATCGCGCGCTCGAAGAGCTTGCAGGCTTCGCCCGCTGGGCAGGTGAGGGCACCCTTCGACAAGCTCAGGGCAGGCTCTGCCCCTACGCGATCGCCGCCACGCGCTAATCGTTGTCTGGCGGAGTCGGAGGGGATTTGTCATTCAGGAAATGTTCG
This sequence comes from Terriglobales bacterium, assembly GCA_035483045.1. Classification (GTDB taxonomy): domain Bacteria; phylum Acidobacteriota; class Terriglobia; order Terriglobales; family Acidobacteriaceae; genus Acidiflorens. The sequence goes on from DATHQD010000009.1 coordinate 213,640, forward strand.
GCCTTTATTGGGGCCGAGATTTGAGTGAATGGAAGAGGAGTCTGGTTGAAGTCGAAAAATCCTGAGAGATCGCCGGTGGTGGTGTACGAGTCTGCATAGCCTACGGACGGGTCGATCTGGCCCAGCGAAAAGACTCCTTCGATGAACTTTAGAATGCTGCCAAAGTCATTCACATCGTGAACGATTGTCCCCGCTCTCGCGTAGGGCGAAATCACAATGATGGGCACGCGCAGGCCGTATTCGTAAGAATCGCGAATCAGCGGCGGCTGCACGTGGTCATACCAACCACCCCAATCGTCCCAGGTAACAATGATCGCGGTGTTTGCCCAATACTGGCTGGTGCCGATGGCATTGACGATGCTGGCCACCCATGATGGTCCTCCGCCGGTGTTGCTGTCAGCGTGGTCGGAGTTGGCGCCCGTTGGAATTACCCAACTCACGGCGGCTAAATTACCGGCAGAGATGTCGGTAATGATCTGCGCGCCCGATCCTTCGATTACGACGTTAGGGTCAGGGTTGGTCCAGTCGGGCCCATTACACACCGTGTCGTCGTAGTGTCCATCGGCGGAAAAAGGCTGGCACATATGCTCGATTGCGTCGGGCGAAGTCCAGATTGAGCCGGCCATTGGTGCGTAATATTTCCAGCTAACAGGTGGCGCGGCTGAATCGAGCAAGTCGGTCAGGGTGGGGTGCTCGAAGCAAAGTGGAAAGTCGATCTCGGTCTGCGCAGTCTCCGGGCTCGATTGGCTGATGTCGATACCGAGCACATAGGCGCTCTTTGGAGCAAGGCAGCCGGCGTAAGTTTCACCGTCTGCACGGGTGTCTTTGTTTGGGTTGTCGGAGACAGAGATAGGATTTGTGGCCGCGATTCGCGACGTCCCGGAAATGATGTACTGGTGCGCCGGGAAACTCGGGCCCTCATTGGTCTGGAACATTTGGTCGCCAAAAGCGTACGTCTCGGCCATGGTCAAGTAGGGTTGCACGTAGGACGCCTGCACGTACTGGAATGCCGGCAAATTGGGACAGTTCGCGGATGGAGTACAGGGAATCAAGTCCGAGCCATCCATCCCACAGCTGTTGTTCGAAGAATCGTATTGACACGCGTCCAGAAACGCGTAGTGACTATGTCCGAGGTCATAGGTCGTCACGAGTCCGTTGGAAGTTGGCGTCAAGGGAACGACCTGTCCGGTGGAAGTGGTGCCTTGGCTGGCGATGTTGTACTTAGATTTATCCGCCCCGGTGGGGTCGCACCCGGGGCTTCCCGTGTAAGTACACAATCCTTGAAACAGGTTATCGGGAGTGCGGTTCTCCTGGAAGATGATCACTATGTGGGTGATTTGCCCGACCGAGAGGTTGATGCTGCTCTGATGCGTCAGAGTACCCGACACACCGGTGACAGTTATGGTGGCGCCTTCGGTAGGGGCGCTTGCGGCGGCGGTGAGGGTGAGCGTGCTGGTTGTGGAAGTGGAGGTGGGGTTGAAGGATGCCGTCACTCCAGTGGGCACGCCCGACGCTGAAAGTGAGACGCTGCCATTGAATCCGTTGGCGGGGGTGACGGTGATGGTGCTGGTGACGGCGGCGCCGCCCTGTTTGACGGTCAGGCCGCTGGGTGAAGCCGAAAGTGCGAAATCGGGAGTGCCAGGGCTTCCGGATGTCCCTCCACAACCCGCCAGCGTTGCCGTGAGGCAAACCGCAGCGAGCGAAAACAGCCCGAGTTTCAGGCCAATCATAGAACTCTTCTGTTCCTTTCGTTTCTCTCGCTGAGATGTAGCTTACTCTGATTCGAAAGCCTCGATAGCCCACGAAGGTAGGGCGGACCGAGTAAGTGCCGGGAAATGGCCCGGCGTGACCGCCAGCCCGCCTGTCAGTTTGCTTTTGCGGTGCCAATACTTCCGGTTGGATGCGGGCTGCCGGAAAGCTGGTTAACCTGCTGTTTCATCACTTCTCGACGAAATGTTGCAATCCCTTGCACTTCCTGGTGGGGATTGGGGCACGAGAAGTGAACGATTTTCTCCTCCAAATTGCCGTCTATCGAGACTCATCTCAGTAAGTTGTCGAACCTGGGAAATTCTATAACGGGGCAGGGTTGGTGGTACGCCAAATGCATCCTTGCCACTGGAGTATTGCACTAAGTATTAATGGCTAAACTCAAGGATAAACAGCAGCCTCAACTAGGAGTTCGGTGGTGTTGACATTCGGCGCAAGATCGTTATTCTTGAGTGAAGCAACCGGCATTCTCCACTTCGATTCCAATTCCCCCCGATTCGCCGTTGACGAGACTAAACGAGGCTAAAATCTGCATGAAAGTCGTTAAGATCGTTTTGGCAATTTTGTTGGGGACAGCCTCAAGCTTGAGTCTGGCTAAAGGAACAGCGACGCAGACGACGCTCTCCTCGGCGCTGAATCCATCGATCTATGGACAGGCGGTGACGTTTACGGCAGTCGTCACTCCGGCACCTCCGAATGGAGAGACGGTTACGTTTCTGAAGGGATCGACAATCTGGGGAACGGCTGCTCTGAGCGGTGGTTCGGCCAGTTTCACTACCTCGACGCTGCCGGCAGGAACGTTGATCATGAAGGCAACTTATGGCGGCGACTCTACCTACGCCAGCAGCACGTCGAACGTGGTAAGCCAGGTTGTCGACCAGGCCTCGACCCGTACTAGTTTGGTCTCTTCGCCGAATCCGTCGAATTCCGGGCAAAACGTGACCTTTACGGCGAGCGTGACGCCGGAGTACAGCGGTACGGTCACCGGGATGGTCGCGTTTTTCTACGGCAGCACCAAGAAGGCGACGGTTACGCTTTCCGGCGGCGTGGCTACCTACACGACGGCAAACTTACCGATCGGCACGGACACGATTACGGCCACCTTTAATGGGAGTACTTCGTTTACCAGCAGCACTTCGAACCCAGTAAGCCAGAAAGTGGGCGGCGGGACTTTTATTGATTCCACGATGACCTGGAATGGCGTTACGCGATATTACGAGGTATATCTGCCGTCAAATCTGCCCGCGAATCCGCCCATGCTGCTAATGCTCCATGGAACTAGAACTACTTCGACCGAGGACTCTTATGCGGTCATCAGCTTGAACTGGGGATGGCAGCCGGTGGCCGACCAGTACGGCTTTATCCTGGTGAAACCGGCTTCTACCTACGACGCTAAGTCGCACCAGTGGAACTGGAACGCGTACTGCATGGACGGAAGCGCATTGTGTGCTCCGAACGGTGCGGACGGAGGAGCATTTGCCTACGCGGAGGGGTGTGAATCAGCAGACTCCGAATGTCCAGACGACGCCGGCTTCCTGCGAGCGCTGATCGGGGTTCTGACCGCTCAGTACAGCGTGAATCCCAAAATGGTGTACGTTAGCGGCTTCTCCTCGGGTGCGGAAATGACCGAGCGTGTCGGCGTCGAACTGTCGGACATTGTCGCGGCAATTGTTCCCGCTTCGGGGCAACTCAACGCGGCGCAAGGGACTGTGCCCCCGCCGCTGTCCTTGCCAGCCGCTGCGAAAGCTCATATTTCCGTGCAGGAGTGGCACGGTACGACCGATGAAGAATTACCGCCTTGCGACTACGGGACGACCTTGTATTCGGGCGTTACTTTTACCTTGGACTCGGCCGATGACACTTTCAACTATTGGACGGGATCTCTGGGCGATGGTTTTACCAATGAGAACGCGGTGTTTCAAACCACGGCGACTCTGTGTACGCCGACGGAGAGTACGTCCGGCGTGCCCAACAACGCGAACGATGCGCCTACTCCACCCTATCCAGTAATTCCGATAATGCCACTCACTCTATCGGGTAACATCGCGGTGAGCACCGTGTCCCCGTCAGGGGAGTGGCCGAGCGCGCCAATCACAGCCGCGAGCGAATCGGGCACGACTGTCACGATCACGAGCACCTTGAATCCTGGCGTTGCAGGTGTGGCCGTAATTACGGGAATGACCCCGTCTGGATACAACGGAACTTGGTTGGTCACGGCGTCTACGCCCACGACTTTCCAGTACACCGGCACAGCGAGCGGACTGGGCGCCGGGACGGAGTTTGGAACGGCGGCCGGGGGCCAGAATACTGAAGTCCAATTCATTTGGGAGCCGGGCATTGCGCACTCCTACCAGAATCAGTACGACGTGGCGCGCTGGTACTTTTTCGCCACTCATCCGAAGCCGTAATGCGCGCGACAGGTGAGGTCGATTCAAATCGAACGAGACAAATAGAGTCGAAAGCAAACCGAACCTTGGGGACATGAATCATGGCAGTTGAGCAAGCGGCGGGCGCGAGCGAAATGATGAAGGAACTGATTGGCTACATCATGGAAAAAGTGATTAAGGGCAAGAGCGAGATCAACGAGGATACGCCGCTCGTCTCTTCGGGCCTGGTGGATTCTTTCGCGCTGATCGAGATTTTTTTGGAGCTTCAGAGGATCGCCGGCCGCAAGGTTCCTGCGAGCAAGGTGCAGGCGAAAGATATGGATACGGTGCGGCTGATGTTTGCCACCGCCGAGAAATTTGGCAAGCCGGTGAAGGCCTGATTTTGTTTAGGTTGATCTTGAACGAGAGGATGACGAGTCGATAGGGCCATGAGACATCTTTCGCGGAATTTGTTGGTTGCTGTGATTATTAATCTTGTGCTCGCGGTTGGATTGGCGAATGCGCAGGTGCAATTCGAACATATCGTCATCATCGATCAGGAAAACCGGACTCCGGATAATTTGTTCGGGAGCAATCCGACGTTTGAGCCGGGCGTTGACATTCAGACCTATGGCGAGAACTCGAAAGGCCAAACGGTGCCTTTTACTTCGGTGGGGCTGGTCGATTGTTACGATCTCGGCCACAGCCATCTTTCGTTTCAGAAAGCCTATAACAACGGGAAGATGAATGGCTCTGACAAGGTGGCGGTTACGCTGTCGAAGGGTTGCGTGGCGGGAGCGAATCCGCAGTTTCGGTATGTGGATAATTCGAGTGGCATCATTCAGCCATATTTCGATCTGGCCGAGCAATATGGATTTGCCAATCGGATGTTTCAGACTAATCAGGGCGCGAGTTTTCCTTCGCATTTGTTCCTAATTGCGGGAACGTCGGCTCCATCGAATAGCAGTGATCTGTTTGCCTCGGAAAATCCTAAGGGTGTTTCGACGGGTTGCTCGTCGGCGCCCGGCACCATTGTGGAGATGATCAATCCGCAGGGCGTTTACAGCAGCATGTACCCGTGCTTCACTACGGCTACGCTGATTGATCGGCTCGAAGGCGCGAATCTGACTTGGCGATACTACGCAGCTAATAGCAAAACGATTTTGACTTCTCCGAATGCGATCAGTTCGATCTGCCAAGCGGCGGAAGTCGCGGGAAAGCTGAGTTGTACGGGCAGCGAATGGGCGAACGTGATACTGAAGCCGGCCCAGGTGCTGACTGACATCGGGAAGTGCAATCTTGCGAATGTCGCATGGGTCACGCCGACTGGGCAGAATTCCGATCACCCCGTGGGCAACACGGGCGGAGGGCCAGCGTGGGTTGCGTCGATTGTAAATGCGATCGGTAACTCTAACTGTGGATACTGGCAGAATACGGCAATTCTCATAACGTGGGACGATTGGGGAGGGTGGTACGACCATGTTCCGCCGTACCTGATTGGGCAGCCGAATGGGTGGGGAGAGAGTTACGTGTATGGATTCCGCGTGCCGCTGTTGGTTGTCTCGGCGTATACGCCCGCTGGATATGTGAGCGTCAACAACCACGATTTCGGCAGCATGCTTAAATTCATCGAGACGAATTTTGGCTTGGGCCTGATCGGGCCGGGTACGTGGGCGGATAGCTATGCGGACGATCTGATGGAATTTTTCGTGCCAGGCAATCCGCGAAGCTTTAGCGTCATCCCGGCGAGATATGGCGCGGAGCATTTCATCAACAATACCGAACCGGATACTGCTCCCGACAATGACTAGAAGCGTATGGTTATTGCTTCCAGTTGGCAAGCATCTCGGTAATTTTTCCGCGATCGATTTTGCCATTTACGTTTAGAGGAATCTGCGGGAAGTGGTAGATGCGGTTGGGCACCATGTAGCGTGGCAGCCGGGCTTCGCAGGCGGCGATAATTTGCCTATCGTTGGCTGGATCCGCGCCTGATAGCACTCCGACGATGCCGGATGCGGAACCATCGGAAAGAGGCCACGGAATCGCTACCGCCAATTCTGTGCGCGCGGCCTCACGCAACACCAGGTCGATCTCCTGTAATTCCACGCGATAGCCGTTTACTTTTACCTGGAAATCGCGGCGGCCTAGATAGAAGAGACACCCTCGCCCATCTTGTCGCACCAGATCGCCGGTGCGATACCAGATCTGGTCTCCGGTGTGTTTCAGGCGGACAAAACTCCTGGCGGTTTTTTCAAAATCGTTCAAATATCCGCGGGTGACCTGCGAGCCGCCGAGGCAAAGCTCGCCGCTTTCGCCGATTGGGACCGGGGCTAGATCATCATCGACTGCGCAGACTTGCTGGCCATCGAATGGCCAGCCGATGGGAACGAGGCCGCGCACGCATTCCGCGGGCGAGGTGGACTGATCCCAGCGGTAGTAGGTGATGGCGATGGTTGCTTCGGTTGGGCCGTACAAATTTTCCAGGATGGAATTGTTGGCTGCGGCTTGCCAGGCTGCGGCCAGGGTTGAAGAGAGCGCTTCTCCGCAGAAGAGGCTCCAGCGCAGAGTGGGAAATGCTCCGGGATCTAGTATGCCGAGTTTCGACGCGAACATCGCTACAGAGGGGACCGAGAACCAGCAGGTCAACTCTTTTTCTTCGATTAACGTGGCGGGTGTGAGGGTCTGCTCGGCGTAGGGGCAAAGCGTCGCGCCTGCATCCCAGCACGTGAAGAGATCGTGCACGCTGAGATCGAAAGTCAGATCGAAATTCTGCGAACAGCGGTCGCCCGGTTGCATGGCAAAACGCTTCGCGGCGTATTCCATGTAGGCGACCACATTCGATTGGCTGACGGCCACACCTTTTGGGACTCCGGTGCTACCGGAGGTGAAGAGGAGATAGGCGGCGTCGTTTGCGTCGACTGCCGGGTCGCGCGGGTCGGCGATTTTCTTTAGTTCGCGCACAGAGACGACGCGGTGAGGCGCGGGAATTTCGAGCGACCAGTCGGGATCGGGGAGGAGCAGAGTCAGAGACTGGTCGAGATATGGGAGCAGCGACTCTAGCATCGCGGCGCATTCTTGTCCCACTACCAAGGTTTTGCAGCCGGATGCCTTGAGCATGACCAGCGTTCTTTCCAGCGGGAACTTCGGATTGAGGGGAACGTAGCCGCGGCCGCTTCCGAGGATGCCCAGGATTCCGCCGTAGGCTCCGACGCTGCGATTGGCAAGAATGGCGACGACTTTTTCAGACGGAGCGAGGTTGCCTTGAAGGGACGCGGTGACGCGGCCGGCGTAATTCCAGAGTTGTTCGTAGGTCAGCGATAGATCGCCGAGTTCTAGCGAGGGGCTGCTTGGAGCGGATTGAAGGGAACGGAAGAATCCGCTGATCAGGCTTCTTGGTTGTGGCGGAGCGGACATCAATCTCCTGAATTTCGTAAAGATCAGATCGAGATTTACGGCGACTTTAATCGAAGTCTAAATTGTTTTAGGGGCCCAGTTTGCAAAAAACGGTAACCACAAAGGTCACAAAAGTACACGAAGAAAAAACTTGATTCCGGTTGCGGTGGCGAATTAGTGAGACACAGGATGTTGCAGAATATCGAAGAGCCGGTCGGCGACAATCTGGTTTCCTGCTGGCTTCAGGTGCGAGATGCCTACGTATAGCGAGTCTTTCTGATCATCTAGAAGATCTCCGAGGTAGTGAAAATCCGGGCGATTGATTTCGCGGCCTCTTTGGTAGGTTGCCTGGTACATCTGGTCTAGTCCGGGAAATTTCTGATACTCCATGTTTAAGACCTGTTGCTCGTAGGGCGTCAGCGCTTTGTGGCCAACCGGCATATTCGGATACCAGGCGAAAATTGCGCGGAAGCCGTATTGCTTGGCGAGCAAATTTACGATGTCGATATTTTGCAAATAATTTTCTACCACGGCGGCTGACAGGGCTTCGGCATCTCGAGTTGGCTTGGGCACTTCGTTCTTCTGGTTGTGGAAGGGCGCCCGAATCGCAATCTTTTCCAGGAAGCGATAAGTGTTGGTCTGGCGGAGGTAGGAAAATCCTGCTTTCTGCGATGCGCCCCAGTTATCGAGAAAATTCTTGAAGGAGTTGTAGTTGCTGTGGACGTCGGCGCGACCGCTCTGATAGGCGGCGAATGCCTCCGTGCCTCCATCGTAGAAGAGGACGATGTCTGGCTTGCGGGCGGCGTGCTTGAGTTGCTCGATAAGGCCGATTGTCTCCTGTGTGTTGGCCCAGCCTTTTTCTGCGTAATTGACGATGCAGACGGATCGGCCGGATTTTTCGTAGTCGCGCGTGATGAAGGCGGGGATGGTTTCTTCGTCGGGCGAGCCGGCTCCCCACATCACGGAATCTCCGAAGGTCCAGATGGTGAGAGTCTTGTCGTCTTTATTGTTGGTGCATTGTGTGTGCGGGGTGCGGCGGACGCCGTCCTGGTCGATGGCCAGCACTTCGCCCGTGTAGGGGGCGCGGCGCCAGAGCACGTACTGGTGGTAGGTCACTTTGTTGGCCTGTTCGAATTCCTTCCAGTATTCGCGCTCGGCGGGGCTTCCGCCTTCTGCTAGATCGAGTTTGACGGCGGGCTCCATGACGTCGCGATCGGCGGGAAGGTAACGGCGATAGGAATAAAACTCGACGGCTGCGAGCAGAAGCACGGCCAAAGTTACGGCGACACAAAATCGGGCGGCAAAAGATTTGAGAAGGGATTTGTATTGCGTCGCCGGCGTGTGGCTCCTCTCCACGGTCTGGTCACTCTCGGCTATCGGCACGAATGCAGAACCTCGGCTGTTTGCTGGGATCTCATTGAAATGCTAGCATAGCGCGCTCGTGGGCGATTCGCTGGTAATCACCGAAGTAATTTCTCGCGGTGCGAATGCCTCAGTAGAGAAGGTCATTCCCTCAGCGGCTAAAGCCGGAATGAAAAGTCGGGGGCTACGGCGCGGCTGAAGCCGCGCCCTTTCAAATCAAATTAGAACTGACGCACTACTGATAACGGGAGCTTCGGCGTGAGCGCTAGAAGAGGGCGTACATTACGGGGCCGGTTTCTGCCTGGCCAGGCTGAAAGATCACGCTCAGATAAAGCGCTAGGACAACGACTACGGGGGTGATCCATACCCAGCGCTCACGGGCCACGATGCCGAGAAGAGTTCGCAGACGGCCTGGGGCCGGTTCGCTTAGGCGATCTAGCAGTGCGCCGGCTGCGATTACTGCGAAGTATCCCACGGCGGCGAGAATCGTCGTCACATAGAAGCTGTGGTCGAGGGTGAGGTGCCGGTAACTGCGGAGGGACGCCATCGCTTTCAGCATGGCGATGGCCTGGCGTACGCTAGTCGCGCGAAAGAAAATATAGCCGATGCATACGGCACTGAAAGTTACGCACCATGAGATCGCGGTTGCTAGCGCGCCCGACCAGTCGAAGCCCAGGCGTTTGCGAAATTCCTGCCACTGGCGGTGCAGGACGAGCAAAACTCCGTGATAGATGCCCCAGATGAGGAGCAGAGAATTTCCGGTGGTTCCGGCATTGACGTGCCAGACTCCGAACATAAACATGGCGATTACGAGCGACAGGTTGCGCCACCAGACTTCGCGGCGCATGGTCGCTAGCGGCAGAAAAAGGAAGTCGCGTATCCAGAAGGAGAGTGACATGTGCCAGCGCGTCCAGAATACGGAGATTGTGGTGGAGAGATAGGGGCGGTTGAAATTTTCGTGGAGCTGAATGCCGAAGAGGCGCGCTGCGCCGATGACTATGTGGGAGTATCCGCAGAAGCTGAAGTAAAGTTGGAAGGCGTAAGCGAGGATCATGCACCAGGCGTCAATTCCGCTGAGCGCTGCGCCTTTTAGATGGGGGTGGTCGAAGATGGCATCGACGCCGGCTCCGGCATAGAGGCCGCCGCTCATGACCTCGGAGAGCATGACCATGAGAACGCCTATCGAAATGCGGCGCACTCCAGTCTTTAAGTCGTCGTTGGAGACCGACCAATCCTGGCGAAATTGCGGCAGCATGCTCGACATTCGGCAGATGGGGCCTTGCAAGACCGTCGGCCAGAAGGCCATGTAGAGGCAGAATTCGAGCAGCGTGGGATTCAGATCTTCTTCGCGATAGAGTTCGAGCAGATAGCTGAGAGCCTGGAAGGTCCAAAAGGAAATTCCGAGGGGGAAGATCATTCGCTTGAGCAGCGCGAGCGGGGAACCGGAGGGCGCGACCGCGCCGACCAAGGGCAGGTATTTAAAAATGCTCAGCAGCGCCAGATTAAGAATGATGCCAGTCCAGAGGCGGCCTTCGCTGATGCGCTTTTTCAGCCATTCGCCCAGGGCGTAGTTCATCAGCGAACTGAAGAGCAGGATGACGATCAGCCACGATCCCCAGCTGATGTAGAAAAGATAACTGGCGACGAGATAGAGCACTTGCCGGGCGGTGACGGAGCGCAGACGCATGGCGACGAGCCACACTACGATCACGCCAACGCCGTATGCTAGAAACTGTGTGGTCATGTTCTGATTTCTATAATAACGAGCTCGAACCCAAAGGCTCTTCGCGTTCGCTCTGCCTTAGCGGTGGACTTCCACCGGCTTGCTTGCTCGTGCGCCAGCACGGCTGCCCGAGGCCATCTGTTGCAGCACTTCGGCGAATTGTCGGGCGACTACCGACCAATCAAACTGCGACGCTAGTTCTACCGCGGCCTCTTCGAACCTTCTCCGTGCCCGGCCGTCGCGCAACAAAAGAAGAATGGCATCGGCGAAGGAGTTGGCGTCGTCGGCGAGGAGGAGATCGCGTCCATTATCGAAAGTGAGGCCTTCCGCTCCGATCGAGGTTGAGACCAAGGCTTTACCCATGGCCATGGCTTCATAAATCTTAAGGCGCGTGCCGCCGCCGATGCGCAACGGGACCACTACGACTGTCGCGTCGCGGAGGTAGTCTTGCACCGATGGCACGGTGCCAGTGACGATGACCGACTTCGAAGCGAGGCGCTGCACTCGGGCGAGGGGAGTTCGTCCAACGATCTGGAAAATTGCGTCGGGGAACTCGGCCAGAATGCGCGGCCAGATTTGGGCGCAGAAATATTCCATGGCATCGATGTTGGGTTCCCAATCCATGGAGCCGGTGAAGACGATGCGCGGGGGGTCAGCGGATGACGGCGGCGCAACGTGGAATTGCTGCGTGTCGACACCGGTTGGGTTGACGGTGATTTCGCAGGAGGGGTCCATGGCGAGCATCTGCTGGCGGTCGTTTTCTGAAACGGCGACGATGTGATGAAACCGGGCCAGAGTTCGGCGCTCGTAGCGCGACATTCGCCCCGCTTCGAGCGTGTACGCCAACTTTCTGAGCGGATGCGACTCAGTTGTCGCCATGCGTCGCCAGAGGGCGCTTTCTACGTTGTGTTGGAAAAGCAGACAAGGTATAGGGAGTTTCGCCGGGAAATTTAGCGAGGGGGCGAGAAAATCGCAGACTGCGACATCGAACTTCCCGCTCGAAAGCTGGCGGGCGATCAGTTTACTGACTTGCGCATGCGTGAATTTCGACACCGAATAAGGAGCGAACCTAGGCAATTTGGAAAAGTAATCGAGGACTCCACGAAGTCCCTCGGAATCGGTCGCGGCGGTGTAGACGACCTGAGCATGAGGAAATTGTTGCGGAAGAGCCGTCTCGTATCCCGGATCGCGTTGTCCGCCGTAATAGGAAAGCAGTGTGAGTTGGAGATCGTTATCTTTATTCTGCGCCAACCGCCGCAGGATGTTGTAGGACCGAATTTTGCCGCCCGTATCGACAGGAAGAAGTTTGCCTGCCTTCACCCACAACACTTTCACTCGTAAATTCCTCGTCAACGGATTCGGATGCGATCGTGCCCGGCCGGCGCCAATGGCGCGGCCAGCCTCTTAGGAGCGTATCACTTTGACCGGGGTTTCTCGCGGCAGAAGACTCGGGGGGAAACGCGGGCGTAACCAAGGCGGAGGGGCGAGGAAATTCGCGGCGGAGTTTCCCTGCTAAAATGAAAGAAATTTGTGGCGCGGAGAGATGGCCGAGTGGCTGAAGGCGCGCGCCTCGAAAGCGTGTATACCTTAACGGGTATCGGGGGTTCGAATCCCTCTCTCTCCGCCAGTTCTTAGTGATCTAGCACTTGCAAGCTGGTGATACCTACACTGATACCAGAATCAGGGAGGATTGCCGATGGCCAACCGGGAAGTCAATCTCACCAAAAGGATCCAAACAGCGCAAGAGATGCGGTATTGCCAGGTGCTGCTCGCCGCGAATGGCCGCGTTAAGTCAGACCTCGTTCTTGTCAACGGTATGCCAGAAACCCACAAGGAAGGTGCTTACTATCTTTTGCTTCCCTCATCGAGTCTTATGCATGGATCCACTTTGGTAGCCGCAACCAAGTCATAGGTGAAAGGAGCATAAACAAACCGTTGACGGCCACCACGACTCGGACAATGGCGATAATGAACCACTTCAGAACGTTCCGCATCAGCATCCACTCTTCTTGCCATCGCACAAGCGACCTGAGATGTAAAGTCAGCTTTCCCTCGCAGCCCAGTAGGAGAAGAGACAAGCCTGATCCCGTGGGAGTTCCGCGGGTGCGGAGCATTCGTTGTCGTTAGCCACGCGGTTGATCCGCGCCCTTCCAGGAGTCTATTTCAAGCACGGATTATCAGTCTCTGTTTCTTCCCACGCCACCTCAGCGCCGCACATGGCGATTTCATACCGTCACGCCGGCAGCTTGGGTGCCCAATTGCAGCTTCGCGCATTCGGCTTAGGCTAACGTCAAGATTGGAATGTCAAGGTAACGTCTTTCCAGATCGTCTGGAAATCACTTCCTGCCCACGGGCAACTCTGACTTGCCGTCACGTCTGGCACCCTGTTAGTCTCACGCCCGATGAAGCTCCGCGCCTTGGTTCTGATTCTTGCAACTTCCATTCTTGCGTTTGCCGAAGACTCCACGAACTCCGGAAAGCACTTTGTTCTGGAGAAGAACGTCCCTGTGCCCATGCGGGATGGTGTGATTCTGCGCGCGGATGTAATGCGCCCAGCCGAAGACGGAACTTTTCCTGTACTGGTGTATCGGACACCCTACGGGAAAGAGGCCGAACAGCAGGACTACACCACCTTCAAGCTTGCTGTCGAGCATGGCTATTCCGTCGTAATACAGGACGTTCGCGGCCGGTACCACTCGGATGGAGATTTCCGCCCCTACGAAAATGAGGGGCGAGACGGCTACGACACCATCGAGTGGGCTGCCAGCCAACCCTGGTCGAATGGCGCGGTGGGAACGTTTGGCCTTTCCTATCCCGGCGCGGTGCAATGGCTCGCCGCCGTTCAAAATCCGCCTCATTTGAAGGCCATGGTCCCGGCCATGACTTTCTCCACGCCGCAGAACTTCTTCTACGCAGGTGGTACGTGGGACATGTCGTGGATCGACTGGATCTGGGACAACATTGCCTGGGATGCCCGCGCGAAGAAGAACCTGCCAGGCCCGCGCACTTACGACGAAGCTCTTGCCGCCTGGAAAAATGAAGGGGCGAAGATTCTGAACACCTTGCCCTTGCTCGACGCGAAGCCTCTGCAGCAGGTCGCCCCGTATTATTTCGACTGGTTGCGTCATCCGCCGGAGGACCCTTGGTGGAACTGGAGCGAACTGCGAGACAAGTACTCCCGCACACACGCGGCCGTCCTTAATCTTTCAGCATGGTACGACGATAACTACGGGCCGGAAGGCGCGACTACGAACTACTCGGGACTAGTCAAGGCCCGCGCGGGCGACAAGGACGCTCGCGCTCACCTTCTACTTGGACCGTGGGTTCATGGCGTTGACAGCACCGCACAAACACGATCCGGAGAACGTGAGTTCGGCCCGACCGCAGCGATTGACTACGACGAGGTCATGCTGCGCTGGATGGATCATTACTTGAAGGGCACAGACAACGGCGTGGACCGTGAAAAGCCGGTCCGCTACTTCGTCATGGGATCCAACCACTGGCGGGACGCGGATCAATGGCCGCCCGCGGCGAGAGCGATGCCAGCTTTCCTGGCTCCGGAGACCGACGGTACACGTTCGGGTCGATTGCAAACCACGCCCTTCGACAATCGGGAGAGTTTCAGCGAGTTTGTATCCGATCCAGCCAGTCCCGTCGTCAATCCGTACGATTCCTCGGGCGCGCATGATTATCGTAAACTTGCTGATCGCACCGATGTTCTGACTTTCGATTCTGCTGTGCTGCAAGAAGACACCGAAGTTACGGGGCCGATCGAAGCGCGTATCTTTGTTTCCTGTGACTGCCGCGACTTCGATCTGTGGGGCCGGCTTCTGGACGTCTCCCCGGATGGAACAGCGATCAACCTGATGAGTCCAGGGCTGGATGTCCTGCGCGCAAGCTATCGCGATCTCAGCCGGGGCCGCCAGTTGTTGTCACCTGGAGAAATCTACGAACTGAAGTTGGAGAACCTGATCACGAGCAACGCGTTTCTGCAGGGGCATCGGATCCGCCTGCAGATTTCCGCCAGCTTCACTCCGAATTTCTCACGCAACCTGCAGACTGGAAACTCGGAGGCGAACAGCGCGGAGATGAAAAAGGCGCACATTCGCATCTTCCACGACATAGCGCATCCTTCTCAAGTCGTGCTGCCCGTGATCCCGGTCGTCAGGTGAAGTCCTGATCTGGTTTGGCACGGTATAATCTGTCCGCTTTCTGAGTTGCGGAGGAGCCTTGTTCTGGTCCCGAATAATTCGTCTTGGCATCTTTGTCTCCTTGATATGCGTCAACTGTCTGGCGCAGCGTGAGCCAGTACTCATGCAGGTTGACCTTCCGCATGCTTATTACTATCGCGAAATGTACCTGCCTCAGCTCACTACCGGGCCAAGCGCGCTGGCCTGGTCTCCCGATTCCCGCACGCTGATTTACTCGATGGCAGGATCGCTGTGGCGGCAGGATATGAAGACCACGATAGCCGAGCAACTGACCGCAGGGCCAGGCTATGACTATCAGCCGGATTGGTCCGCGGATGGGCGTTGGGTTGTTTTTACGCGATACGACCACGATGCCGTGGAATTGTGGTTGCTCGATCTGCGCGACGGGCGCACGCGACAGCTCACGTCTGGAGGAGCAGTAAATCTCGAGCCACGGTTCTCTCCCGACGGAAAGCGGCTGGCATTTGTTTCGACTTCCTACAAGGGCCACTTCCACATCTTTGTGGGACGATTCGAAGACGGCGAACTCAGCGACGTTCAGCAACTCACTCCCGAAAACGTCAGCTCGCTTCCTCGCTATTACTACAGCCAGGTGGACCACGAGATCAGCCCGGTGTGGTCGCGTGACGGGTCGGAGATTCTGTTCATTTCGAATCGCGGGCACATCCACGGTACGGGCGGCTTCTGGCGGATGAAGGCTCAACCCGGCGCCGAAGCGCACGAGATCCACTACGAAGAGACTACGTGGAAGGCTCGACCTGACTTTTCGCCAGACGGCAAGCGCATGGTGTACGCGTCGTATTTAGGACAATCGTGGCACCAGCTTTGGGTGATGCCGGCGGCGGGTGGTGACGCGTTTCCGATTTCGTATGGAGATTACGACAATATCAATCCGCGGTGGTCGCCGGACGGGTCAAAGATTGCGTTCATCTCGAACCGCAGCGGTAATACTTCTTTGTGGATCCAGACGATTCCTGGGGGTGCGCAGAGCGAGGTTCTGACCCGCGAGAGAAAGTACTTGAAGCCGATGGGGAAACTGCTTCTGCGAGTCCTGGACGAGAGCGGAAGGCCGGTGGCGGCGCGAGTCTTCCTTACCGCGGAAGACGGTCGGTCATATGCCCCCGAGGACGCGTGGATGGAAGCAGACGACAGCTTTGACCGCAAGGAGCGCCCGTTTGAAACCCACTACTTTGACACCAGGGGAGTCTCTGAGATTACTGTTCCTGCCGGAAAAGTGCAGGTGGGCGTCATGCGTGGCTTCGAATACCGTTTCGAAGAACTAAGCGTGGAAGTTGTGGCAGGAAAGACCTCGGAAGCCACCGTTCCGCTGCGGCGAATCGAGTGGCAGAGTCCTGATACGCGGTGGGTCAGTGGAGATGCTCACGTCCACATGAATTACGCAGGCACGTACCGCAACACACCGCCGCATCTGATTGAGCAAGCCGCAGCCGAGAACTTGTCAATCGTCGAAAATCTGGTGGTTAATAAAGAGCAGCGTTTCCCGGATATAGCGTACTTTTCGCCGAAGCTTGATCCGGCTTCCAACGACGATCACTTGCTGCAGCACGCGCAGGAATTTCACACAAGCTACTGGGGACATCTCGGGCTTCTGAACTTGACGCGGAATCTGATCTTGCCGGGATATGCCGGGTACCCGAACACAGCGGCGGCCAGTCTGTTTCCGGCGAATGCCATTGTGGCTGATCTGGCACACGATCAGGGAGCACTGGTGGGGTACGTGCATCCGCTAGAAAGTGTACCGGCTCCGTTGAAAGACGCGGTCACGTTTGAACTGCCCGCCGATGTGGCGCTAGGCAAAGTGGATTACATCGAGGTCGTCGGCTTTTCCGACCATAAGTCCACAGCAGCGGTTTGGTACAAGCTGCTGAACTGCGGTTTCCGGTTGCCGACCGCCGCCGGAACAGATTTCATGGGGAACTACGCCTCGCTGCGCGGGCCGATTGGGTTGAACCGCGTATATGCGGAAGTTCCCGCCGGATCGCTGAAGCTTGAACAATGGCTCGAATCCATCAAAGCAGGACGCACCTTCGCGACGAATGGGCCGTTGCTGCGCTTTGAGCTCGGGCTGAAGACGCCGGGAGGAGAGGTCCATCTCGACAAGAAGCAGGATGTATTTTTCCGGGCGGCGCTGGGATCCATTGTGCCGGTCGATCATCTGCAGATCGTCTGCAACGGGAAAGTTGAGCGCGAGCTTGACCTCAGTTCGGATCGCACCACTGCTTACGTCGAAGGCAAGTTACCGCTCGAAAGCAGTGGCTGGTGCGTTCTGCGGGCGTTCAGCGATAAGGCGGAGTATCCGATTTTAGATTTGTACCCGTATGCCACGACCAGTCCGGTTTATGTGAATATGGCTGGGGCTTCACTGCACAATACGGAGGATGCTGCGTATTTCGTGGCGTGGATGGAGAGGCTGGTCTCGGCGGTCGAGAGCAGCGCTGCGTGGAATACCGTCGCGGAAAAGCAGGCGGTACTGGCGATCTTTCAAGAGGCCAGACAGAAATATGAGAACATTGCGAAGCTAGGACAGTAAAAGAGTCCAGCCCGCCGCACCCAGCCTGCGAACGTCGCCATTAACGATTGCTTCCGAGCGACGGGCAAACCGGAAAGGAATCAGAGATAATTCGCGACCAGTGATCTTTGGACTATATCTTGCGACTGGTAGCAAGGGTGGGATATCGGGTCGAGGTAGATCATGGAAAACTTCTTTGAATGGCGGACGAACGGAGCTGAACGATGAAGTCTCATCTCCTAATTGTTCTAATTGTCATGCGACTCGCGGCTCCGAAGAAACGGCGGTGAGTGCACGGCTGGTGGCCACCTCCGGGAAGTCGTAATCCTTTTCGCAGTCGCCGATTTCCACTTGGCGAAGTCCCAGGTCGTGCAACTCTCGGACAATCTCATCGCGGTAACGCACCTTGATGTGTGTGACAATCACCTTGATGCCGGACGGCATCTTGCCTACTTCCGCCGCGAACATCTCGGGGGTGAGATGAAAGGACACCTCCGCAAGGTGCTTCAGCGAATTCGGGAAGCATGCCTCCAGGAACACGGCTGTGAGGCCGGCGGTCTGATGGGCGACTTCCCACAACCGTTCCGTTGGGCCAGTGTCACCAGCAATGATGACTGCTGAGCGGTCATCGGCGATGACGTAACCGAACGTCGGGACCAGGTGGTTGACCCGAACTGGCGTGATGCGGAGACCGTCGGCTTCCACTGGTATCTCAGCGTCCAGGGGGCACAGACGCAGGAACGGGTTCATCTTCCTTGAGAGAGCGACGAAATCCGGCCACATCACATCGTTGAAGATGTACTGCTGCACAGCATCTAGAGTCTCCGAACCGCCATAGATCCGAGGGCATTCCCCGGCCGGCGTCCACGCATTCTCGACGAAAATGGGCAGGCTCGCCGTGTGGTCGCAGTGTGAATGCGTGAGGAACACGTGCCGGATTGTTTGCTGCTCCTGCGGAGTGCCATGCAACCCCAGACAACCCGCATCGATGGCTATGGTTTCGTTGATAAGGTAGCTGCTGAGATATTGGCGCCGGGTGGTGTCCTCGGTCGAGGCTCCCAACATTTGCACTCTCATGCGACTGCCTCCTTTACCCGTATCTGCGAATGAAGGAGCCAGGTCTCGAGCTCTCCTTTTCCCTTCACCTGGATTAAACCCCGGCTCTCGAACTCGAACCCATCTTTTAGTCGGTTATATACGCTTTCCGTTACTTGTATTTGACCGGGGACACCGGTTGATTCCATGCGGCTGGCGATGTTCACCGTATCGCCCCAGAGGTCATAGATGAACTTGCTCCTGCCGATAACGCCTGCGACCACACGACCGGAGTTCATGCCAATGCGCATCTGGAGATTGAGACCTTTGTCCTCGCCCGACTGCCGGGTTGCATCTAGCATGCATAGCGCCATACGAGCCATTCTGTCGGCGTGATCGGGACAGGTTTTGGGCAATCCGCACACCGCCATGTAGCAATCCCCGATCGTTTTGATCTTCTCGATGCCGAGTTCCTTGGCGGCCTGATCGAACCGGCTGAACAGGTCGTTCAACATATCCACAATTTCAGGGGCGGAGTTCTTACTGGAGAGGGTCGTAAATCCGACGATATCGCCGAACAAGACGGTCACATCCGCGAAGCTATCCGCGATTTCCCGCTCACCAGTCTTCAAGCGGGCAGCGATCTCGCCCGGAAGGATATTGAGCAGCAGTGCTTCGTTTTCGCGGTTCTTCTGTTCGATCAGCTCCGTGTCCTCTCGGATGTTCCTGGTCATGGAGTTGAAAGTGTCGGCTAGAATACCGAGCTCATCCTTCCATTTCCAGTCGACATGCGCGGTCAGATCCCCGGCCCCAACACTCCGGGCCGCTTTGACCAGAGCCTGAACTGGGCGTAACGCTACGCGCGCCGCGAGCAATGAGGCCACTACCGCCAGGAGTAACATGCCCGCTCCCCACCAAGCGAACTGGCGCTGCATTTGACCAATCGGCTGCAACATTTCGTCCAGGCGTACGCGGGAGATGATGACCCAATGCACTCCGGGGATATGCAAAGGCCCGTATGACACAAGGTAGGTTGTACCTGAATTTTGGGCCCTCTCTATCTCGGTGCCTTGTTTACCTTCGGCGGCGTTCGCTACCGTGGAAAGCGGGTCGTGGTAATACAGAATGGTGGTCTTATAATCGCGAACCTGGTTGAGTATCTTGTCCGAAACCGTGCCCTTTCGTTGGGCAAGAAATCCTTCGGGATCCTCGAGATAAGAACGAACATTTGTGCGAAGACGGCTGTCGGCTCCATAGATTATTGTCTCGCCAGATAATCCCAAGCCATCTTTTATCCAGCCACGGTCGCCGGTCACGACATTCTCTATGGCTTGGGTGGAGAGTTGCAGAGCAAATATGCCGACGCGCTCGTCTCCGTCGAAAATCGGACTTGCGACATACTGGGTCGGCTCACCAAAAGAAGCCTGATAAGGTTCAAAATCGGACAGGAAGACATCGTCCGGATTCTTCGTAGCCAGACACTGCCTCACGAGCTTCGCCAAGTTGCTGTCCTGGTATATGCCGTGCAAATAGTTGGTGGCGAAATCGCGGTCCTTATTCACGTCGTAGACGGAGTTTCCCTGGTTGTCGATCAAATACAGATCGTAATAGCCGAACTTTTCGGCGATCCTCTCAAAGGCGCGATGATACTTGGCGTGGACCCGGCTATAGTCACTGTTGTCATCGGCACGGTTGAGCTCGCGGCGCTTCCCCGCAGGATACGGGTTTTTGGCGATATAGAGGTACTGAAGCTGAATCCCCGCTGGAGTGTAGGGAAGGTAATCCTGCACGGCAGGGCGGGCCAGCTTACGTTTCTGCATCTCCGGATAGAACTGAGTGGAATAATCCCGAAACAGTCCTCCCATGTCTTCCGCCGGAATTGCATTTGTGTCCAGCGCGAGGTAGGCCGCATCGAATTGCCTCATGGCGTCAATGAACATAAAGTCTTCGCTCAGAGTCTGAACGTGACTGAAGATGGTTTGGTAATAGGATTCAAGCTGTGATGCCTTCGACCGCCGGACGCTGGTGAGTTGATTGTCGGCGCCTCGTTCAACGTCCTGCAAATTGCGGAGGTAGGCGATCGTCCACGCTGCGGCGAAGGCCGACACGCTGATAAACAGAAGAAGAGACAGGAGCTTATAGCGAATGCTCCAGTCGGTGAATTTCTTCATCTGCACTATCTCCTCCAGTCCTCGATCAAGGCTGCTACAAGGGCGCTCCAACCGGTCTGGTGCGACGCTCCCAACCCGGCGCCGTTGTCGCCGTGGTAGAACTCGTAGAACAGAATCAAGTCTTTCCAATACGGGTCTTCCCGGAACTTTTGCACTCCTCCGTAGAGCGGGCGCCTCCCATGCTCGTCGCGAGTGAAGATGCTGATCATCCGGTTGGCGATTTCACCGCCGATCTCCCACAGGTTGCGGGAGCGGCCGGAATCGCCGGGGATGGCAATCTTGAAGTCGTCGTCGTAGCCTTTACCGAGGGTCCGCAGCGATTCGATGATAAGGAAGGTTGTCGGAAACCAGATTGGACCGCGCCAGTTGGAGTTGCCACCTTTAATCTTATTGTCGGACTCGGCGGGATCATAGCGCACCTCACTGTGTCCGAAGACGAAGGGATGCTGCTCGTGATACTTGGACATGCTGCGAATCCCATAGTCGGAAAGGAACTCTTGTGGGCTGACCAAACGGTCGAGCATGCGCCGCAGCTGCCCTTCGTCGGCGATGGTGAGCACATATTCCCGCTTGGATTCGATGTACTGACAGCAACTGTCAGTAAGTTCCCGGCGGTTTCGGACGAACCACAAGAAGTTGCTACGGAACTCCTTGAAGGGTTCGATGTCGTCGAGCTTCAACGTTTCCGCGGCGTAGAGCGGGATAATGCCGACCAGGGATCGAACCCGGAACTTGTGAAAGCTCCCGTCCGGATAGCGAAGGACATCATAGAAGAAGCCGTCTTCTTCATCCCACAGGGAGTAATTCCGGCCGCCCATGTTCTTCATGGCGGCTCCGATGTAAATAAAATGCTCAAAGAATTTCAGGGCGAGGCTCTCGTAAGCCTTGTTCTCTCGTGCCAGTTCCAGCGAGATGCGCATTAAATTCAGGCAAAACATCCCCATCCAGCCAGTGGCGTCCGACTGTTCGAGAACCGCCCCGCCGGGAAGCTTATCGCTGCGATCAATGACGGTAATGTTGTCGAGGCCGAGGAAGCCGCCTTCAAAAACGTTGTTACCGGAACTGTCAACCTTGTTGACCCACCAGGCGAAGTTGATGAGCAGCTTGTGGAAGCACTTCTCCAGGAACTCCCGGTCGCCAACGCCATTACGCAATTTGTCAGTGTTGTACACGCGCCAGACAGCCCAAGCGTGAACCGGGGGGTTCAGGTCGGAGAACTCCCATTCGTAGGCGGGTATCTGGCCGCTCGGGTGCTGGAATTGCTCGAACAGCATGAGAAAGAGTTGCTCCTTGGCGAATTCCGGATCGATGACGGCCAGGGCCGCAGTGTGGAAGGCGAGGTCCCACGCAGCGAACCATGGGTACTCCCACTTGTCGGGCATCGACAGGATGCGCATGGAATTGAGGTGCCGCCAGTGCCGGTTCCGGATACCCTGTCGCGAGGCCGGCGGGGGACATTTGGGGTTGTCGCCCTGCAGCCAGGAGTTCACGTCGAAGAGGTAGATCTGTTTCGTCCAGAGCAGCCCTGCGAACGCTTGTCGCTGCACACGTTTTTCGTCCTCGGTTGCACGGGGAGGGTGGATGGCGGTATAGAACTCGTCGGCTTCCGCCCGCCGCTGCGCGATGATCTGATCGACGTCCTGGAGCGGCGCCTTTACGGGCTCGGGGACAAGCCGGATGGGCTCGTCGACAAGCCGGAGCCGCAGCACCACAGAGTCGCCAGCGGGAACTGTGTACTGGTAATGCAGGCAGGACTTCGTGCCGGTCAGGTTCGGATTGACTGCTTCTTCCTCTCGATTGACGATTGCGCGGTGGAAGGCGTCTTTGCAGTACAGGTGTCGGTTCGGAACGCCGTAGAGCCGTTGTGTGTTGGTTTCGTTGTCGGTGAAGATTGGCCGGCCGTTTGCCTCCGCGTACAAGATGCGCTTCCCGAGCCGGTAATCGAACATCAGGTTTTTGAGAGCCTCGCCGCCGGAGTCGTCCGCAACCAGGCTTATGGCCCCTTCCGCCGGAATTCCTTCGCGAATGGATGGCTCAGGGCCGGGAGGATCCGTCCATCCCCATGTGTTTCGAAACCAGAGTTGGGGAAGCAAGTGCAGCGGCGCGGGCTCTGGACCCCGGTTAAAGGCTTCGATTCGGATACAAAGGTCCTCTCCCGAGGCCTTCGCATACTCGACAAAAACGTCGAAGTAGCGGTTCTGGTCGAATACGCCCGTCTCCAGAAGCTCGAACTCAAATCCCTGGCCGGCTCGTCTTCGATTCTCATCAAGAAGCCACTCGTAGGGAAACTTAGCCTGCGGGTATTTATAGAGGTACTTCATGTAAGAGTGGGTGGGAGTGCTGTCGAGGTAGAAGTAGTACTCCTTCACATCCTCGCCGTGGTTGCCCTCGCCTGGAGTGAGGCCGAAGGCGCGCTCCTTCAAGATGGGATCTTGACCGTTCCACAGGGCAAGGCTGAATACAAGGAGCTGATAGCGGTCGCAAATCGCGGCCAGCCCATCTTCACCCCAGCGGTAAGCCTTGCTTCGAGCCATGTCGTGGGAAAGGAAATCCCACGCAGCTCCGTTCGGACTGTAGTCCTCGCGAACTGTGCCCCAGGAGCGTTCGCTGACGTACGGGCCCCACCGCCGCCATCGGAGCGGGTTGCCTTGCGTTTCAAGAAGTCGGCGGCCTTCTTCCGTAAGGCTGACTGGACTAGTTGCAGGTACGGACCGTTCTATCAGTGCCGAAGCACCCATGGCATTTTTTCTCCCCGCTTCGGTCAAATGCTGTCATGGGGTACCCAAAACGGGCAACCTGGCAGTTAATATGCGCGGGTTTTCGATGCAGCGAAACTCGCACAAGTGACAGTGGGACTTTGGGCGGGCGTTGATTTACTGGGTGGGGTCGCGGGGCCTGACCTCATTCGCAGAGAGTAGTCTTGAGGATATTTGGCAAGCAGTGATTGCGGGCCAGGCAGTCGCTGCGTGGAATTGAGAATTTGTCGGGCCACGGGGTGGCGTGTATCAGCAGACCAGGACGGATTTGCTTAAGGATGTTACGTCGATCGTGCGCTGCTAGCTACCTGAACCGATACGTTGTGCTACTCCTTTGGTCGAAGGCGTTGATTTCAACTGCCTCCGACAAAGAGCAGCCTTTTCTTGCAGTGCGCTACAACCGTCGACAATTCGGCGGATCGGCGGAATAATCTCATCGAAAGGCTTACGGTTCAGCTATCAAGTCGACAATATTCCTCCGCATCACTCAGTGAGTCGTAAATGTTATGTACGTCCCTGAAAGCTGATTTCCACCCAGGTCATACAAGGGAGCCTGATAGCCGATTTCGAAGTAGTAGGTTGCGCCGCTTCCAGTCAAGTTCGCCTTGGGCTGCAGAGTGGCGGTGGTGTAGTTCGCCGAGAAGGTGATCGTAGCGGGCACGACATTGTTCGAGGCGTCACGCAACGTCAAGCTATTGTTCGGATCGAAAACCGCCGGATCCATGGGCTCGCTGAAGACCACCTGGCAGGTAGTGTTTACTGGAACATTCGACTCCCCATTGGTTGGGTTCGTAGACACGATGGTCGGCCTGGTCAGGTCGGTTCCGGTTCCCGTGGTGAAAGAGACCGACGAGAAGGCGGACTGGGCGTTGCCGGTAATGTCCACGACTCCCGTCACGTTGATGGTATAGGTCGTGCCCGCCGCCAGCGGTACCAACGGCAGCAACTGAACTCCCTGATCGCCGTCGTAGAGCGACGTGGTGGTGGGAACGACCGAACCACCCTGCTTTAAGGTCACGCCACCGACGGACGCGGCGGAGATCGACTCGCTGAACAGGATGTCAACGGGCGCGTTGATGGGGACTGCGGTCGCGCCGCTCGGCGGGCTGACCAGTGTCACCGACGGGCCCGTGGTGTCGGTTCCGGTTCCGGTGAAGAAGCTCTCGCAGTAATTATTCTGCGCATTCCCCGAGAGGTCGGTCATGTAGTAGCTGCACATCTCGAACTCATGGCTCGCGGTAAGGTTAGCCGTCGGCTTGAGGAAGACCGTGGTCAGGTCCGCACTGAATGTGATGGTTGTGGCCACATAGGCGCTCAAGTTGTAGTCGTAGAGGAAAACATCGCTATTTACACCTCCCGGATTCACTGAGCCAGGATCCATGGCTGTGCTGAACTGCATAGCGAAGACGGCGTTAGTGCCAACCGTCTGTCCGCTCTGCACGCTCGGGTTGATGACGGAAGGCGCGACGAAATTGGCCCCTGCCATGGTTGTGAAGTTAGTGGTCTGGCTGGCGACGGATACTCCGGCCTGACTGGTGACACCACTGATCGCGATTGCCATCTTCGTGCTCGACGGCAGCGGAGCCTGTGGAATGAGGATGGTGCGCTTGTAGTCAGTGGTGAAGCTGATGCTCGACGGCACTTCCGTCACCGAGCCGCCGCTCAACTGGATCGAACTGCCGCTGACCGAGACCGGGTTCATTGCCTTATTGAAGTCCACGGCAACGAACGCGTTGGTGCCGATGTTGGTGGCGGAGTTTGGCGGAGCGACTGTCAGCACGGTTGGGGCAGCCGTGTCAGAGGCGGTTCCCGCCGTGAAGTTGTAGGCGTAGGCCTGAACGGTCACGCCGTCGGTATTGGTGAGCGCATTGTTGGAATTCGCATAGACCTGGTATTGAGACGATGCCACGAGATTGCTGGTCGGTGTGATGGTGATGACGCCACCGCTCACCGAACAATTCGGGGTCAAATATGTTCCCGTGCTGTACTGGTAGAGCGTTACGGAACCTGAGCTCCCGCTGCAGGTCACAGTGCTGGCCTTCAACGCCTGGTCATATTCCACTTGAATGACGGTGTTCAGCGGCACGTTGGTGGCGCTCGGGAACGGGTTGACGGCCTGGACCACGGCCGCCGTGTTCGTGATTGACCCTGCCGTTGTGAACTGCCCGGAGAAGTACGACAGGTTGTTGCCGTAAATATCCTGCGCCGTCGAGTTGAGGAAGACCTGCACCGCCGTGCCTGCGATCAGGGCCGAACCAGGTGTGAATTCGATGCTCTGCCCGTTGCTGCCGACAGTGGTGGTGCCTGTGATGAGCGTTCCATTCTGTGAAATAAACAGAGCGTTCGTTAGAGAACTGGCGTTCATGGGAGCGCTGGTGAACAACGTGATCACCGTGTTGGTCGGCACCAGAGTCGCGCCATTGCCGGGCCGCATGCTGACCACGCTTGGCGCGGATGTCAACACCGGCGGGGTTACCGTGAACTCGCTGGTCGTGTTGGCAAGAGCATTTCCAGAAAGATCGGTAACCAGGCTGGTCGCCGTGACCGTGATAGTGGCGCCAGCAGGCAAGGTTGAGCCGTTGTAGTTCATCACGACAGTGCGATTGTCGCGCGAGATGGATGTGGCCGGGTTGAGGGGAGAGTCTCCATTAAGCAGGTTGACGCTGGCGGAGGTGATGGTCGCCGGATTAATGGACTTCGAGAAGGTGAGTACCACTTGGGTGTTCTGACCGGCGTTAGTGGTGCCGTTGGCAGGCGTAATGGTCACAGTTGGAGCGGTGTGGTCTACCGTGTTGGCGGTGGTGAACGTGCCTCCGTTCTGGCAAACGGTATTACCAGCCTGATCCAGCAAGTTGCACACCGTCATCTCCAGTTGCGTGCTGGCCGGATATTGGGTCAGGGGCGTGAAGGTGACCGATGCGCCGCTAACACTGTAGGTCCCAGCCACGACATCATTGTTCGTCGTGATATAGACGTAAACCGTGTTGGGATTCACCGAGGCCGCATCGATCAGGTTGGTCATGTTGAAAGTGACCGGACTGGTTACGGAAACGCCGGTGGCCCCGCTCGTCGGACTAGTCGAGGTTATGCTGAACGACCCACTTCCATAGGAAGTGGTGCCGGTTGTGAAGGAACTGGTAAAGGTGGTAACCGAATTCCCCTGGACGTCGTTGAAGCCACCGACCGACACGCTGTAGGCCTTCGACGCAGTCAAGGCCGCGCTCGGCACAAACGTGAGAGTGACTCCGTCGCTGGCCAGACTGACAGTTCCAGCGATGGCACCGCCGCCCGAGGGCGTAACCGTAATCGAGCTGTTCGAAATCGATGTCGGATCGATCTCGTCGCTCATCATGGCGACGATGCTAGCGTTCAGCGGAACGCCGGTCTGCGCATTCGCGGGGCTGATGGTGCTGACGGTGGCGTGGCTGGTATCCGGGCCGCCAGCGGTAACAAAAATATTGCCGTTGCAGGCGCCGTAGTTCCCAGCAACGTCGTAGTAAGAGACGCTGCATCCGATATACAACTCGTAGCTGGTATTCGGCAGCAGAGCCGAGGTGGGCGTGATGATCGCCGTCAAGCGGTCCGCGGTCATGCTGACCGTGGCAGGCACGTACTGGTTGGTGTTGGTGTTGTACATCTCGACCGAACCATGGTTGTACGCCTCATTGGAGCTGGTAACGACGCTGAGCGGATTGAGGCGCTCGCTAAAAGTAATGCGCGGCGCGACGTTAGTGCCGACGCCAGTCGATCCGTTCAACGGATCGAACCCGGTCACTGTCGGATGGATCAGGTTGAAGGTCGGTCCGGTCGTAAAGGTATTTGTAATCGTGCCCGTCATCAGATTGCCGGCCGTGTCTTTAACTCCGGTAATCGTAATGGTGTAGGTGGCGTTCGAAGCCAAGAGGGGCAGCGTCGGGGTGAGGGTCAGCAGTTGATTGGCGTCGCTGAAAGTCGGTGTGACAGCAACCGGATTGCCGCCCGTCGTGACCGTGATTTGTCCGATGCTAGTCGGCTGAATCGGCTCGCTGAACAGAATTTGGACAGGCGCATTCACCGGGACTAACGTCTCACTGTTCTCCGGGCTGGTATTCACCACCACCGGCGCGGTGGTGTTCGCGGTGAACGCCGCCGTGAAGCAGATGGCGAAGTTTTGCTCCGGATTGCCGGAGAGATCCGTCATGTAATAACTCTCCATGCAGTATTCGGTTCCGACGTTCAAGGGGCTGCTGGGCACTATGAAAATCGTGGTCTGGTCGCTGCTCCACGAGATGGTTGCCGGAACGCCGCTCGGGTAGGTCCCGCCGTACACGTTGACATCGGTGGCGTTGTAGCTGCCGATATCCATCGGCTTGCTGAATGTCATGCTGAATACAGAATTGACAGGAACGTTCGCCTGTCCACTCTGCACGCTGCTGGTGCTCACATAAGGTGCGACGAAGTCCGGCTGCGCTTCTGTGTTGAAAGTGGTTGTCGTTTTCGCAACGGCCTTGCCCGCCTCGCTGGTCACGCCACTGATGGTGAGCGTCATCTGCGAACTGGGCGGCAACGGGGCCTGCGGGATGATGGAAACGCGGGTGTAATCGGGGCTGAAGCTGATGCTGGACGGTACTTCGGTGGTCGAACCGCTGGTCAGCTGGATCGTGCTGCCAGTCACCGAAACCGGGTTGATCGTCTTATTGAAGTTAACTGAAACGGAGGCATTGGTGCCTACTGTGGAGTTGTTCGTCGGTGCCTGCGAGATGATCGTCGGCCCGGCGTTATCGACCGCCGTTCCGGCCGTGAAATTGTAGGCAAATGGCTGCACCGGCACGCCATCGGCGTTGGTTACGGCATTGTTGGGACTGACATAAACCTGGTACTGCGAGCCTGCAACCAGGTTGCTCGTGGGCGCGATGTTAATGACCTGTGTGCCGACCAGCGATATCGTCGGAGTGAGGTAGGTTCCGGTGCTGTACTGGTAGAGAGTTACGCTCGTGTTATTGAGCGTGCTGGCCTTGAGCGCCTGGTTGTACTCCACCTGAATGATGGTGTTGAGCGGCGCAGGGGCGGGAGTGCCGCTGTTCGGAGGATTAACCGCCTGCGCAGTGGCGGCGGTGTCGAGCGACCCAGCGATGGTGAATTGTCCGGAAAAGCTCGACAACGGAACATTGTCAGTACTCAGCACAGCCGAACTCAGGAATACCTGAATAATGTCGCCAGGATTGAACGGGGCGGCGGGCGTGAACAGGATCGCCTGCGCGTTACTGAACAGTTGCACTGTCCCCGAGACAACGACTCCGTTATCGGTGACGTTCAGGGCTCCGGTAACCGTAGCGGGATTCAATGGGGCGTTGACGAAGAGCGTCACTACCGTGTTGGCGGGAACGTTAGTCGCGCCATTGCCGGGACGCATCGCGACCACTTGAGGTGCGGAGCTAGAGAGCTCTGTGGTTAGAGTGAACTGGCTGGTGGTGTTGGCCAGAGCGTTGCCCGATAGATCCTGAATGCCATTCGTAAGTTCAATAGTGATGGTGGCGCCGGACGGCAGGGTTGCGCCGTTGTAGTTGACGAGAACCGTACGGTTGTCGCGAGAGACTGTGTAGTTGTAGCTGAGCGCCGTGTCGCCATTAAAGAGAGCGAGCGTATTGGTGGTGATGGTTGATGCATTAATCGATTTGGAGAAGGTCAACACGATCTGCGTGTTGAGTCCGACATTCTGCGCTCCGTTGGCCGGCGAGATGGTTACGGTCGGAGCGGTGTGGTCGACCGTGCTGGCAGTGGTGAACGAACCTCCGTTCTGGCAGACAGTGTTACCGGCCTCATCCAGCAAGTTGCAGACAGTCATCTCCATCAGTGTGTTGGCTGGATATTGGGTGAGAGGCGTAAAGGTCACAGCCGCTCCGCTGACACTGTAGCTTCCCGACACTACCTCGTTGGCCGAATTGACATAGACATACACCGTGTTGGGGTTCACCGAGGCTGCATCGATCAGATTGCTCATGTTGAACGTGACCGGGCTGGTCACGGAAACGCCAGTCGCGCCGTTCGCCGGACTGGTCGAGCTTATGGTGAACGAACCACTTCCGTAGGACGTGGTGCCGGTGGTGAATGAGCTGGTAAAGGTGGTGGCGGAATTACCGTCGATGTCGGCGAAACCTCCGACCGAAACGTTGTAGACCTTGGAGGCAGTCAGTGCGGCGGCAGGCGTAAAGACGAGGGTGACGCCATCGGCGGCCAGGCTAACAGTTCCAGAAATGGCGGTGCCGCTAGCTGGCGTGACCGTGATCGAGCTGTTGCTGATCGAAGTGGGATCGACGCTGTTGCTCATCTGCGCTGAGATAAGCGCGTTCAGCGGGACTCCGGTCTGTCCCTTGCTGGGGTTGATCGTGCTGACCGTGAGCGGGCTGGTGACAGCACTATTTCCGGTGTAGAACGTGGATTCGAAGCAGTCGCCGTTATTGCCGGCAATGTCGGTGTAACCGCAGAGGTAGAGGTAGTAGTAGGTGCTCGGCAGGAGCTGCGCGGTCGGAGTGATCGTCGCCTCCAAACGGTTTGCCGACACCGTTACTGCGGCAGAAACGATGACGTTGCTGTCTCCGTAATAGAGGGTGAGCGCTCCAGCAATGGTCGTTCCGTCGACCGGCTCGTTGAAGGTCAAGTGCGGCGTCACGTTCAAGCCCACTCCAGATTGCCCATTCGGCGGATTGACGAGTGTCACTTGAGGCGTGGTCGTGTCACCGGCAGTTCCCGTGGTAAAGCTGAAGCTGCCGGGGTTGGTCAGCGGATTGCCTGCGTAATCCGTGATCTGAGCGGTGTAGGCGACGGTGTAAGTGGTGGTCGCCGTCAGCGGATTAACTGGCGTAAATGTAACGGTTTGGTCGTTGACGGAGTAAGTGAAGTTGCCCGGAACCGGGTTGCCGCCGGCTTCCATGGAGAACCCAAGCTGTGCCGTGATTGGATCGATCGGCGAGTTGAACTGCAACACAACCGGAGTTCCGCCGCTCGCGTCCCCATTGAGCGGGATATTCGTGTCTCCGCTCACGGGGCTGGTGCCTGTGAGCGCCGGACCGGTCGAATCGGGGCTGAAAGCTGTGTAGAAGTAGAAGTCATAAGAACCAAGGTTGTCGCCGCAGGTATCCTGCACGTACGCTGCGTAACTCAAGTACACGACAAACTCGCGTCCGGCCGGCAACACTTCGCTGGGCGTAATGGTCGCAATCGTGCCCGAGGCGTCGAGGCTGATCGTGCCCGGTATTTCCTGGCCAGTAGTTGTGTCGTAGAAGAAAATCGTCGCCGGACTTGTGTTTCCGAGCGAGAACGTGCTGCGATTCATGGGCACGCTGAACTGTATCTGCGGTTGCACATTCTGCGGCACATTGGTGGCGGCGTTTGCCGGACTGACGTGCAGAATGGTCGGTGCTGTGCCGTTGCAGGTCTCGACATCGAGTCCGTTTGTCACAGTCAAAGTCTGCGAGCCGGTTTGAATCTGCACGGTGCGGAAGCCAGTGGACGCCCCGGACGTGACCAGGCTTGCGGTTAGACTAGTGGCGCTGTTCACGGTTACGGGACCGAATGCGCCGGCGGCTGCTCCTCCTACTGCGATTCCTGGGCCGAAATTGGCTTTTGTAGTCCCGCTGGCCCAGTTGGTAAATGCTCCCGTCACACTCACGCTTTCGGTCTGAGTGGGCTGAATCGTATTCGGGTTGATCAAGGTAACTTGCGGTACTCCAGCGATCACCGTGAAGGTTGCGTTCACTACTTGTGCGCCGGTGGTGATGGTCACAGTGCGCGCACCGGTGGCGGCTACATTATCGATCGTGATTGGAACCGACGCGCTCGTCGGGCCATTCACGGTCACTGTGCCGGTCGTGATGTCGGCTCCGAAATTGACCGTGGTGCTCGATCCGAAATTCGTGTCCGTTCCAGTGATCACGATGGTTTCGCTCGATCCCTGATGCGCGGAAGACGGGTTGAGCGTTGCGGTCGAAGTAATGGCGCCAGTGCCTGCGAGCCCGATCAGCAACGGATCAGGGCTGGAGGAGTTAGTAACAGTGAGCGCACCGGTGACGGCTCCGGCGATGGTTGGCGCAAACTGGATCTCGACGGTGCAACTCTTCCCAGCATTGAGTGTGCCACCCGTGAGCGAGCAGGTGGTGCCGCTGAGTTGGATCTGGAAATCGCCCGAGGGCACGACGCTGCTCAAGGTCACAGTACTGGCGCTGTTGTTGGTGATCTTCAGCGCTTTTGCCGTACTGGTTGTGCCTACGCCTTGCGATGCGAAGGTCAGCTTGGCGGGAGCGACCGTCAGGTCAGCCTCCGAGGTGCCACTTAGACTTACCAGCTGCGGGCTGTTATTGCCAGTATAGGCAACCGCTACCGATCCACCGATCTTACCTACAAACGTCGGATCGAACGTGATGCCGAACGTGCACGTGCCACTGGCTGTAAGCGAAGCTCCGCAGGTGTTGTTGATGATTGCATAGTTGCTGCTGGCAGTGATTGTACCGAGGGTAAGCGTGCTGCCGCTGGTGTTGGTAACCGTGATGGTCTGGCTGGCACTGGTTCCGCCGGTCACCGTCTTAAAAGTGAGACTGCTCTTGCTGAGGGAAATTGGGTCGGTCGAACCCCCGGTTCCAGTTGCGGTAAGTCCGACTTCGAGAGGAATGCCATTGGGGGCATTATCGGTAATGATGATGGCGCCATTGTCGGTAGGCGATGTGGGTTGCACCTGCACGCTTACCGTACAGAACTTCGCGTGGTCGATGGCCGTGGTCAAGCACGTCCCGGTATTGACGACGTAGTCGCTGCTGGCGGTGACGGCGGTAACGTTAATTGGATTGGCGGAGTTGTTGGTGATCTTAAAGGTCTTCGCAGAGCTTAGCGTACCGATCGGCACCGCGCCGAAACCAAGGCTCGTCGGTGCGGTGGTCACGGGCGCTTCGCCGGTTCCAGTGAGGCCAACAAAGGCGAGCAGATTTTTATTGTTGTCGTAGATGCTGGCTGCGCCCGAAATGGCGCCGACGATAGTGGGCGCAAAAGAAATATTGGCCGTGCAGGAGCCACCGCCAGTGACGCTTCCGCCGCAGTTGTCGGTCTCGGTAAAGTCGCCGCTCATCACAATCACGATAGGCTGTGCTGACGTTCCACCATTCGAGATCGTTACCGCCTTGGAAGTGCTCGTCGTGTCGATCAGTTGTTTCACCGTGAATTTTATTGTCGCCGGCGAAACCGTGATCTGCGCCAACGCATTCAGGCTGGCCGCCGCGACCAGAGCCGAGAGCAGAAGAGCTTTATGAAAGCGTTTGACGAACGACGACACAGAAATTTTCGCAGCGAGAACGGTGGCGCGCATAGATTCACTCCTGAGATTCGGCATCAATAATGAGGTGACATCGAGAAAGTCTTCTAGGGGTCCCTTCGCGGAAATGGGGAGGGAAAAAGCTGTCCGCGAATTCACTTCACAAAGCCGGTCGAATTCTATCGAGCAAGCTTGGGGAATGCAATCACAATTCGCAAATTTTTTTGAGGAAAAGCGGGCGCGCTGAAAGATTTTGCACTTTTTATGACAGGAACTCTCCCGGAACTAAGAATCTCAGACGACCACAGCAAGCGTTTGATCGCCACGTTGGTGGTGGTTGGAATCGTTCCAGCCCCGATCAGTCTTATGCGACGCACGGAGCGGGAGCGATGGTATTGGTGAATGTCATGCGGATCCCGTGCTTCGGCCGCAGGATGACCATCGGGCGCGCTTCGATCGTTTGGCCCGGCGCGAGCTGAAAATCGTATTTTCTGAGTAGGTCGCTCAAAATCATAAGGATCTGAAGCATCGCGTAGTTTCCGCCGATACAGCCTCGCGGTCCGGCTCCGAAGGGAAGATAGGTGAAAGGCGTGCGCTGTTTATCGTTTTCCTTGGTGAAACGCTCCGTATCGAATTTCTCAGGATTCTGCCAGTAGCGCGGAGCGTGGTGCGCGCCGTACACATAGACAATGACCATCGATCCGCGCGGTATCTCGACTTCGCCTACACGGTCGTCTGCAATCGCCATGCGGTCAACCATCCAAAATGGCGGGTAGAGGCGGAGCGCCTCCAGAATGACCTGAGTGGAAAATTCGAACTTGGGAACGTCGGTGTACGTAATCGGCGAGTCGCCGAGCACGGAGTCAAACTCCCGCCGTAGCTTCTCGAGGCAATCTGGACGCGAACTCAAGAGATAAAAAATCCACGATAGCGCATTCGACGATGTTTCATGTCCAGCAACGAGAAGCTGCATGCTCTCGCTCAGGATGAGATGATCCGGCATGCCTTTGCCATCGCTGTAACGCGCGTCCATTAAAGTCTGCAGCAGATCGTGGCCGGGAGGTTCGTTGCGGCGCCTCTTGATGTAATCGAGCAGAACGGCGTCGGCGCGGGTGCGCATGTCTTCGTGTTTGCGCAGTTGCCCCGAGACGGCGAACCAGGGATTCAGGTAGGGCTGAAGAGTCTGCCGGACGATAAATTCCTGGACGGTGCAGATGGTATGGCTGACAAGATCGATGTCGTCATCCTTCAAGCGCGCTCCAAATAGCGATCGCGCGACCATGGCGAAGGTGATTTTCATGAGCTGGGGGTAAATATCCACGGGGCCAGCGTGGATCTGGCTCTCGAAATCGCGCAGCGAGTCGACGAGGGAGTCCTGCATGATCGAGGACAACGCGTCGAGTTGTTTTCGATCGAAGCCCGTCTGGATGAGGCGGCGCTGGGTGCGCCATGCTTCTCCGTGGGTCGTGAGCAGGCCTTTGCCCAGGAAGTGGCCCATTCGCTTCACTTGGATTTCAGATTTCTGGTAGTTCTCCGCATTGGTCTTCAACACATGCTGAATGACGGCGGGATCGATGGTGACCATCGCCTCCTTTAGACCGCCTATGCGGATCCAGAACGTGTCGCCGAAGATTTCGTTGTAGCGGGACAAAATCTGCACCGGATTGCGCGCCATGGCACGAGAATCCGCAAAGCAGCGAAGTCGGGAAACAACGGGGACAGGCACAGAGGTTGATGAGCTCAAATCGGTATTCATTCCCCCAGTTGCTTCAACAGTATCAGATGATGCTTGATTGCCCGGGTCATGGTGGAGTGCTGCCGATAGGGAATCCCAAACTCTTTGGCAGTCTCCTTCACGATCCTGGTCAGCGGAGCATAGTGGGTATGGCACACGAAAGGACACAGGTGGTGGACGACGTGATGGTTGAGCCCGCCCGCCAGCCAACCCACAAGCGGGTTCTCCGTCGCATAATCGGCCGTGGTCGCGAAGATGTGATACACGCCATTTTCAAACTCGCCGCGATCTGAGGGAAAGTAGGTGTCGTCGACGGTGTGCGTCGTTTGGAATACGAGCGTTACGCTCAAACCGACGACCAAATGGACGAGGAGGAATGCCCCGGCGACCAGCAAAGGCGATTTCCCCAACACCACCACCGGCAGAATAAGCATGTAAGTGAGGTAGAAACCTTTGCCGGCAAAGAGAACGGCGTATTCGCGCAGGGGATGTTTCGTGCGCCTCAGATATTCATGGTCGGGAAAGAAAAAGCATTGGAAGTCGCGGAAGAACACATAATCGAGCGAGAAC
Source organism: Terriglobales bacterium (assembly GCA_035483045.1). Lineage (GTDB taxonomy): Bacteria > Acidobacteriota > Terriglobia > Terriglobales > Acidobacteriaceae > Acidiflorens. Next base: position 248,536 of record DATHQD010000009.1, read on the forward strand.
ATCGCGTAAACAAATAGCGCATAGATGTGCTGGAAGCGGTGCCACGGTGCAAGCGGCTCATAAGGTGTAAAGCGAAAGATGCCGCGTCCGGAAAGGGCGTCGTCCTCACCGTGGAGATTGATGCAGGAGTGATGGCCGCGATGATGGAGAATACGCCACATGTACGAGCTCATCCCACAGAGATCGAAGACATAGTTCAGGGTCTTGTTGACGCGCGACCGAGACGAGATGGCGTTGTGGTTGCTGTCGTGGGCGATGTTTAGCAAAAGGAATGTTTGCGCCAGGCCGCCTAAAAGGTAGAGGGCGAGAAATTTCCATGAGTCGGGCCGGAGCGTATAGAGAGTAATCCACGCGCCTGCGAGGACCGCCAGACCGATAGCGATCTTGACCCACATGGTGCGGTCCGCTTTGGGTGAGACGCTCTGATCGGCAAAAAACTTGTCCAATCGGCTACGCAAGACTTTCGGGAATGAAGACGGACCGGCCGATTCGGTAGCCGGCGCAGCTGGAGTTTCCGAAGGTACGAGATCCGCGATATCCGGCTGATCTGCTATCGTCTCTTGGGCAGTCATCGCCTGGGCAAGCACCGCATCGGGTTGGAACCTCACCGCGCCTCCGCGATCATAGTAACAGGGACCCGATGCGCTCTGTATGCCGCATCCGTAGCCATAACCCGCCACAAAATGGGTGCCGCGCCGTCGACAGTCTCGTTGCAATATTCTAGTGCGTGCGGTTAAGGGCAATCAAGAAAATTCACAACCGATAAGGCACGGAGGCTGGTATCTCGTCTCCAGGCAGCGAATGATGCGTGGTATTGTGCAAACGTTTTGCTAATATATACCAATCAATGAATCTTAGTGAATGCGGCCTCCTGTATGTGGTACAGGAGCTCCACGAGTCTGCTTCGCGCCCTGTGCGGCGAGAGGGAGAACGTCCGTTCCCCAGCTCGTCGAGCGACGCTTGTGGTGAGAAAAAGGCTACGCGTACATTCTCACAGTCGCATATTCAAGGTTGGACTGCGATCTACACTTTGAGACTCAATTGTGTTCCACCTCTGTGTTCCACCTCGCCCGCTGGCGAGGACGTTTGATTTACTGACTTTGCGTTCGATTCGACTTTGGAGGATCGCTGATTGATGACGGCGTCAATTCTGGACCACCTGGATGGGCTGGCGGATGAGCACCCAGACAAACTTCTTTATTCCTACCTTGACGTCAACGGCGACCCGATCGAGAGCTACACCTACGCGTCGTTCCTCCACCGAACCCAAGCGATCGCTGGACGTTTGCTGAAAGAGGGCCGTTTCGCCGCGGGAGACCGGCTTCTGCTTGCCTACCCGCCGGGGCTCGAGATGATCTGCGCATTTTTTGGTTGCGTGCGCGCCGGATTGATCCCCGTGCCGGTCTATCCACCCAGTTCGCGTGGCTTCCAGAGCGCCCTGTATAAGACCGTCCACATCGCCAAGGATTGCCAGGCGGCTGGGATACTAACCAGCAAGGACTATCACGCATCCCTCAAGACGAATCTCGCCAGAAGTGGAGTCTCTGCCTCGGGCGTCGACATCGATTACATTTCTGGTCTTCCGTGGATCGCGACAGAAGATTTTGTGGATACGATTTCGGGCCGCCTACCTGTCGATCCTTCGGAGATATTGTTTCTCCAGTACACCTCGGGTTCGACGATGGAGCCCAAGGGCGTGATTGTTACGCACGAAAATATTCTGACTACCTGTCCGCTAGTGATCGATCATCCGTCGCCGGTCGTCGTTTCCTGGCTTCCGCAATATCACGATATGGGGTTGATTGGGTGCTACCTGTATCCAGCACTGAAAGGCGGCACCACGTACGGGTTCGCCCCCATGGATTTTATCCAGCGGCCGATTCTGTGGTTCAATGCGATAACGAAATACCGCGCCACTGCGGCGGCTGCCCCCAACTTCGCCTACGACTATTGCCTGCGCGCCGGTAGGCTTTCTAAGGAGAGCCTGCAGGCTTGTGACCTGAGTTCGCTTCGCGTATTGATGTGCGCGGCGGAACCGGTAAAGCCGGATACCTACACCCGCTTTCTGGAAGCCTTTCAGCCTTACGGACTCAAGTCCGAGAGTTTCTATGTTGCCTTCGGACTGGCCGAAAATACTCTGGCGGTCTCGCTGGGCGGCCGTAATATCGTTTCCGTCAATAAGCGTGCGCTCGCGCTCGGGAAGGCCCGCTTGACTACGGAGGTCTCAGAAATCGGTGGGGCCACGCAGATTGTCAGTTGTGGGATCCCACTCCCAGGTCTCGACCTGAAGATCGTCGATCCGGAAGGACACTTCGCTCTTAAGCCAGAGCGCACGGGAGAAATCTGGGTTGCCGGAAGCGGCAAGTGCCAGGGATATTGGAACAACCCCGAATTGACTCTCAAACAGTTTCGAGCGCGTCTGGTGGACGATACTCCCTATGACGATGGCTACTTGCGTACCGGCGACATTGGATTCATTCACGAGGGCGAACTCTACGTGTGCGGTCGCATCAAGGACATGATTATTCTCCGCGGGCAAAACTACTACCCGCAAGACATCGAGAACATCGTCGAGAAATCGTCCAATCTGCTCCGGCACAATTGCATCGTCGCGTTCCAGATTCAGGAAGACAGCGAACCTGCGCTGGCCATCGTCGCCGAAGTCAAAAATCCTAAAACGCTTCCCGAAGCACGAAAGATTGCCGCCGCGGTCCGCAATTATCTCAACGTGGAAGTGGCTGTGATTTCCCTCATCGCGCCTCGCGCAATCCCGAGAACGAGTTCGGGGAAGATCATGCGTCATAAGACCAAACAGATGTGGCTGCAAGGCGAGTTCAAAGTTCTCTCCGACTTTTCGCGAGAGAAGGACGCCGGAAACTGTGGGTCCGTTTCCGACATCAATTCCACTTTCGCCGAATTGAAAGCCAGATACAACCTGACCGGTCAGGAGTCATACAACCTCGTCGAAGCAGGCCTCGATTCCCTGGACCTTGTTGTGTTCATGCATGAACTCAAGGAACTGCTGAAAGATAAGGGCGCCGAGATGCTGGCGCGGCAGGTCGACATCGGCGTCATTCAGCGTGTCAGTGTAGCCGAGTTGTTTGAATTAGCCGAACAACTGGAGAGTGCTCCCGAAGAGGCGCTCGATCATCTACGCCACTCTCTTGCGGCTTTCCGTGAAGAGCAGTCCGCCGCCGAGAAACAGATGATGAACGACGACAGGAAGCTCATCTTCGAGCCTCCCGTGCCTGCGCCCATGCCAGAGATACCGAAGATGATACCGAAGAAGATACCGACGCTGAAACACGTGCTGCTCACCGGCGGGACCGGCTTCATAGGGCCATTCCTCATAAAAAGCTTGCTGGAACAGACGCGGGCGAAAATCTATGTTCTCGTCCGGTCTTCCGACGAAAAGCAGGGCAAGCAAAGACTCAGATCTGCAATGGCGTCAATGGGACCATGCGGGAAAGCGCTGATGGAGATGTTTGACGCCCGCGTAATCCCCGTTTCCGGTGATCTGGGGCAACCGAGATTGGGCCTGCCGCAGGACGCGTGGGATTTTCTCGCGAGTGAAATCGACACCGTCTTCCACAACGGTGCAACGGTGAACTACCTGCTCAATTACGACCTGATGCGCGATGCGAACGTGCTCGGAACCAATGAAGTCCTGAGATTGGCGTTCGAGGGAAGGCCCAAAGAGTTCAATTATGTTTCGACGACCTTCGTGTTCGGCTGGGCGGTCAAATCGGTTTTGTATGAGACCGACCTGAACGAGAATATGGAGCTTCTCGATTTCGGCTACAGCCAATCGAAATGGGTCGCGGAACAAGTGGTTGTCGACGCGCGGAGCCGGGGACTTTCCGCGCGGATCTTCCGGCCGGCGCTGGTGAGTCCTTCCGTCACGGGCGGAGGCAACAACTTCGATATCGCGGTTCGCCTGGTTGCCTTTATGGTGAATCATGGGATTGGCGTCGACACTCTCAACCAGGTCAGTTTTGTTCCGGCCGACATTGTCGCGAACAATATCGTTGCGATCTCGACCACTCCCGGCACAGCGAATAAGACTTACCATGTCGTTCGGGACGATTATTCGAACATGATGGATATTACCGGCCTTATTACCAAAGCGACTGGCCGGCGATTCGAGATATTCAGCCTTCCCGATTTTGTCCCCGAGCTGATCCGGAGATGCCGGAAGGAAGATCTTCTCTTTCCGCTGCTCGATTTTCTCGTGGGCTCTGTCGACAACATCTCCGCGATGGAGTTCAAACGATATGAAAACTCTTCCTATCAAATGGCCCGCGATGCCTCCGTCTGGGGCAAACCTGACCCGTCTCTTGAAGACACAGTCAATGGCATTCTGAAATTTATGTACCGCAAGGGAATCATTTCAGTGGCGGCGCGCGAGGCCCGTGCGGTGTCAACGATCCGCGAGCTCGATCTGGCCATTAAGACTCATCGGAGAGGTATAGACTGCGGTACGAATTGCCTCGAATGCATGGCGGAAGCTGGAGAGCCTGAGTGCGTCGCGGAGATTCCAAAGGTCGAAGCCTCGGAGCAGCTGTGAGATGATGGCGGGGTAATGAGTAAAGTGGCCTGGCTCCGCCAATAATGGAGTCCTCGTTTTCAATCCTGCCTTATTGCGCTATATTGCTAGCCGTGAGACTAACCACGCTTCGGAAGCTTCTCGCTGTGTCGCTCGCGATCTCGTTCTGCTGTTCATGCAATGCGGAGCAACCATCGCAGCCAATGAAGTTACCTTCCGGTCGTATTGTCAAGGTGCTAGGAATCTTACGTATCAACTTCGCGCAGGAACCGCCTGCCCTGATGCTGAAATATGAAACCGACCTCAAAGTCGGCGACAAGGATGCATTGCGGAAAGAAGTGGACGAGATTTTCGCGGTTTTCAAGCTGGATGCTGAAAACGGCCAGTTTCGGTCAGCTATCGTGAGTGCGAACGAAAAGGCCACCGGGTTCATCCTCAAGAAATCGAACGCCTACAATTTTGTTTACGAGAAACGTGCAGACGGCCAGTGGCATTACCTAGAAGATGACAAGGCGAAGTAGATCCACATCCGTGTTGCCACTCACTTGGCGAAATATCCGATTACACTCATCGCCCCCAGGACGATCTACCTATGCACCGCGCAGACGCATCATGCGCTACTGCTTCTTAAACACGAGCTTCTCCGTCAGCCGTTGGCCCGTTTCCAGCGTGCCTGTGGTGGCTATGGTCATCTGTTGCCCATCCACGGAAACCGCGCACCTGTCTTTTTGAGTAACTTGACCGTCCCGCTGGTAACTCGCATCCACGGTGTGAGGATCAACCAGTCCGAGCGTCACGGTATCGTTGCGCGAGTTCTTTAGATCGTATGGCTTTCCGTCAAAACGGGCTGTATAGCTGAAGTCGCCCATAAAACGGACCCCACCGCTTCCGTCCGCCTCGATTTTGAGCACCAACCCCTGCCGTAAACGCGTTTTGCCGAGATCCTGCGTCCACTCGCCGACAAACGGGTCAATGGCGAGCTTCTGACCTCCGGTTCGCGTCCACACCGTGATCTTATCCGCGTGGCCCGCCGTCACAGTCGTGGCCGTTAGTTCCTTGCCATCCTTTGAAACTTGTTCGCGAACCGTTGCCACGACGGTTCCGTCCTTTTTCTGCGTGACCTCGGCTAGGTGTTTATCGATCTTGTGCAGATCAATCTGATTGAAGCCGAGATTGCCGGGTGCGGGGGAATCGTGTCCGTTGCGGTTCGCAGTGAAATCGAAATGGGTTTCGCCTGACATGACTACATGCACCTCGCCGCCATGTACGTGTGTAATGGTGAGCCGGTTCGGAGGATCGAGGCTGGACTGCGCAGAGATGAGCGTCCAGACGCCAATGCGAGGGTCTGGCGCTCCAGATTGCGCAACGGCGAGTTGCGCGGCGGCAAGCAGTACAAACAGCAGTAAGGTGCGAATGAAGCCTCCCCGTAGATGACGAAAGTTTAGCAGATTCGCATAGCCTGTTATCGCCGCCTATCTAGCGCCGGCATCCTACCGGCTATCCGGAGGGACCCGGCCTGAGCTTGCCGAATTGGGCGTCGTCGCCCTCGGCGCGGCGGGCGTGACGCCTGCTGGACAGCCGCCGGGACGTTGGCGCTACCGTCGCCCGCGGGAATCAGGACACTACCTCCCCCTCCGCAAGAGAGCTTTCGTAACGACGATCTTGTATGACATGATGAATGCGATGGATGTGAACCGTTTATGGGTGTCAGGAATCGTCCTCGCAGCAGCCATTGCACTTCTTCCATTCTCCTTTCATGCGGAGCGCCATCTGGAGACCGCGACCCGGGTAGAAGGCAGCCAGGCTGAAACTGTCCGGCAAGAGTTGGCCGACCGTTTTCATTCGCCGTTCGTGGACGAAGTAGTCCTGGTGATTCAGGGACTGCCGCCGGCAGATTCAGCGGACGGCGCGCAAGCATTAGAGCCCATCGCGGCAGCTCTCAAAGACCAACCCGGAGTTTCAGGAGTGGTGTCCTATCTCGACTCTCACGATTCCATCTTCCTGGGCCGCGGAGGGGGAACGTTTGTTCTCGTAGGACTCACATCAAGCGAAGGTCCAATTGAGTTGCTTGTTCCGAAGCTTCACGAGCTCGCAAGCTCGCTTCAAAATCAACTGCACGGCCGTTATCCGAGGGTGAATATCGAACTCACGGGCGAAATTCCACTGAATTTCGACATTCGGAAAGCGAGCTCCGACGACGTGGACCGCGGCGAAAGTCTGGTGATCCCCGCGACCCTCGCACTACTGCTGGTGGCTTTTGGAAGCTTCATCGCCGCTTTGATTCCATTGGCGGTGGGCCAGCTTGCCATCGCGACCACGATGGCGATTACGGGCTTCCTTGCCCAGCGATGGCACTTGTCAATTCTGGTTCAGAATCTGGCCACCATGCTTGGCCTGGGCCTGGGAATCGACTATGCGCTCCTCATGGTTAGCCGCTTCCGCGAAGCGATTTCCGCCGGGCACGACGGAGCCGCAGCCTCCGTCATTGCGGCACGTCAGGCGGGTCACACCCTCCTGATTTCAGCCTCAACCGTAGCCATCGGATTTTCAGCGCTCTTGACCGTGCCGATCAGCGAAATCCGTTCCATTGGTATCGCGGGATTCCTGGTCGCGGGCATGTGTGTGTTGCTCACCAATACCATCGTTCCGACAGCGCTGGCGTGGCTCGGTCCGCGGATCAATATTGGCCGATTGCCGTTTACTCCAAAGCTGGATGCGCGTCGGTCTGAGTGCACTGGCGTTCGCTGGCGGAAATGGGGCACGGTGATCGTCGCGCATCCATGGCTTGCCCTCTTTGTGGCAGGCACTCCTTTGCTGCTCCTCGCCTGGCAGGTTCAGCGATTGGATACCAGTCTTCCGCGAGGAGATTGGCTCCCGCCGGCGGCGGAATCCGTCCGTGCGCTCCACGCCCTGAAACGAATGGATCGGGAAGGCGTGGTTGAATCGTTGCGCATCGTTGTCGAACTTCCGTCCGACTCCATCGCGCAAACCGACGCTGGCTGGAATGTGCTGGATCGTCTCTCCAAGCGCCTTGCGAGCGACCGTCGTTCTGAGCGCGTGATTTCCATCACTACGATCGCGGAGGGCAACCGGTCTTCCCTCCTCAACATTGCGCGCGACACTCGCCGAACCTTTCTGAGTAGCGACGGACTAGCGGCGTTGATCGAAGTCGTACCCGCGAGTGCGGTCTCGGTGCGCGACCAGGTCAACTGGGTGCGCGAGATTCGCAAAACCGGTGCGCTGGCTCTTACCGGAGTGCCTGACGCATCCCTTTTAGTAGGCGGCATCCCGGCGCTCAATGCCGATTACGAAACGATTATCCGAGACCGCTTTCCGCGGGTAATGGGGCTCGTAGTCGGCGGGACGCTCCTTGCGCTACTCTGCGGCTTCCGCTCTGTCTTCGCGGCCCTGAAGGCCATCGCGCTCAACCTGTTTTCGGTTGCCGCGTCGTTCGGGGCATTGGTCTTGGTTTTCCAAAGTGGGTACGGCAGCAGGTTCCTGGGGGTCCCTGACCCAACCGGCAGCGTGTTCCCTCTGGTTCCGATCGTCGCCTTTGCCATCGTTTTCGGATTAAGCATGGACTACGAGGTCTTTCTGGTGGCACGCGTGCTCGAAGCCAGAAGAAGTGGGCTAAGCGAAATGGATGCGATCCCGGAGGGTATGGCTAGAACCGCAGGCCTGATCACAAGCGCCGCCGCGATCATGATCGTGGTATTCGCGGCATTCACTTTCGGAAGTTTCCTGGTGGTCAAGATGATCGGATTTACCTTGGCGATCGCCGTGTTGATTGATGCAACACTCGTTCGTATTGTGATCGGTCCCGCGCTCCTTCGTATTGCGGGCGATTGGAACTGGTGGCCTGGAGGGCTATCGACCCGAGGAAAGTGCGATTGATGATCGCGTAATTCGTTAGCCGCGGTCTTCATTTGGAAGCACGGATCGCAGCATCCAGCGCGTCCAAAAACTGATGCGGCGTGGCATAGGTGTGATCGACGATATAATCGACCGACGCGAGCTTTTTCTGGAGCTTCGGTGAGGGACGATCTGGCGTGTCTTTGTGACTGCGCGGCACCCACACGGTTTGCATGCCTGCTTTCTTGGCACCGTGCAGGTTGACGATCGTATCTTCTGCCATGATTGTCTCGGACGGCTTGATCGGGTCCGCTGGGTCGCGCATGTTGTTAATCGCCGCAAGCACTTTCTCAAACGCCTCCGGGTCTTTGCCTTTTTTATCGGGAGAAATCTCTTCCAGCCCAAAAACTTTGTGCTCGGGAATCACTCCTTTGAGGCCAAGCTTTTCCAACTTTTCCATAGCCTGTCCTTCGCCGTGCTTGAACGAATGCGAGAGGACAGCGATCTCGATTCCGGCGTCAGTTAGCCGCTGTATCTTGCGTACCAGTCCGGCATCGGGTCGGATGAAACCGCTGCCCATGTGTTTATTCCACAACCGCGTAACCCCTTTTTCTCCCTCCAGGATTTTTCCTCGCAGTTCGTCGCGCGTGAGTCCTGGTTTCTTTTTGCTCGTCTGATCCTGAAGTAACCTCAGATTAAAGGCCATGGCGATCATGTGTTTGTAGGGCGGGTCGAGGGAGTGATTGTGGCGTATAGCTACTTCAGTTCCAACTTCCGTCTCAACGGAGCGCGCTAACCTGCGGCTGCGACGATAGGCTTCGAGCATTCCGATCACCGACGCGCCGGGGTAGCCCATGCTTTCCAGGCGTTCCGCGGTCTGGCTGACGTGCCGGCATAATTCGTTATCCGGATTCTTCTTCGCCTGTTCCTTTGCCTCTTCAATCAATTTTTGCGCAATTCTCTTCCGGAATATGGGAAGGCCGTATTCCTTTTCTACCGCCCGCCACGCTCGCAGAACGGCGTTGCGGTATGCCTTATCGTAGGGGTAGAGAAAGGCATCCAGATCCAGGATAACGAGCCGCACCTTCTCGGGATACGGCTTAGGGTTGGGGTAGGTTCTAGTTTTCATTTTCTCGTCGATTAGTCATCGGTGGATTAATCATTCCTCACGCACTTGGGGGCAATGTCGGCCTTGCGACATAACGCAATTAGGCAAGTGCTACAACAAGAGACCCTATGATTTTGGCTATCGTCCCGCTTTCCGCGTCGAGCTTGGGCTGTCGCGCGGAGAGCATTCCCTGTTACGGCGTTGCCTTATTGTCATTGTCGGGCGTCTGTTTGTCTGCCGGCGCAGAAACGTGCGCGAGGTGCTGATAGTTGAGGATGGCATTGAATACTAGCGGGTACGTCCCGATCGTCTCACCGCGATAAACCGGATTGTCGCCGAACAGGAGCACGTTTCCCTGGCCGAGGTGCGCGTTTACTACCACGGCATGTTCGGCGATCGAACCGCCCTTGTCGAGCAGGCCGTCGAGCAGCAAGGTCTTGGCGTCAGAAAAGCGCAGGATGACATCCGGCCGGCTTTGCGTCGGAATCACCAGCGGGTTGTTGCGCGTTTGTTCCTCATCTAACGGCTTCGGTTCCCAAGGCTGCTGTTTCACGAGTGGCTCGGGCTCGGTGATCTTTCTCCCCTGCGGCTCGTCACTGTCGTCGACGCTGCCGCGGCCGGTCGCTCGTTTCGCGTAAGGGTCGAGCGGATCGGTTAACGGATCCATTAAAGTGCGGCCGCTCGTTCGCCCGAGTATGTTGCTGACGTTGAAGGCCATGCCGCTGGAGCTTATGACAGGAACGCCGGGCCCGTAACCGAAGGCTACCGGATGGTCGCGGTTGACGAAAACTGTGTTCAGCACTGTGCCGACAACGCGCGCGTCGCCTTGCGGAGCGACGCTCACTCCGGGCGCGAGACCCGTATCGATGGCGAACTGAGCCGTGTCTTCACAGGTGATCAGGAGCCCGCCTTGCTCAACAAACTCTTTCAGGTGAGCGAGTCCGTCGTAACCCAAGCCGGGACGGATGTCAGAGGTGCTGTCGATGACGCCGAGGTTTGGAGTCAGGTCAGATTTCTGCCACGGCATCGGATTATTCCACCGCGGAATGCCGTTGAGAATTTCAAGCGTAGAGGCTCGGCCAACCGGCGCAAATATGATGACATCGTATTTTGCGCGCAGGCCTGATTCCTTGGCCACGGTTTGCGTGTTGATGTAATCGAAGGGGATGCCCAGATTATCGAAGGCATAGCGCCACCAGCCTTCCGTCTGCGTGCCCAGCCAGGTGTGCATGAACGCGATGCGCGGAGCAGCGACCGCATGGACCGGAACGGACGGCGCTGCACCGAGTCGCGATGCGTCGAGAGAGAGGTCGCGCAGAATTTTGGTCACGCTGTCATCGTTATTGTTATTGGCAGTGTTGGTGATGAGCAGCGAACCGACCGCGAAATGTTTGCCGTCAGCATCGAAAGCTTTTTCCGCGACTTGAACGGTTGCACCTTTAAGCTTCGGAGAATAGACCAGCGGCAAAAGCGAAATCTGACCAGTGTTCGCCACGACCAGCACACCGCCGGAGCCAGAGACCTTGCCAGCGAGAGTCGACGGATCGTCAAGCGGCGTCATCTTCGACTTGAGAATCGTGGGATCGACAACGCGCACAACCTTCACATTGAAGAGATGAGAAAAAGACCATCCCGTATCGTCATAGGGATGCTTCTGCGGATCGCCCGCCGCCCAGAACTGCCGATCGAGCAGCGCATCGGCCACGCGGGAGTAGGGCTGATCCATTCGAATAACAATGCTGCCCGCAGGAAACGCTGCATCCTTCGGCTTGTCTCCGCGCTTTTCCGCCGGGACGTTGAAAGTCACTGCCTCGGATAATCGTTCGATCTCGACATGCTGGCGCTTCAATACTTTGAGCAACTCGACCTGGCGATTCGCATCGGCCGGATCGGCTGGGATCACGTAAGCGGCCGGCCCTTCAAGCGACGGCTTTTCCACGGCGCGCTTGCTCTTGCCGTAGTAATTCTCGAGGAAGTGGTGCGTGTTGTGCGAGAAATAGGAGATGGTGGAGAGCAAAGCGCTTTCTTCGTAGTTGTTGTTATCGCGCTGCGACCAGTTCACCACCGGAAGCGGCGGATTCTGCCGGTACCACGTGCGCGCGTAATCCTCCGGCCGGAGGATTCGCTTCTCGGTGTCAGCGCCGCCGTTGCCGAAAGTTTCGTAGAGGCGGCTGATGCCGTTATGCATGCTCGCCAGAAACATCAGGTAGCCGGGACTCCAGGTATCGAAGTCGCCGTGCGTGAACACTCCGGGCATGCCGAAGCTCTGCATCTGGGCAACGTTGTTCCAGCCCAGTTCCGCCCATTCGTCGGCGAGAATCGGATCGACCCATGCGTTATAAGGTCCATCACCCACCGTATTGTCGTAGAGGAAAGGAACCGACTCGTGCAAATCATGCAGCACCTGCGCATGCCAGCCAAGATAAGTGTCGAGAACGCTGCGCGTCAGTTCGAGAGTCATACCCATGGCATCGCGATTATTATCGTGCGCAACGTAGTGTCCCCAATACAAAAGGCGCGGCCAAACCTCGCCGGGATGGGCCTTGTGCCATTTGTAAATGTCGACCATGCGGTCGCGGCCATCCACCTCGACCACGGGAGTGATGAGGACGATCATGTGCGAGCGGATGTATTTGATATAAGGTGCATCGTCAACCGCCAGACGATAGGCGAGTTCCATCAGGGCCGTGGGCGCTCCGGTCTCGGGTGAGTGGATGGTGCCGGTAATGTAATAGACGGGCCAGGATCGGTCGATGACCTGGCGCGCTTTCGCATCGTCGAGGCCAATCTTTCTCGGGTCGGCAAGCTGGGCCAGGCGCGCGTCATTCTCCTTCGCGGCGGCTAGAAGTTTTTCGTCGGCGATGGCCGCGGCGATCATCTCTCGTCCTTCTTCGGAGTGACCGATACTGAAGACCTTCACCCGCGGACTGCTAGCCTCTAGCAGACGGAAATATTTATAAACGTCCTCGGCATAAGGCAGCATGTCGGGCGCTCCGGACACGTCGCCGAGAACTTTGGCCGGCGTGGGAACGGTTTTCGACGCTGGGAGGTAATCGACCAGCGGAGAAATAAAGGAGGGATCGGTGGTGTATTTATGTATTTGATCGGTGTACTGCTGATCGATGGGCTGGCCGGGATCGCGGGCAAAATTTGCGTTCAATTCCTGAGACAGGGACGGGTTGCCGGAGAGCAGTGTGAAACAGACAACGATCAAGGTCAACTTGGTGGAAGTCATTTTGCCTCGTTTGGATTTGCTTTCGGCGTTCAAGTGTCACACAAAACGGCCTTTCGAGGGAAGAAAGAGTCTTGCCTAATAGAAGAGGCTGGCTCAGGGGACTGCGGAAACTAAGATCGAAACTGACCGCTCCTGGTGCGGCGATGCGCCGTCAGGGACAGATGCGCTCACCCGAAGCGCGCGGAGCCAGCAATGTTACATCGACGCCGCTATGATTGCTAGACTCTATCGACGCTGCCTGAAGAATTCCTGGACGATTTCCGCGCAACGTCCGGCTAAGACTCCGCTACGGATTACCATCTGATGATTCAGGGCGGGGTGATTTACCACTTGTAACAGCGAACGGACGGCGCCCGCTTTGGGATCATCGGCGCCATAGACCAAGCGTCGAACGCGCGCGTGCACGGCAGCACCTGCGCACATCGAGCAGGGCTCGATAGTGACAAACAAATCGCAGTCGAGTAGACGGTGGTTGCCAACGTTTCGTCCGGCCTCACGCAGGGCAATGATTTCGGCGTGGGCAGTGGGATCGTGCTCACTGATGTTGCGATTCCAGCCTCGGCCCACGATACGGCCTGCGCAGACGATGACAGCTCCCACTGGTACTTCGCCGGCACGGAGCGCGCGCTGAGCGCAGCGTAACGCTTCTTCCATCCAGAGTTCATCAGAATAAAGCTCGGCAGAAGAAGGAGCGTCAGAGAGCGTCAGTTGGTTATCACCGAGGGCGAGTTGCCACAGAACTTCATTCTAGAGGAGTGTTCTAATTTTGCGCGTTGCGGGATAGGTGGCGCCGGGTGGTGTAGCTTCGGCTCGGTGGGCGAGGACGCCCACCGGACAGCCGCGGGAACGGCGGCGCCACAGTCGCGAGGCGGAGATTTGGGACGCAATTCGGCTTGGCACGTTGGCCCGGTGATATGCTAGAGCGTGGTGCGAATTCCTGACATCCTGCGGAAAGTGTTATTGCTCGATCTGATCCAGGGGCTGGGTGTGACCTTCCGCTATCAGGATCCCAAGGAAATCTATACCGAGCAGTATCCTCTGGAGCGGCCGCAGGTCGCCGAGCGTTATAGAGGAGCGCCGCGGCTGAATGTTAACCCCGATACCAATGAGTCACTCTGCATTTCCTGCGACCTTTGCGCTTTGGTGTGTCCGGAAAACCTGATAGTGGTTACGAGCGAGCGCAATGAGAAAACTCGGCGCAAAGAGCTCGTCAACTTTACTTACGACCTGAGCCGCTGCATGTTCTGCGGTCTGTGCGAAGATGCTTGTCCCACCGATGCGCTTGAGCTTACCCAGGATTTCGAGCTTGCGAACTACACTCGCGAGGGCATGATCTGGGATCGCGAGACGCTCGAGAAGGGCCCGCAACCCACTGTCTACAGAAAGTAATTCTTCACCCTGTGGAAGTCGAGGTGAAGATTTGGCACCAGCAGTAGAGACGTTATCGGTAGTGCCCTCCAGCGAATTTCTGCAACTCCTCTCTAAGTACGTCCACAGGGACAGGGCCGAATAGCAGCATCCTTGTGTTCCTCGGCGATTCTTAAGTCTGTCTTTAGGGTCTCAAGAGCGCTATGGAGGGGACGATAGATATTTATATGAAGAGCTATGTGTCTTGCATGGGTGGTGCGATCCGCTGGTTGCGGTTGGCATCTCCGGAACGGCCACCTGGGTTTTCATGTGCGTCGCGCTCCGGATTTTAAGTTCAACTTGCCTGCCAGTCATCAACATGAGAAGGGGGGAGCCAGACGGTGAAGCGATTGCCTAAGGTCCTTCTTGTAGATGACAACCCGGCCGACGTCGGTCTTGCGCGTGAGGCGCTGACCGGGGGCAGGCACCCAACCGACATCAGTGATGTGCCAGATGGCGAGGCAGCTCTGGCGTTTCTGCATCGCGATGGGCGGTATGCGGAAGCGTTCCGGCCCGAACTCGTCATACTGGATCTGAATCTTCCCAAAAAAGATGGTCGAGCAGTGTTAGCTGATGTGAAAGCCGACAAAGATCTTTGCATGATTCCGATTGTTGTATTCAGCACATCGCGGGCGCAGTCGGACATCGCGAAGAGTTACAAATTAGGAGCCAACTGCTACGTCAGCAAGCCGGGAAATCTGAACGACTATTTCCTGGCTATGCACTCGATCGCCGATTTCTGGTTTGGGTCTGCGAGCCTGCCAGGAGAGGAAAAATAGTAAATGGAAAATGAACCCACACGCGTTTTGCTGATCGAAGATAATCCGGGGGATGCCGACCTGGTGCGGCTGCGGCTGGTGGAGAGTCACTCGGACGTGCAAGTGAACTGTGTCCCCAGACTCTCGGACGCTCTCACGTGTCTGGATGCCGAGCCGCCCACACTGGTGCTCCTCGACTTAAATCTTCCTGATAGCCATGGCGCAGACACTTTTCGCCAAGTCATGAAGAAAGCGCCGAATGTGCCGGTGGTAATCCTGTCTGGTCAGGACGATCAGTCGATGGCGATCAAAGCCGTTCACCAGGGCGTGCAAGATTACCTGGTCAAAGCCGACGTTACCAGCAAGCAACTGGAGAACGCTCTCCGCTTCGCGGTCGAACGCCAGGGCATCCTCCGCGCTCTCGAAGTTACGCGCAAGCAGCAGATTGAGTTTAAGAATCAGTTTTTATCTCACGTTTCGCATGAGTTGCGAACTCCGCTGACCTGCATTCACCAGTACATAACGCTTCTGTTAGATGGGCTGGCGGGCCCTGTGGCTCCCGACCAGATCGACCATCTGAGAACTGTTCTCAAAAGCGTGAATCAGTTGCACGCGATGATTCACGACCTGCTGGAGGCGGCGCGGGTCGAGAGCGGGAAGACGCGCATCGAACCGCGCTGCATAGATATTGGCGATCTGATGCAGCAGGCGGTGGCCATGATGCAGCCTCGGGCAGGGGAAAAACACGTTGGCCTGGCCGCCGGACTGGATCTAACGATTCCTCTCGTCTATGCGGATCCGGACCGGACCTGCCAGGTGCTCATCAACCTGATTGACAATGGCATCAAGTTCACGCCTCCGAATGGCTCGGTGACCGTGAAAGCGGCGCTGGTCGAGACCGATCCAACTTCGGTGTATCTGTCGGTCTGCGACACCGGCCGGGGCATTCCGCAGGATACGCTTCCGCTGGTTTTCGACCGTCTCTATCAGGACCCAGATGCAGTGGATGGGAACCGCAGCGGCCTCGGCCTGGGACTGTACCTTGCCAAAGAAATTGTGACTCTCCACGGCGGGAGGATGTGGGTTGCGAGCGAACCGGGAAGCGGCAGTACGTTTTCATTCACTTTGCCGCTTTATTCTCTGGGCAAGCTGCTGGAGCCGGCGATTACGACGCAGGGGCACCTGCGAGAATCGCTGGTGCTGGTGGGAGTTGAACTGGCTCCGCGCTCGAAGGCACTGCGAGGAGGTTGGAAAGAAACTCGTCAACAATGTTTGGATAGCCTGCGCCAATGCATTGAAGTGGGCAAGGATGTGGTTCTTCCGCCGATGGGAACGAGCGGGCCGGTGGAAACGTTCTTTGTGGTCGCTTCCACCGACATGAAGCGAGTGCACATTTTGATGGATCGAATTCGCCAAGAGGTGGGCTCGCTGCCGAAGTTGAAGGCCAGCGGCACCCTGCGTGTAACCGCCGAGGCGATTCCAGGGCCGCCCGCTATCGATCCCCGAACCCTGGAACAACAAGTCTGGGGAGTCGCCGATTATGTCACAGAAGTAATTCAGCACGGTCTAACAAGCCAACCCAACTCAATCGAAAAGGAGCATCACGGCAATGCGTAGCGAAACGAGCATCGATGGACCGCCCATGAATCGCGCAAAAATTATGGTAGTGGATGATGATCCCGATCTGAGACAGGCTCTGAGTCTTCGACTGCGCGCCAATAATTTCGATACTGTCAATGTCTGCGACGGTTATTCCGCCATCGCCATGGCGCAGAAAGAGAAACCGCATTTGATCATTCTCGATCTCGGGCTGCCGGCGGGCGACGGATTTGCCGTGCTGAAAAATCTTCAGCAATACCCAGCGCTTTCCGGCATTCCTGTGATCGTACTTACAGCTCGCGATGCCGAGGGGAACGAAAAACGGACTCTTGAGTCGGGCGCTGTCGCGTTCTTTCAGAAGCCCGCCGACAATGAGGAATTGCTGGGAGTGATTCGCGCCAGCCTGCAGGCTGGATGGGGCTGGGGCGGACCATTGCCGTCCTGACGGTTGCAATCCCTCGCCCTTCTGATCAGCGTATTTTACCCAGGGAGAACACTATGTATTTGGACAGCGGGGGCACGATTGCGCGAGCCGTGCCCTACAACTTTCGGCGGCGTGATCGACGCTTTGTTTCCAGCATTCCTGTCAAAGTTCAACGTTTCTTGCGTTTCGGACCGTTCATGACCCGAGCGATCACGCTCGATGTAAGCGTTCGAGGCATGTCAGCCATTGTCTGTGGCGCGCCACAAAAGGGGGAGACCGTCGTGATCGCGCTGCCGGTTCGCAATTCCACGCTGGAACTACTCGCGACCGTACGCCACAGCAGTGACGCCAAATCAGGATTCGAATTTTATCCTCTGTCTTCGATTGCCCAGCAGGGAATACAGGAGTGGATAAAAGAATTGAACCGGCACGAAGAGTCGCTATTCCCGGCGTTGTATGAAGTTACAGGCAAGATTGGCAGCGATTCTTAGTTATTCCGCCGCAAGAGGCAGTCCTTGAATATTCCAGGAGATGTGATGCACCGCGCCGTTGGTGGCGAGGATGGCTGACTTGCCGCGCGCGAATGCCAGTCCGACCAATCCCTGGCCGGAGACTTCGAGGGTGGCTTTGCCTTGTGGAGTGATTTTTACGATTCCGCGTTTGCCGCCGAGAGAGGCGGCGACATAGATGTTTCCGTCAACGTCGAGCGCCAAGCCTTGAGGACGCCCCAAGCCACGATAAAACACTGACACGGTTCCGTGCGGATCGACTTTGTAGACGCAGTCAAAACTGGAAGTGCTGGGCCCGGTGACGAACATATCGCCCTGCGGGCCAAAGGCAATGTGGTAAGCGGAAACGCTCGGCTCCAGTGTGGCAAACACAAAAATTTGCCGGTCACGTGCGATCTTAAAAATAGTTCCACTGCGGTCGCCGACGTAAAGATTCTCGGCGGCGTCGAAGGCGATGCCGGTTGCGATGCCCATGCCCTCGGCGTAGGTCGACATGGTGCCGTTTGGCGCGACTTTGTAGACGGCTTCGTCGTGTCGCGAGGAGACGTACATCTGTCCATCGCGGTCGAAGGCAATCGCGGTGGCATTCATCATGTCGCTGAGGAAAGGCTTGCTGTTGTAGTTGGTGTCGATTTTGAAAATCGATACCGGAACTTTTTGGCCGCGCGTGCCGGAAAAAGTTGCGTAGATATTGCCTTCGCGGTCGAGCGCAGGATTGGTGACGGGATGAAGATCGCCGGCGACGGGGACAGCAACGTTGATCGAGTGAGGATTGCTGACGTGTCCGCCGGCTCCCCCGTTGGTGCTCACTAATACTGGCCCCGACGACGCACCTTCGGGCACTCGGGCCACCACGAAATCATCGGAACTGATAAGTACGGAGCCCTCGACGTCGCCAAAGTGAACGCTCGGGCGCCGCAACTCGGCGGGACGCAGGCCTTTTCCAACAATGCGAATGTCGCCTCCAGGCAAGGCGCAAGTGGGCGCCACCGTTTCGATATGCGGCTTGCCGTTGACGCTTTTCTTTCCCAGGAGACGATCAGAAATGCTCATGAGTTTATTCCGGAACCCTTTAAGTTCGCGCTACTTCATTAGAAGACCCAAGTGCAACAAGAGATGCATGACGATCAAGGCGTAGACCCCCGCCGCTAGGTCGTCGACCACGATACCGGTGCCTTCGGGCAGCCGTTCCAAATGTCGAATCGGAAACGGCTTCCACATATCGAAGACACGAAAAAGTATAAAGCCCGCGAGGAAGGTTTTCCACGCCAGAGGAATGGCGATGAGGACGACGAGCTGTCCGGCAACTTCATCGATCACGACAAATTGCGGGTCTTTCGAACTAGCGGCGCGTGCGACCAGGGTAGCGGCGGGAATGCCGACGAGGGTTATCACGGCGGCCGCGATGATTGTCGCCGAGATACGGGATTCGGTCGGGATGCGCGAGCTTGCGGCCGCCCATAAGAGCACAGTTGCTAAAGATCCCCAGGTTCCGGGGCCGGGCTTGAGGCGGCCAATGCCGAAGAAAGTGGCGACCAGGGTGGCCCAGATGGGCGAGCGGGGGCGAGACGTCCCCGCGACAGCCGGCGGGACGCCGGCGCTACGGTCGATGGGCGCGGATTCTGGTGCTGGATCGGTTACAGGTTGGGGAGCGGGGTTCATGGTTCTTCGTCGCGAGTATCTTGACGGACCGCTTCTTCGGCATCGTCGACCGGCGACGAAATTACGTATCCGCCGCTGGCCCACTTGCCGAGGTCTATGAGGCGGCAGCGATCGCTGCAGAAAGGGAAGTCAGCGTCCGCGGTCTTCGTCGGTTTTTTGCAGATGGGGCAGCGGAGTTTGATTGTGCGTTTGCGCGGCATATAGGGATCGGAGAGGTTAGAGGTCGGATTGCAGATCTGAGAAAACCTTGGGCCGGTTTTGAGTTCTGCAATTGACCTCTAACTTCTGCCTTTAAACAATTTCCGCTACCAAATCGTAATCGTGCGCGGCCGTGATGCGGCAACGGTAGAATTCGCCTTCTTTTGGTTCGTCGCCCGCCGGATAATCGTTCACGAAAACCGTGCCGTCAATCTCGGGCGCGTGCATCGCGGTGCGGCCTTCGAGCAGCAGGCCGGACTCGGCCGAGGGACCTTCGAGGAGCAGACCGAGTTCCTGGCCAATCAGCATTTTCTTTTTGTTCCGGCTGATTTTTTGCTGGATCGACATCAGCGATTTGCGGCGGCTTTCGATCTCGCGCGCGGAAAGCTTTTTGTCGTTGTCAAAATCGAACGCTCCAGCGCCTTCCTGGTCGGAATAGCCGAAGGCACCCATCCAATCGAACGCTGCTTCTTTCACGAAGCCGCAAAGTTCGTCGAATTCTTTCTCGGTTTCGCCGGGAAAGCCTACGATGAAGGATGTCCGTAAGGTGACGCCGGGAATTTCGCGACGCATTTTCTCAATGGAGCGTAGGAATATGTCTGCTCCGCCGCCGCGCTTCATTCGTTTCAAAACCGTGGAGGACGCGTGCTGCAGTGGCACATCGATGTAGGAACAAATGTTGTCATGGGCGGCGATGGTGGTCAGCAGGCGTCCCGTGATTTTGTTGGGATAAGCGTAGAGGAAGCGAATCCACTGGAGGCCGTCGACGCTGGCCAGTTTCTCCAGCAGGAGTGCTAATCCGTCTTTTAGTCCGAGATCTTCGCCGTAACAGGTGGTGTCCTGGCCAATGAGGGTGATCTCGCGCACGCCGGATTGCGCCAGGCGCTCGGCTTCAGCGATCACCGATTCGAAGCGGCGCGAGCGGAATTGGCCTCGCAATTGTGGAATGATGCAGAAGCTGCACGGATGATCGCAACCCTCGGCGATCTTTATGTAAGCCGAATATCGCGGGGTGGTCAGGATGCGAGGGGTGTGGTCGTCATAAAGGTAGTTGGGTAGATCGGCGACAGCGCCATCCCATGAATCGCGGGCGAAACGGCCCTGTTCGCGGCGATGATCGCCCTCGGGACGCGAGGTTAGGATATTGAACGGAGAGGGGACTCGCGGCGCTTTTGCAATGCCGGCGGCGGCGAGAATCTTGTCTAATTCGCCGGTGCCGACGACCGCGTCCACCTCAGGGATGTTTTTTCGAATCTCGTCGTGAAAACGCTCGACCAGGCATCCGGCAACGACCAGCCTCTTTGCCTTGCCGCCCGTCTTATGACGGGCCATTTCGAGGATGGTATCAACGGATTCCTGTTGGGCGCTGCCAATAAAGGAGCAGGTATTGACCACGATAACGTCGGCATCCCCGGCGTCGGGAGTAAGTTCGGCGCCGGCCTGCGCCAGCATGCCCATCATCACCTCGCTGTCGACGAGGTTCTTGGGGCAGCCGAGGCTCACAAAACCTACCTTGGCTGGAGCGTTGGGCTCCGAGATCGCGGAAATGCTTTTCTTTACGGGCATTGGGACAAGACGACAACGATATTGACGGTTAATGGCAGATCGAAACGCGTCTGTTCAATTCTAGCATCCAACTCCCTTCGCCAATGCTCGCCGAGGCGGGGATTCCGGGCGCCACGCGGGGTATGCTATGTTTTCTGCCGATCGTTTTCTGCCGATGAGGGCGGCCCGTGCTAAGCTTATCGAAACAAAAATACATCTTTCAAGACTCCGGAGGAGAGATGTTGGCCAAGCGCCTCGCAGTTCTGGTAGTTCCAGTTTTAATTTTGGCGTCCAGTGCGTGGGCGCAGAAGAATGACCTTTCCGTTACGGCGGGTCGATTTTTTGTCAGCACCCAAACGGTGCCGAGCAGCGGGGATCCGATACACTTCGGAAACCCTGCGAGCTTTACCGTCGATTACGGCCGCCTTCTCGTTATCCGTAAGATATTCGGAATCAGCGCAGAAATCCCGGTTGCGGTTTTTCCGAAGATGGATCTGAACTACTATCCTGGCAAAATTCCCCATGACATCGGGGCGCTATTTGCGACTCCCTCGATTCGGTTGAATATTTTCGCGGGGGACTCGGTAACTCCGTGGGTTAGCGCCGGGGGCGGATATGGCCGCTTTTGGGAGTCTTCGTCACTCTATTACTACGGAACGAATCCCGGTCCGACCGGAACTAACACGGGCGTAGTTCAAGCAGGAGCCGGCCTGGATGTGTGGTTTTGGCACCGTTGGGGGGCGCGCTTCGAAGCGCGTGATTTTTATTCCGGGGTTCCGAGTCTGGATGTCGATACGGGACGAAGCCGCCAGCACAACTACTACGTCGGAGCCGGAGTCATGCACCGGTTCTAGCCGACGGCTGCGTGGTTGGTCGGAGTGGTAGATTCTGCCACTTCACCGGTCGTGATCTCCCTGAAAAGCTCTGGCAGGGTTGCCGCGTCATCTACGGAGCGGCCAAAACGGGCCGATTCGTAGGCACGGGTAAAGTTCGCGACTTTCTTCTGTAGCGTTGCTTCCTGTATGGCTGCCACAAAGTCAAGTGGAGTTTGCGACGGCGACTTGTGCCATCCCAGTCGCGCCATGCGCCCCACCATACGGTCATACCAGAGCGCAGCGGATTCGCGAGGGGCATTTCCCGGGTGCGCCCGCAGGCGATAATCGCGGAGGTTTCTAAGCAAGCGTCGCAAATTCAGCAGCGTAATGAATGCTGCGGCGAACGCGATTGCTCCGCCCAGCCAGTGCATCGGAAAGTCAGATATGTGCCGGTGCAGGCGCCGGGCCGATCGCAGAAGAGCGCGATGCTCCCGCCCCAGCCATTCGCGAAGCCCTTCGAAGAATTGGCGGGTGTTGGTCGCCGCGGTTCTTCCTAAACTGCGCTGATGGCTGACATCGTAGTTAACAATCCATTCTCGCCAGAAAGATGCTGCTGCATCGATATACAACTGCATACGCGACCAACCGGTTCGTGTCGGATTGTTTCCCGCAGGAGTAGGGTCAAAGCTGACCCAGCCTGATCCTGGGAAGTAAGCCTCAACCCAGGAATGAGCGTCGCTCGCGCGCACCACGTACTGGCCGGTGAGGTCGTTAAATTCACCGCCACGAAACCCAGTCACGATGCGCGAAGGAATCCGCAAAGAGCGGAGCATCACGGCCATGGAACTCGCAAAAAACTCGCAGTGGCCCTTTTTTCTTTCGAACAAGAAATAGGCCAGCGGATCGGCTGGCAGAGTTCGCGGGAGCTCGAGCGTGTAGCCGAAATGCGTGGACAGGTAGCGTTCCATGGCCACCGCTTTGTCATAGTTGCTGGGAGCGGTCGCGGTGATATCCGCCGCTAACTTCGTGATGCGGTGATCGAGTGGCGGCAATTTTAGATACGGTTCCATGCCGCGAGGCGCGAGGTTCGCGGCGAGGCGAAGTTCGTCGCTATCAGGCTCGGATAATAGTGATTCCGCGTCGTAGCGAGTGATGGGATGATCGGCATCGAGATCATAGACTGAGCCGCCGGTGTCGATGCTCACCTGGCGGAAATTTCCCGTGAGACTCTGCGCTCTCTCCGCGAGAAAAAAAACATTCGTTCCCAGCGGTTCCATCAAGACGCGATAGTGAATCGCGCGGCGAGGCAGTGCGTTACGAGTTGCTACCGATGGAGCGAGTCGATAGCTGCCGTCGCTCGATGGGCGCAGCGGGGTTTGTTCGTACGAGTTCGTCCAGGCTTTGCCGTCGAAGTTGCTGAGCGCGATTCCGCGCCACTTCAGGTCGTAAGCGCCTTGCAGATCGTCTTGAATCTCGATGTGCATCACGACGGCACTGGATTGTTGAATCTGACCTATGCGCCCTAGTTGCACGCGATCGCTGAAGCCGGTGGAGACGTCGCTGGTGGGAGCGTAGGCGCTGAGATAACGGGAAGAAACGCGGGGAAGGAGGAAAAAGATCAGAAAGCTGCCGCCCAGAACCATCAGCATGAGCGCGGGCGCGATGGAGAGCAGGGCATAGGCCATGCGCTGGTTGGAAGAGGCCATGCTGGCTGCTGCCGCGGTTCCGCCGGCGCCAGTGAGCGGTTCGTTGGCTTGCACGGGCTCTTCGGAGATCGAATGCCGCATCTCCATCAACACAAAAGTAATGATCGCGACCAGCAGGAAAATGGCAAATGAAAAGAGGAAGACGCTGCCGACAGTCAGCACACTGGCCGCGAGAATCATGCCAAATGAGAGGGCGGCGAGCATGTAGTGGTCGCGTGTTCCGCGGAGCGAAAACAGGCGGACGACCATGACAAAAAGCGCAAGGTGAACGGTCGCGCCGAGGAAGCCGCGCGAAACCAGGAAGTAATCCGCAAGATAGACGAAGAGGTAAACCAGGGTGAGGACGTTGGTCCATCGTTCGGAGATGACAGACTCGTGGAGGGTTACGAGTTGGTAACCGCGGAGCAGGAGCGCGAAAGCAACCAGAATTACCGCCGGCAGATCGAGGCCTCCTGTTGAAGCCAGAGCGCCGAAGCCCGTGAGCACAAGCAGATAGAGGGCGACAGTAAAGTAGCGCTCGATGGCCTTAGCGGTTGTCGTCCCGCCCGGGTTAGAGGAGGTTTGCGTCACTTCTTCTATTGTTGGCGAAAGCGGGGCAGAAGGGAAGTGTCGGGGGTAACAAGATGAATGGAGAGCCTGAGGCGCGGCGCAAGACGCGGAGTTGCGACTTGTTTACAATGCTTCCCCATGGACTACCTTCTGAAAACTGAACCGAGCGTATATTCGTTTGCCGACCTTGAGCGGGAAAAGACAACGATCTGGGACGGCGTAACCAATCCCGCAGCAGTGAAGCACCTGCGCGAGATGAAGGCAGGAGAGCGGCTGGTGATCTACCACACCGGCGACGAGAAGAGCGCCGTGGGCACGGCGGCCGTGGTATCGGTGGATGCCAGCGATCCCAAGACGCCGCTGGTGAAAATCAAACTGGGTAAACCGGTCGCGAAGCCGAAGACGCTAGCGGAAATTAAAGCGCGAGCGGCGTTTGCAGATTCTCCGCTGGTAAGGCAGGGGCGATTGAGCGTGGTGCCGCTGACGGCGTCGCAGTATAGCTGGCTGGTGGATGACTAGGGGCTGGGCCGGAGGTGTCGCTTCAGCTGAGGCTCGCGCTGCGGAGTCAGGCCAGAATCTTAATCAGTAACCCCGTGATCATGAGCGTCGCATCTGCCATCAAAGCCAGCAGGAACACCATCGCGAACTGGCCAAAACCGCGGAGGTTTGGTGACGTGACCTGTGCTCGGCGGCATACGATCGTATGCGCCCAGTCATCGCCGTGACGCTGCTCCTGAGGAGTCTTCTGCATGGCGAAGTAAGCAATCAAGCCAAAGAAAAGTCCGTCGACAAAATAAGCAAGAGAGCGGATGAAGGCTGATCGGACTCGGCAAGGAGTGCCATCCTCTTGTACCACCACAAACCCTAAAAGTAACTTGCCCAAGGTACTGCCATGCACACCTTCACATATGGTTTCAAGGGCGATCATACCCACCAAGCTAAAAAAGACCAGCGTCAATTGACCGTTCGGCCGACCAACGAGAGTAAGGGGGCGCGGATTGTGCCGGAGACTTGCAACGATTGCAAGCATCACGCCAAAAACAAAGCCGCTAGAGACCGCCACGAGGTAGTGGACTATCGAGTCGATGACACGCGCCCCGACCCGTGGCCAAAAGGAGACGCCGGCTAAAGCGCCAGGCTGACCGGTATACGCCTCAAGAGACGACAAATGAAGATGAATGTTTTCTGGGGCAGAAACAGTGTTGTTGGCAGGAGCCTGAGAAATCTCCGGAGTAAGATCCGGCAGCGGGAGAATGGACACTTGGAACCTCCAGAGTGAGAAGCAAAAAATGGCGCCCCTGCGCTGTGGCTGAGCAATATACACCGGAAAGTTTTGTTTGCAAAGAAGTTATAGCTCGACGCCTAATCTCGAGAGCCCACTATGGCCGGAGTAAGCGCTCTGGGCAATCGGGTTCGGGGCAGGCGTAGGTCACGTGGTTACGCTGGCGGTCGAGGCTGATGATGAACATGGGACGCCCATGGCGATCGCAAGAGGGCTGATGGGGTGCTAGATTGGGCGCCTCTCCTCGCTTTGGCGTGACGTAGCCGACTCGCTCGCCGAAGCATCGATGACAAAATTTGTCGGTGCAGCGAAAGAATTCAATCGAATAGTCAGCATTGTAAGGAGCTAATACCGGCTCCATAGTGCGGTAATGCTGATCGCAAAGGGGCAGAATGTCCGTCCGCATGCGTTGCGAGTTTAGCATTTGCAATGCTGATTGAGTACGTGACTGCGATGGTCATCGTGGCTCCGTGCCAAAGCGTTTACAAATCCCTACTGACTCTATGCAAACCTTTACTCGCGAGGCGATATCGTTTCTGAAGCATTGAGGTCTAAGTGATCGAGAGCGAGTTCTACACAAAATGCGCATAAGTCGTAAGCTCCAAGCGCTCTCGCAGGAGACCGACCATGCCGAATCAAGATCACTTCCGTCGAGCCGTTTCGGCCGCAGCTCATCTTCAAATTCCGGCCGCCGCCGGGGCGAAGCAAAGTATCGCGATCGTCTCTATTCTTCTTCTCACCCTCTCCTGTTTCGCTCAAGACCAAACTACAGCTTCAACCCCGCCGACTGACTCGGCTGCTGTCGCGCTACCTCAAGCGGAGTTCGTCACCATTCCCACGAGCACAAGATTGGCGCTCGTGTTGACGAACCCCGTATCCACCAACACCATGCATCGGGGAGATGTGGTTTATGCGCAAACGACCGCGCCCGTTATTGTCGGCGACCGGACCGTGATTCCCGCGGGCATTTTTGTGCAAGGAAAGCTCGAGAAACTCACCCGCAACGGCAGCCGTGCTGAGATGCTGATGTCTTCTGCTTTGGTCGTTTTTCCTAACGGCTATATCGTCAACATTGCCCGACCGCTGAACGTGGAAAGTGATGAAGGAACGGCTTGGAGGAATCCGAGCACCGCGGCGAGAGCCGGAGCGATCATCGCGCCGATTGCGGGAGGCGGTCTCGGAGCGCTGATTGGCAGCGCTGTTCACACCACGCAAAGCACTAGCCTGGGCGGGACGACACTGACATCGAGCACGCCAAAAGGATTAGCGATAGGCAGCATGGTTGGATTGGCTATCGGCGGAGCGGTGTCCTTCGCCATTCTGCTGAACAGTCGCCACTTCTTTGTAGACGTGGGCTCGCCTATGGAGATGACACTTACACAGCCGCTAGTGTTATCTGCGACACGAGCGGCCGATGCGCTTCGACAAGCTCAGGAACACCCAGTCGCCGCGCCAACGGCTGCTCCGCGGCCGTTGCCGTACCGGTACTATGATCGGGGAATATGTTTCACGCCGGGCAGTCCCGGAACGCCACCCACGGTTATTCCGGGAACGCCGCCGATAGGAGATAGCCCGGGCACGCCAGAGACGGTTATTCCAGGCACGCCGGGGACGCCGGGCACACCGTATCCGTGCCGGTAGCGAAATCAAAATACTTGTGACGGGCGTCTAGCGAACGGCGCAACAATCTTGTGGTTTCCCGTTCTTAATGTACTCCTCCGAAAGTTCAGCTCGAGGTCGCAGTCGCGCCACGCCTGGGTAGAGCTCGATCAGTTTGGCTACGGGCTTGTCCGAGGTCGAGTGGTAGGATGTCGCGATCTTTTCGAAGATTGGAACCGCATCGTCGAAGAGCGGCTCGAGGGTGTAAAAGCTCAGCCGGACCATGCGATCATCATAAGGAAGGATATAGACCAGAAAGATGCCTTTGATGTTCGAGTCGCGAGTCTTGCCTTTCCAAACCAAGCGGAGTCCGGTTCGGCCATCCAACTTCGCGTCGGATTCAGAGAGTTTCTGATAATCGTCAAACTTGCTTTGAAACTGGGTTTCCGCAAGGACACGATAGGTCGCCAGACTGCCGGTATACAGTTCCGGGGTTACCATGAAGAAATGTGCTTGATCGGGAGCTTTCAGAGCGGCTACTACGTCCTTGGTCTGCCTTAACTCTGGCGCGAGTACCCAACCTGCGGGAACAGTAACTTGAAAGTGGGCTGTGCGATTGGAATAAAGTGTCCCGTCGAGCAGTTCGCTGACTTGGGAAGCCGCCTCATCGCTGCTTCCGTCCTTCTTAGCGCTGTTTTCTGGGAATTGGATGGCCACGATTTCCGGACGCGGAACCTTAATCTCTCCGTACGCAGTTTTCACCTGAAAAATATTGCCATCAACCGCGATAATCTTGCCGGTAACTTTAGAGCCGTCTTTCAGTTGAATCTCTTCCGCGAAGAACAGCGATGAAAAAAGAGAAAGAACAATCAGCAAATATATAGCGCGCAAGAGCCCTCCGCTCGATACTGACAATGGAGGGTAGCAGAGGGTCGCCTCTGTTCAAAGACCAAAAAGGTAATAAGGCAAGGTAAGAAAACACCTACTCGATCCTAGGTAACCATTTTGCGCAGTTCGCGGCGCAGAATTTTGCCCGATGGCGTTCGCGGTACAGCATCCACAAAGTGAACCTCGCGGGGCTGTTTGTGGTGGGCTAGACGATCGGCGACAAAACCTCGTAGCTGTTCGTCGAGCGCGGCCGACGCTGCGAAGCCTTCGCGGAGCACTACGAAAGCGCAGGGAATTTCTCCGGCGGCGAGGTCGGGTTTGGCGATCACGCCGCAGTCACGGACGGCAGCGTGCTCGAGTAGAACGGATTCGACTTCGGCGGGAGCGACGGGGAATCCTTTGTACTTGATCATTTCTTTGCTGCGATCGAGGACATAATAGAAGCCCTCGGCGTCGCGGTGCACGACGTCGCCGGAGAAATACCAGCCATCGCGAAGGACGGTGGCGGTCGCTTGCGGCTCTTTCCAGTATCCCATCATGATTTGGGGGCCGCGCATCACGAGTTCGCCGGGTTCGCCTGGCGCGACCTCTTGGCCAGTGGGGTTTTTGTTGGTCACATCGACGATCCGGCAGTCGGTCAAGGCCACCGGTTGGCCAATCGAGGCGGGACGATACATTTCTGGCGGAGCGATAAAGCCGACATGGGTGACGGGAGAGGCTTCTGTCATTCCGTATCCTTGATTGACCAGGATGCCGGTGAGGTCGGTCAGGCGGCGGGCGAGATCGGGAGCTAGCGGCGCGGCGCCGCATTTGACCCAACCGACCTTGTGCTGTTTGGGGAAAATCCCAGCTTCCACGGCCTGGCAAAGTGCGTTGATGGCCGGTGGCACGAGAGGCATCATGGTGATGCCTTCTTCGATCAAAAGCGCGCAGAGTTTTTGGACGTCGAAGCGCGGCATCAGAACCAGGGTTGAGCCGAGTGCCAGGGAAAGCGTGAGCGCCACCGTGAGCCCATAAATATGGTAAAGCGGGAGGAAGCAGAGCATAACGGTATCGGGCGCGAGCGGCGCAGCATTTGGGCCGAGGATCTGATAGACATTGGCGACGAGGTTATAGTGCGAGAGCATTACGCCCTTCGGCAATCCTGTGGTGCCGCTGGAATAGGGAAGAGCGGCGATAGTTTCTTGCGGACTGCGGGCAGGCTCTGGAAATCTGGCGGATGTTGGTCGCAGTAGAGTGGCGAAATTCTCGCAACCGCGGCGTTCAGTGCGAGTGGTGAACATGCGGCGCAAAGCGGGAAGTCCGGAGAGGTTTACGTTTTCGATGAGAGGCGTATTGGTGACGAGAAAAACCGCGCCGGAGTTTTCCAGTTGATAACGAATCTCACGCTCGCGGTAAGAAGGATTCAGCAGTGTGGGAATGCCTCCGGCGAGCGTCGCCGCATGGTAGGTGATGGCGAACTCCCACGAGTTGGGAAGAAAGATAGCGACCACTTCTCCCGGAGCGAGTCCGGCGGAGACCAGGCCGCGGGCCAGCGATTCCACCGTGCTGCCGTATTCGGCGAAGGTGATGCGGCGACTGGAGGAAGTATCTACCAGAGCGGTCTTAGCGCTATTTCGGCGGCAACTATCGAGAACAATATCGTGGACAAAGCGCCCGGTGGGATCGGCATAAAGCTGGGTGCGAAGCATCGCAGGAGATTGTAGTGGCAGGGCGTCGAAGTTGAAAGGGATCAGCGCTCAGGCGCCTAATCTGCGGAGGAATTCCTGTTCATCCATGCGGTACTTGAAGGCTTTACGGCCGTTGATAAAGACCACTGGAACTTCGTCGGTATATTGACGCCGGATTTCGGCGTCGGAATCAACGTCGATTTCACGCCAGGTGAAGCCACCACGCTTGTGTAGTTTGACGAGGCTCTCCTTGACGATCTCGCAGAGGTGACATCCTTTGCGGGAATAGACAACGACCTCGCGGGGCTGCGTCATGCGAGGCAGTGTAGCAGTTTTGGGCAGGGGTATCCAAGACGGGGTAGTGCACTCGTTTGGCGCAAGTTATCGCGCCAGTATCGCCAACATTCTTGTTGGCTAACCTGAGGGCGTGCTCGTCCTAAGCTCGGCGGGCACGACGCCCACCGGACAACCGACCGGGCGGCGGCGCTACAATCCCGGTTCGCGTAGAATTTCGGGATGACAACGACGGGACGCATACTTTCTGGCAAGACGCTATTGGTTACTGGAGCGGCGAAGCGGTTGGGGCGTGCGACCGCACTGGCAGCGGCAGAGAATGGTGCGGATGTGGCGATCACTTTTCGCGAGTCAGAACGCGAGGCGCGGGCATTGACCGAGGAACTGGCACGGTTGGGAGTGGAGGCGCTGGCGGTGCGATGCGATGTTACGGATGAGGAAAGCGTTCGCGAAATGGTAAAGGAAGTGGCTCGGGAATTCGGCGGGATTGATGTGCTGGTGAACAATGCCGCCAACTACGAGACCGCTGCCTTCGGCAAAATCACGGTGGCGGAGTGGGACGCAATCTTCGCGTCGAATACTCGCGGGCCTTTTCTGGTGTCGCGAGAGGCGCTGCCATATTTGAAAAAGCGCAAAGGGCACATTATTAATATGGGATCGCTCGGCGGCTTGCGGCCGTGGGCGACGCATGCGCACTATTGCTCATCGAAAGCGGCGGTGCACATGCTGACGAAAGTGATGGCCAAGGCGCTGGCGCCGGAGATTGCGGTGAATGCGGTTGCTCCGGGGATGATCGACTTGGGCGAGAAGGCCGCAGCTGCGTTTATGAAGAAGATGTCCAAGCAAACGCCGATGCGACGGAATGGAACGGCGTCTGATATTGCTGCGGCAGTCATGTTCTTTGCTGCGGCTCCTCACTTTATTACCGGCCAGGTCCTGGCGGTCGATGGCGGGCTGGGACTTTAGCTGCGTCAAGTATCTCCGATTGAATATTGGGCGGCTGTTCGCGTATCGTTCCTTTTCGACGTTACTCATATCTATGACACGATCCAGACGGAACCATGGTGCTTTACTTCTGTCGACTTTGCTGACGATATTTCTGGCTACCCCAACGCTGGCGCAGGATCGTCCTGAGGAAGGCGGCCACGAACTTCAGATTTGGACGGGCGGAGGGCACTCGGTTCCGGGCGGTACAAAAGACACGAGCGCGTGGAATCTCGGAGTTCGCTATGGCTGGATATTGACGGCTCCGCACGGGCCAGGATTTCTTAAGGGACGGTTCGAGTTGGCGGTGGACGCGGTCCCGGCGTTTGTTATATTCCAACCGACAAGCACGGCGTATGGAGCGGGAGTGAATCCGGTGGGATTCAAATGGATTTTTGCCACGCGCGGGCGCGTGGTGCCGTTTCTGGAGTTAAACGGAGGAGTACTTTTTACTTCGCACAACGTGCCCTACGGCACGTCGACGATCAACTTCACTCCGGGGACAGCGTTCGGGATGTATTTTCTCGGCGATCGAGCGTGGTCGCTGGATGTGCGATATCTGCATATTTCAAATGCAGGGCTTACGGTCCCGAATCCGGGAGTGAATACGGTGCAGGTGCGCTTGGGCTTCGGGAAGTTTTTCCGGAAGAAGTAGGGAGCACGGGGTAGTGGAACCAGCCGCGTCTGATGCTCGCACGAACTAGCCAAACTCCAAACTAACGTTGCTGACGGAACAATTCTGCGTTAATTTGCCTCGGTTCGGCGCGGCGACCGCAGCAAGGTCCGGGCGGGATGGCGGCTCCGTGCGGGCAAGTGAGCGGATGATTGAGGAACGTGCAAATTTTGTCGGTGGCTTCCGGCGAAAGAATGTGTTCGAACTTGCAAGCCTGTTGCTCGATTTCAGTTTCGCTATCCATGGCGAGGGAATCGGTGAATAGGCGCTCGGCCAGGCGATGGCGGCGGATGATATCGGCTGCCCGCTGATATCCGCGAGGGGTGAGTTCGACGATCTCGGAGCCGTCGCCCGTGGAAAAGCCGGTTGGCTTCAGGGCGTCGTGGCAGGGATTGACGAAGGGCTTGTGGTCGTGGGTTTCTGGCGGGTGCGGACGTGTGGCAACCAAACCCATAGCCGCCATTTTCTCTACCGCGATTGATACCGGCAGAGCGCCGTGAACTTCCATCCTGCCGATTTCGGCTAGTTGGCCATGCTCTTCGAGTGCGAATAGTTCTTCGAGCACTTCGTCGAACTGCTCGTCGTCCGCCATGGAGAAAACTTCCTGCGCGGCGACTTTGCCGTGATGCAATTCGATGCGGCGGTCCGCCAGTCGCGCCACCACGGGATCATGCGTCACCATCACGATGGTGCGTCCCTGCTGATGAAGTTCTCGCAACAAACGTAGAACGATCTCTTCGTTGAGGGCATCGAGGTTGCCGGTGGGCTCGTCGGCAAGAACGATCTTCGGATCGTTAATGAGGGCGCGAGCGATGCACACACGTTGCTGCTCTCCGCCGGAAAGCTGCGCGGGGAGATGGCCAGCGCGGTCTTTGAGGCCAACGCGATCGAGCGCTTCGCGGGCCTCTTTTTCATCGGTCATGCTGTGGAAGTATTGCGCGAGCATGACGTTTTCGATGGCGGTGAGATAGGGAATCATGTGAAATTGCTGGAAGACGAAGCCGATGGTTTCGGCGCGAACGTGGTTGAGTTCGGAGGCGCTGAGGCTGGCGACATTTTGTCCATCAAGCCAGATCTCGCCGCTGGTGGGGCGATCGAGACATCCGATGAGATTGACCATGGTGCTTTTGCCGGAGCCGGATGGGCCCATCATTGCGAGCCACTCACCCGGCGCGATGGCGAGAGAAATGTCGTCGAGCGCCTTAATCAGGCCGCCGTTGTTCTCTTCCGCTCTGGCGGGATAACTCCTGGTGACGTTGTTGAGCCGAATCATTCGAATCTCACCTTCTACTCACCTCTCAAAATGATAGCCGGTTGCACGCGCCGCAGCAGCACTATTGGTAGTATGGCCGAGATCAGAGCCACGGTAATGCTTCCGGCAAGCACATACGGAAAAACGCTGAATCGCGGAACCACCGGCGCATGAAAGTTCACGCGACCGATCCAAGCGGCGACGCCGATTCCGATGAAAAAGCCGAAAATCGCGCCGATCACGCCTAACGCCGCAGCTTCAGCGGCAAAGAATCCGTTGACCAGACGTTCGGAGGCGCCGAGCGCTTTCATAATAGCGAAGTCGCGGCGACGATCGAAGACCCATCCCATGAGCGTCGCCAGCACGCAGAGGGCGGAGGTCAGAATTACCAGCGTGGCGGAGGCATAGAGCGTCGCTCGCGTCTTGGTGAGCACGTTCGCTTCGCCTTCCATGATCTGGCGGACTGGGCGTACGTCGGCTGCGGGCAGAAGCTGCGCAAGCTGGCGGATCGACGCGTCGACTTCCGCAGTCGTACCATTAGCGGCTATTTCGATGGTGGAAGGAGCGACGCCGGTCCACTGCCGAAATTCAGATTGATCGAGATAAATACGGCTGTCTTCACCGGCGCCGGTTTGCAGCATTCCCGCGGGAGTGAGTTGGATTGTCTTGCCCTGGAAAGAAAGTTCGAAGGGCTGGCGCTTGTTGCTGACGACAGTCGCGGCGCGCATCCCAACCAGCGCGTCATCGGGTGCTTCCGGCCAATGGTTTACTTTCCACCAGTGGTTAAGTTGGCGGGCGCGAGCGAAATCAGTGCCAACGACGACCACAGATTGCCCGTCTTTGCTGCGCGCTACGGCATACGAAAAAGGAACGGCTAGCGTTTTCGCGCCTAAAACAGATTCGACCTTAGTCAGCGCGTCGGTGGGGAGTGTCTGGCCGTCTTTAGCGACGATGACTACGTTCGCTCCATAATTTCGGAATTCACTGCGAAGCTTGGCTTGCACATCAACGTAGAGGTTCATCATCGCAGTTGCGACGGCGGCCGCGACAATCATGGCTAGCAGAGCAGAGGCGGCACGCCTGCGGCGCAGGACAGCGGCGCGCAGAAGCATGCGAGCGAACATGGAGACATGCGGGCCGGGAGCGCGGCGATCGGCGACCTGCTTCGAGCTGAGTAGCATCTCGGAAGCTGTGATCATCCTTCACCTCGCAACGCGAAGACAGGATCGAATTTCACGGCGCGGCGAATGGCAGCGGCGCTCCCGGCGAAGGTTACGAATACGGCGATGGCGAGAATGACAGGGAAGAGCACAGGCTCGATTGAAATCTGCGAACTGAAAATGGAGCGGCCGATCTGGCGCGCGAGGAGCGCTCCGGCGGAAAAGCCGGCGATGCCGCCGACCAACGCCAGCAGCAGCGCCTCCGCAAAGAAAATTGATGAGACAGCGAGATTGCCGGCGCCGAGAGCTTTCATCAAGCCAACTTCTACGCGACGCTCATAGATCGCGGTGGCCATGGCGGCCGATACCGCAAGCGCAGAAGCAAATAGCGCGGCAAACGTGATCAGCAACATCAGTCCCTTGATGCGCGCGAGCACGGTGCCTTCGTTTTGCGCAACCTGACGAATCTGCTCTGCGTGCGAATGGGGAATGACCTCCTGCAGCTGGTAGGCGATTGACTCGACATAGGGCGAGCAGTACCAGCGGTCGTAAACTTCTGGAGTCATCGTTTTGGGATCACGCACGGAGAGCGCGTCAGGAGGCTTGGTCAGTGCGCTGACGTAGACGCGGCGAACCGCGCCGGGCTTGCCGAGAAGTTGCTGCGCCAATGCTAGCGGCGCGACGATCTGGTCGTCCTCGGCGCCGCCCGTGGAAAGAATGCCTGAGATCGCGAGTTGACGGCCAGAAACATCTAGCATGTCGCCGGGTTTCTTGCCGAGCTTCGCTGCCAAGCGCTCGCCGACCAGAATGTCTTGAGAATCATCGTGCGGCCATCCGCAGGCATCTGGCAAGTCTTCGACTCGGCCTGAACGGGCGAGGCGCCCGTCCCCGCACGAGCCCTGCACTCTCCACCAGGGATGCGTGATCCGTACGCCGGTGCTGAAATCTTCTTTGCCGAATCGCAGGGCTTTGTTGAAGTAGGTTCCGAAGAGTGTAACGTCTTGCGCTTCGCCGGCGATTTTCACCGTGGCTGGCAACATCGGCGAGAAGCCGACGATATTGTTGTGCCAGAATGTGCCGCGAATTTTTGGCAGGTCGACCTCGTTGAGGAAGGCACCGTCGCTCGGAGGCTTGAGGTTGACGCCTCCGACTTCGACATCCAGCGTGTCTTCTTGCGGCGTGACCACCAGATTAGCGCCGTAGCTGCGGAGTTCTCGATTGATTTTGTCGCCGATATCGGTTGCGACCGCAATCATCGCTGTGGCAACCGCTACGCCCAAGGTGATCGCGATGCCGGCGAGAAGCTTGCGCCGGGGCTGGTGGCGAAACGATTCGTAGACGAGGCGGGGAAACATCATTTCTGCTCGAAGTAGTGGCGCCCGGCTGCGATGTCGGCCTCGGAAACAATGACCGCGTCGTCAGTGACTTGCGCTTTCAGCGGAATCGGATTGCATCCTCCGGCCATTCCTACGGATTGCGGATTAATGGGCGCGGCGCAGTTTTTGCAAACCACTCCACTCGGACCCTTATAGAAGCCGACAGCGCCGCAGATTTCGCAGGCATCGAGCAGGGTGGCGATTTTTCCGTCGGGTTTTTGATAAAGCCAGAAGCGCACCTCGACTCCGCCTTGGTTCGCTTCGTAGCGATGCAATTCGCCGTCGTAGACTTGCTTTAATGGGATCGAGACCTTTCCGTTTACGAAGGTGACTTCGGTGGCGGGCGAAAGCGCGCTGGCGCTCTTCTCATAGATAAAGCTGGCCGTGACCATGACGATAAAAGCGAAGGAGAAAATGTAAACCGAGGCCATCCAGAGACGTTCGCGGCGGGCCGTCCAAAGCGCTTTGCGGCGGGCTGCGCTTGTTTCGGGCAGCGCAAGCGGTTGACGGCTCTTCATTTCAAAGAGCACCATCAGCGCCGCCAAAGCCAGAATGGTGATAAAGAAAAAGAAATCGTTGCGCACGATGGGGCCGATGATCGCCATCTCTTGTCGAGAAGAGGGAAGCACGCCATTCTCGGAAAGTTCGTGTAGACCCGAAATGACCAACTGCCCAGCCACGAGGAAGAGAATCGCGGTTGTAACTCTAAAGAATTTCTGGAGATTGATCTTGACGCTGCCCTTGACGAACATGACGCCGAACAGCACCGCGACCACGACTCCCGTGACGGTGCCGATGAAGCTCATCAATTCGCTGGAGTTGAGGGTGACGGCCGAGAGAATCAGGACGGTTTCAGCGCCCTCGCGCAGCACCATGAGAAAGACGAAGGCGAAGAGGCCGAGCCATGCGTCGCCGCGCGCGAACAAGCCGACTTTGCTTTCGATTTCGCCCTTAAGTTTGCGCCCGGTCTTCATCATGAAGACGATCATGGTGACGACAAAGACGGCCGCGACCAGCATGACCCAGCCTTCGAAGATGTCTTCGTTTAGTTTGAAGCGGGAGAGCACCACGGCGACGCCGATCGATCCGACAAAAGCTGCGGCTAGCGCAGCGTAGACTGATTTGCGCAGATCGTTGCGGCCGATTTTGGCCAGATAGGCGAGAGTGATGCCGACGATCAGCGCCGCCTCAACGCCTTCGCGGAGGGTAATAATGAATGCCTGTAACATTGAAAAATGCCGCTTTCTAATTGAAAATGAATTTCAATTTCAATATCTCTAGGATACGGTTTCAGGCAGGGGCAGTCAACGCATCGAATCACGAATCGCCGTCATTTGCATCACACGGGGAAACCGGGGATTGAATGGGAATCGTGGGAACGCGATGCATTTATCACAATCTTCGTGTGATGCGTGACCTTGCCCTCAAACACTATGAGCCGCGAAACTCGAGACAGGGCCCGTGGTGTAATGGGAGCACGTTGGCCTGTCCAGCTAGAAGGTGCGGGTTCGAATCCCGCCGGGTCCACGGTCTCCCAGTTTGGTAGGAGGCTGATCCAGGGACTCAGGACAGGGAGTCCCCTGGGTAATGTTGACATTGAGATATTCACTGGCGATAATCGTTATGGCTGGACAGGCTAATAAGCTCACGAGACCCGGACCCGCGTGGTTCGGGTTTTTCCTTTTTCCGCAACATCCAAGCCATTTATCGTATCGGAGCGAAATCGCCGTTAGCAGCAGCTCGGGTCGTTTCGCGCGAAGAATCTTCTCAGATGCCACCGAGTTTTACGTCCGAGATTACGTACGCTCGTTGCTGGCAGTCGTAACGAAATTCGACGTCGGCCCAGTCCGAAATTCCGATCCACAGCCGCCCATGATGGCTCTCAACCCAACTCTGAGCAATGTGGATTTTCAGTGTCGCGCCTCTATCGTGTACTGGATGGACCTCAAGGATCGAGAAGCCCTTTTTCAATTTGCTGCATTTTGCAAGCAATGCGGCGTCGTCCAGATACTCGAAGTGGAACTCGTTGGATTGTGACGGCAAGTCGTCTGTGATCTCCGCGTTTTTCCTTACGATCAAGTGGTGGTAATCAGTACGTATCCTGCTTCCGCGATCGCCATCATCGATGTAGCCCCACTGCGTTTGCATGTGCTCGACGCCTGCCGCTAGAGCCATGGAGTA
Source organism: Terriglobales bacterium (assembly GCA_035483045.1). Classification (GTDB taxonomy): domain Bacteria; phylum Acidobacteriota; class Terriglobia; order Terriglobales; family Acidobacteriaceae; genus Acidiflorens. The sequence goes on from DATHQD010000009.1 coordinate 285,808, forward strand.
GAGGCTATCTTTCGATTCCGAAGTTTCTTGCGAAAACGCGGGGACTGCCCATAGCATCGGGATGAGAAAGAGGACAGCCCACGATTTGGTTGCGTGCACGACAATCTCCTGGTGGTCGCCTTGAGTCTATGTCAGTTGTCCGTAGATTGCGATTTCATTCAGTGGAAAAGCGGAGTCCGCTCGCGCTTTCACATGATCCTCAAGAACCTCCTAGCCTGTGCGTGCTCGGGGAATTGTTTTTCTTCCGCCAGAAATTCTCGCGAGTGCACGCATCTCCTGCTGCCGCGCAATTTCACAGGATGCTTCAAATGGAGCATCTCGTGAAACAGGATGTATTCAACGGCGTAGCGCGGCACACGCGGGTGGTCGAAGACGCGGCTGATCACGATGGTGTTGTGCGCGGGATCGTAATGGCCGAGACTGCTGCGGGCGTGGTTGCGGCTCCAGGTAAGTTGCGGCCGTCCCATAAGCCCGTGAAAGAAACGCTGATTCAGGTCCTCAAAAAGTTCTTCAAGGTGATAATGATGGCCGCTGGCGGAGTGGATGTGCTTGCGTCCGCGCATCTGCCGCACCAGGCGAGCCTTGGCGCTTATATCGTGGTTGGCGATATAGCGGCGATACCGAGCGCTATGGGCGCGATCGATCGGCTTGCGATAAAGCTTGGCGAGCAGGATGTGAGCAATCGAGTACAACACGGTTTCGGGAGCGCCCTCAAGCAGATCGGATAGGCGTATGAAAAGCTCGCCCTGTCGCAACCGGATGGTGTTGTTAATCGAGACGAAGGCGTAAAAGCGAACATGCATCGGCGGCGGATCGGTGCGCGGACGCAGTTCGCGAAAAGCTTCGCTAAAAATTTCAGTCAGCCTCGGGGACACGTTGAGGGAAGGGTAGCATGGAGAGCAATCAGCGTTCAGCATTCAGCACTCGGCAACACCTTCAATAATTTCCTGAGTGCCGAATGCCGATTGCTGAGCGCTCAAGACCGCCGCCTATTTTTTCTTTTTATGCTTCATATATTCTTCGACGTCGGCCAAGGTTTTGCGATGATCGTCAGCACTGGAGTCTACGGTGTCGAGCGCGTTGGTCAGCATGAATTCGTACTGGCTGATTTCGGCGGCGCTGCTATTGGGAGAATTCTTAACCGCGCGCAGTTTGGCTTGAAATTCGGTGTCGGCTTCGATGATAAGTCTTAGCGGCTTGCGGATGTCATCCTTGCGGCCAAAATACATATCTACGTTGTCGTTGAGTTCGTCATAGACGGCGAGGAAATCCTCGAGCATGTCATGGGTCTGCTGGCCGCGTTCGGTGGTTTTGGGGTTGGCGCGCATTTGCTCAAGCTTCGTTATACGATCGCGGGAAAATGTCACGAAAAGCTTTAAGCGTTCCTCGGGATCGAGCATGGCATCGCGGAGCTGGTTGATCTCGAGCGGGTCAAGCGGATCGCGGTGCTGCTGCCCGAGGAGCGGCAAAGCGACCGACAAGAGCAACGGCCCCAGCAACAGGACGAAGGCCAGAGCGCCGCGCCGATGCCGGTCAGAATGCCTCGTCCGCGTCATTTCTTTTGATCCTTCTTGACTTTATCTTTGGCGAACATTTCTTGCAGTAGGCTGGTACGGACATCTTCGAGGCGGCGAATCGCCTGCTCTACGGGAGGCTGGTCCTCGAAGGCCAGAGTGCGCTTGATGTCGCGTAGTTTATCTGCGATTTTTCGAACGTCGATCTCGACGTCCTTGAGCCGCTTGTTTCTTTGCGTGGCCGCGTCACGGGCTTTTTCGGCATAGTTGACGATGTCGTCGACGGCGGCGCGAGCCTGCTCCACGTTACCATTGCTGTAAAGCTGGTCGGCGTTGCGAAGTTGCGCGCGCGCGATTCGAATGCCGAGTTCGGGGCGATCTTCGAGGTGCGCAGTTTCGAACCTCGCCTTGAGCTCGTCGAGCGTTTCTTCCTTGGCTGCGCCGCAGACAGTGACAACCACGAGGAGAAGCACGCTATAGGCGAGGTGGCGCATGTCGATCAATGCTTCTTGGGCTCAATGGCGATCAGGCGGTGCGTAGCCTGCCATTCCTGATCAGGATACTTCCCGCCGGCTACGTCCAGAAAATGATGATAATCGAGTGCGGCGTTTTTTTTGTCGTTGAGGTGATCGTAAGCTGAGGCACGGAGAAAAAAGCATACAGGTGGCATTTCAGTGTTTAACAGCGCGCGACCATTCAGAGCTCGCACCGTCAGTTCGTAATTTTTGTTTTCGTTAGCGGCAAAGGCCAGGTCGACGTAAATGTCGGGCCAATCGCGCTTGAGTCGGAGGGCGGTTAGGAACTCCTGCTGCGCCTCGGGAAATTTCTTTTCACGCAATAAAGCCTGGCCGAGAGAGCGATGCAGTTCGGGATCGTTGGCGTGGGTTGCGAGGAGTGGACGATACGCGGCTTCCGCGAGATCGTTCTTTCCGGCGCTGGCGTAAAGGTCGGCAATTTCGCGCTGCGCGTCTGCGTCGGTGGGAGAAAGTTTCAGCGCGATTTGCAGTTCTGTCGTAGCGTCGTCTTTCTTGTTCTCGGCGGCGAGTACGCGCCCCAGTTGCAGGTGAATGATGGCATCGCTGGGATGCGCGCTGGCCAGACGACGGAGCAGCGGCTCGGCGTCGCTGAGACGATTCGATTTCATGTAGATGTTGGTGAGGCCGACGGCAGCGTCGGTCGAGTGCGGATCGAGCGCCAGTGCCTGTTTATATTCAGCTTCGGCGTCGGAGAATTCCTTTTGGCGTTCGAGCAACTGTCCGGCGGAGAGATGTGGTTCCGGATCTTTCGGCGTGAGGTCCTCGGCTTTGACGTATGCTGCGAGCGCTTCGTTGGGCTTTTTATTCTCGAGCAGGTGCGCGAGCGCCAGCCACGCGCGGGCCTGACCTTCTTCTACGTGCGCGGTGGGTTTGAGGGTGGTGGCGGCGAGCAGGAATTGTTCGGCGTCTGGATCATTGGCGCGGTCCAGCATCAGGCCGAGATTGAGGTTTGATTCAAAAACGTCGGGCTTAGCGCCAACCGATTTGCGGTACGCGGCAATGGATTCGTCGGTGCGATTGAGGCGGTTCAGAACGAATCCGAGATCGAACCATGCCTGATAGGTCCAGGATTGTTTATTGTCAGGATCTTTGTCGAGGGCTTTTTTCAGCAGCGTTTCAGCCGCCGCGAAATCGTTTTTCTGAATGGCGGTTTCGGCCTGGGCGATTTCCGGTGGAGTGTCGTCGACGCGCTCCTTATAGTGGCGAACGGTGGTGTGGGTTTGGGCGAGCAGGCACGTGCAAAAACTGATCGCGAGAATTAAGAGTGCCGCCGGATTGAACGCGACCTTAGCCGCCGGGCGGGTGTCGCAACGATCTTTCTTAGTTTCAATATTATTGGCCACCATGACGCGCGCCGTTTCCGTTCAAGACCTGCTTCAGATACTGCCCAGTATAAGAGTCTTTCAATTGGGCAATCGCCTCTGGCGGACCTGAGCCGACTATATTTCCGCCACGATCGCCGCCCTCGGGACCTAGGTCGATGACCCAGTCCGCCGTTTTGATTACTTCAAGATTGTGCTCGATGACGACGATCGATCCGCCTGCATCGATTAGACGGCGAAACGCGGAAAGTAGTTTGCTCACATCGTCAAAATGCAGGCCGGTGGTGGGCTCGTCGAAAATGTAGAGCATGCGGCGCTTGCGTCTGGGCGCATCGCCGCCCTCCGATGGCCGAGTTATCGCGCGAGCGCCCGGTTGGAGGTGGGCGGCCAGCTTCATGCGCTGCGCTTCGCCGCCGGAGAGCGTTGTGGCAGACTGTCCCAAGCGCAGATAGCCAAGGCCGACTTCATCGAGGACGCGCAGTTTTTCCGTGAGCCGAGGAACTTCAGCGAAAAATCTTAGCGCCTCGCGAATCGTGAGATTCAGGACTTCGTGGATGTTCTTGCCCTTGTAATGAATCTCCAGCACCTGGGGCTTGTAGCGAGTGCCTTTGCATTCATCGCAGATCAGTTCGACATCGGCGAGAAATTGCATTTCGACAGTGACCGTCCCGTCACCCTGGCAATTTTCGCAGCGGCCGCCGGGAACATTGAAGGAGAAATGGCCGGCAGGGAAGCCGCGCTTCTTCGCCTCGGGCAACGAAGCAAAAAGTTCGCGGATGATATCGAACGCTTTGATATAGGTGACTGGATTTGACCGCGGAGTCCGGCCGATGGGAGATTGATCGACGAGCACCACTTCATCGAGATAGTCTTCGCCGTCAAGGCTGTCCCACAAAATAGCAGAGGGAGCGCTGCCGTTGGTTTGCCGCTTTGCTGTCGCTACGGCCTGATAGAGCACGTCATGCAACAAGGAAGATTTTCCTGACCCGGAGACGCCGGTGATTGCCACCAGCATATCGAGTGGAATTTCTAGATCGATGCGCTTCAGGTTGTGGGCGCGCGCGCCGGCGATGCGAAGCTTGTGCGGTCCTGGCTGCCGGCGCTTGGGCGGAATCTGAATGTGGAGTTCGTCGCCGAGGTAACGGCCGGTGAGCGATTGCGGCATCTTGATAATCTCGTTGTAGGTGCCGGCGCCGACAACTTTTCCGCCGTTTTCTCCCGCGCCCGGGCCAAGATCTATAATGCGATCGGCGGCGCGCATTATGTCGGGATCGTGCTCGACCACGAGAATCGTGTTTCCCAAGTCGCGAAGGTCGTGCAGGATCTTGATGAGACGGTGGGTGTCGCGGCTGTGGAGGCCGATGGACGGCTCATCGAGCACATATAGCGTGCCTACCAGTCTCGAGCCGAGTGAGGTTGCGAGTTGAATGCGCTGCGCCTCGCCGCCCGATAACGTCGACGCTAGACGATCAAGCGTTAGATATTCGAGCCCCACTTCGTTGAGAAAACGCAGGCGCTCGCGAAGTTCGATCAGAAGCTTGTCTGCAATGGCGGCCTGTTGCGGCGTCAGCGAAAGTTGATCGAAGAAGCGCGCCGCCCCTTCGACTGTCATGCTGCACACCTGGCAAATATTTTTGCCCTGAATCCTTACCTGGCGGGCTTCGACCCGCAGGCGAGTTCCACTGCAATCCGAACACAGCGAATATCCGCGGTAGCGGCTGAGAAAGACGCGCACGTGCAGCTTGTATTTCTTGCGCTCGAGATGCTGGAAGAAGCCGCGCACGCCGGGAAATCCGCGGCCTCCGTCGACAATGAGCCGCCGCTGTTCCTCTTCGAGATCGTACCAGGGAACATCCAACGGAATTTCAGTGGAACGCGCGAAGCGCTTGAGTTCGGTGAATAGTGGGCGATATTTTGGCTTGGTCCAGGGCTCGATTGCGCCCTCATTCAAAGTTTTGCCTTTGTCGGGAATAACGAGATCGAGATCGAAGTCAATGGTGTTGCCAAAGCCCTGGCAACGCGGGCAGGCGCCGTAAGGATTGTTGAATGAAAACAGGCGAGGCTCGGGCTCTTCGTAGCGGGTGCCATCGTTCTTGCACTCGAAGCGTTGCGAGAAGCGCAGGCGCTGAGGAGCGGGGCTCCCGGCATTACTATCCTCAGATCCAGGAGCGGTTTCAAAAATAACCTCGCCGGCTTCGCGATAGCCGATTTCGACTGCATCGACTATGCGCGAGCGCTGGTCGGCGGAGACGACTAGACGATCGACCAGGCCATAGACTGGCTCGGAGAAGTTGATATCCAGCAGCGATTCGGGAGTCGAAAACTCGAAAACCTGGCCGTTTTGAACCAGCCGGTTGAAGCCGCGCTTGCGCAGATCGAAGAGCCGCTCTTTAATCGCATCCGAAGGCAAACGCGAGTCAGGCGTGTTTTTTTTGCCGCGAATCTTCTTGCCGCTCTTCTTTTCGGCCGGCGAGGCGGGAGTGTTGATCTGGATTGGAAAAAACACATTGAGCCGGGTGCCATCGCCCAAAGCCAGAATGCGGTCGGCGACTTCATCCACCGTATCTTTTTTCACCTCCTGCCCGCAGAGCAGGCAGTAGGTGCGACCGACGCGGGCGAAGAGCAGGCGCAAATAATCGAAGATCTCCGTGGCTGTCGCGACAGTCGAGCGCGGATTGCGTGTTGAATTCTTTTGCTTAATTGCTACTGCGGGCGCGATGCCGTCGATTACATCGACGTCCGGCTTCTCGATTCGCTCGAGAAATTGCCGCGCGTATGCGGACAGCGATTCCACATATCGCCGCTGGCCTTCGGCGTAGATCGTGTCGAAGGCGAGCGACGACTTGCCCGAGCCCGACACACCGGTAACGACGGTTAGAGTGTTGTGCTCGATTTCAAAATCAATGTTCTTGAGGTTGTGAACCCGGGCCCCGCGAACCACAATGCTATCTGTCGACATCTTCCCCTGGCACTTTTCCCTGCACTACAGACGGATCAAAACTGATAACCGAATCTTTTCATTATAAATCGTGATGGGGACACGGTGATCGACGGGCCGGCGGGCAGGATGCCCGCCGGACAGCCGACGGGCCACAGTCGCCGAGATGGGCAGCGCTAGGCGTAGCGGAACGGGCGCTCTTCGATGCTTCTCCAGAAGTAGGCAAGAATGATGATGCTGGCGATTGCGGCATATGCGCACCACAGCGAAGTGAAGGCATAACGTTTGAACGCCATGACGGCGAGCAGGATAGCCAGGTTAGCCGCTCCGAAGACGACCATCATCTTGTTCTTGGAAAAAAATAGAGAGCCGCAGGTGGCGATGACATAGAGCACAGCGACTGTCATGTTGTTTGTGGCTTGATTGATATACACGATTGTATTTTGCCGGATATAGAGCTGCAGCGGAAACGCCGTCAGCGCCCAGAGAATATAGAGAGTCGTTCCCAGGCCGAGCACAAGGAAAGGAAGCATACGCTGGCGGCTCTTTCGATCAGCTTCGAAGAGAAATACGCTGAGCGGCAGGAGAAACGGCAGCAACCCTTGCGCGTAGAGCATGAAAGCCGCTCCCATATCATGCGCGACTGCAGGCGACAGAATTCCGTCCAAACCCAGCCAGACGAAGCCTTCCATAAATTGATGAATGGCGAATAGGGTTGGCAACGCTGCAAAGAGAAGTTCGCGCCGGTGCTTCACCTTGGTCAGGGTGACGACGCCAATAGCTCCGAGAACTCCGCTGCCTACAAAGTTGGCGGTCGCTGAAAAACACATGGGCGCTATTCTCCGTTGGGAGATTATACCGATCACCGCAAAATGCAACGGGTTTATCGGATGGGCACTTGCTGCGCGCGAAAAGGCGGCAGTGATACCGCCTTACTGTGCCGCAAACGAGAACAATATAAGGATGTAGATCCAGAGCGCCGTCATACAATGCCAATACCATGACGTAATGTCGACGACGATGCGCCGAGTTTCGACGGGCCAATGCAGGATGGCCGCGACGTTGGCGAAGATCAGAGCCAGAATGCCGCCCGCGAGATGCAATCCGTGCATGGCGGTGAGAATGTATACAAAGGAGCTGCTGGTGCCGCCGGCGAGGTGGAAGCCTGCCGAGGAAAGCTTGCTCCAGATAAAAAGTTGGCCAGCGAGGAAGGTTATGCCTAGCGCCGTGGTTAGGCTGAGCCAAGGGAAGCGGCGTTCATCGCCGAGCGAGACGCCGGGGATCGAACGCACGGGGGCGAGCGCCGCCTCGCGGGTGATCTCGCGCCGCGCCATGTCAATCGTAAAACTGCTGGCGATGAGAACTGCGGTATTGAGCAGCAACAACATCCATGGCAATCGCACAGGAAGCCATGATCGAATGTAGGCCATCTGATTCTGATCGAACGTCAGGAATCCGCGGCGGATGAGATAGACGGCTGTAAACGAAATAAAAAGCATCGCGATAGGCGTCATCACGATGGCCAACCCCAAGCGCGCTCGTCGCAGACGTTCGCCATAATTCGGCATGGAGTCGGGCATGGAATTCGGAACTGAATCGGGTGCGCCATCGTCGCCCCCGCGGCCATCACCGTTACCGCCGCCGTGGTGTGGCGGGAGCGATGCTCCATGGTGTCCGGATGCGCGAGTTGTGAAGGGAGTCAGTCGCGGCATGGTGGAGACTCGGTTTGCTGGCGGACGGTAAAGTCGCCGGAGCTAAGATCAGGCTTAAGATATGAGCTGCAATTAAGACTGCGATTACAGTTGCGATCCGACTTGAGATCAAAGCCGATGGAAACTTCGTCTACCGATAAAGAGCGCTGGAACCGCAAATATGGAGAGGTTGCCGGCTCGGAGGCGAGCACAGCTCCCGATCCCTTTCTGGTGCGCGCTTTTTCTGAATTTGTCCGGCCCGCATTTCCTGATGGTGGAAGCGCGCTCGACGTCGCCGGAGGAGCGGGAAGACATGCGATCTGGCTGGTAACGCGGGGTTGGCAAGCGACCATCATTGACATTTCTGAAACCGGAGTCGAACAGGCACGGCAGAACGCCGGACCGGTCGCGTCCCACATTCACTTTGTAGTAGATGATCTCACCCGCTTCAAGGCTGCGCAAATGCAGTTTGCGGACGCATTTGATGTCGTAATGGTGTTTTTTTACCTGGAGCGAATAAGTTTTGCGGAAATCCTGAAGGCGTTGCGACCGGGCGGCCTGTTTATCTACAAAACCTACACCTCGCCGCAAGCGAAGCTATTGGATGGACCTAAGAGCCCGGAGTTCTTGCTGCAGCCGGGTGAACTCCCGAAACTCGCCTCTGGACTGCAAATATTGCAATATACCGAAAAGGTGTCGGAGAAAGCTGTCGCGGAGTTGGTGGCAAAAAAGAAAATCTGACGGCGCGCTCATCACCCGATATTTCGGCGATGCTGACTCGGGGTTTCGCTCGGAGCTTTACGGAAGGCTTTCCGGGACAAGTTAAAACGCTCGGACTTTCCGGCGAGGGAATGATGGTGCCCGGAACAGGACTTGAACCTGCACGCCTTGCGGCACACGGTCCTAAGCCGTGCGCGTCTGCCAATTCCGCCATCCGGGCTTCGCATCAGTATAAATCACACGTTTTCCGATTTATGGCAGCGTCGCAGTTTCACTAGCTAAACCTCAAGGATGCTTTGCCACCAGTCTGTACTGATCTGAATTCGGTCTGAACAATCCAATCTGCGAGCAGGGACAGCTGCTCTTCAGTTTTATTGGCCTGCCTTTTGCTTGGCCATGAGGATCGTCGAAAACATGTCCACGTTACCTGCCGGTGCGTGCCTGACGAAGTGTCAATCGCTGTAAAGGACGAAGGAAGCGGATTTGACATTAGTACCGTCCCCGGACCCTACAGCTCGAGAAAACATGGGTCGGTTCACGGCCGTGGCATCCTCGTGATGAAAGCGTTAATGGATGAAGTTCGCTTTGAGGAAGGTGGAGTCATTGTTCATATGAGAAAGAGCGCCGGCGAAGCTCCAAGAGCTGTCAGCCAAGGACCCAGACGAGAACGAGACGATTTAGGTTCCGTTATTTGAGAGCCAGAGTGATCTGCCCCAAGTGATAGGCATGTGGACACGCAAACATGTTTTTAGGAGATCACTTCGATTGCATCAACCCGTGAGGGATAGAATGCCAGGTACTCCTTAATGCTGGCGACTGCTTCATAAGGTTTTTCGTACGTCCAAACGGCGTATTCCGATTTCGATCCGCCGATGGGAATGCTGTAGTACGTACAATCACCCTTGTACGGACAATAACTGTAATGCTTGGTGCGAATGAGCAACGACATGTCCGCATCGTTGCGGGGCAAGTAGTAAACGGGGGGATATCCCTTCTCCTCCAGTCGAAGCGCTCGCGTCGATTCAGCAACCATCCTGCCGGCGACCGTTACACGCACCCTGCCCTCAGCCGGAGAAATTGTGATGGGATGGTCGGGCCCGGGAATCCTGATCTCCTTGCCTTTGATCGCCTTGGTTTCCATTGCACTCCTCACTTTCTCAGTTAGAGCTTTGAGCCGCCATCGACGGGAATACTGGCACCGGTGATCCAGCGCGCCTTGTCGGAGGCCAAGAACGCGACAACATCTGCCACGTCCTCCGGCTTGCCGATTCGCTTTAGTGCCTGCATCCCAAGAGCGGTCTCGCGGCCTGCTTCAGTCTTCGTAAAATTCGACATATCAGTGTCGATCACTCCGGGTGCGACAGCATTTACGCGGATGCCGCGCGGCCCAAGAATGGCAGCCCAGTTCTTGACCAGAGTTTCCAAGGCTCCCTTGGTCGAGGCGTATGCAAGGATCGAAGGGCTGTCCACGCCGGGCTTGCCAACTACGGCGTGGGAACCGATCGAAGAGATCACGATGATGTTCGAACCGTCACCTAGAATGGGCAGCAGTTGCTGCACCAGGAAGAACGGACTTCGGACGTTGGTCGCAAACAGATTGTCAAAATCTTCAACCGTATGATCCGCCAGGCGTGCCGCCTTGCTGATTCCGGCGTTGAGCACAAGCACATCCAACCGGTCGCCGACGATGGAGCGCACCTCTTTGGCTAGCAGCGCAGCGCCGTTCGGAGTTCCCAGGTCCGCCTGGATCGCATCAGCCCGTCCCCCTTTTGAAAGGATGCCTGCCACGAGAGATTCCGCATCCTGCGCGGAACGGCCGTAGTGCACAAGGACATGCGCACCGGCGGTAGCGAGCACGGATGCAGTAGCCCGTCCAATTCCGCGTGACGCGCCTGTCACCAGCGCGATTTTGCCTTGAAGTGCAGTCATTTGTATACCCTCATAATCCAAAAATAAACACGTTTGCCGGCGTCGTTCCACCCTTTTCGTGACTCGCTATTCAGAATACGACTTGTCTTGAGCAGCGAGGTGCCGTAGTCAAGAAAGATTTAGCCAGCGATCATGCCTCCATCGACTGGTATTGAAGAACCTGTCATGTATGACGCATTTTCCGAAGCAACAAAGGCGATCACGTGAGCGATCTCCTCCGACGTTGCCAGACGCTTGACGGGTACCGTCGAAACGAGCGCCGCTTTATTTTGATCTGTGCTGGTGAAGCGCGTGAGCATACCGGTGTCTGTAGTGCCCGGAGCGACTACATTTATCCGAACTCCGGTCCCCGCGACTTCCAGCGCAGCGGATTTTGTCAGTCCCTCCACGGCATGTTTGCTGGCCACATAAACGGACGCCCCTGCAGCGCCGACACTTCCATAGGCCGACGAGACATTGACGATGCTCCCGCTCCCTTGGTTCAGCATCACCCGCAATTCGTGCTTCATGCTTAACAACGTGCCGAGCACATTCGTGTCGAACGTCGCTGCGAAGCTCTCGGCGGTTTGCTCCGTCACAGGGCCGGGCACACCTTCTGTCCCAGCGTTATTTACTGCAATATCCAGGCGTCCGAAACGCTTGACCGTTTGATCCACAAGGTTGCGAACATCCTCATCCTTGCGGACATCACTGCGGACAAAAATGGCCTCTGCTCCGAGCCCCTGTAGCTCGGCAACTAACTCTTGTCCTTGTTTATCTCGACGACCGGACACAACAACGCGTGCTCCTTCTTGCGCAAAGACTACTGCTGCGGCACGACCGATTCCCGTTAGCGCGCCTGTAATCAAAACGACTGGTGAACTCATCGCACTACCTCCTTGATCTAGAGCTATGCGAACCAGGAATGGATAAATCGGCTCAGCCCGCTCCGCATTGCTCACATCACTTTGTTAGATTGCGATGCCCACTCGCGGTAGCGCCCTTGAAGCATACTTTGTTAAGCTGGCACCGATGCTTTCCAAGCATGGGAGTGGCAATGGAATTACGACACCTTCGCTACTTCGTCACGGTTGCCGACGCGGGAAGTCTCACGGTGGCAGCACACCGAATGCTGCACACGTCGCAACCTTCGTTGAGTCGGCAGATTCGAGATCTTGAGGACGAGGTGGGCGCCCAACTCTTGACACGACGCGCTCGCGGCATCGAGCTGACACCAGCGGGTAGAGCCTTTCTCGATCACGCCCGCGGAGTGCTATCGCAGGTTGACGCGGCATCCGCAGCTGCACGCCGGGTAGCTCATCCCGCCAAGCCGTGCTTCACGATGGGTTTTCTGACCGGGCACGAATTGACGTGGATGCCCGAAGCCTTGCGAATCTTGCGCGACGAACTGCCTAACATCGACGTGATGATATCGAGTCAATACTCCCCGCTGCTTGCGGAGGGCCTTTCGAAAGGAAAAGTCGATGTTGCTTTTCTTCGAAAGGAACGGGCCATGCCAAACCTGGCATTCCGTCTTCTCGTGAAAGAGCCCTTGATGGTGATCTTGCCTAGCGACCACCAACTTGCTGGGCTCAAAGCCATCAGCCCAAAGGATCTAGAAGGCGAGACATTCGTGATTGTTTCGGGCACGGCTCCTGTACTGCGTGCGGTCATCGACAACTACTTGAAGCGGTCCGGAATCAATATCACGCCCGCTCACGAGGCGGACAATGTCACCATGGGACTTTCCTTAATAGTGTCGACGCGCGGCGTAGGGCTGTTGCCTGCTTACGCACAAAACTTTCTCCCTTCGTCTGTGACGAGTCGCGCTCTGAAGGGATACACGCCGACTGTCGATCTGGTTCTCGGCTACAGAAAGTCGAACGAGTCACCCATCCTGAAGGTTTTGCTTTCGAGGTTGGACGAGTTGGTAGCTCGTGTCTCGAAGAAGGCGCAGTGAATCTTCTTCGTAGGCCCTTCATCCAAAGCACAGTATATCTACGCTGTGGTCGGTGGCTTCGATTCAAACCGAGGAGTTCATGGATGTTTGAGAGCATTCTCTGCCAGGTCACGGAATACGATCCTGACGTTCTAGAGTCCCTGATTGAGCTCGCAGTCGAAATTGCTCGCGAGGGTCGGGAAGGAAGGCGCGTTGGCACGCTATTTACGCTCGGGGATGAGATGGCAGTGCTCGCGAAATCCAGACCGTTAATTTTGGATCCGTTGCTGGGACATCCTGAGGCTTCACGGCACGTCACCAATCTAAATTTACGCGGAACTATCAAGGAATTGGCGCAGCTGGACGGCGGGTTCGTGGTTAGTCGCCAAGGAATTGTCCTTTCCGCGTGCCGCTATCTCGATGCCGTGGCCGCACAAGTGGACGTGCCGTTGGGACTCGGTAGCCGTCACATTGCCGCCGCCAACATGAGCGCAGTTACCAAAACGGTGGGAATTGTCGTCTCTGAGAGTTCGGTGGTGCGGCTCTTCTGTCATGGACAGCTGGTCGGCGAAATCATTCCCGAGGTTTGGATGATGGATCACGCCCACTTGCGTGGTAGCGTGAAGAGGGAACAAGTCGGCGAACTGACGATTCTGACGCCACGTCTGCGACCGGCGTCGATCGCGGAGTGAAGACGACAAACCACTGATGTACGGAATGGCGCGCATGACATCTCTGCGGGAATCTAGATGTGAAGTTTGTAGACAGGTGACCACTAACCCTATCCACTGGTTGGCGATTCGATGTCGAGATTCCGAGCTTACCGTGTACCGGTGGAATTCTGGAACGGCCAATGCGCCCGGAGCCCGGCATTACTGCGGTGAGGCTCATGCCGAGGTGTACATCAGTCGCTGGTTCGAATCAGTCTGCGCGCCCCCGAAGGCAAGTTTCGTGTAGCGCTTCACTGGCGATTCGAAGTTCCGCAACAGCTGGACCGTGCGGTCCAGTTCTCGACCTTTGCCAATGTGGCCTGAGCGAACATGAGTCAGCTGCTCCAAGATGCGGAAAGCCACGAGCTGAGCGATGCCCTCGAAAAGCTCGGCGAGGAGGCTCGCCCTGTCGCGGTGTCTGCCATTTCCCTGCATTTCCGAAAACTTGTTGTCCGTTTTCTTGAAGTTCCTGACGTCTTCCTCATCCGAGATCGAAGTGCGTCACGTATGGCAAACGGTTTCTCGTCAAGAACTGATCGCCGAACTTTTCGATGAGGAGAGCTAATGGGAATGCCGGAACTCGAAATTTATTCCATGATTGGCGCGGAAGGTTTCGCAAGGTTAGTCGCTGCCTTTTATCGACAAGTCCCTCAAGACGACCTTCTGGGGCCAATCTACCCGGCAAGTGATCTTCCAGGGGCCGAGCAGCGCCTCCGAGATTTCCTGATCGGTAGGTTCGGGGGACCTCAGACTTACATTGAACAAAGAGGCCATCCCCGCCTCCGGGCGCGACATTCGCCGTTTGCGATCAATCAGACTATCCGCGACCGCTGGATGCGGCTGATGGAAAATGCGTTGGGCGAAGCTTCGCTGCCAAGCAACGCCGAAGAAGTCCTTCGGAAATTCTTCAATGAGATGTCCACCTTCATGATCAATCAGTCAGAGCCTGGGATCAGCTAGCGCGAAGCGACGCGGAGAGGCGGCGCACGGCCATATCCACGGTATGTGACACTAATATTGCATGAAGAAAATTGGTTTTCTCTCATTCGGCCACTGGACACC
>DATHQD010000010.1:0-39470 GCA_035483045.1 Terriglobales bacterium
CGAATCCACCAAAGCCGCCGCCGGAGCCACCTCCGCCAAAGCCGCCGCCAAACCCTCCTCCACCAAAACCGCCTCTGCCGCCCATATTGCTGAACAGCATGCCCCACAACAATCCTGACCAGAATCCGGAACCACCACGCGGTCCGCCGCCGCCGCGAAATATCGCGCGCAGAATTGAAAAAACAATGAACAAAATGAAGATGACTAGAAACACAGCACCTGCTCCGCCAGGCGCAGGCTGCCGTCGCGCGACAGGCCGACGAGCGGCGTTGCTCAAAGTCACTCCCGCGTCCTGTGCGATCACATCGGCGATTGCTCCGGTCATCAGCGTCAGACCCGCGTTATAGTCAGCGCGAGCCAGATAGGGCGCGGCTTCCCGGCGAAAACCTCCGATTTTGCCGTCTGGAAGGATGGGCTCCAAACCGTAGCCCACACTTGCTCCGAGCTTACGATCCTGCGTTGCATTCAGGATCAGTACTCCTCGGTCGCTTCCCTTCTTTCCAATCCCCCACTTCTGATACAAATCCACGGCATAGCTGAAAACGTCTTCGCCATCCGTTGTCTTCACCGTAACCACGGTAATCTGCGCGTGCGCCTTCTCCTCTACCTCCTGGCAAAGCGCATTCAACCGCGCCTGTGTCGACGCATCCAGCACGCCGGCGAAATCATTGACGTAGTTGTGCGGCTGGAGCGAAGCGATCGGTTCGGCGGAAACCTGCGGGGCCGCGACAAGCAAAATCCACAGTGTGGCCAAAAATGGCAGCGCTGAATACAACTTCGCCGAGATTCTCGTCCGCCGCCTCATTCGGGGAAATTGTACAGTAACGACATTAAAGGCTAATCACCTTTGACAGCTACTTGTGACTGCTGCCCGGCCTCGCCCCTGCTACAATCTGGCCATGCGAGCGTCCGGACAAGTGAGATTTACGCAAGTCGCCGCCAGGTTCTTGATCGTTGGCTTGTCATTGCTAATGGCGCAGTCAACAGCCCATGCCCAGAAAATATCCCCACCCAAAGTGCCGGATGCGATTCAGGCACATCCCGGCGAACAGGTCGTTTTGGTGGCGCATGCCGCCGGATCGCAGATTTACGCCTGCCGGTTTGGCGCCGATGGAAAATTTGCTTGGATGCTCAAGGCGCCCGATGCCGAACTGAAAGATGGCAACGGCAAAGTTATCGGAAGCCATTTCGCCGGCCCTGCGTGGAAGCTGAACGACGGAAGCCAAGTCACTGGAAAAGCGTCGGCGCACGTCGACTCCGACGATCCGAGCTCGATTCAGTGGTTGCGAGTCGATGTAGTGAGTCATTCCGGCGAAGGTCTGCTCGGCAAGGTGACAACAATTCAGCGGGTAAACACCCACGGCGGTAAGCCTCCTGCCCAGGGATGCGACGAGTCGCACCGTGACGCAGAAACCAAGAGCAGTTATACCGCAGATTATTATTTCTACGCGCCCGGGGACTGAAGCCGCGGCGATCGTCCGAGGCTTCCACACGCGGCGTCACTTGCGTTTGGGAGCCCGCTTCTTCTTAGCTCCGGCATTCTTCTTGACCCGCGATTTCCAGGCCACGCGCAAAGCTCCAGTCAGCACATCGTCACTCGCTTTCTCGAGCCGGATGTGAGTCGCGCCCATTCGTCCCCATCCACCAGCGACGGGCAGAAAAACATCGGGCAGCTCGCGAACGAATTCGGCCTGCTGCTCCGGGGTGAGCATCAAGTTGCCGTAGCCCTGCTTCTCGGAGGCGAGCGTAGCGAAGATTCTTCCGCCGACGCGAAAGTCGGCCGCTCCCATGTGCGAACCTTCGGCCGCTCCTTCATAGCTCAAAGCAATCCGTCGAAAATCAGATGCCTTCATCGCCCAACACTGTATTCGACCTCAAACTGGTAATGCAATGCGCGAAGCACGAAAACACAAAAATAAGAAAGGCACGAAAAGAAACTCCTGAGCCCGACCCTCGTTGTCCTTAGTCCCTCGTGGTTCAAGGTTTCGGCCGCAAATGGCAACAGGCCCGATCCGGCGATTAATCCGCCGCTGCCGCCGGACACGATAGCCAAGGCATTTGCGATGACGCTGGAGGACGAAGCTGGCGACGCCTCGCCCACCATGCCAATTGTGATGATGAGCGCGGGCGAATAGGTCAAAATCGGCTCAATCCGGGCTTGACTTTTCCATTGTCTGGAGTATCGTGAGGGCGTTCGGGCGACACCCTTTCCCGGCTGCTAAGTCCTCCTGAACGTCCCCTTTGGGCTACTCTATTTCAAGCTAAGGAGCATCTCATGGCCGCAAACCCTATTCCGATCTCAAGTTTGAATCTGGAGGTGATCGTCGGCCCTGAGGAGACGGTTGTTCGCTGCACCGGCAAAATCGTTTCGAGCACGACTGCCTCGCTTCAGGCAACTGTCCGCAGTCTCATTCCGAAGAGCAAGACTATCGTGCTCGATCTGACCGATGTCAGCCACCTCGACAGTTCCGGGCTGGGCGCGATCGTCGGCTTGTACCTATCCGCCAAGCGACAAAACTGCACGCTGAAACTTATTCACCTGAACGAGCGCCTGCAAGAACTCTTCCGGATAACCAAATTGGCCTCAGTGTTCGAAGGCCACCAGGACTATCTGGGCTATACGCCCGATTAGTCGGATCTAGGCGATCCTGTAAACCATACCTGTCCAGAATCTGGTGCTAAGAACATCCGGAATGTCGCTTACCGCGTTCGACGCGTCCAGCGGCGTTTTTGGATGATTTGCTGCTGCGTGTAAATCACGCTACCTTAGGGCTTGCCATGCCCGCCAACTTCACACTCGCGATTAGCGCCGTGCTCGCAGTTTGCGCCTACTATGGTTTCGCATGGCTGTTATTTGAGCGTGACCCCAGGGCCGGCGTCCTAGTCACTGCTTATGAGCCACCTCGGAACCTTTCGCCAGCGATGGTTCGCTATGTATGGAAGGAACGGTTTGATGACCGAACTTTCTGGGCTGGCGTGTTGAGCCTCGTGGCCAAAGGCCTTGCCACGATGCACGCCGAGGATGGCGCCACTCATTTGCGGCCGACTGAGGCAGCCAACCAGAAGCAGTCTCTCCCCGAAGAAGAAGAAATACTGCTCGATCGCCTCCTGCGAGGTCGCCCTCGTAAAGGTATTGTGATCACTATGCTTGATTCCCGCACGACACTGGCAGCCGCCGACATGGCTGCTTCTCTTCATAAGAACGCAGTTGGTAGATGGTTCCAGGAAAACCGGATGTATGTGATCGTGGGAATCTGCCTGTCGGTGGCGGCTTATTTCGCAGTGGCCCAGCCTCGTTGGATGGAACAATGGGGCGTATTAGTTCTGGCATTGGCCATGATGGCGCCCGCGGCCTTCTATTTATTTTTTCTAGCTATGCGGGCGCACGATCTTTATCGGTCGCTTCGTCAACAATTCGACACCACACTTCTATGGCGCGGTGCGGGACTTCTCGGTTTCATTGTTTCTTGTATTGCAGGCATAGTACTCGGCGCAGTCGTTCTCGCAGGCAACTTCGGATGGCTGCTAATTGTCGTCACCATCTTCCTAACCCTTCTGAATATTCTTCAGGCGCGGTGGATGAAAGCACCCACGCAAGACGGCGCGCGACTACTCACGGAGATCGAAGGTTTTCGACTTTTCCTGAAGTCAGTTGAACATTTACCTATGCAGCGATCAGACGCACCGGGCGATAATGTGGGGCATTACGAAAAGTACTTGCCGTATGCTGTTGCGCTCGAGGTTGAGCAAGCCTGGGGCGATCAATTTCTCGCCTTGGCTTCCACCTTCCATCAGAATGCAGGTGTACGTGGAGCAGAGTCATTTTACTTGGGAATGTGGGATGGCAAGCCGGTTGAGGTTGTGTACAGACCAGAATTGCCGAAGGGTCGGACATTCTGATCTGGCAACATGAACGATGACTTCCGCCAGCAATCGCCCTCCTGACACCGTCGCTCTCTCCATGATATGTTTTCTGTTTGCAGCGCAAACAGCATCGCAATCTATGATCCGCACCTACAAAGGCGCCACTCCTCAAGTCCCCGAAACGGCCTATGTTGACGACTCGGCCCAACTCATCGGCGATGTCACGATGGGCGAGCATTCCAGCGTCTGGATGAACGCGGTTCTCCGCGGCGATGTCCACCAGATTCGCGTCGGCCATTACTCCAACATTCAGGACAACTCCGTCCTGCATGGCATGAAGGACCAATACGGCGTCTATGTTGGTGACTACGTCACCGTCGGACATAACGTCATTCTCCACGGCTGCACCGTCGAGACCCGCTGCCTCATCGGAATGGGCTCGATCATTCTTAACGGAGCTGTGATCGGATCAGGTTCGATCATCGCCGCCGGTACGCTGATTACCGAAAAGACGGTCGTCGAGCCCAACTCGCTCTGGATGGGCTCCCCGGGAAAATTTCGGCGCCGCCTCGAAAAGGCCGACGAGGAGACGATTCTCCGCTACGTCGAAAATTATTTAGGTTACAAGAAGTCGTACTTGGTGGAGAGAAAAAACTGGTAGTTGTCTCCCGATAACGTGGGGTGTGCGCGAACTATCCAGCACCTCTATCCGTATACTTTTGGCATGAGAAGCCGAACCATTTTCTTCACTCTTCTTGTTGCGATATTGGCTTCGAGCACATCGGGCTTTGCCTCTGATCTGGCGTTGGTTCACGCCAAAATTTATCCCTCAGCGTCTGAATCGCCACTAGTGGATGGCACAGTCCTTGTGCACGCTGGCACGATCATTGATGTCGGCCCGAGCGCCACGATCAAAGTCCCGTCAGAGGCTATCGTAGTCGATTGCCGCGGCTTCGCCGTAACCGCCGGATTCTGGAACAGTCATGTTCACATCCTCACTCCCGGCCTGCTTCATGCCGAGAAACATTTATCCGACGAACTCTCTTCGCAACTCGAAGAGATGTTCACCCGCTGGGGATTCACGACCGTCTTCGACATCGCGTCCGTCCTCGACAACACCGACAACATCAGGCGGCGAATCGAAAAGGGAGAGGTGCGCGGCCCGCGCATTCTCACTGTCGGTGAGCCGTTCTACCCCAAAGGCGGAACTCCTGTCTACGTGAAGGGATTTCTTGAAGAGAATCACATCCCGTCGGCGGAGGTCGAATCCATACCACAAGCTATCGAGCGAGTTCGCCAGCAGATCAAAAATGGTGCCGACGGTATCAAGATCTTCAGCGGCGCCATCACCGCCAAGGGCGTGCTGCCGATGCCCATGGATCTAGCCAAGGCCATCGTCATCGAAGCTCATCGCGAGGGTAAACCGGTCTTTGCGCACCCTTCAAATGCCGAAGGCCTTGAAGTGGCCATACAGAGCGGAGTCGACGTGCTGGCGCACACTGCCCCCATGAGCGGCGACTGGAGTCCGGCCTTCACCGAGCGATTGAAATCCAATCATATGGCGCTGATTCCCACGCTGACTCTGTTTGACGTGGAAGCGAAGAAGGCGAAGGTGTCCGCGGAAGAAAATGAGATGTGGATCAAGCAGGCGGTGCAGGAACTGAAGGCTTATTCCGACGCGGGAGGAGAAATCCTGTTCGGAACCGACATCGGTTACATCGACCAATACGACACGGCGGAGGAATTCAAATTGATGTCACAGGCCGGGATGAGCATGCAGCACATTCTGGCTTCGCTGACGGAAAATCCCGCCAATCGCTTCGGGTCGTCACAGCGCAGCGGCCGCATTGCGAAAGGTATGGACGCCGACCTTGTCGTACTCGACGGCGATCCGACGAAAGACATTACTGCGTTCTCTAAAATCCACCAGGTGATTCGTCAAGGCAGGTTGATTTACGCAGCGCACTAACTCTGGCGGGCATACTACCAATCGGCCACGCGATGTTTAATGCTGAAGGCCGCGCCCAGCCCATTCATCAACGCGCCTGCCGCGAGAACGGCATGCCCGGGCCACTCATGGCGTCTGCGGTGAAGCAGGTAGGCGCCCATAATTTCTCCGCCAAGAAGCGCCGCCATCGACGCGACCTGCACTCCCGCCGTATGCACAAAGGGGCGGGCTAGCGGGTCATATTCCACGCCCCCACCAGCGATATTCTTGCGTGTGGCGTAAGCGTCAGCTGCTTTGGCCGCTCCGTCCAGCACGATCAGCGCTATCGTCGGCACCGTCCAGAATCGCGAAACCGACATGTCATTTTTCCTCACGTACGGGCGCACGGCAAAGGCGTAATGCGCCTCGATTGCTCCCATATCCGGAGCAGGCACGGCATCAGCGCGCACATCTTGCGCGCGTAGATTGCCGGCCGTCGCGGCCAGCGCCAGAATCGCCGTGAGCATTTTCATCGGAAGAGTGGGCCGCGAGAATTGACCCTTCCATACTCATCGGAGGAGAAGCAGAATTCTTGATCCGTGCATAGCCGACGCGACCTAGCTTGGGGAACTGACCTTTTGGGCTCGCGAGGCATTAAACTAATGACCAACGACGGATTTGCCCGTCTGATCATCATGCGTATTGTCAAACTTCTTCCACTAGCGCTGTTTGTTTCATTCGCGGCCTTCGGCCAAACCGCCAGCCAACCTCAACTCCCCGACACGCCTGCTGCTCACCAGTTCTCCGCGTGGTTAGAGGCCTTTAATCGCGGTGACCGTCAGGCGTACAGTGACTTCCTGCAAAAGGATTTTCCCTCCAGGGTTCCGCGCCTCGATCAGCACTTGAGTTTTCGCGAACGCACGGGCGGCTTCGATTTCAGGAAACTGGTCGACTCTTCGCCGACGAAGCTGGTGGTGCTGGTGCAGGAGCGGGTTTCGGATCAGTTTGCCAAGCTCACCCTCGAAGTCGACGAGGCCGCGCCCCACAATATTCTCAGCATGGAGGTAACCGCCACCGACCGTCCCGCCGACTTCCCGGTGCCCCACCTGAGCGAGAGTGAACTGATCGCGGCCACGCGCAAGAGAGTGGAGCAGGATGTTGCCGCCGATCGTTTTGCCGGCGCCGTACTGATCGCCAGGAATGGCAAGCCGATTTTTGAAGAAGCCTACGGCCTCGCCGACCGCGAGCACAAAATTCCGAACAAGATTCAAACCCGTTTTCGCGTCGGCTCTATGAACAAGATGTTTACCGCGGTCGCGATTCTGCAACTGGTCGAAGCGGGCAAACTAGGGCTCAACGATCCGCTGGGAAAGTTTCTGCCCGACTATCCTAATAAAGAGGTAGCCACAAAGGTCACGATCCATCATTTGCTGACCCACACCGGAGGCACCGGCGATATCTTTGGTCCGGAGTTTGATGCGCACCGGCTTGACCTGCACACGCTTCAGGATTACGTGAAGCTCTACGGCAACCGCGAGTTGAAGTTCGATCCGGGAAGCCAGTGGGATTACAGCAACTACGGTTTCATCCTGCTCGGCGTCGTGATCGAGAATGTGAGCAAGGAAAATTATTACGATTATGTGCGCACCCATATCTACGAACCGGCGGGAATGAATCTCACCGGCGCTGAGCCGGAAGATCGAGCGGTAACCGATCGCAGCGTAGGCTATACGAAAACAGAGCCGGGGACCCCTTGGCGGACGAACGTTGACACGCTTCCCTATCGCGGGTCATCGGCAGGAGGCGGTTATTCGACGGTTGAAGATCTATTGAAATTCGCGACCGCGCTGGAGCAGAACAAGCTTCTCAACGCGCATAACACCGAACTCTTGACCACCGGCAAAGTGGATACACCGAACGGCCGATATGGGTACGGCTTCGGAGATCATATGATCAATGGCGCGCGTTGCTTTGGCCATACCGGAGGCGCACCCGGAATGAATGGCGACCTGGAGATCTGCCCCAGCGCCGGCTTCGTGGTAGCGGTGCTCTCTAACCTTGACCCTCCCGCTGCGATTGGAGTATCTGATTTCATCACCAACCGTCTACCGGAGAAGTGAGCGTCGGCGCTTCGAGTGCTATACTTTCGTCGTTTAACGGCGAGGTGGCCCGATGAAGATTTTCGTCTTACTCGTGGTAGCCGGATCGCTACTTCTCGTCCGTGTTGCTGCAGCTCAAGAGCCCACTGGGCCGTCACGAGGACCTGATCGCGGCACCGAATTCCGGGTCCACGGGATTCAAGTTCTTCCTGCCACCGGAAGACCGTTCGTGGCCATGGATAACATCGAGTGGACTCGCCAGCTCGAAGACGGAAGCACCGCTACGACACATCTTTTTGCGACCGTTGCCCGCGACAGCCAGGGCCGCATCTATCGAGAACATCGAGCGTTCGTTCCTGCCGATAAGAATCAGCAATCGAGGCGAAAGGACTTCGTCCTTCTGGATCCAATAGGCCATACACGAACCACGTGTACTCCGGCGAAGCGTCATTGCACAGTCTCCGATTATCACGAATCGGCTTCGTTCGTGCTGCCCCCGGATGGTTTGCTTGCCAAAGGCACTCGCTACCTCTCCCGGGAAAGCTTGGGAAGTAACGTTATCAGCGGCCTCAATGTAGTCGGTACGCGTGAGACTCTTTCCATCACCGTCGGCGTAGTCGGAAACAGCCAGCCGCTGGTGGCCACAAAAGAGTATTGGTATTCCCCCGATCTTCAGGTAAATCTGTCGGTCACCCGCAAGGACCCACGAATCGGTGTCCAGGTTCTGCAGCTGGTGGATCTTTCGCGTTCGGAACCCGATCCAACAATCTTTCAGGTTCCCTCAGGCTTTGTAGTCGAAGACACCCGTAGTCCGGTCGCAGCTGAGAAAACTCCATCGGCGCCTTAGACCGCAGGTAAATCGGCGCGTGAGAGCTTTGCAAGTCCGTCGCGGAACTACATTCCTATTCGGCTAAGATGTGAGTAGTCAGTTGCGCATTTCCCCTCGCACCGTGGATACTTGAATTAGCCAATCATGAACACAAACCTTTCCTCCACCGCCTCCTCAAAACTGGAAACCGATTGCCTGGTCGTAGTGGTTCTCGACCGCAGCGAAAAAGATCAAGCCGAAAAAGATAAGCCTTCACCTTCGATCGAGTGCGCCGATGACGCGGTGCGCGACGCGGCCAAGGATGTGGTTGCGAGCGGCGAAGTCACGGCGAAGATTTTCGAAACCACTCTTCTTCATCGTCCCGCGAAACTCAAGGCCAAACGCCTGCTCCTCCTGGGTGGAGGCAAAGCGAAGAATTTCTCTGCCACCGAGTTGCGCAAGCTTGCGGGAGCTGCCGTCCGCACTCTGAAGGGAAAAAGCATACGCAATTTCGCGCTGGTTCTTCCAGAAAGCGCTGCGTCCGGCGGTGCACCGGGCACTCCGCCTAAAGACGCGCCGGCCGAAAAAGCAACGGCTGACAATGTCTCGTTCGAAAACGGCATTTCCGCGCCCGAGGCAGTGCGCGCCATCGTCGAAGGCGCCTTTATCGGCGACTTCGATCCCGGCTATTACAAGAGTGGCAAAGACAAGGAAAAAGACCAGAAGATCGATACCGTCACCATCGTGGCCAGATCCGATGATAAGTTTTCGGAATTGGAGGCAGCCCTGCACACCGGTCGCATCATAGCCGAGTCGCAGAACTTCACGCGCGACCTCGTCAATGAGCCCTCGAATCTCATGACGCCTACCATCCTCGCCGAGCGCGCTAAGAAAATGGCGTCGGAAGTGGGCTTGATCTGCGAAGTCTACGGCGCCGACAAAATCAGGCAGCTTAAGATGGGCGCCTTCTGGGGAGTGGCGCAGGGGTCGGATGAACCTCCCGCGCTGATCGTTCTGCGTTACGATCCGCCGGGTGCAGCCAAAGACGTCCACCTCGGTCTGGTCGGCAAAGGAGTCACTTTCGACACTGGCGGCATTTCAATCAAGCCCGCCGACGGCATGGAGAAAATGAAATACGACATGGCCGGAGCTGCCACCATGATCGGCACCATGCGAGCCCTCGCGCTGCTCAAGCCCAAGGTAAAAGTCACGGCGGTGATCATGGCCACCGAGAACATGCCCTCCGGCAAAGCGCAGAAGCCGGGAGACGTGCAGATTGCCATGTCCGGCAAGTCGATCGAAATCATCAACACCGACGCTGAAGGCCGACTCATCCTCGCGGATGGCCTGAGCTATGCCCGCCAACTCGGCTGCACCCACTTAGTGGACGCCGCCACTTTGACGGGCGCAATCGTAGTCGCTCTCGGCTACGTCAATGCCGGAATCTTCGCCAGCACCGACGACATGTACGAGCGCTTCGCGAAGGCGAATCAGCAGGCTGGCGAAAAGATGTGGCGGATGCCAATCGACGACGAGTACAAAGAACTGATCAAATCCAACATCGCCGACATGGTCAATGCCGGCAGCCGCTACGGAGGCGCCATCTTCGCCGCCATGTTTCTGAAAGAATTCGCCGAAGATACGCCTTGGATTCACCTCGACATAGCCGGCACCGCATGGACGGAAGAGAACAAGCCCTGGATAGCGAAAGGCCCCTCGGGAATAGCCTTGCGCAGCCTGGTGGAATTTGTAAAAGGATGGAACGGGTAAGAGCGATATCAGAAGCCCCAATTCACAAGCGGCCCTGCTTTAGCATTCGCAGGAAATCTCCGGCATTGACACGCGCCTGGTCCATCTTCGGCGAATGACCGCCGTATTCGATTTCCAGTTCGTGAAGAACCAGGTCGACGGCAATCTTCGGCGTGTAGCCTCGCTTGATCAGCGCCCGGGCCCGATCCGCGAAGGCGTTAGCATCCGTCGCAATCGGCTCGCTTTGTCTTTGTGCAGAAAAACCGGTGTTGAGGCACGTGTGCTCGCGAAACTTCACCGCCGCTAACCGATCGTAAGCGCTCCTTGCTTCTCCTTCGCTAAGCAGAGTGGGAATCGGATCCTTCCACGCACACTCAGAGCAGGCCCATCCCTTCGCTCCGCCGCCGTCCCCCTCTGTCCATACAAGGAAGCGCGCCATATCCGCACCGCCAACATATTACCGCAACCAGGGAAAGGTAAAAGGTAGTACCACGTCACCATGGCCATTTGAAGGCTTTTATAGACTTACTCGTACTTAACTCTTTCGAGATCGACATAAGACAACGACCGATCGCGGAGCCACCATGTATGCAGTCTCCTTCAGCGGCACTCCGCCCTCCGAGAAATCATCAGGACTTGACAAAGCGGTGTCGACGATTCGTTTCCACTCCTGTGCCGTTCCCTCCTGCACATGAAACTCCAACGCTTCCCAATACGAATTGATCATCGCGTAGATATCGCCATCATCTTGCGAAGCGCCGTGCAGGCAGAATGCCAGGCTGTGCGAATCTTGCGATAAATCGACCGTGGGCCCGACGCCATACCAGTTAACATCCTCTCGCCAAAACCTGCTGCGGCTCAGGGAAGGATGATTTTTTCGGAACGCGATCATACTCTTGAAGAACCGAAAGATATCTCTATTCGATTCAAACTGGCTCCAATCCAGCCAGCCAATTTCATTGTCCTGGTTATAAGGATTGTTGTTGCCGAATTGAGTATTCAGGAACTCGTCGCCGGCCCGAAACATCGGCGTGCCATTCGACAGGAAGAGCAGACAGCAGAAATTCTTTACCTGCTGCCGGCGCAATGCTCGGACCGCCGGAGAGGCGCCTTCATCCCCTTCCTGCCCGCAATTCCAACTGTAGTTTGCGTCGGTGCCATCCTGATTGTTATTTCCGTTTTTCCAATTGTGCTTCCGATCGTAAGAGACCAGATCGTAGAGCGTGAAGCCGTCATGGGAGGTCACGTAATTCACGCTCTGATATGCGTGATACGCATCGGCGCGGGTGTCTGGAAACAAATCGTCGCTGCCATAGATACGCCGCATTACGTCGGGAACCATGCCCGTGTCGCCCTTAACGAAGCGGCGAATGTCGTCGCGAAATCGCCCGTTCCACTGGAACCATGTCAGGCCGGGGAATCCGCGCCCCAGTTGATAAGCGGCGGTATCCCAGGGTTCCGCGATCAAACGTACTCTGCCCAATTCCGGATCGGCCGCAATTTCGCTGAAGATCGGCGCTTCGCGCCAATTGAGCGACCCATCCGCGTTGCGGCTGAATACCGACGCCAGATCAAAGCGGAAGCCGTCGATATGCATGCCCCGCTTCCAGTAGCGCAAGCTATCGATCACCATCTTGCGCACTTGAGACTGGCCGAAATTCAGGGTGTTGCCGGTACCCGAGTAGTTTGCGTAGGGATTAGCCGGGTCGGAAGACATCATGTAGTAGCCGGCGCTGTCGAGACCCTTGTAGCTGTAGATCGGTCCTTTGGAGTCACCCTCGCAGGTGTGGTTGTATACAACGTCAAGCACCACGCCGATATCAGCCTCATGAAAAGCCTTCACCATATTCTTGAATTCGAGATGCGGCTCATTCGCAAGCTTTGTGCTCGCGTACTGGGCATGCGGTGCGAAGAAATTCAAAGGCATGTAGCCCCAGTAATCGCCCTCTTGTGGATCACGCTGAAAAATCGGCATCAGCTCGACAACCGTAACTCCCAGTTCCTTCAAGTATGGAATCTTTTCCACCAGCCCCGCGTACGTGCCGGCGCGCGAGGGATCGATCCCGGAGTTTGGATTCTTGGTAAAACCTTTAACGTGAAGTTCATATATGACAGCGTCCGACTCGTGATGCGGTGGCTGATCCCCCGACCAGTCAAATGTCGAACGGTGACCGCTGAGCACGCCCAAAGGCGCCCGGCCTGCGTTCGACCCTTCGCGCATAGCCAGGTTGCGATCGAAACCAGGTGGAAAGAAAATGCATTTCGCGTAGGGATCGAGAAGAATCTTCTGTGCGTCAAAACTATGCAGTTGAGGAAGGCTTTCTCCTGAGACCGAGTAAGCGTAATAGCGAGCGTCGCCCATTTTTGTCACTGGGATGCGGCAGTGCCAAATCCGCCCGGACTTGTTGCGCAGAAAATCGAAGCGAAACGTCAGTACAGGATTCACGAGATCGGCGGGAGAATACAGCAAGAGGGTGAGGCTTTCGGCGTCTGCCGAATGCACAGCGAAGTTGAACGCCTGCTCCTCTTCGATCCACCTGACCCCGAGAGGCAATGGATTGCCCTCAGATTGCTCCCATGGCGAACGTTTCAATGCGACCCCACAAAGTTGGCGGCTAGCGGCAACGAACTGAGCAGCTTGCTCGCGCCATTCCAAAAAATCTGCACGCCGATACACACCAGCAGAAATGAGGACAGCCTTAAAATTACGTTCATTCCGGTTTGGCCCATGACGCTCGCGAGTTTATCTGCGAAGGCGTAGCAGGGATAGATCGTTGCCGCCACGAAAGCGCAACCGATCGCTGCCGCAAGAAGCATCAGCAGGTTTGCGCTCCAATGATGAACTATCTCATTCGCCCCTAGAGTGATCGCGACCGAGATGGAGCCGGGGCCGACGGTCAAGGGCAGCGTCAGCGGGTAAAACGCCTGGCTCAGAGCATCCGAGCAGCTGACCGTTGAGCTGACTTTGTTTCGATCGCCCCCGTCCTTCTGATTCAATAGCGCCCAGCCCGCTGAAATCACAACCAAGCCGCCGCCGACCTGCACGACCGGAATGGATATTCCGAAGAAAGAGAGCACATGCGATCCAATCGCGTACGACGCAATCAGCAAGATAAAACTGTTGACCGTGATACGGCGGGCCAGCACTCTGCGCGTCTCGGCCGGATAATCTCTCGTCAGCAACAGAAAAACCGGGCTCCCTCCGATCGGATCCACAATCGGAAAGAGTGCGCTCACAACCAGCAAGATGCTCTTGGCAGCCTGAATCACCATGCGTGATCTTACACATTACTTTCCAGTTCGCCCATCTCAAGCAACGACTGCGGACGAACCCAGAGCGTTATTCACCATCTCCTGAGCTTCGCCTAGAATCGCCGCAAGATGCGACTCGCTCTTAAAGCTCTCGGCGTAGATCTTGTAGATGTTCTCCGTGCCGGAGGGGCGGGCAGCAAACCATCCACTCGCTGCGACGACCTTCAACCCGCCGATCGGCGCACTATTACCCGGAGCTTTCGTCAGCTTCGCGGTAATTGGCTCGCCCGCGAGATCGGATTCCTTCACCGCCTCCGGCGAGAGTTTTTGCAACTTTGCTTTTTGCTCGGGCGTAGCCGGCGCGTCAATACGTGTGTAATACGGCGTGCCAAATTCCTTCGTGAGCTCGATGTAATGTTCTCCGGGATCTTTGCCGGTGCGCGCAGCGATCTCTGCCGCAAGCAGGTCCATGATGGGTCCGTCTTTGTCGGTCGTCCAGACTGTGCCATCCAGGCGAAGAAAACTCGCCCCGGCGCTCTCTTCACCGCCGAAACAGCACGAACCATCGAGCAACCCCGGCACAAACCACTTGAAACCAACCGGCACTTCACGAAGTTCGCGGCCGAGCCTTTTAACCACCCTGTCAATCATGCTGCTGCTTACCAGTGTTTTGCCGACCGCAACATCCTTACGCCACTGCTCACGGTGAGTTAGTAAGTACTGGATCGCGACTGCGAGGTAATGATTGGGATTCATCAAGCCGGCAACGGGAGTTACAATTCCGTGCCGGTCGGCGTCGGTATCGTTCCCGAAGGCTACCTGATATTTATCTTTCAGCCCAACCAACCTGGCCATCGCATACGGGCTGGAGCAGTCCATGCGAATTTTGCCATCGTGGTCGACCGTCATAAACGAGAACGTTGGATCGATGACTCTATTTGTGATGGCGATGTCTAAGCCGTAAACAGAATTGATCGGCTCCCAGTAGGGCAGCGAGGCGCCGCCTAACGGGTCAACGCCCAGCTTAAGGTGGGCACCGCGGACCGCATCAATATCGACGATGTTCTTGAGATCGCGAACGTAGGGGAGCACGAAGTCTTCTTGATGAGTCGTTGCCGCTTGGAAAGCCTTGGTATATGGAATGCGCTTGACCCCGACATTTCCCGCGCGCAACAGATCGTTCGCCCGGTCCTGCACCCAGCCTGTCACATCGGTATCGGCGGGACCGCCATTGGTTGGGTTGTATTTGAATCCTCCATCTTCGGGCGGATTGTGTGACGGCGTAATCACGATGCCATCGGCGAGATGTGCTTTCCGGCCGCGGTTGTAAACGAGAATGGCTCGCGAGATGACCGGAGTCGGAGTTACACCATCGTTTTGCTGAATGATCGTTTCGACATTGTTAGCTGCCAGCACTTCGAGCGCAGTTCGTTGCGCCGGTCCGGATACCGCGTGCGTATCCTTTCCCATGTAGAGCGGGCCATCAGTTCCCTGCTCTCGCCGATAGTCGCAGATGGCTTGTGTAATGGCCAAAATATGCGCTTCGGTAAAGGTTCCATGCAGCGGCGAGCCTCGGTGTCCGCTGGTGCCGAAGCTGACGAGCTGGTTCGGATCATGCACATCGGGGAGTTCGAAGTATTTCTTTTCCAGAAGTGCAACGTCGATCAGCATCTCCTTCGGAGCCGGCTTGCCGGCCAGCGGCGAAATCCATTCTCCGCCAGGCGCTCCAGTAGCGGACTGTTTTTCTAAAGTATCGGGCATGGTTCCACCTCCCAGATATCAGATGCATATTCGCCAATAGTGCGATCGCTCGAAAACTTCCCCGAGCTGGCTACATTCAGGATCGCCTTGTGCGCCCACGCGCCAGGATTGGCGTAGAGCGCGCCGACCCGCTCTTGTGCTTGGACGTACGAGGTCAGGTCTGCGAGGTGCATGTAGTGATCCGTCGTCAGGAGCGTGTCGCGCAACGGATCGAATACTCCCGGCTCGTTTCGACTGAAGTAATTAGAAAAAATGAGGTCGAGCGCCGCCCGTGTCTCTGGCTCATTTTCATAATGCCATTGCGGATTATAAGAGCCGCGCATGCTCTCAACTTGCTCCACGGTGAGGCCGAAGAGGAACATGTTCTCCTCGCCGGCCTCCTCTGCCATCTCGATGGTCGCGCCGTCGCGGGTTCCGACTGTGAGGGCTCCGTTCATCATGAACTTCATATTGCTGGTTCCGCTGGCCTCATAACCGGCAGTCGAAATCTGATTCGAAACGTCGCTCGCAGGAATCAACCTTTCCGCCAGCGTTACATTGTACTCAGGAACAAAAACCACATTCAGTCGTCCGCGGGCGATAGGGTCACCATCGATCGTCCCCGCAAGATTGTTGATGAACTTTATGATCAACTTCGCCAGGCGATAAGCGGGGGCCGCTTTACCGGCAAAGAAAAATGTGCGCGGCGCCATCTGAAGGTTGGGATTCTGCCGCAGCCGGTTATAGACGATCACAATACGTAGCGCATTCAGTAGTTGCCGTTTGTATTCATGGATGCGCTTGATGTGGCTGTCGAAGATTGTGTCCGGATCCACAACTTGCCCGGACGCCGCTTTAAGCCAGTCGGCGAAGCGCACTTTGGCGTCGCGCTTTGACTTGAGGAAACGGTCGCGAACGCTCGCATCGTCGGCGAACCCCTTGAGCTGCTTGAGTTGACTGAGATCGGTAATCCAGCGATCGCCAATGACCTGCGTGATGGCACCGCCCAGCTCGGGATTCGCTCCGTGCAGCCAGCGTCGCGGGGTGACTCCATTCGTTTTATTGTTGAAACGTTCGGGAAACATGTCGGCTAGATCCTTGACCGTCGTTGTGCGCAACAGCTTCGAGTGGATCGCCGCCACTCCATTAGTGCTGTGCGAGCCGACGATGGCGAGATTGGCCATGCGAATCTTGCGGGGAGTGCTCTCCTCCACGAGGCTGATGCGCTGCACGCGCCCCTCATCGCCGGGGAATCGAACTCGCACTTCGTCGAGCAGCCGTCGATTGATTTCGTAAATGATCTCCAGATGCCGCGGCAGCAGTACCTCAAACCACGCGACCGGCCATTTCTCAAGCGCCTCTGGCAGCAAAGTGTGATTCGTGTAGCCGAGTGTCTTCGTGGTCAGGTCCCAGGCCTGATCCCATCCCAGGTGCGCATCATCCAGCAGAATGCGCATGAGTTCAGCGACCGACATGGAGGGATGCGTGTCATTCAGTTGGATGGCAGCTTTCTCGGGCAGCAGATTCCAGTCCGTGTTGTGCCGCAGAAAGCGGCGCACCAGGTCGGCCATAGAACACGCCACTAGAAAATACTCCTGCAAAAAGCGCAGGCCTTGCCCGGCTGTCGTCGAATCATCCGGATATAGGACGCGAGTCAGCGTCTCCACTTCGAGCTTCTGGCCGAGCGCGCCGACGAAATCGCCGGTGCCGAATTCCTGAAAATCGAAATAATTGGGTGTGGCCGCTGCCCACAGGCGAAGCGTATTGATCGTCTTTCCGCCGTAGCCAACGACCGGGCGGTCATAGGGAATGCCTATCAAGGTCGAGGACTGGCCTTCGACGACTTTGAAATTGCCGCCGCGCATCACGAAGGAGCTGTGGAGTTTCACTTCAACTTTCTCATGGGCGCGCTCGATCTCCCACGGATCGCCTTGGCGAAGCCAATTATCGGCAGCCTCCTTTTGCCAGCCATCCACGATGGATTGCTTGAACATGCCATACTCGTAGCGCAGTCCGTAGCCGGTGCCCGGAAGTTGCATCGTGGCCATGGAGTCGAGGAAACATGCAGCCAGGCGGCCCAATCCGCCGTTCCCCAGGCCCGCATCTGGCTCCTCCTCCAGCAGCTCAAGCCAGTCGAGATTGGTTTCTTGCACGATTTGCCGTACCAGCGGATCGAGCATGAGATTCGAAACGTTGTTGCTAAGAGAACGGCCGATCAGGAACTCCAGCGAAAGGTAGTAAATCCGTTTGGCATTTTGCTGTTCGTAAGTAGTCTTGGTCTGCACCCAGCGCTGCGCCAGGATATCCCGCACGGAATGGGAGAACGCCTCAAACCGCTCCCGCGCACTGGCTACTTTCGGATCGATCGCCCGGTCAAAAATCAGATGCCGTCCATAGAGAGCGCTGTCTGTACCGGAAAACGGAATCGAACCGCTTCCATATTTTTGTAGAAGATCTGAAACCTTGCTTGCGCTTATCATCGAGTCAACCTTTGCGAAAGTTGGACTACGCCACGCAGTCGGTGGTAATCATTGGATGATCTGTAATCTTCTAAGTTCTTCGAAAAATTATTGGGGTCGGTTCGGCTGACCGAGCACTTGTCGGTTGATCTTGCGGACGTTGCTAAATCCTCCACCAAAAGACAAGCCACGTAGCACTGTCAACTGTCTCGGATTTGGTCGTATGCTATTTCCATGGCCAATAAGCTTTTCGCCGTAGCTGCGGTCTGGTTGGCGGCAGCGTTCGCTGTTGCCCAAAACACACCTGCCGTAGCCTCTTCAGCTCCGCGCCCCCGCGCCTCCGACCTGGGTCTCAAGGTCGGAGTGCTGCCAACCGGCCCGCTCGATGCGATCACCGATGTTGCCGGAGTCGAGGTCGGGCAGACGACCATTATTCGCGGCGACAACATTCGAACTGGCGTGACCGCCATCCTGCCACATTCGGGCAATCTCTATCGCGAGAAGGTGCCGGGCGCGATCTTCGTGGGCAACGGTTTCGGAAAGCTGGCGGGCTCTACGCAGGTCGATGAAATGGGCGACATCGAAACGCCCATCCTGCTGACCTCTACAACGAGCGTGCCCCGCGTGGCGGACGCGCTGATCAGTTACATGTTGGCGCTGCCGGGCAACGAGGATGTGCTCTCTATTAATCCGGTGGTCGGCGAAACCAATGACGGATGGCTGAGCGACATTCGCGGCCGTCACATCACTCCCGACGACGTATTCGCCGCCGTCAAGAATGCAAAAGGAGGCCCGGTCGAAGAGGGCGCAGTCGGCGCGGGCACGGGGACGGTGGTCTTCGGCTGGAAGGGCGGCATAGGCACTTCGTCGCGCCGCCTGCCCGCGAGTCTCGGTGGGTACACGGTCGGCGTGCTCGTGCAGACGAATTTCGGCGGCGTCCTCACCATTGCGGGCGCGCCGGTAGGCCAGGAGTTGGGCCAGTACTACCTGCGTAAAGAACTGCAGGCTGCGAGCGGCTCCAGCAACAATAAAGACAAGGCAGACGGATCATGCATGATCGTCGTCGCAACCGACGCTCCGCTCGACGCGCGCAACCTGAAGCGGCTAGCGGCGAGGGCGTTGCTTGGCGTGGCGCGCACCGGCAGTTCGGCCTCTAACGGCAGCGGCGACTACGCCATCGCATTTTCCACAGCGTTACAGGTTCGAATTCACTCCAGTGACAAAGCGCCGACGCGGAACGTCGAAGTAATGACCAACGACGCGATGTCGCCGCTGTTCGAGGCCGTAATCGAGGCGACGGAGGAAGCAGTCTACAACTCGATGTTCAAGGCAACAACGACGACGGGCAACGGCCACACCGTCGAGGCTGTTCCGATAGAGAAGACAGTGGAGATACTGAAAGAGCACAAAGTGATCAAGTGATCCCGGATTGTTCTGTTTACATCTGCCGTTTTACTAGGAGGCCGGAGAGCGCACTCCGTCCTGGTGCACATAGCGAATCACTTCCACTTCGGACATGGCGATCAACCCTTCGTCCACCATTTCATCCAGCGCAGGGAGCAATTTCTTGAGGTTCTCCTCGGTATCGATCACGGACACCATGATGGGTCTGTCCGAGGACCGCAGCAGATGCGCCTTGTGAATGCGCGAGCTTGCGCCATAGCCCTCGATTCCGCGAAACACCGAGGCTCCCGCAATATCGAGTTCGCGGCACCTGATTACGATGGCCTCATACAGAGGTCTGCCCTGCCACTTGTCATCTTCTCCAAAATGGATGCGCAACAACTTGGCCTTTCCTTCGAGCTTCATTTTCGCGCCTCCTGCCGCCTCTCGGCCTTCTCATAGTTATGCGCGTATTTGATGATGTCGACGTCCGACAGCACGACCACGCCCTGCTGTAACATTTGATCGAGAATGGGCATAAATGCCTTTAGCTTTTCTTCCGTATCAACGATCGACAGCAGGATAGGGCGATCGTGAGAAAGACTCAGAGCGGCGTCTTTGTGAATTCTGCGATTGGCGCCATAGCCGAGGATTCCGCGATAGACGGTTACTCCGGCAATATCGTTCGATCGGAGGCCATTGATGATGCCTTCATACAGCGGCTTGCCATTCCACTTGTCGTTTTCGCCGATGTAGATCCGCATCATCTTGGCTTTGCCCTCGTGTTTTAGAGCAGGTCGCTCGGGCTCAGCTTGCTTTTGTTTCTTTTCGGCAGGCTTGACGATGGTGGTGTCGTGCATTTCGATCAATCCGGTCCCCGCCATCGCCTGCAGCTTGGGCAACAGCTCTTCCACCTTTTCCGCAGCTTCGATGAACTCGATCTTGACCGGGAGGTGGACGGCCAGATCGACCAGACTGGTCGTGTGGAGGTGATGATCGGCGCCAAAGCCAGCGATACCGCGGGTCACCGTCGCACCGGACACACCGCGAAAGAAGAGAAAGTCCAGAATCGCGGCATAGGTCGAACTCCCGTGGTACTGTTGATCTTCAGCCACATAAATCCCAACCTTCTTACCGGGTCCCGAGGTGAGCATGTTGGCCTCCTGACATTAGAGTCCTCTCTGACCTGGGAGAGACGCCGCCACAACCGCATTTCACGAGATTGCCCTCCCCGCGATCATGCCGCCCCAGACCGCAACAAATCCGAGAACAACACTGCTCGCGACGTAGAGAAGCCCCAATCCGATCTGGCCATCCTGAATCGACCGCAGGGTCTCAAACTCGAAGTTCGAGAAGGTCGTGTAGCCGCCGATGAAGCCAATTGGGATGAGGTATCGCCAGTTCGGACTCCACTGAGTTTTCGCGGTCAGTAAAGCGAAGACTAAGCCAATCAGAAACGAGCCCGTAATATTAATGATGAAGGTTCCGTAGGGAAAGCGAGTCCCCATTTTGCTGCCGATGTAACTGCCCAGCCAAAAGCGCAGCACCGACCCCAGACAACCTCCAATGCCGACCATTAGGTATTTGAGCAAGTCTCATCATCCTTTTCTGATTCAAAGAGATCTTCTGCCGGATCGTTAGCGCTGAGGATCACTAGGTCTGAGGATCATGCCGGCACTATGACCCCGCGACAAAACAATCCGCTTGTCAGGAGTCATCAGCTGTTCCGGCTAAAGAATTGGGACAGCGGTTGGCGGTGAACTCCTTCACCGTGGTTAACCACATAAGTACAGCAAAAAGTGCTCATCGAAGTCAACGGCATTCATGGCACCCCATCGAATCTACGAAAATGCTGGTTCCTTAATACACAGGCGCAAATCTCAAAAATAAATCGGTCGATCCGGCTTGACAGCCATCCCATCTTTCTGCAAATATCGAACTATGCCGGTCGCCTCAACCAAAACAAATACCGAGCATGTGGCCAAATATGCCGACATGCTTTCCGCCATGGGCACTGAACCACGTCTTCGAATCATGCAATTATTGCTGTCCGCGCATCCGGATGGTTTAGTTGCAGGCGATATCCAGTCAGAACTGGGCATTCCGAACTCCACGCTTTCGCACCATCTTGAAAAACTGAAGAATGAAGACCTGGTGAATGTGCGCCGCGAAAGCACCTTCTTGCGGTACACGGCCAACGCCGAAGCGCTGCAAGAACTTCTGCAATTCCTCTACGCCGAATGCTGCACTCGAAATAAGGCAGTCAAGCCCCAAAATATCGTCCAGATTTGTAAATAGGAGAAACGATGAGCACAGCGGACATCAAGAACGTAGTCAAAGAAAAATATGGCCAGGCAGCCTTGCGCGTGAAGACTGGCGGCAGCAGCTGCTGCGGAGCTACTGCGGCAAGCGGCTTGAACTGCGACCCGATCACCTCAAATCTGTATGACTCCTCGCAGGCGGGACAAGTCCCGGAGGAGGCCATGCTCGCATCGCTGGGGTGCGGCAATCCCACTGCGTTGGCGAAGTTGAATCCAGGAGAGGTCGTGCTCGATCTCGGCTCCGGTGGCGGGGTGGACGTCCTGCTTTCGGCGAAGCGGGTCGGACCCACCGGCAAGGCCTACGGTCTCGACATGACGGACGAAATGCTTGCGCTTGCGAATGAGAACAAGCGCAAAGCGGGCGCGCGGAACGTCGAGTTCCTCAAAGGCGAGATCGAGCATATCCCTTTGCCCGATAACTCAGTCGATGTAATTATCTCGAATTGCGTGATCAACCTTTCCGCCGATAAAGACCGCGTTTTGCGCGAAGCTTTCCGGGTGCTGAAGCCGGGCGGCAGCATTGCTGTTTCCGATGTCGTTACCCGGGGCGCAATCGCCCAAGAAATTCGCCAAAGTGTTCTTCTGTGGGTGGGGTGTGTGGCAGGAGCGCTCGGCGATGACGAATATCGCGCGAAACTCTCGGCGGCTGGATTCGAGCAAATTGACATCGAACCCACCCGGATTTATCGGGTAGAAGATGCTCGTGAGTTTCTTTCCGCGGAGGGCGTGGACGTGGATGCCATTGCGCCACAAGTGGACGGCAAGTTCATGAGCGCTTTCGTTCGCGCCCTCAAGCCCGCAAGCGCCGGACCAACAGCTTGTTGCGGGCCAACCTGCTGCAACTAGCAAGGTACTTCCTGCTCCTGGCAGCGTGGCTCTTTCCCCGATATAAACTTCGGTTAGGAAACTCTAGTTTCCTTGTGCCGCAGCCTTCGCCGCGGGTACCGAGATAGTGACCGAGTCTGGTTCCGTCCAGACGGCGGTTCCGCTGGTCAGGTCGATGCGGTGCATGGTGATCTTCGCGTTGCCGCGATCGACCTCGACCATCACATAGTGGTAATTCACTTCCTTGCTCTGAAACGGATCGTCCTTAGCTCGTTCGATCGGATACGCGTGCGCGCCTGCGCCGCCGGTCACGAAATAGGTAACGCCGCCATGTTCGTGGCGCTCGTAGTTGTGCACATGTCCGGAGAAGACGATGATGCGGGCGCGCTGCTTCTGCTGGCGGGCTTCGAGCATTTTGGCCAGTTCCTTCTCGGGCGAGCGGGCCGAGTGACCTCCTCCGAACATCTTCATGTCCGAGGAGCTGGTGTAAGGAGGATGGTGAAGAACGATGAAAACGAAATCCACAGCGGCGGGAAGCTGGTCAAGTTTCTGAGTGAGCCATTGCCCCTGCGGTCCGGAGATTTCATCGAGTGAACTGTCGAGCACCAGAAGCAGCGAGTTAGCGGCGCGGACAGAATAATAGCGGCTATTCTTCAAATCGGGGAAGCGTTCGAAATAATTGGCGAGCGCAATTTTTTCGTCGCCGTGCAAATCGTGGTTGCCGAGCGCAGGGTAAACCGGAATTTTGTCGGCGCGCCATACCGCAGTTTCACTGTCCCAGACCTTCCAGTCGTCTTTGTCATAGCCGTTGTAGACGATGTCGCCGCCGAAAGAGATAAACGCCGGATGAGTCTCGGCAATAGCCTGTACCAGCGCCTGGCGAACGGCTGGATTCGCTGCCTCTTTGTCGTTGGGGTCGTGAAACCGCGAATCTCCATAGGCAACGAAATGAAACGGCGTGCTTACCTGCAATCGCAGATCTGCCGGCGCGTTTTGCGGAGACGCTTGCGAGTGCGAACGTGAACACGCCACGCAAGCGAGAAAAAGCAACACGACCGGCAATTTTTGCAAGTGTTTCATTTATTTGCCCACCACCAGCACTTCAAACTGCCCCGCTTCCGCGGTGGAGAGAAAGAGTTGATGCGTCTTCGGATCGAGCGCCATGGTCTTCGCTTTGAGCAGAGTCTTTACATTTTCGACGATCGAATATTTGTCTGGGCTGTCTTGATGAATTACCGTCACCGTGCCTTCTCCATTGGAATTAAAAATTAGTCGCGAAGAAGTGTCGAACGCGGTGGCATCCACGTGGTCGCCAATGGTGAGCGTCGTGATCACCTGACCTGTGTCGGCATTCATGACCGCCATAACCTTGCTGCGGCAGCCGATGAACAGCCGGCGATTAGCCCGATCCATCGCTATGCTTGACGGCGAAGCGCAAGGAGCGGTCGGCCAGCGCTGCTCAACTTTCAACGTGCGCGCATTGATTTTAAGGACGACGCTCGCGTCTTCCAGATTATTGTAGATATATCCGGAGCCGTCGGCCACCGCGTACTCGGGGCTGCCGCCGAGATCAACTGTTCCCGCAACTTTTCCGTCCGCTGCCTCAATCGCCGTGGCGCTGTTGCTGTCGCCATTGAATGCGAAGACTCTTTTCGTGGATGGATCGTAAATAATAGCGTCGGGTTTGTTGCCAACCGCGACTTCGGCAATCGTTTTCAGAGTCTTCAAATCAAAGATCGTAACCGCCGATGACTTACCGTCGCTGACGAATCCGCGTCCCAACTCCGGAGCGATGGCGATGCCATGCACACCGGGAGTGTTCTCAATCTTTCCGACGATTGCCCCCGAATCAACGTCGAGCACCTCGACCTGAGTTGCGTGCGAGACATAGAGTCGCCGCGCGGCTTCGTCGACGGCGAGATAGTCCCAACTGCCTTGGCCGGCGATAGGGATTTTCTTGATGATGTGATAGCTGTCGGCCGCGAGGGCGGGCGCAGCCACGAGGACAAAAGACAGGGCGGAGATCAACAGAGTTTTCAATGGGAGGCTCCTCTAAAAAATGTGCGATTCAAGATGTGCAGTCTTTTATTCGTGACAAAAAGTGCATGAAGCGGACCGCAGTGAGCCCGCCTCATTGCGAACTAGTATGTAAAACGAACCATGAACTGCAGTTGCCGCGGCGTGCCGGTCCCCGTGTTCCCGGGTGCGGCGTTATCGTTGTTGCTATTGAAGTTTACCGACGAGTCGATGAAGCCGAAATCACCGGGAACCGATAAGCTCTGCAGATTCGATTGGGTAGGAGCATACAACAAGGTCAAGTCCAAGGGATCGGCGAGCTGCACGTGATTGAAGATATTGAATGCCTGCACCGCAAACTCCATCGACAATCGTTCTGTGAGTTTCGTCGCTTTCGTAAGCGCCAGGTCGATCTGCCAGATATTGGGAGCGCGAATGGCGCCGTTTGGCTCGTTCCCGAAGCGCGTGAAATTCCCATTGGCATCGAGAGGTGGCGCTTGAAACGCGGCCGCATTGACCAGCGGTGAGCCACCACCGTTTGGTCCAGCAGGGTGAGGGTGGGACAGCATCACTGGTACGCCCGGAATAATGTCGGGTCTCTGGTTGGTCTGGTCGTTGCCGTCTGGAAGCAAAAAATTGTAGGTAAGCCCGTTTTGCGCAAACGGAGAATTCGGGAATACGGTCGGATCGATTGTGCCGGTCAGATCCATCTGGACCGTCAACGGATGCCCGGTATGCCAAAGCCCTATGCTGCTCAGACTCCATCCGCCGATGATTTTGCCAAGCGCTCCTGGATAGTTCACATACGGTTTGCCTGGCCCGAATGGAAGCTCGTATTCAGTGTTAACTGCAATATTGTTCCGAACGTCATATACGCTGGGCCCCTTATCGCATTCCAGGCAATTCACATTTTCCGGACCTGTCGATTCGCCTCCGCCAACCGATCCATCGTTAATGGAATGCGACCAGGTATAACGCGACTGGAAAGACAAGCCGTTGGTGAGACGCCGTTCAAGAGATACGCCCAGTGCGTCATAGGTGCTGGCTCCGACGTCGTGTTTGTAATCGACGGAACCGAAGGGATTGCCATTCGGATAATACGGATCTAATGTTCGGACACAATCAACACCAAAGCTGTTCGAGATGTTGATAGTGACCGGCTCGGTGCACAGGTTGACCGCTCCGCGCGAGAACAGATGCACGCCGCGGCTGCCGATATACTGCATCGAGTACAGGAAATTGGCCGGCAGTTGGTGCTCGATAGTTAGTCCCCACGTCTCCACATACAAATCTCGGCGGCCTTCTCGCTGCAGCGCCCGGGGGTGATTCCCTTGTTTCGATGCGATGGAAGATAGATCTGGATCCTGTTGCGCATAGGCAGGCTGCAATTGCGTAGTGGAATTGACCAGGATGCGAAACGTGTCGCTCTCCAGCCCCGCGTTCAAGTCGTCATTTTGCGCTGCGCCGTGATAGATGCCATATCCGGCGCGAAACACGGTCTTTCCATTAAGTTTTTCAGGCGCCCAGGCGAGCGAAAACCTCGGATCAAAATTCCGATAACTATGGTTGTAAAGAGCCGGATTCTTGGGACACGGAGGGGTGTTGATCGGGCCTGGACTGGGCGCCACGTTGTAAGAGCCCGTTCCCAGGCAGACGCCATGAAACGCGTTCACGTCGAAGACCGTAGTTCGATTGGTCGCCTCAGTGGCGACGCCGTAGTAATCCCAGCGTACGCCAGCCGTGAAGGTGAACGTTGGGGTGACCTTAAATTGGTCTTGAAAATACGGCATGTAGAAAGTCCGGCGCAGCCGGTGACAGCACCATGGCGCGATGTAATCGATGCTGCTCAAACTTGCGGCCGCGAGCGAATAGTCGTCGCCGAAGGTGAGGACGTTGTTCGAAGTTTGCCCCTGATTGAGGCGAACGCGGCGGATTTCCATACCTGCCTTGAACGCATGCCGCCCATGAACCCAGGTGAGATTGTCGATTCCGCCGTAGGTTGTGCCTACCTCGATATCGGCGCTGGTGTTGTCGAGAGTGACGAAATCGCCAGTATTGATGGCGTATGGTAGCGCGCTTCCCCCCGGATTGTGGAAGGGCGAACGATTGATGTAGAGCTTCGCCTCGTTAAATACGGTGGGACTGAATGTATGCTGCAACGCCAGCATGTAATTTGCCGGATGATTGATGGTCGCCTGATTGTCACCGGGAACGCTGGATTGCGTAGCCGGTGCATACCAAATGCTGATGTCGCGCTGGGCTCGGCCGTAAAGCAGAGTCTTGTCGCTGATCTTCTGGTCAATCCGTACGAGCCACGTATCTTCGTGAATGGTCGTCTGCCTGCCAACGGTGAGCAGATCCTCGTTGGGATTCGGATTGGTGGCGACATTGCCTTGCCACTGGAAAGACCCATCCGGAATGACGAAGCGTGGGGTGCAGCCATCGATCGAACCGACCGAGGCACGCCACGGAAACGCCTGCATGATCTGGCACATCGTTGGCCCGATGCCAAGGCTCTGCGCCTGATCGAGCACGTATTTCTGGTAGGGCGAGGCGACCGGTCCCGGCTCGCCCGTGCCAGTGAAATCTGCGCAACAAATTCCAGCTGGCACAATCATTTGCTGCCCGTTGAACTGCAACTGACGGATTCCTTCGTAGTTGATAAAGAAGAATGTCTTATTCTTTACAATCGGCCCCCCGAGGGACATGCCGTATTGGCCCATGCGGAAGGGGGAGATTGCGGCGTTGCCGTTTATGTCGAAATCGAGGAAACTGCGCGCGTCGAAATAGGAATTTCTGAAATAACCAAAGACCGTGCCGTGAAGATCGTTCGTACCGGATTTAGTTTCGGCATCAATCTGGCCGCCCGATTGCGTCCCATATTCGACGTCGTACAACGCGCTATCGACCCGGTACTCTTCGATAGCATCCTGTGAAATCTGCAGACGCGTCGTCGACTTCTGTGCCTGTTCCTGGATGCCGCCCGCATCGACTCCGTCGATCGAGAAGTTGTTGTCGTCGCGCGCCCGACCCGCAAAACGAATCGTTCTTTGATCGCCGCCGCCGTCGTCCTGGGCAAAAGGCGCCAGCAACGATAAGGTTGTCCAATCGCGCCCGTTGTTCGCGAGATCCGCAATTTGATCCGGCCGAATTACCGTGCCCGCCTCGGCCGAACTGCGGTTGGTCAGTTCATTGGAGGCATTGACCTCGACCTTTTCCGTCACCGCTCCAACCGGAAGCTTGATGTCCTGGGTGTGCGTCTCTCCCACTTCCAGAATGACATTCCGAATCACGGTAGTCTTAAAGCCGTTGCTCGAAACTGTCACCGAGTAGTGGCCCACCGCCAAGCCCGGAAAGTGGTAGTAGCCGACGGTGTTAGACGCCTGGGTGGTGGTGAGGCCGGTGTCGGCGGCCACAATCTGCACAGTCGCCCCGGCGACCGCGGCTCCTGATGGATCGGTCACCCTGCCCTCGAGTTCTGCGCGATCGATTTGCGCAAACGCCGCTGTCCCAAAGATGAGCGCGCAGACGACCACAACAGCGCATCTTGAAAAAAGAGAAAGAATTGAGGGGGAGTGCTTTACTTTCATACAATTCAGCTCCTTTGTGCTCAACAACTTCAAGATCGCGGATCTGAGAATGCCTGGGAGAAACGCACTCGCACAAAAGCGCGGCGTTTCCCTGATAGAAATTGCAGCCGATTGAATTGAGAGGCGATTCTAAGAAGGTGGTGTAACGGCTTTATTAAAGGAAGGTTAATAGTTTTTCAGACTGCATTCTCCCAGCAATTTCCCGGTTACCCTAGGCTAAGTTCGCTTAACGCAATCGGAAACGGCAGGCTCGTTCCATGAAATTGCTGGTTGTGGAAGATGAACGGCGAATGCTGGAACTCCTTTACCGGGGTCTGAGTGAAGAGGGTCACAGCGTCTCTTGCGCGGTGGATGGCAACGACGGACTGCAGATGGTTCGAAACAACAATTTCGATGTTGTGATTCTCGATGTGATGATGCCCAGGATGGACGGATTTGAACTTGCCCGGCTAATGCGTCGTGAAAATAATGTTACGCCCATGTTGATGCTCACCGCAAAAGACTCCGTTCGCGACATCGTGAACGGGCTTGACCTCGGCGCTGACGACTACATGACCAAGCCGTTTTCATTTGAGGAACTCCTGCTCCGCTTGCGTGCGGTGTGTAGAGCTGCGGTGGCTCCGCGGACGACGCAACTACAGGTCGCCGATTTGTTGCTGGATATCGCTACCCGCGAGGTGAATCGCGGCGGTATGCGCATCAGCCTCACGCGAACCGAATATTGTTTACTGGAAAGGCTCATGCGCGATGCGGGAAAGGTGGTTTCAAGGGAAATCCTGATCGCGTCATGCGGGCGCGAAATGGGCAGCAATACACTCGATGCTTTCGTGCGACTGCTGCGAAACAAGGTCGAATGCGCCGACCACGTCGACGAGGATGATAACGGCCGCCGAAAATTGATTCACACCGTGCGCGGTGTTGGGTACGTCATTGATTGGAATAACTGATTGGAATACCCAGGCATGAGAAAGCTCTCGATCGGCGCACGACTCACTTTGTGGTATCTGATAATTTTTGCGGCCGCCCAGCTTTGTTTTGGCGTCGGCATGTGGCTTGTGCTTCGGCGCCACCTCTACCATATTGCCGATGACGCTTTGACCGCCCAGGTCGAGGACCTCACCAATTTTCTGAAATCGCAAAAGAAAAAGAATTTGACCGTGATCAAGCTTCGCGAAGAGGCCTCCGAATCCTATGCTCTGGAGCACTCCGGCGACTTCTTACAAATCTTCGATGAGGACGGCGAGTGGATCTTTCGCGCGCTGTCACTCGAACAAAATCAATTTCCGCCTCTGGTGCCCGCAGCCTTCAAAGGTCGTTCCTTTCAAAACAGCCATCTTGGGAAGGAGCCTTTTCGTTTCGTCACCGACAAGATTTACGCGAACGGCCACTCTTACTTCGCACAGACGGGCATTCCGATCGACCAGCTGATCGCGACCCTATCTCTGTTTCGGCGTTATCTTCTGATGCTTGCTCCGCTGCTATTTTTGGCCGCGGCTACTGGAGGTCACTGGCTCAGCCGCAGGGCTTTATCTCCAGTGGATACGCTTACCCGGACCGCGAGAAGCATCAGCGGCAGGAACTTAAACGACCGCCTCGAAACACTCACCACCGGAGACGAACTCCAGCGACTGTCGGACACGCTGAATGAGATGTTGGGGCGCATTGAAAGCGCCTTTCTTCGCGTCACCCAGTTCACCGCCGACGCCTCGCACGAGTTACGAACGCCGATTTCGCTGATTCGCACCGAAGCGGAAATTGCGCTCCGTAAGCCGAGAGGCACTGAGGAGTATCGCGAAGCGTTGCGTCATGTTCTGCTCGAGGCGGAGTGGACGTCGTCGCTGGTGGAAGAGTTGCTGGCGCTCGCTCGCGCCGATTCCGGGCGCGAAAACTTGTCTCTCACGCTTCTCGACCTGCGTTCGGTGATTGCCGAAACCGCTGACGAATGGCGTCAACTGCTGGAGTCCCGCAATCTCCAGTTCAAGCAGACGATCGCGGATTGCGAACTACCAGTTTTGGCGGACCCGAGGGCCGTGCAACAATTGCTCGCCATCCTGCTCG
Source organism: Terriglobales bacterium (assembly GCA_035483045.1). GTDB lineage: Bacteria > Acidobacteriota > Terriglobia > Terriglobales > Acidobacteriaceae > Acidiflorens. The sequence goes on from DATHQD010000010.1 coordinate 30,092, forward strand.
ATAACGCTGTCAAGTACACTCCGCCGCCAGGAGTGGTTGAATTACTCCTGCAAGTCCGAAGCGATATGGCCGTCCTTATCGTGCGCGATTCGGGAATCGGGATTGCAAAGCAAGATCAGAGCAAGATCTTCGAGCGCTTTTACCGTGTAGATAAGGCGAGAAGCCGTGAGTTCGGCGGAGCCGGCATTGGCCTCGCAATTGCCGAGTGGATCGTGCACCAGCATCGCGGTTCCGTTGTTGTTGAAAGCTCGATTGGCAGCGGATCGTCGTTTATTGTTTCCTTCCCGCTGCAATCCGTTGTTGGGGCCGAAGAGATGAGCGTGGCGAATGGCACGAGCCTACGCTAAGCCGCCTCAATAAGAGCAATTGCCTGTTAACTGCAGTTGGGTCTAAATCACCAGCGAGCGGCCTTCTTCTTTTATAATCTTCCCCGCTATGGCAAATTCCCTCTCCATTGCTGGGTCAAACTCTAAATACAAAGAACCGGGCGCGAAGCCTGCCGGATTTTGGGGCGGCCTCTGGCACGGGATCATCGCTCCAGTCACATTTCTCGTTAGCTTGTTCGTGCGTGGCGTAAGCATCTACGAAACGAACAATAAAGGTCGTTGGTACGAGTTCGGATTCATGCTGGGCATAGGAGCTTACGCTGGGAACAAAGAAGCGCGTGATGTTGCAGGAGTCTATTACACTCATTGACCCGGTGCCGGGCTAAAGTGAGTGTAATCGCCTGACAACAGCAACTATGTACGGCCCGAGCCTATGATGCGTCTTAGGATTGTTCCGTGAAGGAGACAGACACAATACAATCGACCGCACCAGACGGTATTTCGTCGACGTTTAAGATCTTTCTTTTCGTCATTCCCTCGACACTGGCCCAGATGCTCTTTCCTCACGGGCATTGGGCCTTGTTCGGCGTTTCATTTATCCTCGGCACTTTGTTGCAAGCTCTGTGGCCGCCTCGAACATATAAACTCCCGCTGATTCTCGGCCTCGCCATCGCTGCGGCTGTGGCGATTCCAGTCACCGCCCGTTTCGCTGGCTGGAACTGAGGGAACCGAGCTCCCGCAACGGCTTATGCATATCGCCGGTGCCATGGCTCATCGATTGGGTTCTGAGTGAAATCGCGTGGTTGCAACAGTTATGAATGCAAGCGCTAGGGTCCGCGACAAAAGTTGGATGGCGCAACGGACCGAGGGCCGAGTCTCGTGCCTGTTTTTCCTTCCTGTCTTTCTTCTTTTTAGTGCCTAATTCCCTTGACAGGCACTTCGCTCGGACGTAGGCTTGCCGCCTTCGCCGAAAGCTGCGTCACTCGTTCGCGCAGAATGTTCGCACCCGACAGGCACAGACTGAAAGCCGGCCAAGCGCCCTTGATTCCGTGACTCCGGAGGTCTCCTATGACCCGCAAACCCACTCGTAAGACTCCCAGCTTCCGTGGCATCGCTCCGTTCATCGCAGTTCTCACCGTAATAGTTGCTCTGGCCGCCCTGGCACAAACGAAGAGACCTGGCCAGCCCTCCGGGAAGGATGGACTTGATCCCTACGCGACGGACTCAAGCCCTCGCCTTTTCGTGCCGGCGGTTGCGTATGATTCGGGAGGCTACACAGGTTCTGCGGTCGAAGTGGGAGATCTCAACGGCGACGGCAAACTTGACGTGGTGGTGGGAAACAGGTGTTCTGACAGCGGTTGTGCAATCGGCCGTGGCTCACTCAGCGTGTTGTTGGGCAATGGCGATGGGACGTTTCAACCGGCCGTGACCTACGATTCGGGCGGCTTTTATGCACAGGCAATAGCAATAGCGGACTTGAATGGCGATCACAAGCTCGACATCGTGGTAATCAACGAGGGATCGAACTCAGTTGGCGTGCTGCTAGGAAACGGCGACGGTACCTTTCAGCCGGTTGTGATCTGTGACTCGGGCGAGACAGATCCCTGGTCCGTGGCTGTCGCGGATGTGAACGGTGACGGCAAGCCTGACATTCTAGTGGCCAATACCTGCAGCGACCCTGATTGTGACGGCACAGTGGGCGTGTTGCTGGGCAATGGCAACGGCACTTTCCAGGCAACGGTGATCTACAGTTCAGGCGGGAGAGGTGCCGCATCGGTAGCGGTCGCTGACGTGAACCACGACGGCAACCCGGACTTGCTTGTTGCCAACGAGTGCGGCGGCAACTGTTCGCAGACAGAGGGCGCAGTGGCCGTGCTGTTGGGTAATGGCAATGGAACTTTCCAGACTGCCCTAAGCTACGACTCTGGGGGGTTTCCTACCTTCTCAGTGGCGGTCGCCGACGTAAACGGGGACGCCAAACTGGACCTGCTGGTGTCCAATCTAGACCTCAACACGGCGGGAGTGCTATTGGGGAACGGCGATGGAACTTTCCAGCCAGTAGTGACCTACAGTTCAGACCCGGGTTCGACTGCCTCGGTAGTGGAGTCGATTGGAGTCGCGGATGTGAACGGTGACGGTAAACCCGACCTCTTGGTAGTGAACTCGTCTCTCGGTGGCGATGGTAACAATCCCGGAGCGGTGGCTGTGCTATTGGTGAACGGCGACGGAACCTTCCAGGCGGCCGTGAACTACGACTCTGGGGGATATCAAGCCCTCCGGGTGGCGGTGGGTGATGTGAATGGTGACGGTCGGCCGGACTTATTAGTTGCCAGTCAGTGTATCAACAACGGTTATAACTGCAGCGGCCCGATCAATCTGATAGCCGGCTCGGTGGGAGTGCTGCTCAACAACGTTGGGGCCCCGTCTACGGCAACATCTTTGGTCTCAAGCGTGAATCCTGCGGATATAAACCAGGTGGTCACGTACACAGCCACGGTGGCGAGCCAGTCCGGCGGAGCGCTCCAGGGAACCGTGCTGTTCCAGGATGGAGCTGCACCGATTGCTACGGTGGCCCTAGTCAATAACCAGGCGTCGTACAGCACAACTTACCCAGCGAAAGGGACGCATCCAATCAACGCCATTTACTCGGGTGTCTTAAACATCGCTGCCGGCAGCACGGCTGCCACGGTGACGGAAACCATTTTGAAGCCACAACCAACCATCACTAAGGTGACTACATCAGGTTCGCCAACGTTTGTTGGCCAGCCGGTGACGTTCACGGCTACAGTGACGTCGACTTATGGCGCGATTCCGGACGGCGAACTGGTGACGTTCTACGATGGAACAACTGTGATAGGAAGCAAGCTCACGAAGAGTGGTATGGCAGCCCTTACTACCTCGTCGTTAACCGGCAAGACACACACCATCAAAGCGACCTATGCAGGGGACGTGAATTTCAAGCCGAGTTCTGGGTCGGTGAGGCAGGTGGTCGAGAAGTACCAGACGGCCACGACCCTAACCTCGAGTTTCAATCCTTCACAATTCGGGCAAACAGTGACCTTTACCGCCCGCGTGACGAGCGCGGGTCCGGCGCCAGCAGGTAATGTGAAATTTCTGGACGGGACCACCGGGATAGGCTTCGCGACCCTGAGCGGCGGCGTAGCTAAACTTACCAAATCCAATCTGGCCGTTGGTACTCATCCGATCACGGCGCACTACAACGGGGATGCCAATTCGAGCACGAGCACCTCTACGGTCGTGAACCAGGTGGTGCAATAGCCTCGGGGAAGGCTCGCATGTTGTTGGCGTAACCATCCCAATTACACTCATTGACCCTGGCGGAGGACTCTGAGTGAAATCGCGACGAAAACGGGCAGCAAGGGTTCCCCGGTTTTCCGCCTGAGCTATCTTGCGAAATAGCCATCTCGATGATGGATCCGGAGCTTTTTGGGGCCCAGGACAACGAGTCGATGAAACGATCCGTCGGGACGCACATGGGCTGGCTTATAGCTGATCAAATACTGGCTGCGCAGCTCTTTCTCGATGTTGACAAATGAAGTACTGAGACCCTCGGCGCGGACGCGGAGAAAATTCCCCCCGGTAACCTCCGAAAGCTCCTTCATCGCACGGTCGGCCTGCTGCAGTTCAGAATCTATCCCGGCATTGATGCTCATAAGATAACTGATGTTGATAACGTAAACGACGCACTCATTACGCTGAGCAACCTCTTCTGCCTGTTCCAGGTCTATGTGGCTACGGTTATCTTCCCCGTCTGTCATCAGGATGATGACACGGCGCACTGGCTGCGTATCTCTGACCTTGGCTAACTGCTGGCAGGCAGCAGCCACTGCGTCATAAATCGCGGTCTCACCTCCACTCCGCAATGTTTGGATCGCATGGGAAAGCAGTTCGGCGTCGTTGGCGGGCTCCTGGACGAGTTGGACATCCTGATTGAACCCGATGATAAGACCCAGGTCCGAATCTCGCCGCAAAATGCGTTTAAGAAAAGCTGCTGCGGAACGTTTTTGCTGACTGAGAGCATAAGCCGCGGAATCGCTGCGATCGATCACAATCGCTAGCCGCAAAGGCAGCTCTGACTGGCTTTCGAAATTGGTGACTTTTTCCGGTTGTTCGCCATTATCGTGAATGGTGAAATCCGACGGCATAAGATTGCGAACAAAATGACCGTGGCGATCTGTCACTGTCAGTATCAGACTCACTTCTTGCACCTCCGCTCGAATGATTGGCAAGGAGACGGGATCAGGGGGAAACACACTGCTGGCGAGCGCACTCCCCTCTGACTGGAAAATTTCTGCCCCCGCCATTCCGGAGCTTAGGAAAAGGTTCACATCTTGGGAATAGGACATCGAAGATGTTTCGTCGGAGGATAGCGCCCAACCTGCTGCAGCGAAAACAAGGAGAGTGAAGATTGTTTTCACCATTCGGAGCCTGCTCTAAGAAACGTCTGATAAACGCGCAGTGCGTGGCAAGTACGTTGTCGAGTGAGCGGAGCTTATCGCAAGACAGCGATTCCCGAAACTGTCAAACGTTCCAGTGCTTGCTCGCTCTGGCTCTGAACTCGGTCAACCGCCGAATTGAGGCGGAGGTCAAATGCGCTGCATCCGATTCGCGGCATAACACCGAAACAGGCGGAGAGGCTAGATGGTGGGTCTTAGTTCACGCGTGACAGCGGGATAATTACACTGCCCACCTCGGAGTTGGTGGGGTCCTGGACAAGGACGCGCAACATCACCGTCTGTGGATTCGGCTGGATGATCTCGCGAAACCTGATGCCCGACTGCAGGTACGTTCGATATTGCTGCTCGGTAAGTTTGAGTCGAAGGCGGTCGTTTACCTGCTGTAAGACCTTTCCCGTGATGTCCTGTTGGATCGCATACACGTCAATCATCCCAGTCCTTATGCCGTCTTGCTCCGGCAAACGCAGATTCTTGATGCCTACCACGCCCAGAACCTGCAGGGAATGAGGTTGAGGCTGTTCAGTGTGATCGACCCTGACGTCGAGCGGAATGTTCGCGGCTTCGAGCGGACTGCGGATCGCCGCCAGAAATGCGTTGTGGCTTTCGTTCTGCGTGGCCGGTAAGTCCCTCGCGGCGAAGTAGCCCTTCGGGTAATGAACATTGAGAGCCGGGCGCTTCACCTGCACCTTGAGTTCGTGGAATTTGTCGTCCAGTGAACTGGACTCGATGTAGAACCCGAGCGTGTAGGTGATCTCCGAATCCTCGACGACTTTGCGGATCGGCGTGGCGAGGTCATTCGAGTTAACGAAGGCCTCACCTCCCGTGTCGGAGGCCATCTCCTCCATCGTTTGGATCCCGACCGGCTGGGGAGACATGGCCGAGGGAGGACCGAGTTTGCCCAGGGCATAATCGTCAGCATCGATGACGCCTGTTATGTTCCCCTGGGGCGCGCGGGGGAGGAGTCCTCGTGCGTCGATCGGATATGCCGCGATATTCGCAGGTTGCAGAATGCGCGCGATGGCATGGCCCGAAAATGGAAGGTTCGCGGTCAGCCAAAGCAGATTCTTTCGACCGGGAATGTCGGCAATATGAGCTGCGATAGCCACCAACGCTGACATTGTCGCTTCGGCGCGAGCTTCGTTGTTCATGCCCGCAAACTCCTCCGCATTTTCGTTCATAGGGTTTTCGAACGCGTGCGGGCTACTGGGAGGCTGATTGGGGAGATGAATAATGCCAACCTCGGCCGCGTCACGATGAGTCACGGATCTCGCGTCATACCTGCTAACCACTGCCAACAGTTGATCGCGATCGCATGTGAAATCGCAGAGAACATGCAGCGATCGGCTGAGTCCGTAGATTGCGATTCGGCCGCTTGGGTCCTGGTGTTTCAAGAATTCCAGGAGCCGCTGTTTCGCATTGGCGAGAGCGTGATCTTCGACCCAAAACGGGGTGTCTTCATAGGGGAGCGGCGCGGATGCCGAGAGGGTGTTCAGGTTGTCGAGCAGAACGATGGTTACGCTTCGCAGTTTCTCGGCCCCATATTGCGGCGAATCGGAGAACGTGTTTGGCGGCAACACCCGTGCGGACTGCGGAGATTCGGAGGTCGCGGTGGAGAAGATGCTGATATTTCGCGGCTTGCCGCGATCGAGGATACTGAAATCATTCACCGTCAGGTCGGTTACCGGGCCGTTGCGATCGCGAACGATTACTCCGATCTGAACGAGATTCGTTGTGACGTGGACTTCCGCTTCAGGCTTCATCGGTGGGTTCTGAGGAAATGCCAGTGATAGCGGTACCAGGATAAACGCGAGATGAAAAGTGATGCGAACCGCTCCGACAGATGACTTCATGGGTCGTCACCCTCAATTGCGATTCATTGAGGATACCACCAGGAGAAGACGATTCCTGCGCAGCGAGCACCCAGCCGAAGGTCGCGAGTATCGCCGGTGTAGATGCGTGATCTGGGTGGATGGAACGGAGTGCCGTAAAGTCTACTAAACCAGTAGACATTTCAGCAGCTATTTCGCCTTCCCTGCCCTGATCTTTTTCCACCGCGCTCGCTGCGCCGAGGCCATCTTCCGTCGCGCCGATGCTGACACCGTTCGCTTCTTGACCGCCTGTGCTCCAGCCTGCTTCCCCGGTTTGCTCTCCGTCTCTTCCAATCCTTCGATCAGGCGCAAGATCTGCGTCAGCTTCGCAATGTTAGCCCTGACCTGTTGCGCGATTGACGCCATGCTCATATTCTGCCTCCCTGTTTGGCGATCAGAATAATTCACTTTTGCTGGTTCGGGTGTAAAATTCCTTGGTCAAAGGGAGGCTGGTATGCGTTCTTCCCTTATCAAACTCTGTAGGCGTTTCTCTCCGATTCGCATTGCCCTCGTCGCAGCTCTGGTGCTGCTTTCCTCTGGATGGACATGCAGTGGCTTATTTTTAAGCTGTCAGGGTGTATCCCAAGCCCAAGTGAAATCAATCTCACCAGGCAACATACCGCGCGATGCGGACTCAGTTCCACTGATGGTGACCGGCAGCGGTTTCACTCGTCAATCGCAGATCATGTGGAACAGAAGCACGTTGGAGACCACGTTCATAGACTCACGCCACCTTCAGACCACGATTACGCAGGACACCTTTAACGACTTCGGCGGGTCAGCGGGGAGCAGAGTGCAGATTTCAGTGGCGTCCGGGGGATCGGGATGTCCTATCAACGGAAATTCTGCCACGCTGGATCTCAACGACTGAAATTGCGCTGGGCGGGCGCGTTAGCGTGACTTGGATTTCCGTGCGTTCCTTACTGGTTTTACTGACGTGTTCGGCTTCTTCATCCCGTCAACAAGTTTCCGTCCCTCGGCTAAGATGTTCCTCGGAGGCCAAGATGACTCCCACGATGTGACAAAACCAGGGGCTTGTTGTAGCTCGCCAGCATCGATCTGTTACTGGTTCATGGTCTCGCTGGTAGCGTCGGGAGTGCTGAGCCTCATTGGTATCTATTGGCTTCCATTCCATGCACCATCAACGGCTGCGTGCCTTTTCGCGATGTCCATCGGCTGCATGGCCAATTGGTTTAAGAATCGCTCTCTTCACTGCACCATTACTGGCCCACTGTTTCTGATCTCGGGCATCGCGTTCCTGCTCTCAGCCCTACGTGTGATCCCACGCATAGACACTCTTTGGGTTTGGCCAGTCCTCCTCATTGGCATCGGCATCGCGTTTCTTCTGGAGTGGCGGAACGCTCGTTGACCGGGTGGGAGCAGCGTCAGCGCGAAGAGATGGCGCTCACCCGTGCTGTAATCATGCCCGGGCATGGGCGTTTCCTTATTCCAGATGCGACCGAGAGAGGATAGCATGGTCCATTGCTGGCATCCGGTCAAGCATTCTCAGGGCGTGTTTGAATTGTGCGGTTGCGGCGAATATAGAAAAGTTCCCCAGATAGCAAAAAGCAGAGCAATTATGGATGCTCCCGTCCAGCCCATCTTGTGGTAGCCAAGAAGCTGAACATTGACGTAGTTGACACCGAAATTCACCGGCAAAAACAGTACGAACAAAAAGATAAAACGACACATCTTGTTCGCCATGCGTGGCATGGTCTTGCTGAGGATGAAGGCCATTGCCACTGCTATTGCGACGCGAGCGACAATTCCGAGGACGGTTACCATACTTTTCTGGATAAAGGCTAGAAGGTATTGCCTTTGTCGTCTAGGTTACGTTCGCCCAAGGTAATCGGAATCAGATAGGTGTTGAAATATCGCGTTATCACTCATTGACCTTGCCAGAGGGGTTTTGAGTTGTAAAACGCCTGTTATCGACAGCGACCCCGGATGAGAAGCCGTATACGGCCCGATGTAATCCTGTTACCGTTTGATGGATGACAGGAGAGCACTCGACAATGACAGACTCAAAGCACGAGGCACTGAAGAAAAAGCTGGAGGAGATTAAAAGCAAGTTGCTGAGCGAACTGAAAAATGAACGAAGTATTCCTGTCAATCGCGCTGAAGCCTCGTTTGGACACCTTCGCTCAAGTTACTCTGCTCAGGAGATACAGAAGGGCTTGAGAGAAGTTCCATTTCTTGACGCCCTTTTCGAACGCAGAGTGCAGGATTGGGTAGATGAAGATGAAGAGATCAAGGAAGAGTTATTGAAGGGTATGAAAACGGAACCATCTCATTGACCATCGATTTCTTGATCCCCTCAACAAATCATTGAAGTCAGAACAGCCAGGTTACCGTGACTTGGATTTTCGTGCGTTCCTTGCTGGCTTCACTGATGCTTGCTTTTTTCATTCTGAGCTGCAAGCCCATCTCGTATTGCCGCTTCAAGCGTATCGATGTTTACATCCTTTAGGGCTTTAAACCGAATGCAATATCCGGTCACGCTCGCCTTGCCTAGTTTTTTTCCGTACGTTTTGGCTAAGTACCTCTTATCTTTGAGACCAAGAATATAGACAGAGATTCCGGTTTTGTTTCCGCTCACACCAATTTGAAAAAACTCTCTACTTTTTCCATTGGCATATTTTATTGTGTGAAATCCATATCCAATCGTAGGGTTGGAAACAGTATGATTTTTGCTGTCTTTACCATC
>DATHQD010000011.1:0-2497 GCA_035483045.1 Terriglobales bacterium
CAACGGCGGTGACCACTTGCGGGAGAGTGACGTTGAATTGCAGAAGTTTTCGCGGGTCGATGTCGGCAATATACTGCCGGGTGCTGCCTCCGAATGACGTGACGTCAATGATGCCGGACACTTGCTTGATCTCGCGAGTGACGAACCACGTTTGTGTCGCTTTAAGCTCGTTCAGGCTGTACGCCGGACCATATAGCTGATAACGATAAATTTCGCCCACTGGAGACCAGGGCGAAAGTTGCGGAGAAAGGCCCGACGGCAGTTGAATCAGTTGGAGTCGATTCAGAACCTCCTGGCGGTCCCAGTAGTAGTCGCTGCCGTAGCTGAAATACATTTTCACGTCGCTGAGGCCGAAAATGCTGATCGAGCGCACTTCTTCCAGGTGGGGTATGCCGAAAAGAGCCGCCTCCACCGGCACTGTGACTTGCTGTTCCATTTCTTCGGCAGACCACGACGGATTCTGCGTGATCACCTCTACCAGCGGCGGGGATGGATCGGGGTACGCCTCGATATCTAGCCGAAGAAAAAGAATGAAGCCGGCGACAATCCATGCCACCAGCACAACGATCATCAGCGGCCTGTACCGGAGGAGCGAAGCGATGAGGTTGCGCATCGGTGGCTAGTCCTGCGTGCCCTCGCGCAAGAGAAGCCCTCCCTCGGAGACGATCTTGTCGCCTGCCGCGATGCCGGACGTAATTTCGAGTGAGCCGTCAAATGAACGGGCCAACTTCACGTTCCGGCGCTCGTACTTTCCATTTCCCCGGTCAACGAAAATATATGCTTCGGTGCCTTCGCGTATCACTGCGGAAGCTGGCACCAGAATGCCTTGAGAATTGGAGCGCAGGATACGAATCGAGCCGAACATCGCCGGCTTGATGTGCATATTCGCATTTGGAAGAATCACTCTCACATGCAATGTGCGGGTGACGGGATCGACGGTGTCGGAAACGACGCTGATCTGCCCTTTCCAGCTTTCGGTGGGATAGGCATTGAGCGTCACAGTTGCTTGCTGCCCGGATTTCACAGCGCTCACGTCTTTTTCGAAAACATCGCCGAGCGCCCAGACCGTTGTGATGTCGGCGATGGTGCACAGCGGCATCGGGGCATCGAGCGATTTTGAGAACTCGCCCTGTGCGGCATTCACATCGAGCACAACACCCGAACGCGGCGCCGTGACGCGCAACTGCGAGCCCGCTTTATCAGGGTCCATGCCGAGTACCAGAATTTGTTCTCGCGCTGCGTCCAATACTGCCTTCGCCGACTGCGCATCCGCCTGCGCCTGCTGGAAATCCTTTTCTGCAATCGCGCGGTGGGCCAGCAGATCCTGCGAGCGAACGAGCTGCTTCTGCTTCACCTCGTTATCCGCGACGGCGCGTTGATAGTCGGCCATCGCCCGCGCCAAGTCGCTGCTCTGAAGCAGAGCGAGCGTCTGGCCTTTGTCCACTCGCTCCCAGGGTCGCACTTTCAGTTCGGTAATTCGTCCGCCGGCAGGCGCGAATACGTGAACTACGCGCGTCGGATCCGCTTCAATGTGCGCAGCCAGTTCCAGGTAGTCCGGAACACTCGACGTCTTTACTGTCATGGTCTGAATGCCTTTGGCATCAGACGCGACGTAATTCCCTCCTTTCGAACTATCTGAGCTCGCAGCCTTCGTCTGATCCGATGGATTGCTCGCACCGCCGCAACCGCACACAGCGGCGCCTGCGATCAATGCCACAAAAAAAACTACCGACTTCATCTAAGAAACTCCTCTGCTCTTAAACTTGCTTTGTGTTCGGCCCTAACCGCAGCTTGGTGCTCAGCGCAATACCCATCGGCCGACAGAATGATTAGGAGAGAACTCGAGCGCGCGACAGGTCGGCTCACTAACGAACCGATGTCTAGAGAGTTGAAACGGGAGGGGCGCGGCCTTCAGAAAGATCGTGAACGAAGAATTTCACCGCATAAGAAGCAATCTTAACCCCGCACAAATAAGTCAGCGGGGGCTCGACTGACACGGGCCGCGGAAGAATCGCGGGGCCAGTTTCCTTCACAATCTCTCTCGACTGCCCCGGATGGTGACTGCAGATGGATTGGCGGCGGCTCGCCGAGCATTCGTCCAGAAGCATCGCCGCTGCGTACAAATCATCGGTGAGCGAGACCGCGAAGAATAGCAACACAAGCGCGCAACCCATCGCCGTCCATTCGCGCAGCGAGTCTCGATGGCTTCGAGGCTTCTCAATCCGCCAACACGCGCGCCACACACCAATGGCGCCAGCGGCAATCAGAACCCAAAGCAGATTAAGGAACAGTTCCATTTTGTGACTTAAGTTGGAATTCTATGAGATGGTGCGGGTTGCATGCAAACTTATCGCTTGGCGGTTTGCTCCCCAATATCGGCCGCCACCGCTTGCATCTCCGAGTGAATCTTCCCATTGGAGGCGAGCATTTCGCGGTCACCAGGATGATAGGGCTTGCCAGAGAAATCGGTGACCATTCCGCCGGCTTCCTTCACCAG
>DATHQD010000012.1:0-507165 GCA_035483045.1 Terriglobales bacterium
ATTTCGCTCTCGTTGAAGCTTTTGCTTTTGCTCTACCAACCAAGGCTCGCTCGCAATCAAGGTTCAGGTCAGGAAACTCGATCCGACCCATCCATCTCTTCGGTCACACTTTCAATCATGATTACTACTTCGAACTCCCCCGCGAAGGGGAGCGGGATGCCCAATCAATTACTCGGTGCTGGACTGCACACCATCGGGATTTCCGGGCTCTCCCGCGTGCGAACCGAACTTCGTCAACTGCTGGTAATTCCATTCCTTCCGCCACATCCAGTACAGGCGGACCGCCAGTCTCCGCGCCATCGCCACCTTGGCGATTTTTCGCCCGCGCCGCAGCGCCAGGTGAAAGTACCGACCGCGCCATTCCTGGTCGCTGCGCACCGTCACTTGCGCCGCTTCGACCAGCAGAAAACGCAACAACGAGTTGCCTTGTTTCGTGATGTGTCCTAGCCGCCGTCGCTGTCCGCTCGACTCTTCTGACGGCACCAAGCCGAGGTAGCTCGCGATCTGCTTGCCACACTCAAACCGATCTGCTCTGCCCAGGATCAACACGAACGCCAATGCGGTCAGGGCCCCCACTCCGGGATGTGTCTGCAAGCGTTTCGCCGCCGGACACTTCTCCGCCTCCTGCTCGATGGCCTGGGTTAACTCGGCAATCGTCGGAGTCAGTCGGTCCAGCAACTCCAGCAGGTCGTGCCGTCGCCGGCTCGCCCATGGAGCTAATCGAAACGCCTCTAGTTGTTCTCGTCCTGCGTCTCGCCACAGCCGCTTCTTGCAGCGCAGTCCTTCGTTGAGCGCTACGGCTTGCAGTTGGTTCATGATCCGCGTGCGCGCCTGCACCATGCGGTGACGATGCCAGAGCAGTTGCCGCAGATCGCGATTCTCCCAGTTCGGAACCCACACCTGGGGAAAGCGATTTTCCAGCAACAAGCGCAGAATCAGTTGCGCATCTTGGCGATCCGTCTTCTGCTTCCGCACTCGTTTCGTGCGGATCTCCGCCGCATCCCCAATCCACAACTCAACCTGCAACTCCGCCAGCAGTCGTTCAAACCAGCGAGCGTGCCCACTCGCTTCCATCCCTACCCGCACTTTGACTTCTTGCGCGGCCAGATCGCGATAGAACTTTTCCGCGTCCTCGCGATGCTCCAGCCGCCGCTCGCCACACTCCCCCGTGTCGGTATCCACAAACGCAATTTGTTGAAACCCCGGGTGGTAATCCGCTCCTATAATGATCATCGTTCGGCTCCTTTCTCCCGGGCCTTGGTTGGTTGGCACCACCAAAGCTTACTCGGGCGTCGGAGCCGACATTGTTATGGAATCAATTCCACCAACTACGGCTCGCCCTGGGTCAGAGGGACTCGGAAGCAGGTTGGACCCCGACAGAGTGAGTCGCCACAGTCGACTCGTCCAGATCTGTGAGGCCGCGCCCCGCGATTACTGGGCGATGAAACAGGCATCCCATCGCGATTCTGTTCCGTTGCGGGTTGGATACGTTGTAGAAAACAATCCTTGCCAACTTTGGAGAGCGTACCAAGGCGAAGGGGAAGGCTTCTCCGCCATAGTAATCACCGGAGCGGTCCCTGAAACTGTACAAAAGGAGACCTGCCGTCGGGGACACGGAGTCAGCACTGCACGCGTCCACATCCCGCAGGACCCACCGCTCGCTTACCCATGTCCAGAGAAGTCCGACAACGATGGCAAGAAATACTCGAATACCATACAGAATGGGATAGGACATTGTGGTTACATTCAAGAGCCTGTCCAAAACGCTGAATCTCCACGTCGTTCCTGAGGCAGAAGTGACAATGAGAAACGCGATTGCCGCGAACGTCGGCAGGAACAACAGCCATAGTCGGACCAGTTCGACCCGCACGGCTACGCGATCATGTTCGACGGCGAGTGGATAATCAGGTTCGGAAACGACGAGTGTTGTCCGCAAATAAAACACGTCCTTGCGCGGGCGGAAAAGGAAACCCGCCACAACTGCCGCGACCATGACAACTGCTGCTAGTCCTGCCAACACTGATTCATAGGACGGCAGGAGAAGAACGGCAACTAGCACAGCGACGCCAACACAGAAAATCTGCCATGCTCTCATCGCGGATGATTCTGAGGTATTCGGGGCCAGTCCTGCAACCGGACCGATGGTTGACGTAACATCCCGTTATCACCAACTACAGTCCTGTCCGGGGTCAATGGTGCTTACGCCCCATTGCACTCATTGATCGCACGACAGTTGTTGTCGTGAACGAGACGTGCGCCTCGCTATTCCACCGTCACCGATTTCGCCAAGTTTCTCGGTTGATCTACGTCGCAACCTCTTCTTACGGCTATGTGGTAGGCGAGGAGTTGGAGCGGGACGATCTCCAGGATGGCTGATAGTTCTTCTGGGGCTTCGGGGACGAAGAGGACGTGATCGGCTTCTTCGGCTATCTCGGTGTCGCCTTCGGTGGCTAGGGCGATTACTATGCCGGAGCGGGCTTTTACTTCTTTCAGATTCGACATCGTTTTTTCGTAACGCGTCATGGACTGCGGGCTGGTTATGTCGCGTGTTGCGATTATCACTACCGGCAGATTTTCGTCGATCAGGGCATTGGGGCCATGCTTCATCTCTCCGGCGGGGTAGCCTTCGGCGTGGATGTAGGAAATTTCTTTTAGTTTTAGCGCGCCCTCGAGGGCTATGGGATAGTGGATGCCTCGCCCGAGGAATAGGAAATCTTGCGCGCGGACGTAAGCCTTTGCCAGTTCTTCGCAGGCCCCGTCGTTTGTCAGAATCTGCTCGAGTTTGCCGGGGATGCGCATTAATTCCTGCACCGCTGCTTTCGACTGTTCCGGAGTGAGCGTGCCACGCACTTGCGCTAGATACAAAGCAAATAAATAGAGCGCGGTCAGTTGACCCGTGAACGCCTTGGTCGACGCTACGCCGATCTCCGGGCCGGCGTGTGTGTAGACGGTGCCTACGGCCTCGCGCGTGATCATCGAGCCTACTACGTTGCAGATGGCTAGCGTCTTCGAGCCCTTGGATTTGGCTTCACGCTGGGCGGCGATGGTGTCCGCTGTTTCACCCGACTGCGAGATGAGCAGCGTCATCGTGTCGGGGCCGAGGATGGGATCGCGATAGCGCCACTCGCTGGCGTAGTCGACTTCGACGGGAACGCGGGCGAGATTCTCGATCATGAATTTGCCGGCGAGTCCGGCATGCCAACTGGTGCCGCAGGCGGCAATGTTGATTTTCTTCAGCGCCTTGAATTCGGCTTCGCTCACATGCATCTCGTCGAGGAAGATGCTGCCGGAATCTTGCGAAACGCGGCCTAGCGTGGTGTCGCGGACGGTGCGCGGCTGCTCATAAATTTCCTTGAGCATGAAGTGCTTGAAGCCGCCTTTTTCGGCCATGATGGGATCCCAGGTGATGCGCTGGGCCTTGCGCTCGATGGGCTTGCCGTCGAAATCGGAGACGCGCACGCCATCGCTGGTGATTACGGCTAGATCGCCATCGCCTAGAAAGAAAAGATCGCGGGTGTGATCGAGGAGCGCGGGTACGTCGGAAGCGACAAAGAATTCGTCTTTACCGAGGCCGATCACTACGGGCGGTCCGTTGCGGGCGGCCACGATTTTGTTCGGATCATCGACCGCGATTACTACGAGTGCGAATACGCCGGTGAGTTCTTTGACGGCTTTGCGCACGGCGTCTTCGAGTGAGGGACGATGGCCGTTGCCGGTTTGGAAGTAGTGCTTCTCGATGAGGTGGGCGATGATTTCGGTGTCGGTTTCGGTCGAGAATTTGTGGCCTTCGCCGATGAGCTTTTTCTTGAGCGAGAGATAGTTTTCTACGATTCCGTTATGCACTACTACGATTTTGCCGGTGCAATCGCGGTGAGGATGGGCGTTTTCTTCGGTCGGGCGACCGTGGGTGGCCCAACGCGTGTGGCCGATGCCATAGGTGCCATCGAGCGGCTTGACGCGGATGACTTCTTCGAGGTTGCGTAGTTTGCCTTCAGCGCGGCGAATTTCGAGGCCCGAGCCGTTCCCGGCCACGGCGATGCCAGCGGAGTCGTAGCCGCGATACTCGAGTTTTCGCAGGCCTTCGATGATGACGGGTACGACTTGCTTCTTACCTACGTATCCAACGATGCCGCACATTGGCGAAGTGGCTCCTTGACAAATCTTTCGGCGGGGGGATGCCGCTAATTGCTTGGACGCCATTAAGTAGCGTCTGGTTTTCGACGAATTTTCCGAGCGTTAGTCTTCGAGGGAGAAACGAAATTCTTCAATCACAGGATTGGTCAAAACTTCACGCGCTATGCGCTCGACTTCTGCTTGCGCTTCGTCTTTTGTTATTCCGCCGTTGAGAGTAAGTTCGAAATACTTTCCCTGGCGCACATCGTGCAAGCTCTTGTAGCCAATCTTTTTGAGCGCGCCGTGGATGGTCTTACCCTGCGGATCGAGAACGCTCTTCTTCAGTGACACGTAAACGTAGGCTTTCATTAACTTCTCGATTATACGTTAGGCGCGACTGAACCGGACCGCGGTTTTCATTATAGGGGCCATGGTTATTGAATCGCCATCAGGTTGCGCTGGCGTCACCTGTTCTTGTCTAACCTATTTGAAAGAACTGAGTTGTCGATCGAGTTCGCCTAAAGCCTGCTCCAGCATATGGCGATGACGGGGGTTGGCGGCGGTCTGCAGTTGCTGGGTCAAGCGCTCGCGGGAAAGAAGCAGACCATCGCGCTTGCGGTTGCGTTCCTGCTGGCTGGCGGGAAGGGCAGGCTGAGGTGTTTTCCGTCGCTCCGCCATTTCCTCTTGCTGCTGCTCTATCGACTTACTTTCCCAGCCGCGTGCCATAGAAGAATCTTACTGTAAGTGGGATTGGGTACCCATAATGTAGCGAGATATGAACGGTATAGCACTAAGAAATGTCTTGCATATACCAGTTGGATGGGTTAACAATACGTCGTCCCGGGAGAGCACAATCCGGTGAAGGGCGTTCGCAGAACCTGAGGGGGTTCCCCGTCTGGGGAGAACGAGATTGGTTCCCAAGTAAAGGAGCCAACATCTGCGACGCATGTTATAGAGTCCCGCGGCTTGGCAAGCTGCGCTGACCCCCAGTTCCTGCTCAATTAGCTCGCTCGTTTGCACTTGACAGGTGCAGGAGGTTCCGTATGTCCGTACGCCCGTTTGCCTTTGAGGGAGATCCTCCGCCCGAAAATGAGCGCTATCGGCTACTGCTTGAGATCACGGATGCGGTAGCGCGCGCCCAAACCCTGCCAGAAGCAATTGAGGCCATCTCAGCCCCGGTGCTGGCCCTCACGGGCGCCGATTTGTTGAATCTTTCTCTTTACGATCAACGCCAGGGAAAGATGAAAACGCGCTATTGGAAGAAGAATGAGGAAAGCGGAGAATTCGTGCCGCTTCCGGTGGAGAAAGCCGCGAGCGGGTGGGTTTGGAAAAATCAGAAGCCGGTTATGATTCCGGACACCGAACACGAAGGACGGTTTCCCGAATTCACGCCGCTGCTGCGAGATCACGGAATACGGTCATATGTTGCCGTACCTATGACCACGCCTTCAAATCGCTTTGGGGCGCTCGCCCTCGGCAAAAGGGTTCCGCTAGCCTCAAGCGACGATGACATCGCGTTGCTGTCGCCGATCGCGACGATGGGGGCGGTCGTACTGGAGAAAGACCGCGTAAGTCGCGCGTTTGAGGAACAACAAAGCCTGGTCGCGATCAGCCGAGAGGTGAGTTCGATCCTGGAATTGGACAAACTGTTGCCGGCTATTCTTTCCAGCCTTCGCAGTATCGTGCGCTATCAATGGGCTGTCTTGGCGGTGCTGGAGGAAGATGGCAAGGGCGTCCAGCCCTATGGAGATGGGCCTGATTTGGAGCCTTTTGTAAACCACGGAGTTGCGGTGCCCATCGAGCAAGCACTCTTCGGCCGGGCGATTCAGACGCGAGAGGTTGTACTCTACGCCGCAAACGATTTGCTTCACATGGACGCGCCCCTGGCGAGAGCCATGTATGAACTCGGGGTTCGATCGGTTTGCAGTGTGCCCCTGATTGCGCGCAATCAGGTGTGGGGAGCGTTGAATGCGAATGACAAGGCGGAAAATGCTTTTGGGACGGCGGAGGTGGAATATCTGGAACAAGTCGCCAATCAGGTCGCCATTGCCCTGCACAATGCACATGCCTATGGCGAGATTGCGGGTCTGAAGGAGCGCCTGGCCCAGGAAAAGCGTTATTTAGAATACGAAATCCGCGGCGCGAACCGGGCCGACGACATTGTCGGATCGAGCCCGGCGTTGAAACGTGTGATGGATTACGCCGCGATTGTCGCTGACACCGACTCTACGGTTCTGGTCACCGGAGAAACCGGAACCGGAAAAGAGCGGATCGCGCGGATGATACACGGGCTGAGCCGGCGCAAGGAACGCAGTTTTATCAAAGTTAATTGCGCCGCCATTCCTACTGGACTGCTGGAGAGTGAGTTGTTCGGACATGAAAAGGGCGCGTTTACAGGAGCGGTGAGCCAGAAGATCGGACGGCTGGAATTAGCGGATAAAGGAACGCTGCTGCTCGACGAAGTAGGGGAGATTCCGCTCGAACTGCAGCCCAAGCTGCTGCGTGTTTTGCAGGATCAGGAGTTCGAGCGACTGGGGGGAACGAAGACGATCCGGGTGGATGTACGGCTGATCGCAGCGACCAATCGCGATCTGGTTCAGGCCATTGAAGAGAAGGAATTCCGCGGCGACTTGTTTTACCGGCTGCACGTCTTTCCGCTACATTTGCCGGCATTGCGCGAACGGCGCGAGGACATTCCCATGCTGGTTCGCCATTTCGTGGAAAAATGCTCGGTTCGGCTGCATAAGCGGGTAGAGATCGTCCCGGACGATGTCATGGAAGTGATGATGAATTGGAAATGGCCGGGAAATATTCGCGAGCTGGAGAATTTCATCGAGCGCTCGGTAATCTTGACCGAAGGCAACCGGTTGACGCCGCCTCTTGGCGAACTGCGCGAGGAGAGCATTCGCCAGCTATCGGAATCGGATGTGACGCTGCGCGACAAAGAGCGCCAGCACATCATCGAAGTTCTGCGGCAGACGCGAGGTGTGCTCTCGGGGCCATCGGGCGCGGCGGCGCGGCTGGGAGTGAAGCGAACCACGCTGCAATACAAAATGCAACGGTTGGGAATCTCGCGCACTGATTATCTGAATTGACAGGAGGCACGGCAAATTATCTGGGAAGCCGATTCATGCGGAGTGGATACCATAACAATTAACCTTGGTCTGCCGAACTTTCGGCGAGACGGCCAGCGGTTCGGCAGGGCGCATTTTCATCCCAGACTGATCCCACCATCGTAACTCATAGATGCATAACCATTTAGTTAACCTGAAAGAGATGGCAAGCCATGTGCAGTGCTTTGCGCGTGGCGCATTCCTCGTCCCCCGGCGGAAGCTTCCACCAGTCGGGCAATGATCAACGCAGGAGTTTGCTATGGGTTTGCCGCGCCACCTCGCGATCTCGAACAACTGTC
Organism: Terriglobales bacterium; assembly: GCA_035483045.1. Lineage (GTDB taxonomy): Bacteria > Acidobacteriota > Terriglobia > Terriglobales > Acidobacteriaceae > Acidiflorens. The sequence goes on from DATHQD010000012.1 coordinate 7,526, forward strand.
TCGATTGCAAGTTGAGGCAGAGGTCCGACTTCTGCAATTTACCTCAGCCTCTGATGAACGAGTTCAACGCAATAGGGCATTTAACTCTGTATCCGGCCAATTCGACATTGGTTGCAGAGGGTCAAAACCCGCGCGGCGTATACATTGCCTGCTCCGGGCGGTCGAAGCTATCGGTGGAGGCGCGCGATGGCAAGACGATTATTCTGAAGATTGCGGGAAATCGCCAGATATTTGGGCTGAGCGCGGTAGTCGCGGGCGGGTCATCGCTGGTTACGGTCACGACCATTGAGATGTGTCAAATCAAGTTCATTGAGCGTGATGCCTTCTTGCGATTGCTTGAAGCTAGCAGTCATGCTGCGCTGGCATGCGCGGCGATGTTGGCGCGCGAGATTGCAATTTCATTTGACGATGTGCACGAACTGCTTCTCGCCCGAAGCTCGACCGAGAAACTGGCCAGGCTGCTGCTTTCGTGGGTTTCGGATGAGCCTCGCAACCGGGAACTTCGCGTTCCGACGGAATTCACGCACCAAGAGATTGCGCAGATGATCGGTTCTTCGCGAGAAACGGTAACGCGCCTATTAGGCGAGATGAAACGAAAAGAGTTGATACGGGTAGACGGTGAGACGCTCGTCATACCCAACCGAATCGCATTGCAAGCGATAGCTTCCTGAAGGTTCCCTCCCCGGGCGGACGAGGCAGATTAGGCGTCCGCCCATTTTTGTTTTCACTTCATCGTCAGGGTGATTCTCTACGGCTGGATTTGGTGTCACGAGCGCGGGGGAGAAGCTGTATCTCTACAGGTTGAAGAGTTCGCGCAAGCGGCGAGTCTGGGCGCGGCTGACGGGGATTTCCGTCTGTTTCTTATCGTCCATTCGCAACTGGTAAGAACTCTTGAACCAGGGCACGACTTCGCGGATGTGATTGATGTTGACCAGAAACGAGCGGTGGGCTCGCCAGAATAAGTTCGGATCGAGGTTTTCGAAAAGCTCTTCCAGCGTACGGCAGTTGGACTGGCCTTCCATGCCGGCGTGCCCGCTGGTGGCGACGGTGATTACGCCGTCTTCGATGGTCGCATAGCAGATATCCTTGGCATCGGTCAGAAATAATCTGCCGGCCGCTTTGATGAGGATCTTTGCCGCCTGCGACTTTTGCGATTCGAGCATTCGCACCAGCGTTTCGATTTTTTCTTCGGGACCGGCGCCGGATTCGATTTTCGCGCGTGCGCGTTCGATGGACTGGGCCACGCGTTTTTTGTCGAATGGCTTCAGAATGTAGTCGACGGCGTTGACTTCGAAAGCTTTCACCGCGTATTGATCGAAGGCGGTCGCGAAGACGATCTTGGGCAGCGGAACCTTGCGGTCGAGCAGCTTTTTGATGACTCCGAAACCGTCGAGGCCGGGCATCTGCACATCAAGAAAAAGCAGGTCGGGATTGAGTTCGCGCACCAGGTTGATCGCCTCCAGGCCGTTCTTGCCTTGCGCGATCACATTTACGTCGGCGAGATTCTTGAGCAGATAGGCGAGTTCATCGCGCGCCAGCTGTTCGTCGTCGACGATGATGGCGGAGAGCGGCATGGGGTTTCTAGCTGAACTAGCCAAGCCCGTGTTCGCTGCGGCGATTGCCATATCCCTCAGTAGTATAGCTATCGAAGTGGGCGCGCCGCCAGTCGCGAGTACGCTACGCGCAGTTTTCGATGGCCAGCGCCATGCCCATCCCGCCGCTGACGCAGAGCGTGGCCAGGCCGCGGCGCACTTTTCGTTTCAACATTTCGTGCAGCAAGGCTACGGTGATGCGCGTGCCGGTGCACCCGATGGGATGGCCGAGCGCGATGGCACCGCCGTTGACGTTGAGATTGTCGCGGTTGAAATGGAGGCTGCGGTCGCAGGCCAGGACCTGCGCGGCGAAGGCTTCGTTGAGTTCGACCAGGTCGAAGTCAGAGAGCTTGAGACCGTACTTCTGTTCGAGCTTGTGAATGGCGGGGACGGGACCAATGCCCATGGTGCGGGGATCGACTCCGGCCGAGGTTGCGGCGAGAATTCGAGCCAGTGGCTTGAGATTGTTTTGCTTGATGAAGTTTTCGCTCGCTAAGACTACCGCGGCTGCGCCGTCGGTGATGCCGGAAGAATTGCCGGCGGTGATGGTTCCCGACTTTGAAAAGACGGGAGCTAGCTTGGCGAGCTTTTCGGTTGTGGCGTCTGGGAAAAGGTGCTCATCACGCGCGAAGACGGTTGTTCCCTTCTTGCCCTCGACGGTGACCGGAATTATTTCAGAATCGAAGCGACCGCTGTCTTGGGCTGCGGCGGCACGCTTTTGCGAGGTGAGCGCGAATTGATCCTGCTCTTCGCGTGAGATTTTATATTGGTCGGCGAGAAGTTCGGCGGTCTCGCCCATGATCATTTTCGCCAAGGGGCAGAAAAAGCCGTCGTGATACATGGCGTCGACGAGCTCCTGATTGCCAAGGCGGTAACCCCAGCGTGCGCCTTCGAGGTAATAAGGAACGCGGGACATGGACTCGGCTCCGCCGGCGAGGACGCAGTCGAGGTTGCCGGCGACGATTTCCTGGAATCCTAGAACGATCGACTTGAGGCCGGAGGCGCAGGCTTTGTTGACGGTGTAGGCGGGAACCCACTGCGGCACGCCCGCGCGAATGGAGATTTGGCGGGCGGGGTTGGGACCTCCTCCGGCCTGGCGCGCATTGCCGAAGATTGTTTCTTCTATTTCTTCTGGCGGGATAGCGGCGCGCTCGATCGCGGCTTTGGCGGCCACCACACCTAGATCGGAGGCGGTTAGTGAGGCTAAGGAGCCTCCGAACTTGCCTATGGGGGTGCGCGCGGCGGAGAGGATGTAGGCGGTGTTCAAGTCTTATCTCTTGAATATTTGAGTTTAGCAGCCGCGAATCGGTGCAGAAAAAGACACAACCCAGGGCGGGAAGCATCGACCAAATGGCACCCAGGCCCACGAAGGATGTCGCACGGGCTGTAAACTAGTCGTCGTGAATATTCTCTACGGAATCAATACGGTGACCGAGGCGCTGAAGGCGCGCGGGCGAAATTTCGAGTGGGTGGGCGTTGCTAAGGAGCGGAAAGATATCCGGCTGCGGCGGGTGATTGATGAATGCCGCAAGATTGGCGTTCCGGTGCGCGTTTTGTCGCGGCAGGAGCTTGATGAAATCGCCGGGAACGCAGCGCATCAGGGACTGGTGGCGGCAACATCGGCGAAACAATATAGCGATCTCGACGATCTTGTGGCATCGCGGCGCGGAGAACAGTCATTAGTGGTTGTACTCGACGGGATCGAGGATCCGCATAATCTGGGAGCAATCTTACGCACGGCGGATGCGGCGGGAGCGGATGGGGTGGTGATTCCTGAACGGCGCTCGGCTGCGGTGACGGCAGCGGTAGCGAAGGTTTCGGCGGGAGCGAGTGAGCACCTGCCGATCGCAAAAGTCACGAACATATCGCGGGCGCTCGAAGAGTTGAAAGAGAAAGAGCTGTGGGTGGTGGGACTGGATGAGCGCAGCGAACAGACGTATGACGCGATTGATTACAAGATGCACTGCGCCGTTGTGCTCGGGGCGGAAGGCAAGGGGCTGCACGATCTGGTGCGGCGGCATTGCGATTTTCTGGTGTCGATTCCGATGCTGGGGAAAGTGCCGTCGTTGAATGTATCGGTGGCGGCGGGCATAGTGCTCTATGAAGTCGTGCGGCAGAGGCGGCTGGGCGCATCGAAGTAACTAATGAATCGCGCGACCATGAAGTTTCTTTTCGTTTTTGCGCTTTACATTCTGGGCGGCTTTACCTCGGCCGCGTGGGCGCTTAATCGAGAAGCTTTCACCATTACGAAATATGACTTGGCGATCACGTTGGAGCCGCAGCAGCAGCGACTGGGTGCGCGCGGCAAGATCACGTTGCGCAACGACTCCGCACAACCGCAGAAGATCGCGGCGCTGCAAATTTCATCTTCGCTGAACTGGCGGTCGATCCGGGTGGATGGGAAGACCGTGCAATTTGTTTCGCAGCCTTACTTGTCCGACATCGATCACACGGGCTCGCTTTCAGAGGCGATTGTTACTTTGCCGGCCGAGGCCAAGCCAAAGGAATCGGTGGAGATTGAAATTGGTTATGAGGGCGTCATCCCGCTGGATGCGACGCGTCTGACTCGCATTGGCGTGCCGGAGGAGATTGCGAAACATTCCAGCTGGGACCAGATCACTCCAAAGTTTACGGCGGTACGGGGCGCGGGATATGTGGCGTGGTATCCGATTGCCACCGAGGCGGCGGATTTTTCGGAGGGGAATAGTTTGTTTGAGGTTGGCGATCGCTGGAAGGCGAGGGAGGCGGAAAGCGAATTCAAGGCCATCCTCACAATGTCTAGTGAGGATGGCGAGCATCTTCGGTCAATCATCTGCTCACCCGGAGGCGATTCAAACCATGAACAGATGAGTCGCGCGCAGAAGGTGACGGCAGAGTGCTCATGGATGCGCCTTGGCACAGTGACGCCGGCATTTGCGATGGCCAACTATCAAACAGTGCTTAAGCAACCGCTAATCTTGTTCAGCTTGCCGGGCGATGAGGACGGCGCGGCTAGATATTCGAACGCGCTGGAGCCGGCCATGAAGTTTGTGAGCAGATGGTTCGGCACGCCTAGCGCACCGATCGCGATTGCTGACCTTGACGATGCAAATTCTCCGCCGTTCGAGAGTGGAACACTGTTGATGGCTTCGCTGGCGGTAGAGGATGCGAAGCTGGCGGGAACTAACCTCGTGCATGAGTTGGTGCATTCGGCTGTGCCATCGGCTAGGCCGTGGGTTTACGAGGGTTTGGCTCATTTTGCGGAGGCGGTTTATCGCGAGCAGCAAGGTGGAAGGCAGGCAGCGCTCGATTTTCTTGGAGTGCACAAGGATGCGTTTGTTGACGCGGAAAAAGAACTGTCGACTTCGTCGAGCAAGGATATTGCGGAGAAAAGCGCAAAGAGTGTAGGCCAGCCTCTAGCTACTACATTCGACGAAACCTTTTATCGAAGCAAGGCAGCGTATGTGTGGTGGATGCTGCGCGACATGGTCGGCGACGACGTGCTGAAGCAGGCTGTTGCGAAGTATCGAGCGGATGATGATAAGGATCCGAAATATGTGGAGCGTTTGATTGAGGCGGCGGCCAAGCGCGATCTGGGGTGGTTCTTTGATGACTGGGTGTATCAGGATCGGGGATTGGCGGACTTGCGAGTGCAGTCGGCGCATCCGTGGAAGACGGACAATGATGTCCAGTTCATCACGATCACGCTGGAAAATCGGGGCGATGCGGGGGCGGAGGTTCCCTTCACAATTTCTTTTGAAGGCGGGACGATTACGCAGCGGATCGAGGTTCGCGCCAAGAGCACGGCGACCACGCGGGTGGAATTGAAGGGAACGCCGAGCCAGATCGTGGTGAATGACGGGAGCGTGCCGGAGGGGGATGTGGCAAACAATGTTTTCGAGGTTCCGGCATCATGAGGCGGCGGAATTAGAAAACGCTGCGAGGGCCTCGATTTTTTTCTGCGCGGCGCCCGAATCGATGGCCTCGGCCGCCAGCGGAATGGCGTCGCGCAAGTGATCGGCGCGTCCGGCGGCTACCAAAGCGGCGGCGGCGTTTAGGAGAACGACGTCGCGGCGGGGAGATTTCTCTCCAGCTAGCACTTCCCGGATCAGCTTGGCATTTAGGGAGGCGTCTCCACCGGCTAAGTCATCGAGCGTGGCGCGCTGCAGGCCGAACTCTTCGGGAGTGACTTCGTAGCTGCGCACTTGCCCGTCGCGCACTTCGGCGATACGGGTTGGGGCGGTAATGGTGATTTCGTCGAGGCCGTCGCATCCGTGGACTACCAAGGCACGGCGCAGGCCTAACATGCTTAGGGCCTCGGCAAGTTTCTCGACTAGATCGGCGGAATAGACACCGACTACCTGGCAGGTGGCGCGGGCGGGATTGGTGAGCGGACCGAGCAGATTGAAAATTGTGCGTAGATGCAATTCGCGGCGAACGGTCTGGACTTGCTTCATCGCCGAATGCATGGCTGGGGCAAAAAGAAAGGCGATTCCTATCTGTTCGAGGCAAGCGGCGATCTGCGGCGGGGGAAGGTTGATGTTTATGCCCAGGCCTTCCATCACGTCGGCAGAGCCGCACTTCGAGGTGATGCTGCGATTGCCGTGTTTGGCAACGCGCACTCCGGCTCCGGCGACGACGAAGGCGGTTGCGGTGGAAATATTGAAGGTGCCGCTAGTATCGCCTCCGGTGCCGCAGGTATCGACGAGCGCATCGCGGCCGGTGCCGCTGGCGTCGAGAACAGCGTTAGAGCGGAGTTCGAGGGGCGTGGCTGCAGCGCGGATGGCTTCCGCGAATCCGACAATTTCTTCTACGGTCTCGCCCTTCATGTGCAGAGCGACTAGGAGCGCGGCAATTTGCGCGTCCGAGCAATGACCGGCGAGGACCTGAGCCATCACGGCTCGGGCCTCTTCGCGCGTGAGCGACTGGCGGTGATTGGCGATGCGGTGGAGCGCGTCGAGGATCATGAATTAGGACGTCATTGCACGATCCAAGCTATCGCAGAAAGAAGCGCGTTTCAAATCGCGCTCCACCCGCAACGCCGAAAACATTGGGGTCACTTCACAACGTGTCGCGGAGACGCCCTTCTCAGGATCGACAATAATTCATGCGCCGATGCGGGTGGGGCTACTTTCCCTTCGCGTACGATCTCGCGGGCGCTCAGATCTCGGCCGTAGAGGGCGCGGTTGGCGCCGTCGTCGGAGCGCATGGTCGAACCTTCTAGCGACACTCCGGCGAATATGCCCTTGGCTCTGGAGTAGGACAGAATCTCGGCCTTGAGCACGATGTCAGTTTCGGCGGAGGCGTCGCGTCCCACGGGGCCGGCAGCTACCGAAGCATCTCCGCCCAGTTTCACTTTGCTCGACAGGACCGATCGGGAGCCTGACTCATTCATGATGAGCAGCACGAAATCGGTGGCCTCCGCGCCTATTTGAAAACCGAAGCTGCCACCCTCGAGGGCGAACATTGCCGGCGCACTCCATCCACCGGAGAAATCGTGGCCTCTGCGGCAGGTGATTACTCCGCGGCCGTAGCTGCCACCGACCACGAAGGCCGCTTTCTTGACTGACGGGTAGATGACGAGGCAATCCGCTTTATTCAGCAGATCCTTCGGAATGCCGTCAGGCATGCCTAAAATTTCTCTGATCACCACGGCAGATTCGTGGATACGGTCGTCGGCTTTTTCTGCTTTGTCGTCAGCTATGGCTGGCAGCACGCATGCCAGCATGAGAACTGCCATGAACAGATTTTTTGTCATAAACGCTCCTCCGAGCAGAGTTTGAAATATAGGTTGACCGCCCTTAGATGACAAGTCAGGTGAAAGGGGAAAATAAATATTGGCTCTCGCAGGGCAGATAACATTTGGAAGCCAACTCAAAAACCGGGAAGTAAGCCAGCGGCTTCCTCAGGGGCTAAAGTCTCAGTCTTTACTGCGTTTTTGCGGCACGGCTAAGAGGCGTGCCTGCCCAAAACCGACTTATGAGACCGCCTGATGGGTTCTAGGCGCGTTATTGCTTGCCAGCCTGCGGGGGCGCCATGTCTTGCGGAAAGCTCTTTAGCGCGACTTCATGCGATTGGGAAGAAGTTTTCTTGGCAGCATCGGTGGTGGCCTCGGTGAGAGTTCCTTTTAGGACGTAGAAAGCTTCTTCATTGTGATTCTTGCCCTCTCCGCGCTCGATGGTGCCGTGAAACTCGAACGATTTGCCTTTCACGGTCTCGGTGGTGAAGGTCAGCTTATTGCCATCCAGTTTTGCGGACTTGAAAAAGTGATCCAGAAAAACGTCGCGGTCGTTATCAGAGTCGCCATAGCGCGAAATGAAGCCTATGACGTGGCCAGGAGCGTCGACTGTGATCTGCACGAATTCGCCGTCACGCAGGAAACTGTACATTCCAGAGTACTCTGCGCCGGGAGCTGGGGTTGTCTGACTGGGTCCAGGTTCGGTATTCTGCGCGGCCGATGCAACGGCGAGCACAAGAGTTAAGAAGACGAGTTGGGTGACGTAGAAACGGTGGCGGCGAGTCAGCATGTTAGTCAAGTATAGCGGGACGACCGAGAAGAAGGACGAAGCGACACCCTAAGTAATTCGCGGCCGGGAATGAAGGGATTCAATTGCGGACTTTACTTTGGCCGACACCTCATCTGTGTCGCGGACGGTTAAACCGGCGGTGGAGATGGGCTCGCCTACCCGCATTTCCAGCGGCTGGCACTTGATGTGGTAGGTGTTCATGGGCAGCAGGTCGAAGGTATCGACGAGCGCGATGGGGACGATATCGGCTTGGGCTTTGATTGCCAGAAAGAAGGCTCCGGGCAGGAAAGGTTGAATCTTGCCATCTCGCGTGCGTCCGCCTTCGGGGAAGATGACCAATGGCTTGCCGCTGCGGAGGCTTCGGAGGGCCGATTTGACGGCGCCAATCGAAGCTGCCGGATTCTGCTGGTTGATGCAGACTTGGCCTGAACGCTTCAGATGCCAGCCCACGAATGGATAGGCGAGCAATTCACTTTTGAAGACGATGCGGAATTGAAAGGGCAGGTGGACGTAAAGAATTGGGATATCGAGCGCTGATGCATGCGTGACTGCGTAGACGCGAGGTTTGGACGGAGGGATATTGCCTGAGTGGTGGTCATCGCTAATAATGTTCGCGCCTGTGACCGTTACCGGCGACAGGATGGTTTTCATGATTAGCCACGACCAGAAGCGGGCGAGATCGTGCTGGATTCGTCCGTCACGATCGAAGAGCGAACAGGTCAGAGAGATCGTTCCCAAGATGATGGTGTAAAGCCAGATCAGCGGCGAGAGAATGAAATAGGAGCGGAGTCGGCTAAGCCAGCCGTGGCGGCTGAAGGTACGCGCGGCCGGACGTATTTCGGGCCAAGCGGGAACGGGCAGCCCCTCCCGTTCGGACGAGCGCAGATCGGGCCGCGCTTTTTCCGTCTCGGCAGATGTGGCCATCTTATTCAATTTCCGCTCATCTCGCTTGTAGGGCCCAACTTCCCGCAGAAGCCACTTTCCGCTGTTGGTTAGATGCGGACACCTAGAACTCGCATTGCCTCTCCCACGACGTAAATCGAACCGGTAACGACGATCAGGCCCCCCGATCCGGTGGCTTTCCGGGCATGGGCGAGAGCCGACTCCAGGTCTTCCGCATCTTGAATATTGACGCCCGCGGCCACTCGCTGGGCTGCCTGCCTAATTTCTGCGGTCGACGCCGAGCGTGGGTTGTTGGCGTGGGTCAAGATCACATGACCGGCGATTGGAAACAGAATTTCGGTAATCTCCTGCATCGCCTTATCGCGCATCACGCCGAAGACCATAGTCAGGTCGCGGCCGTTTCCCAGTGTCGGGTATGCGGAGGAAAGCGTCGAGCGTAAGGCCCAAGCTCCAGCTGGATTGTGGGCGACGTCGAGAACGTACTCGGGATTACTGTTTGTGGCTGGGACTACCTGAAATCTGCCCGGCCATCGCGTCTGGCGGATGCCTTGAGCAATTGAGTCGGGTGTGATTTGAAAGATTCCCTGGTTGTGCAATTCGGCGGCGGCAGCGATCGCGAGCGCCAGATTGCGGAGTTGATGACGGCCCACTAGCGGCGATTCGACGACGATTTCGCGGTCCAGAACCTGCAAAGGATAGTGCATGCGACGGCTGCCGGGTTCAGGATTTTCGGCGTTGGCCTCGATGTAGTCTCCGCTGCCCGGCGAAATGGGCGGGACGTAGGGCACAGCGTTTACGACGCGGGCGCCCGCATCCAGAATGGCGTTTCCGATCACGTCGTTTGCTTCGGGCAACTGCTGCAGCGTAACCACAATTCCATTCGGCCTGATGATTCCAGCCTTTTCGCGGGCGATCTCGGAGATAGTTTCGCCGAGGTATTTTTGATGATCGAGCGATATGTCGGTGATGATGCTGAGGCGCGGCTCTACTACGTTGGTGGCATCGAGACGGCCGCCCATTCCGACTTCGAGGACGACAATGTCGGGACGGTTGCGGGCGAAATACTCAAAGGCCATCGCCGTCAACATCTCAAAGAAGCTGGGATGCCACGGGAGATCGCCCTCCGAGACCAGGCGTTCGACGGTGCGATCTACGACGTCGTGGAGCACGGCGAAATCATCGTCGCCGATGGGATCACCATTGAGGCGGATGCGTTCGTTGATGCGAACTAGGTGCGGCGAGGTGTAAAGGCCGGTTTTGAGGCGGGACGCCTGAAGGATTGAAGCCAGGGTCGCGGCCGTCGAACCCTTGCCGTTGGTGCCTGCAATCAGCACGGCGGGGAAGCGATTCTCGGGATTGCCCAGGGCAGCGAGCAGCACGCGCATGTGGGCGAGATCGAACTTGTGCGAAGGCGTCTGCGCCAGTTCGTGGCCCAGCGCGTACATCTGCGCGACTGCGGTTTCGTAGGACAAAATCAGCTCTCAGCTATCAGTCGTCAGCTTTCAGTTATAGCAGTGTCGTTGTTTGCTTGCAGGCTTTCCAGAAAACCGCATTCAAAGGTAAAACCGATGGCTTCAGCGGGGAATAGTGCGATTGAACATGTCGCACATCTTCCGACTGTAGCTGGCTGCCGCGACGGAGCCGAGATATCGCCGCTGCCGACATGTGCCGAGCTTCGTTCGGCTGGACAGACGAGGGCGTCTGTCCCTACGTGGGATTCTGTTGTCCCCGCAGAGTTCCTACGCGGCCTGCACCATGAAATCCAGCGCGCGCGCTATGTAGGGTTTCAGGTCCTTGCGTGGGACTACGGCGTCCAGCATTCCGTGTTCCAGCAGAAATTCGGAGCGCTGGAAACCAGGCGGCAACTTCTGTCTTATCGTCTGCTCGATTACTCGCGGGCCGGCAAAGCCTATCAGGGCGCCGGGTTCAGCGATATTGAGGTCGCCTAACATCGCGAACGATGCGGTGACGCCGCCGGTGGTGGGATCGGTGAGGACCGAAATGTACGGAACTCCTGACTTGTCCAGACGGGCCAGAGCGGCCGAGATTTTTGCCAACTGCATCAGGCTGATCACGCCTTCCATCATGCGGGCGCCGCCGGACGCGGAAACGATGATGATGGGAGTGCGGGTGTCGATGGCCTTTTCGATGGCGCGGGTGATGACCTCGCCGACCGCTGCTCCCATGCTGCCGCCGATGAAGGAATATTCCATTGAACTTACGATGACGGGGCGGCCGTTGAGTTTGCCACGAGCGTTGACGATGGCATCTTTCAGACCGGTGTCGGATTTTGCCTGTTTGAGGCGCGAGGAGTAGGCCTTCAGGTCGACAAACTTCAGGGGGTCGGTAGAGGCGAGGTTGCTGTCGAAAATTTCGTATTGGTCGTCGTCGAGAAGCTGGGCCAGGCGGGTACGGGCGTCGATGCGGAAATGTTTATCGCACTTCGGGCAGACGTTGAGATTCTCTTCCAGATCCTTCTTCCAGATGATCTGGCGACAGCCATCACACTTCACCCATAGGCCCTCGGTGCGGACCTTCTTGTCGCCTGAGGCGTCTATCTCGCCGGATTGGCGTTTGAACCATGTCATAGATCGGGTGATCGGGTGATCGGGTGATCGGGCCATCTGAAATGCCGATTCGTCCGACGCTATGACAATCGATCAAGCCGAGGACGACCGGTTTTGGATCACCCGATCACCCGACGGCCCGATCACCCGATCTTAATATTCGATTCCTCTCTGGGCCATTACGCCTTTTTCGTAGGCGTGCTTAATCTGACGCATCTCCGTCACGGTGTCCGCCAGTTCGACGATTGTCGGATGGGCGTTTCTTCCGGTCAAGATTACGTGCACCATTTCCGGTTTATGTTTTAGCGACTCCACCACTTTTGCTGGGTCGAGCATACCGTAGCTGATGGCGTAATTGATTTCGTCGAGCACCACCAGATCCCATTCGCCGGACTGGATCGCTTTTTCAGCCTCCGCCCAGGCTTCTTCTACCATGCGAACGTCTTCAGGGTCGGGCTTTTCGGCGCCAACTTTTACGAAGCCGCGGCCCATCTGCTTCATGATGAACTTATCGCCAAATGCCTGGACGGCGTCGAGTTCGCCGTAATGCCACGAGCCTTTCAAGAATTGCAGCATGAGGACGCGCATTCCCTGACCGACGGCGCGCACAGCCGTGCCCATGGCCGCGGTGGTCTTGCCCTTGCCTGGACCCGTATTCACGATGATAAGACCACGGCGGAGATCCGACATATCGGCCGAATCATTGATTGTACGCGGAAGGCGACAGGATTTGAAATTTGGGCAGTTTGTAGGGAGTGGTGCAGGCTAGGTAAGTCATTAGCCACAGAGGGTCACGAAGGTTCACGAAGACAAGCAATCTAATCTGGTTAAAAGAACGGGGCGAGTTGGACTCGCCCCGGGAGAACAAAACTTTTAGGATATCGGGACTACGGCATTTCCACGACTCGAGAGAGTTTGGGCTGGCCTTGTCCTTTCGCTGTGTCCTCGGCGTCCAATAAGCGCGCTGCGAGCCGCAAAGCGTCCATTTCTTTGCGGACTCGTATCAGTTCCTGCTCTTTCATTCTTAGTACGTCGTACGGGTTTTTCATTGGGGGAGGGCCTCACTTACAAATTCAGACTTGCTTCGCCTGTATAGGAATACAGTAAGCCAGTTTCGCGGTGCCGTGAAGCTGCCGGAGGTGCATCGGGGCGACGAAATCGAGCACACGGGTCTGGACTGACTGGCCGCTGACCATTACTACACAGTTAATGTCCTAAATGATAGGGGTGCTTTGTCAGGATGGTGAAGGCGCGATAAAGCTGCTCGAGTAGAACCACCCGCGCCAATTCGTGCGGCAGCGTCATTTTTCCGAGGGAAAGGACGAATCCAGCGCGGTGCCGCATTTCGTCGCTGAAACCGTCGCTGCCTCCGATGACGAGGAGGAGCGGAACGGCGTTCACTTGTTCGCGTTGCAGAAAGCCAGCGAACTCTTCGGAGGAGAGTTGGCGTCCGCGGGCGTCGAGCAAGACCAATTTATGGCTTTGCTGTTTCTTCGACCTCTCGCCGGCCGCCAGCGATAAGATTGCGGCGTCATCCTTCAACGCCACACCTTCGATCTCGGCGTAACGCGAGATGCGTTTCAGGTATTCGTCGGATAGCGCTTGGATCGCCGGCTCTCTTGTTTTTCCAATCCATGCCACTTGGATCTTCATGGGTTCGTGATCGGTGTTGAAGGGACAAAGTTATCGCAGCGGTGAACCGCCGCGCCACCCAAAAGCAAAGGCAAAACAGAAAGGCAAAACAAAGTGTGCAGCATTGCATTTAACGGCAAAGTCAGTATCGAGCCAAAAAATGGGAGCCCGCAGATTCTCGGACTCCCACTATTGTCTTGCGATTAATGTTTTGCGATTAAGTCTGGCGTAGCGCACTGTTACTCTGCCGGAGTCGCCTCGAATCCGCTGCAAGTTGAGCTGCCGGTGCAGGCGTTCGGGCCGTAGAACCCGACCAGATCGCCGTTGTCGTTTACCCCGTTCACGATTGTCATGCCAACTCCGCTCGGATCGTCCACCTGCGTGAAGGTGGCGCTAGACGTGTTGTAGACGAACCCGTGAGTGTTGCCTTGAGCATCGACATAGAAGCCAACCACCAGGCCTTTGTTGTTCAGGCCGGAGGCGGACGTCTGAGCGGCGCCGGGATAGTCGAGGACGGTGAAATGTCCCTGAACCTGGAGCCATCCGTGGCTGGTGCCGGTGGAGTCGATGTAGAAACCGCAGACGCTGCTGGAGTTGTTGATACCAGTCGCCTGCGCGCCGCCGGTGGCGCCGGGAATGGTGTAGACCTCGAAAACACCCCCGAATTCGTCATATACGTATGGCACATCGGGATCGGTGCCAGCTTCGTTGCTGCTGTAGTATCCAGCGGCTTGACCCATGTCGTTTTGGCTAAGGAGTTGGTTGAAGGGCTTCTTGCCAAAGGCCACGCTGGCAAAAGTGCCCTTGTAGTCTGTGAAGCCGATGGTTTTGCCGTGCTCGACATAGAACCCAGCGGTTTTAAAGGGGCGGTTGTTGATGCCGATCACCTGGGTCTGTTGCGACTTGGGGTAGTTTTCATTGGTGAACGTGCCGTCAGTGTAGGTGAACCCCAGGTTGGGGCTAGCACCGTGGTAGCCGGCGATGTCACCAGAGTTGTTGATGCCCAGCAACTGGGTAAACGAGTCGTCGGGATAATTGATGGTGGTGAAATTATAGTTTTGAGCGAAGGCGGACATGCAGAGGACGACAGCCACGCCAAGAGATAGAGATAAGGTCCTGAGTTTCATGGTATTTCCTTCCTGGATTAAGTGTTGATTACTGCTCACCTATAAGAGCGACGTTGTGCAGGCGATTCCCTCACCGGCGCAAAAAAAACTTTGCCAGGATTTCTCGCCGCCGTAACACTGATTTGGATAGAATCAGCGCTTACGGTTGGACCGGGGGTGCCTATGCCGGAAACACCTACGGAGCGTCAGCTGGTAACACGTCTACTCCAAGAATGGGGCGGCGGGAATAAAGAGGCGCTGGACGAGCTGATGCCGATTGTCTACCAGCAACTTCGCAAGCTCGCGTCCTTCAGTTTGCGGTCAGAACGTCCCGACCACACGCTGCGAGCGACCGCGTTGGTACATGAAGCGTATCTGCGGCTCGTCGATGCGGACGTAGCCTGGCAGGATCGAGTGCATTTTTTTGCCGTGTCCGCGCGGTTGTTACGCCGCATCCTGGTTGACCACGCTAAGGCAAATCATCGACAGAAACGTGGCGGAGGGGTGGAGACGATTTCGCTGGATGAAGCGATAATGATCGGCCCGCAGACCGCGGGCGGAATCGTGGAACTGGACGCGGCCCTCCAACGCCTCGCGGCGCACGACGCACGTAAGAGTGAGATTATCGAACTGCTGTGTTTCGGCGGGCTCACCTATGACGAAGCCGCTAGCGCGCTGAAAATATCCCCGGCCACGGTACACCGCGAATTAAAAATGGCCAAAGCCTGGCTGCACCGCGAACTCACGCAAGACTCCGCCTCAGCCTAGGAGCAGCTACAAATGGCATCTTCGCCGCGCTCCAATCGTTGGCTTCGCATCGAGTACCTCTTCTATGAGGCTCTTGAGCTGGAGCAGGATCGCCGTCCAGCCTTCCTCGAAGAAGCTTGCAACGGCGACGGCGACTTGCGTCGGGAGGTGGAATCGCTGCTCCATTCCGCGGGGCAGACGATGGGGTTTATTCAGAAATCGGTGCTGCAAGCGGCGCAGGAGGTTACCGCAGAAGAGGAACTTGCCGGGAAGCGAATTGGTGCGTATCAATTGTTGCGTCTGGTGGGCGAGGGCGGGATGGGAAAGGTTTATCTGGCCGCTCGCGCCGACGACCTCTACCAGAAACAGGTTGCCATCAAGACGGTACAGGGCGGACTCGGACAAAGCCGGGCAATGTTATTGCGTTTCCGCAGCGAGCGACAAATTCTTGCCAACCTGGACCATCCGAACATTGCTCGCCTTTTGGATGGCGGCATCACCAGCGACGGTCTGCCCTATCTGGTGATGGAGTATGTGGACGGTACCCGGGTCGATGATTACTGCAGGATAAATAGACTGGGAATCGAAGCCCGTCTCGAGTTGTTCTGTACGGTGTGCGCCGCGGTGGAGTACGCACACAAGAATCTGGTGGTTCATCGCGACATCAAGCCAGCGAATATTTTGGTAACGGCGGAGGGTCTTCCAAAGCTCTTGGATTTCGGTATCGCCAAGCTACTCGATCCAGAATCCGCCGATTTCACTCGCACGCGAACGACCGAACGGATGATGACTCCGGAATATGCCAGCCCGGAGCAGGTGCGCGGCGATCAGGTGACGACCGCCACCGATGTCTACGCGTTAGGCGTATTGCTATACGAGTTGCTGTGCGGGAAGCGTCCCTTCCAGTTCGACACGACGAGTCCGTTCGAGATGGTCAAGATCATCTGCGAGCAAAATCCGCAGCCGCCGAGTGTGGTGAGCGCCGCGAACGCAGAATTGGCCGCACCCGACGCTGCGCGCAAACTCAGCGGCGATCTCGACAACATAGTGCTTATGGCGATGCGCAAGGAGCCATCGCGGCGCTACGTCTCGGTGGCCGAGCTTGCTAATGACATCAAAGCGCACCTCACAGGGTATCCGGTGCATGCGCGCACCGATACATGGCGATATCGGTCGGGCAAGTTTGTGCGCCGGCACAGGGCCGCGGTGTCCGCCGCAGCGATCGTGACCCTGGCATTGATTGGCTTTAGTGTAGGGATGGGTTTGCTGGCGAAGCGTGCGACGCGGGAACGACTC
Organism: Terriglobales bacterium; assembly: GCA_035483045.1. Lineage (GTDB taxonomy): Bacteria > Acidobacteriota > Terriglobia > Terriglobales > Acidobacteriaceae > Acidiflorens. Next base: position 23,875 of record DATHQD010000012.1, read on the forward strand.
ACGGCGCAGCGGGAGTCACAATTCCTCAAAGGCATTTTTGAAGCGGCCACTCCTGAGCAGGCCCACGGACAGCAGATTACGGCCCGAGAGTTACTCGATCAGGGAGCAAAGCGCGTTGATCGCGAACTGGCCGGCGATCCTGCGCTGCAGGGCACGATGCTCGACAACATCGGCCACGCTTATCTTTCGTTGGGGTTGTATGGCCAGGCCGAATCCCTGTTCGAACGCGCGTACGCGCTGCGTAAGAAGTCGCTCGGGGAGTCGAACCCGGATGTCGCCGAGCTTCTGTGGTCGTGGGCGGACTCTATTCGGCTACAAGGTCAGTACCAGAAAGCCGAGCCGCTCTTTCGACGGGCACTTGCAATCCGCGAGAAGACCTCGGGGCCGCACAGCAAAGAAGTACTGGAGAGCCTTTCCGGACTCGGGGAATGCCTTTATCTCGAAAACCGGGATGCCGAGGCCGAACCGCTGCTGCGGCGGGCGCTTGCCCTCGATCGGGAACGGAACAGTGATTCGGGACCTCGTATCTACCTCGCACTCCTTCTGGAGCGTAAAGGCGACTACCCGGAGGCTTTGCAACTGCTGCGGGAGACAGTCGAAATGCAGCGACGAATCGATCCGAGCGGTCCAGATTTTGCCAACAGCCTGCACAACTTAGCTGGAGCTTTGATCGATGCTGGTGATCTTACAGGAGCGGAAGCCACCGAACGGGAGGACCTCGCACTGCGCCGCAAGATCCTCGGTGATAATCATCCCGATCTCGGTTACCCGCTGAACAATCTCGGATTTTTGTTACTCGAAGAGGGGAACTGGCAGGCGGCGGAACCAGTGCTCAGAGAGAACCTGGAACTGCGGCGCAAGACGCTCGGGGAAAAGAACATCGTGTTCGCCGTGGCTCTCAATAATTGGGGCCGATTGTTGCAAGCCAAGGGTGATTACGATGAAGCGGAGACGACATTCAAACAAGCGCTCGACACAATCACGCAGGCCAGTGGGCCCGAGGGGTGGGCTGCCGCCAAGGTGATCGCAAATCTGGGCCTGTTGCAATTCGACCGCGGCAATTATGTCGAGGCTGAGCATTACGCGCATAGGGCATTAGACATGGATCACAAATTGGGCGGCGAGGAGAGCCCTCAGGCGGCATCGGCGCTGATCGATCTCGCGGAAGATCGAGTCTTTCAGGGCGATCCCGCGAGCGCCGAACCCTTGCTGCGCGAAGCGTTGGCGATTCGCGGGAAACAACTTGCCCGAGACCATCCAACGGTAATTGCCACTGAAGTTCGTTTGGGTGAAGCTCTTACCGCCGAGGGCAAAGCGACTGAGGCTGAGGCGGTATTGCGCAACTCGCTCGCGTCCGCCCGGTCGGCTCCCTTTCCCTTGCTGCCATGGCAAATCGCCGAGGCGCAAAGTGCGTTAGGAACTTGTCTACTTGCACTCAATCGGGTAACGGAGGGCGAACAACTCCTGAGAGCAAGCCAGGCGGATCTTCTGAAAGACCCTCGGCCTGCTTTTCGACATCCGCGGCGGCCTTGAGCAGGCCATAAATCGTCACAACAATCGTCGTAAACCGAGAATCCGACGCGAAAAAGCGGACAGGGCAATGCCCCGTCCGCCAAGGCTGCAAGCGACGGTTTGCTATTCAATCACTTTCAACAGCGTGCCCGACGTGCTGTACACGGAAATCGAGTTTCCGTTGTAGTTGGAGATGTAAATCCGCCCGCGAACGTTGTCGATCGCGATGCCAGAGGGAACGAAAGACAATTGGAGCAATTGATATTCGTACGCCTGAGGAGAATTAATCCAAACTGATCCGTCGAGGTTGCCCATGTAGATGTTGCCCTTGGCATCGATTGCCAGAGCAACGCCGGTGTCATTGGAGGCGTAGTCACAGCAAAGCGAAGCGCTGACCAACGCGGGAGTCTCGGCAACGAAACTTACGCCAGTATTGCTGCCCCAGGAGAACTCGCCGGCCCCGACCGCGATGCCATAAACGGGGAAGGATGGTGTAAGAGTCCTGAGCAGATTTGTCGGCGGAGCAAAGCCGGACGGCGAGTCATAAATCGTTACATTGACATAATCGTTCTCGACCCAGATGTTGCCGACGCCATCGATCGCGATGGCTTCCGGCCCCAGAATGCCGTTGGTAATGGTGTTAGCGGTGATCTGCTTGCCGGCAGTGTATTCGGAGACACTGCCACCGCCACCGTAGTTGGCGACCCAGAGGTTGCCGAGGGGATCGAAGGCAACGCCAGAGGGATTACTGACACCTTCTGTGATTGTGTTGGCCTTCTGCAGGCCGTAGCCGGGACTAAACTCGAGAACGTTGTTGAGGCCGGAATTGGCGACCCAGAGATTACCCTTCGAGTCTACGGCGAGTCCCTTGGGGTAGCTCAGCGGATTGACGGCGAAGCTGGCCGATGCGAAAACGCAAAGGCACAGCGCGGCAAAGGCAAGACGAGCGAAGCTATTCAACGATTTCATGGCGGTTCTCCTGGTTTTGTCAGTTTGAATTTGTCTTTCTAATTACTGCTCACCTCTAAGAGCGACGTTTTGCGGTCGATTCCCTCACATTTCATAAACTCGCTGGAGTTTTCTTACTTCGGGAAGGCGAGAGGCGGTTGGTGGGGCAGGGCCGGCAACTTGCAAGGGAGCCGATACCAGGCTCTGCTTCGCCGGTGACAACAACAAAAGACCGCAGGAAGTCGCTTATCCAGCCCGTTCTACGTCGTAAAGGGTTGAGGACGCAAAAATAAATGACCTTCCCGGCAAACCGGTGCGGGGGATGCTCATCCAAGGTGGGCGAAGGAGATCAATATGCTTTGGACAATCTTTGTTCTGCTTTTGATTCTGTGGCTTCTCGGATTCAGTCTTCACGTGGCCGGTGGTCTGATTCACCTGCTCCTGGTGGTCGCGCTGGTGGTCCTGGTCATCAACCTGGTGAGCGGGCGACGCGTAGCGTGAGACCGTCGCTCGGCATTGCTACTTTCCAGGTGACGGGTGCCGGTGAGAATCGGCGCTCTGCCTGGTAAGCAGAAACCTCGACCGGTGATTGGGCCCCTTGGCGAATTGCCCCGTGTGTGTCAGGAAAGCCAGGCGCTATCCCGCACGTCTGGCCCAATATTTCTTAAAAACTTTCCCGTTAATAATTATGAGGAGAGGTCTTGCAGGCTGACCGTTCCGCGTCGCGAGGGCACAAAGACTCGCGGCAAGGAACTTTCGCATGCTTGCAGAGTTCGCCCACGAGCAGTACCATGCGCGGATTCGGGTTTGACAATTTAAGGAGATCCGGTTGACCGTCGATACCAATCAGCATCCCCCGATTACCGACCCAAGCCATCAGCTGCCAGAGCACGGCGCGGATTCGCGTCGGCGCAAAATATGGTGGTCAAGCGCGTTGATTGTGTTGCTGCTCGTCGTGCTGCTGGCGGCGTTGCTCCTGTGGCGTCACCACGAGGCTGCAACCAAGAAAAAACCGGCACCTCCTAAGATTCCGGTCACTACTGCAACCGCGAAGAAGGGCGACATCGGCGTCTACCTCGACGAGATCGGAACGGTGACTCCGGTGTATACCGCTTCAATCACCAGTGAGGTGGGTGGGCAGGTGGTTGCAGTGCATTTTCGGGAAGGGCAAATTGTGCGCAAGGGCGATCCGCTGATCGAGATTGATGCACGCCCTTACCGCGCAACCCTCCTGCAGGCGCAAGGGGCGCTCGAACGCGACGAAAATGTGCTGGCCCAGGCGAAGATGGACCTGCAGCGCTACCAGGATGCATGGGCGCGCAGAGCAATTGCAAAGCAGCAGATGGATGACCAGGAAAAGATTGTGCTGCAAGATGAGGGCACAGTTAAGAACGATCAGGGAACAGTGCAATACGACCAGGTTCAGGTCGACTTCTGCCATATCGTTGCGCCGATTTCCGGGCGCGTCGGCCTGCGGTTGGTGGATCCGGGCAACGTGGTGCAGGCTTCGGGAACCGTAACTCTCGCGGTGATTACGCAGTTGGAGCCGATTACCGTGATTTTCACAATCCCGGAAGACTCTTTGGGGCCGGTTGCTGCGCGGCTGAAGAAGAACGCGAAGCTCAATGCGGATGCTTTTGACCGCACGGCGCAGAAAAAGATCGCGAGCGGGACCCTGCTGACGCTCGACAACCAGATTGACACCACGACAGGGACTGTCAAAGCGCGATCAGTTTTTGCCAATAAGGACGATGCTCTTTTCCCCAATCAGTTTGTGAATGTGCGGCTGTTGGTGAATACCTTGCAGGGAGTCACGCTGGTTCCGGCAGCGGCTATTCAACAGAATGGTCAGTCATCGTTCGTCTACGTGATTCAGAACAATGTCGCTCACAACCGCGGGGTAAAGGTGGGAGTGACCGACGCTGGCATGACGCAGGTGGAGGGGATCGACGCTGGGGATGTTGTCGCCACAAGCAGCTTTGACAAGTTGCAGGAGAACACAGCGGTCAGCATTTCGAATAAGGATTCCACCAAAGGTTCGAACAGCACATCGAGCGCGCAGGCCAACACTAGCGGGAGCAGCGCGCCGTGAGTCCGTCTCGTCCGTTTATTTTGCGGCCCGTGGCCACCGCTTTGCTGATGGCTGCGATTCTGCTGGTTGGGTTGGTGGGCTATACCCAATTGCCGGTTTCGGCGTTGCCAGAAGTCGACTATCCCACCATTCAAGTGCTCACGTTTTATCCCGGAGCCAGCCCGACGGTCATGGCGACGACGGTGACGGCGCCTCTGGAACGGCAATTTGGCGAACTGCAAGGGTTGAGCCAGATGACGTCAACCAGTTCCGGGGGGACGTCTGTCATTGTTCTGCAATTCAATCTCACTTTGAACATCGATATTGCCGAAGAAGAGGTGCAGTCGGCGATCAACGCGTCGCAGAGTCTTCTGCCATCGGTTCTGCCCGCGCCCCCGGTTTACAGCAAAACGAATCCGGCCGACGCGCCGGTCCTTACCTTGGCTATTACCTCAAATACGATCCCGCTCTCGCAGGTCGAGGATCTGGTGGACACGCGCCTGGCTCCGAAGATTTCACAACTCAGCGGGGTGGGGCTGGTGACGATCAGCGGCGGGCAAAAGCCGGCCGTACGAATTCAGGCTAATCCTACGGCGCTGTCTTCCTACGGCATCAACATGGAAGATCTGCGCACCGCGCTGACCAGCGCCAGCGTGAATTCCGCCAAAGGAAACTTCGATGGTCCGCGCCAGGATTATCAGATTGACGCCAACGATCAGCTCGTAACTCCTGCCGACTATCAAAGTGTTGTCGTCGCCTACCGTAACGGTGCGCCCGTGATGCTCTCTGACGTGGCGCGGATCGTGAACGGCGTAGAAAACAACAATCAAGCGGCGTGGATGAACCTGACGCCCGCGGTGATTCTGAATGTGCAACGACAGCCGGGCGCTAACACGATCAGCGTAGTCAAGAGCATTAAGAACCTGATGCCTCAGCTCCAGGCGAATTTGCCGGCGGGCATTCAGGTGACCACGCTCACCGACCTCACCACTTCAATCGAGTCATCAGTCAGCGACGTTAAGTTTGAGTTGTATTTGACGGTCGGCCTGGTGGTGCTGGTCATCTTTCTTTTCTTGCGCAGTGTATACGCCACCATTATCCCTGCGGTTGCGGTGCCGCTGTCACTGATCGGCACTTTCGCGGCGATGTACATGCTCGGCTACAGTCTGGACAATTTGTCGCTGATGGCGCTCACCATCTCCACCGGTTTCGTAGTGGACGACGCCATTGTGATGATCGAAAACATCTCGCGCTACATCGAAATGGGCGAGCCGTCGATGGAAGCGGCACTGAAGGGTGCGGAGCAGATTGGTTTTACTATTCTCTCGCTCACCGTATCGCTCATCGCCGTATTGATTCCGTTGCTATTCATGGGGGACGTGGTCGGGCGTTTGTTTCGGGAGTTTGCGGTCACGCTGGCGGTCACCATTGTTATTTCTGCGGTCGTCTCGCTGACGCTTACGCCCATGATGAGCGCGCGTATTCTGCGGCACGAGCCGAAAGAGAAGCAGGGGCGCATTTATAAATTCACCGAGCGCGCTTTTGAAAGCATGATCGCGTTCTACGGCCGGACGCTGAAAGTTGTGTTGCGTTACCAGACGATTACGCTTCTGGTCGCGGTGACGACGCTGATGCTTACCGTTTTTCTCTACATCATCATCCCTAAAGGTTTTTTCCCGGTGCAGGACACTGGAGTGATTCAGGGGATATCGCAGGCTCCGCAGACCATTGGCTCAAAGGCGATGGCAGAGAAGCAACAGGAGCTTACAAAAGCGATTCTCGCGGACCCGGCAGTCGAAAGTGTTTCGTCGTTTATCGGCGCTGATGGAACCAATACGACGATTAACAGTGGCCGCATCTCGATTAACTTAAAACCACTCAACCAACGGAGCATCAATGCGTCGGACCTGATTCGCAGACTCACCAGCAGAGTGAACCAGGTCCAAGGAATCACTTTGTTTATGGAGCCGGTGCAGAACATTACAGTCGACGACCGGGTGAGCCGCACGCAATATCAGTACACGCTTGAAGATCCGGATGCCAATGAACTCAACGATTGGACCAACCGGTTTGTCGACCGGCTGAAGCAGTTGCCGGAACTCGAAGACGTGGCTACCGATCAACAACTAGGTGGGCTGGCCGTGAATCTGGTGATCGACCGGGTCACCGCGTCGCGACTGGGGATCGCGCCCACGACGATTGATAACACGCTGTACGATGCCTTCGGTCAGCGCCAAATCAGCACCATGTACACGCAGGTGAATCAGTATCACGTGGTGCTGGAGAGTGAGCCGCAATTTCAGACCGATCCGAATAACTTGAATCACCTTTATATTCAGTCCAACGCGTCGGCCGGCGCCACCGGTGCGGGAGCCTCTTCATCGTTCGCTTCTTCGGGATCATCGTCGGCCGGATCGAACGCGCTGACAGGATCGGCGCTGTACACTCCCTCGGCGAATACGCTGGTGCCTCCTGCGAACGCGCTCTCGCCGTCGGCCTCGTCAACTACCGCCACTTCCACGAGTTCGACTGTGAGCAATGCCGTACCGCTAGGCGCTTTCGCGCACTTCGAGAAAACGACGGAGGCGCTCTCTATCAGCCACCAGGGGCAATTTCCAGCGATAACGGTATCGTTCAATCTCGCGCCCAATGCTGCCCTGGGCGAGGCGATTACGGCAGTCGACAAAGTGCAGAAAGACATGCACATGCCGGCCAGTCTGCAGGCCGGTTTTCAAGGCACGGCCGCATCCTTTACCAATTCGCTGTCGAATGAACCGTTGCTGATTCTGGCGGCGCTGGTTACGGTCTACATTGTGCTGGGAGTTTTGTACGAGAGCTTCATCCATCCCATCACGATTCTCTCTACGCTGCCGTCAGCGGGCGTGGGCGCTTTTCTCGCGTTGATTATTTTTCGTCAGGATTTGAGCGTGGTAGCGATTATCGGCATCGTTCTGCTCATCGGCATCGTAAAAAAGAACGGCATCATGATGGTCGACTTTGCGCTCGAAGGCGAGCGCGAACACGGGAAGAACGCGACGGATGCGATTTATGAGGCGTGCCTGCTGCGCTTCCGCCCGATCATGATGACCACCATGGCCGCGCTACTCGGCGGCTTGCCGCTGGCTTTAGGAAGTGGTTTCGGATCTGAGTTGCGCCGCCCCCTGGGCATCGCGATGGTGGGCGGATTGCTGCTGAGCCAGGTGCTGACGCTGTATACCACGCCCGTCATCTACGTCTTCTTTGATAACTTGGCGCACGGTTCCGAGCGCGAATCGAGGCGCGCGGAAGCGACGAATGGAGAAGTGGCAGGGCCGGCATGAACATCTCCGCACCGTTTATTCAGCGGCCCGTGGCTACAACGCTGCTTACGGTCGCGGTTGCACTCGCCGGTGCCATCGCATTCGAGGTGCTGCCGGTCGCGCCCCTGCCTGAAGTTGACTTTCCTACGATTTCAGTCAGCGGAAGTTTGCCGGGAGCAAGTGCCGAGATTATGGCATCATCCGTCGCCACTCCGCTCGAGCGGCAACTGGGTCATATCGCCGGAATGACGGAGATGACTTCTTCGAGCACACTCGGCTCCACGTCAATCACGATTCAATTCGACCTCTCCCGCGACATCGATGGCGCGGCGCGCGATGTGGAAGCCGCGATCAATGCAGCGCGAACCTATTTGCCGGCGAACCTGCCCGGCAACCCTAGTTATCGCAAAGTTAATCCTGCCGATTCGCCAATCATGATCCTCGGGCTTACTTCCGACAAATATGGCCCCGACAAAATTTACGACGAGGCTTCTACGGTTATGGCGCAGAAGTTGTCGCAGATTCAGGGTGTTGGGCAAGTGTCCGTGGGAGGGGGCGCACTGCCGTCGGTTCGAGTTGACGCAAATCCCACGCAATTGGCCAACTATGGACTCACGCTGGCGAATTTGCAATCTGTGCTAAGCCTGCAGAACTCTGACCTTGCCAAGGGACAGATCAGCGATGGAGACGTGAGCGCGGACATCCTGGCTAATGATCAGATTTCGCACGCTGCGGATTACAAGCCTATCGTCGTCGGTTACAAGAATGGCGCTGCAATCCATCTCTCAGATGTCGCTACGGTGACGGACTCAGTGGCGAATATTCGCGCCGCTGGCTACCTCAACGGAAAACGCGCGATTACGGTCATCATCTTTCGCCAGCCCGGTGCCAATATCATTAATACGGTCGACCGCATCCGCTCACAACTGCCCTATGTTCAGGCAACGATTCCTTTTGGCATTGATACGACGATCGTTCTCGATCGCACCACCACCATCCGCGCTTCTGTTAGCGACGTCGAGCGGACTCTACTCATTTCGATCGGTCTGGTCGTGCTGGTGGTGTTTGTTTTCCTGCGTAACGGGCGCGCCACACTGATTCCCGCAGTGGCGGTACCAGTCTCGCTGGTTGGCACGTTCGCGGTTATGTATCTGTTCGGATACACGCTGGATAATCTTTCGCTGATGGCCTTGACCATTGCTACCGGATTTGTGGTCGATGATGCGATCGTCGTGATGGAAAACATTGCGCGCCATCTCGAAGATGGTATGAAGCCTTTTGCCGCTGCATTCAAGGGCGCGGAAGAAATCGGTTTCACCGTGTTTACCATCAGCATCTCACTGATTGCAGTTTTTATCCCGCTTCTGATGATGGGCGGAATCGTAGGGCGTCTTTTCCGCGAATTCGCGGTCACTCTCTCGACGGCCGTGTTCGTGTCGATGCTGATTTCGCTGAGTACCACGCCGATGATGTGCGCTTTTCTGTTGAAGAGTGAGCGCGAGCAAAAGCATGGCCGTCTTTATATGGCCAGCGAAAAATTCTTTGATGGCATGCTCTCGATGTATCGCACCAGCCTGCATTGGGTGCTCGAACATCCCACGCCTACGCTGATTGTGCTTTTGATCACCATCGCGCTCAACGTGGTGCTGATCATCAAAATACCAAAAGGTCTTTTTCCGGTGGAGGACACGGGCGCGATTCAAGGTAGCGTGCGCGGGCCGCAGGATTCATCCTTCCCGGCGATGGATGACTCGATTCGGCAGATTGGCGCTGTGATCAAGAAAGATCCAGCCGTCGAAAATGTGATCGCGTTCAGCGGTGGTTCAGGAGCTACCAATACAGGTTCGATCTACATTGCATTGAAGCCGCTGGCGGAGCGCAAGGTCAGCGCCACTGAGATTATCAATCGCTTGCGGCCGCAACTGAACCGATTGCCGGTGGCTTCCGCGTTTCTTCAAGCCGCGCAAGATTTGCGCATAGGCGGGCGAGGGAGTAACGCGATGTATCAGTACACATTGCAAGCCGACAATGTGCAGGACCTTTTTACCTGGGGACCAGCGATACTGAGTCAGATGCAGCACCTTCCCGGGCTCCAGGATGTGAGTTCAGACCAACAAAATGGCGGCCTCGATGAGTTGCTGACCTACGACCGGCTGACCGCAGCCAAGCTCGGGCTGACCGTGCAGTCGCTGGACTCGGCACTCTACAGCGCGTTTGGCCAGTCGGAAGTTTCGATCATCTACACACAGCTGAACCAGTATTATGTCGTGCTGGAAGTCGCTCCGCAGTATTGGCAAAGCCCAGAGGGATTGAAAGACATCTACTTGCATACGGCGACCACCAGCAATGGAACCAAGGGTATTCCTCTACTTGCGGTTGCCTCAGGCCGCGCAAATACCACACCACTCGCCATTAACCACACCGGCTTATTTCCGTCGGTGACCGTGTCTTTTAACCTCGCATCGAATAAGTCTTTGAGCGATGCGACGCTGGCCATTGACCAGATGCAAAAGCGCATGGGTGCGCCAAGCACGCTGCAAGGGTTTTTTGCCGGGATGCTTTTGGCTTACCAGCAATCGCTCGGCACGGAGCCTATTCTGATTGTGACCGCACTAATGGCGGTCTATATCGTTCTTGGCATTTTGTATGAAAGTCTGGTTCACCCCATCACCATCATTTCCACGTTGCCCTCCGCGAGCGTGGGCGCGATGCTCGCTTTAATGCTGTTTAGTGTGGATCTCAACATCATCTCCATCATTGGCATCGTGCTGCTCATTGGAATCGTCAAAAAGAACGCCATTATGATGATCGACTTCGCGCTTGAAGTTGAGCGCAAGGAAGGAAAGAAGCCGATCGACTCTATCTTCGAAGCATGCATGCTGCGTTTTCGCCCGATCCTGATGACCACCATGGCTGCGATGCTGGGTGCTTTGCCGTTGGCGCTAGGAACGGGCACGGGGTATGAACTCCGCAGGCCGCTGGGCATAACGATCGTGGGAGGTTTGATCTTGAGTCAGATGCTGACTCTCTATACGACGCCGGTTGTCTACTTGACATTCGACCGGTGGCGGCTGCAGTTGCAGCGCAAATCGGTCTGACGGCTGAGCGACTGGCCGCGTTCTGCACGTATCAGCTCCGCTGATTTACAATCCTCCAGCCCGCTTTTTACGCCCTCGCCGAAACCCTCGTAAACACTGGGCATCTCGCGCATTTCGAATGGTTTACAGAAAACCCGTCGAAAAGCCTCATGCCTACTAAGGGGTGCGAAACCCTGCTAAAAATCACGATGATTGCCCCCTAATTGCCCCCGTGAGAAGCCCCCCGGCGAAGAAAGGGCGCAAGCTTGTGCTAACGCCTGCTTTCGTCAACTATACTTCTTGTCCTATGGAGCACACCTGTCCGGTCTGCGGCTACGCGAACCTTGCGGAACTGCCGTATGACAAAACCGGAGGTGCATCGTTTGAAATCTGCCCTTCCTGCGAAACAGAGTTCGGGTACCACGATGCCAGCAAATCACATGCGGAGCTACGCAAGCTCTGGTTGGCCGCTGGCGCACCTTGGCGCAGTCGGGCAACGGTATCACCGCCTGATTGGAGCGGTATCGAGCAACTAAGGGCGGCGGGGCTGGACATCACTCCGAGTACGAATCGGGTCTCGCGTAAAATCAAGAAACAAAGATGATTGACGACTTCTCTACCGAGTATTCCCAGCGGAGTGACGACGAGCTACTGCACTTCGCAACTCAGCGGCATTACTTGACTACGGAAGCTGCGACCGCTTTGGATGCGGAACTAGGTCGGCGTAACCTTACCGAGTCCGACCGAGTTGAACATCACAAATTCGAAAAGCGGCAGGAGCGGCGTGAGTTCAAAAGCCGACGCCGAAAAATATTCGGGAAGCGTCAATTCTCGTGGCTTGAATTACTTTCGACATTTGTTGCAATGGCAGTCATCGCGTGCGCGTACATTGCACTTCCGAAGCGATACCACCTGAAACCTGACTGGGAGGAAGCTGCCGTCTGTGTAATGATCGCTTCCGTTATCGTCACAGTTGGATGGAGATCCTTGTGGCGAGACATCGCGTTCTGGATGGCGCTGATCCTCTCAGCTGCCATTCAATTGGCCGTTGTCCATACTTGGGTACAGCGAGCGGGAGAACTGAGCCGTGGCGCGGGGAGACTGGCTACGCTTCTCGGCTTCGTATTGTTTATCGCGATATATGGATGCATCAGGCTATTACGACGGAACTTCTACGGTGAAGGAAGCTCTGAAAGCCGATAGTTGTTGAAAAATCGCGATTACACTCATTGACCTCCCCAGTCGCATAAAAAAGCCCCACCGAAGTGGGGCTCAAAAGCGGCGGTCGCTTGGGATTTACTGTAATTTCAACGCGCGGGGCTCAACGGTTGACTTCTGCGACGCAACTGGAGACGCAGGCTGCTCCAGAGCGGCGACAGCGGCCAACTGGTCGGCTTCGGAAACGATCGCATAGCGGCGGAACATGGCCGCCGTTTTCCAGCGCCAAGGTTCATGATGACGGATTCGGGTATCCCTGACGCCCGAAGACGCGCCTCACCCGCCGCGTGCTTTTGAGTCGCAGGAGATTTACAATCCTCGGTTCCCCCTCAGGAGAAAGCGCTGTGATTCCACGGTACACACGGCCAGAGATGGCTCGCATCTGGAGCGACGAGAACCGCTTCCGCACTTGGCTGGCGGTCGAGGTCGCGGCAACTGATACGCTGGCTGCGGCAGGCATTGTTCCGAAAGACGCCGCCAAGGCGATTCGTGCGCGCGCCAACTTTAGTGTCGAGCGCATCTTCGAGATCGAAGCCGAAGTTAAACACGACGTCATCGCTTTTACCACTGCAGTCGCGGAGATTGTGGGACCGCATGCGCGCTGGTTTCACTACGGGCTCACTTCGAACGATGTAGTCGATACGGCGCAGGCATTGCTGATTCAGCAGGCCTCGTCGCTGATTGCCGGCGATTTGGAGCGGCTAGCGGAGGTGCTGGAGCGGCGGGCGTGGGAATTCAAAGACACTCCGATGATCGGGAGGACTCATGGCATCCATGCCGAGCCGATAACCTTTGGCTTCAAGATTGCGAATTGGTACTCGGAGACGCAGCGTAACATCGCGCGCTTCAAGGCGGCGGCTGAGGATTTACGCGTAGGAAAATTCTCGGGTGCGGTTGGAACTTTCGCGCACCTTAGTCCCGAATTGGAAGAACAGATGTGTGCGCGCCTGGGATTGAAAGCGGCGGCCGTTTCGTCGCAGGTGATTCAGCGCGACCGGCACGCGTTTTATCTGGCCACGCTGGCTACGATTGCTTCGACGCTCGACAAGATTGCCACCGAGATACGTCACTTGCAGCGCACGGAGGTCCGCGAGGCTGAAGAATATTTCAGCGAAAAACAGAAGGGCTCGTCGGCCATGCCGCACAAGCGGAATCCTGTCACGAGCGAGCAGATCTCCGGTCTGGCGCGCGTGGTGCGGGCGAATGCGCAGGCTGGATTTGAAAACGTTGCGCTCTGGCATGAGCGCGACATTTCGCATTCTTCCGCTGAACGCATCATCATTCCGGATTCAACCACGCTCACCGATTATCTGCTCAACAAGACTGCGAACTTGATTGAAACGATGTTCGTGTATCCGAAGCGCATGATGGCGAACCTCGAAAGCACGCGGGGCCTGGTATTCAGCGGGCAGTTGTTGCTTGATTTGGTCGAGAGCGGCGTTTCCCGTGAGGACGCGTACCGCCTGGTGCAGAATCATGCCATGCGGGCATGGAAAGAAGATCGCGACTTTCACGAACTGGTCGTGAACGACCCCGAGATTAGTGGGCGCGTGTCGCGGGCAAAGATCGAGCGCGCGTTCGACCTGAAGCGTCAGCTTCGGAACATCGACAAGATATTTGAGCGGGTATTTGCGAAGCGGACAATGGGCAAAAAAGCGACGGCCAAGCGAAAGAAACGTTGAACCTTATTTCGCAAGTTGATCCAAGCGTTTATCGGTAGTGGCTCCTGGATTTTACACTTTCCTGTTCCTGGAAAAACCCCGCGCGTCCAAGTTGTAATAGTTTGTAAAAGACTGGTTCGGACGTATCTTCGCCGCTGCCGCGAGCATCTATTTAACCAGCCGGTTAATAACAGAACAATATAAAAATCCGGCATAGGTGACGACGATGAAGAAACAATTGATAGCAATGGCAATGACGCTGTTTGTACTTTCCAGCATGACTGCAATGGCGGCCACGGGCCGGTATGATGTGCAAATTCAACAGGCGGTCAGCCAGAAGATTCATGACGCGAAGCGGTTGCCGAGTGTGAATGCAAGCGTTGAAGACGGCATTGTGACGCTGACTGGCACAGTCGGGCTTTATCAGGACAAACTTGATGCCGCAAGTAAAGTCAAGAAGATCAAAGATGTTACGGGCGTTCGCAACGACATAGCGGTTGCAGGCCAAACCGTGCCCGACGGGCAGCTCGAGAAGAAACTGGCAAAGCAGTTGGCCTATGATCGCGTGGGATACTCTGACAACGCTTTCAACTATGTTGCGCTCAGCGTGAAAGACGGCGTTGTCACTCTGAGCGGCGATGCGATGTGGGACCCTCCGAAGGACTCGGCAATTGCGATCGTCGCCCGCACTCCGGGCGTAAAAGACGTGGTAGATGACGTGAAGGTGCTGCCGGTTTCGGGGTTCGACGACTCGATTCGAAGGCGCACAGCGCGAGCGATTTATCGCGACTCGGTGCTCGGCAAGTATGCGACTGACCCCGTCGATCCGATCCGGATTGTAGTGGACAACGGACACGTGACGCTTTATGGGACCGTGCAGAGCACGATGGACAAAACCATCGCGGGGATACGCGCGAATTCGGTGTCAGGCGCATTCAGCGTTGACAATAAGTTGGTGGTGAACTAAGCGAGAAGTGGTTGGAAAGAATTTAGCGGCTGCTTCCCCCAGGGACGCGGAGAAATCCGCGCCCTTTCTTTTCATAACGTCAGTTCGCGATCCTAATTTGCCTTGCGGGAATGGACGAGTTTCAGGCCATCGCTCTGTAGGATGCGCTGGATCTGATGTTTGGCATGGACGGTCCACGGGCCAGCGGTATCGAGTTTCACATACGCCCGCCAGTGTTGCAGCGCCTTACGCGGTTGGCGCATCTTTTCGTAAGCGAGCGCGATGTTGTAATGCGCATCGGCATAGGTGGGGGCGAGTTGAATAGCAGTGGTGTAAGTACTGATCGCTTCTTCAACACGACCAGTTTCATCGAGCACGTTGCCGAGGTCGAAATAAGCGAGCGCGTAGCGGGGATCAATCTGAATCGCCGAACGGTAGTGCTTCTCGGCCAGTCCGTATTCCTGGCGGTTGTAGTAGAGGGTACCGAGGTTGATGTGCGCGGCGGCGTGTAGGGGATCCATTTCGAGAACCTTCAAATAGGCAGTAATTGCGTCGCTTTGCGTGGCTGGATTTTCTTCCAGCACAATTCCACGTGCAAACAGATCGGCAACGTCGGTAACCACCAACTCTGGCCCGTTGCGCGCAGGGCTGGTCACGACGCGACTCTCTTCAGAGGAGAAATCGAACATGAACTGTCCAGCAATCGGCTCCAAAAGCCGCCCCTGGTGCCGAAAAGCGACGCGGTGTCCGCTTTGGTAGGCTCCCGCTTCGAGTAGGGGATTCTCCATCCCCGCCACCTGTTTCTGCATGGCCTCGAGAGATTGCCGGATCACGGCAGGACGAACACGTTGAGCGCACAGGTCGCGCACTTTCTTAATCTGGACGAGATCGAAGAAGGAATAATCTTCCGCCGCCGTTACGAGTCGAGCCTTCTCCCAGGTTTGCAGCTGGCGAGGAACGAGATGAAGTATGCGCAAAAGATCTGCGCGGCTGTAGCGATACACGGCGGTCAGCTCTCTATCCGGATTATCCGTAAATTCCATACAGGAATGCAAGTAGCAAGACAGTGGAAACTGTGGAGAATCGGGATGAAATGGCACGAAAGTGGCAGAATCCAGGCATGGCTTGTTCGTTTTGTTCAGAACGGAACTCAGACTGGCTGGTGAGTCACATCCTGATGAATCACCTAAGTGGCGGAGGTTGGCCGATGCGTCATCGGTCGCGAGTGGTCGTCACTCAGGCATGTGCCGACGCGAAGATGACATCGGCGCCGAACCGAATCTCATCTCCGACGCGATAGTGCTCGATCGCTGCGATTGCCTCGCCGCGAATCACGGGACAGTCTTCAGCGGTAACCCGCTCCAGCATTGGGCGGAATGGAGCTGCCACCGCACAGGCGTATTCGAAAACTTCTTCCGCATTTCCGGGCCAGGTCCATGGCAAATTGCAAGGCGTCTCTTCAACTTTGTGAAATCCAGCAGCGCCCAGCGCTTTTGAAAGAGAGCGTGCGGTTCCGAATCGAAAAGGGTCGGCTCCCGCCGGATCAAGCATGATCCCACCTACATGCCGATGCACAATCTTCATCGTGCATTGCCAATACGGTTGTTCCATGGGGCCCCACGCGACGAAGCACGCACGCGCTCCTGGTTTCAACACACGGCGAAGTTCCATAAGAGCGCGGTTCACATTGCTGAAAAACATCACGCCAAAGCGGCAGGTGGCGAGGTCAAAGCTCTGGTCGGGAAACGGGAGTTCGTGGGCGTCGGCCTGCTGAATGGCAAAGTTCGAGAGCCCCTTGTTTCGGGCGCGTTCGCTTGCGATTGCGAGCAACTCCGAACTTTGATCAACTGCAGTTACCGAAACGTTTGCGCCAACGCGCTGCGCCAAACTGATCCCAGGTTCGCCGGTGCCGCTGGCCAGATCGAGCACGCGCATATTCGGCAACGGTTTTGAGTATTCAACGAAAGATTCGGTAACCGCGCTGCCTAAGGCTGCGGATTTCGCCTTCCACTTTTCGGAGGCCACCAGGCGGTATGAGGAACTCCAGGCGGCTGGATTCGAAGCAGACACTCAGGCCCTCTTCTTATTACGCGCTTTCTTCGGCGCAGTAGATGCGGTTTTGGCTTCCGCGGCGATCCGACGCGACTTCGGTTTCGCCAGGAGATCCGCCGGTTCGAG
Source organism: Terriglobales bacterium (assembly GCA_035483045.1). Lineage (GTDB taxonomy): Bacteria > Acidobacteriota > Terriglobia > Terriglobales > Acidobacteriaceae > Acidiflorens. Next base: position 40,785 of record DATHQD010000012.1, read on the forward strand.
TCGCTTGGCTGACTTCCATAGCCGCTCCAGATCGTAGAACTGGCGCGCTTTCTCGGAAAAAATATGTACGACGAAATCGACGTAGTCGAGCAATACCCACTCCGCTTGCTTGTAACCCTCCGAATGTGCCACGCGTAGGCCTAATGCCTCCAGACGCTCATCGACGGCGTCGGCGATGGCCTGGATCTGTCGCGGATTCGTGCCGCTGCACATCACGAAATAGTCGGTGAACGCCCCCGAATCTTTTTCCAATTCGAGAATCGTGAGATCGTCGGCTTGTTTGTCTTGGCAGGCGAGGATCGCTTCATTCACCTGTATTCTGAGGTCGTCCTTTTTCTTCATAAGCGGCTCATTGATTGTAACGCGCCGATGGCGAGGAGGCGGCCGAGCGTCGCTCACTACATCATTATTCTATTAACGATAGAGGCGCTGCTTCCGGACATAATCCGCTACGCGCTGGTCGAGCCACCGCGCCAGCGGCTTGCCGTCGGCTGCCGCTTTTCGGATCGCGGTGCCGGAAACGTTCTGCTGAACTCCCTCCAACATGTGCACCGTGACCCCGGGAAGAACCAAATCGCCGGTTGCGGCCTGTTTGTGAAATGGACGCGTTACTGCCGCCGGAGGCCGCAAGTTTTCGGGTAATGACTCTGCCACGTCGCGCAGTGAATATCCGGGCCGGCTAGCCACGACGAAATCGCACATCGCCAGCAGTGCGCTCGCCTCGCGCCATTTGGCAATATCGCGGAAGGCGTCAATCCCTAGGAGCAAGAAAAGGCGATCTGATTTCCTGGTTGTTTGTTTCAGCCGCCGCAATGTGTCGATCGAGTAATTTGCTGGAGGATTCGGGCCGAGCTTTGCATCCGTCTGTGGCGCTTCCAGCAGCGAGGGCATAAAGCCCCGTTCGTCCTGCGTGGCGAGGGCGACCATCGCGTAACGATGAACGAATGGTGTCAATGGATGTTTCTGTTTATGCGGAGGAATGCCAGCCGTTACGAATAGGACCTGTCGTAGAGCATAGCGCTCCGCTGCGGCCCGAGCGAGCGCCATGTGTCCACGATGGATGGGATCGAAGCTCCCGCCAAAAAAGCCGATATTCATTGTGAAATTTTCCTAACCGCTTTGCCTGGCCGATCTTTCTCTGGCCGATCTTTCTCTGGCTGATCCGATAGTTTCGTCGTTGTAGGACAATGTTGCAAGACGTGTTGTCGCGGAGTTACGGCATTACGCGCGAGCATCCGATATTTCAAGTGTCCCGGCAGGGCATGTTACCTCTCCAGATACCAGGTTGTACGAGCGAGTTTTGCCAAATGCATCCAATGAGATTAGGCTGTGGGGACCCTGTTTGAGCTCTTCTGAAGTTGCCCCTGGGTGATGCTGGCAAGTGTCGCCTCACGGGTGTACCTCTGGCCACTGTGCCGCCAGGAAACTGCGGTGGACTGGCGTAACTCGCTCAGCGCGCCGCCCGCGCTTAGCATGAACCCATGCGAATGAACCTCCCCCTCATCCGCAGCTTGGCAGTGGCTCCGGCGCGCGCACCCATTCTGCGCTACGGAGTCGCTCTCCTCAGCACGGTCCTCGCGCTGATTCCAACGCTATTCTTCTCTGACGTCTCCGAGAGCCGCTTTGTCATATTCGCCGTCGCCGTGATGATTAGCGCCTGGTATGGCGGATGGAAGCCCGGCCTCGCCGCCACTTCTTTTGCGCTCACTGTCAGCGCATACTTTTCGTTCACTGGCGAACAAACTCCCCGTGAGTATCACCGGGCAATCGCCCACCTTGCCCTATTCTCCGCAGTGGCACTGCTGATTTGCTGGTTCAACGCTGCCCTGCGCGCGACCCAGGACAGTCTGCGCCGCTCGGAGAGCAATTTTCGCTCTCTGGTAATGAATGCTCCTTATGGCATCTGCCGCTGCGATGCGCTTGGAATTGTAAGAGATGCAAACCCCGCGCTGGTGGCTATGTTCGGCTACGACAATGCCGCCGAACTTACAGGCCGGCATTTGGGTAGCCTCTATGCCGACGCCCAACAATGGTTTCGTACGGTTGATTATTTTCGCGCCCGTAAGGAATTTAACAACGTGACGACAGAGTGTGTTCGCAAGGATGGGACAGCCATTGTTGCCCGCATCTCGGGACGCTCCATTCCGAATGGCAAAGACGGAGACAGCTTCGAAATTTTTATGGAAGACCTTACGGAAACTCGAACGCTCGAACTGCAACTCCGACAAGCGCAAAAGATGGAAGCCATTGGACGCCTTGCTGGTGGCGTCGCTCACGACTTCAACAATCTGCTCATGGTGATTTCTGGCTATTCCGAATTTTTGCTGGAGCGGCTTGGACCTGATCCACGGCTGCGGGGACCTGCGCAGGAAATTTCGAATGCGGCACAACGCGCGACTTCGCTGACCCGTCAATTGCTGGCTTTCAGCCGCAAGCAGATGCTGGCACCGAAAGTGCTCGATCTGAATGAGGTGGTTGCCGAAAACCTGAAGATGCTTACCCGCATGATCGGAGAGGATATCGATCTGGTTATGGTTCCAGACCCTGTGCTGGGCGCGGTCCGCGCTGACCCGGGCCAGATCGATCAGGTCATTATGAACCTCGCCGTCAACGCTCGCGACGCCATGCCCCAGGGTGGCAAGTTGACCATCGTCACGTCGAATGTTTCGCTCGACGAAACTTTTGCGCGCACCCACACGCCGGTCATCCCTGGCGACTACGTGATGATCGCGATCAGCGACACTGGCGTCGGGATGGATCATGACACTCAGTCGCACATCTTCGAGCCGTTCTTCACCACGAAAGGATCGAAGGGCACCGGCCTCGGCCTCTCGACCGTTTATGGCATCGTGAAACAAAGCGGCGGTTTCATCTTCGTCGACAGCGAACCTCATCGTGGTACGGCTTTTCGCGCTTACTTCCCGCGCATTGACGGCCGCGAAGATGTCGCCGCCGCACAGGAATCTCTCGGCCTTCCGCGTGCCGAGCGCGGCCAGGAGACGATTTTGATCGTTGAAGATGAAGTCAATCTCCGTCGCCTCGCACGCCAGTATCTGGAGCGGCAAGGCTATAAGATTCTCGAAGCCGAAGACGGCGCTGCGGCTTTGCAGATCGTTGATGGTCATGCGGGCGCCATCGATCTTCTGCTCACCGATGTCATCATGCCCGGTATGAACGGCCGCGAACTGGCGGCGCAAGTCGTCAAACTGCTGCCGAATATTCGCGTGCTCTATATGTCTGGCTATGCAGAGAACGCGGTCGGCCACGACGGCACTATCGATGCCGGTATCAATCTGCTGCAAAAGCCGTTCAGCCTACCTGTGCTCAAAGATCGGGTTCGCGAGTTACTTGATTCGGAACCTATCCCGCCGGATGTCGCTATGTCATCTCGCCGGGCCGAAACTCTCGAGAAAAAGATGCCACCCTTCCGGGCGCGCCGCTTCAATCTCCAATTACCATTGCGCTATCGTCCACTCGGAGAGAAGAGCTGGCGACCGGGAACCACCGAGAACATCAGCCGATCTGGGATGCTGTTCCACGGGGAGGAAATGCTGCATCCGAATGCGCAGCTTGAGATCAGCCTTGTGTTGCCGGCCGAGATCGCGGGGCTTGCCGCGACGGAGGTCATTTGTCGCGGAGAAGTGGTCCGCTTGGTCGAAGCGCACAAGGAAGGACAGAGCGTCACTCCCGCACTGGCCACGAAAATTCTGCAATATCACTTCCAGCACGGCGCCCGCGTAGGGGAGGCCTGAGCGGAAAACCGCGATCTGTTCCGGCGTATAGCTTCCTGGTTACTTTCGACACCTTTCTCACCTTGGACAACGTCCTCCCATGCTGTTACATTTCGGCCAGTACCATCGCGCCATTTACTAGGGCCGAACCATCTATCGGGTTGAATCATGTCTCTGCTGGTGAAACTGGAAGACGATCTAGGCGAACGCAGCGAATGGGTAATGCTACACGGTTTGGTGCCCGTCACCGAACGCACGGAATATCTGCTGCTCAGCGGAATTGACCCGTTCGGCAAAACGGTCTTCAACCACCTCCAGATGGAGCCGTTCCTTAAGGAATGGGAGCGCATAAAAGATCGCGTTCGCGACGATACGCAGTTGGAGGCGTGGCAGAAGGTGAAGCAAATGGCGGAGACCTGCCGCCAGGATCGCGATTTGTATTTACGCTTTGTAGGGAACTAACGAGCCAACTTCGTTTTGAAGGAAGAAGGCTTATTCCGGACAAAACGGCGATCCGCCTGAGCGCTCTGAACTATCTCGCTATCGGATCACATGGATCCTGACGTCCAGTTTCAACTTCTTCCAAGATTTGTCTGCCGTATAGACGGGAGCTTTCAGCGCAATTGCAAGCGCTAGGCAAGCCCGGTCACCCAGTGACAGTCCAAGAACTCGAGTATGAACAACCAAATTTCCCGCAATTTTCGCGTGCTCTTCCGTGAAAGCTGCTGATTCTCGAAGAGGGCTTAGAGCATCGTCCCATGCTTCATCCGCTGCGCCGCCCAAACTTACAAGCTTGCTTTGGACCTCGGCAAGATTGACCGTGCTGCAGGTTGCGTAGTTCAACAGCTCCGGGGTTAGCATTTCCGTCCCGGGCTCACGGTTGAGCAACGCGAGAATCGCGGAGGCATCCAGCACTACCTTACTCACGTCTGGATGCCTCTCGGCGTTCGGCAATCAGTTCATCGGCAAGGGATCGGCCGGGTTTTACGTAACTTTGGACGCGCCGCTGCGCCCGCTCCACGCGGCTTTTCATTGTCATTATGCGAAGTTCGTCTTTCTCGATTCGCAATACCACCTCATCACCTGCGTTAATCCCGAGCGCCTTGCGAAATGAAGCTGGAATCACCACGCGGCCGTTTTCATTGATCCGCAATCGGGCTTCGTTGTCCATAGTCAGAATCGTTCTAACGTGACATTATATACCATACTGTCATTTCTATGAAGACTGTGCCAATGACTATCGAATTGTCACAAGCCGAAAACCTTGTCATTACGACCGAAACGAGCGATCCGCAGTTGTGCTGCATACGTGTGCCCACTTCCGCCGAGGGCCCTACTTCTCCGGCAGGTTTACTTCCAGGAATCCCATCACGTTTTCTCCCATAATCAGGCGAATCTCCTGTTCGGAATAACCGGCTTCCAACATGGCATCGGTGATTTCGACTAACCCCGTCGTGTCAAATGGTTCGGTGACAGCGCCGTCAAAATCAGAGCCTAGCGCCACGTGCTCCACGCCTACGCGGTCGGAAACATAGCGCATGGCTTTGACTATGGCTCGCGCATCGGGGCCGCAGGTCGCTGTATCCCAGTAGCCAATGCCAATCAATCCGTCTTTGGCGGCCACGGCTCGAATCTGTTCATCGCTCAGGTTACGGTTATTGTTGCATGTGCCTTTGACGCCGGTGTGCGAAACAACTACTGGACGCGTGGCCATCGCCAGAACATCGTCGATCGTTCTCGGCGAAGCGTGCGCCAAATCGATAATCATGTGATGCGCTTCCATCTGGCGTACCCACTCGCGGCCTTTCTCGGTCAGGCCGGTTTTTTGCACACCTGCCGCGGAACCTCCGATATCGTTGTCGAAAAAATGGCTGGGCGACATCATGCGGTAACCGGCACGGTAGAGTACGTCGAGATTCTCAAGCTTGCCGTCGAGCGCGTGCGCACCTTCGATCGAGAGCAATCCGGCCGTGAGTGAACGGTGGTCGCGACGGTGTTCCAGGTAATTGTGAAGGTCGGAAGCGCTCTCAATCACCACGAAGCCGCCCTGCGACGCCCGCGCGAATTGATGGAGACGCCGCGATTGATAGCGGGCACGCTCGGTCAGGCTGTTCCAGGTCGCCGGCGGCCAGCGTTCGACGATCGCGAGTAAATGAATATCGTCGCTTTTATCGTCGTTCTTTTCGATGTTCAGCCCATGTGGACTCTTAGTCGGCAGCGAAAACACCTGCAACGCGACGTTGCCGTCCGCCAGTCGCGGAATATCCACGTGCCCGTCGGTTCCGCGCTCTAACAAATCCCGCCCCCAAAGCAGTGAATCGGCATGAAGATCGGCGATCGTAAGTTGCTTATGCAGAGCTAGCGCTCGCGTCGACGCCGCATAGGGCGGCTTTTTCAGCAGCTTGTTCTGATTCTCGTCCAATAGCTGCGGAATTTCAAAGAAGAACGCGACGGCGATGCAGAGGAGTACGAGAGCGATCTGCGATAGGCGTTTTAGCAGAAAACCTCCGAACCAATAGCGGTGATGCAAATCAGGTTACTCACCCTAACAGGAACCTATTCTTAATTAATAACTCGCATTACTTCGACTGGATTTACTTTGACAAGGATCCCAGCGCGCTGCGAAATAGCACGTCGAAGGTCTGCGCGTCTTTGCCGCTGCGCGACGCGAGGAGCGCTTTCTCTGCCAAGGCTCGCTGATAGCCCAGATTTACCAATGCCGAGATAACGTCTTCTTCGACCGGATTCGCCGGCGCAAAGCTGGCTTCGGACGCGCCCGTCGATGCTGGCAGCTTGTCGCGCAGTTCCAACACCATGCGCTCAGCCGTCTTTTTGCCAATGCCAGGAATGCGCGTGAGCCGCGCCACGTCATTTCCGCGAATCGCCGCCACCATTTCATCGGCTGGCATTCCGCTGAGAATTGTGATCGCGAGTTTTGGACCGATGCCGCTCACCGTCAGCAACTTTTCAAATAACTGCTTTTCCGGCAGCCGCAAAAAACCGTAGAGATTCAGTGCGTCCTCGCGAACGTGAGTGTGAATATGCAGTGCCACTTCTGCGCCCGCCGCCGGCATTTCCGTGAATGTCGGCACGGTGATCGCAACGTCATAGCCGACTCCGTGTGTCTCCACGATCACCTGATTGGGATGCTTGGCCAGCAAAGTTCCGCGAAGATAAGCAATCATCGCGCTTATTGTACGGCAGCCTAGTACGGCAGCCTAGGGCGGGGAATCGCGTAGGAGCGGGTGTTTTCCACCGGCTGGCCGGCCGAAGCCTGCACTTTTCATCGCGGCGGCAAAATAAATCGCCAGTTTTCCTTCCGCATCCACAGGAAGTTTCACCCCTCCACAGTTTTTACACAACCCAAGCGTACTTTACGATTGCGTTAATTTTCCATCTGCTGCAGAGTGCTGACAGTCAAAAGCGTGAGATGTTCTGAATTAGTTCAACAGGGATTCAGCGTTGCCGGTGATCTTGAGAGTGAGTCACCGGGGGAAATTCGGCGCATGTCCAGTGTGCCGGTGCCCAGGCTTTACGGCCTTCTCAAAGATCCTTCTTCCGAGAAGGGTTTAAGCGTTGAATCCTGGCCCTGAAGCGCGAGCTTCAGGCAGCATCGTTCGAGGGCACTTTTCGGAGTGCAGGTGAACGGTGGTCTTTCGCCTAGCGAAAGATGACGGTTCGGAACGTCCGCGATAACAATGCGGCTTGGGTGGCTGGCCCAGGCCGCATTTGTTTTTTGATGCCCTCACCCCGATTTACAATGGGAGCACCGTGCGCCCTCGATGACATCTTCCGACAATTTCAAAGAGACACTTAAGCAGCAGGCGGATATCGTCCGCATCGTCGGAGACTACGTCAAGCTTAAGAAGGCGGGAGCGCAGAATTTTTCCGGGCTCTGTCCCTTTCATGCCGAGAAGACTCCTTCGTTCTCAGTGCATGCGACGCGGCAGTTTTTTCATTGCTTTGGCTGCGGACAATCGGGCGATGTCTTCACGTTCGTTCAAAAAGTCGAGAACATTACCTTCCCCGAAGCCGTACGGCTGATCGCGCAGAAGCTCGGCGTGCCCATGCCGAAGGTCAGTTTTTCCAGCCCGGCCGAAGCCCGAGACGCGCAACTTCGCATGGCGCTGCTCGATGTGCATGTGCGTGCCACCGAGTTTTTCCAGGAATGTCTGCGACGGCCCGAAGGCGCCAATGCGCGGCAGTATCTGAAGGGACGCGGGCTTGACGACGAGACGATCGCTCGCTTTCGCATTGGGTATGGGCCGGATTCGGGTTTTGTACTGAAGGACGCGTTGCGGCGGGAGTTCGACGAGGAGTTGCTGCGCGAGAGCGGGCTGTTTTCGTGGAAGGAGGATAGCCGCCAGTCGTCAGGGCTCAGCACTACGCGAGAGCAACTGCAGATCCCTCGCTCTGCTCGGGATGACAATTCTAATTCTAATGAGAGTTCAGACCCGAGCGGCGAACTGCCTGCTGCGAGGAGCGAACGATCGCAGTCGGCGGCGATCTATTCCAAATTTCGCAATCGCGTGATGTTTCCGATTTGTAACGATCAAGGCAAGGTGATCGCCTTCACCGGGCGCACCCTTTCTACCGATGAGAAGGCGGGCCCGAAGTATCTGAACTCTCCCGAAACGCCGATCTACTCGAAGTCGCGCGTGCTTTTCAATCTCGACAACGCCAAAGAAGCGATCCGCAAGCTCGACTATTCGATCCTGGTCGAGGGGCAGATGGATTGCATCTCTGTTTATGCCGCGGGCTTTCACAACGTGATTGCCAGCTCGGGCACTGCGTTCACCGAGTTGCACGCGAAACTGCTGGGGCGGTTCTCGAAGAAAATCGTAGTGAATTTCGACCCCGACGCCGCTGGGATCCGCGCCACCTCGCGAGTTGAAAGCCTGCTTGAGGTAACAAGGGGTAACGTCACTTCCGAGTTAGGGAACCGAATTACCGAAAACACGTTTGGCAAACTCATCCAAGAAGAATTCGACGTCCGTGTGGTCACATTGGAGCCAGGCTTCGACCCTGACTTATTCATCCGGCGTAAGGGCAAGGGTGCGTATGCGGCTGCGCTCAAGAACTCGCAAAGAATTCTCGATTACCTGATCGACCAGACGCGGGCGCAGTTTGGCGGCGCGCGAACCGCGGAAAATAAAGTGAAGGCGCTCAACCACCTCCTGCCGCACATTCAGCGGGTGCCGAACCGCATTGTGCGCGATGAACTGGCGCTCGAAATCTCTCAAAAGCTGGGGATTGATTCGGCGGTGCTGCGGCAAGAATTGAAGCACGCCGCGACCAACCGGTCCGCGATCCAGGTCAAGACCGCAGCCGAGACGCAGATCACGGCCGCGGAGCGGGTTCTAATCCGGGCGCTGGCGTCGGCAACCCAGATACAGGCCGCTGAAACGCGCAGTTCGGCTCGCGACGGAACGGACGAGGAATTCGATCCCGCCCGCCAAGCGCAATATGCGCTGCAATCAGAGCGTCTCTATGAAGGGCTCGGCTCGCAGGCGCTGATCGAAGCCCTGCTTGGGCCTGGCGCGGAGACGGCGGACGTTATGACGCTGCCGAAGACGGAAGAGGATCGGCGGCTACTCGCGTCGATCCTGATGCATGAGGAGGAAGAATTGACGCCGGAAATGGTGGAGGGCGCGGTACGGGCTTTGCGGAGAATCTACTTGCGGAGGCGACTAGAAGAGGTTCAACTCGCCTTACAGCGCTCGGCTTTGCCCGTCGAGGAGAGACAAGCCCTGTTGCACGAAAAGGTGCGCTTTAAGCGCGCGCTGATGGATCCGGGGCTGGCGGAGGCGGCGAGCGAGGCGTCCTAAGTTGATTCCAGCCGTAAAGACGCGGCTAGGGGCGACTGAGCAGTCAAAACCATCGATTTGTGGTCTTTTCTGCCCGGTTTGGGTCTCAACTTTGGAACGAACTTTGGAACGAAATGTCTCCTGGTGCCATCTAAAGACATAGCGGAAAAAGAGATAGGGGCGGCGATAGCAATCTGGGCAGGGCACATACCTCGACGCATTGCGGCTACAGCAGTAGCTGGCGTGCTATACTTTTAAGGTTTGTGCGCCTCGCGCACCAACTCCTAACGAACTCCCACCGCTGAAAAGTTTGGCGTCCGCGAATCGGCGGGCGTCTTGAGGATAATCTGCATTGGCACTTGATGACAAGTACGACGACATAAAAAAGCTGATCGACGCAGGCAAAGAGAAGGGATATCTGACCTATGATCAGGTCAACGACCTTATCCCGCACGATGTGCACTCTCCTGAAGACCTGGAAGATCTGCTAACCACGATCGGAACCCAAGGAATCGATGTACTCGAAAGCTCGAAAGGGCCGACGACCGATCTGGAAAAAAAATTCGAGGAAGTTGATGATGCGTCCGATGATGTCGAACTCGACCTAACCCCGGGCGCTCTGGAAAAAACCAATGATCCTGTCCGCATGTATTTGCGCGAGATGGGAACCGTGCCTTTGCTTACGCGCGAAGGCGAAGTCGAAATCGCTAAGAGAATTGAGCGTGGTCAAAACCGAGTTCTGAAGGCGCTTTCGCGCTCGCCGATCGTAATTCGTGAACTACTCGCTTTGGGCGAGGACCTCGAGAAAGGCGTCCGCTCCATCAAAGAGCTGGTCACCTTCGACGAAGAGGAGATCACGGAAGAGATTGTCGATAAACGTCTGAAAGAGTTTCTCGCCAAGATCGCGACGCTCGACAAGCTTTACAAGAAAGTCGCGCCGTTCGTCGAAAAACTGGCGGCGGTGAATCAAAAGAAGCGGCCGAAGGACCATCGCCGGTACCGCTTTCAATTGGCGCGCGCGGTTGTGCGCACCTCGATTGCGGTTCGCAAACTCGGCTTCACCAATAACGAACGCAAACGCCTTATCGACCGTGTCAACCGCACGGTCGACGGCATGCGCTCGCTCGACCGGCAGATCCAGAATCTGGAAAAGCGCGCCGACGCGACGCGCAGCGAAGAGCAGAAGAAGGAATACAGAAAGCAGTCGCGCGCGGTCCGCGGGGAGCTGGAAAAGCTGGAAGTGGAAGCGGGCCTGTTGTTCCAGGAACTCAAGCGCACCCAACGCGAGATCATCCAGGGCGACATGGACGCGGAGCACGCCAAGCGCGAGCTCATCGAAGCGAACTTGCGTCTGGTGGTCTCGATTGCAAAGAAGTACACCAATCGAGGCCTGCAGTTTCTCGACCTGATTCAGGAAGGCAACATTGGCCTGATGAAGGCAGTCGACAAGTTCGAATACCGCCGCGGCTACAAGTTTTCGACTTATGCCACGTGGTGGATTCGGCAGGCGATTACTCGTGCAATTGCCGATCAGGCGCGCACGATTCGTATCCCGGTGCACATGATCGAAACGATCAACAAGTTGATCCGCACCTCGCGGCAGCTGGTGCAGGAACTGGGACGCGAACCGACGTCGGAAGAAATCGCCAAGCGGATGGATATTCCGGTGGCGAAAGTCCGCAAGGTTTTGAAGATTGCGCAAGAACCGATTTCTCTCGAAACGCCAATTGGCGAAGAGGAAGATTCGCACTTGGGCGACTTCATCGAAGACCGTGCGGTGGTTTCTCCGGCGGAAGCGGTGATCAATGTCAACCTCAAAGACCAGACTTCGCAGGTGCTGCGCACGCTGACGCCGCGCGAAGAGAAGGTCATCAAGATGCGCTTCGGGCTGGAAGATGGCTCCGAGCACACGCTTGAGGAGGTTGGACAGTCGTTCGCGGTGACGCGCGAACGCATACGGCAGATCGAAGCCAAGGCTCTGCGCAAATTACGGCATCCATCGCGCTCGCGAAAGCTGCGAGCGTTTATGGATGGCGTCAGAGACTAGCCCTGAAAAAACCAACCGGAGTGAAAGAGATGCGAGAAATCGCATCCCTTTTTTCTGGGATTTAGCCCTGGGATTTGTCGGACGCCGACGTGTCCACAGACAGCATCGGGGAAAAAACCTGGACTACACTAACGTATAACGTTCACAATAGCCGAATGAGAATCGGGGAACTGGCTGCCAGAGCGGCCGTAAACATTCAAACGGTTCGATTCTACGAACGGCGCGGGATCATAAAGGAACCTCCCCGCTCCAGTTCCGGCTATCGCTGCTATGCCAAGTCCGATTTGGACACTCTGTGCTTTATCCGGCAATCGCAAGCTTTGGGCTTTTCTTTGCGAGAGATTACTCAGTTGCTTCCTCTCCATAGCTCGGTGGCAAAACTATCTCTTCGCAATCGCAAGTCCGAGGAAATGCGCGTGATGGCAGAGATCGCGCGCCGCCGACTGGATCAGGTCGATCAAAAGCTTCGCTTGCTGAAGGCGATGCGCGCACAGCTCATGACATTCGTTACCCGTTTGAAAACCAGAGCGCCGATAAAATGCCTCGCACCTCCCCGCCGTCGAAGGCAGCTTTGCGTTAAGCCTTGACCTTATACCAAGGTATATGATGCAAACTGTCCTCCGGGTGTTTTGGACAATGGTTGCGCACCCGCGGAGAGTGTATGGCACCGGCGTCTCCAGATTCTTCTCGTAAGACTCAGCTCTGGATTGTTCTTCTCGTTGCACTCGCTGTGCTTTCCTTCCTGGCCATGCGGCGCAGCGCGAGTAGGGCGATGAGTATGAACTCGGCGACGACTGATGCCAGTTCCCTACCCGAACTCAGAGCCGGAGACGAAGCAAGAATTGCGCTGGAGATCACGAGTGTTGATCCCGCAGCGAGCTTCGAGGGCAACGTGCTGGAGAAGCAGAGTGAAACCGTCTACGCCCGCACCGGCAAGAAAACAAAGATTGTGTTCGATGCCGCGACTCCGGTACTGATGGGTGCAATGTCAGACGTTCACAAAGGCGCGGTAGTCCACGTCAAAGTGAAGATGCAAAACGACCATCTGCTGCGCGCGGAGCAAATCGTTGCGCTCACAGGATACGCCAAACTGCGGTAGGCGCATGATTCGATTCCTGTTAATGAGCGCTACTGGATGGGTGGCGGTCTTGGCCATAGGGATCGAAATCGCATTGCCCTACTTGATCCGGAACTCGGCGCAGAGCTCAACCGTGACTTCGCGTGGTGCGACAGCACTCTTGAATCGGCGTAGTCTGCGAGCCAGAATGTGGCCGCACTACTGGCTTGGCTATGCGCTGGTGGCGCTGGCGATGACGCACACTTCGTTCGTCATGGGACCGGCAATGGGTCGCAGCGATCCGACCGGGATTTGGGCGGCGACGCTGGCTTTGTTCATCCTCTTGCTGCAGGTCGGCGTGGGACTCCTGCTGAAGAGTGACGTGAACGATCAACGTAAATTGCGCCGATGGCACTTCTGGAGCATGGTCGCTCTGGTTGGATTAGTGCTCACACACCTGCTGCGCAACGGCTGATTTTTCGACTGCGCGGCGCGACCGGTTCGGCCCACTCTTTCCGATACCCGTCCCGTTTCTCAGGCGCTTCCAATTAGCGCGTCCGCCCCCTGCTAGAATCAACTTGTCTTCATGGAAGCCTCTCACATCCGCAATTTTGCGATTATCGCGCATATCGATCACGGAAAATCCACGTTGGCTGACCGCCTGCTGGAGCTGACCGGATCCCTCGCCATGCGCGAAATGCAGGAACAGGTCCTCGACTCAATGGATCTGGAGCGGGAGCGCGGCATCACGATCAAGGCCCATGCAGTTCGCATGTTGTACCCGGCGCAGGACGGGCAGATTTATCAGCTCAACCTGATCGATACTCCCGGCCACGTCGATTTTTCTTACGAAGTTTCGCGCTCGCTGGCAGCCTGCGAAGGCGCGCTGTTGGTAGTGGATGCGTCGCAGGGCGTGGAGGCGCAGACGCTTGCCAACTCCTATCTTGCGATCAATCACGGCCTCGAAATCATTCCGGTGATCAACAAGATCGACCTGCAAAGTGCGGACATTCCGCGTACCAAGGAGATGATCGAGGGCGCGGTTGGCCTTGATGCGTCTGATGCTTTGCTCATCAGCGCGAAAACCGGCCAAGGCGTACCCGACGTGCTCGAAGCGATCGTTAAGCGAGTTCCGCCGCCCAAGGGTGTTCCAGAGCGCCATTTACAGGCATTGCTGTTCGATTCGTGGTTCGATCCCTACCGCGGAGTAGTGGTGCTGGCGCGCGTCTTCGAAGGGACATTGCGCAAGGGACAGAAGATTCGTCTGTGGTCGAACGGGCGCGTTTATCAGGTCGAAACTCTTGGCGTGCTTACACCGAAGCCGGTTGAAATCGACGAATTGGTGGCAGGCGAAGTGGGATTCATCATCGCGAATATCAAGGATGTGGCGGATACCAAGATCGGCGATACGATCACCGAAGACGACCGGCCCTCGATCGAGCCCTTGCCGGGCTTTGAAGAAATCAAACCTATGGTTTTCGCGGGCCTTTACACCGTAGACGCGCACGAGCATACCCAACTCCGCGAGGCTCTCGAAAAACTAAAGCTCAACGATTCGTCATTTTTCTTCGAACCCGAGAGCTCTGTCGCTCTCGGATTCGGCTTCCGCTGCGGCTTTCTCGGCCTGCTGCACATGGAGATTATCCAGGAGCGGTTAGAGCGTGAATACAATCTCGAGCTGATCACGACGGCTCCGGGCGTGCGCTATCAGATTACCAAGACGGACGGAGAAGTGATTGAGGTCGATAATCCGTCGCGCTGGCCCGATACCAGCGAGATCGCAAAGGTCGAAGAGCCGGTTATCCTCGCGGTGATTCTGACCAACGAAGAATACGTGGGCGGAATTCTGAAGTTGGTCGAAGAAAAACGCGGCAAGCAGAAAAGTTTTGAGTATGTCAGTGCGTCGCGCGTGATGTTGCAGTACGAGTTGCCGTTGAATGAAATCGTCCTCGATTTCTACGACCGGCTGAAGTCAGTGTCCCGCGGCTACGCTTCGCTCGATTATCATCTTTCCGGCAACTGGACGTCGCCGATGGCCAAGCTCGATATCATGGTGGCGGGCGAACCGGTCGACGCCCTGTCGACCATTATCCATCGCGACTTCGCCTACGACCGAGGGCGAGCTTTGGCGGCGAAGATGAAGCAACTGATTCCGCGGCAGATGTTCGAAGTAGCGATTCAGGCAGCGATAGGTGCCAAGATCATTGCTCGCGAAACCGTGCCGGCAATCCGCAAGAACGTGCTGGCAAAGTGTTATGGCGGCGACATCACCCGCAAGCGCAAGCTGCTCGAGAAGCAAAAGGAAGGCAAAAAGCGGATGAAGCGCATTGGGCGAGTCGACATTCCACAAGAAGCTTTCCTGGCAGTGTTGAAGGTTGGCGAGGGGAGCAGCTGAGTCGCGTCAAAAACCCCGATTTTTGGCCCCTCTGAGCAGACTTGGAGGGGTGCTAACCGCTGGGGATGCAGGGTACAGCCTTTCGGTTTATGTGCAAATCTCACATTTTGTGACGAAAGTACTGATTCGCAAGAGCTTCCGCAAGACAGCTTTGCACTAACAGTTAACCAACTTAGAAACATAGCTTTAGAGACGCTATGAGAGGGCCGAAATATCGCTACCGGTCGGTCGGTGCTCGCGGATGTAAAACATCGTCCCTCTCATCCACAAACTTTTCCACAGGGATGAGGTGTCCTGGAATCGGAACTTCACAACTCTAGACTGATTGTTTGTTGTGAGGCCGGGCACCGCGCGCCGTGGCCGCCTCCCAAGCGCTCGCAAGAGCCTGATTCTAGTCCGCCGGCTCGTTATTGCCCTCAAGCAGGTTGGCGAAGCGCGTCGAATTGTGCAAAAACGCGAGGTTGAACTTGCCGATGGGCCCGTTGCGCTGCTTGGCGATGATGATCTCGGCGCGCCCCTTCAGATCGGGATCGTCCTGTTTATAGATCTCTTCGCGGAAGATAAACATAACCACGTCGGCGTCCTGTTCGATCGAACCTGATTCGCGGAGGTCAGAGAGCTGCGGCCGGTGATCGCCGCCGCGGCTCTCGGGAGCGCGGCTCAGCTGCGACAGGGCGACAACAGGAACACCGAGTTCCTTGGCAATCGCCTTCAGGCCGCGCGAGATCGAAGATACTTCCTGGGTGCGATTCTCAAAACGCTTGCTGCCGCCGGACATGAGCTGGAGGTAATCAACGACCAGAAGATCAAGGCGCCCCTGCGACTGCTTAAGGCGCCGCGCCTTGGCGCGCATTTCGCTGAGCGAAATTCCGGGCGTGTCGTCGATGAAGATCGGAGCGTTCGAAAGCTCTTCCATCGCGCGAACAATTTTCTTCATATCGTCGCCCCACAGCGACCCTGTCCGCATCTTGTGCGCATCGACAATCGCGCGGGAGCAGAGCAGCCGTTGCAGCAGCGCTTCACTCGACATTTCGAGCGAGAAAATGCCCACGACTTTGCCATCGTCAATGGCGGCGTTCTCCGCGATGTTCATGGCGAAAGAAGTCTTGCCCATGGAGGGCCGCGCCGCCAGAATCACCAGATCGGATTTTTGGAAGCCGCTGGTCATCTCGTCCAGTTCGGTGTAGTGCGTGGCCAGGCCGGTGATGCGCTGTCCGCGCTGCAGCAGGGCGTCGACCGAGCCAAAAGAATTGCGGACGATCTCTTTGACCCCCTGAAAGCCCTTGCCGATGCGCTTCTCGGACAACTGAAAGACCGCAGCCTCCGCCTCATTGAGAATTTCGTCGGCGGGATCGGCCTGCTCGGTGGCCTTGGCAATGGCCGCGTTGGCGACATTGATCAACCCGCGCAGAATCGACTTGTCGCGAACGATGCGGACATAGTGCTCAATCGAAGGGCGGTCGGGCACCCCGTCGAGCAGTCCCGAGATATAGCCAACGTCGCCGACAGCCTGAAGGTCTTTTTTCTGTTCGAGTTCTTCGACCAGCGTGATGATGTCGATCGGCCGCGAAGACTCGGCCAAATCCATCATCCGCGAATAAATTCGGCGGTGGGAATCGATGGAAAAGTCTTCCGGCTTGAGATGCTCGGCGGCATCGTTGAAGGCATGATTATCAAGCAGAACCGCGCCGAGGATTGAGCGCTCGGCTTCAAGGTTCGACGGCAAACGTCCGACGGAAGTTTCGAGAGTAGCCACGATGTTGAGTTGAGTGCGTTGCATCGTAACCTTTTTCGGCCTGTGGAAGTATGCGGAGCACCAGAGGAAAATCAGTCCGAAAATAAATCTTTTCGGTGCTTGAACTGCGTGTTCCTTCTAGATCGCACACGAAGCAGTATGCCATCGGGCGAACAAAAAGCAAATATTTATTGTGATACGGGGAAATAAATTGCTGGGACGTAGGCAGAACGGCTTACACGCGTAACTCCACCACCGTCGCGCCACCGCCACCCTCGTTCGATGGCGGCTCCGCAATCGACTCGACGTGCGGATGCTGCTTTAGATATTGACGCAGGGCTTTGCGGAGAACGCCCATGCCGCTGCCGTGGACGATGCGCACTCGCGGCATGCCGGCCAGAAAGGCGCGGTCGACAAATTTCTCGACTTCGCTGGTGGCTTCGTCAACGGTGCGGCCGATGACATTGATTTCGCTCGGCATATTTACGTTGCCCGACTCATTTTGCAGAGAGACGTTGATGCCGCGGGAACGAGCAGCCTGTACTGGCGACTCCGAGGCGCGCGCCGCGCTGTTCAGAACTTCGGCAATATCGTCGCGGGCGATGCGCATCTTCATCGAACCGATTTCGACGTCAAAATGATTGTCGCCAATTCTCTTTTTGACCACGGCGGCCCGGCCCATGGATTTGAGTTTGACCGTATCGCCTTCGGAGACGTGCTTGACCAAGCTGGGCTGGACATTTGGATCGCCGCGATCGGCACCGGTCGCATGGGCGACCACCGTCGCGTCGAACTGCTCGCGAAATTCACGGCGCATCTTGGCTATGCGGCGTTCGGCGTCTTTCGATAATTTCTGGGCGGCGGCACGATCCTGCACCGCGTCGACGGTTTCGCGCGCCTGATATTCGAAGTCGCGGAAAAGCGCTCCAAGCTTGGTTTCCATCTCGCGAATCTTGGCCTGCTGTTCTTTGCGGCCTTCGGCGGCCAGGTGGGACTTTTCGCATTCCAATTCCTGTTCGCGGGTTTTCATCCGGGCGCGCTCGGCCTCAAGGTCGCGAATATCGGAGTGCAGGCGATCAAGAAAACGGCCGACGTCCTGGGTTTGTGAGCCGAGGCGCGAACGCGCCGAAGCGATGATCGACGGATTCAGTCCGAGGCGTTGCGCGATGTTGATCCCGGCCGATGCGCCGGGCACTCCGATTTTCAGTTCATAAGTAGGTTGCAGCGTAGCCTCGTCGAAGCCGACGGAAGCGTTGATTACTCCGGGCGTATTCGCGCCGTAGACCTTGAGCGATGTGTGATGCGTGGAGATCACGATCATGCATCCAATTTTCCGGAAATGCTCGGCAATCGCCACCGCCAGCGCAGCACCCTCCTCGGGGTCGGTAGCGGAGCCCAGTTCATCAAGCAGTACCAGCGAATTCGCAGTCGCGGTGCGCGAGATGAAATCGATATTCGTGACGTGCGCAGAAAAGGTTGAGAGATTTTGCTCGATCGATTGATAGTCGCCGATGTCGGCAAGGACGCCGTCGAATACCGGCATCTCGGCGCGGTCGGCCGGAACCGGAATACCTGATTGCGCCATCAGAGCCAGCAGGCCCAGCGTTTTTAGCGAGACAGTTTTGCCGCCGGTGTTCGGACCAGTGATTACGAGCTGGCGGTGGTCGTCTTCGAGCTCGATGGTGATCGGGACAATCTTTGCGTTCTTGAGCTTGAGGTTGCGCTCGAGTAAGGGATGTCTCGCTCGGTGAAGAATTAGTTTGGCTTCGCCTGACTGTTCTGGAAAGCTTACCGCCACGCAGTTGTAGTCTTCGGCGAAGCGAGCTTTCGCGAACTGGAGTTCAAGTTCAGAGAGAATATCGGCGGCTACCAGGATCGCGGCTGCGTTCTCGCCGATCTGGCGCGTCATCTCGAGAAGGACGCGATGAATTTCCACCAGTTCTTCGTCGAGCAGGCGGACGAGTTCGTTGTTCTGTTCGATGGTTTCGAGCGGCTCGACAAAAACGGTTTGCCCGCTCGAACTTGCGCCGTGCACGACGCCGTTGACGCGGCGCTTCTGCTCAACTTTCACCGGGATCACGAAGCGCTCGCCGCGGATCGTGATCAATTCGTCCTGTACCGTGCCGCCTTCGGCGAGTTTGCGCAGATAGCCGCGCAGCGATTCCTGAATCTGGCGTCTCTGCTTTTCGATCTCGCGGCGAATACGGCTTAGCTCGGGCGACGCGTGATCGTCGAGCGTGCCATCAGGCAGAATCTTGCCGCGAAAATGGCGGAGGAAATTGGTGAAATCCAGGATTCCGGTAGAAAGCGCTATTACGGCGTTCCAGTCGGAACGCATCGCGGCCGGAGGCTGACGCACAATTTCCCGCCATTCCGATGCGCGCTCTGCTATGACCACTACGTCGCGAATCTCAGTGGTTTCGAGAGCGGCTCCGGCGATGCGGGATTTCTCAAGCAGCTTCTTGACTTCGGGAAGACCGGCGAACTCGAAGCGTCCGCCGACCCGGCGATACTCGCGGACTTCGGTGGTCAGTTGTTGCTGGTTTTCGATCCATGTGCGATCGAGGGAAGGCTGAAGTACTGAAACGCGAGCGCGGCCCGGCAGCGAAGAAGTATAGCCCCCGATCAACTCACGCAGCGCCTCGAACTCGAGCAGGCGCGAACTGGTGTGGGTCACGGGATTGGGCACGAAGGACATGAAGGTGCACTACCGGCAGCGTTTTTATGTTACAACGCAAGGCAGATTTTCGTTGGCGGTTCGGAGACAGTGATTCGCAACCGTCTCGCGGTGTAAAATCGAGGTCGGCCGGATCGCACCTTGTGAGATCAGGCGGATGGCCCCGTAGCTCAATTGGATAGAGCATCAGTCTTCGGAACTGAGGGTTGGGGGTTCGAGCCCCTCCGGGGTCGCCATTCGCAAACCCCCATTTGCACGCGTTATTGGCATAATTTTCAGGCCATCTTTTCAGGTCAGTCCCCGTACCAGCACCGTAGTTACTTGCCCCCGGCCGGGTTTCGCGCTGCAATGGTCACTGGCGGAGCCAATTTATGGGCATCGGACGTGTCTTCGGATTTGTAGGCACTATCGTCACTATGGCGATCGGCATGTACATCTATTCGCTGCAGGTCAAGACGCTGAATCCGGGTGCCGGCAACGGCAACGGGGAAGAGGTCGCCACAGTTGCGGGCGTGAAGAATGATCTGATCAGCATCGCCAACGCCGAGCGCGGCTTCATGGCGTCGCAGGGGAAGTACGCCTCGATGGGTGAGCTGATTTCCGGCAACTACCTGACCGTCAAGAGCGAGCGGCCTCCTTATGTTTACGATGTGGAGACCAGCGGCGAGGGCTTTCGAGCTACCGCCACGCGCACTACAAAAGGGGCGCCGGCACAACTCTGGATTACGGAAGGAATGCAGGTGCAAGCGTCAGATTGATTAGGTTTTCTTCCAGTCGGTCAACGACATGAGTTCATCCATAATTTCCTGCAGTCTCTGCAGTCGCCGTTCCTGGTCAGACGCTCCAATTAACTTCTTACCCCCTTGCAGATAAAGACGGTTTGCTTCGCTGATCTCAGCAATCTCTTCGCGCAACTTTCCCACGCGCTCTTTCACGGACTGCGGCATAACAATAGGCTAGCAGAGCTTTTCACATCTTGGTGAAGTATTGTTTTTCTACGAGGTTGAAGCGCAGTCGATCGCGGAGCGCACCATTTGCTCTTGCCCATGGCGAACGATATATTTACGAAATAGATATTTAACGAATATTCTGGTTTTGATTCCTATGTTCACTGACTTTGTCGCTACCGACCGCTGGACCAAGAAGCAAGTGCATTGCCTATACCAGGCGCTGATTGTGGCGATTGCTACCCGCCACGCGGATGCGGTTGACATCAAGTTTCTGGTTGACGGGCGTCCGGTATGGGTCGCACTCCCGCACCCCGCCTGGGTCGAATATAAGAAGCGTACAGGGAAGGTAATTACCGACGCCCTCGCCAAGGAAATAGCCGGGCATTACCTAAAAACGGCTTTGGAATCAGGCGAAGGACTGGGCCGCGAGATGTACTCGCTGACTATCGATGAGATGTTGAAACACCTGGAAGGCGTCGTATCTGACGTCGAACCAACAGCCGCTCCCGCCCGCTAGGAAACGCGCCTTGATGGGCCTGCCCTGTGCTTAAATCAATAGCATGTTCGCCCGCAAGGTCCGCGTGGAATACAAGCACCATGGACAGCTTCAGCCCTGTCCCTTGAAATGGCTCGACAATTTCAGCATGCGTAACTTTACCAACGCGTCCGTGTTCGACGACACGTTGCCGGTCGCGGATGGCCGCCTGGAAATTGGAACAAATGTCCCGCTCGATCAGTTGCGGGAGGCAATGGAAGATTGGTTTCAGCGCAAGAGCTATCTGCCCAAAGGCGCAACCCTGGTGTTGACCCTGACATAGGGCGGCTCGCCACCTAGACCGGCGAAGGTCTTTCCATTTTAAGCAAGCGTACAAATAGGCGGACAATCATGCCGTCGAAGCGAGTTCCGCTCAACTTTCCTAATTCCGTCAGCGCTTGATCGTCGCTTTTCGGGAGCGCGAACGAACGGTCGCTCGTCATGTTCACATACGCGTCCGCGACTGCGATGATGCGGCCATACAAGGGGATATTTTCGCCCTTCAATCCCAAAGGATAGCCGCTGCCATCGAAGGCTTCATGGTGGGACTCGATGGCCTGGGCGACGCGTTCGGTGTCAGGAATTGCTCGCGATACGGTCGCTCCAACTTGCGGATGGATTTTGATGACCGCGAATTCATCTTCAGTAAGCGCGCCTGGCTTATTCAGAATTCGCTCAGATATGAAGAGTTTGCCCACGTCATGCACGCGCCCGGCGAAGGTCACCTCTTCAACTTCTTTCTCCGAGAGATTTAGACCGCGCGCGATAGTGCCTGCGTAGTGCGCACATTGCTCGCCGTGGCCGGCGGCATTGTGCTCGCGGAGTTCAGCCGCGCGCGATAAGGCCTCAATCGCCTCTCCAATGGCTCTCCGATCTCCATCGTCGCGTCCGCAGAGCTTGCGTAGTGTGCTGACCAGTTCATCGAGATGCTCGGGGCCGTTATGTTCGCGCTGAAGAAATCCTTCGATATAGCCGGACACTAGCTGGCGTTGTACGGCTGAGCCTTCGCCGAACGCATCTGACGTCGAAACCTGATTGCCGCCCGCATGCTTGGACACATACATTCCGGCGTCGGCAACGCGAATCAGATCCTCCATGGCAAAACCGTGCACGGGGAAGCTGGCGACGCCGAAGCTGCCGGTGATGTGGTGCTCCTCAAGCATGGGATCGGTGGCCAGCCACAGTCGCAATCTCTCCGCCAGCACCTGAGCCTGCTCGATGCCAGTCTCAGGCATCAGGATGATGAATTCGTCTCCGCCGTAGCGGGCCACCACATTCGATTGGCGGCACTTCTGCTCGAGTAAGCGGCCTACCCGCGCCAGCACCAGATCGCCTTCCAAATGGCCGAGCGAATCGTTGACTTCTTTGAACTTATCCAAATCGATCAGCACCACGGAAAATGGCCGGCCCGAACGCGACGCGCGCTTCCACTCGGAACTCAGCGCCTCCCAGAAGAAGCGCCGAGTCTTGATGCCCGTCAACCCGTCGGTGATGGATTGTTGCTGCAGCCTCTGGAAGACGAAAGAGTTGTGTAATGCTGTGGCTAGAAGATCGGCCAGAGTGTTCAAAATCAAAACGTCCTGAGGCGCGAACGCGTTCTCATCCCGGCTCTCGATGTTGAGCACGCCGAGCAGAGTCTCGCCATAGCTGATCGGAAGGCAGAGAACGGCGCGTGATTCTGGAAGCACGCCCGCGAGTTGTCCGGGCCCCGCATTTTGCACCAGAGCGCTAACGCCGGTGCGCGCAACTTTACCTAATACTCCGCTACCCACAGGGATTCGGCGGCCGAGCGTTTGCGATGTCGTTCCCGCCTCGGCTTTGATCTCGATATCCTTGGTCGCATAATCCATGATGCCGATGCCGATGTGATCGTAGCGGAAGTTTTTCTGGATCTCGCGCACGATGTCGGCCATCATCTGCGCCGCATCCTCGCTCGAGATCGCCATTTTTGAAATGCTGTTGAGGAATGCTAGATGCCGGGCGCGCCGCTGCTCTTCGGTAAAGAGGCGAGCATTTTCGACGGCAACGCCAAGTTGGCCGGCTGCGGTCTGCATGACCTCGAGATCGCGGGCTTGGAACTGCGATTCGCGCTCGGTGCTCATGGCCGCCATCACACCCGCCGGTTTGCCTCCAAGAAAAATAGGAACGCCACAGAACGAGCGAGCCGGCCTCGGCGGAGCGAATTCGACGCCCAGTTTTTGCCGTGTCTGCTCCAGGTCGGATTCGATCAGGAGAGGTTCGCCTGTCCTCAAAATATATTCGGTCAGCCCGTTGCCGAACTTACGCGAACGCTTGGGAAGGATGACGCCGCCTTCGATTTCTAGTTCGAAGCGAATCTCGTCTTCTTCCTGAAACGCAACGTAGAACGTGCTGGTATCGAAAATTTGCCCGAGTTCAACTTGCACCGTGCGCAGAACTTCGTCCTGGTCGAGATGAGAGCTGATGGCCTGCCCAATCTCAGTGAGCAATTCGAATTCTTTGGTTCGGCGCTGCGCCTCGTGCATGACCACGTAGTTCTCGAGGGTTAACGCGATCTGCAGAGCGAGCCCGATCAGCAGACGCAGATTCGAAGAGCCAAACATGCGCCGTTCGGCGTGCGGGAAGAGAAGGACGCCGAAAGTGTGCTCCCGCGTCTGCAGGCTCACGGCCATCAGGTCGCTGATTCCCTCCGACAGCAGCGTCTGCTTGCAGATCTCGAACTTCCCTCCGGAAAGCACCGGTAAAGGTTCTTCGAGTTCGCGGAGGTTGTGGAAAGTGACGACCCCACCGCGTCGGTAGGCGAGCTCTGCAATGTAATCGCCCGCCTGCGTCCTTTGCAGCTTTTCCACGAACTCCGCAGAAAAGCCTTTCTGCACCGAGGGCAAGGCGCTACGCCACGGCTGAGAAACAAAAAAAATAGCTCGGCGCGAAGGCAGTGGCGCCACTAACCGATCTACAAAGGTCTGCAATCTGGGCACCAGGTCGGATGCCAGGAGCAGGTGTCGGGGATCGACGCCCAAGGTAGAGAATTCCAACGCATTGTCCTGGACCGCGTTGCGCTCGTTCTCAAATAAGACCATCACCATGGCGATTGCCAGCAGCATCTGCGGAATTGGCCCCAGGAATCCGCCAAATTGGCCGACCACTTCGAGAAAAGGTTGGTGGAACTGGCCGGCGCCAATTAACGCTCCCCAGAGCGCGAGCGAAAACGCGAGCATTCGGAATGCCACGGAATTCCTGCGAAAAGCGTAACGGTAAAAGTGGAACGAGCAATAGAGCAGCATCGCTGCCAATGCGACTTCCAGGCGCAAATAAGCAGGTAAAGGACTCGCTATTTCGTTGAAAGTGCCACTCGCTTTTTGCGCTCGCAAGTCCACATAAGCCAGCAGCGCGCCGACTATAATGAGGGCAACGTCATACCACTTCAGCTGGAATGTGACCTTCATCAGGCGGGTAGAGACAAAAATGCACACCGCCATAAGCACCAGCAGCAGCGAACTTAGAAAGAACAATAATGCGGAGGGTCCTGAAAAATATTCCACAGCCTTCAGCGCGTAGTGCAGAGTGTACGCGGCCCAAGCCAATTGCCAGGCGCGAAAATAACTATGGCGGTTTTGCTCGTACAGGTAGGTGAAGACAAGCAGAACCAAGAGGGCCACGGCCCCAGGAATCACCACCAAACCTGTGGCAACGCTATGCATTCGTCAAAATATCCTAGCAGTCGTAATCGTAACCGGAGGGGACTCTCTGGCACTTTATCCTGTCACACCAGACAGATCGAAACAACGGGTGTTTTCTGATGAGATTCCGCCCTGGGTACGGCGTTTCTATTTTCAAGTATCTGATAATAAGATGCTAGTCCGCCATCACGGTCTTCCTCCAGAGTATTACCTTCGTAACCGGTTAGTAACCAGGTTGCGCTGAGTTCGAAACGCGGAAGGGCAGTTTGCTACCCCGCTTTCCGGCTATACTCAAACGTTATGCTTCGCGTTCGATTCGCGCCGTCGCCTACTGGTTTTTTGCACGTTGGCAGTGCCCGCACCTTCATTTTCAATTGGTTATACGCCCGCCACAATGGCGGCACGATGGTTTTGCGCCTTGATGACACCGATGTCGAGCGCAACACCGAAGCCTCCGTCAACTCCATCTTTGAAGGCCTGCGCTGGCTCGATCTTGGGTGGGACGAGGAATATAAGCAATCCGAGCGCCTTGCATTGCACCGGCAGATCGCTGAGGCCATCTTCCAGAAAGGGCTGGCCTACCGCGATTTCACCCCGGCCCACACCGGCGAGACCGAAAGATCGGGGGCTAATCAAACCTGGCTCTTCAATCCCGGTATGCGTGAACTTTCTCGCGCTGAGAGCGACCGCCGCGCCGCCGCCGGAGAATCCTTCGCCCTGCGCTTCCGCGTTCCCCGCGGCACAATCGAGCAAGTACGCTTCAACGATGCGGTCTATGGTGAACAAATCAAGTCTGCCGACGACATCGAAGACTTCGCGCTCCTCCGATCCGACGGCATGCCCACCTATCACCTCGCCTCCTGCGCCGATGACATCGACCTGCGCATCAGCCACATCATTCGGGGACAGGATCATCTTTCGAATACTTATAAGCACGTGCTGATTTTCGAAGGCGGCGGCGCGAAACCACCGCAATTCGCGCATCTTCCGCTGCTTGTTGCGCCCGACGGGTCGAAGCTCTCCAAGCGACGGCACGGGCCCGTCGTCAGCGTGACCACCTATCGCGACGCCGGATTCCTTCCTGAAGCCTTCATCAATTTTCTCTGCCTGCTCGGCTGGTCGCCAAAAGATGATCGCGAAAACATGACGCGCCAGGAGCTTATCGACGCTTTTTCTCTCGAAGGAATCAATCGCGCTAACGCGGTGATTAACTTCAAGGAGCCAGCCGCCACTCCAGACGAGACTTTCGACCTGAAAGCCGTCTGGCTCAACGCAGAGCACATTCGCGGCCTATCTATCGACGATCTCAGCGCGCGCCTATTACCGGTAGTTCATGCTGCCGGATTCTCGGTTGCCCCGGAGAAAATGCACGCCATCACGCCGCTCATCCGCGAGCGCATCAAGCTTTTGCGCGATGTGCTGACCGCCGCGGATTTTTTCTTTGTCGATCAACTTCCGCCGTATGACCCAGCCGAGCTCATCCCGCAAAAAGGCGATGCCGCGATGGCGCTCAAAGTTTTGACGCGGGCGCACGAAATTCTCCCACAAACGGAGTTTGCGCATGATCCGCTGGATCAGGCGCTCCGCGCGGCCGCCCAGGAGCTAGGAGTAAAAGCGGGCCAAATGTTCCAGCCTATTCGCGTCGCGGTTTGCGGACGAAAAAATGCTCCGCCATTATTCGAGACGCTGGAAGTGCTGGGACGGGAAACTACACTGGCAAGAATCGAGCAGGCCATCCCAAAGCTCTAAACGCATATTCCACGGCTCGTGTGGAAGCGGGGCTTCGCTCAGCTCGGACGGGGCAGAACCCCATCACCACACAAGAAAGGCCGGCTCACGAAAGCGGCCTCAGAAACTCAGGATGTAAATGCCGCAGCCAGATTGCTCCGCCGAAGACAAGAATGACTCCAACAATAAGCAGGACGCCGATGCGCCGGCCTGCCTCGTCGCGTTGCGGAGCAACCCGGACAATCAGCGCGCCGAGAATCAATCCCGAGACGAGACCGCCAACATGAGCGGCATTGTCGGTATGGCCTAAGAAGGCTCCGAGTACAAGGTTGTAACCGGCGAATTTCAACACACTTGTCAGAAGTCCCGAAACCACGGTTTTTGGCAGGGAGAATTCACCGAGGTAAAAAGCAGCGATCAGCGCTCCAGCAATTCCGAAGATTGCTCCCGAGGCTCCGGCACTTACGCCTATCGGATTCCAAACCAGGCTGGCCACACTTGCCGACAAGCCGGTGATCAGGTAAACCGCGCCGAATGTCCAACGATCGTACACCGACTCAGCTAGTCTGCCCAGACCCCAGAGGCACCACATATTGAGCGCTATGTGTGGGATGCCAATGTGGACAAAGACACAGGTCAACAACCGCCACCACTGGCCTCCGATTGTGTAGGGGCCGAAATTTGCTCCCCAGTCCACCAGTTGCTGGCCAGTTGGCTCCATGGGCGACACGCCAGCCAATGCCATGGCGGCGAACACTGCAACGTTGATGCCGAGAATCGCCTGAGTGACCATCATCGAACTGGATTGTGGCCGTACCCACGGTGCGGGCTCAACTCGCTGGACCGGAGAATCCTCGCCTCGTTGCGCAGCTTCATGCTGCACGCACCACTGGCAAAGCTTTTTGCCGAAGCTGAGAGAAGGAAGTTGACGACCGCATTGAACACAATTTGCCATCTCGACGCAGATTATCACGTGATGGACTTGCACGTGGATTGGTCTGCGCGATCGCCGCGAAAGCGGCTAACACACGCGAAATCCAGTCTTTCCATATAAAATAGAAAAAGTATGAGTGTTTCTAATTCATCTACTATTGAACCTGCTATGAGCTCGTCTCCCGAGCCTCGCCCTTCAAACTTCATTCGCGATCAGGTCATGGAAGATTTGAAAACGAAAAAGTTCGGCGACGCCATCATTCAGACTCGTTTCCCTCCCGAACCGAACGGCTACCTGCATCTCGGCCATGCCAAATCCATCTGCCTCAACTTCGGCTTAGCCGACGAATTTGGCGGCAAGACCAATCTGCGTTTTGACGATACCAATCCAGAGAAAGAAGAACAGGAATACGTCGACTCGATTTTGAATGACGTGCGCTGGCTGGGCTTCGAATGGGACGGCCTTTATTATGCTTCCGATTACTTCGATCAACTTTATGAGTGGGCGATCAAGCTCATCAACCAGGGCAAGGCATATGTTGACGATCTAAGTCCGGATGAAATTCGTAAGTATCGCGGCACGCTCACCGAACCCGGCAAGGAGAGTCCGCATCGCAACCGCACAGTACAGGAAAATCGCGATCTCTTCGAGCGCATGCGCAACGGCGAATTTCCGGACGGATCGCGAGTCTTACGCGCCAAGATAGACATGGCATCGCCAAACCTGAACATGCGCGATCCCATCATGTATCGCATTCTGCACGCCGCGCACCATCGTACCGGCGATAAGTGGTGTATCTATCCCATGTATGACTTCGCGCACGGCGAGTCTGATTCGATTGAGCATGTGACGCACTCGATCTGCACTCTCGAATTCGAAGATCATCGCCCGCTTTATAACTGGTTTATCCAGCAGTTGGGCATTTTCCCGTCGCAGCAGATGGAATTCGACCGGCTCAGTCTGACTTACACCCTGCTCAGCAAGCGCAAACTGTTGACTCTGGTTCAGGAAAAGCACGTTACTGGTTGGGATGATCCGCGCATGCCAACACTATCCGGCATCCGGCGCCGCGGCTATCCGCCCGAGGCGATCCGCAATTTCTGCGCCGCCATTGGAGTTTCGAAAACAAACGGCACACTGGAATTTGCCATGCTTGAACACTTTGTCCGCGAAAACCTTAACAAACATGCACCCCGCGTGATGGCAGTGTTACGGCCCTTGAAGGTTGTGATCGATAACTATCCCGAAGATCAGGTTGAGGAAGTGGAAGCCGTCAATAATCCTGAAGACGAAAGCGCCGGCAAGCGGACCGTTCCGTTTTCGAAAGTGCTGTATATCGAGCAGGACGATTTTCGCGAAGATCCGCCTAAGAGGTATTACCGATTATCTCCGGGACGCGAGGTGCGGCTGCGTTACGGCTATTTCATTACCGCGAAGTCAGTGGTGAAGAATGATAGCGGCGAAGTGGTTGAAGTTCATTGTACCTATGATCCGGCAACTCGAGGTGGCAACGCTCCCGATGGACGCAAGGTGAAGTCGACCATCCATTGGGTCTCCGCGGCGCACGCTATCGACGCCGAGGTGCGACTCTACGACAGGTTATTCACCAAAGAAGATCCCAATCAAGTTGACGAAGGACAGGAATTTACCGCCAACTTGAACCCCAATTCGTTGGAGGTAATTGAGCACGCCAAATTGGAGCCCTCGCTCGCGAATGCCCCGGCCGGCAACCGTTATCAGTTCGAGCGCCTGGGGTATTTTTCCGTTGACCCTGATTCCCGGCCAGGACATCTAGTGTTCAATCGCACGGTCGCCCTCAAGGATGCATGGGCGAAGATCGAGAAGAAGTCAGAATTGTAGCGCTACTGCAGGCGACCAAAAGTTATCGCTCGCTCGATCTTGGAATGCTGGTGGATAGCCAGTTTGGGGGTTATTGCATCCACCGCTGTGTTCCCGGTCTTACTTTTCAGAATGGCGTTATATTCGGTCACGAAGTCTCGCAACTTAAGAGGCGGCTGGCCCTTGTGGTCATGGGCTGACGGTGCGTTTTGGCAAGACGGAATAACAGCCATGATTGCCTGAACAGTCCCAGCGACTAAGTCGGCGAGTAACGTGATCTTTGTTTGTGTGTTTGTGTCACTTACCTGCGCGACCTGAAGCACTAACTGCTGGTCTGCCTGATAAGTACTTATGGCTGTCTCCAACTGCTGACAAATTCCAGACGACGACGCGGACGATGCTTTGGCAAAATCGCCGGCCAGTAGTTTTATGGCCGAGGCATCGGTGTTTATCTTCGCCGCGAGGCCTCTATTGAGCGGCTGATCATTGGCAACAGCCACGATTTGTAAAATGTCTATTAGAGCTGGAGCGGCCACTGCCAGAATAGAATCGACCGTTGATATCCATGCCGCGGAACACCCAGTCAGTAAAACCGCCACACAAAACGTAAGGAGAAGAATGATTTTCATAGTAAGTGCCTCCAGGTTCAAATATGTAACTTCAACTATTGGTTTCGAACTAAGGGTGGGGTGACGGGGCAACCAGCAGGCTAGGCACCACCCGCAGGATGCGGTCACCGCTATTCCACAACTGCTGTCGGGTGCTTAACGTCTGCACGATGCACCCATCTGAGCTTGAGCCGGGATGTTCGAGTGAGTCGCCGTGGATAAAAAAACTCAGAGGCTGGCGACCATAGGCGATAATCTTGGCCTCGGTCGTTTGATCGGGCTTAAGATGAATGGCGAACCTGCCCACGATCGCGTGGACTAATTCCAATCGATCAGCGAGATAGACTCCGCCGGGCAAGGGCCCGATATTTTCTATGTTTTCCTTCGCTGGATTGTTCTTGCCTCCGACGAAATTGCCCGTGCAGTCAAAGTCGCGGCCCGCATAGCCCACTCCGACAATGTTGCCATCCAGGTCGCGAAGCTTGCCCGTAATTTGTTCATAGGTCCACAACGTGTTTCTCCTTCGCCTGATCAGTGGCAGCTTCAATCTCAGTTGTTGTGGAGTGTGTTGAACTATCTTTTGCAGCTGCCAGTCCTAACGCTATAACGATCCCTACTAACGCCCCGCGCCAATCAGCACGCTGGTGATGGGCCCAACTGGAAAGTGCCCCAATGAATGCTGGGCAAGACAACACGAAAACGATTCCGGCGGCGGCATTAGTCTTCCAGTTCGCGCCGAACACTTTGATGAGCCACGCCATGCATGCTCTCTTTCGACAATTATTTTTACAGTGTGTAAGTTCAGAGGTTACGACATGACTAGCAATCACTCAGCGCTGATCGACAAGTTGAGGTTAGTCGGGATAAGGTCCGTGGATGCCGCAATTGCTGCCATTCGGGCAGACATATTCAGTCTGTGTCATGACTGTGCCTAACGTGGTAGTGTTGACTCCCTGTGCGGAATACGAGCTGCTGCCAACATAGGACACGTCTGTGTAATTGAAGTTATTGGCCCACGGAAGTGCCATTAGCGGGCAATTGAACGGATTAGACCCATCATAGCTGCATGCCGCGGACGGGTATGTTACAGTCGGACTCGAGCCCATAAAACCCGTATAGCCTAGACAGGTTGGATCTGCGGTAGAGTTTGCGCAATTTACCGAGGCAGGGAAATAGTTGACACAAATACTCCCCGGGCAATTGACCATGCTCCAGTTTGCCGAGTTTCTCGCGGTAAGTACATTCGAATAGAACTCAAAGGTGTTGCTATCCCAGCATGCGAAGGAAGGGGTTCCCTCTCCAGCGGAAATCGGGACGCAATCGATGTCCGAGCCCTTGCCGGGGTCATTGTCGGCATACACGTTGCCAAAAAAGTCGTTTGATATCGGCTGCCACCATTGGTTGACTGCCTCCACGTCAATCACATTTGGCGATAGAACCGTATTGTTCTGAAATGTTGTGTACTTGGGGAAGCCCGCTCCGTTGTTGATAATGCAGTTCGCGCTCGTTGCCGTCGGTTGTGTCGCCAGCTGATAGACCACCGTCAACCCGGTCGTGATCGTTCCGGCAGTCGCATAGGTTGCTGACATTGTTCCGGCCGCATAACCATTGGTGGAACAGGTTGTGTCTCCGCCGCCAGCGTTGTACGCATAGACATCATCACCAACTGAGATATCAGTCATCTTGTAGGCTAAAGAGGCGAAGGTGACATCTCCGGAGGCCAACAGACTCGTGCAGGTTGGGCTGCCGGCATTATTGCAAAGCGTGGCAGTGCCTGGGCTGTTGATCGTGTCGGTGTAACTGATATTGTTGCCGCCGGTTCCGTCTGATAACCAGTTACCGTTCGTTCCCGTCATGGCGAACGTTCCGTTCCATCCGCTGTGATTCGACACGCTGATCGTCTGTCCGTTTGCTATGCAGGCCGCCGTATTGCCCGATGTGCATAGAATGGGGTCGATTCGATTCGAATCGAAGATAGTGACAACATTCGAGACGCTTGTAATCGCGGTAATGTGGCCAGTGACATCTGACTGATAAGGGAGACAGAGAGCTGTAATGGTGTAAGGTCCAGTACCGCTGTATGACATGCTGCAGCGAAAAAGGTTCTGACCCGACGTCCATTCCCACTCATGTCCCGGGCTGTTGAATTGGTTTGTATCTCCGATGTTCGTAAACAGATTATTGATGAAATCGTTATTCTGAACGGGGAGAGATAAGCCTCCACCGTCGCCGGGAGCGCCGGAGCGATTCGACATCTGAAGTGGTGCCGGGCAGTTGCGAACCCAGTTACTCTCAAATCGAATGTTGTCGATATAAGTGTTGGGAAGCCCAGTACCGGCGTTGTAGATCCCGCATGCCGCCCCCCCGGAGCAAGTCCGGGAGTTAATGAGTATGCAAAATCCTTGCTGGCCGTCGGCCCAGGAATTTTCGACCACGTTCCCAGCGATCAGAACGCGATGCCCCAACTTGAGCTCCAGCGAATTCTTGATCGCCCAACTAAGCGGGCAAGTGTTATGGCTAGCGGTATTATCGGCCGTCCCGCATCCCCACGGAGGCGCTGGACTGTTGCCTGCGCTTCCCGTCAGTTGCCGGTAGTTGAGGTCGCGCCCAAAATAGTTTCTTCTAATCTCCTGATCCGACTCGGGTCCTCCGTTTTGATCAACCGGGCCGCCGCCAGAGAAGTAGGCGGCCGATCCGCCCTCCTCCCAGTTGTTTACGTCCTTATAAGGGCCGTCACTGAATCCTTGGAGCGAAGAGTGGGACTCATTTCCATACCAATGGATTTTTTCGATATATCCGTTCTGACGCCAACAGAAATCACAGTTGAAGACGACTCCATTTTCCACATCGTCTCCGCAGCCATTGGCATACTGCGAGGGCGGATTGGATTGCGTGTAGGCGGTTGCAGCGCTGATTGTTACTGTGCCGACTATTGAAATCTGGGCATTCTGATTCCCAGTCAAAACACTTTGCGTGAATGAAGTGTTAGCGATCGTGTAGTTAGTTCCACCAATATTGATCAAGGAACCAGGAGTGAACGTCATTCCGAAATAAGAACCACCGGCATAAGTGACCGTGCTGTTGATGCCGCCGCCATCCGGAAGCACCGTGACCGTACCGGTGTTTGTCCAGCCGCCGCAAGCGCCCGATGGTTGCCCGGGATCGCCAGGATCCCATCCGTGCACGTAGTAACGATCGAGGCCAACGTGGGTCACTGCCTGAATCGCGGCGGGAGGAGTTGTTGCGAGGGGATTGGAAGCAATATCAATCAGCCGTGCGGCGTGATCGTTAGGCGCACTTTGGGCCGCTCCTGGCGCCATGGTGACTTCGATATCGCGCAAAACAATGTGACTCACCCAGTTGCCTCGCGTAACCAGATCTGCGCCCGCGTATACCGCAATTCGGCCTATCGCCGCGATAGGACTGTCAAGTTGCACCTTCCACATCGACGCTTTGTCGTTCGGAGAAGCGCATCCTGGATTGCGTGCGCCTCCGAATCCTGGCAGACCCCTTCCGCAGGCCATCTGACCTGCTGGCAGCGGATTTGTAGAGTCGATGACCAGGCATTTTGTCGGCTCGCTACCCGCATTGAGTTTTCCGGGGAGGCTGATAAGCGCATCATTGGCGTCAAACGTCGAGCCGTGCAAGACTGTTCCGGCGGGCACTTGAATCAACCACCACTTGTCGGCGAAATGTGGCGTCTGGCTGACATTGTCCGCGTTATCGCGCCAGTTATCCATCGCATCGAGCAACCCCTGATAAGTCAAGGCATAAGCCGCGCCGACCGCTTCACCGGCGTCGTTGGGACCAATATTGGAGGTAGTTCCGAGTATTACGGTGGTGTCGTAGACTCCGCCTGGGGGATTGCAAACAGTGTTATCCACCCAATTAAGCGGCAGCGCAGCGTAGAACGTTTGCGGCCCGCCTGCCGCGCCAGCGTAGATTCCAGGTCCGGCGTAGAACCCATGACCCGTATAAGCGGCTTGCCCGAAGGCAGGCAAACAAAAAACCGCAATTGCCAACAATGTTTTCATCGCCGTTTACTCCACAAAATAATCGTGTATCAGTTTTTGCCGCCGTGAAAAAACAAGGTGCGCCCCCGCTTCACCGCAGAAGCAGGAGCCGAACTTTAGCGAGTCCATCTAAGTCCCTCGCGCCTTCGATATAATGTTGGGTTGCTCTTCCCCGTCTCTTGCAGCCGGGTTTCATGGAAAGGGAACTATGCCGACTGACGTGGTCATGCCCCAGATGGGCGAATCGATCTTCGAAGGAACCATCACCAAGTGGTTGAAAAAGGCCGGTGAAAAAGTCCAGCGCGACGAACCGCTGTTCGAGATTTCCACCGACAAAGTCGATGCCGAAATCCCAGCGCCCGCCAGCGGAATCCTCCAGGAGATCAAGGTCTCCGAAGGAAATACGGTGCAGGTCAATACGGTGGTTGGTGTAATCGGCGACGGCGCTGGCGCTTCCTCCGCGCCCTCAAAGGCCGCTGCTCCCATGTCTGCGCCCGCGGCTAATGCATCCCCGAAAAAGGAGTCAAGAGAAACTCTCGCGCCCCCGCCCGCACAGGTCGCTGACGCTCCCGACGCCGAACACGAAGACGACTCCGATGTCCGATCCTCTCCGCTGGTCCGCAAACTCGCTCGCGAGCACAATGTAGATCTGGCAAAAGTGAACGGCACCGGCACCGGCGGCCGCGTAACCAAACAAGATATTCTCGATTTCGTTGAGAAAAAGACGGCTGCGCCGGTTGCCGCCCCATCTCCGCGTCAGGCGCCAGCAGCAGCGCCCGCGGTTATTCCCGGCGACCTGGTGCCGATGTCTAACATGCGCAAGATCATCGCGCAGCGCATGATCGAATCACGGCGGACCAGTGCTCACGTCCATTGCATGTTCGAAGTGGACATCACTCGTATCGTCAATCTTCGCAACAAGCTCAAGAATGGTTTTGAGCAGCGTTATGGGGCTCGGCTTACCTTCATGCCCTTTTTCGTGCGCGCTGCCATCATTGCGATTCAGCAATTTCCCATTGTTAACAGTTCGCTCGAAGCTGATAGCATCCGCTACCACAAACACGTTAACGCCGGCATCGCCGTCGCGCTCGATTGGGGACTCATCGTCCCGGTTCTCAAGAACGCCGATGAGCTGAATTTCCTCGGACTGCAACGCGGTATCACAGATCTCGGCGAGCGCTCGCGTACGAAGAAACTCATGCCCGCCGATGTTGAGGGCTCGACTTTTACCATTACCAACCCTGGGCAGTTTGGCGCTGTGTTCGGCTTGCCAATCATCAATCAACCGAATGTCGCGATCATGGGCATCGGCGGAATCACCAAACAGCCCATGGTAATTACTGACAAAGACGGGGCAGATTCGATCGCCGTTCGCTCTGTCGTTCATCTCACGCTCGGCTACGATCATCGCGTTATCGATGGCGCCGTCGCCGATCAATTCATGGCTGCCGTCAAGAAGGTTCTTGAAAACTGGAGCGAAGACGTCGGCTAGCGGGATTCTTCTCGACAAAGTCGACGATCGTGAGCTAAGCAGTGCGATCGCTCGATTTTCCGCCTTCTTTTAAACCAACGGCGTTTCCCCGAGAAGCATTGGCCCGTCCTCCGACCGTTCGATAAAATATCGAGCTACGTCGTCCCGCAGTCCGGGTTTGTTTCCGGTCCACCGCCACAGCCCCTGGTAATCACGGGCAATATCGGTGGCGGGATTGAAATTCCACTTCCGCAGCAGAGTCCACCGCTCTCCATAAGCGCGCAACGCTTTACTGCCATGAAAGGCATGGGTTGCAAAATTGTCGATGCACCCTACTGGCGATCGCCCCTCAACGCAATTCAGTTTGGCCGCTCGTCCTTGCCAATTCAACACCGATTCCACGTACGGCTCTGTGCATCTCCTCATCTCCGCGGCCACGTTCGTTGCCTGCACCAAGCCGAAAGCCATGTGCCAATCCGCGCTGCCGAGCACGCATGTATCCAGCATTCCACCCACCATGTCGAAAGCGTCGCGACGCCATGACCACGCTCCCCCGGTCGCTCCCGGAGGATGACCGAAAGGAAATATCTCCTTTGAGGATGAAGTTGAAGGTAACGGGGACGGGCTGGCGGCCGTCGGCGAGTAATATGTATCCGCACCTCCCCGCTGCGTTTTCCGACTAGTCAAGAATTCAGCTGGATGCAAGTAATTCCAGGCGAAGCTTGTACTCATACGGTAAGGCCGATGGCCGAGATAACTCGTCGCGGTTTCTCCCGTCAAGTCGGCATAAGTGCTAAATAGCTGCACAAAGCTATGATGTTGCAGAGTCTGAATTGCTTCTAATGCCCAATCGTATCTCGTAAAGTGGAAGTCACCATCCACATACCCGCCATACTGCCAGTCCGGCGGGAATCGGCGCACCCCTTCATTGATGGCGCACTCTTTGATCCAAAGACTGGAATCTGTGCGTAACTGGAGATCGAGAGGTCTGTCGGCGCTTGTAACTTCGTATGGACGGTCGCCAAACGCAACCTCGACAACGTGCAGCACAACGTTAGGACTGGCCTCCATGTGCAAACGGAAATCATGAAACGTTTCGCGTCGGCGCTGCCAGCGATATGGATTTGAATAGACTGAAACGACGTGCAGCTGCTGAGTCTCCGCATACTCCACCAATTCGCGATGCACGTTGGGATGTTTGAATGTCACTCATTTCCTCTCGATCTTGCGTGCTACCAACTTCCTTTTACAAAACAACAGTCAGTTCGCCTGTCAGTTGGTGTGCCCCCAGAGATGCAGTAAAACCTGCACGATGATCACCACAAACGCGGCTACGGAAGCATACGCTGCCGTCCTTCCTGCCTGTTCTCCACGCACAATTTCCAGGTTCTTCACCCGCTCCGCCAAGGCAGAGTGCTCTCGCTCATATATTTCGCGCCGTAGATATTCTGCGCGCTCCTGATTGATTTGCTCGCGAAACTTGTTCATTTCTGCCAGGCGATAATCGAGGACCTCATTCGCTTTCTGGATTCTGGCCTCTGCAGCCTGGTGGCGCAGGCTGTCCGTTTGGACTAGCGCCGCCAACGTTGCATCGCAGCGCCGGAACTCAGCCTCCGTTGCTTTCCGCTCGCTTTCCAGTGTTCGTTCTATGAATTGAAGTAATGGTAGTGTTGCAAGTTCGGCCCGATTTGAATCTTTCGCACTCATCTGTCCCTTTTTTTGAATCTCATAATCTGGATGCCTCACAATGGATAATCAACGTGCAATGCGGCCGAATATCGTGAATACTTTGGCGGAGAACTGCCGTCATAACTTCTCAAGAAGTAGCTCTGTGCCCGCGCATACCTGGTCAGCGCAAAGCTCTCACTTGTATAACGTCCAATCAAGTTTCCGCTGTAGCCCATACCCCAGCCTTCGTCGGAGTACCTCACTTCTATCCCGCCGCCGGCAATAGGTGTGAACCCGACGTCAATTGTGACGGTCGTGGAGGTAACAATTGTCACCTCCGCATCAGTAAGATCAGATAAATAGTAACTACCAACCTTAGTCACATCGATCGGCGTCAGCACCTGTGTTTGCTTCATCAAGGCAGCCACAAAAACAAACTCGAGCGATGGATCCCCCGCATCCACGAACTTCAGTGTGTAGCGGCTGGTCTCGGTGCCAACATTAATAATCTGGACATCCACTTCGCGCACAATTGCTGTAAATATTGCTAGCCTCGATGGGACATTCACTGCGAGCCCGTCACCGGGGAAAATGTCGATTGCTGCCCCCGGCAAGAACTGATTCCACGCCTGGTATTCACCGCTCCACCCCTGCCCGGCATCGTCCAGCAGGGCCAGCGCTGCGATCTCGCAGTCTGCGGACGTGCGCGGAAGAGGCAGCCCGATTTCGCGCACGCTTCCGCGCGCTCCATCGTCGCCGCCGTGCTGATGCGCCTGCATGCTCGCCGAGTTGATGACTCTAGCTATCGCGTGGCCCTGGGCGCGATAACTTACTTCGAGTAGCTCATTGGCCGGGGGTATATATTCAGGATAAAATTCCAGCGCGGGCGAGGTTGTAACCTGGCATTGGGCGCCATCCAGCAACGATCCTGCCAGAATCGTAGATGGCACTCCGCCGCTCGGCGTACCCCGCACCAAAGCGTCGACCGGCAGCCAGATATACGTAAACGCCAGCGAACACTCAATGACCCCAGCGTTGATAAGTGCATATGTACAGAATCCCGGAGCGCTCGGTATGATGTCATCAAATAGCACGGTGGCCAGTGCGATTTGAGTTGCAGGATTTGTTGGGTCAATATCTTGTACTTCTAATACAACCCGCACATCGCAGTTGACTGCGGCCCCTCCGCGCGGCGATCCAGCTGGATAAAGCGACGAGTGAAACACCTGTTGCATTCGATAGGTTTCCGTCGGATATAACGTCGTCGTGAAGACATAATGATGTCCAGCTTGTGTAATAAGGGGCGTACCGGTAACTTGGCCGTCGATGAGTGCCTGAATGCTGCAGTAGCTGCCAGAAGGCGTTACACGGAAACCTGCAAGACAATTTGCTATCGAGACCGCGCCTGTGTACAACCCTCCAATTACTCCGTTCGAAGGTCCGTTGAACACGACGTCGCCGTGCTCGAGCATGGTGGCCCCGCCAAGTTCCACTGCTTCGATGAAGCTAAGGAGCGTTTGCCCATCGATTCCGGTCCCTCCGCCCACCCGCAACTGGCCGTTGTTTACAGTGATCACACCCAGCGGATCAGTCACGTTCCAATGAGTTGGATCTAATTCTGTATAAGTCTCATCAAGAATGATGCGGTTATAGAGCGCGACTTGGCTGCTGCGCGTGAAAGGTTTCTGCGACATATAAAAGTAGGTCGTAAACCCGTCTCCGCAGAAATAATCCTTCACGTGTGCGCCCGGCTCAAGTGGCCCTAGAATTGTTAAGTCGTTCACTAATCGATTTACGCCCTGAAGTTGCAGATCGCTCGGAGAGAATGCGGGCGTACTCTCGGCAAGATCGTAGATATTGGTCGCGAGGGGAGTAAAAAACAGCTTCCCATTGTCGTCTCGGTATGCACAACGCCCTGAGGTAGCAATCTCCGCTGCCGATGCAGTCCATTTCTTAGCCGGGTTCACGCTGTAGTAGGGAATCGGATCTCCGGGCTGAACTCCGCTAACATCAAACCACCCAGGAAGCGCTTCCGCAGTCAGTTGCTCGAATGCATTTCCAGCGTTTCGATCGACGAATGGTGGATGTGGGGGCGGCGCCTTCTCATCCATCAACATTACGTCACTTAATGCTTTTATTTCATAACGGTAACTTACGCCACGATCGGCCCATCCTATGTATTGATAGGTTGGTGTTTCCGCAATATAGCCGGTGAATAGGTCGTTACCGCTGTCTAAGGTCAGCGTAACTCGACCGCCAAGAATCGGCACGACAAAGCTTCCAGCAGCACCCGTCAGCCCAAATGTCAATTGCCCTGTACTGTTCAGTTTGCGCACGAGACTGGGATTCTTGCTTGCATCTACATAGCCTGTGTAGTCCTGCGGTCCCAGGCCATCCAAGTTGTCAATCTGTAATTTCATGGTTGATCGAAAAGCTCCGCGACGTTCCTAATAGACGTCTGCTCCGCTGGCCGGGAAATAACTCCGGTAGCACAGCACCACTGCGCCATCATTCTGGTCTACTGTTGGAAGAGCGGTAAATGACGCCTGCAGGGCCAATCCGCCTATTGGCTTTTGAATCTCGACTAGAGTCTCCCTTTCCAGTTCTGCTTTCGGAGTGCACGGACTTAAGACTGGATAGAAGAAACACACGCGTCCGCCTGACTCATCTTCCGCAATGAACAACGCGGACCACTGTTGTAGAAACGCTCCGCCTTCGCGGTCAACGAATGCAACGACAACCTGCACCGATGCGCCATCTGCGGGCGCTCCTCCCGGCAACGACTGCGCGAGCAACAACGAAGTGGCGGTTACCAGCGCGACTCGGCCGACATTGAATGTCACACGCCTTACATAGTTCGCATCCTGCAATACGTTTTGAGGATTTTGCACATAAGCGCCCGAAATACCCGTACCCACATATCCGACCTGTTGAGAGTAATCGACGTCGCAGGCCACCAAGTTACCAGGCTGGAATCCGGCGACTGCACCCGCGCCCAAGACCAGTTCCAGAGCGGTTGATCCGGTCAGCAAAGGCACGGCGGCAACCGGAATTCCACCCGAGGCTTCCGGAGATGCGCTGGGATCTGTGGCCAGCACGTTCATGTGTTCCGCGCCACCAGCCAAGGCCATCTGCAACTTTCCCCAGTCGCGAAACTCGAGATCGACTCGCGCTCCCAAACCGTGTCGCGCTTGCGCCGACACAGCGCCCACAGCACCACCAATCAAAGCTTCAACCTGAGATGTGCTCGTTCGCTGAAAGTTTTCAATCCATCCCAGGTCAATCCATGGCGCCGGAGGAGCGTCCAATTGAAATCCGCTGTTTTGAGATGGATCAAAACTTGCCGTTGCTCCAGTTACCCTGTTCACCGGCGCAAAATAGGCGCGCATCTGCCGTGCTATCGGACGTAGTCCCGCCCGCGTCATGCCACGGCCTCGGGAAGAAAGAAGTAAATCCTAAGTTGCGCGTACCGATCGACCCGCGCGGCGCTGGCACTCCACTGTTGCTTTTCGATGGCGACATCTCCGGGGGCATTTCCCATCACCGGTACTGTCCAAAATACCCCGGCTCCCAAATCGACGCTTGGAGTTTGACTGTAATCGATCATCTCGGTGTGCGGCGGATCGCAAATTCCGAGTAACTCGACATCCATCTCCGCCAGCGTGCGCCCCCGGTCCACTCCCGTACCGCCGCCGCCCTCACTCGCATACCAGATATGGCAGTCCACGCCCAGCATCGGGCGCGTGCTTTCCGCGATCAGGATGTCGCCGAAGTCGATATAAAATGCCTCCGGCTGCGCCTCCCCGAAACGGGGCTCCATGTTTTCGCGCACTACAATTGCCGGCACTGTGACCCCGTCAATCACCATGGTTCGCACCGGATTAAGCACCGCCAGCCGCGCTTGCAGCGCCATGAAAAAGCTGTCTTTCGCTGCCTGCATACTTCTCCTGTCATCTTTTAGTTAATGAGTCTGTGATCTGGATATCTGTGATTGCAGTATCGCTACGACATCGCCGCTACTCGATACAGATAGGCCATCCCCTCAAGCCGTTCGACGACAAACCCCTGTATGTGAAAGACCTCGCCGTCATATATCAATCCGAGCGCCGTCTCGAATAACACGTCAGCTGATGCTACATTTCTCTGACTTACTTGCTCAGCCATCGCTGCCTGGCCCGCGAGTAGCTCGATGCGCCGCCGCGGTCCCACGTCTTTCGTGACGAGTTCCTTAACAATGACCGGAGCAATCGATGCCTGCTCAACCCCGGGATCGACCAGGCCAAGCTCGCTTAAACCTCCTGCCGGTAGGCCCGCCGCCGGAAACAATAGCGTTACTTGCGTGCCCCCTAGGGTTTGTAACAGTGCATCCGCCGCCCGCACCGCCGCCGCGCCAGCAATCCCAGTCATTGTCATCCCACTCTCTGCGCCACGAAGGGCGCCAGCAACTCTTGCACCGTTGCATCCACCAGCGAATCGGAGAAGTACCAGAATTGCATTCCGTCGGGCACCACGTTTTTCTTCACATTCAGCGCTGGAGTAGCCTGTGCATTCTTTACCAATTGCGCGCACGCTACTTTGACTGGATCGGGAAAGGTTGCGAACCCGGCTGTATAAACAATCTCCACTTCCGTGAATGACCATCCCATGATGTTGACCGGCAGCGTGACTTCTCCTGTCTCCGCGAATGTATCCAGGTCCGCTACATTCATATCCACCCAGGTTCCCGGAATTCCAAATGCGAGGGCGACATCCCACAAGTCCGCCTCGTACTCCATCTCGCCCCGCCGCGGCACCGCATACCGGCCTCGCGCCGATACGATCGCCGAGGTAGCGGGAGCAACAATCGACAATGGCAAGTAAGTGAGCTGTACTGGCCGTTGCCCATTGCCGGTTCGCAACCGCTGCGTGTATTGGTTAATCGAAAGCGTGATCCTTCTGCAGTGCGCATCGATAAGGGCCGACGATGCAGTTATCCATGCCAGAGCGGTAGTTGCGTCCAGTCCATAGGTTTCGTATTCCGACGGTTGCAAATAATTCATGATGGAGTTCTCAGTTCTTAGTTGCCAGTTGCCAGCGCCGCACACTTACTGGCGACTGGCAACTGGCCACTGTCTTACCGATTTACAAGTACTTCGTAGTGCGCATAGTTCGCGCCTTTCACGACCACGCCGCCGAACTTCACCACCACGCTTTGCGTCATCAGCGTGTTCGGCAAACCCAATTTGAATATTCGCGGGTTGGGTTCAGTCAGCCAGTGGTACTCAATCAAGTCCTCAGTCACGATATAGGCCGGCAATACGGCATTGCCTGTCCCAGGTGTGCCCGTATAAGGAAGAGCCCACTCTGGGATCAAGGGCAACTCACCCGCTTGCGTGCTCAATGCCTTCACCGTGATGCCTCCAGTTATCTGCACTGTCGACAGGACGACATTGAACTCTGCTTTCATTTCGCGATCGATCAAATCGAGCAAGACCGGATTCGCATAGATTGCCGTTGGCCGCGCGTCGAACGACGAGCTCGCCACCATCTCTGCGATCGTGCTTTTCAGTCCGTCCACGATGCTGGCCGTGGTTCCGATAGTGACGGTGTTCCCTCCCGCCTCAATTTGCCCGATGGCGCCGAAATACTGCGGCGTCGTCGGAACACTCAGCGAAGTATCATTGCCGTTCCAGAGCGCGACATCATGAGTACGCAAGAGTCCGTCTACCGCATCCGCAAGATCCTTGGCTTGCAGATAAGCGAATTGACTCTGCTGTGTGCCCACCTCCATATCAAAAAGGTTGTAATTGATCTGCGACACTAATGCTTTTAGCGGAACGGTGCGCTCCACCCTGGTCGGTGTCTGCAGCGTCGGCGCCATGTTGCGCGGATCGACGAATGCCTGAACCGCCGTCGGTGCAGCAATTGCCGTTTCTTCAAAAAACCGCGACGGTTGTCCCGTCGCCGGCACTTGCTTCATTCGTTGTCCAAACACACCGCGCCGCCGCACGATGTCGAAGATCTCAGTCTGATACCGGTTAACTTCGATTGCGCCCGGCCCCAGAAAGTCCGCCGCCGCATGCAAGTCCAGAAAATTTGCCTTCATGTGTTCTCCTCGATTGAATATTGATTGCCCTTGTGCCAGCATTCGTCCCGGCCTCTTCCTCGCCTGGAACGTAGGGTGCTCCGGTTGCTCGAACCCCTACGAGAGAGTGTCGAGGATGTTATTGGTGAGTGTCAGCGCAGGATCCGCGGTGTCGAGATTGGCGGCCATGAGTTGCAACGTTCGCTTCAGGCCGGTGCCAGCCGCGAACGCTGCGCTAGCCATGCCAACGAGGTCGGTATCGTCAGTGGCGTGCGCTTTTGTGAGGCTGGCCGTGGTAAACGTGGAGCCTGCCAATGTGTGAAGATCTGTGATGAGCTGCGTGCTGTTTGCCATGCTGTATCTCCTAATAGACGAAGTCCGGGCTTTGCGAATGCCTCGCTATTTAGCCCCTCAATGAAAAAGGCGCGAGTGACTCGCGCCGAACGGCCAAGTAATTAGTGAGTAACGAATAGTAA
The DNA here is from genome assembly GCA_035483045.1 of Terriglobales bacterium. Lineage (GTDB taxonomy): Bacteria > Acidobacteriota > Terriglobia > Terriglobales > Acidobacteriaceae > Acidiflorens. The sequence goes on from DATHQD010000012.1 coordinate 84,179, forward strand.
CTAACCACCGGAGCCTCGACCTACTCGATCATCCCGGCCCGCGCTAACTCCGCTTTCACGGCTATACGCTGTTCCACGCTCAGAGCTGCCAGCGTTTTATTGAGCATTCCAGGATCGAGCCGTTCTCCCTCAAGTTCGTTTTTTCCAATCAGCGCCGAGACCACCGGTGAAAGCGTCTTACGCGTCATTCGCGAGGCTTGTGCTTTCAGATCCGCGTTCGACTTTTCCAGCTGGATCACACGCTGTTGCAGGTCGATTTCCGTCCCAGTGGCTTCGCGCCGTTCGTTTGTTTGGGTGATGCTCTCTTCAACCGCTGCAACGATGCGTTCCACTTTCGCGTTCAGCATCTCTTGCTGTGCGTCGAGTTTTCCCAATACGCGATCGAGCGTCTCTGTGGCTGTAGCCAGTCGAGACGCTGCCGCCATCATTTGCTGAACCAGTTCTTCGTTCATTCCTATAACCTCCATGATTTGTGTTTCGGTGTGTCTTAGTAACTCCGACGCTTTAACTTCTCTCGCCGCGGTCGACGGACTTTTCCTCGGGCCTACTTTCCGGTTTACGCTTGCCTCACTAACTCGATCCATGTCGAGCGATACGCCGCTTTATCCCGCCTCAGTACCGCCGCTCCGGTAAACGTGACTCGGTTCAACACCCAAACGGTTGCAGTCATGTCTTCTACCAGGGCATCCGCGATCTCGTACGACATGCCGAGGCCAGTGCTGCAAGCGCGAAGATTGTTGCTGCCGCCTCCTGCTGCAGAAGACGTCGATCTGCCTTTCTGCGCTGGTCGTCCGATTTGCGCTACGATTTCTGGGAAATCCCGCGCATACAGAAACCCTGCGACCTCAATTACCTGTCCGACAATTTCAGCTCGCGTAATTACTCCAATTTTCCGCCGCGCGTCGTGACGGTCCAATGCGGGGGAGTAATCGAGCCCCATTCCCATCAGTGATGGAATTGCTGCTTCCGCTGCCCGGCGAGTTAGCAGCACGCGATGACCTCGCGCACCTGATGGTGATTTATCTGATGCCACATCGACGATCGTTAATACTCCCCGAAACCCCGCCCGGTTCGGATGGCCAAGTACAGTTGGCATTTCAATCGCCATCGACTCGAAAGATAATCCCATCGTTGATCTCCTAGGTAACTGAGTCCCTATTTGCGCGAACGCTAACGCACCACTCGCCTGCCGATTGCTTGACCTGAGACTTGATTCCTGTGCATCTTCGATCTACGTCAGATAATCTCAGCCAATCCCCTTGCTCGCCGGACCTCATTGACCGTGACCACCCCGTTGCGCAATAGAATCTCGTCAATCTGCGCCTGCTCCATCTCGTCCTGCGCGTCGACGTCTGTAAATACAAACTCCAGGTCTGTCCAGCCGAGCCGCTTGGCGATTGCATCGCGCGTGAGATACTCGGCCACCAGGCGCGCCGTGGGCACAATCGCCGATCGGAATCCCAGGTCGCTCATCGTGCCCGCCGTCGCCCGGTTTACGTCCTGCTCAAGCCCGAGGAATTGCGCCGGTAGATCGAACGCATTCGCAATGATCCGAACGAGAAATTCCTGCCACGCCAGCCGCAGGTCAGCGTCTGTCCCCGCCGCAAACCGCAGTACTTCCGGCTTCGATTCCGCCGCAATGATCGGCACGCGGCCGGTACCTTCAATCTCGTCTTGCCACCATCGGATCAGCCGCTCGTGATGCGTCGGCGTCAGACCCTCTATCCACAGCGCGTACTGCACCACCGAGTTTGAAGCTAACCGTCCCGCGTATCGATACGCGCTCAAAAATGCGTTGATGGTTTCGAACGCCACTTCCAGGCGCCCCAAGCCAAACGGCGTGTGCGTCCGCGGATTGAGGCGGATGTAGCTTAGTTCTTCATCGTTCAGAACGATCTGCCCGTCCGCTCCGTACAACCCCGTTACCTGTGCATACCGCGGCGAGTCGGGGCGTCCGTTCCAATCCGTCATGATGCGAATCGTCGCGCCGTCCACTGGCCACATCGCCAGTGGTAACTTGTCGGCGGAGTTCAGAGTCCACCCTTCAACCAGATCGAGTTCGATCGCTCCAAACCCTCCAACAATCACATCTTCCAGCACCTGTTCCACGAGTGAGCGAAAGGAATCGTCTGGATTCGGCGCCTCGAAATTTTCGGTCAGCACCTGTATGCGCTGCGGACCATCTGGAATCTGGTCCAAAACTCGACCGCGCCGTGGCTGGATCCGCCATCGCATTCCAACGATTCGATCTTTAATTACGTTGATCGCGCGCCGTGCGATCGGCGTTTCAGCAAAGCGCCGGAGATTTGCGGGTGTCGGTTTCGGCACCAGAGTGTGTTGTGCCGGCGTGCCGGCCCGCGGAAAGGTTGGGTAGGAAAACGGGGCCAGGTTCGACCCCGCTCCCACCGTCCGCCGCCCATCCCGTCCGGCGAACAAATTTGTGGGGAGCAAATCCTGCAAAGACACTTCGCCCACCCGGCGCATGGCGCCACGCACTCTCTCTCGAATATTCATGAACCTCCTCAATCAAAATTGCTTGCGGGTAGCGTGTGTGGTTTTGCTGGCTTCTCCCCGGGCGGTTGTGGTCAGGATGCTCGGACCAAAACAAAACGGCACAGCTTTCGCCGTGCCGCTCGCCATACGTAAACAGTATTTCCGCAATGGGAAAGTTATCTTATCAATTTCATACTCGTAGATCCCGTCGTACCTCGGCTGCTATCTCGGCCATCTCTCCGATCGTTTTGACCCGCACTGAATTCTGCTCGAGCATTCCGACCGCGAACCGAGCCCTATCTTCTTGTAAGACTGCCTCTTCGTCCACTACTACTGTCAAAGAAGCGTGTAGCTGCTCCCGTCGCATCCCCTCATCAACCCGCGAGTAACGAAACGCCAGTGCAAGCGCCGGCTCCGCACTCGTCGCCATCGAAACCGCATGGAACATTTTTACCGCGCTTCCAATCCGGTAGCTAAAATCGATTCGCAACGGATCGCCCGGCCCGGTATATCGAACGAGGTCTAAATCTCTTTGCAACAGCTCGAGAACCGATACATCTTTGAATTTCTGCTCCATTATGTACAGAATCGCGGCCCGACCAGTGCGCCGGCGAACTGGCTCAACAGTCTCCGTTGGAAGCAGGTACATCCCGGTCAGGACCTCCATCTCCTTCACCGGGTCATCGGTCAGCACACCTTTCGTCGGTCCCACCTCAATGACCGTCCCAAATCTCTCGCTGACATGGTTGACCAGTTCTTCCCGCGTCCGCAGTCTTCCGAGCTTACCCAGAAGATCGCTCTCCACCGTCCCGAACCATTCCCACTCCAAGTGCGGAGCCACGCACTGCAACATCTTCCAATCCCTTGTTAGCCGAACCTGGGCAAAACCGCCGTCGCTCTCGATCAACACGAATCCAATAGTAACGAAATCGCCGCGCAGAGCATGGAGCAACAATTGCAGCGGATAAAGCTCGAGTTGACGCCAATTGCCCATGGCTCAAGCCTCGTCCCCCCACTCCGGAAACGGCCTGCGCGGCGATCCCCGAAATGCGAGAATCAACTCCCGCACCAGCGTTTTCCTCTCGATCAACCGTTGCATCAGCGCCTCCAGTTCATCCCACGACCCGCCGTACCAAGCCGGAGGAATCTCGCCCGCTACCCTCCAGATCGCATCTTCGTCCAGTTTCTCGATCCGCGACAGCCAGGGCTCGAACGACTTCCACCCATTCACGTGCGCGTAAACCTCATTTCGCGGATAGACGCCGCGGAGTGGAAAATCTGGGAACGTCCACTCTCCCGCGTTGAAGCAATATCCCTGATCGATGAATGCCGCCGAATACTTTTTCTCCCGCAACTTCCTCCAAAACGCCGCCTGCCGTCCATCCGCGTTGCACGTCCATTTATCCAGCGCCAGAATGCCGGCAAAGGTGTCCAGATTTCGCACTCGATCCAGCATTTCTGGAGGCAAATAGTCAAATACCTGTCCTTCCACCGGACTCACTACATACCGCGATCCGAACTGCAATCCAGCTTCTACCCGAATTTCGTGAGCTCCCAATACTATAGTCAGCTCTGACGTGTGCTCCACTAACCACGCTGGAACCTCAACCACCTCTGCTGTCGGCACTGGCAGTCCCACCCGTTCGGCAAGCCGCGTCGCCAGAAACTCATTCGCCAACACGCGCTCGTGCTGCGGATTATTTCGAAATTTCACCACGTAGTAATGCCCGTCGTCGCAGCGCATCAGGTGACTCTGCGCTCCACCGCGCATCCTCTTGACGTGTTGCACTGCAACCGTAGGCATACGACCTCACCGTAGCAGCTACTGGGTCGCTTGCCTGTGATGCTTCACACATCAGAAATGTTCAATTTCATGGCTTGCTCGCGTTCTGCGGAGTGCTTCGATTTTCGCCCTGCGCTATCCTCGCGCACTGCCCAGGCGATCGCCATCGCCATAACGCAATCATCATGGGTTCCCGGAGCCGCGCCCATATTCCCTTCCCGGTCGCGCACGAACGTGCGGCACTCCTGCAATAGGCGCACACTTTGGAGCAGCCCTGGCTCCTCGATCAACACCGTCCCAAGGATTGCGATCATCCTCGGACGGCTTCGCGAGGATGTTAACCAGCCCGGCACCTTATTCTGCTGGAAGACATTCGGATACTCCTCTGTCTGCAGATGCGCCAGAACCCCGTGCCCGTGGTTGTTCTGCTCCACCGCCAGCAGCGCGGTGTTGTAGGTCTTCCCCAGTTTCATCAGTTCGAGCGCGAACTCCCGCGGCGGCCAGTGTCCGTGTAACTCCGCACATTGCGTCCCCAACTCCCGGTCAATCACTTCTCCGCATGAATAATCGCCATCAATGCCGCCCCCCGCCGGGTCGGCTCCGATTACATAGTTCCGACCAGGCAACGCCGGCAACCAGATCTTCAAACGTTCCGTGTCACGCATTTCCAGCGGAGCGCACGATTCGCGCAGTGCTTTTTCCACCGATTCCACATCGAAAACGCATTCTCCCGAAGCCCGGAAACATGACACCGGATCCTCGGCGAATTCCTGCACCGCGAGTCCCCGCAGCGATGCCCACTGTTTTCGGCGCCATGCAATCTGTTCGGAGGACAGCCCGTGTAATTTCTTGAGTCCTTCTTCTTCCTCCGTGAGCGCGAAACTCGACCCTACTTCCAGCGCATATGCTTCGTCATACCACCAGGGGAAAAAATGTCGCCTGTATCCCGTGTCATCTGCCCGTTGCCATTCTTCATAGAAAAGCCCGCCCGCTCCATTCGGCGTCGACTCAAGTACGATCTGCCCTCCCGGAACCACCGCAGCCCGTAATGACACGAGCGCCTCGTCGCCGTTCCGCCCCCATCGGGAGACCTCCGAGCAATGCAGATTCTGGATCGTCCGGCCTCGTCCAGCATTTTCAGCCGCCGAAGCCAGGCAATACTCACTGTCCAGACCCTGAAACACCAACTGCCTCGCATTACGGTGTGAGGTTCGCAGATAACCTTTCCGCATTCCCTCTGGCAGGTTCTCCCAGAATCGCCGTACAATTCGAAAAATGTCCTCCGCTGATTCCCTGTCTTGCGTCACCTGCATGCTCAAAATCCCAGGCTGAGAGATCGTCTGGGTGAAAAATCGAGCCGCGATGTACGTGGTAATTCCCACCTGACGCGCCTTTAACACCACATTCTGGTTCGTGCACTGCTTGGAATATTCTCTCTGCGCTCGATTCAGTACAAGAAGACCTTGAGCCGCCCTTTTCGGCCGGATCTTAAGATGACTTTGGATGAACTCATCCCGCGCTTTCCCATCTAATAAGTTTTCCGGCTCAATCGATTCTCCGTCCGGTCGCCACAATCCCGCACGGTCATCCAGATGTTGCCCTAACCAGAGCAGATATTCACGCGTCAGCTCGGCCATCACCAACGCCGGTGCCACGCAGTGACTCTTGCCTGGATCTCCTCAACCCCTTCGCGTTTCAACTTTCTGACTCCAGTGAATCTCGACCCAACCTCGCATCCCACAACAACTAGCAAGCCGCCGCCCAACACTTCCGCTTCAATTCGCAGCGCTGAAACTCCCCGGCACGTACGCGTAAGCCCCAATATCCCACCCCGTCCCATACGAGTTCTGATTGATCCCCAGTAAGTCGTACTGATACTCAGTTCCCAGATCTATACCCGCATCGCGCACCGGCGAATTGGCTGTCGGACGGAAGTCCGCCTCCACTCCGCTCGCCGGGCACACGTAAACACTCCCCGCGACAAACCCGGACGGCACCAAGTCATTCGGCTGGCATGTCAACAACAAATTCACTATCTGCGTGTTCGATTCCAGCGTTGCGCCCGCTTGCACTAACGCATCCATGAAGTTCTCGACCTCATCCGGCCGCAACTCATTCACGTGCCAGAAGTATCCAATCGGCCTTCCCCACAAGGCATTCTTGAAAACATCCTGACTAACAAGATTTCTCAGCTGCTGATAACTCAGCCCTTGATAGTTGGGTACTGCGCCTTGACTTAAAATGTTGAAAACGTCATAACCCTTGGCGAGCGTCGCATCCGCGCCGCCCAATACCCACGTCGACGTAAGCGACCCCGTGCCCCGCACACCCTTAAAACCAAGACCGCTTGCGATGTTTTCGGTCAGCACATCACCATACGAACCCGGCATTACGTAAAGCAGATCGCTAAGATTCAGGCCCGGCAGCCCTGATAGATTTTGATTAATCCATGACAAGGCCCAGCTCATTTCGTCAGTTTCCAAATTCGTCTCGTCGAAAAGCACGCAGCCCGGCGTCGATGGAAGCGCTGTGCAACTGGAAGCAAGAGGCAACACGCTGGGCAGCGTCATCGGACCCAGCACTCCCGGGTCCGAAAAGGTATCTGCCAAAGAAAAAGCGTGTGACCGTCCTTTAGCGAATTCGTTGTTGTATGCAGTTGCATCCACCGCGTAGCAACCTGGCTGAGCTTGTAAGGTAGGAACAACATCAGCCAGCGTGTCAATCTGACCAACTCCAGGAGTTCCGCCCGGAGGTACCGGAGTCAAATCCCACGAGTGATAACAAGTAGCGTCATAGGGTGAAGTAGTGAGCGTGAGATTTCCGCCTCCACCGTTGTGCGTGATGCTCATCGTGTAAGTGCCAGGACCGACATATGCCAATAAAAACGCGTCACACGGAATCGGGCCCGCGTTATCGTCGCATGCGACCGTCGACGGTGGATTCCAGTATTGATGTGACACGGAGTGTGTATTGATGTCCCATCCCGCATTAATCCAACCCTGTACTTCGCCGATTATCGACTGCGAATAAGTCCCGCCTGTAACCACCGCGATCGACAATGGTATTTGTCTCGCACTCATGATCGGCAACACACCGCTGACATAAGTGTCGCTGTACTGCACCAACCCAGGATCGTCGTACGTGACAGTCGTATATGCCGGCCGCCTTTGCCACACTTGAACCCACGGTGGGGTTTCGGGAGCTATATTGTGCGACCCGGCTGTAGGTCCTGGCGTTCCTGCAGTATCGACGGCAAGTGCTGTAGCCAGATAGTTGCCATAAAGATGACAGTAGTCGTAATTCACTGCGCCCTGCACGTTATCCATAATGCCGTAGGTACGATTCCCATACGCTCGGCAGTTCTTCATTTCAAAGTAACACCCGCCGCTGAGGCATCCATTGAATCGGTAACCCATGTAATTCATATTGGCGTCGGTGTTATAAAGATGGATGTCCGCGGGCGTGCCCGCTGGCTGGACAAAAAAACCTAATGGCACCGTGCTATTTTCGACCTCACTGTTGGCAGCTATATTTGCCAGCCAAAGATGGTCGCTCAACCCCTGCACCTGCACTCCGTAGCTGTCGAACCAGTCGATCTGTAGATGTTGAATTTCGAGCCATGACACGCTATTCACATCGAGTACCGTCTCGCCGCTCAACACGATCGGCGCGACCGTGGAGTAATGCAGGCCAGGGTTGCCGCTAGCGCTGTACACATACAATATGTAATGAGTAGAGTCGTACCAGAAATCGCGATCCCGACCAATGGCCGCTTCACTGCTCTGTGCCATCCCCCATACTGTGCCGAACCGCACATACTCCAACTGCGTCGGCGGTTGTGTTAGACAGTAGAAACCGCGAATCCCGCACTGCACCACATTGGTCAGGCCGCCGGTGGTCGAATACAAGGTGGCCGCCCAAATATTGCTGCTTCCGACCTGGCTCCACCACTGTGCTGCGATCGGTAGATACCCAGTTAAGTGCGGAGGCCGTCCGGTGCCGTAACTGTCGATCTTGATTAGCGAACTGCTGTTTCCGCTGGAAGGTGGGGTCAGCGTTTCATTCCACGTGCAGTCCCGAAGTAAGTTGATGCTATCGCCAGGTTGAAAACTCGAAATTCCAACCTCAAGCAGAGTCCTCCATGCCAACTCTGGGCTTGTTCCCGGATTACCATTGGATCCGTAGTTGCAGTCCACATAGTAATTCGAGGCACACGCCAGCCGAGCTCCCAATAGTAGAAGCAGTAACACTTGTTTGATCATAGGAGATTTGTCGAATTCAGTATCAGTGCGGTATCAGTACACGACCAACGCAGGAATCGAAGCGCCTGAACTGAAACTATCGGCAGGGAGCGTGATGGCGCCGGAAAACGCCGCCCCTCCCGTACCTACGCTTACCGATTGATTGGCCGCATAAGTTACGCCATTTCCGGCCGTTCCCAGTAACGCGACGCAAGCCGACGTACAATTGCTGGTCAAAGCGAGATAGATACGCCCGGCAGGCACGGTAATATTTGAAGCATTCCACGCAATCGTTTTGATGCCGGCAGTTGGAGCGAACGTGGTTCCTGCCGTAGAAGCGGTGCTGGCAATAATTGTTGCTGTCCCGCCAGAGTTCCCCGTCATCAAACCCAGAGCGTAATTGTTACTGGTGTTGTCAGCCGTACCCACAACGTAAGCCACATGGTTGGTGACGCAAGGATAGGGATTGAAAACTCCCCAAAGAATGGCTTTGTTGGTCGTACCCGGAAAAGCATTTCCCGATCCGCTTTCCGTAGGCACCGTAATCCAGGAGCAGGCAGGCACAGGCAACTGAGCCGCCGGAAGCGTTCCAGTTGTAAGATCCGAAGCCGAAACCGTAACATTAGAAGACAGCGCGTGGCCGTTGACCGTGGTGGCCGTTGTCACATATCCTGGTACTGTAGGACTCCCCGTAAATACAGGTGAAGCAGTTAGTGCTAGAGTCGTACCCGTTCCCGAGGTGCTATAAGACGTCGACCATGCTGAGCCGCTCGAATTAGGAATCCCAGCCCCGGGATAGATCATCCCGCCTGAAGACAGGCAAGACGTCCCGCTCGCCAGTTGGCAACGAAATATGTTGTCTGATCCCACACCCAGCGAAAACGCCATGCCACTCGGCACGGTCACCGTGGTCCCCGTCCACTCCTGACCCGACCATTGCGTAGGGCCGCTACCCGTCTGATTGATATTGCCCGCTACATTAAGGTTTCCATTGAAGGTGACATTACTCGAAAATGTTTTAGTACCGGTAATGGTTTCAGTCCCCGCTAAGTGAACAACCGTTGAGTCCACCGCCGCGCCCGTCACCTGTGCCGCCGAATAGTCTCCGCTGGCGGCCGTGACTGCTCCCGTGCGTCCAAAAACGGAAGTGACGCTTCCACCGCCTCCTCCTCCCGGCGGCGGTTGTAGGCTGACCCGCATTCCGTTAGTTTGTCCGGCCACAGTGTTACTAACATCCACATACCCAATTACCTGTGTCGCCGGCTGCCCGCCGGAGCCACTATCGTGACATTCACCAGCCGCACTGCTGCTCGCGACCACCGCATCACCGGCCGTGGCTGCATTGTCGAAGACACAGTAAGCATAACCATGCCAGGTAATCACCGCGTTCCCGCTCTTGCCGGCGCCGGACTGTACGATGCCAATCACACTGTTACTCGAAGATGTACTAGCCACCACGGATTGCGAAGGATTATTGGTATTGAACATCGCCAGCTCATTTAATACTGTCCCCGTCGACGAATCATTCGGAACCTCGAAGTCGTTGCGGCCATATACAACAGAGTTAAAGGATGTTTTAGCAAACACACTTTTCGCTGCGTTGCCAGTGTCACTCCCCAAATTGAAAGCATTGTCGGTCCAAGGCTTCAGGTTTCCTGAAGAATCCACCACCCACTTCAGGTTGCTCCCAATCCAAAAGCCCAATCCTGGCGCCGACCCCGATGTCGAATTTTCACTGCGTATAACCGCGTAGCCAGCCGGTGCATTATCCACTGCGTCATAGCCCAGCGATATTCGCTGCCAAGTCGCTCCGCCATTCGTATAGCTCGAATACACCCGCAGATTCTCCGCGTTGCTTCCATTGCGTTCCTCAAGGTTGTCTGCGGGGTCACCGCCCGGGTCAGAGTTAAACAAGTTAGTCAGCCCTAGCTCTACAGCTTGCCCATTATTGTCAATGAAGAAAGGGGCGTGGTGCGCCGAGTCGAACCAGAACTCTCCCCACCCAGGAATCCCAGCGGGTGGCGTGGTTTCCTGCAACTGGATCAGGTTGGCGATTGCACAGTTCGCGTTCCCATTGGCCGCTATGCCAGTGGCAAACGACCCGCTGCACTGTGTTGGTGTGCCTGCCAGCGCCAAGGCAGTTCCGGCTTGCCCGCTGATATTCGAACTAGTCAAAGCAACTTGTTGCGTAGTACCACTAATGTTGATAACGGGTAATCCAGCGGTTGTGTCAAAACCAATCCCGCCCACGGCCGGAACATATCCACTTCCCTGCGGCAGCAGCAGGTTGTTACTCATTGTTACCGTATTTGTGAACGTCTTAGACCCGCCGATCGTCTCTGTTCCCGTGTTATGCACCACCGCCGCATCAACCGCTGCCCCGGTAACCTGTGAAACCGAATAGTCGCCCGCCGTCGCTAAAATCGCTCCAGTACGTCCAAACACCGAGTTAACACTTCCGCCACCACCACTGCCGCAACCGCTTCCAGTTGATGAAACCACGCCCGACGCGATATTGAGACAACCATTCGACAGGCCGGCAAGCGTAACGCTCTGGTCGAACTTTACCGGCACATTGAACTCCTTCAGTGTCGCGCCGAGCCGTTCAAGCCAGTTTGCATGTATGCCGTCGCCAATCTGAGCGATGTAATTAGTGATTGAAACGGGAGCGCCAAACGAAAGTTGGCCCATTGCCGGCGCGGCACCATTCGCGTCCGTCCCAATCCACACATCATTAGCGCTCGCCGGCGGCCTTCCGCCAGTCGTAGCTTGTGTCAGCCCCGGTTGTGAATCGAGCAACGTAATGATGTGATGCGGGTAGATGGTAAGACCGCTGACATTGGTAAAATTCAAGCGGCCTTTAGAGAAATAATCCGAACCCGCCGGGTTATTAACACCGCCGTCCGAAAGCAGTGTAGCCGTTTGATTCTTGACCGCGTTGTTCGCAACAGTATTACTCGCAAGGCAGACTGTGTAACCTCCGGAAGACGTTTCTCCTTCTTGGGCACACTTATTCGCCACCTGAGCCGGGTTGCCGTGCAGCCCGACTCCAACCACCGGATATTGTTCCACATCTACGATGACTGCGGGAGAATCGCCGGCCCCAACCACCACCAATGCACCGGGCCAGAAACTCAAAGGCCCCGTATAAGTCCCTAACAAGGGATGCAGCGTCGGATTAGTAGCGTATGGTGAGGTAGCTGCCGCTCCGCTGTCGGTATAAGTACAAACTAAAGTGCCAGAACACGCCGCCGATTGGGAAAGACCCTGGGCTACATATCCACAGGTTGTACCTGCTCCACCCGTACAGCCACCAGGATTAGGATAGATCGAACCAATCGTCCCCACCCCACCGGTGCGAATTACGTCGTAGGTGATCACGTCCGTTCCGTTCGCCACACGAGGCCACCTGACCGGAATCGAGTCGCTTCCAGTCGATGCCCAGTTGAGGATTTGCATGGGCGAAGTCTGCTTACCGGTAGTCGTGTCATTCGCAACGATGAAATAGGAGAACTGATAAGTGCTGCCCGTGCCGCCGGCCCTGAAATATCCCGTGACTCCGCCGCCATCCTTAATCGTGTTAAAGGCAGCAGCCGTGCCCGGCCCGGCAACATACCCAGCCCCGCCTAGACCAGGGAAAGGGCTCCTAGCCGAAGCCGGCGGACCGGGGTTCAACGTACAACAACTGCTCCCATTGTTATATAGGTTCCGGATGTTAGTACCCTGATAATTTCCCGTCGTGTTCGCGCCGTAGATTTCCCACAGTCCCGTCGATTGGATAACCGTATTCTCAATATAAAGACCGTTAGAGTTATAAACGGTTACACCGTTCGAGAAGTCGGCAGTCAATGTTGAGTCTCGCAATGTAATCACCGGGGCTAACTGATACCCGCTCCCGTTGTTCGCTCCTCCGGAAAAGACATAGGAACTAGCCCATGTGGCACTGGCGTTGAGTCCACCACCTTGATTATTAAAATGTGAGATTGTTGCATTCTCATCGTCCCATATATCGAAGAAGTTATTAAACTCGCCGGCCCCTCCATCGATATCGTATTGAATATTCGAGAGCATGGTGCTCATACCATTGTCGAGCACCGCCAAATAGGCCAGAGCAACCACACCAGGCGACGCAGCGGATGCAATCGTCGTCCCGGCAACATAACGAAAAGTCGTGGAAGAACCGTTACAAGCCGCGGCTGATGCCCCATTGCCGCAATCGTAGACCGTGGCATCACCCCAATAAACCGAGTTATCGGTAAAAAGTATAGTTACTAGATCTCCGGGACGGAAGTTATGTGGCGTCGCTGTGGTGATAGTCCTATAGGTCCCGTTTCCCACTATGTTGGTAATGTTGACGCCGGCAAAGGCTGATGACTCACTCGCATACGGCACACCTGCCCGGAAGGTGAGGGCGTCCACTTTGTTTGCGCCAAAATGAGTTGAAGATACCCCCAGCACTCCAATCTGCACGCACGGCCCTCTGCCCATGCAATTGAGGGCGGCGCCGTTCCCATCAAGAGTAGATTGACTACTGTGAAGAAAGATCGTGCCATAAACGTTGTAGTTATTCAGCGAATAATGCGCTTGGCTATTCGTATACGGCCCATTCGACGGAATAATGACGTTACATTGAACGTTGTTGGAAAAAGTCGAACTTGTGCCGCATGCAGCATTGTAAGTTTCCTGAATACCAGACGATGCAGAACCAACCGTGTACCCAGATGGATAAGAGTAGAAGGGAGTAAATGTGATGGTTCCCGACGATGCTCCCGAGGTGCAGCCACCGGCGACAGCAGCGACGCTCGCTGCTTCGCTGTTTCCTCCCCCGGAGAGAAGAACCTGATAACCATCTCCGCTCGTCGTATCGATTCCCACCGGGCAAGGCGTAAGTGTGACGGTTGCCGGCGTTCCGCCAGTTAGCGAACTGGATATTGTCTGCGTCCAATTCAAAGCCGTGGTGGCATAAGTAATTCCGGCTGGCGCGCCGCTGCCACAAGATCCCCAGGCAGAATTGCCGTTCAAGCAAGTACCTGAACTGGCGACTCCCGCGCCCAATTCTGCTGTCGGAACTGTCGCGTTCACGAGGTCTGCCTTGGCCGACAGGCCGTTGTCGACATAGTGTCGATCGGTAGCCTGACTCGGCGACGTCGGATCCGACGGTAAATTCAGCGGGCCAGTCATAGTACCGCCCGCGATGGCGACATACGCTCCCGAGCCCACATTCGCCACCGCCGTATCCACGTAACTCTTGTTGGTACCATCGCTGGCTCCAACTGGTGTCGGTAGCGACGGCGGAGTTGCAAACTGCTTCGTTCCCGTAATTGTTTCGGCTCCCGCCAGGTGCACAACCGTGGCGTCCACCGCGAGACCCGCGACTGCCGAATTTACGTACTGCTGCGTAGCAGCGAGATTTGCAAGGCCCGTACCCGGCGTCGTCAATACCGCGGCAATCGTAGTCGGCGAAGTTGTCGTAACCGCCCAGTATTCGGTCCTTACAGTTCCGTCATCCAACTGCAGCACTACGACGTAGAACGTGCCCGCGGGAGACGCGCCGACGTTCGGAACTAGCTGCGCGGTAAAAGCGCCAGCCGATCCTAACGTTACACTCAGATTCCCGGCAGCCACGACGTCACCTTCAGCCGTCTGAAAAGATGGCCACGAAATCAGAACCGTTCCTTCGGCGGGCGTTCCATCCGCCCGATAAACGGTCCCGCTGATCGTGGTTAATGCCGGCCCTTGCGCCTCTGACAGTGTCGATAAAGTCAACGCCATCACCAGCAGAGTAGCCACCATCCCCGCTCCTCTACGGAAATACTTGTCGTTCACTCTGCGCATGTCTTTTTCTCTCCTCGCGAGCGCACCCTACCACGTTTTGCAGCCAATAAGAAAGCCGCTCTGGCGAGCGGCGCCCCTTGCGGGTTTACCCTGTGTTCCCTGGCTGCTTCAACTCTTTGACTGCTCGTGATCACCCTCGGAAACCTGTAGATCCGTGCGTTAGTCCACACCCCGCGGCTCACTCTCAATTCGCGTTTCCAGAAACTGTCGTACGCTCTCCACGTAAACGTCTGCGAAGTCTACCACTGGTCGGCGAGTTTCAATCAGCACCATCGCCGCTTCAATCTCCCATTCCATCGCACATAATACCGCCAGCGTCATCATTGGAGCCCGGTGCACCCCGGCCGCGCAGTGGATATAAACTCGTGCCTGAGGGTCGCGCAATGCGTCCAGTGCAAAATCCACCCCGCGTTTCAGCAACGCAGGCGGCTTCAGCAAAAAGTCGTCGTCGGTAGGATTCCACAATACCCGGACCTCGTAGGGTTCCGCCAGCGCCGTATCGTCAAACTCGATCTGCATATTGAGCACATGCGTCACACCAGCCTGCACCAGTTCTTCCATATTCCGCGAGTTCCAAATCCCGCCTCCAAGCGCCACGCGCTCCGTAACCCAACTCATGTCCATTCTGCGTCCCGTTCGCCTTCTCGGAGGAATCTGCCATCGACGCCCTACGATTACTTTGATTTTACTTCACCTCGCCGCTTCCTTCATTTGTCAGCGTAACCGGGGACTTGACCGCGAAAATAGAAAAGGGCGCGATTTGCGTCGCGCCCTCCAGAGTTTTTCTTTTTCTCGACTCTTAAGTTTAGGATATCAAATCAAAGGGGGGTGTACCGACAGATTCTAGAAGTTTATTTTTCCCTTCGTTTGAGTTAGTTACCTCGCAATTCTGGATTTTGCCCTCTTGACAAGTTTTGGAGGCGCAGGTCGCTGAGCTGGCATTCAATTTATCACCTTGTCTTCTTGACCTCGCGGAGCGCACGCTAATTCATCCAACAAACCGCCGTTGAGCAGAATTAGCGAGAGATCGTCGAGCGCTTGTTGCAGCAATCGCTCCACTGTTCTCTGGTTACAACTGATGAGCCGCGCGACCTCTGGTACCGTGTATTCCTCGAGAACGTTCATCGCCAGGAGTTTTTTCTGCAACGAACTTAGCTTCTCGATTGCTCGCTCCATGTCAGTTACAAAGATCACGACGTCTTCGAAGTTACGCATGGTATAGGAAGTAACTCGTGAACGGAAGAACTCCCGCCCCAATAGTGATGGCAACTTGCCTACCTCAACCGACGCCCGGGCGTAGCGCAACAGCAATGCGACCGTACGTCTGCGGTAAGGCCAAAGGTCGGTTCCCGCTTGAGCAAACAACGTCGGCGACGCCTTTTCCGCCTGCCCCATCAGGGTCCGCATTGTTGTACCGATGATTAGTCGGTTGGTCGTCTGTGCATTCATCATGCGCATACCTCCGCCGCAGCTACGCCCTGCAAGCAGCCGATGCGTACCGTTCGACCGTCCGCCTTGCGAACGCGTGCGCGGCGGCGAACCTTGCGGACGGGCGCCTTCCCCGGATCTGGCATCGCCGCCAGGCACGCACGACAAGGCGCGCAATACACACCATTTGTGTTCTGCGGACGCAGCCACAATCCACCACAACGCTCGCAATATTTCAGCTCTACTAGGACTCCTTCACCTTCCACATCGTCTATGAAATTCATAAGGGCCTCTCCGGATGAAATAAGGACGTGCCAAAAAAACAAAAAAGCCCTGGTGCCGATCTCTCGGCCCAGGGCTCGTTTCTCTTACGATGACCTGTGTTGCTATTTAGTTTGAAATGACGGTAATTACTATAATCTGGCGGTTACGCCCGATTCAACCTGCCGGAAGTAGCCCTCTTCGTAGCCAGACTTGAGCACTCTGCCGTTTTGAACAGTGACGCTCAACCGGCCGCTGAAACGTAAAGCTTGCAACAACCGTTCTGTAGATCCCGAAAGGACCTCCGCAGCGCGCACCTTGCGACGGAATTCCCCAAAGCTTCGTTCTTCGCTCCCGCATCCTTCGACATCTATCATGGCCAACAACCTTTCTTGCGATATAAGTGCAGTAAGATACGTATAATTTTCGTATCCTACAATCTGGATAACTACTAAGTCAAGATATTTTAGCTGTCATAAGTTAATTGCTGACATAAGTGCAGCGACAAATGTTAGTTAGCTGAGAGGGCAACCTGGAAATCTGGCCTTATAAGTGTAGGTAACATATGACGATGTACTTAGGGAGAATGAACTAACGTAGGGACACCAATAGGGCGCACTGTCGCGGGACACCAATTTCTAGTCGCCTTTGGCCGTTTTTAGCGGAGTCCTCGAAGCTGTCTTTGCCAGATTTCGCCGAGTTGAGGCCACGGCCCCATTTATGGTGTAGCAACTCCCACCGCAAGAGCCTTCCGCGTCCTGCGCGGGCACCAACTCAGCAGGATAAGCGCGATGGCGCCAACTCAGTCATAGCGGGTTCAGATCTCTTTTCCGCGGTCCGACTTCGCGAAATTTTCGTGGAACTTATCTAACCAAAGCGTCGTATCCGCGTCTGACTCTGTTAGAGATCAGTTACAGTCCGGAGGCTACTGCCATGCTCAAAATTGCCTTGCCCATCTCAATAGCCGCATTGACGCTCGCAACCATGAACCCTTCCGCTCACGCGGACGATTGGTCGAAAACATACGATCTGACCGGGAAACCAGAGTTGCGCGTCGAAGCCCGTGATGCGAGCATCCGCGTCGACGCATGGGATCAAAACAAGATTGAGGCGCACGTCACCACCCGCGGTTGGCACATTGGCAGCGGGGATTTGGAAATTGTTGAGCACCAGCAGGGGAATGCCGTCGATATCGAATTGCGGCAACCTCATCGCAACCATTTTTCAATCGGAATCGACGCTCGTCACACCGAACTCGAGATTCACATGCCGCGCAGCGCGAAGGTCAACGTTCACAGCGGCGATGGCGCTGTGTCGGCCAGAGGCCTCGAAGGCGAATTGGATTTTTCTACCTCTGACGGCAGCCTCGAACTCGACGAGATCGATGGCACGCTGCACGCCCGCAGCAGCGATGGATCTGTGCGTGTGTCAGGCAGGTTCGACGCTCTCGACCTGCGCACCAGCGATGGCCGGATTGAGGCGGAGGCGCGGCCCGGATCTCAAGTTCGCGAGCCATGGGAAATTCGCAGCTCAGACGGCAGTGTCTCGCTGAAAATTCCCGGAGATCTTGCCGCCGATGTCGAACTGCACACCAGCGACGGCAGTATCACGACCGGCATTCCTATCGCCGTCGAAGGCAGCGTTCGCTCCCATGACCTGCACGGGAAGCTGAATGGCGGAGGGAACCGCTTAACCCTGCACACTAGCGACGGGTCTGTCAGACTGGATAAGTTTTGAGTGTCGCGATAATCTCAGAGAGCAATTTTGCAACCTCCCAGACCCTATGAATTGGAAAATTCTGCCTTTCTTCCTGGCGACTCTGCTGCTCGGGTCGCCCGCCTTCGCCCAACACTCCTCCTCAGAACCTGTTCTGGATGTTTCGGCCATGGATCGAACCGTTGATCCCTGCGTGGACTTTTACGCCTATTCTTGCGGCGGATGGGTCAAGAGCAATCCCATCCCGCCCGATCAGTCGAGCTGGGATACCTACAGCAAACTTCAGGACGAGAACCGCGTGCAGTTGCGGACGATTCTCGAAGAAGCCGCGAAGACCGCTGATCTTCACGGCTCGATAGATGACACAAACAAGAGTGACGCCAACAGGAAAATAGGAGATTACTACGCGTCCTGCATGGATGAGCCGGCCATTGAGCAACTCGGAGCCAAGCCCTTGCAGCCGGAGCTCGATCGCATAGCGGCTCTGCGATCAAAGCAGGGCCTCGCGGAATTGGTCTCGTCCACTGCATTTCCCCCCTCCCTCTACGGCGGCGGCACGCTCTTCACATTTCGCTCGAATCAGGACTTCAAAGACTCCACGCGAGTGATCGCCGAAGCGGATCAAGGCGGCCTCGGCTTGCCCGACCGTGATTACTACTTTAAGGATGATGCCAAGTCAGAAGACTTGCGCAAGGCTTACCGCGCACATGTCGCCAACATGTTTAAGTTGCTCGGCGACAGCCCTGCCGACGCGACCGCCGAAGCAGCAACCGTAATGCGTATTGAAACCGCGCTTGCCAAAAGCCAAATGACCCGTGTCGAGCGACGCGATCCGCCTAAGCTCTATCACAAGATGAGCGTTGACGAACTGCAAAAACTGGCGCCCGCCTTTGCGTGGGGTACCTATTTCGCGAAAGCGGGCGTCAGATCGCTAGCGTCTCAGCAGGCAACTCTGAACGTCGTCGCGCCTGATTACCTCCACGCAATGAGTGACGAAATCGAAAAAGAAAGTCTGGCGGACTGGAAAACATATCTACGATGGCACTCTGTCCACGACGCTTCCAACTACCTGTCATCTGCCTTCGTCAAGGAACGTTTTAATTTCTACGGCAAAACGTTGCGCGGACGCGAAGAACTCCCGCCGCGCTGGAAGCGCTGCACTAACGATGTCGACGACGATCTGGGCGAAGCGTTGGGCCAGGTATATGTAGCGAAGTATTTCAGTGCAGATGCGAAGCAGGCGGCGCTCAAAATGGTGCTGGAGGTCGAGGCCGCGATGCAGAGTGAAATCCAGACGCTTCCATGGATGGGAACTGCAACCAAGGAACAAGCCCTAACCAAGCTCCACGCAATCGCGAACAAGATTGGTTATCCCGACAAGTGGCGTGACTATAGCGCCCTGCAAGTGGTGCGCGGAGACGAAATTGGCAATGCGGAACGGGCATCGTGGTTTGAGTTTCATCGCTGGCTCGCAAAAATCGGCCAGCCCGTCGATCGCAACGAATGGGGCATGACGCCTCCCACCGTCAATGCCTATTACGATCCGCAGAAAAACGACATCAATTTCCCCGCTGGGGTGTTACAGCCGCCGCTCTTCAGCGCCAAATCGGATGCTGCTCCCAACTATGGTGACACCGGCGCAACGATGGGTCACGAACTGACTCATGCATTTGACGACGAGGGTAGTCAGTTCGACGCGCAGGGAAATCTGCGCAACTGGTGGACCGATGCCGACCGCAAAGAGTTTGAGCAGCGCGCAAAATGCGTGGTCGACCAATATTCCGGATACACGGTCATCGGTGACATCAAGATCAACGGCAAACTGACGAACGGCGAAGACTTAGCCGATCTGGGCGGCACTCTCCTCGCGTATCTGGCGTGGAAAGAAGATATAAAAAATCAAAAGCTGGAGCCGCTCGATGGATTGACGCCGGAGCAGCGTTTTTTCGTTGCCTATGGTCAAAGCTGGTGCTCGAACCAACGCGACGAAGATAAGCGTCTCCGAGCCACCGTCGACCCGCACTCGCCGGAAACATACCGCACGAACGGAGTCGTTTCAAATATGCCGGAATTCGGGAGCGCCTTTCACTGCAAACCCGGCCAACCGATGGTCCGTGAGAAGGCCTGCCGCGTCTGGTGATCTCTGGCCTGGCGCTAGCCCCGCTCGAAGGCATGCTTTTCTTCCAACTGCCGAAGCGCGTCCGCCATCTCCGACTCGAAGCGGTCTTTCTGATTCATCAATAGCGGGAGCGCCGTCGCGTGGCGCCGCGCCATGGTAAACAGCCCTGACTGCGCCAGTCCGTCGGCGACCTCAGAGACGTGATCGGTTGTGGTTTCGAGATACAGCGCCTCGACCGGATCACCCAGCCAAACATCTCCGCCGACCAGTGTCGTCTGCCAATACACCTTCCGCTCAATCAAGCGCGCAATTTCCTCGTCGGTAGCCTTGCCGAAAACCCATTGTTTGGATTTGAAACTGTAATGACGACTGGAGAATGGCAGTGGCACAAGTTTGCCCGATTTCACAAACTCTGTCTGTTTGTGATCGACCTCCTTGCGCAGAGCATTGATGACCGGGCCTTCCGTATCTTTCGGTTCAAGCGACGGCAAAACTTCGCGTAATGTCGCGGAAAGATTTACCGCAACGAGGGCCCTCAGGCCATCAGAATTTTCGAGTGTGATTGCCGTATGCAGGACCTCGAAGTCCGCTCCCGACGTCGCATGGCGGAATGGCCACTCCAGTCGGAAACTGAGCGGGAGACCCGTGCGAGTCACATAGATAGTTCTTTGCGCTGCAATCGGTGCTGTGGAACTCATGATCGATCGTTCATCCTTCCTCCAATTTTATCCTGAGGAAACGACGCTTGGCTCTTCTTAAGTGGTCAAGCGCGCCACAATTGCAGCAGGTTCCATGCGGCGGATGCGCCCAACAACCCTAACAGGGCAGCCCTCACGAACAAAGTCTGTCGAGTCTCCAGCAAATCGGCAAACACTCCGCTGACGAAGACGAAGACGAAGATGAGCATGCCCAGGTGAAAGCCTTGTCCAGGAAAGCCGGGAGCGCCTAGACCCAGAATGAGAAACAATATGGCCATGAGGAGCGGCGCGGTGTTGCCAAAATAGCGTGCTCGTTTCCACGCAAAGTATGTGATCAAAGCCAGAGGCAGAGTGAGTATAAGGGGCGGACTGCCCGCGAAAATCGTTCGCAAAGCGCTGCCGTGAGAGATTGATGTTCCAAAAGCCAGGGGTTCCACATCGACCCAGCGAGCGTGCCACAATCCTTGCCAGAACAATGCAGGCTCAAATAAGTAAGCGGAAAACAGCAACAGGGCAGCGACCGCGATCGCTGTTGCCCAGATAGTAGCCACGGCGCGCGGTCGAACCGGTGCGACCCAAAGCATAAGCGGCAGGATCACCACAGCCAGCGGAGCTAAAGAGAACTGGTTGCCGATCGCAAGCGCGAGTGACAATCCCAAAAGCAAAATGCGCCGCCAATTCCAGAGCACAACTTCGCGCGGGGCATAGAGCGTATGCGCGACAGCAATAGCAGTAAAAACGGTTCCGAATGCTCCCCACAGCGCACCCATTTCTCCGACGCTTTGCACTCCGGCGACATTGACGATCATCGCTGGTGAAAAGCAATAAAGCGCAAGCGCGATATATCCTCCGGCATTGCCATAGAGTCGGCGCGCGACATACCAGAGTGAGGCTCCGAGCATGACCCCGAAGAAGAGATAGGGGCTTGCAGCCACAACTGGCAGAAGCGATTGCGGCAACCATAAATCGGGACGCACGAGCAGCGGCGCAGCCGCCGTCAGGTAATAGAGCGGCGAGCGATCCTCGTCGTAGCCGTCGCGAACTCGAAGATGCCCCGCGCGTCCCCCAGAGGGCACGCCAGTCGCGGCTTCTGACCGCAACGCCGAGGGAGTCCCGGCGACCACTCCCTTCTTCCACTCTTCGAGCCCGTGATACATGCGTAGACCTTGATCGGAATCCGGGAGCAAGGCACGCATGGTTTGCACGTGCAACAGCCAGACACACTGCAGCAAATAGACGAGAAGCATCGCAGCAGCGACAAATTGCGCCGCGCGGAAAGCATCGGGATGAAGAAACCGTCGTAACATTTCCGTTACAGGCAGACTGAGTGTTTTAACATGTCCGAGACGGTGCTGGTTAACTAAAGATGGATAACGATCCGTTACCGCGGACTTCCGCGGACCCTGAGTCTACATTGTCGGACGACATGAAGTCGGAGCCGGCAAATTCGACTTTGCTTTCGGTCCCGCGCGCATCTTCGCCTGTGAATCGCCACGTGTCCCTGGGCAAAAGAGATCTTTATCATGGCGCGTTCTGGCTGATCTATCTGGCGATGGCGTGGTTTGTCTTCGAGATCGAAAGCTGGCTCGTTGCGTCTTTCCGTTCAGGTCTGAGTCTGCTTTGGTGGCGCTTACTGATCGAAGGCTGCATGATGCTGGCCGCGATCTTACCGGGCTTCGCGATGGCGCGCATCGAAGGCAGGTCATTCGGCGTCTTTGGATTGCCCGCGCACCGCGCCTTTCGGCGAAATCTCTGGGTGGGGACATTGTGGGGCATCGCGTCATTGAGCGTGCTGATGCTGGTATTGCACGTGGCGGGCGTGTTCGAATTCGGCACTTTTGCTTTGCACGGAATTCGCATTTTTAAATTTGCGGCGTATTACGCGGTGCTGTTTCTGCTCACCGGATTCTTTGAAGAATTCCTGGTCCG
Organism: Terriglobales bacterium; assembly: GCA_035483045.1. Taxonomy (GTDB): domain Bacteria; phylum Acidobacteriota; class Terriglobia; order Terriglobales; family Acidobacteriaceae; genus Acidiflorens. The sequence continues at coordinate 106,682 of DATHQD010000012.1, forward strand.
CGGCTATTCGCAATGGGCGCTGGCGCGCGTAATGAACTTCTGGCCGGCGGCGGCGTTTTTGTCAATCGGGTTTGGCTGCATCCACGGCGCAAATCCTGGCGAGTCGAAAACCGGCTTGGTAGCGGCGGGATTAATCGGTTTCTTTCTGTGCCTCACGCTGCGGCGCACCGGCGATTTGTGGTGGGCCGTCGGCTTTCACATGGCGTGGGATTGGGGAGAGAGCTATCTCTACTCCGTTCCCGACAGCGGCGCGCTGTTGCCCGGACATCTCCTCAACTCCAGCTTTCACGGCCCCGATTGGCTGACTGGCGGCACGGTTGGGCCCGAGGGGAGCTACCTCGTCTTTGTCGTAATTGGAGCGCTTTGGGTGGCGTTTGATCGGGCTTATCCGGATGTGAAGTACGCGACGAAATAGTGACGGACCTCTTCCACCGATTGGCGCCAATAAAGTCGTTATACTTAAAACCCCACTGCAAGGTCAGTGAACACAATGGCGATTTTGCAACCGGAATGCGTCGAATCTCAACGTGGATGTAAGGAGTGATAGAGCGCTAACAGGTTCTGCGGGACGACCCGAATGATGCCCCTCCTCGGAGAGTCGATATCGGCAATGAAGAAGAATGAGATGGAGATCACCAGCGGAAGAACGGATAGCAGGCCTCGAGACTTCCGATGCGCACCGTAGCCGATCAGCAGGTTGCAGCAGATCGCGATGGTCATCATCAAAATCCACGCTGCGGCGGGGATAGTATTCCACCAGGCAGCCTGCGTGTATCCTTGAGCATCCAAAACCTCATTCATGCCTGAAACCGCCAGAGTGACGACGGGTGTAGGCTGGAGCTGAGCCCCATGTCGCACTGCCGACCATAGCTCGTTCTGCACGTCTGCAGTATCTGTGTCGATCTTGGTGAGCTGCACGGTGTCGCGCACCCTATATGATTGCACACGCAGATCGATGTACTTCACCAGCAACTGTCGCACAAGAGCAGCATCATCCCCAGGCAACAAGTCGGCACGACGGTATTCCGTACCGATTGCGTTTGCCTCTGCCGCTTCGTAATTCTTGCGCTGATCGTAGCGGCTGATCGCCATCGAAAAACTGAATCCGATGATAAGGCCCAGGAGCGTCAGCGTCGCGGCTTCAACGGTGCCGAAATCGCTCCGATCTTCCTCTGGTATCGGACCTTTTTTCACGCGATAAAAATTTCCCATCTGCGCAGAAAACCATTGCGCGAGTAAAGTCAGTACAAATACAAGTAATGGAAAGCGGAAAAGATTCATAAGTTGGGCGAACCGAAAGGCAGACTCGATTCACAGCATTGAGTCTGCGGCCAGCCACCAGTCCGTTGTAAACAGACGTTGATATTCAGTAACCCGCAATAAGTGGAATTGCGATTCAACACCATTACGGCAGTGCGGACACCACACCAGTTGGCTGTTTCTGCCAGCAAAACTCTAACGATACGATGGTCTTTTTACCGGTTGTTCCCCCAGCGGAATACTGTCAATAGATGCAGTTCACAGGGTGACGCGTTTTCCTAGATATCGAGGTTCTTCACATCCAGCGCATTATCTTCGATGAACTTTCTGCGCGATTCTACGTCTTCGCCCATTAGCGTGGTGAAGATGGTTTCGCACTCGGCTATGTCTTCGAGGCGCACTTGCAAAAGCGTGCGGCGCTCGGGGTCCATGGTGGTTTCCCAGAGTTGCTCGGCAGTCATTTCCCCGAGGCCTTTGTAGCGCTGGACGGTGTACTCTTTGCGGCCTTCGTTCAGGACGTAGTCGAAAAGTTCGCGGGCGGTGTTTTTCTCTACGATCTCGGGCTCTTTCGCTCTCCCTTTGGGTGCGGGCTTGCCGGATTTCTTCCGCGCCTGTTCGGCTTCTTCTTTTTCCGAGGCGCTCAGGTTTTCCTCTGCGTCTTCGTTATCGTTATTGTCCTCGCCCGCTTCTTCCTCTTCTTCTTTTCCCGCCGCGGCTGCCGATTTGGCGGCCCGGGGCACGCTTTCGATCACGAAAGGTGGTTCGAGATACTGCTCAATTTGCTTGAACTTAGTAATGAGCTGGCGACATTCGGGAGTCGAAGCTAGTTCCCAGTTGATGACGTGCTCGGCGCCTTGCGAGTTGACAAAGATTACGGCCCAGAGATTATGTTCTTCATCGAATCGGGTCTCGACACTCTTTAGCTTCAAATCTTTTTGCAGGCGCTTGAGTTCTTTCTCCAGTTTCTCGATCTTCTTTGGCGGAGTGTTCTTGTCGCCCTCGAAGTCAGCTCGCTTGGCCAAGTCGAGTTTGGGCAGAAAGGTGGTGATCTTCTCTTCGCGTATGCGCTTGTTCAACCGGTCGAGGAATCCTAGATATTCGTTGAGCACGGTGATGAACTTAGTCAGTGCCGCGCCTTCGAGTTTAGCCGCTCCTTCTCCGTAGCGGATGATCAGGCCCTCCGAGGCGCGCTTGACCATTACTTTCACGAAGTCGTGTTCGTTTTTTATGTACTGGTGCGACTTGCCTTTCTTGATGCCGAACAGCGGCGGCTGCGCGATGTATATGTTACTGCGCTTGATCAGCTCCTGCATGTGACGGAAGAAGAACGTGAGCAACAACGTGCGGATGTGCGAGCCGTCCACGTCGGCGTCGGTCATCAGAATAATTTTGCCGTAGCGGACTTTCGTTGGATCGAAATCTTCTTTCGAGATGCCAGTGCCGAGCGCGGTAATCATGGCGCGAATTTCTTCGTGGGCCAGCATCTTGTCATAGCGTGCTTTTTCCACGTTCAGGATTTTTCCCTTAAGCGGGAGAATGGCCTGGAAGCGGCGGTCGCGGCCTTGTTTGGCGGTGCCGCCTGCGGATTCGCCCTCGACCAAGAACAACTCGCAGCGGTTTGGGTCGCGCTCGGAGCAGTCAGCAAGCTTGCCGGGAAGGCCTCCGCCATCGAGCGCGCCTTTGCGGCGAGTGAGGTCGCGAGCTTTGCGGGCGGCTTCGCGCGCTCGGGCCGCGTCGATCGCCTTGTTGATGATTTTCTTGGCTACGGCGGTGTTCTGTTCGAAGAATGCGCCCAAACGTTCGTTGACCACGGCCTGCACGATGCCAGCTATGTCGGAGTTTAATTTACCTTTGGTCTGGCCTTCGAACTGCGGCTGCGGCAGCTTTACGCTGATGACGGCGACCAGGCCTTCGCGGACATCGTCTCCGGTGAGATTTTCTTTGACGTCTTTGAACAGGCCCATCTGCTGGCCGGCATAATTGATGGTTCGGGTCAGCGAGGTGCGGAAGCCGGAGAGATGCGTTCCTCCGTCAACGGTGTTGATGTTGTTGGCGAAACTGAAAACAGACTCGGAGTAAGCGTCGTTGTACTGCAGGCCGATTTCGATGTGGACGTCATCCTTGTCAGCTTCCATGTAGATCGGCTTGTCATGCAGCGTCTGCTTGCCGCGGTTGAGATGCTTGATGAATTCGGCGATGCCGCCGTTGTACTTGAATTCAGTATGCTTCGCTTCTCCGCTCTTGGAATCGGTGTGCCGCTCGTCAGTGAGCGTAATGATCAGGCCTTTGTTCAAGAAGGCCAGTTCGCGCAGGCGCTGCGAGAGCGTGTCGAAGTTGTATTCAACAGTGGTAGTGAAAATTGTTTTGTCGGGAACGAAATGAACTTTCGTGCCGGTCTTTACTTTGGCGGCGCCCGTTTTGCGCAGCTTGCTGGTCGGTTCGCCTTTGGAGTAAGTCTGCTCCCAAGTGAAACCGTCACGCCAGATCTCGAGATCCAGTTCTTCGCTCAGCGCGTTAACGCAGCTTACGCCGACGCCGTGCAGACCTCCCGAAACTTTGTAGGAGTTACTGTCAAATTTGCCGCCAGCGTGCAGCGTGGTCATGACAACTTGCGCGGCAGGAATTTTCTCGCCGTCGATATCCATGTTGTCGACGGGAATGCCGCGTCCATTATCGACTACGGTAATCGAGTTATCCAGGTGAATAGTTACCTCGATCTTATCGGCATGGCCGGCCAGCGCCTCGTCAACTGAGTTATCTACGACTTCGTACACGAGGTGATGCAGGCCCAACTCGCCGGTCGACCCGATGTACATGGCCGGACGCTTGCGGACGGCTTCCATGCCGCCGAGAACTTTGATGGAATCGGCGGTGTAGTCGCCATTCGGCTTCCCATTTTTCTTGGCGTCGCCAGGCTTGGCGTCGAGATTTTTAGCGTCGAGGCTTTTTGCGTCGGCGAGTTCTGTTTGTAATTCTTTGGTTGCCATTCTGCTCCGTGAAAAAGCCGGGATCGGACGCCTGACTGGAGGGACGATTCCGGGACTGCCCGGGTGAGCTCAAACTATTGAATTTTCTGCTATTTAGCTATCACCGGGCCTGTACTTATTTTAGCACAAAAAGGCGTCCCTTTTGAGGTCAGAACCGAGACCGTAAACCGCGTTTTTTGTTGCTCTTAGGGACGTCGGTTTGCAGTGACAGCGGTGACATAAAGCGGTGACATAAGAAGATTGGTGCCGCCAGACGTTCCCGTACGAGAAATCTCAATGCGCCGCCGGTTTCGCAACCCCGAAATGCAGGTTATCTACAAGCTTATCGAGTTCATCTTCGCTGCCCGCAATGAAGGTGAAAGAAACAATCTGACGACGCGCGAGCAGGACAAGCGTTGCCTGTCGCATCGTGAGTTGTCCATTGCTGGCCTCGCTATCGCTTTTCTTAGCTCCAATCTGCTTAGTGAAGTCAGCACGCACCAATTCCCTCCCGTCGACCGTGACGACCGATGGGTCGCCTTCTGTATGAAATCCATTCGAAGTCGCCAGTTCCGTGAGCGGGCCAAGATAGTCTTCGGCCTTCTTGAGGCCGGGATAAAACGCTGCGCTCTCTGATGCAATGACGATCGCGGAGTTGATGGAGTCTCCGGTTGCTTCCGGAGGACGCTCGAAAACCGCGAGCAGTACCTCGCCTTTAGAATCCCCATTTCCCTCCTGCATCTGTTTGCTGCGTTCGACCCAGCCGAACGGAACCTGGTAGCGAAAACCGTAAGTCGAATTGCGGTAGGTTTGAGCATCCCCCTTAGAAACAGTGGAGGGTTTGGCCGTCGCGACTGGCTTGCTTTGTGAGTTAGAAGCGCCACTGAACAAGAAAACAGCGGCCGCGAGCACAATCAGACGGCTATGCATGGGCAGGGAAATCAACGTAAAACAAGTTTACAGAGGATTAGGTTGGCGCGCTTTTTGAAGACTAGCCTGTTTCACGACACGCGTCGTTGCCGATACTCGCGGTTACTCGAGGAACATGCAATCTCCATAAGAATAAAATCGATATCCCGCGCCAATCGCATGCCGGTAGGCATCCATCACCAGCTCTTTACCGCCGAAGGCGCAAACCAGCATGAGCAGAGTCGATTGCGGCAAGTGAAAGTTTGTGAGCAGCGCGTCGACGATGCGGAAGCGATAGCCGGGATAGATAAAGATGTCGGCTTCGCCGCGTCTGGCTTCTACGCGACCCTCGTCGCCACGTTGCGAGGCCAGCCCTGCCGCATACTCCAGTGTGCGCACGGTGGTTGTGCCCACCGCGACTACGCGCCGATTCTCCGCTTTTGCGCGGCTGACGGCTCGCGCCGCCTCGGCTGAAATTTCAAACCACTCTCGATGCAGTTTGTGATCTTCGACTTTTTCGATTCGCACGGGCTGAAAAGTGCCCAAGCCGACATGCAGCGTGATCTCGGCAATCTCAACTCCGCGCCCTCGAATCTTCGCCAGGATCTCAGGGGTGAAGTGCAAACCGGCCGTAGGCGCCGCCACCGATCTGGCCATGCCCTCCGCAGTCTGCGCGTAGACCGTCTGATAGCGCTCTCTATCTGTCGCGAGGTCGTAGCGATCGATATAAGGAGGCAGCGGCACATGCCCGATTCGCTCAATGCGCGCAAAGAGATCGGAAACAGGCGCGAACCGTATACGGCGCTCGCCAAAACCTCCGCGTTGCGTGACCTCGGCTTCCAGTTCGGGAGGCGGGGCCTCGCGATGTCCTTCAACCTCAGCTCGACCGCCTTCCGGCGTCTCATTGCGTGGCGCATTCTCAACCCGGCTAAAGTAAAGTTTTTCGCCGACGCCTATCTTCCTCCCGGGCCGAACAAGGCATTCCCATTCATTCGGATCGTCAGCAACCTGCCGCGTCAATAAGACCTCGACTCGACCGTGCAGAAAATCTCCGGCTGCCGGGTTGTGCGGACTCAACGGCTGGGCGCGCCGTCCGCTACGTCGGCCATAAAGCCGAGCCGGAAACACCCGCGTATTGTTCACAACTAGAAGGTCGCTCGCTCGCAGTAAATCAGGAAACTCGCGAAATGTGAGGTCTTCCCACTTCTGACGCGACGCGGTTTGATCGAATTCAAGCTGCCGATTCTGATCTGGCCTTATGAGGTGAAGCAGCCGCGATCCGGTGCGGTCGGCGAGGGGCTCCTGCGCTATGCTTTCCGCCGGCAGTTCGTAGTGGAAATCCGAAACCAACATTCGTCGAGATTATATGGCTCGCCGATAGGTTTAAAAGACTGCCGCGGCGGTCTGCAGGTTTTTGCACTCCGCCCAGCAGCCCCGAGAGATCTGCTTTCACGATTCCTATTACGAGATTTTGACCTTATTAATGGTTGTAAGATTTCGGAGACGTGCTGTACCATGACCGCAATGGCTAGCGACCGTCGGCACCGGATTGCTATTGTGCAGTACGGACGTCTGCTGCACGCCAATGGATATGTCGCCGCTACCGACGGAAACTTATCCGTCCGTCTCGATGAGATGCGCCTCCTGGTGACTCCCACCTGCATCAGCAAGGGCAGGATGAACGCCTCTGACATGGTGATTGTCGACATGGATGGGAAACGTCTCGCCGGCAAGCGCCGGGTGTCGAGCGAGATTGGCATGCATCTGCTGATTTATCGCCTCCGCCCCGATGTCAATGGAATCGTCCACGCGCACCCGCCAACCGCCACGGGATTCGCCGCTTCAGGCTACGACTTGAATCGGCCCCTGGTATGCGAGGTCGTGGTTGGTCTGGGATCGATCCCGCTGGCTCGCTACGGCACTCCAGGCACGCCCGAACTGACCGACGCGCTGGAGCCCCTCATCCCGGCCCATGACGCTATCCTGATGGCGAACCACGGCGTGGTGACGTTTGGCTCGTCGCTCGAGAGCGCCTACATGAAGATGGAAACGGTTGAGCACTTCGCGAAGATCGCACTCGTCACCCACCTCCTGGGCAACGAACAGCCACTCGGCGAGAAGGAAGTCCAGAAACTCCACGAAGTGCGCCACCGCTACAACGGCGGAGCCGTCCCCTCACCTGCGCGCAGGCCAGTCGCCGCCGACAATATGCGGTGCGATCTTCAGTCAGACGGCGAGTCGAAGGAGACCGCCGGCAGCCGCCGGTAGCACCTAGTCTCCTCCTACCCGAAACCTCATGCCGGCCCGGAAGTTTGCTGTCAGCGCCGGATACCCCACAACTTCGTTGTAGTGATCGTTGAGCGCGTTGGCGACATTGACGTACGCCGTGATGCGCGAAGTGATGGCGTACCAGCCACCTAGATCGACTCGGGCATAGCCGGCGGCGTGGTCGACCAGGTTGTCGACAAAATCGGAATCCGGTCGTCGGCCAACGAAGCTTCCTGCCAAATTGGCACCCCAACGCGTTCCCAGATACGTTAGCAGCATGGTGCCGGAATGCTTAGGACGGCGAAGCAGAGGATTTCCCGTTTCATACAGAGGAGTCCCGCAGGCGTCGTCGGCGCAGTAGGGAGATTGCAGGTATTCCGTCGAGGTGTACGTATAGGCAGCGTTTATCGATAGCCTGCTCCGCAGCCTGCCTTGCAGATTCACCTCGGCACCCTGAGCGAAAGATTCCTGTACGTTGAAGAACTGACCCAACGTACCAGGAGGGTTGTTCATGTAGGTCACGGTGTTGGTTCCATACTCAATCTGATCGTGGAAGAGATTGTTGAAGTAAGTGGCATTCAGCGCCCAGCGCCCAGCTATTAAACTCTGCTGGAATCCAACCTCAAAAGCTCGCGTTCGCTCGGGCAACAACCCAGGGTTCGGAACGTAGTATGGAAGACCGACAAACGTCTCGGTGAAATCGGGTTCCATGTAACCCGTAGCATAGGAAAAACGCAGGCGCGTACCAGAAAAGAAATCGCTACCCCGCAACGCCAGCAGAGTTAAAGCCACTCTAGGAACACCGGTGTTGCCAAAGGCGCTGCTATGGACAAACCGCCCGCCCGCAATGACGGATAGCCTGCCGAGCGTCAACTGTTGTTGCAGGTAGCCATCCTGGTTCAGGCGCTGGCCATGGGTCGGCGGAGGATAGGCCGGATATTCGAAAAATGCGTTTTCATTTTCGATGCGATATCCAAAGGTCGTGTGCGCCCAGGTACGTTCCGAGTAATCTCCTTGATATTCGAGAGCAACATGATTGATGTCGTAATCGTAGAGCGATGCAAAGTTATAAATGTTCCCCTCAGGGCTATTGTCCGTATAGCGATAGTAATAATCGGACGCGGTGAAGCGATGTTGCCATCCTGAAGGAGCCGTGACGTCGGCCTCGACGCTGCCCAGCAGACTGTTGTTATGTGCGTCGCCGACGGACAGGGGCGGAACAAGTGGATCGCCATTGAAGCTCCACGCGCCCGGCAGTCCCACGTAACTATTGGAGTGCCGCACCCGCATGCGTAGTGACACGTCGTCGCTCACAGCCGCGCCGACATTCGCACCTTGCAGCGAATCCGAGTAAGAATTGTTCACGCCCTGTCCGTTGGTGTTGAACTGATCGCCGAACAGGTTGTAATCGAACCGATCGCGCGCGCCAGCCACCGACGCGTAGCCATTAGCTGTACCAAAATTGCCTCCATCCGCGCCGAAGCGTAACTCCGGCACTTCAGTGCTCCCGGTGCGCGTCCACACTTGCACGACGCTAGTCATCGCGTCGGAGCCGTATAAAGTGCTCTGCGCGCCACGTGCGAATTCGAGGCGATCTGCTTGCGTCAGCGGTAGCGTGCCAAAATCAAAAGTCTGACCAGCTTCACTGATGTAAACGCCATCAACGATTACCTTGTTGTAGGTCGATTCGCCGCCGCGAACGAAGAGAGATGAAAGTGCTCCGCGTTGTCCGTATGAATTCACGACCGCGCCGGGCAAGAATCGCACGGCGTCATCAGCGGCAACCGGTTGCATGACTTCCAACTCTCCGCTCCTGAGAGTGTCAACGTTGGCGCCCGCCGCCTGACTTGGAACGGGAGTGCGGGTTGCGGTTACTACTACGGTTTCCGCCGCCGTGGCCAAGCGTAACTTGATGGTAGTGGTTTCCACCTTAGATGAAACATCGACGGTTGCTGGGGCGAAGCCGGGTGCAAGCACTTCAATCCGATACGAGCCGGGCGGTTCACGAAAAATCGCCACGCCTTCGGCGGATGTGTTCTGCACGGCGGTGGGGGCGGGTTTTCCAGGCTCGAGCAATTGCACCCGGGCGCTGGCAACGGCGGCCTCCCGCGGATCGACGACCTTGATTTTGATCTCGGCGGAAGCGATGGACAAAAAAATGCACGGCAAAAAAACGCTGGCGAATATCCGGGTGAAGCGCATGCACGTCTCCTTTATCACGCGAAAGGGTTGTGTCGATGGTTCACGCCGGTCTCCTGGCTTGCGAGTCAGGATGTGAGCCTAGCTCAATTTCAAAGAGCTGGGGCCTAGCATCCGGTTGCTGCAGCCGGCCTTCCCAGGGTTGTTCTCGACCCCAGTGACCGGTTGCGGTGTCCTCGCTTACAGTTGCGCGGCAGCGCGGGATTTGCACCCGCTTCCCATAGCGCCGGCTGGTGGCCGGCCTACGATCATGCGCGAACCTAATTTTGAGAAAGAGCGAAACCGCAGCCCAGCAAATTTACTGTTCGGCAAGCTGAGAAGTCAAACGCCCCCAGCGCCGGCAGCATCCTGACTGCCGAGCGGGAGGAAATATTGCGTTCCTTTGATCGGCGCCGAGACTTTCTTAAGCAGCTCTTGCAGGTCTTCGTTGCGGTCAACGAAATCGATCTCGGAAGTATTTACGATCAATAAATCAGACTGCGTGTAATGGAAGAAAAAATGTTCGTAAGCCTTCACAACTTCCATCAGGTAATCCTCGCTGATGGCCTTTTCGCCGGCCGCATTCTTCTTCTTGAGGCGCTTTTTCAACACTTCGGGCGTGGCTTGTAGATAGATGACAAGGTCAGGCGTTGGCAGCTGTTCGCGGAAATAATTGAAATAGCGATTGTAGGTGTCGAGCTCCTGATCGTTGAGGTTGAGGCAGGCGAAGAGTTTATCTTTTTCAAAAATGTAATCGGAGACGACAGTCTTATTCGAGCGCGCGCCGAGATCAAGAGCGCGCAATTGCTCGAAGCGGCGAATCAGGAATGCAAACTGCGTTTGAAACGCCGCGCCCGCTTCGCCTTCGTAAAACGCCTTCAGGAATGGATTGTCTTCAGGTTCCACCACGCGCTGGGCGGCAAGGCGCTCTCCAAGAACCCGCGCCAGCGTGCTTTTTCCAACTCGTATCGGACCTTCGACCGCGATGTAGCGGGGGAGTTCGAAAAGCTTGGCCATGGGAGGACGTGAGCAGAATATATTGCTTCGCGCGTCTGCGCAATTGTGGATTGCGGGAGGTCAGAGGGTAAAGGTCAGAGTGCAGAGGTGAAAGTTAAACCTTGGTTTACCGGTCTCACCTCTGCACTGTGACCTCTCACCTTTGGCCTGCATTTACAATTCATTCATGCTCCCAGCTCTCATTGGACTGGCAACCGCTGCTGCTGCAGCCTCCGCCGCGGGCTATCAGTCCATGGCGCCCACTGGTCAGTGGTATGGACGGACATTCGTTTCTGGAGCGTGCGGAAGCAAGCAAATCGCTCTGACCTACGATGACGGGCCGAATGATCCACACACTCTAAAATTGCTCGATGTGCTGGCGAAGCACGAAGTGCACGCGACGTTCTTCATGATGGGGCGATACGCGCGCCAGCGCCCAGACATTGCGCGCGCAGTGGCGCAAGCGGGACACGTCATCGGCAATCACACCTTCACGCATCCGAACCTGATTTTCAAATCGGCCGCAGAAACGCGCCGGGAGATTGCCGATTGCCGTCAGGCTTTGCAGGAAGCAATCGGCAATCATTCAAATCTGTTTCGTCCGCCCTTCGGAGGAAGACGGCCGGGCACCCTGAGAATCGTACGCGAACTCGGCCTACAGCCATTAATGTGGAACGTCACCGGTTACGACTGGGATGCTCCGCCCGCGCAGGTGATCGAAGAGAGAGTCGTGGCGCAGATGCGCGGCGGTGACGTGATCCTGCTGCACGATGGCTCCCACAGCGCCTTCGGCGCAGACCGAACGCAAACGGTGATCGCGACGGACAATCTGATTCGGCGATATAAGGATGACGGATCGAAATTTGTCACGGTGCCGGAGATGTCACCAGACGCTGGCAGTTCATAGGCGCTTACGTGTGCACCATCGCGAACGCCTGCTTCGCCGCCGCTATCGTCTGCCGCACGTCGCGATCCGTGTGCGCTGTTCCCAGAAACGCCGCTTCGAACTGTGAGGGCGGCAGATAGATTCCGTTTTCAAGCATCACTCGAAAGAAACTCCCGAAGGCTTCCGTGTCGCACTTCGCGGCTGAGGTCCAGTCGGTCACCGGTCCCGCCGTGAAGAACCAAGTGAACATCGAGCCGACGCGATTGTGACACATAGTCATGCCCGAGTCTTTGGCTGCACCTGCGACCCCCGCAACGACCTCACCAGAGAGTTTATCGAGCCTGGCATAAACGTCTTTATGGTCGCGCAAGTAGCTCAGCGTGGCGAAACCGGCCGCCATCGCCAGAGGATTCCCGGAGAGCGTTCCAGCCTGATAGACGGGCCCCAGCGGTGCGACCAGATCCATGATCTCGCTGGGGCCACCGTAGGCGCCAACGGGCAGGCCTCCGCCGATGATTTTGCCCATTGTGGTTAGGTCGGGCTGAATCGCGAAGAGTTCCTGAGCTCCGCCAAAAGCCAGACGAAAGCCGGTCATCACCTCGTCGAAGATCAACAACGTCTGCTCGCGCGCGGTAATGGCGCGCAGAGCTTCTAAATATCCGGGCGCGGGAGGAACGCATCCCATGTTGCCGACGACCGGCTCAACAATTACGCAGGCAATCTGCTGCTTGAATTTTGCAAACGCTTGCTCTAGCGCGTTGGCGTCGTTGTAAGGCAGCGCCAGTGTGAACTGAGTAAATTCTTCCGGAACGCCCGCTGAGCCCGGAATGCCGAGCGTAGCAATGCCGGATCCGGCTTTTACCAGCAGCGCGTCGGAGTGCCCGTGATAGCAGCCTTCAAACTTGACGATGTATTTGCGCTTCGTATACCCGCGCGCCAGGCGTATGGCCGACATAGTCGCTTCGGTACCCGAGCTAACGAAGCGCACTTTTTGCATGTGCGGGAAAGCGGAAATCACCAACTCGGCAAGATCGGCTTCGGCGGGAGTGGAGGCTCCAAAGCTCGTGCCATTGCGAGCTGCTGCTATCACGGCTTCGATGACTGTGGGCGCGGTGTGTCCCAGAATGAGCGGGCCCCAGGAGCCGATGTAATCCACATATTCATTGCCGTCCGCATCCCAGATGTGCGAGCCCTGGCCGCGCACAATAGAAGGTGGCTCGCAGCCCACGCTGCGAAAAGCGCGCACCGGCGAATTCACACCTCCAGGAATCAGTTTCTCAGCGCGTTTTTGTAGCTTGCGGGATTGCTCTGTCTTACGGCTCATGAGTCGGCGGGAAGCTTCGGTTATCTCAAACAATATAACAGCGGCCCAGGCGAGACTGGCAGGGCGGCACGTCACACTTCCCTGTGATATACGACACAAGTGCACACGCCGGCAGCGTGCTCATTCGTCCTATCCGATGTAGTAATAGCCGTCACGTCGCGCGAGTTCGACCTTCAAGCCAAATAACTTGCTGAGCCTTTCGGCTTTCAAAACGTCTTCTTTCCGGCCGTCGGCCACGATCCGGCCCTTCGCCATAAGCACGACCCGTTCAATCTCCGGGACAATGTCGGGGAGTTCATGAGTAACAAGAATAATCCCAATGGCTGACTGGGCCAGCGAGCGCATGGTTTCTCGCAGGCTGCGCTGCGCCAGAATGTCCAGCGAGTTGCACGGCTCATCGAACAACAGCGCACGCGGCTTATGGACTAGCGCGCGAGCAATGAGAACACGCTTGGCCTCGCCTGACGACATCTCCTCGACCGCACGATCGGCCAAGTGTGATACCCCCAAGTCCGCCAACGCGGCCTCGGCCATTTCTCGCTGTTCGGAATTGAAGGAATGGTTCGGAAAGATGCGCGTGCTGCTGAAAAAACCTGAGAGCACGACGTCCAAGCCACTGGCGTCGGCGGTACACGAAGACATTAGATCGTTCGACACGATGCCAAGCAGAGACCGCAGCTCAAAAACATTCCAGTTCGTCCGGCCGAGAATGGTCATGCTCGAACCCTCGCGGACCACGGGATAACACTCGCGAGTAATAGTTTTGATCAGGGTTGATTTGCCGCATCCGTTCGGTCCTAGCACGGCAACGTGTTCGCTGGAATCGATTCGAAGGGTAAAGTCGTTCAGGACGATCTTTCCCTCATACATCGTGCCTTCGTTAGATGCGGGGTTCGTGCGAGTTACATTTCCGCGCATCACGCGGACGTTTCGCAGATCGAGTAGGGGAGGTTGTTTTGGCACGGGGCGGTTGCGATTGTCACTGCTTCACGGTTAGAGTACCGCAATTCTTCGGCTATGGGCCGGCTTGCGGCGCGGACCTTCGAATTCATCGGAGTTTCACGAGATTGCAATATTCCCGCAACCTCAGATCACTAACCTTACGACAGTTACCCTTCTAACCGGGAGGGTTTATAGGGACGGCCTTGGGGGGCTCCGGGCTGTCCTTTTTATTTTGGGTGAGCTAAAAGCAGGTTCTTCGCTCCGCTCATGATGACAAACTGATTCGATAAAACTCTCACTCCCATCAGCGCAGTTTTCAGAAAGCTAACCGCAACGCGAACTGGATCTCGCGCGGGGTGCCCGAGCCCACCGGGGTTATCGGGTTTACGATGGCCGTGTTCAAGTTCAATGTTGTGATGATGCTGCCGAAGCCCGTGGTGTCTGCTGGGTTGAAAGTGGACTGCGGAGGACCTAACTGCGGGTGATTGAAGATGTTGAAGAACTCGGAGCGGAATTCCAGCCGCGCCCGCTCCGTCAATGGAAACGTCTTGGCGACACCAAGATCAAGCTGCCAGGTGCCGGGTCCGCGGACGAGGTTGCGGGGCGCGGTGCCGAAGTCCCCAGCCGGAGTGGTAAACGCGGCTGGATTGATCCACTCCGCGATGCTTTTGCCTCCTGGCGGAGTCAAATAAACGCCCGGAACCAGATCGGGACGCTGTGTGCCGGAGTTGCCGTCCGGCGCGGTGTAACTGCTGGGCAGCAGGACATTCACTGGGAAGCCGGTGCGAGCCAGGGCGGTCGTCGTCAGTTCCCAATTGCCCGCGATAGCCCCTGCAATCCCGCCGCTATTCAGCAAAGGCTTGCCCTGGCCGAAGGGGAGCTCGTAGACCGCATTGGCATTGAAGACGTGGCGGGCGTCCCACGCGCCGCTGGCGGTGTCACAGGCCTGGCACAACGCATTCTGCGGCGATATTTCGTCGCCATCGCCGCTGCCATTGGAGCCATTGTCGATTTCGTGCGACCAGGTGTAATTGGCCGCCACCAGCAGGCCGCGGGAGAAGGAACGCCGCAATGCTACGGAGAGAGCATTGTAGGTGCTCATGCCGACTGATCCGCGCCAGGGGATACCGGGAGCAAAGGCCGGATATTCCAGCGTCTGATAGGTCGGAGGGAGGTACAGGTTCACTACATTGGTTTCCAGCAGATGAACGCCGTGACTTCCCAGGTAGTAGACCGAGCCCACGAAGTTGGCGGGCAGCTCCCGCTGCACCGAGAGGCTCCACTGCTCAACATATGTGTCCTTGCGGTTCCGTTGTTCGGCGTTCGGTGAGAGGGTTCCGGGGCCGGTAAAAACTACCGGATAGGAACCACCTTTCACAGAATAGGAGGGCACTTCGTTCTTGGCAGGCAGATTCTGATCGTCCAACTGTCCGTCTTCGTGGTAGATGCCGAATCCTCCTCGAATCACCGTCTGCCCCCCTTGCCGCGGCGTCCACGCAAAGCCCACGCGGGGATCGATATCGCCGTAGTTCTGCTGGCCGAAGCTGGCGCCCACGCCGCAGAATCCCTGCGCCCCGCAGGTGGCGAAATCGAATGGGTTGGCCAAACCGTTCGCCTCGTGGAAGAGACCAAAGATGGTGTAGCGCAGGCCCAGGTTGAGGGTGAGGTTGGGCAACCACCGGTACTCGTCCTGCGCGTAGCCGATGTAATCGTTCTTGCGCAAGTGATTGATCGGCAAGTCGCCTGTTAGGGTGGCCCTCGCCACTACATTGTTTGCGAGATTCTCAACCGACGAAAACGTATACTTTCCGTGCTCGCCATAACTCTGATTCAATTGAATGCGGCGGATCTCTCCTCCAAACTTGAAGGTATGCCGGCCTTGAATCCAGGTCAGGTTGTCGATCCAGGAAAATGAGTTACCCACGTAAATGCTGTCGTAATCGTAGTTTTGGGTGATGAATCCCGGCCCAGGACCGCCGGAGATCGCAATTTGATAGATGATGCCATTTTGACTGAAGTTATAAGTGTTGTCGGTGGAGCGATTGAATCCAAACTTGGCCTCATTCACCAGTTTGGGACTGAAGATGTGCAGCAATTCGAGCTCGCCATTGACCGGCGTGGACACCCTCTGCTCCAGGTCCGTGGCGGCAGCCGAAAGCGGCTGCGTATCCACAGATCGGTCGTAGCTGAAGCGCATAAAGCCTGTGGTCTTGGTGGAAAAATGCTGGTCA
The DNA here is from genome assembly GCA_035483045.1 of Terriglobales bacterium. GTDB lineage: Bacteria > Acidobacteriota > Terriglobia > Terriglobales > Acidobacteriaceae > Acidiflorens. Next base: position 122,642 of record DATHQD010000012.1, read on the forward strand.
AGCCTCAGCATCGCCGAATTCTCGTTGGCCACTTGAGTACATGAGCAGGTGACCAGGTTGATGTTCGGGTCGCTGGTGGGGGTTTCAATTGTGTTTGGACCTGCTCCCGGATAGGCCGTGATGATCGGATAGATCGGCGACGAGGTCGGAACTGTTGCAATGAGCGCCGGGCTCGGCACATCGCCGCTCACCGGATAGCCCCATCGTTGGCGGTAGGCTTCCGAAGCGACGAAGAAGTAGGTCTTGTCGTGCAAAATGGGTCCGCCAAGCGCTCCGCCAAACTGATTCAGACGAAGCGGCTGCTGCGTTTCGCCGTTGGAGGCGAAGGAAGGCTCGGACGCGTCAAAAACGTTGTTGCGCAAATACTCGAAGAACCGTCCGTGGAAGCGGTTTGTACCCGAAGGCGAAGTAACGTTCAGTTGAGCGCCTCCGGTCGCGCCTTCCTCGGCCGTTGCCAGCAGCGAATCGACGCGGAATTCCGAGATCGCGTCCAAGGGAATGGCAAGCCGCACCCAAGTGCGCTGCGTCTGATTCACGATGTTGGTTGCGTCGACGCCGTCGTAGGTGAAGTTGCTATCGTCGAGACCCCGTCCAGCGAACCGAACCGACCGCTGGTTGCTGCCGCCGGTGTCAATGGCGCCAGGGACGAAGGCCGTCAGCGAGGCCCAGTTGCGGCCGTTCAGCGGCAATTCATCCTCCTGCTCTTTCTCGATCAAACTGGTCACTGCGCTCGTGTTGCGGTCTATCAGTGCTGAACCGGCGGACACTTCCACGCGTTCGTCTCGGCCGGAAACTTGCAGTGTCGCATCGAGCGTTCGTGTGCGGCCGATGACCTCCTCGACATCAACGAAGGTGAACGACCTGAAGCCTTCGTGCTCAAACGTGATCGTATACACACCTACCTGCAGTTCGGGAATGTCGTAGGTTCCGCTGCCCGAGGAAGTGGCTTCGCGCCGGAGTCCGGTAGCGGTCTGGACTGCAGTGACAAGCGTCTGAGGCAAGACGCGCCCGGAGGGATCAGTGACTGTGCCACTCAACCCCGCGCGGTCAACTTGTGCGGACGATGAGACCAGGAGACATTGCAGGATGCCTGCAAAAAACAAGACTCGGCTGATTTCCTGAAAAACGCGCATGGCGCAGAGTTCCAAAGTCTGTTTCGTCGCCTGCCACATACACTCTCACCTCGATCTTGCTTTGAGGAGCAGAAGACTAGCAAGACTGGTCGCTCTACTACCAATTGACTCGTAGATGGGCCCGGCTGCGAAGGATGTTGCTTGTATTGGCTTGTATTTAAGAGATGGCTTCCAGCAGCACTCTCGCCAAGAAAATCAACCGCACACCAGGGCTGCGATACCCGATTTCCGCTGGCTCTTAGTGGATGAACCATTCGGTGAATCGGTGGGTGAACAACAAGGCTTGGGCGTAATGGATCGCGACATAGGGGCCGATCGTCAACATAACTGGGACAAAGAACCACCAACGCTGCCGCACCGCGTGGGAACCGGGTTCATCCCAGTCGAGTAACCGCTGCACCCGCCGTCTCACCAGCGCGGAGCAGGTCGCCAGTCCGGTGGTGAATGCGGGCAGCTCTTGCGATGGAGCCAGATCGGCTAGTTTGATTAAAGCGGATGCGAGTTCCACCGCATCGTCACTGCTCGCGACCGCCGCTTCGTCGGCCGCGAACTCCGCCGCGTCCTGCCATGCCTGCTCCAAGCTTGCCATGCCGGGAAAAGCTGTTGCGTAAACCATCAGCTTCTTCAGGTTGTCACGCGATCGCATGTGACCAATCTCATGCTGGACGGCAACTCGCAGTTCATCGGGACTCAAGAGCGCGACGGCGGTCTCGGAAGCGAGCACCACCGGCGTGGAAACGCCATACAACAGCAGGGGCGGTCCTTTCCTGCATTGCAGCGCGGGCCCCGTAGCGTCGGTGTGGAGAGCGCGTGCTCCTTCGAGCCAGTGGGCTACCACACGCGAAGCACCGGATTGCGCGGTCGCCACGCGGAGCCAGGCGGCCGCCAGCAGCAGAAGCGTGCACGCACTGAATAAGTAGGTGCCCAAATCTTCATCGATCGCCCGCTCCAGCAGCAGGAATGCCGGCAAGGCAAAAGCGAGCGTTAGGAATGCGGATCCCGCAAGAGGAAGGATTCTCACCGCAAACAGGAGGTGGGCCCGACCGATAGTAGGTTTTCGCCAGAGCAGACATGCGCACCGCCATCCGCACACCACCGCCATTGAAAGCAGGCAATACACTACGCCGAAGAATCCCAGCGCCACCATCACGCCGCGGAGATAAAACATCAAGGTTGCTTCCCCCTCCGTTTTTTCAGTTCCGACCGCTTCCGTTCGACGAGAACCCGCAATTCATCTAGCAATCCGTCATGGGCGCCGACGGCCTCCACAAAGTACGATAGAGGTAACGACGAAGGGTGGTTAGACTCAATCCAACGCCGCACGCCGCTAATCGCGACCAAATGCTGTACCTCGTCGGGAGCACAAGTAGCGGAGTACCGAAAGGCGCGGCCCTCCTCCTCCCGCTCCAGCAGGCCTTTCTTGAAAAGTCGGTCCAGCGTAGTCATAACTGTGGTGTACGCAAGCTGAATCTTCCCATCCTCCAGCAGTTCGCGGACCGTCAAGCTCTGGCGCGACCACACCTCCTCGAGGATTCTCCGCTCCAGAGGACCGAGTCTTACTTTAGCCAGCGTCACTTCCGATGCAAAGAGCCGATTCATACTTGAAAGGGGTGTCGTATGAAAAGATGTCAAAATTCGCCTCCCATAATAGCAGCGGTGAACTGATACGAAACCGGTTTTTTCTTGGAGCTAGTCCGAGCCGCGTCCCGCAGTTTCCTTCGCTTCCAGCCGCGGCTTGACCGCAGGCTTTTGCGGCAACTCCGAATAGATAAACGAGGAATGTTACGGGCGAGTTATCGGATTATGAAAAATTGCACACATTTTCAGGAACGGATAAGGCAAATCAGACGAGGAGTCCGATTGGGTTCTATCGAGCGTCGTGGCCGAACATCGCCACGGACCAGAAATGCGTCAATACGGCTGCGAAGGCCAAACCAATAACAAACAGCACCCACCGGTACCGCAGCCAGGAACTACGCAGGCTCGACATTTGGGCAAAGATATCAGGCACATAGGCGGCACAATACGCGACGTTCGCGAGTACGGCCAAGACAAATAAGAACAGCAGTGAATTGAACTGCACAACGGTCTTCGAAAACGGTAGCCCTTTCACAAAGTGGAAGGCCACAATCACGGCGAGCGCCAGGTTATACAGAATGCGTCGCGGTTCCCAGTAGTGAATCGCGTCTCCGAGATAGTCGCGCCATTGTATTGTTTCCATGGGGCTCCTGTGTTGTCCGGCTAAACAGAGCGTTGGATTCCCGCTTCCTGCTTTTTCACCGTCTGCAGCGCCCAAGCCATGCGCGGAGTGTTGTGCGCGATCCCGAAGCATCCCTTCGTGTCGAGCAAGATAATTCCGCCATGCCCGTTGAGACGCTGCTTGAGATAGTTTATTGCTTCTTGCGCGATCCACTCCGGCAAGCTGCCGGATTCGACACGATCCGCCGCCCATTTGGCGAGCACAAGTTTCATGATCGGTTCGCCCCATCCAGTGGTGGAAGCGGCGGCGCTGAGATTATCGGCATAGCAACCGCAGCCAATCAGCGACGAATCGCCAAGGCGGCCAGGAGCTTTGTTGAGCGTGCCACCGGTTGACGTCGCAGCCGCGATATTGCCGTCGCGATCGAGCGCGACTGCCCCAACCGTATCGTGTGAAAGAATGTCGAGCGAAATTTCCGGCGCGAAAAGATCATTGCCGTCGGTAGAGTGCTGTGCCTGATATTCGCGCAGACGCTCGACTTCGCGTGGAATCACCAGGTCTTCGTTGCGACAAAGAGCAATGCCATGCTCTGCGGCAAAGCGCTCGGCGCCTTCGGCGACGAAATAAACGTGCGGGCTGTCGCTAAGAATTTTGCGCGCGGCGCGAACCGGATTCCGCAGCCTCTCGACGCAACCAACCCCTCCACCGCGAAGAGTTGCTCCATCCATGATGAAAGCGTCGAGCTGCACCTTGCCGTCGCGATTCAGAAAGCTGCCGCGACCGGCATCAAAAGTCTCATCGTCCTCCATCACGACGACAGCCTCTTCGACCGCATCGAGAGCCGCGCCTCCGCGTTCGAGCGCGCGCCATCCCGCGGCAACGGCATTGCGCACGCCGTTAAGGTGAGCCTCGACCATCTCGTCAGGAATTGCCCAAGCACCGCCGTGTACGACTAGAACAGGATTGGTTGGCAAATTCAGGCTCCGCAGAAAATCCCGGCGTTCAGTCTAGCATCGTTCGCTACCAGCCATTGCCGGAGTCTGTTCTCTTCGAGGTCGATTGACGATAGCCAGTATCACGCCGGCGATCCAGAAGCTATACATCCCGAGGCGAAAAGTAATGCTGCTGTGGAGGCCTCTCGCGGGGTCGACGAAAAACGCCGCGATCAGAAAAAATGGTGCCACGAGAATCAAGACAGACGCCACGCGCTGAGCGCGGTGAAAAGGTTGACTGTTCGACAAAGCAATATTGGCAACGCCAGCCAACAACAGAAATAGATGGCGCGAACGGAATACTAATCGAGGAACGTTATCCAAGTGAGAAACTCCGACCACGTGCCGCATATATTGTCCCGTGATCGGGAAAAGGATCAGCACCAGCAGTCCCACCAGCCAATGTGCGCGAGACCACGTCACAGACAAGCCTCCTCAACTGGTTGACAAGGATATCAGGCAGGTAACGGCCAGAGGTCAAGATCGGGCTATGCAGCTCGGCCAGCTAGAGGAGCATCCATCTCGCGAGTCCGCTGCCAGGTGTAGATGACGCGATGGATCACGGTGATCGTCGAAAGCACCGCAATGACCCATAGCACCGGAGCCATAGCATTAAACAGGGCCCCAATGATCAGCAGCACCAGGCGTTCGGGGCGTTCCATGAACCCGACCTTGCAGCTACCGATGAGCGATTCGGCCCGGGCGCGGGCATAACTGACCATAATGGCGCTGATCATCGCCAGTGCAGCCAGCACCACATAGAAGAAGCGGTTCCCGCGGCCGTAAAACACCAGCAGCCCCAGGAAAAGCGACGCATCGCTGTAGCGGTCGACGATCGAGTCGAAGAAACCGCCAAAGCGCGTGACCTGATTCGAGGCGCGAGCGACCCGCCCGTCAACGAGGTCAAAGAAACCCGATCCAATGATGACCAACCCGGCATAGAAAAACATGCGGCGCTGGTTGTCACCGTTGGCGTATCCAAACAAGAAGGCGGCGTAGGTATTGACCACCAACCCCATCAAGGTCAGACCGTTAGGATTGATGCGAGCGAGCGCGAGCAGGCGCACGATGGCGTCGAGCAGCACCCCGCAGGCTCGGCCAACGCCGCTAGTCCAAGTCATGACACCTGCCTGACCGAGATCCGCCTCGTAGGGGCGCCGGTCATTCCGTTTCCCGTTCCGGCTCCGGCAAGGCGTCCAGTTCCGCCAGCTTGGCCTCCGCCAGATCATGCATGGTAGAGAGTTTCAGGATCTCCATTTCGCGGCTTCCGCCCGGAGTAACAACCGTAGCCGTATCGCCAACTTTCTTATTTAGCAGCGCCCGTCCGATCGGCGAGGTAGTCGAGATTTTTCCCACCGTCACATCGGATTCTTCGCTCGTCACCAACTGATATTCCATCTCTTCATTCTTAGTTTCGTCGAAGACGGTTACCGTCGAACCGAGGCCAACTTTATCCTTGGGGATATTATTCATGTTGATCAGCGACAGGTCGGCCAGCCGCTTGCCGAGCTGGCGCACACGCGCCTTCAAGAACTCCTGGCGCTGCTTGGCCATGTGATATTCGGCGTTCTCACTGAGGTCGCCCATGGCGACGGCCTTCTTAATCTCTTTCGGGATGTCGAAGGCCAGCTCGTGTTCGAGCGTATTCAGCTCGTCGCGAAGCTTCTTCTTAATCTGCTCCGTCATTTCCATTGGTTTAGGCATTATAACTCTCATGCCGTGGGTATGCGCGCACCGCGGCAATGCGGTTACAAAATTCTTAATTCCAACCTGCTCAACCGAAACGACTTAACCTCCAATGCCGCGGAAACGCCGGCATTGGTGGCGGAATAGGCACGTCCAGCCGCGCTTCTCGATTGCCTTACGCGCATCCGTCGGCTAGACTATTACTAGTTCTCTTCCCTCGGGCGAGGGCCCCTCCATGAACGGCGACCGCGTTTTCCACATCGGCGATAAGGTCGTATATCCCAACCATGGGGTTGGAATTATCGAGCAAATCAGCAGCCGGACCATGGGTACCAGCGTTGAGAAATTTTACCTGCTGAAGATTGCCGCCAGCAGCCTGAAGGTCATGGTGCCATTCGCCAATGTCAACAGCGTAGGGATGCGTCCCGTGGTGCGCAATGGCGAGGTGGAGAAGATTGTCGATTACCTCTCTTCAGGCGAATGCATTAATGCCGCCGACTGGAAAGACCGCTTCAAAGAGAATTCCGACCGCATGCGGACCGGTTCACTCACCGACGTGGCCGCTGTACTCAAGAGCCTGCTGATTCTCGGCCAGGGTAAATCGCTCTCCTTTCGCGAGAAAAAGATGCTGGAGCGCGCCCGCTATCTGCTGGTCAGCGAAATCGCAATTTCGCGCAATTGCGACGAGAGACTCATTGAAGAAGCGCTCACCAAGGCGCTGACCAAGTGCAATCTTCGGTTCCCGGAAATCTCCGAGCTCGCCTCGTAATCCGCCCCGCACCCTCTGTCTAGCGTGCCCTTCCATCGTGCGCTTCCATCCAAGATTGGAGAATCAAGATCGCAGCCATACGGTCGACCGCTTGCCCTCGCTTTTTAATCGAAAGATCAGTCTCGCGCAACAGGCGGTTGGCCTCGGTTGAGGTCCAACGCTCGTCCCAGAGATGGACGGTCACGCCGAAATAATCATGCAGATGGTCGGCGAAGCGGCGCATCTTCTCCGACTGCGTTCCTTCCGCTCCGCTCAACCGTAAGGGCAACCCGACCACAATCTCTTGCACTTCGTATTTCGCCAGCACCTGACCAAGCGCGTCCAGATCGCGCCGCTTATTCTGCCGCTGAATCGTATCTAACCCCTGCGCCGTAATGCCCAGCGGATCTGAAATGGCTACGCCGATTCGTTTCGAGCCAACGTCCAGCGCCAAGATGCGGCGATGGCCGGGGTTTCCAGGTGCAGGCATCGGTCAATTGTAGATGGCGCAAGAACAAAAACGTCGGCCTACTGCAATTCCCGGGGTGCAATTCCCCTTCCGGTAGGGCAGAATGATCTGCCGAGCCGCTAACGCCAGTTGCTGAGGAATGCTGCGAGTGAGCGACAATCAAAATACAGAATCCCTCGAAACCCCAGCCGCACATCACTGGTCCCTGACCCTGCTGGGTATCGGCTTGGTCATAATCTTCGCGTATTACGGCGAATCCGTGCTGGCCGTCCTCTTCTTTGCCATCCTCCTGAGCTTTATGCTCTCGCCAGTCGTGCAGGCGCTTGAGTATTTGCATCTCCCGAGGGCGACAGCGGCGCTCATAAGCATGGTAGGAATGCTGGCTTTGCTTTATGGCATCACCGTAGCCTCCTACAACCAGGCCATCATTTTCGCGGATAACGTTCCCCAGTATTCGCAGAAAATCCGATCCATCCTGCAACCATTCCAACGCGACGCCGAAAAGCTCGAGAAGACGAGCGAGGCGGTCGCCGACCCTCAACCCTCGAATGTTGTATCGGTGCGGCAGGTGCAGACTTGGCCCGAGGTGCTGACCCACGGTGCCGGAACGCTGACCGACATAGTGCTCGCGGCATCGTTCGTTCCGTTCTTAGCCTACTTTTTGCTGACCTGGCATAACCATGCGCGGTCTGCCACGGTGATGCTGTTTCCGTTGCATTATCGGAATACGGCGTTCGTGACCCTGGGTCTGATTGGGAAAATGTTACAGAGTTTTATCGTTGGGAACCTCCTGATCGGACTATTGATTTCGGCGGTGAGCGTTGGGATTTTTGGCTTGCTGCACGTTCCCTTCTTCTACTTCATCGGAGTTGTCAGCGGGTTTCTCAGCCTCGTTCCCTACCTGGGCGTCGTACTGGCGATGATTCCGCCGATCCTGGTTGGCTTAGGGCAACTGGAGCCCGGAGATCTCGTGATCGTCGTAATTTCGGTCGTTGGAATGCATCTCTTGGCGCTCAATGTTCTCTATCCGAAGCTGCTCGGGAGTCGATTGAGAATCAACCCACTCGCGGTCACCATCGCGCTGCTGTTCTGGGGAGCGGTTTGGGGAGCAGTCGGGCTCGTGCTTGCGATCCCAATCACGGGTGCGATCAAAATTGTCTTCGATCACGTGGAGTCGATGAAGCCCTACGCGGATTGGCTCGGCGAGTAAGGAACCGGGAGATACAAAAAGCCCGGCCATAACGGCCGGGCTTCGTCTTTGGGGTCGCCCAGGTTAGGCGGCCGCGGATCTCTTGTTTCGTCCCTCTCCGGTCACAGGTTGCGCAACCTTGCGCACCAGGAAGGGCTGAAGATTCGCTTCACCTCCGGCCCACTCTATGCTGCTGATTGAGTGTCCCGGTTGGCAGGTAACGAAATAGCGTTCTCCAGTCGGGCTGGTAACTTCAAACTTGCCTTGCTCGCCCTGTAGAGCTTCAGCAATGTCATAAGTGGTGATGCTATCGTTCAACTTCATGGAGACCTCCTTGACAGTCTCCAATACAGCGTTACTGGTTGAGGTTGTCCCCCCTAGGGAAGGTATGCTTCTATTCTAGAACGATGATTCGACCCGTAAACGCGCTTTTTTTGTTAAATTTTTTGTTCGTCTACAGTATTTACCGTAGGGTTCCTCTGATCGCCAGACCCTGTACTCAAGCCACTTTGTGGACACTGGCAAAGGCCCTAAACTAAACTCTTGCGCACGCTGCTCACACTTTTCCTGCTCGCGATCCTCGCCATTGCTGGGTGGATTGCCTGGCAGCTCCACGTTCCAGTCACTCCTCCAGCCGGCACTTTCTTACTCTTGCGCCCCGGCTATTCCTCCCGCAGGATCGCGATCGAATTGAAAAAGGCAGGCGTGATCCGCAACGAACGCGTGTTTTGGCTCTGGCACGCGTTGCATCGGAAGCGGTCATTGAAGGCCGGCGAGTATCAGTTCGAGAGAGATGCGAATCTTCCGCAGGTTTATGATCGCATCGCGCGCGGCGATATCTACTTCCACGTGGTCACGATCCCCGAAGGCTACACCATGTTCGACATCGCCAAGGCGATCGAGGATGCGGGCCTCGGCTCGGCAGCTGATTTTCTGCATGTCGCCAGAACCCAAACCCAGCTGATTTCAGATTTATCGCCGCAAGCGATATCGCTGGAAGGCTACCTCTTTCCGAATACTTACCAGTTCACACGCACGCAAACGCTCGAAGAGATGGCGGCAGCGATGGTTCACCAGTTCCGCCAGGCGGCGCGACAGATCGGACTAAATTCCGATCATTCTGGCCCGAACGCCAGTCCGAGCGTCGGTCCGAACGCCGACACAAATTCGCTTTCCAACCCCGACCTGCCCGCCATCGTCACCATGGCCTCCATCGTCGAGAAGGAGACGGCCGTCGCTGAGGAACGACCCTTGGTTGCCGGGGTCTATTACAACCGCCTGGCCAAGAGGATGGCGCTCGACGCCGATCCCAGCGTGATCTATGCGGAATTGCTCGCCGGAACCTACCAGGGCAGTCTTCACCACGCCGATTTGTCGGTGAATTCGGCCTATAACACCTATCGTTTCCCCGGATTGCCCCCCGGCCCCATCGGCAATCCGGGCCGCAGCTCGCTGGCCGCAGCTTTGCACCCCGAAACCACCGACTTTCTTTATTTTGTTGCTGATGGAAACGGGCACCACCGTTTCGCCCAAAGCCTCGAAGAGCACAATCGAAATGTCGCCGCTTATCGTCGCGCCCTCAACCACTCGCTCGATCAGCGCTAAGGCGCTGAACCCTCCGCTGCCTTATACTAATCAGATATCAAGGCTGCAAGAGTCGCCCAGGTAATCATAGGAATGCATCGTCCTCATCGACGCGTACTTTTTCTCTTACTTCTATCGGCGACTACCTTCTCCCTAACCGGGTGTCTCTTTCGAACAAGAATCATCGATCGTCAACTATCCGACCGTCCGCTTAAGATCGCTACCCAGCAGCAGTTGATTGCCTACGTCAACGAGCAGGCCACAAAGATCCAGTCCATGCAGGCGACCGTAGACATAGACTCGTCGGCGGGAGACCCCAAAAACGGGCGCATTACCGACTATAAAGAGATCCGAGGTTACGTTTTGGCGCGTAAGCCGGCCATGCTGCGCATGAAGGGTCTGATGCCGGTGGTGCGCAACACCGCCTTCGACATGGTGAGCAACGGGCAGGAATTCAAAGTCTGGATTCCCACCAGGAATAAATTCGTCATGGGCTCCAATAATAGCGACAACTACCAGCCCGACAAGCGGTTGGAAAACCTCCGGCCGCAGTACATCTACGACGCTGTACTGCTTCCTGACATTTCAGCGGATGAGATTGCAGTGCTGGAAAACGGCTATGAAACCGTTCTCGACTCGAAAAAACATCGGGCGCAGCAACCTGATTACGAACTTGCAGTCATTCGCAAAGGGTCGGAGGGCTGGTATCTATCGCGCCGCATCGAGTTCAGCCGAACCGACCTGCTGCCCCACCGGCAGAGAATTTACGATCAGCAGGGTAACGTTGCTACCGACGCTCATTACCAGAACTACAAAGACTTCGACGGGATTAACTTCCCAAGCACGATTGGGATCGAGAGGCCAAGGGAGAACTACGATATCACCCTCAACGTGCTCAAACTGGAAATTAATAAACCGTTGACCGACGATCAATTTGCGCTGGAGCAGCCTCCCGGTGCGGAGGTCGTGAATCTCGATAAGCCCGGTTCCAGCGGGTCGCCTCAAGCCCACAACAAATAAAAAAACGATCAAGTCACGGGAAACTAAATGATGAATCGCATGATCGTCGGGAATCTGGTGCATCGCCCGGTGCGCTCGCTTATCAGCGTAGTGGCTGTAGCCCTTGAGGTCACGCTGATCCTCCTGATCGTCGGCCTCTCGCTTGGTATGCTCCAGGACAGCCGCGCCCGAACTGCTGGCATCGGGGCCGACGTGCTGGTACGGCCGCCGGGGTCTTCGTTCATCAACGTGTTTTCGGGCGCTCCCATGCCGGTCAAAGTCGGAGACATACTGGCCACGTTGCCCCACGTCAAAAGCGTAGCTCCCGTGATCACGCAGGTGACCTCGACCGGTACTCTTGAGATCGTAGCCGGGATCGATCTGCCTAGCTATGAAAGTATGTCTGCTGGCTTCCGTTACCTGGCCGGCGGTCCCTTTAAGGGCCCGTATGACGTGCTCGTCGACGATCTTTTCGCCAAATCCAATCACGCCCAGGTCGGGGACACGATTGAGATTCTGAACAACAAATTCCGCATTGCGGGGATCGTGGAGCGAGGGAAGGGGGCTCGCAAATTCGTTCCCCTGCCCACGCTGCAAGATCTCGTCGGCGCCAAAGACAAGGCGTCCATCTTTTATCTCAAACTCGACGATCCTGCGAACGCCGACGTTGTGGTCGACGAAATCAAGCATGTGCCGGGCATGGAGCACTACGTGGCGACCTCCATGGCCGCCTACCTGGCCATGATGACCACCAGCAATTATCCGGGGCTCTCCACTTTCATCGACGTCGTAGTCGGCATCTCGGTCGTCATCGGATTCATCGTAATCTTTCAGGCAATGTATACCGCCGTGATGGAACGCACCCGCGAAATCGGCATTCTGAAGTCCATGGGAGCGTCGAAGCTCTACATCGTTAACGTAATACTGCGAGAGACGGCTCTCTTGGCCATCGGCGGCATCGTACTCGGCGTCATTGTCAGCCTTGCGACTCGCGCCGCGCTAGCCCACAAATTCCCCCTGTTGCAGGTGGTAGTGGACGGCGGATGGATCGTGCGTGCCACCCTGATTGCCATCGTGGGAGCGATCGGCGGGGCGCTCTATCCGGCGTTCAAAGCTGCCCAGAAAGATCCCATCGACGCACTCGCTTACGAGTAATGCGGTCCCGCGAATTCAATTTCGCTTTTGATTCGCCTGCCCTTCAGACACTTTTTTCTTTTCACAATTTCCTCGCAAATCGGCCAGGAATGCATGATACTGCCCGGTGAAACCGCCGTGCTATAATCGCGCGCCATTAAGCACAGCACTGCGCTTTCGCAGCCGGTTGTCCTAATTCGCAGGCCCCGTGCGAGAATGCGTGCGGGTAACCACAAATACCTTAGGAGGAGATATGCGCTTCGATGATCCGACTCTGTACGGTCGGGACGATGAGACGGATGAGTATAGCGACAGCGGCGCCTACGGCGAATCGCTGGAAGAGGATCTAGAGGAAGAGGAAGAAGAGGAAGAGGAACCGGTTGTCGTCGAAGAAGACGACGATGAAATTGGCGTCCCCGTACGTGAACCTGCGCCGGCGCCTGTAGCTCCGTCAGGCAGCGGCGGGGGACAGAGTGGCCCTCCGAAGAAAAAGGCGCCTGCGAAAAAAGCTCCCGCTCCGGCAAAGAAAGCGCCCTCCAAGAAAAAGGCGGCTAAAAAACCGGCGAAGAAAGCTGTGAAGAAGCCTGCCGCGAAGAAGAAGGCGGCAAAGAAGAAGGCGGCAAAGAAAAAGCCAGCCAAGAAAGCTGCCAAGAAAAAATCTTCCGGCAAAAAACGCCGTTAAACGTTGTTAAACTTCGTTATTGGCTACAGCGTAGTGAGGGCGGAGATCGGAAGATTTGGTTTCCGCCCTTCTTTTATTCCCGTCTGAATTTAGTTCCCGTCCATCACGATCGCTTCCGCCTCAATTTCCAGCAACATCTCCGGAGAAACCAAGGCGGTAATTGCCATCATGGTGCTCGCCGGACGAATCTCGCGAAAAAATTCTCCGTGCGCTTTTCCAACTTTTTCCCAATCGGAAATGTTGGTCAGAAACACACGCGTGCGCACCACATCTTTCAACGAGGCTCCAGCTTGCTTTAGGGCGCGCTCAATATTCTTGAGAATTTGAATAGCTTGCGTATAAGCGTCGCCTGCGATAATCCTGCCATCCTCTCCGGTTGCGGTCGTACCGGCGACATGAACGTGTGCCCCCACGCGAACCGCACGAGAGTAACCTACGATTGGCTCCCAGGGTGCTCCACTTGCAATATTAGTTCTTTCCACTTCCGCCTCCGTAATCTGCCATCAATCTGCCATCGTCATGTAGATAGATCCGGGCAATCAGTGTAGATAGCTGCGCCAGATCATCTAATTAGATTTGTTAGATCATGTTTTTGGATTCCATGCAGCCAATTAGCAATCGCCATCCTTGGCTGCCAATAAATGCCCTGCAACACCGCATCCAGAGCGGGCTTCTAACTGATGTAAGTGGCGCAATGGTCACTTGCATTCGACTGAGATTCGAGGTATCTAATCCGCACAGGCTTTTGTTCCGATAGTAACAAAAGAGCGTGTGGGAGGTGAGGAGATATACATGGAGACTCCGGAGAAGAATCCACTAGAACAACTGTTTGTCGAACTAGTGGGCCGTCATTATGCCCACGAGATCGGAATTCGCGATCCGCAGGTCGTGAATTACGTCGCTCATCTTCTATCGGAGTTTTGCGATGCGGAGCAGTTATCGAAAATCCGCAACGCATCCGGAAAACCGCTCGATGATGTAGGCGAAATGCTGGTCGAGTCAGACCCGATCTACGGACCAGCGCCTTCCTTCGATCGTGAACGTCAGGTTCGCAAACATATTGGCGACTACACGCTGTTCTACGCCGGAATGTTTCCCGAAAGCATCAACCACTATCGTCTGCGCCGCCAGCGCGTCGAGAATTTCGTCGATTGGGTGAAAGCCGGGAAAGAAAGCTACTACATCGTCTCCAAGTTCGAATACTTCGAATACGCCAAAGTCGCCCCGCTTTTTGCGCAACTCTCGCAAAGCTTTGAGCAGTGCGTCTACGGACTGAATCTGGTCAAGAACGAGCTCGAAGTAATGCAACATCCAATCGTGCGGAACACCAACGAACTTATTATGTAGGATTGCAGCAATATGTAGGATTCGCCGCGATGAAAACCGCCCAGCGAATCGCTGATTTACTTCTGCAATCTGACTTCTAACCTCTGCCGTCCCTTGTCACGATCCGTCTGCCCTTAATTTCAAATTTGCCGTCCAGCACCATCCTAATCGCTTCGCTGTACGCGATATGTTCCTGCTCAAGAATGCGTTCCGCCAGCGTGTGCTCGTCGTCAGAATCCAAAACTGGTACGGTTTTCTGCACAATAATCGCGCCGTGATCGAGCTCTTCATCTACAAAGTGCACCGTGCATCCCGTAACTTTCACGCCATACGCGAAAGCCTGCTGCTGCGCTTCGAGGCCGGGGAAGGCCGGGAGTAGCGAGGGATGGATATTGAGAATTCTCGCCGGAAACTGCTGCACGAACCACGGCGAGAGCAGGCGCATGTACCCGGCAAGACAAACAAGGTCAACCTGGTTTTGCTGAAGGGCAGCCACGACCTCGCGATCATGTTCTTCGCGCGGTGTGCCTTTTGATGAAATCGCGAGTGCATTGAGGCCGCGCCGTCGCGCCGTTTCAAGCCCAGGCGCATCGGCCCGGTTTGAAATGACCGCGGCGATTCTCGCGTTCGATAGCCTTCCCGCCGCAATGCTATCGGCAATGGCTACAAAATTTGAGCCACGGCCAGACAGGAGAATGCCTAAGTTCTTCATCGAGGAAAATAAAATTAAAAGTTGCGATCTAGCTGAACATCACCTTGCGATCGCCCTTGACGATCCGGCCCACGCTGTAGAATTTTTCTCCCGCCCGCTCCAGCAGCGTCTGCGCTTTCTTGAATTTCTTTGCCGGAACCACAATCAACATTCCGAGGCCCATGTTGAATGTGCGCAACATTTCTTCTTCGCTCACGTTCCCGAGTTTTTGCAGGTGTTCAAAGATCGGCAGAACCGGCCAAGTGCCGAGTTCAATCGCCGCCGATGTTCCCTTGGGCAGCACGCGCGGCAGATTCTCGGTGATGCCGCCGCCCGTAATATGGGCCAGCGCCGCCACGCACTCGCCGGCAATCATCTTGCGAATGATCGACCAGTAACTGCGATGGGTGCGTATAAGCTCATTGCCAACCTTGTTTTTGATCTCGCTGACGAAAGTCTCTGGAGAATAACCGGCGACTTCAAAGAGAAGTTTTCGCGCTAACGAATATCCATTAGTGTGCAGGCCGTTGGATGGCAGACCGAGAACGCAATCTCCTATCTGCACGTCTTTGCCGCTGATGATGCGCTCGCGCTCGACCACTCCAACGATGAAACCGGCAAGATCATATTCGCCCTCGGGATAAAAACCTGGCATCTCCGCCGTCTCGCCGCCAATCAACGCGCAGCCATTGTGTTTGCAGGCTTCCGCGATGCCGCCCACTATCTTTTCCGCAACCTCCGGATCCAACGCCCCCGTTGCCAGATAGTCCATGAAAAACAACGGCGCCGCTCCCTGCACCGCGATGTCGTTTACGCAGTGGTTCACCAGATCGGCGCCGACGGTATGGTGCACATTCATCTCGAACACAACTTTCAATTTCGTGCCCACGCCGTCCACGCTTGAAACCAGTACCGGATCGAGATACTTTTTGTCGACCGAAAATAAGCCTCCGAATCCGCCGATCTCGCTCAATACTCCCTTGGTGAATGTTTTGTGGGCCAGATACTTGATCCGCTGCTTGGTGCGGTTGCCCCGATCGATGCTGACACCTGCATCCGCGTAGGTCATGGAACCGCTCTGCGGGTTGGGGGATTGAGCCACTTTTGAATCCGTCATTTTTTCGCGTGGAGAGATATGATGCGCGACCCAGCCTGGAAAATCGTTCCGGACGCAACAAATTCTAGCACGTCTCGAGTTGCCCCTGACTTTTCCGCAGCCTTCATCGAAGGCGCTATAATGCGTCGTCCAATTCTTTCTTCCGGAGACAAGCATGAGAATTTTGGCAGTTCTTTTTTTTGCCCTGTTGACCATTCCCTTTGCAGCAGCACAACAGGAACAATCCCAGGCGACACCCACCGAAAACTCGAAGACGGCTGCGGCTAAGAAAGACAAGAAACAAGCCATGTCAACGCCCGCCGCGACTCCCGAGAAGCCCGCGGAAAGCGGCAGGCCCGAGTCTGCGAAGCCTGAGAGCAACGAAGCCACCGACAAAGACAAAGAAGAGCACTATGACGTTTCGGAGATCCCACCCGTCATCACACATCATCAGGCCACGGTGAACGGCAAGACGTTCAACTACACGGCAACAACTGGAAGGCTTCCCATCAAGCGCGAAGACGGCAAAATCGAAGCCGAAATGTTTTTTGTCGCCTACACGCTCGACGGACAGGACGCGACCAGGCGCCCGTTGACGTTCGCTTTCAATGGCGGTCCCGGGTCTGCGTCGGTTTGGCTGCACATGGGCGCTCTTGGACCGAAGCGTGTCGCGCTTCAACAAAATGGTTTCATGCCCGCCGCGCCTTATCGCCTGGAGGATAATCCCGACACGATTCTTGATCGTAGTGACATCGTCATGGTGGACGCGATGGCCACCGGTTACTCGCGGGCCGCAACCGCTGAACTCACCAAGAAGTTTCTGGGCCTCAAGGGTGACGTGCAAGCCTTCGGAGAGTTCATCCGTCTTTATCTCTCTCGCTATGATCGCTGGACGTCGCCGCTTTTTCTTCTCGGTGAGAGTTATGGCACGACGCGCGCCGCCGGCCTCGCCGGGTATCTCGCCGATCATGGCATCGCGTTCAACGGCGTGACTCTGCTTTCGATGGCAGTCGATTTCCAAACCCTCGAATGGAATAAATCGAACGATCTCCCCTACATTCTCCTGCTGCCAACCTTCAATATGATCGCCGCCTATCATCACAAGCTTGCCGCCGATCTCACTCAGGATGCGCCCAAGACTCGCGAAGAAGTAGTGCGCTGGGCCTCGAATGACTATGCTCTCGCACTCGGCCAGGGCGACGCGATGACCCCTGAAGATCATCGCAAGATTGTCGAGCAACTTTCACGCTATACGGGGCTTCGTCGGGAAGTGATCGAGGCGCACAATCTGCGCATCGATGTTCCCACCTTCGATCGCGAACTGCTGCTCGATCAAAAGCTGATCGCGGGGCGCCTTGATGGCCGGTTCAGCAGCCCCAATCCGGACGAAGATCGTGGCTTCTACGATCCCACCAGCGCTGCCATCTTGCCGCCTTACACATCGGCGTTTAACAACTACCTTCGAACCGAACTGAACTACAAGTCCGATGCTCCTTACAGAGTCTTCGCCTATGATCAGCCCGGCTTCCGCACTTGGGATTGGGGCAACGCTGAGGAAGGTTTTCCCAGCACGGCAGGAGGCTTACGTTCGGCCATGATCAAGAATCCATACATGAAGATTCTCGTGATGGAGGGCTTTTACGATTTAGCCACACCTTTTGCGGCCGCGAACTGGACCATGGATCATCTGAATCTCGATGGAAAATATCGCCAGAATATTTCCTACGCCACCTACGGCGCCGGGCACATGGTGTATGTCGATCGAGCGGAGCACGACAAGATGAGAAAGGATCTTGTGGATTTCATGGATAAGTGCCTGAAGTAGTCGCAACTGTAGGGCTTCGATTCGCGGCGGTGCGTGTGCTCTAATGCTCAACGCATGCGCGCCGCCGTCATTTTCGGATTGGGAACCTCGCCACGCAACCTCGAGTTGTTCCAGCCAACTCTCCAACCGAATGGAGGGAAGGCTTGTTTCGAACCGTGTGCTTCGGGCGCCATCTGCAACTGCCGGAAGTCGAATACTCGCGAGCCGAACGAGTGCTAGTGCAGACGGACAGCGCGCAGGAGATTTACGCTGATGGTGAGTTCGTTTGCGAGACACCTGTAGAAATTCGGCCGCCGCGAAGGCGTTGCGTGTAATCTGTTCGCCGGCCTAGAGTGGCGTGCTCAAACTCCAGGTTCAAAGCGATAACCTACCCAGGGATCGGTAACGATGTAGCGCGGAGAATCTGGCGAAGGCTCAATCTTCTTGCGGAGTTGTGCAACAAACACACGCAAATACTCCACTTGTTCCGTGTTCTCGCCGCCCCATACCGCGCCCAGCAGCGCCCGATGCGTCATCACTTTGCCGGCATGGCGGGCAAGATAGACTAGCAAATCAAATTCCTTCGGAGTTAGATGGACGGCGCGGTCTTTTACGAAGACGCTGCGCGCCCCGGGATCGATCTTAAAGTCACCCGCTTCTATCGGCGACAACTCCGATCCTTCCTTGCGTGTGCGGCGCAGGTTCGCGCGGACGCGTGCCAGGAGTTCTTCGATACCGAAAGGCTTGGTCATGTAATCATCGGCGCCCGCATCGAGGGCTTTCACTTTGGTCCGTTCTTCGCCCCGCACTGATAGCACAATAATCGGAATCTGAGTCTTTGCTCGTAAGCGCCGGCACAACTCCAAGCCATCCATGTTTGGCATGGATAAATCGGTGATGACCAGATCGGGCGACCAGTCTTTCATGATCTCAAGCGCGGTCTCGCCGTCGTTGGCCACGCGAATGTCATATCCATGACTGGATAGGGAAGTTCGCAGCACGCGCGTGATCTGCGATTCATCATCTACCACGAGAATGTGCTTATGATCCAACATGCCTTTAGCCAGGTTCCTGCGTCACGATGTGAACATCCACCGCCGGAGCGTCACGCAAGAACTGGTGGATCGCCGAAAGGTAAAAGTATCTTTTCCAGCCGCGGGTCGCGGACCGTCCGAAAACAACCTGCGTGATGTGTTTCTGATTAACGAACTCCGCTACTGCTTGGGCGACGCTTTTTCCCTTCAGCCGCACAATCATGGCCCCGACATTTTCCGCAAAGCGAACATTGGCAGCCAAAGTTCGTTGATTCGCCTCACTGGTATCTTGCCCCAGGTCGGTATAGACCACATAAAGTTCAGCATTCATGGCTTGCGCCATACGCGCACCGCGCGCCACCAGATACTGCGCTGCCGGATTGGAACTAACGCAAACAGCAATTCGTTCGCGAATCGCAGCCGCCGCGCGATTTTTGTCTTCGTCGCCGCGACGTTGCTCCAGGCTCAAATCGACCTGTTGCGCCACCTGC
Organism: Terriglobales bacterium; assembly: GCA_035483045.1. Classification (GTDB taxonomy): domain Bacteria; phylum Acidobacteriota; class Terriglobia; order Terriglobales; family Acidobacteriaceae; genus Acidiflorens. Next base: position 141,900 of record DATHQD010000012.1, read on the forward strand.
CGCAAGGCCAGTTCGCGCAGAGCGATCAAGTTAGTCTCGCGAAAAAAATTGTCGAGCGCGCGACCGACGCGCTCCTGCGGATAGACGTCGCCCCGGCGCATCCGGTTCTGCAGCGCCTCCGGAGTCAGGTCGATCATTACTTCTTCGTTGACTCTCTGCAGCACCCAATCGGGAACGGTCTCTCTCACCTGAATTCCCGTGACCCCCTGAACCGTCGGCGTCACGCTCTCCAGATGCTGGATGTTCATGGTGGAAAGCACGTCGATGCCCGCATCGAGCAACTCCAGCACATCCTCATAGCGTTTGCGATGCTTGCTGCCTTCGATATTCGTGTGCGCCAGTTCATCGACCAGAGCGACACAAGGCTTTCGTGCAAGAATGGCGTCTACATCCATCTCTTCGAAGACCGCCCCTTTGTACTCAATTTTCTTGCGCGGAACTGTTTCTAGGTTCGAGACGAGTTCGATCACCCCTTTTCGTCCGTGAGTTTCGATCACCCCGATTACTACATCTTCACCGCGGTTGTGCCGCCGGATTGCTTCCGTCAGCATCGTGTAAGTCTTGCCCACACCCGGAGCATATCCAAGAAACAGCTTGAACCTGCCGCCCGTCTTGCTCGGCGAACATTCCTCCAGCCATTGGTCGGGAGTCTTGGTCATCGCGATTATTGTCGTTGAGACATGCGACTTTGTCGATGTCCGGGTTGTTGGTACGACTGGTTTTACCTTTGTAATCAGACCTTTCACCTCAAACTTTTGCTTTGTCATACAATCGCTTCGTGACCGCTGCGGCCAGATCCGGGACCGGATACCTGATTGCCGCTTTGTCGATCGCCGCAATCACTCTCATCGGCTACCGCTGGCTTCATTTCAATCCAACCACGGTCGCGCTTGCTTTTCTGCTGGGCGTACTCGGTATCTCCGCATCTTGGGGATTGCGGCAGGCGGTCTTCATGTCGATCGTTGCCACGGTGGCCTTCGATTACTTTTTCCTGCCTCCGATCCGCACCTTTACTATCGCCGACCCGCAGAACTGGATCGCCCTCTTTGCTTTCCTGGTCACCGCGGTGGCGGTTAGCGAACTGTCGGCGCGCGCCCGCCGCGGAGCACGCTCTGCCATCGAGCGTCGCCAGGAATTGGAACGCCTCTACGCCTTCAGCCAATTGCTGCTTTCCAGCGACAATCCCGCGGAGTTGTTGAACCTGATTCCACGCTACATCGTCGAATCGTTCGGCATCCGGTCGGCCGCGATTGCGCTCACCAGCCGCAGTGACATCTATCGCTCCGGGCCCACAATCGACGGATTAGAATCCAGCGCTCTGCAAATGGTGTGTCTGCGCGGCGAGCCTAGAATTGACGCGGTTCACGAACTGGCCTTTATACCCCTACGCATGGGCATGCGAGTTGTCGGTTGCATGGGAACGACTGGTGCGACGGTGTCACGGCAAACGCTCGAAGCCATCAGCAGTCTGGTGGCGATCGCCATTGAACGCGCTAGCGAAGTCGAAAAACTGAGCCGCGCGGAGGCTGCCCGCGAAAGCGAACAATTACGCTCCGTGCTCCTCGATTCCGTAACCCACGAATTTCGCTCTCCGCTCACCGCCATCAAAGCGTCGGTAACCTCGCTTCTCGGCAGCTTGAATCATTCGGCCGAGGAGAAACAAGAGTTGCTGACCATCATCAACGAGGAAAGTGACCGACTGAACCGCTTGATTGGAGAAGCCGCGGAAATGGCGCAGTTGGATGCCAATAAAGTTGAATTCCGCTTCGTTTCCGCACCCATTGCTACGCCGGTCGCCGAGGCTCTCGACGAATTAAAGCAATTATTGGCCCACCATCCTGTGGACGTCAGAATTCCACCCGGCATTCCCGACGCGCGTATGGATCCCGCTCACATTAAAGAAGTCATGGTGCACCTGATCGAAAACGCCGGGAAATATTCGCCGAGCGGCGCTCCTATCCGCATTACTGCCGAGGCTAAGGACCAGATAATCACCACCAGCGTTGCCGACCGCGGGCCTGGAATCGACGACTTCGAACAATCCCTGGTTTTCGAAAAATTCTACCGCGGGAGAAACCAGCGGGTGCAAGTCCACGGAACCGGCATGGGACTGGCGATCTGCAAGGCGATCGTCGAGGCCCATGGCGGACGGATCGGCCTCACCAGTCAGTTGGGGCATGGTTCGGTCTTTTACTTTACCTTGCCCGTCGCCCAATGAAGCCAGATGAGGATTCGCCAAAGTCGGGTCCGAAATTGGACCTGATAAAGCCGAGCTATTGGCACTACTGGATCGGTTTGCTCCTGAGCATCGCCTGCGTTCCACTCTTCCGAAGCCTGCATCTTCCGCTTCGCTTCGATTGGAGTGCGCTCGGCATTGAGTATTGGCTGGTCCGATCCGTGCAGTCGGTCTTCGCTACAGCGATCCTATGCCTGATCGGCTTTCCCGCTCCGCTGCTCGGTCCTCTAATTGAGCGCTACCGGCGCAAACCGCTTCGCGCTCTTCTGCTATTCGCCTACTCCGCTGTCCTCGCAAACCTTTTCATCTGGACGATCGCCCTCGTTCTGGTAGTCGACACCATCGCAATAATCGAATTTCTTGAGCGCAATCCTCGCGAACCCCTTCACGCCCTCGGCGCCGTGCTGCTGCCAGCAATTTACCTCTTCGCTGGCGTCCTTCTGGTATTCGCTTACGACGACATCGTCGCCTCTGTGCATTTCAGCTTCGCTTATGACCAGAGATTCGATGCCGTGGACAAATGGATTCTGCACGGATCTTCCGTTGCCGACCTATCGCATTGGGCAGTCCAAACCTTCCCGCCTTCTTCCTTTCGTTTCCTGGAAATTATCTACTTCGGACTGTTCCCTCAAATGGGAGCGGCCATGATCGTAATCGCGCTCCATGATGGCAAAAGTCGTAGTCTGCAATACATAGGCACCATTCTCATGGCGTATTACCTCACACTGGCATTGTTCTTCTTTTGGCCCAGCCAGGGACCCTACTACTTGCGGCCCACCGATTTCTCTCAACATTCGGCTAATGTACAGGCCGATCTGATCCAGAAAATCCTGGTAGCTCGTGCGCTGGCGCGCTGGAATCAACTCCCGTTGCATTTCATCTCCGCCGACTATTTCATCGGCTTCCCTTCAATGCATATCGCCCTGCCCCTCATCGTGATGTGGTTCCTGCGCCGCTGGAAGCGAATGGTAATCGCCCTCTGCGTCTATGACAGTCTGTTAATCGTGTCCATTCTCTTGCTGGAGTGGCACTACATCGTCGACATGATCGGAGGAGCGCTGGTAGCCGGAGCCGCCATCGTTATTACCAACGGATTCAGCGGAACGAATGGTGTGGTGGGCCCGCTAGGATTCGAACCTAGAACCAACAGATTATGAGTCTGCTGCTCTAACCGTTGAGCTACGGGCCCTAGCTTTTCCAGGCACTTAATTACTGCGTGCTGGTCGGGGTGGGCGGCGCGGGCGCTGCGGCAGCAGGCGCTCCCGGAGTTGCGCTGCTATTCACGAGGTCTTTCAACTCTTTGCTGGGCTTGAAGAACGGTATCTTTTTTGCCGGAACTTCCACGCGATCGCCCGTCTTCGGATTGCGACCGACGCGCGGCTTGCGCTGGCGTGTGCGGAAGCTGCCAAATCCGCGTATTTCAATCTTGTCGCCCACCCGCAGGGAGCGCACTACGCTGTCAAAGATCGTATCCACAATCACTTCGCTGTCTTTGCGGGTGAGTTCCGCCAGCCGGGAAACTTCTTCGATCAGGTCAGCCTTCGTCATAAGCCTCAATGCTCCCTTTGCGGTGCCCTGGGGGCTACCTATGCCCCTGTGCTTATCTCGCCTGCCTATAACCTTCTCAAATTTAAGGGGTTCTGCGCAAGTACCTAAAAAGAGCTCTCAAAAGCTATCGCGATAGATCGACTGCCAGGGCACGGCTTTAGCCGTGCCGCAAAAACCCTTTAAAAACTGGAGCTTTAGCCTCTCACGGGAGCCCCAGTTTGCTTTTTGCACTTACATGAGATTGCTTCTTAGCTCCTGGTTCTCCAGTAATGACAATAACGGTACCCATCACTGAGTGCAAATAACTGAGAACCGATAGTAGCTGGGCCCATTACTTCCAAAGATAGTAAAACCCTACTTGCTGCTCCAACAGCTTCTCGCGAGTAGGCAAATAATCGGAAACATCTCCAAACAACAAATCGAGGCCGGAGCGTTTATCTTTTGGCGGATAAACCAGCGTCGGCTCACCCGAAATATTTACCGAACGAGCCGTATCTTTCACCGCGCCTTCGAAATCCGTCAATTGATCTACCAGTTTCAGGTCAAGCGCCTGCTCGCCGGTCCATACTTTCCCATTCGCGATGGTTCGAATATCTTCCTCTTTCGCCCGCCTCCCGTCAGCAACCGCCCGAATGAACTGTGTATGCATGTTGTCGATCAAGCCCTGCATATATGCGCGCTCCGCCGGAGTCATCTCGCGCGTCGGACTGCCAGTATCCTTGAATTCGCCCGCCTTCATGGTGATCGGATTCAGCTTCGCCCACCGCAGAAGCTCGCCGTAGTTCACCCACTCGGCAATCACTCCAATCGATCCAACCACGCTGCCTTTATCCGCATAAATCTTGTCGGTAGCGGACGCCACATAGTACGCACCGCTCGCCCCCACCGTCTCGATCGAAGCCACAATATGCTTCTTCTTTTCGTCGCGAATCCGCTTCACCTCGCGGTAGATTTCCTCCGACGCCGCCACCCCTCCGCCGGGAGAATTCACATGAATGATGATCGCCTTGATCGAATCATCATCGGCAAATTTCTTGAGCTGCGGCACGATCTGCTTGGGCGAGAAAATAACGCCATTGAGGTCGACGACCGCGATCTTGGGACCGAAGCCGGAAAACGATGAGTTTTCATCCGTACCGCCAAAGCTCATGTACACCAAACTAAACACCGCGGCCACGAACAGCACGAACACCCCGCCGCCCACCAGCAACCATATCCAAATCCGCGAACGCCCTTCAGCCATAATCAGACGAGTGTAGCACTTGAGGTACGAGGTAAGAGGTCAGATTGCAGAGGTAAAATCCGGGGCTAACCTCTGCAATCTGACCTCTTACCTCTGACCTTATGGCCACGCATTGGCGTACACTTCTGTTCTCCCATGCCCGATCCTGTCGAACTCGAGGTCTTCAAGAATCTCTATCACTCTATCGCCGAGGAGATGGGAGCGGCGCTGCGCCGTACATCCTTCTCCCCGAATATCAAGGAGCGCCGAGACTACTCCTGCGCTGTCTTCGATTCCGCCGGAGAGGTCATCGCCATGGGTGATCACATGCCGGTCCACCTCGGCTCGATGCCAATGTCCGTTGCCGCCGCGGTTGAGCAGTGTGCCCTCGAACCCGGCGACGTAATCATGCTCAACGATCCTTTTCGCGGCGGCACGCATCTCCCCGACATAACGCTGGTCATGCCGGTGTTCGTGTGGGGCGGGCGCCCTCGCCCGTCGCTCTCCGTGGCGCGCACGTCTTCACCCACGAGAACGCCCGACTTCTACGTCGCCTCCCGCGCTCACCATGCCGATGTCGGCGGAACTTATCCCGGCTCCATGGGCCCATGCCGCGAAATCTATCAGGAAGGCTTGCGTATCCCCCCCGTGAAGATCATGCGCGGCGGGAAGATCGTCCCTGATGTGCTCGCAATCCTCCTCAACAATGTCCGCACGCCAGAAGAACGCGAAGGTGACCTCGGAGCGCAGATGGCCGCCTGCCAGACCGGAGCCCACCGGCTCAAAGAAATCTGCGATCGCTACGGAATCGCCCGCGCCAAACAGGCCGCAGCCGATCTACTGGTCTATTCGGAAGCAATGATGCGCGCCTTCCTGCTCACCATCCCCACCGGCCGCTATCGGGCCGAAGATTTTCTAGACGATGATGGCGTCGACAACAAGCCAGTCCGCATCGCCGTAACCATCGACGTGAAAGCATCTTCTAGGAAGGGAAAAACTGCAAGGCGCACCACGTCTCGACCACGGATTCCTCCGTCCCAAGTAATTATCGACTTCACCGGCAGCGACCCGCAAGTTCAGGGCGCGATCAACGCAGTCGAAGCCATCACCTACTCAGCATGCTTCTACGTCTTCCGCTGTCTTCTGCGCGACGATGTTCCCGCAACCTCCGGTCTGATGCGTCCAATCCGCGTGATCGCACCGTCCGGAACGGTCGTCAATGCTAACCCTCCGGCCGCTGTGGCGGGCGGTAACGTCGAGACTTCGCAGCGCATTGTCGATGTACTTTTGAAAGCGCTGGCGCAGGCGATTCCCGATCGCATCCCAGCCGCCGCCGCCGGCACCATGAACAACCTCACCATCGGCGGAATCGACCATCGTTTGGGAGAGGGCAGCGGTGAGCCCTTCGCCTATTACGAAACCATCGCCGGCGGCATGGGCGCACGCCCAACAAAAGACGGAGTCTCCGGCGTTCACACCCACATGACGAACTCTCTCAACACTCCCGCGGAGGCCCTCGAATACGCCTACCCGGTTCGCCTGCGGCAATATTCTTTGCGCCCAGGGAGTGGAGGCGCGGGCCTGCATAAGGGCGGCGACGGAATCGTTCGCGAAATTGAAGTCTTAACCGACGCTCAAGTCACGATGCTCGCTGATCGCCGATCGCGCGGACCCTACGGCTTGGCAGGAGGAAATGACGGCGCCCCCGGCCGCACTATCATCATTCGCCGCGACGGCTCTGAGGAAAGCATTCCCGGCAAGACCAGCGCCCGCCTGCGATCCGGAGAACGAGTCCGCATAGAATCGCCCGGCGGCGGCGGCTGGGGACGATCGAGCACCTGAACCGCAGGGGGCGCAAAGTGCGAAGAGATTTGGTAAATGATTTTCGCCTGCTGTAAGATTTTCTCCGCGCACTCAGCGTCCTCTGCGGTAGAGGCCCTTTTTCGCTAGAATTCAAATTGCAAGGTTTTTCTGAGCCCGAGCGCCCAAGGGACTGACAATGAGATTTTTGCGCACTCTTATCTTCGCCATCTTTCTGGCGGCCGCATTCTTTTATTTCACCACCTATCGCAACGGCCGCCTCTACACTTCCGACTGGATCAGCCATCCCCAGCACGCCGACATTATCGAAGCCGCCGGCGGCGAATCGCTCGACGCCGAAGAGCAGAACAACATCAGCGTCTATCGCAAGAACATCGCATCCGTCGTCAACATCACCTCGCGCGTAATGACCTTTGACTTCTTCTACGGCCTCGTCCCGCAGGAAGGCCAAGGCTCTGGTTTCGTCATCGACAAAGAAGGGCACATTCTCACCAACTATCACGTCATCGCCGATGCACGCCAGGTCGAGGTCACGCTCCACGACCGCAAGAAATATAAGGCCACCATCGTCGGCACCGATAAGTCGCATGACCTGGCCATCGTCCAGATCAAGGCCCCCAATCTGCAAGCGATGACGCTTGGAGATTCGACCAATCTCCAAGTGGGTCAAAAAGTCTACGCGATCGGCAATCCCTTCGGTCTCAACGGCACGCTCACCAGAGGCATAGTCAGTTCCATCCGCCAGGTACAAGAACCCGATGGCCTGGTCATCGACGAAGCTATTCAAACCGACGCCGCCATCAATCCCGGCAACTCCGGAGGTCCGCTGCTCAACTGGCATGGCGAAGTGATTGGCATCAACACGATGATCGCATCGAGCGTGGGCCAGAGCGCCGGCATCGGTTTCGCCATTCCCATCAACACGGCCAAAGCCGTGGTCAACGATCTGGTCACGCTCGGACGCGTGCGCCGTCCCGCTCTCGGCGTGCGCACCATTCCTATCGATCCAGAGATTGCCGAAGAGCTCGGTCTCGCCGCCGATTACGGCCTTCTAATCGTGCAGGCTGTCTCCGGAGGCTCGGCCGATCGCGCCGGATTGCGCGGCGGCTCCGAGCGCGCCTATCTAGGCAACACGCCCATCATGATCGGTGGAGATTTGATCGTAGCCATCGGCGGAGAAAAAATCGAAAGCCAGCAAGCGCTAGCCCAGGTCATGAACCGGCATCGCGCTGGAGACACGATCAAAGCAACCATCTTCCGTGGCAAGAAAAAGATAGAGGTACCGGTAGAGTTAGGCGAGGCCAGAGACCAAGTCTAGTTGTTTGTGTGGCGCGGGCGCCCTCGCCCGCCTGCCTACGCCTACGTTCAACAGTGGTGCATCCATTTGCTACCGGATCGCGCCACCTCACTTACGGCTTGATTTCGATGGGAGTTCCAACGCGCACCAGTTTCCAGATTTCGTCGATCTCCTCGTCAGTAACCGCCACACACCCGTCTGTCCAGTCATGCAGAGCATGAGCCTTCCCGACCCACGCATACTCTTTAGGAAGCCCGTGAAGCATGATGTCACCGCCCGGACTGACGCCCAATTTCTTAGCGGCTGCGATGTCTTGCACGTTTGGATAAGAAATATGAAAAGCTTTGTAAAAGTGGCTACTTGGGTTTCGAGAGTCGAGTACATACACTCCCTCAGGAGTTCGATGGTCGCCCTGCCGACTCTTCGGCCCGATGGGCTCTCCGCCCAGCGCGACCCTATATGAGCGCACTTCTTTCCCTTGCGACAAAAGAACGAGTTTTCGCTCCTGTTTGTAGACCACAAGGCGATCCACACGGAAGTCGGAGTTCTGTGCACACGCTACCGGCCAGAATGCGAGCACTACAACGCCGGCCAGAAAAACCCGCATAGGAGCGTAATTTTATACGCGATGTCAATTCGTGGATTTTCCGAATTCAGATTCACTTCTTTCTCGCGCTATCATCTCCCTATGCCCGACATCGAATGGATCCGCAAACTCTGTCTCTCCTTCCTCGATGTAACCGAAGACATGCCTTGGGCCGAAGATCTCTGCTTCAAAGTACGGGGCAAAATCTTTACTGGAATGGTCCTCTCCGACGGCCGATTCCCGCGCCTCACTCTCAAGTGCGCTCCAGAAACATTTCACGAACTGCTGGAAATCGAAGGCGTCTCGCCAGCACCCTACGTCGGACGCTACAAGTGGGTCACACTCGCCAACTCGAATGTGCTGCCGGCAGATGAACTCGAATTCCTGATCCGCCAATCCTACGAAATGGTCGCGGCGAAAGCACCGAAGCAGATGAAGAAGCCCGCAGCCAGGAAAGCGTCGCCCAAGAGCAGAAAGAAGTAGCTCGCTTCGTGCTACGAAACCCCGTGCTTCTTGTCGAAGCTTTTCTCGACGCACTCGGCGTCTCGGCGGTAAACCCGTTTGACTCCCCGCAACCGGCTAAGCTAGCCTCGTACTTCGCCCTATTCATGCGTATTGAATATCTTTCGCTGATCCTCTGCTGCCTCTGCTTTTCAGGCGTCGCCAACGTTGCAGCCGCACCGCTCAGGCCCACCCACGCGCCGCACGCCATGGTCGCCAGCGTCCACGAGCTCGCTTCGCAGGCTGGCATCGAGATGCTGCGCTCCGGAGGCAACGCCGTCGATGCCGCGGTAGCCACCGGTTTCGCGCTCGCGGTCGTCCATCCCCAAGCCGGAAACCTTGGCGGAGGCGGCTTCCTGCTGCTGCGCAACACCGACGGCAAAACTCATTTCATCGACTTTCGCGAGAAAGCGCCCGCCGCAGCCACCGAAAATATGTATCTCGATGCCCTAGGCAACGTCCTTCCCGGATCCAGCAAAGAATCCAGCGTCGTCGGATACAAAGCCGCAGGCGTTCCCGGAACCGTGGCCGGCTTCGTCTACGCCGAAAAACAATACGGCAAGCTGTCGATAGAAAAAGTAATGGCTCCTGCCATCAAACTCGCGCGCGATGGTTTCCCTCTCGCCTACGAAGACACGCAAGACCTGAAACGGGATGAGCACCTCGCAGAGTTTCCCGAATCCAAACGAATTTTCTTGCGCGATGGAAATTACTACCAGCCCGGCGAAGTATTGAAGCAACCCGAACTCGCTCACACCCTCGAACGCATCGCCAAAGATCCAGACACCTTCTACCACGGAGCCATGGCGCGCGAGCTCGCAGCGGCAATCTCCAAAGGCGGAGGCCTCATCACCGCCGAAGATCTCGCCGCGTACGAAGTAAAAGAACGCGAGCCCGTTCGGGGATCGTATCGCGGATACGACATTATCAGCGCGCCGCCGCCGTCCTCGGGCGGAATCGCCCTGGTTGAGATCCTGAATATTCTGGAAGGCTTCGATCTGTCGAAATCAGGCAATCGTTCTGGTGAGACGATTCATCTCGAGGCCGAAGCATTTCGACGCGCCTTCTACGATCGCGCCGATTTCATGGGTGATCCCGACTTCGCCAAAGTTCCCGTGGCGCAACTCATCGACAAAAAGTATGCGGCCGCGTGGCGCGAGTCGATAGACGCGAAGCACGCGACACCAAGTAAGGAATTAAAACGCCCCTCGTTCGGCGAACTGGAGCGCGTAGCTCAGTCCTCTCGCGCGGCCGTTACCGAGCCCGAAAACACCACCCACTATTCCGTAGTCGACGCCGATGGCAACGCCGTCGCGGTCACCACTACTCTCAACGCCACGTTCGGCTCCCGCGCCACAATCGCTGGCCTCGGCTTTCTGCTCAACGACGAAATGGACGACTTCGCCGCAAAACAAGGCGTCCCCAACGCCTACGGCCTAATCCAAGGTCCAGCCAATGCGATCGCTCCGGGCAAACGCCCACTCTCCGCCATGACGCCGACGATTGTGCTCAAAGACGGAAAACTCTTCCTGGTTCTCGGATCGCCAGGCGGTCCAACTATCATTACTACTGTGGCTAACATCCTCATTGGCGTTGTCGATTTCGGGCTTGATATTCAGGAAGCGGTCAATGCACCAAGGTTTCATCATCAGTGGCTCCCCGATCAGATTCTCGTTGAAGACCGCCTCTCTCCCGATACAATGAATGTTCTCAGCTCGAAGGGACACAAATTGAACGTTCGACATTTTTGGGGAGACGGCGAGTGCATCATGATTGATCCCAAAACCGGCGAACGCTTGGGTGCGAGCGACGGACGCAACAACGGGAAGGCGGTAGGCTACTGATGCAGCGGGCGGTATCGACTTACATCTATGTAAAAGAACGGCTTCATCCGGGCTTGCTCGACGAGCTCGTCAAGGCGGGAGCCCAGTCGATCGAGATCTTTGCTGCGCGCCAGCACTTCGACTACGCCAACCGCAAGCAGCACGTCCGAGAAATTGCAGAATGGTTTCGCTCTACCGGTGTGCCCCTCAACTCCGTGCACGCGCCTTTGTATTCCGACTACGAGTGGGGACGCACCGGGTCACCGCCAGTCAACATCGCGTCCACTGATCGTGCCGGCCGCATCGATGCCATGGATGAGATCAAACGCGCGCTCGAAATCGCCGAGCACATTCCGTTTCGCTTCCTCGTGCAGCACATCGGCAACCCGAACGACGCTTTCGACGAGAAGAAATTCGAAGCCGCCATGACTTCCGTCGAGCACCTGCGCGCTTTCGCCAAACCGCTCGGCGTGCGAGTCCTGGTTGAAAATATTCCCAACGAACTCTCCACGCCAGATCGTCTCGTCGAATTCATCAAGACCATGCACTTCGACGACATCGGCGTCTGCTTCGATTGCGGCCACGCCCACATGATGACCGGTATTCCCGAGGGCTTCGCGATTCTGAGAGACCACATTTGCTCGACCCACGTCCACGACAACAAGAAAGATAAAGACGCGCACCTCTGGCCCGGCGGCGGATCGATCGATTGGAAACAGACCATGGAATTGCTGCGCACTGCACCCCAGACCCCGCCTCTGTTGCTCGAAATCGAAGGCGAAGAGAAAAAGAGTCCCGTTGAAGAAGTGTCCGCAACTTTCCAAAAGCTTGAGGACGAGTAACATTTAACCGCGGAGAATGCAAAGCGCGCAGAGTTTTTCCCGAAAGATCTTCCCCGGTGCACCTCTGTGTTCTCCGCGGTCGAAGAAATTGATCCTAGTATCCCGATGCTGGTCGAGCAGAAGGTTTTAGCTATTTTTTTCTCCGCGTACTCAGCGTCCTCGGCGGTTAAAGGTTTTGACTTATGCCAGCACCCATCAGTACCATCGCAGAAATCGGCCAACACGAAGGCCAATCCGTCACCATTCGCGGATGGCTCTACAATCTCCGCGAAAGCGGCAAACTCCTCTTCCCGCAATTCCGCGATGGCTCTGGAATTATCCAAGGCGTAGTCCCGAAGAACGCTGTTCCGCCTGAAGTCTTCGACGCCATCAAGGGCCTCACGCAGGAGTCGAGCGTTATCGTCGAAGGTAAAGTGCGCGCCGATAAGCGCGCTCCCGGAGGATTTGAACTCGACGTCGCCAACATTCAGGTCGTGCAGCGCGTCTCGGAAGCCGATCCTTATCCCATCACTCCGAAAGAGCATGGTGTCGACTTCCTGATGGATCATCGCCATCTTTGGCTGCGTTCGCAGCGCCAGGCGGCCATTTTGCGCGTTCGCGCCGAGATCATCCGCGCGGCGCGCGATTACTTCGACAGCAACGGATTCACTCTCACTGATCCTCCGATTATTACTCCTGCTGCATGCGAAGGCACGACCACGCTCTTCCCCGTCGACTACTTCGAAGAGCAGGCTTACCTCACGCAATCCGGCCAGCTCTATATCGAAGCGACGGCGATGGCGCTCGGTAGGGTCTATTCGTTCGGTCCGACTTTTCGTGCGGAGAAGTCGAAGACTCGCCGTCATCTCACCGAATTCTGGATGGTCGAGCCCGAAATCGCCTACGGAACGCTCGACGACCTGATGGAACTAGCCGAAGGCTTCCTGACCTCCATCGTCAAACGCTGCCTGGAGAGCCGGCGAGTCGATCTGCAAACCATCGGTCGTGATCTCGCCAAACTCGAACTGATCGACACGCCGTTTCCGCGCATCACCTACGACGAGGCCGTCGCGAAACTGCAGGAAGGCCACGCGCAAGGCAAGTTGGAAAATAAGTTTGAGTGGGGAGGCGATCTCGGCTCACCTGATGAAACTTATCTCTCGTCGCTCTACGATCGTCCCGTGATGGTGCATCGTTATCCGGCGAGCGTGAAGGCGTTTTACATGGAGCCTGATCCGCAGCGCCCTGAACTTGCGCTCTGTGTCGACGTGCTAGCGCCCGAAGGTTATGGCGAAATCATAGGTGGATCGCAGCGCATGGCCTCGCATGATTTGCTCTTGCAACGCATTCACGAGCACAATCTGCCCGAAGAAGCCTTCAAGTGGTATCTTGATCTTCGCAAATACGGCAGCGTTCCGCACTCTGGCTTCGGCATGGGAATCGAACGCGCCGTAGCATGGATCTGCGGCCTGGAACACGTGCGCGAGACGATTCCATTCCCGCGCATGCTACACAGGCTCTATCCGTAAAGCTTTTCACCGCCGAGACGCGGAGAACGCCGAGCAATGCTAGAAAATGACAGGCTCGATGGGATTTCGTACCGGATCATCGGCGCAGCCATTGAGGTTCATCGACATCTCGGACCGGGATTGCTCGAATCCGCTTATCAATCGTGTCTAGCTTTTGAACTGAAACAGCTTGGCTTGAATCTGGAAGAGCAGAAGCCGTTGCCAGTTGTGTATAAGAATGTAAAGCTCGATTGTGGCTATCGCCTTGATCTTGTAGTGGAAGATGAAATCATCGTCGAAATCAAAGCAATCGAAAAGCTTCTACCTATTCACGATGCACAACTCCTATCATATTTGAGACTGACAAAGAAAAGAGGCGGTCTCCTGATGAACTTCCACGTTCCGGTCTTGAAAAATGGACTAAAACGGATCGTGAATGATTTCCCAGACGCGGAGTGGGAGAACAGACAAGCGCACCAACCCGAGTAAACGGTTCTTCTCGGCGTCTCGGCGGTGAACAGAAAAGTATGGCTCAACGAAATACTACTTACAGCAGCATCACCCCCCGCCAGATTCGCGTCATTGGCGTGCCTCTCGACCTTGGGCAGTCGCGGCGCGGAGTTGACATGGGTCCTTCGGCCGTTCGCGTTGCTGGGCTCGAAGCGCGCCTTGAAGCGATTGGCCATATCGTCGAAGATGCGGGCAACATCGCAGTCGCCATTCCTGAGCAGAAAAAAGAAGGCGCGGCCAATTCCAAATACCTGAAAGAAATTACCGCGACTTGCACCAAGAGCGCCGAACTGGTGCTCAAGACCCTCGAAGCGGGCAAGGTTCCGCTGATTCTTGGCGGCGATCATTCCGTAGCTGCCGGCACGGTTTCGGGCGTCGCCGAATTCTACCAGCGTAAGAATCAGAAAATCGGACTGCTCTGGATCGACGCTCACACCGATATGAACACGCCCGACTCTTCTCCGAGCGGCAACGTTCATGGCATGCCGCTGGCTTCGATCATGGGTCTTCCACCGTTTGAGCTGGGAAAGATTTTTGACTTCTCACCAAAAGTGCAGCCAGAGAATTGCGTGCTGGTCGGCGTTCGCGATGTCGACAATTTTGAAAAGGAAAACATACGTAAATCCGGCGTTCAGGTTTTTACCATGCGCGATATCGACGAACGCGGCATGCGCAGCGTGATGGAAGAAGCGCTGAGCCTCGCCGGAAACGGCACCGCCGGCTATCACGTTTCGCTCGACATGGATTGGATCGATCCCGAAGACGCGCCCGGAGTCGGCACTCCAGTGTGGGGCGGCGCAACCTATCGCGAGGCACATCTCGCCATGGAAATCATCTCCGATCACGGACACATGCTGAGCTTCGAAATTGTGGAAGTGAACCCGGTAATCGATGAGCACAACCAGACTGCTGACTTAGCGGTTGAGCTGGCGCTGTCAGCGTTTGGGAAAAAGATACTTTAGTGTTCGCTCGCACAACGGCTCGTCTAGAAGATTTTTTGGAGTTGATTTTTGGAGTGTTTTTGTCCCCCCCCACTTGTGTGCAACGAGGTTGTCAAAAGAACAGAGAGCGCATGGGCCTTTGGGAGGCTCAGCCTTTAGGGCGGCATTCATCCGAGAGGCCGAGCGTCAATTCCCCGCCCCCACTACTTGGTTCACGGGCGTGGACTTGCTGCCCAGTAGTTTTGAATCACCACCGTACACAGCTGTGACACTCGTGGTACCCACCTTCAGGACAGAGGTCGTAAAGCTCGCCGAGCCACCGCTGAGCGTTCCGGTTCCTAATAGCGTTTTGCCGTTCATGAAGGAGACGATCTCTCCGTTCGGCGGAGGTCCAGCCTTGGGAGTGACAACGGCTGAGAAGGTCACGGCTTCCCCATACGAAGAAGGGTTCGGGGAAGACGCAAGTGTAGTGGCGGACGCCTCGAACACACCAGTCACTTCAAACGCAACGCCGTCTTGGCCCGCTACAAGTCCGCACTCTCCGCCGGCGGCTCCGCCATAGTAGGTCGTGCCATAGAGATTGCCTGCGCTGTCCTGAATCAGGCTGCTCTCCGGCGCACACCCGTCGTAGGTGTTAAAGCTCCGGAGAACTTTCTCGGTGTAGCCTCCCGTGCCGACTGGGGCCACTAGTTCGAAAACGACGCCTGCACCTAACTTGCCGCCCCCGCTCGTTGTACCATAAATGTTTCCGGCCTCATCTAACACAACCCCCGCCTCAGGATTGCCGCCGGTCTTGCCATTCTCTTCGAAGGAGTGAAGAATTTTCTCTGTCCACCCCTTCTTTCCGGGACTCAGCTTGTAGACAGTTCCGCCATATTGTTTGGCGCCGCCTTCTAAAGTCGTGCCGTAGAGGTTCCCTTCCTTGTCGATGACGGGCGTTCCGTAGGCAGAGGTGCCATCTTTCGGATAGCCGGTGAAGGTGTGGATCACAGTCGGATTCCATCCGCCGTTGCCGTTTGGGGAGAGCTCGAATACTATCGTGTACCCAGCGCCGAAAATGTTTCCGGCGGCATCCATAGTCAATCCGGCGTATGTGGAATCAAAGCTGTAGATAACTTTCTCTGCCCAGCCGCTATCGGACGGGCTCAGCTCGAAGACGGATCCTCCGTTGCCTTCTGCGTAAGTTACGCCGTAGAAATTGCCCGCCGAGTCCACGATGAGGCCGTTTGTCGGAGTGCCATCTTCCCCGGTGAAGCTGTACAGCACAGTTTCCTTCCAGACGCCGCTGCCTACGGGGCTCAGTTCGAACATGACGCCTCCACCGGAAGCCCCCCATAAGAAGTCGTCCCGTAAAGATTGCCGAGGTTGTCGAATGTCACGTAAGACTAATACGGATAACCTCCGTCGGTGCAGAAACGGCCTTCACCCTCGGAGCAGAAGGAATAGAGTACGGTCTCGTTCCAGCCTCCGCTGCCGTTCGGCGAAAGCCCAAATACGGTTCCAGCTGGGTTATGTCCGGTTCCGCCTTCGTAGGTCGTTCCGTAGAGGTTGCCGACACCGTCAGCTGTAAGACGCGAGGTGGGATAGGCTCCGTCCGGGCCATTCGGGTAACCTGTGAAGCTATGAAGCACGGTCTCAGTTTGGGCCTGCGCTGAGCGAGGAGCTATCAGCAGCAGCACGGCAAGGACAATAAGTGCCAGACTGGCGCGGGCAGTCGTTGCCAGTCCCGACGAGACCTCGATGAATGTCATAGCCCGCTCCTCGTCAGAAACGAAACGCAAGTTTTTCCGGCAGCCCGCTTCGACCTGCTATCTCCAACAAGAAATGATAGCATCTCCCTCGCTTCGCTCGGGGTGACAATTCATAGAGGGTGTTACTAACTGAGCCTGATACTCACTTCGCCGTTACTTACTGCACATCCGAAACCTTCCCGTTAATAAACGTCACTTTGATATCTTTGTAGACGTAGATCTGCTTGGTGCCCAGGTTGATGATTTTATCCGGAGGGCCGATCGCGGCTTTCACTTGATCGATGGTTTGTCCTTTTTCTATCTGGACTGGATCAGGCGGCGGCGCTTGCTGTTGGGCTTGGCCTCCGCCACCGCCACCCTGATTACCCTGATCATTTCCGCCTTGCTGGCCGCCTTGATTGTTGTTGCCTTGGTCATTATTGGAGGCGCTGTCATCGATCGCTAGCAGGCCGGAGATCGTGTCTTCTACCTGCGAAGGGTTGGTGTTCGCCAGCGTTCCATGGGGAAACTGGAAAACTACGTCAGCCTTGTAGAAGGTTTTTGGATCGACATTGTTACAGGAATCGCAATCGACGATGCCCATTACCACCTGATCTTTGGCCAGGTTGACGACTAGTTTGGAGGGATAAACTTTTACGTCCTTCTGAAAAAACTGGGTGGTGGGTGCGGGCCTTCCTATCTTTCCGAGGCCGAACCCGAGTGCTTTGGAGGCCATGGGATTCGGAGAATGAACCGCGCCGTTTTCATAGTGAGTGGCGAAGATGCTCTGGTCGGAATAGGGCACGCCAAGGATTCCGCCCTTCTTGACCACCAGGACGGTGCCCTGTTCTACAACGGCGGCTCCACTCGAGTCTGCGCCCATCTTCACCAGCGTGTATTGCGCCTTGAGCTGGTCTTCGAGCGAAACGGTCGGAGCAGCTCCCTGCGCCAGGACGACCGACGGCGTAACTGCTACTACAGCTAAAGCCACAACTAAGATGCCCACGTGAATGATCTGCCGCATTTGCAACTTCCTCCTGTGAGGTTGTGTTCTGCGAGAATGAGGAACTCCGTCTCTGTCAGGTGAAGAAAATCAGGGCACCGCTCGATCTAACGAAATCAGTTAGCGAAAATCCGTCTAAGAAAAATCGGCGATGCCCTGGTCGTGCTCGTTGTTCGTCGCGTTCGTTTACTGCGGCTGCTTGGCGTCGGCCTCGGCGGCGTCGGCATCTTTCGCCTGCTGTTGCAGGTCGCTGCTGACGCTGGTGTCGGGCTGTGGCGCTGGCACTTCACCCGGCTGAGTCTTGGCATCGGGAGCGGCCGGTATTCCGTTCTTGCCCTGCTTGTCGGCCAGTTCCTTCAACCCGGCATCCATCTGGATCCGCAGTTGATTGTGCATCTCCTGCAGATCGTCGGCGGAGACCGAGACAGTAGCGCCGATCGCGCACTCATCTTTCTTGCTGCTCTTGACGGTGGCGTCGACCATGTTGTCGTCGTCCGGTTTGTCGGTGGTGCGGTTGATGACGTCGCCGGGCGTCAGTTGGCATTCGGTGCCATCCGAGGTTGTGAGATCCTCGTCGCTCGACACGACGAAGATGCGAATCTTCGGATCGAGCGCCGGTGGAACCTGATCGCCGGTCGCCGCAGGAGCATTCGAACCCGCCGCTGCCGCAGCCTTCTCCTGCGCGATTTCATACTTCATCTCGTCGGAGAGAGCCTGCTTTACGTCAGGAGTCATTTGAGCTGTCGCTGCCGGTGCTCCTCCACCCAACATGTAGGCGCCGTAAACGACTTTGAGATTCGCGGCAACGAGAGGGTCAGTTGACCACAGCGATGCGATCTCGTCGGACGAGGCGTCGATTGTCGGCGAGAGTAGTTGCCCCTGGTCGCCTCCACCCTGGTCGCCACCACCGGCAGCTGCGGCTTGCGCGGCGTAGGCGGCTTGCAGGTTGGCGGCGATCAGATAATCAGTCAGCCAGAATGCAGCACCGGCATAGACAGGATACGGAGTGAACCATGGACCGTAGTAGCCATACCACGGCGCTCCGCCCCAACCCCATCCATAAGCGACTGGCGCGGCCCACGGATTGTAGGCCCAACCGTAGTATCCGGGGCCCCAATAGTAGGCGGGAGCGTAGCCGTAATAACTACGACCACCCCATCCGTAGCCGCGGTAGCCGTAAGCATAGTAATGTCCGCCGCGGTAATAAGTGCGCTGATAGTAGGCGTGGCCGCCGCGGTTGAAGTAGGCGCGCTGGCTGTATCCGCCGTAGCGGCCGTGGCTGACGATGGTGCGTCCGTTGTGCATGCTGGTGACGCTGCGACCGCCGTGCATGCCGTGGTTGATGGTCATGCCACTCTTGGTGTGGATTGAGCGAACCGATCCATCCTTGCGCGCGGAAACGCTAGCGCCGCTCTTGGTGGTACGGGTTGTCGAACCCGCGGGCTGATGATGGGCGGCTCCTCCGGCCGCTCCGCGATTGCCGGCGCTGGCGTTACCGCCGCGATTGGCATTGTTGGTAGCGCCACCCTTATTGCCTGCGTTGCTGGCGCCGCGATTACCAGTATTGCTCGTGCCGCCTTTGTTGGCATTGCCGGTGCCGCCCTTGTTCTGAGCCGTGCCACCGGTCCTGCTGGCGCTAGATCCGCCGGGACCGCGGTTCTGCGCACCAGGTGTCGATGCATGGCTGGCGCTGGCGCCCGGTCCGCGATTTTGGGTGCCGGCAGTGCCGGCATGGCTGGCGCTGCCGCCGGGCCCACGATTGGGAGCTGCTGCTCCGGCATGGCTTTGGCTGGGAGAAGAATGAGCTGCTGGGGCGGAATGTTGTGCCGGAGCGGCATGCGCCGCCGGGGCAGAGTGCGCCGCTGGGGCTGAAGCTTTTGGAGGTCCTCCGCTGCTTGCCGCAGCGGCGACGGCGGTTGCCGTCAGGAGAACCAGGGAAACGGACCATTTGGGCAGGACGTTCTTTTTTGAGATGCTCGGATTCATAGACCACTCCTGTGAGATGCGAAGCTCTGTCATTCATCCACTGGCAGGAAAACAGGCGCTGGCCGCCGAATCTCGTTCTTCGTACGGCAACCTGGGTTGGCATCAATCCCGCTAAGTAGTTTTTTCGACGGAGCTTCTGGGTCCGAGTGCCATGGGGGAAGGGCCGGGCACCGGCCTTCGAAACACCGCCAATTTCACACCCGTTTGATCACGGTGTCAAGGTGAACTGGCAAAATTTACAGTTGTCGTATTGGGAAAACTGTAGGGGACTGTGGAGCCTCACTCTGCGCAGCCGAAAATAACCGCTTCAATTCCTGTCATCCCGTACGAAGTGATGGATCTGCAGGTCCCCGGAAGGTCTTCTCGGCGACCCCGGCGTCTCGGCGGTGACTCACCCAGAACCACGCCTGCGATTGACTGAAAACTCGTCGAGCGCCAGACTGAAATGTTATGGCAAAGCTTCGAGTAGGCATTCTTTTTGGCGGACGCAGCGGCGAGCATGAGGTGTCGTTGCTTTCGGCGGCGTCGGTGGTCAACGCAATCGATAAGACGAAGTATGAAGTGGTTCCAATCGGCATTACTAAAGACGGCCGCTGGCTCACCGCAGAACACGCTGAGAGATTGCTGAAGGGCGACGCGCAAAAAGCAACGGGTGAGGGCGCCCGCTCTACACCAGCGGCGGCGCTGCGGGCGGGCGACCCAGAGGCTACTCCAGGAGCGGCGGTGCTGGCTTCGGGCGAATCGGTAGTCGTCCCTCCGGAGCCTACTCGACGCGACACTGGGCTGGCTCCGTTCCAGACCGATCTGAAAACCGACTCCAAGCTCCGCCGCGCCTCCGATCGCGCGATTAATGTCGACGTAATCTTCCCCGTCCTGCACGGGACATTCGGCGAAGACGGCACCATTCAGGGCCTGCTCGAACTGGCGGACATTGCTTATGTGGGCGCGGGCGTGCTCGGCTCTGCCGCCGGCATGGACAAAGACATCATGAAGTCCTTGTTTCGCGCGGCGGGATTGCCCATCGTGAAACATGTGACGGTGTTGCGCGGAGAATTTGAGCGCGAGCCTAAGAAAGTGCAGAAGCTGGTCGAAAGCAAGCTGAAGTATCCCGTCTTCGTGAAGCCGGCGAATCTGGGATCATCAGTCGGAATCTCAAAGGCGCATGATCGCAAGGAGCTTCTTCCAGCGATTGCGGAGGCGGCGAAGTTCGATCGCAAGATCGTGATCGAGCAAGGCGTCGGCGGAAATAAGCATAAGGCGCGCGAGATTGAGTGCGCCGTGCTCGGCAACGACGACCCCAAAGCCTCGATTGCCGGTGAAATCATTCCCTGCAAGGAATTTTACGATTACGACGCGAAGTACCTAAGCGAAGGCTCGGAAGCAGTGATTCCGGCGAAGATCACGAAGTCGGAAATGAAAACTGTGCAGCGCCTGGCAATTGCGGCGTTTAAGGCGGTCGATTGCACCGGCCTGGCGCGCGTCGACTTTCTGATGGACTCGAAATCGCGCAAGATTTTCGTCAACGAGATTAACACCATGCCTGGATTCACGGCGATCAGCATGTATCCCAAGATGTGGGTGGCGTCGGGACTGTCATATCCCGCGTTGATCGATCGGCTGATCCAGTTGGGGATTGAGCGGCACGAAGATAAGAAGCGGAATCAGTACAGCCGGTGACAGGCGAGCGGCGGAGCTCGCGATGAGGGGTGTTCGCTTATACTATGGATAGTGGGCGATCGTTTGCTGGCCGTTTTCGGCACCAATCCGTTCTCGCACAAATTCAATTAATAAAATCAGGGCAGGCGACCCGATCCGCCGATTCGAGCAGGAGACACTGTGGCGCAAAATCATTACGTCAGCAAGACTAAGCGACGGCCCAAAAACAGCAAGCGCAAAGATTCGTCCGCAGCTACCATGGCGGCATTGCGTAAGCGCGAAGCGGCGGAGAAAAAGTAGCTAGCGAGCGCCATCTAGTCGTCTGGACATTCGGGCGAAACGAACTACTATTAACTCCGCGAAAAATCAATCGGGCTGGTTGACTATACCCCCTATAGAGGGTTAAACTCCGCGCCAATCAGGCCCGTACAGCGGAGGATATATGCAAACTATTTCGGCTAGGTTTCTTGCTGGCGTTGCTTTGGTCACGGTTTTTGCGGCCCCGCAAATTGCATTTGGGGCCGCCGCGCCCGGCGCGGGAATTTATAGCGTGTCGAGTTATGTAGTCTCTGCGGTTGCAACCAACGGTGGAGAGTGCGGCGCTCCGCAGGGCGATTATCTCGCAAGCTATTTCTATTATCCTGGCCCGGCACGCAAGGGCGCAGTGGAGCGCCACGCAATCAATGGGCAGAACGGCAACTTTATCCAGGAATTGCATTTCCCACCCACTCCCGCGGAGGGGGTAACGGCCTGGTCTGGCACCTATCGCGGAACTCGCAGGCCGGGGAAAGGATCGGAGACGGCGACGTTCTCTACAACATTTACTTTCGTCGACGTCAACTCATTTGTGGGGACAACGACCTACATTTATGCCGTTGGTGAAAACAGCATCTGCACGACGGTCTTTCAGAATACTTACATTCGAACAGGAAAGACAGACTGAATCGAGTTAGAACCCGAGCTATAACCACTGGAAAGTGCATGTCGAGCCTGAAAGAGTTTCAATGCGAGATTTGCGGGATCGTGAGTGAGAATCCGGTCCATTGGTTTGTGATCGAGTGCGGAGATCAGAAGCTCTCGGTAATCAAGTGGGATTTGACCGCGGCTATGAGCCCAACCGCGCGCCACTATTGCGGCGAGGCCCACGCCCAGGTGTATATCAGCCGCTGGTTTGAATCTATTTGCGTGCCACTAAAACCCGTTCGGAGGATCTCCTAAAGCGCGGTTCCTCCTGACAACAATCAGGCCCTTGCGTTTCGCTCAGGATGACAAGTCTTCATAGTCAAAACTGAGGGCTATCAAAATCCCGCTTGACAGACCGCACGGTCGGTAATAGCATTTCTTACAAGTTCGCTCCTAACCGAGCGAATCGGAATTTCATGCAGAGTGGCTGAGGGACGAGCCCTAGGACGCCACGGCAACCGGATAGAGATCATCTATCTCCATCGCAGGTGCCAACTCTCGCCCGGTAACGGGGACCATGAGATTCGGGGTAGCGCGATATATTTTGATCGCACCCGAGCCTCTTTTCCCATTCGGAAAAGGGGTTTTGTCGTAACTGGGGTATTTTTTACCCGGCTCGTCCCGCAGTCACAGACAGAAAGATAGAGCACCATGGAGACGAGCACGTACCACCTCCGCTGCCGCGAATGCGGCAAGACCTTCGACAACCAGCCCCGCAGTTATTGCGAAGATTGTTTCTCGCCGCTCGAAGTCACCTACGATTACGATTCGCTGTGCTCGCGCGTCTCGCGCGACGTGATCTCCTCGCGTGCGCCGAACATGTGGCGCTACCGCGAGCTGCTGCCGCTGCCGGCGGAGTATCAGCCCTCCCTCCCAGTTGGTTTTACTCCGCTGGTTAGCGCGCCGCGCCTCGGCGACAAGATCGGATCGCGGCGCCTGCTGCTTAAAAATGACGCGGTGTGCCTGCCCACCTTGAGCTTCAAAGACCGCGTGGTCGCCGTCGCTTTGGCCAATGCACGCAGCTTTGGATTCGATACAGTGGCTTGCTCCTCGACCGGCAACCTGGCGAATTCAGTGGCCGCGCAGGCGGCTCGCCAGGGTTTCAAGGCATGGATTTTTATTCCGTCCGATCTCGAGCCGGCGAAGATTCTGGGCACGCAGGTTTATGGCGCGGAGGTGGTGCGCATCAACGGCAACTACGATCACGTCAATCGCCTGTGCTCGCAGATCGCCGACGGGCATCTCTCCGGCGGTCCTCTGGGTGAGCGTGCATGGGGATTCGTCAACGTGAATCTTCGTCCGTATTACGCCGAGGGCTCGAAGACGGTGGGCTATGAAATTGCCGAGCAACTGGGCTGGCAATTGCCCGACAACGTCGTGGTGCCGATGGCGGGCGGGTCTTTAATTACTAAGATCAAAAAGGCATTCGACGAATTGATTCTGCTGAAGCTGGTCGATCCGAAGCCGGTAAAGTTTTTCGGCGCGCAGGCGACTGGATGCTCGCCGATTTCGACGGCGATTAAGCAATACAGCAACGAGATCGAACCGCAGCGTCCGAAGACGATTGCGCGCTCGCTGGCGATTGGCAATCCGGCGGACGGGCCGTATGCGCTGAAGGCCATCACCAAGAGCGGCGGATGGGCGGAAGACATTTCCGATCCGGAAGTCGTCGAGTCGATTCAACTGCTGGCCGAGAGTGAAGGCATCTTCACCGAGACTGCCGGCGGAGTGACGGTGGGAGCGGCGCGCAAGCTGATTCATCAGGACCGCATTCTGCCCGATGAAACGACCGTCCTCTGCATCACCGGCAACGGGCTCAAAACTACCGATGTGCTGGCGAATGCCTATGAGGCGGAGCCGGCGATCGCTCCGAAGCTCAGCGAGTTCGAGGCGTATATCGCGGCGCGCGTGGCGGCGTTGCCGGTGGTGGCGGAGACGACGGCGGCGGTTGGGCAGTAGGAGTCAGCCGTTGGTCGGTTGTCGTTCGGCGTTCGTAGACGCTCGCGACAGTTTGTCGCGATGCAGATTTCCTAACGACCATCGACTGGCGACTGCGTGTGAATGACGAAAGACATTCCCTTCCTCGATGGATCGTCGTATTCCTTCCAGCATGGCGATGAGGTGTTGCTGGTGCCTTCGATCGCCGGCGGGACGCAGTAGGTTGTACCAGCCCCACGACTTGCGGGGTCCGAGATTCTCACTTGGTGCCGACGCGCGCTGCTGGAACCTTCGTCACTTCCGTTGTAAGGAGCACAACCTTCGCAGTTGTTCCCCGGATGATATCCATCGCGTTCACGACATCCGCCCACGAGACATGCTTGTCCGCCTCGACATACACGACCCAGTCAGGATGGAGCTTGAGCTGGTTTCTCAATGCATCAGCCAATTCGCTCCAGGAGACGGGCTTGGAATTCAAGTACAGGTGTGGGGGTATATCAGTCCCTGCGCCGTCTATCCGAACGAGCGCAGGCATAGTCGAGTAATCGACGGTCGCACCTAATTTCAAAACAGAAACCCGAATCCCGACGGATCGTCGATCCCATCCCCATGAATGGATGAAAATGAGGAAGCTCGGTACTAGCAGAGTGGCTAGGACAACTGTGTACGCGAGACGGAACGGTGCTAACGTCGAGAACCTTGCGCTTAGCCGGCGCTTTCGCAGCGGTCGATAGCCGCGCGTGATGCTCTCGGAACTAGGAAGTTCTTCCGGCACTAGCACGCCCATGTCCTATTTAGACACCGAAAAGAGCCACGAGCGCCAGATGCCCGAAGTTACATCGCCGAAGCCCTCTCTGTCGCTGAGGGTGAAGATTGGACTCCGAGCTACAATATCGATTTCAGCCATCTGTGCCCAAGCGCGGTGATCGTCGTGTCGAAGGGATGAACAGTATGAAAAACAGCAAGTTCGTGTACCTGCCGCTACTCCTTCTCATTCTCACTGCAATACTCCCGGCGCCAACTCACGCTCAAACCACCGCGAATCCTGCCACTCTTCCGCAGCGTGATGGCTCTCACGACTTTGACTTTCTCATTGCCGACTGGAAGGCTCACGTCCGCCGGCTGCCGGACCGGCTCAACAACTCCAACGTCTGGGTCGAGTACGATGGGATTTCGAACCACAAGAAACTTCTCGACAGCAATGCGAACTTCGAGGAGTTCGATGTCTCGACCGCCGACAAGAAGCTTCGCATTAAGGCGCAGACGCTCCGCCTCTACAACCCCACATCGCATCAGTGGAGCATCTATCTCATCGACCTGGATAACGGAACTCTCGACTCGCCGCCTGTGGTTGGCCATTTTACCGGCAATCGCGGCGAGTTTTTTCACCAGGAAAGCTTAAGAGGCCGAACCATTCTCGTGCGCTACGTTTGGCTCAACCTCTCTCCTAACGCAGCGCGCATGGAGCAGTCGTACTCGGCGGATGGCGGGAAGACCTGGGAAGTAAATTGGATTTGCGAGCTTTCGCGATGATTTAGGGGTGAGATTCGCAGGTAGTGCTTTAGCGCCTGTTCTCAACATTCACTCTCAGACATCGCTAGTTTCGAGCGATCCGCGCGCCTTGGATGATAACGGATAGCAGCTTTTGTCCCTCGCATCTGTTTTGCGTATTCCCATGCATCGGGTTCTCTGGCAAAGTCGCGTGTGAAATATCCTGAGAAAAACTGGCCATTCACCATGTACGAGTACCCTAGGTCGGCTACAAAGTAGTGACTGTGACGCGTACGAACCTCTCGCACGTTTGCATCTTCGATTGTGGCCTCGCCGATAGGCCACATTTGCCAGTTTCTAAATTTCTGCCAACTCACGAATTGAATGATTGAAAAGGTCGTTCCAACCACTACAAATGTTACTAACGCGGTCGCGTCGCCTGCATCATGCCCGTGCAGTTGTCTTACAGCCGTAAACACGAAAAGTGACCCAACCAATACGAACAATGCACCCGTCGCTATTCGCTCCGTTTTGGGAGATGTTCCTCGCGGACGTGACCGTCCGAACAGTCCCATGTACATGGCGAATAAACCCAGAAACTCCGCTAGAACGAGTTCGGGAATGCTCGACGGGGAATGACTCGCATTCGACACTGGACCCAGCACCTACTTATTCTAGAACACTTAACTGCGTAATATCGTGGTTTCACTAGCTGATCCGATTGGCACCGTTGCCTGAGGCCCTTTACCGATTCGTGTTATTCCTTCCTGTATCTTCTCTTTAACTCCATACAATATTTCGCGCCCTCCGTCGTCTACATAGGTAGATGGATGCGGCGCTGAAACAGTGGGCGATGACTGATCAGGACCAGCGGATCTCTGAGGCGATCGAGCGGGATGAATCCCGGCTGCGCAATTTTATACGGCGGCGTGTGCCTGACCGCGAGGACGCGGAAGACGTCTTGCAAGATGTCTTCTACGAACTGGTCGAGGCCTATCGCCTGATGAAACCGGTGGAGCAGGTCACCGCGTGGCTGTTTGGCGTGGCGCGCAACCGGATCACCGACCTCTTTCGCAGTAACCAGCGCAAGAAAAAGCGGGAGGCGTTTCGGAGCGAGCCGGCACTGGCGACGCTGGCGGAAGATCGCGAGGTGCTCCAGTTGGAAGAGTTGCTGCCCTCGCCCGATGCCGGGCCAGATGCGCTCTACGCGCGGGGCGTGCTGCTGGAAGAAATGGACGCCGCGCTCGACGAGTTGCCGGAGGAGCAGCGCGAGGTATTCATTGCCCACGAGTTGATGGGGCAGAGTTTTAAAGAGATTGCGGCGCAAACCGGAGTGAGCGTAAACACGCTGCTCTCGCGCAAGCATTATGCGGTCCTGCATTTGCGCGAGCGCTTGCAGGCGATTCACGACGAATTTTTGAAGTGAGGTGAGGGATATGAGAGAAAATTGGGCAGGTCGGGCAGTGGGTAGAGTAGTGAAGATGTTGATGTTTGGCTTACTGTTTTTCTTCGTGTTTGTTCCGCTGTTTGGCTATGTGGTGATGCGCCTGTGGAACTGGCTGATGCCGGGCCTGTTTGGCTGGAACATGATCGGCTTCTGGCAGGCGCTCGGGCTGTTGATCCTGTGCAAGATTCTCTTCGGCGGATTCCGCGGCGGGTCGGGCCGGCGTATGCACTGGCGCGGCCGCATGCGGGATCGGTGGGAGAAGATGACTCCGGAGGAGCGGGAGAAGTTTCGTGAATCGATGCGGGGGCGCCATTGCGGACCGTTTGGGCCACCGGCGGCGGAACCAAAGGCGTGACGGCGAGGACGTGCCGGAGGTAATCTATCGAGATTCATTTCTGCATAGCTCTGGGCGGCTCAATGTGTTATATATTAACTAACCGGTTAATTACATGACACAGAGCTCCCGAACGCGCCAAACAGGTCGCTACCGCGGGGGGCGCTCCGCGCGATTAGGCACTCGCGGACGTCCCGAGGAGAGCCGGGCTTCGATCTTGCGGGCTGCAGTCGCAGAATTTGCCGAGCACGGCATCGCAGGGGCGCGGACGGATGCGATTGCGCGCGCGGCACACGTTAATAAGGCGCTCCTTTATTACTACTTCAAAGATAAGGACGCATTGTATGAGGCGGTGCTCGACCACGTGTTCGGAGGACTGCGGGCGCGGGTGATGCCGGTGCTCGAAAGCGACCTCGCTCCGCGGCGAAAAATGCTGGAATACGTGGGCGCTTACTTCGATTACATCGCGGCAAATCCTCGCTTTCCCCGTGTGGTGCAGGCGGAGTCGATGCGCGCGGGCACGGCGAGCGCGCGGATGCAGCGCGTGGTTAAAGAATACTTCCGCCCGATTTTTCGAAAACTGAGCGAAGTCTTGCGCTCCGGAATTGAGGCGGGAGAATTTCGCGCGGTCAATCCGATGGATTTTGCACCCTCGCTGGTCGGGATCATTATTTTCTATTTCAGCGCGGCCCCACTGATGAAGACCCTGATGACGATTGATCCACTATCGAAACAGCGGATTCGCGAGCGGCGGGCGTTTGTGCTGGACTTTATTTCGGCGGCGCTGTTTCGATGACAGACAGTTGTCAGTTATCAGTTTGTCAGTTGTCAGTAAGAGCAAGAACAAACCAAAAGGTGATGCCTGACTGATTCCTGTCTGAAACTGATGACTGACAACTGATGACTGACGACTGACGATTGAAAACTAGGCCTGGAGAGAGCGATGAGTGCTCGCAATAAATTTCTAATTATTTTGGCGGTCATTCTTGCGATCGCATCCGCGTACTACTTTTTGTCGACGCCTCGCGGCAACGATCTGGTTCTGGTAGGGACGGTGGATGCTAATCAGATCGTGGTGAGTCCGCAGATTCAGGGGCGAATTCTCAAACTCTTTGTCGAAGAAGGAACGCAGGTAAAGCAGGGCGACTTGATTGCGTTGCTCGATCCGTCGGAACTCGAAGCGGAGGAACGCGCGGCGGCGGCCACGATTTCGAGTATGCGGTCGCAGATGAGCGCAAACGAGTACACGCGGCAATCTACGAAAGGATCCACGTCGAGCGATGTGGAGAATTCGCAAGCGAAACTGGCGGCGGCGCGGGCGCAACTGGCGCAGGCGGAAGCCACGCTGACGCGCGTGGAGAGCGACAGCCGCCGGACCATCGGATTAGCGCAGGCGGGCGTGGCGTCGGATCAGGATCGCGTGCAGGCGGAGATGAATTTGAAGGCGCAGGAAGCGACGGTGCAGTCGTTGAAGGAGCAGGTCTCCGCAGCGCAGGCGGATTTGAATTCGGCGCTTGCACGCACTAATCAGGCAGCGGCGGCGCAGAGCACAGTGGCATCGACGCGGGCGCAGGTGGAAAATGCTACGGCGCAGCTGAAACAGGCAGAAGTGCGGTTGGGATATACGAAAATTTACGCGCCGGTTACGGGGACGGTACTGGTGCGAGCGGCACGCGAAGGCGAAGTGGTGAACGCAGGGCAAGCGATTGTGACCGTGGTGGATTTCAGCGACACATGGGTATTCGCGGCGATTCCAGAGACGGATGCCGATCACATCGGCATCGGAGACACGCTGCGGGTGAGGCTCCCCGGTGGCACGGTGATTCCTGGGAAAGTTTTTTATAAAGCAGCCGAAGCCGACTTCGCGACGCAGCGCGATGTGGGACGCCGGAAGCGAGACATAAGAACCATTGCGTTGAAGGTGCGACTCGACAATCCGAAGGGCGCGTACGTGCCTGGGATGACCGCCGAGGTGTTAGTGAGTCCGCAGCAGTTGAAGGGCAGCTAGGTTTCGGGATTTCAAAGTTTCAGGGTTTCAAGGTTTCAGAGAAGCGAGCTATGGGCGAAGACGAGAAAAGGACAAATGGGAGCACCGCGAATGGCTTGAGCATCGCGGCTTCGGAGCTAAGTTTGCGCGGCGGCGTCGCGCCGAACGCTCCCAATGCCATTGAAGTCGAACACATAGTGAAGCGATATGGCGACTTCACCGCGGTCGACGATATTTCGTTTGCGGTTAAAGAAGCGGAAATTTTCGGACTGCTGGGGCCGAACGGTGCGGGGAAATCGACATTGATCCGGATGATGACTACGCTCATTCCAATCTCTGGCGGGAGGGCTCGCGTCGCGGGGCATGATGTCGCGCGCGATCCCGACGCGGTAAGGCGAACGATAGGAGTGATTCCGCAGGCGCTAACCAGCGATCTCGACTTGACAGTGGAAGAGAATTTGAATATTTACGCCAAGCTATACGACGTCCCCAGCAAACGGCGGAAAGAAGCAATCGACGAGTTACTCGAAACTGTCGATCTTACTAAGTGGCGCCACGCGCAGACTAAGACGTTATCGGGCGGAATGCGGCGGCGGCTGGAGATTGCCCGCGGCCTCGTGCACAGCCCGAAGATTTTTTTTCTCGACGAACCTACTACCGGACTCGACCCGGTGTCGCGCGTGGCAGTGTGGGAAATGTTGTCAAACATTAAAGCCAAGCGCAAGCTGACCATTCTGATTACGACGCACTATATGGACGAAGCCGACCGGCTCTGCAATCGAATCGCGATTGTCGACCACGGCAAGCTGGTAGCGCTGGATACTCCCGAGGCATTGAAGGCGAGTGTGCCGGGAACGAACGTGATCGAGGTGCAATTCGAGCACGCGCCGGCGGATTGGGAAGAACGGCTGAAGGGATTGCCGGGAGTGACGTCGGTGCAGAACGAAAGCGCAGGGATGTTCCGGGTGCTGACCTCGAACGGATCGGGCACAACGACCGATCTGGTCGAGATGGCAGTCGTGGCAAAGGTTGGTTTGAAAACTTTGACCGTGCAAAACACGACACTGGACGATGTGTTCGTGCACTACACCGGGCGGCAGTTGCGCGACGAATTGGTGAAAGCGTACGGGTACCAGATGCCACAGCGGCCGGGGTTGCAGCCATGAACCGGATGATGGCGATTATCGAGCGCGAGATGCGCAAGTTTTTCCGGTCGCCGACGCTGATGATGGTGTCGATGGTGATGCCCCTTGTACAGCTGATCGTGCTCGGGAACGCATTCGGCGGCAAGATTCGCGACGCGAAGATGGGGATCGTGGATGAGGATCACGGGACGCAGGCGATCCGGATCAAGGAAGCGTTTGATGCCGTGCGCGCGAATATGCGGACGTTTGTTGCCGTCCCCTATGACAACGAAGTCGATGCCCGCAACGCTGTGCGCGATGGCAAGATTCAGGGGGCGGTGATTATTCCGGCGCAGTATTCGAAGATGGTTTACGAAAAAAATCATCCGCGGATTGCGCTGATCGTCGATAACAGCGACAACTTTATGAGTTCGACGCTCGAAGACGAGATGACGAGCTTGACGGACGCGCTCAATCAGCCGGATGTATCACCGCGGTTGTTGCAGCAGACAGCGCTCGAAGTAGTCGAGCTGTATCCGTATATCGAATACATGAAATTTCTATTGCCGGGCTCGATTTCGCTGGCGATGTTCGTCTCCGTGATGATCGGTGGCGGCATGCTGTACATCGACGATAAGGCGCGCGGCGTGCACGAGGGATATCTAGTCACCCCAATCACCAAGGCCGAACTCGTATTTGGATTGAACGGAGCGGGAGCAGTCAAGGCCGTGATGACAGGCATAGTAATAACAGTGGTGGGATCACTGATCGCGGGCGTGGGCACGATATTCAATCCGGCGACAATGCTCGGGCTGCTGGTGATGATCGTACTCACCTCGCTGGCTTTCAATTCGATGATGTTCCTGTTGATGGCGCGCGTTGAAGATCCGCTGGTGCCGCGGGCGATGTTTGGAATTTTGAACACCCTGCTGTTTTTCCCCAGCGGATCGATTTATCCCGTAGAGGCGTTTCCAGCGTGGTTAAGGGCAATTGCGAAGGTCGATCCTTTCACCTATGCGGTGCATGGATTCAAATCGCTGCTGCTCAAGGAAACGGGGTTGGGAGCGATTGTTCCGGACATGGTTTACCTCACGATTTTTGCGGTGGTAACGCTGGCGGCGGCGGTGCCGTTATTTAAGAGAACGCTGTAGCGCAGTGTGACAGGTTTTTAGAAAAAGCTCCTCTCCGTCAAGATCGAGTCTTCTCACAATTACTGACTCTTAAATTTGCGAAGCGCCTCGATTTCGCTTGGGCGCACGAAGGGGATTGGAGTCGGAGCGGCAGTGGCCAAGCGGAAGATGAGGTTGGTCGCGAGCGACCGGTTTTTGGAACGCAGATGGCGATTGACATCGAGGCGAAGCCAGATGAAGCGCCCAATGCGGCTGAGGCGGACTTGTTCGGGAGTAAGGCGAGCGGTGTAGCTGGAGGCAATGCGAGCCATTTCGGCAAGATCGTTCATGGGGCCGAATTCGACATCGTGAGGACGAGGCATTTGGCGCATAGCATCGAGCTGGCGGGCGATGCTTTGCCGTCCTGCTACGCAGGGCTGGGTGCGGCAATCGAGAATCTTTTCGACGGCATAAAGGGCGGCGTGGTCGACGCGCTCTCCAAAAGCCATATAGAGCGTGTTGGTCGAAGCGACGTAGTTGAAGGGCAGCATCTGAAAGGTCTCGAGGATGGGTAGCGGGATGTTGCCGAACGGCTGGAGGGCGGAGAGATCGAGTGAGGAGGCGACCGGACATCCCCACTGCAAAGCTAGAGCGGTAGTAACCTCCTGTTCGGTAGCGAAGCCGAGTTTTTCTATCCATTCGCCGATCTTTCCATAAGGAAGCAAAAGCGCGGGCCAGCGGATGCTCGGGATCTGCTGTGGATACTGGCGCCGGGTCGCGCGGGAATGCGGCCAAATCCCGCGGCATTGGAAAAGATGAGGACATGAAGATTCCATTGCAACAGCCATGCCAACCCGGCATAAATTGCCTTAGATCGGTCTCATGCGGAGTTCGGATGCAGGTGACCTATCGCCGTTCGCGGTAACCTGCGATGCGGCCTCGCAACCCGCGACGCCCGCCTTCGCCAATGGGCATTGTTACAATGAATCCAGCCGTATTCCCGCCCCCAACAGTAATGACGGGGCTTCGCCGGCGAACATGCAGACACAAACGTTTAACGAACATTTCGACGTAGTAGTGGTTGGCGCCGGTCACGCCGGATGCGAAGCTGCCATGGCCGCGGCGCGCATGGGTTTGAAGACCGCGCTTTTTACATTAAACGTCGATCTGATCGCCCAGATGTCCTGCAATCCCGCCATCGGCGGCATCGCCAAGGGCCACCTGGTGCGCGAAGTCGATGCGCTCGGCGGCATCATGGGCGAGATCACCGACGCCGTAGGAATCCAATTCCGCCTGCTCAACACTTCGCGCGGTCCGGCCGTCTGGTCTCCCCGCGCGCAGTGCGACAAGCAGGCCTATCGCCTCAAGATGCGCGAGGTGCTCGAGTCGCAGCCCAATCTGAAGATCAAGCAGGCCGAAGTGGCGGATGTGATTTTGGAGTCGTTGGTCGATGGTCGTTCGCCGTTCGCGGATTCCGACGATGGCGCCACATTTCCCAACGACCAACGACTAACGGCTAACGACCGAATTACCGGCATCCTTCTGCGCGATGGCCGCCGCGTCTCCGCCGACGCCGTCATCATCACCACCGGAACTTTCCTTAATGGCCTGATTCACTGCGGCGAACAACAGTATCCCGCCGGGCGCTCCGGTGAACCGGCCGCCGTTCTTCTAGGCGAAGCACTCAAGAAACTGGGCCTGCGCGGATGCCGCCTCAAAACCGGGACGCCTCCTCGTCTCGACGGGCGCACCATCGACTGGTCGCGCTTCGAGCGCCAGCCAGGGGATGAAGATCCCACCCCCTTCAGCTTTCGCACCCGCCGCGTCACCCATCACGACTCACAGGTGCCTTGCTACATCGCGTTCACTACCGAAGAGACGCATCGCATCATCCGCGAAAACGTGCACCGTTCGCCAATGTATAGCGGGCAAATTCAATCGACCGGACCGCGCTACTGCCCGTCGATCGAAGACAAGATCGTCAAGTTTCCCGACAAACTCACGCACCAGCTTTTCCTCGAGCCCGAGGGGCTGAACACGCACGAAATCTACGTCAATGGCATGAGCACTTCCCTGCCCATCGATGTGCAGCTGGCGATTCTCAAGTCGATTCCTGGTCTCGATGGCGCGGAGATGATGCGGCCCGGCTACGCGATTGAATACGACTCCATCGATCCAACCGAGCTCAAGCGGACCCTCGAGACTAAAAAAATTGCCGGGCTCTTTCTTGCCGGGCAGATCAACGGCACATCAGGATACGAAGAAGCCGCCTGCCAG
This sequence comes from Terriglobales bacterium, assembly GCA_035483045.1. Classification (GTDB taxonomy): domain Bacteria; phylum Acidobacteriota; class Terriglobia; order Terriglobales; family Acidobacteriaceae; genus Acidiflorens. The sequence continues at coordinate 175,759 of DATHQD010000012.1, forward strand.
GGAATCATGGCGGGAATCAACGCCGCCCTTAAGGTAAAGAATGAGGCGCCGCTAATCCTCGACCGCACCGAAGGCTACACCGCCATTCTGATCGACGATCTGATTTCAAAAGGGACGAACGAACCCTATCGCATGTTCACCTCGCGAGCCGAGTTCCGCTTGCATCTGCGCATCGATAACGCCGACCGGAGGCTGACTCCGCACGGCCGGCGGGTGGGGCTGATTTCGGATGAGGCGTGGGCCGATTTTGAGGCGAAGCAGCAGCGCTTGGACGAAGTTAAACAGAACCTTGAGCGGACAAAGCTGACAACGCCCATGGCCGAGGAGATCGTCCGGCAACTGCTCTCGTGGGGACAGACGCCCTCGTCTGTTCCAGCCGAGCAAAGCTCGGCCGCTTTTGCTCGCAGCGGAGCTAATGTTGACCTGACCTCTGCGACCGGACAATCACTGGCACAACTCTTAAAGCGGCCGGAAATCACCATCGAGCAACTGGCGCCGGTTCTTCGCAATCTCATGCCTAAGTTTTTCGAACGAAATTCCTCCGCGAACTCTGCGTCCTCCGCAGTTACGCTCTCGTCTGAAATTCGCAACGAGCTCAAGTCGATCGAAACTGAAATCAAGTATGCCGGATACCTCGGCCAGCAGGAACGCGCCATCGAACGACTGAAGAAGGCCGAGCAGCGCCGCATTCCTGACTGGTTCGATTACCAGGCAGTGAGCGGTCTGTCGCGCGAGATGCAGGAGAAACTCGGCAAAGTGGTCCCCCAGACAATCGGCCAAGCCTCGCGCATCCCCGGCGTAACCCCTGCCGCAGTTTCGCTAATCAACGTCTACATAGAGATTCAAGGCCGGCGGCGGGAACAGGCCGCGGCGCTCTGACCTTAGCTGCAGCCAGCCTCACGTAGGGGCAGGCTCACGTAGGGGCAGGTGCCCTCACCTGCCCAGCCGAGCGCAGCTCGGCAACTGCCTGCCGCCCGCCCCTATCTAACGGGCGACCGCCTTCTCCAACGCCGCGCGCAGTTCGCCATACGACAGCGCTCCGGGATGATACATCTCGACCTGGCCGGCGCGATTCAGCACGACCAGCGTCGGCGTTGTGCTCGCTCCATAGGCGTCGAAGTTCTGTTTGCTCAGCGGCACCGGCATATCTTGCAGGCTAGCGTAATAACGGTTGCGCACCGATTCAATGTACGCACGCTCGGCGGTGGGCGTCGCGTCGGCCCCTTGCGCGGCGTACCCGTAAAGTTTTGTCGGGCCTATGACCACCAATCCGTCGCCAGCAAATTCCTGGCGTAAACGCACGATGACTGGTACTTCGGCTTTGCAATCCACACACCAGTGCGCCCAGAAGAACAAAAGCACGGGCGATCCTTTGAGCGAGGCAAGCGTCGGAGGCTTCGGCCCGAGATACTGCGCCTCTTGCAGCGGCGGAGCAGGCTTGCCGACGAGAACGAGCAGGTTGAGATTTTTCTTCAACCGCGCTTCAATCGAGGTATTGCCATAGCGCGTTAGGGCCGAACGCAGCAGGCTGACCGCTTTCGCGTGCTCGCCTTTTGCATCCAGGCTCTGGGCGAGAACTTCATAGGCGGCGCCAAGGGCGAGAGGCAAGTGCGGTTCAGCATCAAGTTTGCGCTTGCTCAACTGTTGCTCACTCAGTGTGCGCGTCTCGGTGGCATAGGCGTTAGCCTTATCCCACTGGCCGGTTAACACCGCACCGCGAGCCATCCATGACAAGGCTTCGAGATACTCGGGAGTTATACCGTGCTGCGACTTATAGGAGTTAAGCTTTGAATCCGCCGCGGAAAAAGAATTCTGTGCCAGTTGCGCGCGCACGTCCCCAACCAAGTCGCCCTGAGCGAGCATCGGGACGGAAATGAAATAGACCAGAAGAACAAGAAGCAGGCTCGCAGCAGAACTGTGCCTAAGCCACTGTCGAATGAACATCCCTTGATGATGAATCAGCCGCGAGGAAGTTGCAAATCGCCTCTTCAGGCCGCGACGTTAAAGCTGCTCTCAGAGTAGCGACTATCGGATTGGCTTAAGACCTCCATCATTTCGGGGAAGGTCGCGATCTCGAAATTCGCCAGCGAACGATTTTGCGCCAAGCCTTGCAACACCGCCTGCGAGGGGCAATAGAGTTTCAAGTGAATCTCATTTTCGCGCGCCCAGCGCTCGAGGAAGGCGAGCATGCCGAGTCCGCCTCCGCCAATTGCCTTGACTTCCGATAGATCGAGCGCGATGGTACGGGCATCGTCGTGCGCCTGCACCACATAGCGAAGCCTGAACACGTCGTCGTCGCGGACAACCCTGCCTTTACACTCGACCACGGCCAAATCGTTGAAGGTTTCGACGTTGATGTTCAACATAAAATCCTCCGCTTCCGGTATAGGAGCAAGAACCCTGCCAAAAGACAAGGCCCCGTACTTTCAATTTGATGCGCAGTTCGAAGAAGCGTCTATCGGGCAAATTCCTTACGGGCTGCGAGCAATGTCTTCCTACGGGAAAGACTGTATCGACCGGTACTCCCAGTAGGTCAGGTCTAGCCGTTACCCCGGTAATGACAAAATCCTCTAGCCAATTCTCGCCGAATATGTAAAATTTAGGTGCGTTTGACTTTGCGGTTGTCAGCAGTACCCTGCTCTACAGCGTAACCTGCAACACAGCGTGACCTGCCTGAGCGCGATCTGCCAGCACTATCCTGCGAGTTCCGGCGCACACTTCAACACAAAAGGAACACAGCAACATCATGGAAACAGGAACAGTAAAGTGGTTCAACGACGCTAAGGGCTATGGTTTTATTAGCCGCCAGAATGGTGAAGATGTATTCGTTCACTTCTCCGCCATCCAGGCAAACGGTTTTCGCAGCCTGCAGGAAGGTCAACAAGTTCAGTTCGACGTAGTCAAAGGCCCGAAGGGCTGGCAGGCGGAGAACGTCAAAGGCGTCTAAGCCACAACCAAAATTCGGAGAGAGAGCAAGGCGGCCCGGCCAGGCCGCCTTTCTTTTTGCCCGTTCAACCTTGATCACGTAGGGACAGACGCCCTCGTCTGTCCAGCCGAGCGCAGCTCGGCAACTGCCTGCGCCAAAAAAAAGGATTAGGGGGAATCCCGTGCCCCTCAGGCCGCGTGCTCAGCCTCGGCGATCGTTCCGTAGAAATGAAAGAAGCCCTCGACCCGCGTCACCTCAAGCGCATGGTGGATGCGCTGATTCACCCCCACCAACCCAAGCCTGCGCCCATCCTTCTGCCGCGAGACATACGCCCCGACCAGCGCCCCAATGCCCGCCGAATCCGCCAGCGGTACGCCCGTGAAATCGATAATCAGCGCCCGCGAGCTGTCGGCGCGCACCTTCGATTGAAACCCAAAAACATTCTGCAGCGTCAGCGGCCCGGAGAGCCGCAAAATGTGGATTCCCTCGCGGGATCCAGCGACTTCTTCGATATGCAGGGGCTGGTCAGCCATGCCAGAAATGTTAAACGGCGGACGATGCCGCAAATGTTAATAACAGGTTAATTGCGGGAGACCATTTCGCGCAAATCTACGCCTGCACCTTGGTCTGGAGAAAAGCGAATAGGAACAACACTCCGAACAACAAATCGACGCCGCCAAAGGTAAGGTCGGATCCGTGCAAGCGGTGCTGCAGATAGAGAACCACGAGCGCGGTCCCGTAGCTGAATTTTTCGATTATGCCGGCCAGCATGAGCGGACGAAAGCGGCCGGGGTTGGTGGCGATGATCATAAACGCGACCTGCCAGGCGAGGGTAACTCCGACGAAGCCGTAGTAAAAAGCGGGATGGGTAATCGGCGGAGGGTCCTGCCGTCCAATGACATCGAACATGAAATAGAGCGGGGTAAAGATCAGAATGCCCCAGATGCCCGCACACCAGAAAACTACTTTGGTGAATTTCATTGTGCCGCCCGCGCCTTACTCTCCGCCCACCGTCAAGCCATCAATGCGAATCGTCGGCGAGGCCACACTCCCGCGAAATTCCAGGTCGCTGCCAATCTCGGAAATGTTATTAAATATATCCTTCAGGTTGCCGGCCACCGTGATCTCCTCTACCGGATAGGCGAGTTCGCCGTTAACAATCCACATCCCGGAAGCGCCGCGCGAATAGTCTCCGGTAACCAGGTTTGCGCCGTGCCCGAGAAACTCCGTTACGTAGAGGCCGTCTTTGATGTCGGCAATAATCTGCTTAGGCGTTTTCGCCCCGGGCTCAAGGAAATAATTTCCTGGACCAATGCCGGGCGTACCGGCGAGCCCGCGCGAGGCGTTCGCCGTGGTTTCAAGCCCCAACTTCTTCGCAGTGTAAGTATTCAGCAGATACGATTTCAGAATTCCGTTCTCAATGACCACCGTCCGTCGCGTCGGAATGCCTTCGCCATCGAAAGGCGTAGTGCCGAAGCCGCCGGTCATGGTGCCGTCATCGATGACGGTGACGTTGGTTCCGGCAATCTTCTCGCCGAGCTTACCCGCCAGAAACGACGCTCCGCGATAGACCGAGTCGCCATTCACGCCTTCAAAAATATGCTCGAGCATGGAACTCGACACCATGGGATCGAGCACAACCGGCACATGCGCGGTCTTCACCTTGCGCGCTCCGAGGCGGCGCAGAGTGCGGCGAGCCGCTTCTTTTCCAACCTGCTCGGCCGGGTCGAGTTTGGCCAAGCTGCGCGCGACCGAATACCAGTAATCGCGCTGCATACCGCCCTGTTCGTCTTGCGCGATCGGAACCACTGCGACTGAGCAATATGACCGGCGATACTCGCCAACAAAGCCATGCGAATTCGCCAGCACTTTTCTGCCCGTGGCGGCATCGAACGATCCGCCATCGGAATTCTTGATGCGGGAATCGGAGTCAAGCGCAGCCTTTTCACCGCGGCGCGCGTACTCAATGCGCTCCGAGCCCGGAAGCGAATAAACATCTTCGTGATAGAGATTAAGGTCGCCGGAAAGCGACCCCAGCACAGCGGCATCCGGGATTCCCGCATACGGGTCTTCAGATGTAATCCGCGCCAGCTCCAGCGCCGACTTCAGCATCCGATCAATGCCGCTGGCAGAAAAATCGCTGGAATAAGTGCTGGCCGCGCGTTGCCCAAAAAAGACGCGCACGCCGATAGCCCGTGACCCCGACTCTTTCAAAGTTTCAACCTGGCCGAGGCGGACGGTAGTCGAGAATTCGTCGCCTTCGCGCACCACGCATTCAGCAGCCGACGCCCCACCCTGCATGGCGCGAGCAACGACGTCGGTGGCGATCTCTTTCAGATCAGTAGTGATTTTAGTTTCGCTAGTTTCCAGAGTTGTCGTCATTTTGAACAATATTGCAGAGGTTAGAGGTCAGATTGCAGAAGTGAAAATCTAAGGTCTCAACCTCTGCAATCTGACCTCTAACCTCTGCAATGCTCTTACTGCATGTACCCGCCGGTCTCACGCTTAGCAGTTCCGCCGACGGTCATGCGATCAATCTTAATCGTCGGAATGCCCACTCCCACCGGCACAGCCTGCCCATCTTTGCCGCATGTACCTACGCCTTCATCGAGCTTCAAATCGTTCCCGACCATCGAAACCCGCGTCAGCACATCGGGGCCGTTGCCGATCAGCGTCGCGCCTTTGATGGGAGCGGTGATCTGTCCGTCCTCGATGAGATAGGCTTCGGACGCGCCGAAAACAAACTTGCCATTCGTGATGTCGACCTGCCCACCGCCGAAGTTCACTGCATAGACGCCATTCTTCACCGAACGAATAATGTCGCCAGGATCGTCTTGACCCGCCAGCATATAAGTGTTCGTCATGCGCGGCATCGGGATATGCTCGTAGCTCTCGCGGCGTCCATTGCCGGTGTCGGCCAGTCCCATCAGCTTCGAAGAAAGCTTGTCGCTGAGATATCCCTTCAGAATTCCGTTTTCGATCAGCACCGTTTCTTGCGTCGGCTGGCCTTCGTCGTCCACGTTCAAGGACCCGCGCCGCCACGGCATTGTGCCGTTATCCACCACCGTGCATTTCTCGCTCGCGACCCGTTTGCCGATCAGTCCGGCGAATGCCGACGTCTTCTTGCGATTGAAGTCGGCTTCCAACCCGTGGCCGACAGCCTCGTGCAGCAGGACGCCCGGCCATCCCGGGCCGAGCACCACTTCCATATCTCCAGCCGGAGCCTCGCGCGCATCAAGCTGCAATATTGCCTGGCGCGCCGCCTCTTTAGCAAAAAACTCGGGAGTCTTCTCGCCAAAAAAGAAATCTAGCGCCACCCGTCCGCCGCCGCCCGAAGTGCCTCTTCCCGAAGCGGCTTCGGTCTTCGCTATGCAGGAAACATTCATGCGGGCCAGCGGCTGGGAGTCTTCCGCAAACGTACCATCGGAGCCTACGACCAGGATGTTCCTGAGTTCATCGCCGTAGTTCGCGCGCACTTCTTTTATCCGAGGATCATATCCGCGCGCCGTCTTATCGGCCCGCATCAGCAATTCAACCTTAGCCGTAATGTCAGCATCTACCGAGGGCAACGCCACGGGATAGAGGCTGCGCGCCGGCTTTTGCTGGAATCCCGCGACCGTCGATTTCGCGGGCGCACTCGCGATGAGCGCCGCAGTACGCGCAGCGTGCAGAATGCGCTGGGAAGAAAGGTCGTCAGTATAGGCGTAGCCGGTGCGCTCGCCGGAAACTACGCGCACGCCGCAACCTGCGGAGATTCCCTGCGACGCCGACTTCACCAGCGACTCATCCACCATGAGCGAGGTTGAGGTCAGGTATTCGAAATAAAGGTCGGCGTAGTCGCCGCCCGCCGAAAGCGCGGCGGCGAGATACATCTCAAGGTCATGATTAGTAAGGCCGTAGTGCTCGAAGAAGAAACGCTGTTGATTGGCAGTCACCATATTTTGATGCCCTTGGCTTGAAAACGACTCTCGGCGCTTCCCGTCAAATGCCAAGGCCTTACCTCAATTATCCCATGACCAGAAGATCGTCGCGCGGAGCCCTGCCATTACTGAAGTGAGGCTTTCCCAACGCGGGAGGAATCCAACCATATTCCGCGTCCAACCGTCACTGACGGAGCGCCACCTGAAGCGAACAATTCGACGATGACCCCCGAATCGCTCGGTCAAGTGCTCGCAGAATTTCTAGATGGCGCACGCGCCGCCGTGGTCATCGAAGACGGCGCCATCGCCTTTAATCTATCGGAGTCGAAATATTCCATCTCCGGCGAGTACAACAAATGCCTGTTGCATCTCTGGTCGCACGAGCGGAATGTCGTTCGTCGCGTCCTCGACGCCCAGGTTAAAGCCACCACCCTGCGTCTGCAGGTACAGCGCATGGGCCAAAATCGCCCAACCCGTCTCGATTTCTGCCGCGATCGCGACCAGCGCTCGCCCACCGCGCGACGAGCAGCGCGCGCCGCCTACGAGCCGCGCATTCGGCGCGCGATCGAGAGACATTTTCCCGAATGGACCATTGTCCGCCTCACTACCAGCGTCGATCTCGAACGCTCTTTCGGTCCGGCTTATCTGCGCGGCTGGCTGCGCCGCGGGCAGCGGGCGATGGCGGTCCTTGGAGTGAACGACCAGGAGACGCAATCGACCGTCGATGGCGGGCTCGCCTGCGGAATTCTCTGGCTCGAAGCATGCCGATTGGCACAACGTGAACGGACTGTGGTCGAGGGCCTCACCATGATAGTGCCGAAAGGCACGGCTGCCCTGACCCGTCAGCGCATGGCGCATCTGCATCCCACGGCAGCGAAATGGCAGCTTTATGAATTCGACCAGCGTGAAGACGCGCTGGTGGCGGCCGATCTCGGCGATCGCGGCAATCTGGCAACGCGGCTGGTGCATTCCGTTGATGAACGGCTGACACTCGAGCGCTTTGCACAATCGATTGCGCGCATCCGAACCATTCTGGCGAATGCGGAAGTCGTCGCGCTCTCGCCCGCCCTGATTTCATTTCGGCGTCATGGACTTGAATTCGCGCAGGCACGCATCGCGCATGACCCGCGAAATTTTGAGAGCCTCGAGCAGATCGCTTTCGGCGTTGGCCCCGAAGAGCGCGTCCTTAGTTCGGAGAACGAAACTCAGTTTGCCGACCTGGTGCGATTGGCGGCAGCCGTTCGCCATAAAGATGGCCCGAAGAACCACAAGCTCTGGCGCATGCATCCCGAACGCTGGCTGGAATCGCTGGTCACGAGCAACCTGGAGGCGCTAGACGGGCGTCTGCGGCCGGAGCCGATTTACACACAAGTGCCGGCATTCGCCGCCGCCGATCGCGCCATGATCGACATCCTCGGCACCACGCGCGAGGGCCGCCTAGCCGTGATCGAACTCAAGGCCGATGAGGACTTGCACCTGCCCTTGCAAGGCGTGGATTACTGGTCGCGCGTCGCCTGGCATCAAAGCCGCGGAGAGTTTCAGCAATTCGGCTATTTCCCAGGACGCGACATCTCCCCGCAGAAGCCGCTGCTTATGCTGGTTGCGCCCGCTCTCCATGTGCATCCCACAACCGACACGATTTTGCGCTACTTGTCGCCCGAGATCGACTGGGAGGTGCTCGGAATCGACGAGCACTGGCGCGAAGAAATCAAAGTCGTCTTCCGCAAAAGGCCTGTGCGCACTCCCGCTCGCGCAGCTTAGAGTTGGCGCCGTCGAAGATGCTAGGATTGTTTCCGCGAAAAACTCAATGCAATCTGAGCCGCGATTCCGCGTCATTGCTCAATCGCAATCTGGACCAGGCTGCGTGCGTTGCCTCCCAGCGGGAAAACTATGCGCGTAATTGCGGGCGAATATCGGCGGAGAACGTTGCGCTCCCTGCCCGGCCTGGAGATTCGTCCAACGTCCGATCGACTGCGCGAGACCCTCTTCAACGTGCTCTGCGCAGGCAATCCAGCAGCGCTGGCGGGATCGGTGTGGATAGACCTATACGCCGGGACCGGCGCGGTCGGCATCGAAGCACTGAGTCGCGGCGCGAGCAAGGTGTATTTCGTAGAGTCATCGAAGATGGCGGCAGAAGTGATTGCCGCGAATCTGAAGTCATTAGGAATTTCGAACGGATTTCAAATCATGAAGGCCGAAGCCGCGAAATCGTTGCGGCAACCGGAAGCGGCAGGATGCGTCGCCGATTACATATTTCTCGATCCGCCTTACTCAATGCACGACGAGTACGCGAAGATGTTGGCCGTGCTAGCGCAATCGAAATTACTCGGCGAGCGTTGCATCGTGATCGCGGAGCATCAGAAGAGGTTCGATCCCGGCGAGGCGCATGGAGAATTGCGGCGTTATCGGAAACTGGTGCAGGGAGACGCGGTCCTGAGCTTCTATCGCCGCGAGGCCCTGCCGTTACCGGCATCGTTATAATCACTACGCATGGCTAACTTTCCACCTGTCGATGAACAGCTGGCCTATATAAAAAAAGGCGCAGCCGAGATCGTCAAAGAATCCGAACTGCGCTCGAAGCTCGAGCGCTCGCTCGCGTCGGGCAAGCCCTTGCGCGTAAAAGCGGGATTCGATCCGACTGCTCCCGATCTGCATTTGGGACACACCGTCCTGCTGCGCAAGCTCAAACATTTTCAGGATCTCGGCCACACAGTCATCTTTCTGATCGGCGATTTCACAGGAATGATCGGCGATCCCACAGGGCGCTCCGCAACCCGTCCACCACTGACCCGCGAGCAGATCGCAGAGAACGCCGAGACTTACAAAGCGCAAGTCTTCCGCATTCTCAGCCCCGAAAAAACCGTAGTCGACTTCAACAGCCGTTGGTTCTCGAAATTTTCAGCCGAAGATTTCATACGTTTGACCGCGAAGTACACCGTCTCGCAGATGCTCGAGCGCGAGGACTTCCACAAGCGCTTTCACGACGAAAAGCCGATAGCCATGCACGAACTGCTCTATCCGCTGGCCCAGGGATACGACTCGGTAGCGCTCGAAGCCGACGTCGAACTAGGCGGCACCGATCAGAAATTCAATCTCCTCGTAGGACGCGAATTGCAGCGTGCCTACGGCCAGGAATCGCAGGTAGTGTTGACCACGCCGATCCTAGAAGGCCTGGACGGCATCAACAAAATGTCGAAATCGCTGGGCAACGCAATCGGAATCCACGAGCCGCCGCTAGAAATATACGGCAAAGTGATGTCGATTTCGGACGAAATGATGTGGCGCTATTACGAACTGCTGACCGATGTGCCGACTCAATGGATCAACAACCGCAAGCTTCTAATCGACCACGGCGATAATCCGATGGCCTCCAAGAAAGACTTGGCGCGCATGATCGTTCGGGACTTTCACTCATCCGACGCCGCACAAACGGCCGACGAAGAATGGTCCGCTCGGTTCCAGCGCCACAAGACCAACGACAAACAATACCTTCCCGATGTTATCGATCAAATGCAAGTACCGTATGAGACGGTTAAGGGCCCACTGGTCGAAGGCGGATATTCCGTTAGGGTCGACAAGCTACTGGCGCACTCCCGTATGTCGAGTTCAGTTGCCGAAGGGGCGCGCAAGATAAAGCAAGGTGCTGTGGAAATTGATGGGACACCGGTTACCGAGCCGGTCCTTGTGCTCCGAACTATTCCCGCGCCTTTGAAAGTTCGCGCCGGTAGGCTGTGGAAGTTAGTGATGGTCTTCTAGCCTAACCCTCCTGTCATCCTGAGCGCAGCAGAACGATTCGCGAAGCGGATCGTTCTGCGTAGTCGAAGGACCCCTATAACCGCTACGATATCGGACTGCACCCTTTCGTTTCTCGCGAGAGTTCCCCACCGAGAAAATGTGGAGAGCGTTGCCACTGTAGGGGTCCTTCGACTCCGCAATTGCGTTCGCAAAGCGAACGCGATTGTTTCGCTCAGGATGACATTTTTAGTTGAGGGGAATTAGTCATCCACGGGAACCAATCGTGTGCTAAGTCCAGCCAGTGCTGATTCACCGATTTGATTAGCGCGATTTTCTTTGATCGCCGCCAACCCTTTAGTTGTTTCTCGCGGGCGATTGCACGGCCGACCTGGTCGAATGACTCCCAGTACAAAAGGCGCTCGACATCGTATTTGTCGGTGAATCCTTCTATGCGATGAAATTTGTGCTCGAAAACGCGCTTGTGCAGGTTGCCGGTTACGCCGATGTAGAGAGTTCCCGAGAGGCTGCCCATGATGTAGGCGCAGTACGTTCTGTGCTCGCGCGGCATTTTGCTGGAATAGGGCCCTTCGACTGCGGTGTCCCTTCACTTCGTGAACGGACACCTTCGCTCAGGGTGACAGCGTCTATTGTCGTCCCTTACACGCTTTCACCACAGTGACCTGACTCACATCATGATTGTTCGGTTTGGTTAGAGTGTCGGTCTTAGGTGGTCCGTGCCAATTCTGGCCTTTTCTTGTGCCACCCCGTCGCCTGTTCATAAGCTTGCGCCGCCCGCAGCAGCACGATCCCTCGCCACGGAGCAGCGGCCAACTGCAATCCAATCGGCAGGCCATCTTTCGTAAATCCGCACGGAACGGAAATCGTCGGAATGCCCCAGACATTGAAAGGCCGCGTGTTTCTTAGCATCATCAGCTCTCGCGGCCGCAGTTGGTCGGGATTCGCTTTGAGGTCGGCGATCTTCGGCGGCGGAATCGGAACCGTCGGCGTCAGCAGCACGTCCACGTCATTGAATACTTGCTGAATGTCGTGACGGCTGGTTTGCAGTTCGCGGCTGGCGCGGAGAGCTTCGGGCGCTGAAATATTCGCTCCCGATAGTATCCGCCTCAGCGTCTCGGGCTGGTAGAGCTCTGGAGATTTTTCTACAAACGGCTTGTGATACGCATAGGCTTCGGCGCTGGCAAGCGTGCGATCGGTTGGAACCTCAAGCTTGATATCGCGAATCTCAGCATGGAGGCCGGCAAAGATTTTGATCGCCTCATCAATCGCGGCGGCGGTCTCGGGATCGACGCCGTCAAAGAAAAATGCCCGCGGAATGCCGACGCGCAGATTGCTCGGAAATTCATCGAACGCCGAGATGAGGCTCGGCACCGGATGATCAGCGCTAGGGTTCGGCGAGTCGTAATCTGACATTACCTGCACCATCAAGGCCGCGTCATAGACCGAGGTGGTGAGCGGTCCCACGTGGTCGTACGACGACGACAGCGGCACCACCCCGCGCGTGCTGACGCGGCCGTAGGTTGGCTTGAGTCCCACGATCCCGCAATAGGCGGCAGGCAGCCTGATGGAACCGGCAGTATCGGTACCGACGGCCGCGAAGCCCAGGCCAGCGGCAACGCTGGCCGCGGAGCCTCCAGAAGATCCCCCGGCGATGCGCGTCGTGTCCCAGGGATTGTGCACCTCTCCGAAAAAACTGATCATCGAACTCCCGCCATAAGCAAATTCGTGGAGGTTCTGCTTGCCCAGGATAATCGCGCCTCCGCGGCGCAGGCGGCGCACGACCTGGGCATCTTCAATGGGGACTCGTTCCTTCGGCGGAGTGCTGAACTGGGCGCTGGCCGCGGTTGTGCGGACTCCCGCGACATCGATAATATCTTTGATCCCGATCGGAATACCGTGAAGTGGGCCGAGATATTTTCCCCGAAAAATTTCGCGCTCGGCGAGACGCGCCTGTTCGAGAGCCGATTCGGTTGCCAGCGTGATGAAGGCGTTGAGTAACGGGTTCAGCTTTTCGATACGCGTGAGGCAATCGTGTGTGAGTTCGACGGGCGAAAGAGAGCGCTCGCGAATCTTACGGCCTAGTTCGCCGATGCTGAAGGTCACATGATCCTCGCCGCCAATGCAGGTCCCTCATTTCGCGAGACCTGAAGATCTTTTTCGAGCTTTCGCGAAATCTAGCGTGCCTCTACCGCCGCGCGCTTCGCAAACCATTTCACCACAAAATAAAAAATTGGCCCGGCCGCCAGCGCCCACAAGCCCCAGCGTTTGGCTACGGAGTCGCTGTTGAGCAGGGCTACGCAGGTCATGACGAAGGGCGTCGCGATCACGTAGATGAGTCCTAGATTGCCTCCGGGAATGCGGAAGGCTCGCGGCAGATCTGGACTCTTGCGGCGAAGTCCCCATGCGGAGAGAACGGTCAGCACCGTTGTGGCTCCGCGAAGAAAAGCATAGATGGTGATCAGGTCGCCGAGCGAGCGCAGAGCCAACGACGCGTAAATTGCCGCGGAAATCAGGATCGCGATCCAGGGCGTGCCATAGCGCCGATGTCGGCGGGTCAGAAATGGCGGAAGGTATCCGTCTTCAGCCATGGCGAAAGGCATGGGCGTGGCCGTGAGCATGGTGCTGTTGAGAAGCGCGACGTTGGCGACCATCGCTCCGACTGTCATCAGATGGCCCAGCCATGGGCCGCCGATCAGCAGGGCTGCCGTAGAGAAGTACCCGTCATTCCATTGTTGCCAGTTTCCAAGCGCGACCAGGCCGGCGAGGGTCGGCAAGAAATAAGTCGCGACGGAAATCGGAATGACCAGGGCGAGCGCGCGCGGATAGGTCCGCGTCGGGTCTTCCACTTCTCCGGCCACGCTCGACACTTGCTCGTATCCGGAGTATCCCCAGATGACGAGGGCGAGGCCGACTCCGAAGGCTTTGGAGAAAGGTTGGTGCGGAGGGACGAGCGGCACAAACGGATTGTGATGCCACTTGGCCAGGCCGATCACCACCATGGCGATGACGGGAATAAAAATAAATATTTCGAAAAGCGTCGCGACCTTGCCCACCATCTGAATGCCGAGAATGTTGACCCACGTGATCAGTGCGATCAATACAAAAGAAACCAGCCAGTGCTTCCAGCCGACGATCCCCGGGAAGTAATACGTGAGGTAGTCCGCGAAGAGAACGGCGTAAGAGCCGCCTAAGAGGAATGAGGCGGTCCAGTTCCACCATCCCGAGAGGAACCCCCAAAAGTCGCCAAAGGCGGCGCGCGTCCAGCGATAGAAGCCGCCCTCGACAGGCATCGCGGTTGTAAGCTCGGCGGCGACCAGCGATACGGGAATACTGAGGAAGAAAGGGATGACCAGAAGAAAAATCAGGCTCATGCCGGGGCCGCTGGTCGACACCATGTTCTCCAGTCCGAAAGGGCCCCCGGTGGTGTAGGAGAACATTACGAAGACGAAGTAGAAGAGGCTGGCTTTGCGCAGGGCGGGAGAGGAACCGGATGATCGGGTCATCGGATGATCGGGTGATCTGAGGTCGACAATGATCGATGGCCGCGGAACATGGCGGCTAGTGTACAGGAGTCGGGTGATCGGGCGAAGCGGATCATCGGGCCATCTGAAGTCAAAGTGGAGACTCAATTTGCGAAAGCGCTAGCCGCGAAGGACAGCACGCGAAACATACGTAGTCTGTTTTTGATTAGAGATGGCCCGATCACCCGATCACCTGATCATCCGATCGCCCGATTCCGTTAGCGCGCTAGTCTTCCACCGGTTGAGCATCCAGTTCCTGGGCGGGTTCTCCTGCAGCCATGCCTTGCGCGATGATCAGTCGTCGGGCTTCAACGCGCATGTCGGGAAGGGCTCTCGCAAACCAGATTGCTCCGAGAACGCAGGCTATGCCACCGCTGGCCACGGTGACGGGCGCGCCGAACCGGTGAGCCAACGCTCCTCCGAAGAAAGCTCCGAAGGGAGCCATGCCCATGAACATCATGGAATATACCGACATCACACGGCCCCGCAGTTGATCGGGAACCATTGTCTGGATCAGCGTGTTCGAGCAAGCCATCTGCAGCATCATCGAGTAGCCGGCGGGCAACAGCAGCGCGACCGACAGCCACAGCGAGGTTGAATAGGAAAAACAAAAGAGGCTGACTCCCAGTCCGGCGCAGCTGTAGGTCACCCAGCGGCCGAGACCTTTGACTCCAGTTTTCGCGGCCAACGTCAATGCGCCAAACAGCGCACCCACACCAGTCGCGCCCATCAAGATGCCGAGACCACGCGCCCCGCCATGCAGAATTTTGTCGGCGAAGATCGGCATGAGGACGGTGTAGGGCATGCCAACAAGACTCACTAGGCCGATCAGCAAAAGGAGCGCGCGAATAATTTTCGTCTGGTTGACCCAGCGGAACCCTTCGATGATGTCTTCGATTGGAGAATGTTTGCTCACGCGCGCCGGGCTATGCACATGCATCAGCATGAGGCCGACGATCACCGCGATGTAGCTGAGCGAGTTGGCGGCAAAGCACCAGCCCTCGCCGATTTTCGCGACCAGAATTCCAGCGACCGCCGGGCCAATGACGCGGGCGCCATTGAACATCGAAGAATTGAGCGCGATGGCGTTCATCAAATCTTCTTTGCCGACCATGTCGACGAGGAATGACTGGCGTCCAGGAATATCGAAGGCGTTGACCACTCCGAGCAATCCGGCGAGGAGAAAGATGTGCCACACCTGGACGCGATGGGTCAGAGTGAGGGCAGCCAGAACGCCAGCCAGTATCATGGAGGCCGTTTGAGTGGCGATGACCAAGCGTTGACGATTGATGCGGTCGGCGGTGATTCCGCCTAAGGGTGCGACGAGGAAGACAGGAAACTGGCTGGCGAAGCCCACACTGCCGAGCAGCAGCGCAGAATTGGTCAGGCGATAGACGAGCCACGCCTGCGCTACGGTCTGCATCCAAGTGCCGATGAGTGAGATTAGTTGCCCGCCGAAGAAGAGCTGAAAGTTGCGATGGCGCAGGGCGCGGAGGGCTGTGGCCCACCGCGAGGGAGTGGCCGTTTTTGTTTCTGTGGCTTCGGCGATGACGGAATTTTGCGGTGCGGTCACTAAGTTACAACTTTTTCACTTCTATCAGATGACGGCAACTGGCGGGAAGTTGTAGAAAGACAAAGATGTTCGGCGACGGGCATTACCATTAGCCCTCGCAATTTGTTGCAGTCGAAGATTTTCACAGGTCACGACATGGACGCGGCCTATTTGGAACTTCCCCGGCGCTCGTTTCCGCGATAGAGTTATTGTCCATTGGTCCATCGGACAACGATCCGAGGACTGGAGCCGGAAGGAATGAGCTCCGGGAAGACTACGGGGAGGAATGAAAAATGACCACCGATCCCAATCGTCTGGAGCGACGAGGCGCGCAGCGTTTTGAAGTGCACCTCCCATTGGCCATTCAATTTGAAGGACGAACCGTGCCCGGATTTACCCAGGCTCTCAGCGGCCGGGGAATTTTTTTCTACGCCGAGGCGGCGTTTCCAGAAGGAGCGGTGGTTGAGCTGACCTTTATGATGCCGTCCGAAATCACGCTCGCTGAGAGCATGCCGGTGCGGTGCCGCGGGCGGGTGTTGCGCAGTTTGGCTTCTTCCAGCGGCCATTCGCAAGGTGGTCCTTCGCCGAATAGTCAGCGCAGCGGCATTGCCGTGCAGTTCGATTCCTATGAATACTTGCCCGCCAACGAATCGATCGGCCCGTTCGTCCGGGTTTCGGCGCCTACCGGCAGCGGTGTGAGTTCGCTTTTGCCCTGAGAATCAGGTGATGCCTCAATGAAATCAAACTGAGGCATCCCCAGGAATCTCTCCACCTGTTCAACGCCCCTCTTTTGCCTTACAATCGTTTGAACCAGCTGTCTGGCGAGTCTCTCCCGTGATTCGAGTCCGCCGGCTAACCTGCCGCCTCGTCTGTCTCCTTCGATTACGAAGGTCACTTGGCCCCAACGCTGGAAGTTCGTAGCATGACAATGAACACTGAGAAGCGAGTCATGCCCGGCATCGCCGTCGCCCTCCTGACCGAGGACCGCGAACAATCCGTCGTCCTGCATAGCCGGGTAGAGAGCACCAACCTGGCGCGCACCGCCCTAAGCCATGTTGGCTTCCCAGTCGGCCCGGCCGACCCCGTGATGCGGCAGTTGCAGGATCAGCACGCCGAAGTTGTGCTGGTGGATATCGATACCCAGAATCCGCAGCGCGCCATCCGCACCATCGAACTGATCCACGCCTCCACTCCCGACGTGACGATTTTTGCCGTGGGAGAGATGAATCAGCCCACCATTATTGTTTCCGCCATGCGGGCGGGCGCGCGTGAGTTTCTGGATCACAATGCCAGCCGCGAAGCTCTGGTCGAAGCGTTCACGCGCTTTTCGGCGACATTGAGCCGGGCACAGCGCAGTTCAAGCAAAGCCCGCGTCTTTACTTTTCTAAACGCGAAGGGTGGCGCCGGCACTACGACTACCGCCGTGAACACTGCCGTCGCCCTGCAAGAGGCGCACGGCCGCGTGGTGCTAGTGGATTTCGCGCCCATCGGCCACGCTGCTCTGCAATTGAATCTTCGGCCGCAATTCACTTTGGTCGATGCCTTGCAGAACCTCCATCGCATGGATGGTTCTCTGCTCGATGGCCTGATGACGCCCTATCGCAACGGTCTGCATCTGCTAGCCGGGGCGCAGCAACCGCACAGCGCCGTTCCAACCTCGTCCGAACTCGCTCGCTTATTCGACCTGCTCGTAGGCCAATATCATTTCGTCGTCATCGACGGCTCGGGCCGTATGGACAGCACGATGCAGATGATCTGCGACCTCTCAAACGCCGTGCTGATGGTGGCGCAGACCGACGTAGTTTCGCTGTGGAGCGCGGGACGTATACAGTCTTTCCTGCAAGACGGCGCTGGCCGCGACCGCCTGCGACTGGTCCTCAACCGCTATAAAAAAATTCCCGGCTTCACCGATGAAGACGTAGAGAAAGCTACCAACTGCAAAGTCTTATGGAAGGTGCCCAACAACTTTCAGGTTATCGCCCCCGCAATCGACAAGGGCAATCCGGTAGCGGCGCAGGGCAATCATGAAATTGGCCGCTCCTATCAAGGATTAGCCGCGGAACTCGCGGGTGCGACAACATCCGGCGAGGGCGCTCTCTCGCTGCTCTATCAGAACGACAAAGGCGACGCCAAGAAACGAACCGCCAGCCCATTGATGGTCTCGCCGGTACGCGCGGGACAGTAGCGTTTCCATTCTAAGATTGGTTTGGCTTCCGTCGCACGCGGATTTTTTGATCGGTCACGACGACAAAGCATCCCCGCCACTCGTCGACCGCCTCCGTCTGAAAAACCTCTTCCAATCGCTGGATTAACCGCACGCGACTCGGAGCGTGCAACCGTAACCAGCACGAGACCGTGATACGTACCTGGTCTGAATCGACGGCTGTCCGAGAAATCCAGATCCTGTGTGATGAGAGTGCGGCTTTCCCGCTGGGCCTGCGTCCAAAGTTCGGAATCACCGCAACCCGACAAATTTTCTTGCTCGGTCGTGTGAATATCGTGCCCCAAATCCCGCAGCCGGATCGCGATCCGCAGTGGGAGGTTTTCGTCGAGTTTGGCCTTCATCGAACGTTAGGAATGGCTGGGACGGGAAGGTCCGCTTCAGCCGAAGCCACCGCGAATGCAATCGCGGCCCTGACATCTTCTGCTTTAAGATTTGGGAAGTCCTCGAGGATGTCTTCGGCTGCATCGCCAGCTGCGAGGCTGGCCAGCACGGTGCGAAGGAGGACGCGCGTGCCCTTAAATATCGGCTCCCCGCCGGAGATTTGCCGGTCTCGAATAATACGTTCGCCGAAATCGTTGTGAGGTTTGACTTGGCCGCTCATAGCCCTGAACCCGGCACCAATCTTACCACTGACTTGCCAACCTGTTCGCCCCACCTAGTCGCAGCAATCGAAGCCAACCATCGGCGATCTCCCGCCTTTGTTAGAATCAGGGTTCACCGAACAACCTGGAGAACCGCAAATTCTGAATGACTAATCCTCCCAAGAAACGCGCGCTCAGCGGCATGCGCCCGACCGGCAAACTTCATCTCGGAAACTACGTGGGCGCGCTCGAAAATTGGGTGCGGATGCAACAGCAGTATGAATGTTTTTTCGTCATCGTCGATTGGCACGCGCTCACCACGGATTACGCCGATCCCTCGCATCTGAAAGAAAACGTCATCGACGTGCTGCTCGATTGGCTGGCGGCGGGGCTCGATCCCGAGAAGTGCGTGATGTTCATCCAGTCGCACGTGCCCGCGCACGCGGAATTGCATCTGCTGCTGTCAATGATCACTCCGCTAGGCTGGCTTGAGCGCGTTCCCACTTACAAGGAGCAAAAGGAAAATCTAAAAGAAAAAGACCTGAATACCTATGGATTTCTTGGTTATCCCCTGCTGCAAGCAGCGGATATTTTGATTTACAAAGCAGACATAGTTCCGGTCGGCGAAGATCAAGTGGCGCATGTGGAGTTAACCCGTGAAATCGCGCGGCGATTTAATGGATTTTATTCCGGCAAGCGCGAATATATCTTCCCCGAGCCGGCGGCCTTGCTTACGCCCGCCGCGAAGTTGCCCGGCACCGACGGCCGCAAAATGTCGAAGTCGTACGGCAACACGATCATGCTGACCGACCCCGAACCGATTGTGCGGCAAAAGCTGAAGACCATGGTCACCGATCCCGCGCGCATTCGACGCACCGATAAGGGCAACCCTGACGTGTGTCCGGTGGGCGATCTGCACAAAATATTCAGCAGCAAAGAAACCATGGCGAAGGTTTACGAAGGTTGCCGGTCGGCGGGAATCGGCTGCATCGAATGCAAAAGCTGGGCCGCCGATGCGCTCGTCAACATCCTCAACCCTATGCAGGAGCGGCGCAAAAAATACGAGGACAATCCGCGCCTCGCCTGGGATATTCTGGAGGCGGGCTCGGCTCGCGCCCGCGAAGTCACAGATGCCACCATGGACGAAGTCCGCCAGTCGATGGGTCTGGAATATAGTCAGAACTATAGCTTCGAAGGCAATTCAGAAAGTCGGGCGAAGGATTCCACGAAGTGACGGATTTGTCTCAACCCACATCAGAACGGGCGCCAGTCGACGCTTCTGGGACCATCCATCCTCATGACCCAGCGCTTAAACGTTCTGGAAAAAACGATGCCAGCGATTTCCCGTTCGCCATCGCACTCGGAGAAATCTACGAAGGCCCGCTCGACCTGCTCCTCGACCTGATCCGCAAGCAGGACATCAACATCTACGACATCCCCATCGCGAAGATCACGGCCCAGTACCTCACTTACGTTGAGCGCATACGCGAACTCGACGTGAATGTTGCGTCTGAGTTCATCTACATGGCGGCGGTGCTGATTCACATCAAGTCGAAGATGCTGTTGCCGCGCGATCCTCTAGCTCCCGTCGACGCGCAGGATGATCCGCGCAATGAGCTGGTCAATCGCCTCCTGGAGCACGAAAAATTCAAATCCGCGGCGCAAATGCTTTTACAGAAGCAGCAGATTGAAGATGCCGTGCTCAGCAATCCGGCGATCCGCGACTTCATGGATGCCGAGGGCACTGAGCCCGAGCTAGCCGCCGATGTAATCGACCTGGTCAAAACGTTTCAGCAAATACTAGATCGAGCCCGCACGCGGCCGATTCTCGAAGTTGACGAAGAGACCGTAACCGTTGGCCAGATGATCCAATACCTGCGCCGCCGTCTTTCGCTAGAAGATCGCCCGATTCGCTTGAAGCAAATGCTCCGCAATGTTCCATCGCGGCCAGCGCTCGTTTGCATGTTTCTGGCGCTGCTCGAACTGGTGAGATTGCAAGCGATCCAAGTGCGGCAAGATCATGTTTTCGGCGAAGTGCTCGTGAGAAAACATACGCACTTCGAAGAAGTAATGACGGAGCAGGCCGCCGTGCGGGATGATTGGAGATAACGCGGTCGTTAGTCGGTGGTCGTTAGTCGCCAGGAAATGCTGCTGCGAACTACGATCAATTTCGAACGACCATCGATAACGATCATCGACTATTTATGAGTCTTAAACCCCAACTCGAAGCCATCATTTACGCGGCCGAAACTCCCATTTCGCTGGATCAAATCTATTCGCTGGTAAAGGAATTTTTGCTTGCGGAAACGCCCGACGCTGACCCCGTCGAGATCAAGTCGCGCATCCGCGCCACGCTCGAAGAGTTGATCGCGGATTACTCCGGCGCAAATCACGGCATAGAGATTCGCCAGCTTGCCGGCGGATATCGCATGTCCACCAAGCCCGAGCAACATGACGTGGTGCGCGCCTTTGCCAAAAGTCTGAAGCCGCCCTTCCGCCTCTCGCTGCCGGCGCTCGAAACGCTCGCCGTCGTTGCCTATAAGCAGCCCGCTACCGTGCCCGAGATCAGCGAAATTCGCGGCGTCGATTCCGGCGGAGTCATCGCCACCCTGCTCGACCGCAAGCTCATCACGACTGCTGGGAGGAAGGCGGTGATCGGCCGCCCGATTCTTTACAAGACCAGCAAAGAGTTTCTGCTGCGCTTCGGCCTGAAAGATATTCACGAACTGCCCAGCATGGAAGAATTCGAGAAGCTGATGACGGAGTCTTTCCAGAACGATCTGCTCGCGAGTGAGAGCGCACCGCAAGAAGCATCTTCGAACGCGGCGGCGGACGAGAATTCTTCCGAGGATGAGAGTCCGGCGAACAACAGCGAAACGATCGACAGCGAGTCTGCTCCCACCGAATCTACCACCGAAGAGCAAGCCGAAACGCCAGCCAGCATCAAACCGGAGTAGCTATGCCAGCCGAACGTCTGCAAAAAATTATCGCCGCTGCCGGAATCGCATCGCGCCGCAAATCCGAAGAACTGATCACCGCCGGCCACGTGCAGGTCAATGGTCAGGTGGTCACCGAACTCGGCACCAAAGCTGATCCGGAGCAAGACCACATACGCGTCAACGGCAAGTTGCTGCAAGGGCCCGAGCGTTTCACCTACGTTGTCCTCAACAAGCCCAAGGGATACGTGACCACTGTGAGCGATGACAAAAAGCGTCCCACCGTGATGGACTTGGTAAGCAAAGTAAAAGGCCGCGTCTATCCCGTTGGCCGGCTCGATTGGGCTAGCGAAGGCTTGCTCCTGATGACCAACGACGGCGCCCTCGCAAACGGGCTGATGAAAGCCTCATCCAACGTGCCAAAAGTTTACGTCGTTAAAGTTGCCGGTCAGCCTGATGAAGCTAAGCTCGACAAGCTGCGCCACGGAGTTTCAATCGCCGAGAAAGGTGGGCGGCGAGTGCGCACTGCTCCCGCAAAAATTCGGCTGATTCGCGAGGGCGATAATCCATGGCTTGAAGTGACCATCATCGAAGGGCGCAATCGTCAGGTGCGAAAAATGTTTGAAGAAGTGGGGCACCACGTGGAGAAAATCCGCCGCGTCCAGTATGGCCCGCTGGCGCTCGATGTGCCGCCAGGAGACTGGCGCAATCTGACTCTGCTCGAAGTAGCAAAATTGAAAACAGCCGCGGCGGGAGGAAGAGTTCCGAGCCCGCCGAGCCCCGTCATCGCGCTGCGAGCGCCAAAAGCGTCCCCCGTCAAGCCAAGGCGTATATCGACACCGGCGAACCCGCTACACGCATCAAAATCGCGGCGCGCGTCAAATTTGCCGCAACGTTATCCTGTGTCGAAACCGACGCGCCCATCAAGAAACGGAAATTCTAAAGCCCCGCGCGCCAGCCGGCACAGGCACTAGCCTTTCGCTTCCGCGAGCATGGGCAGACGCGCCGCGCCATACAGGCCGGCATCGCTGCCCAAAAGAGCGCGGGTCACAATAGTCTTGTGGCCAGGGCCAGACTTGACGTGGGCTGACGCTCCCTCATGGCTGGCGGTTGGATCGAACGGCGCAGTGGCGGCATAAACGAGCGAGCGCTTGCGCAACTCAGCGTACATCGCGGGTGCGAAAGCCTCCCACGCGCTCGACGCGCCGCCGCCAATCAGATAAATCGGAAGATTCAGCGAATTCACCATCGCCGATAGCACGATGCCCAGACAACGCCCGACGAAGCGGAAAATGCCTCGCGCATCTTCGTCGCCCTGAATGGCAAGGTTGTAAAGCGACTTCGCACTGAACTCCGGATCGGAGCTGGCGCTGCGCGCCAGCGTCGACTTGCTGTTGGCGGCGATCGCTTCGCGCGCCAGACGAACCATTGCCGTGGCCGAGGCGTATTGTTCGAGGCACCCTAGATTTCCGCAGCCACACAAGTGGCCGTTCGGCTCGACGGTGGTATGGCCGAACTCCCCAGCCATGCCATTCGCGCCGCGCCAGATGTTGCCACCCATTACCAGGCCGCCGCCGACTCCCGTGCCAAGCGTCAACATGGCGACGTCGGCGTAATCCTTGGCCGCGCCCAGCCATTTTTCGCCAAGCGCAGCGACATTGGCATCATTCTCCAAAATCACAACAGTCTTCAGTCGCTGTTCGACATTGGCGCGAGCCGGGTAATCGACCCAGTCCGGGAGGTTGGGCGATTCGCGAACCAACCCGGTGTCTATGTCGATAATGCCGGGCACGCCGATGCCGATGCCGACGAGTGGAGCGGAGTCGCGGTATTTATCGGAGAGATGTTGGATGGAATCGCACATGTCCGCGAGCACCCGGTCGCGTCCGCGTTGAACTCTAGTGCCCAGCGTGACCTTCTCGATGAGGGTGCCTTGGTCATCTACGGCGGCGATGCGCAGGTTGGTACCGCCGAGGTCCACTCCAATAGAAAATTTATTCATAGATTCGGTTCACTATAGTCGTCGCGTAAGCCAAAGTGCGGAAACATGATTCGCGGAGGCCTTGAGTCCCGCCCTTTCTTGTACAGCGGGAGTGCCAATCCGTCAATATTAAATCGTTCTATTAGCCCTATTTTTGACATTTTGCACAGTAGTGGCTGCTGCGCCCCGCGACCACGATGCGGCGGATTGGCCCCTTGCACACCAGGCACGGTTCACCCTCGCGGCCATAGACACGATGCTGCAACTGAAACAATCCTTCTTCGCCATCCGCATCCACGTAGTCGGAAATCGACGATCCCCCGGCTGCGATGGCCTCACGCAACACTTCCTGCACGGCCCGATGCAGCTTGCTCAATTGCACGCGCGTCAGCGACGCAGCCCGCCGCGGCGGCCGGATGCTGGCGCGAAACAATGCTTCATCGGCGTAGATGTTGCCTACACCCCGCAACAATTTCTGATTAAGAAGTGCGCTCTTAATCGGAGTCTTGCGTCCGCGGAAGAGCGCGATGAATTGATCTTCCGTTGCTTCGAGAGGTTCGATCCCCCCGGGGTCGAATGGGCCACTATCCTGCGAATGTAGATGCACGCTAAGCTTGCCAAACATTCGCGGATCGATGAACCGCAGTTCTCTCCCCGACGCAAGTTTGGCGATCAGGTGCGTGTGCTTGGCGATCTCAGCGGCAGGTTCAGAAACCGTCATGCTACCGGTCATGCCCAGATGTACGATCCACTGCGCGGTACTCGTAGTCGATGCTTGGCTCTCGACGCGCGATCTGCGCGTGGCTTTCTCCGCCGCGCGCCCTTCCAGATCGAACACAATGTGCTTGCCCGCGCGATGTATGCGCACGATGCGCTTGCCCTCGAGCGTCGAAGCGATGAGGGCGGCTGGCGATTTGAGTGGTTGTTTTTTGGAGCCGATCCAGACGGATTCGATCGCGTCTCCGGCGGCGCGTTTGTTGAGGCCTCGGGCGATGGTTTCGACTTCAGGGAGTTCCGGCACGCAGTCAGGATACAAGAACAGGGTCGGTTCTCAATTCCTGCTTTTCGGTTCTCAGAAAATCAATCACACCTCGGTTTCGCTGAGAACTGAGACTGACAACTGAGAACCGGGACCTGGGAACCGGGCGTAACATTCCGGTTTGCTCGTCAACAGCTCGATTCGGTATGCTAGAGGGTACACACCGAGCACCGCCGATCTTCCCAGTATCCTAGTCTATCCGCGAGCGGCGCGACCAGTGTGTGCGACCCTGGGGCGGGCCTTCGATTTGCGGCCGCAAATATTCCAAATGGAGTTTTCATTGAACGGTAGTAGAGCGAGCAGGGGTAGAACTGCTGTTATTGTCGGAGCCCAATGGGGCGACGAGGGCAAAGGCAAGATTGTTGACGTGCTCACGAGGACATTTTCGGTGGTGGCTCGTTACGCCGGAGGCCACAATGCCGGCCATACAGTCATCATCAATGGCAAGAAATTCATCCTGCAACTTGTGCCCGGTGGCGTTCTGCGTCCCGAGTGCACCAGCGTCGTCGGCAATGGAGTAGTCATTGACCCGCTGGCCTTCCTAAAAGAGGTAGCATCACTGCGAGTCGCGGGAGTTAAAGTCGATGGCAATCTTTTTGTCTCAAATCGCGCCCAGGTTATTCTTCCCTACCATCGCATGATGGAGCTTGGTTCGGAAAATGCTCCGGGCCGGGTGAAAATCGGAACTACGTCGCGCGGCATCGGCCCCACGTACGAAGACAAAATGGGCCGCCGCGGTTTGCGCGTCGCCGACCTGCTCGACCGCGCGTTGCTGCGAACCCACATCGAAAATGCCTGTCGCGAAAAAAACATGATCGCGCACGCGCTCTTTAATTCCGATCCGCTGGATCCGGACAAGATGTTTCGCGAATATGCCGACGCCGCCGAACAGCTTGCGCCGTTTGTCCGCGACACCGCCCTTCTGCTGAACCGTGCCCTCGCGGAAGGGAAGTCGATCGTCTTCGAAGGCGCACAGGGCACCATGCTCGATATCGATCACGGAACCTACCCGTTCGTGACTTCGTCGAGTGCGACCTCAGGTGGCGCGGCAACCGGAACCGGCGTGCCTCCGACGTCGATCGATACGGTGATCGGAATCACGAAAGCGTATTGCACCCGGGTTGGCAGCGGCCCGTTTCCGACCGAATTGCTCGGCCCCGAAGGCGAGGATCTGCGCAAACGCGGCAGCGAATTCGGCGCCGTCACCGGGCGTCCTCGCCGCACTGGCTGGCTCGATTTGCCTCTGCTCCGCTACGCTGGCATGATTAATGGAATTTCCTGGCTGGTGGTCACGAAGCTGGATGTGCTCGACCATCTGACCGAGATTCCAGTTTGCGTGGGATATAAAGTCGACGGCAAGGAGACGGACGAAGTCCCGGCACAGGCCTGCGGTTATGAAAAGATTGAATGCATCTACCGCAAATTGCCGGGATGGGCAACCCCGACGCAGGATATTCGCTCCGTCGAAGCGCTGCCCAAGGCCGCGCGAGAGTACTTAAGCTTCATCGAAAAAGAAACGGGAGCGCGAGTGGGAATGATTTCTACGGGCCCCGATCGTGAGCAGACGATTCTAGTCGACAGTTTCGTAAATGAGTTGGGGCTGGCATGCAATTGAAAGGTTAAGGGTTCGCGTTTCGGATTAGCGATATCGTGAAGAGTCTTCGGGGATCAGGTGCCCTTTTAAGGGGTTCGACTTCAGCGTAGATCGGAGCTACGGATGGTGGTGTTGGCGGTAACCTGGATGGCAAAAGTTGGACGCGAGGCCGAAGTGGCCGCGATCTTTGAAAAACTCACAGCCGAATCGCGCAAGGAACCGGGCTGCCTGATGTATCAGGCGCACAAGCACAAAACCGATCCGCGCCGCTTCTTTATTTACGAACAATATAAGGACGACGCCGCTCTTGAGGCGCATCGCACCTCTCCGCACTTCCTGCAGATGGCGAAGAAAGATCTGCCAAAAATCGGCGACCGCACCGAGGGCCATTTGTTTGAGCCAATAGGATAAGTTCCCGGCACAGGTTTCAGAGTTTCAAGGTTTCAGAGTTTCAAGGGCCAGCCAGATTTCACGAATGTTAACCTTGAAACATTGGAACCTTCTCCTATCGCGCCAGTTCGTATCCCGCAAAAAAGAAACTCAGCTCGAAGCGCGCCGTTTCATCCGCGTCAGAGCCGTGGATTGCATTGTGCTCGATGTCGCTCGCCCATTTCTTGCGAATCGTTCCCTCTTCGGTGCTAGCCGGATTCGTCGCGCCCATCAGCTTGCGTAGATCGGCGATAGCGTTTTCTTTCTCCAGCGCAATGGCGACAATCGGGCCGCTCGACATGAAAACGGTCAGGGAGTGGTAAAACGGCCGGCTGGCATGTACGGCGTAGAACTGCTCCGCTTGATGTCGAGAAATTTCCAGCATCTTCATAGCCAGAATGTGAAAGCCGTTCTTCTCGAACTGCTCGATGATGTCTCCGACACCGTGCTTCTTAACCGCGTCGGGCTTAATGATGGTCAGCGTACGTTGCAGTGTTTTCATGAGTCCGTCGTTAGTCCTCTGTCGTTAGTCGTTAGTCGGCCGTTAAACTCTAATCTTTGTCATCCTGAGCGGAGCGGAACGAGGAGCGAAGCGATTCGTTCTGCGCAGTCGAAGGATCCCTATCCCCTAAGAAACTCGCTCACGCCCTGACGCCAGATCCCAGCACTGCCGCGAGAGTCTCTCCAATGTCGGCAGGAGACTTCGCGACTTTCAGGCCAGCTTTTTCCAGGGCCGCAATCTTCTCCGCTGCCGTCCCTTTGCCCCCAGAAATAATCGCGCCCGCGTGACCCATGCGGCGCCCCGGAGGCGCAGTCTGCCCGGCGATGAAGCCGACCACCGGCTTCTTCATATGCGCCTTGACGAACTCCGCCGCAGTCTCTTCGGCATTCCCGCCGATCTCCCCGATCATAATCACGGCCTCGGTCTGCGGATCGCGATTAAACAGATCAAGCGCGTCGACAAAATTCGTGCCGATGATGGGATCGCCGCCGATGCCGATCGCCGTCGACTGACCAATGCCGCGCTGAGTGAGTTGATGCACTGCCTCATAAGTCAGCGTTCCCGATCGAGACACAATCCCGACATTGCCTTCTTTGTGAATCGCCCCGGGCATAATTCCAATCTTGCATTTGCCGGGAGAGATGATGCCGGGGCAGTTCGGTCCGATCAGCCGCGAGCGTCGATTCTGCAGGAATTCCCAGGCGCGCACCATATCCAGCGTCGGAATGCCTTCAGTGATGCATACGATGAGTTCGATTTCCGCGTCGGCAGCTTCCATGATCGCGTCGGCAGCGTAGGGCGGCGGAACAAAAATCACCGTCGCGTTCGCGCCGGTTTTGTCGGCTGCTTCCTGCACAGTGTTGAATACCGGCCAGCCTTCGTGCGTCGTTCCGCCCTTGCCGGGAGTGACTCCGCCCATTACCTGCGTGCCATATGCAGCGCAGGCCTTGGCATGAAAAGTACCTTCGCGGCCGGTCAGGCCTTGCACGATCAATCGAGTTTTTTTATCGACCAGAATTGCCATAAATGCTTTCTCAAAAAAATGTCGTGGCTGTTAACCGCTAGCCGCTGGCCTCGCCAAACTATGCCGCGCTCTTTGCCGCCGCCACGACTTTATCGGCCGCATCCTTCATCGTCTCAGCAACAATAAAGTTCAGGCCCGATTCCATCAGAATTTTTTTGCCTTCCTGAACGTTCGTGCCCTCGAGTCGCAGCACCACCGGCAGTTGGAGATTTGTTTTTCTCGCCGCTTCAACCACGCCCGCCGCCAGCGTATCGACGCGCAAAATCCCACCGAAAATATTGATCAGCACAGCGCGCACGCTCTTGTCGCTAAGCAGAATTTCAAAAGCATGCGCAACCTGTTCAGCATTTGCCCCTCCGCCTACATCGAGAAAATTCGCAGGCTGCCCACCGGCGTATTTAATGATGTCCATAGTGGCCATGGCCAGGCCGGCCCCATTCACCATGCAGCCCACGCTGCCCTCTAGCTTGATGTAGTTGAGATTGTATTTCGACGCCTCGACCTCCAGCGGATCCTCTTCGCTCGTGTCACGCAGTCCGCGGAGATCCGCATGACGAAAGAGCGCGTTGTCGTCAAAGGTCAACTTGGCATCGAGCGCGAACAGTCGGCCATCGGTGCAACTGACAAAAGGATTGATCTCGACCAGGGAAGCATCGGTGTCGAGAAACGCGCGGTACAGACCGGTCAGAAACTGTACGGCGGCATTGATCTGCTGCGGCTTCAACCCGAGCGCGAACGCGATCTTGCGCGCCTCAAACGGCTCCAGCCCCATCCCCGGATCAATATATTGTTTCAGAATCTCGTCGGGCCGTTCAGCGGCGACCTGCTCAATATCCATGCCACCCGCGGCTGACGCCATGAATACCGGCTTGCCCTCGCCGCGATCGACCAGAATGCCGAGATAAAGTTCCTTTTCGATCGGCAGCGTCTCTTCGATCAGCAGTCGATGCACGACGCGCCCCTCCGGCCCCGTCTGATGCGTGATCAAAGTCATGCCCAGCATCTTGGCGGCGATCTCGCCCGCTTCTTCGACTGACTTCGCAATCTTCACACCGCCGCCCTTGCCGCGTCCGCCCGCATGAATCTGCGCCTTCACAACAACGCCGGTCGCGCCCGCGCCGAAAATCTCCTTGGCTGCGGCCTCCGCCTCCTCGCGCGTGGTAACCATCACGCCTCGCGGCACGGCGACGCCATACTTCTTCAGAATTTCTTTTCCCTGGTACTCGTGGATTTTCATAATGTCGTCGTTGGTCGCTACTCGTTCGTCGTTGGCGGCCACCACCGCCATGATGGCCGATTTGAGAGGACTCCGCTTGCGGCTCAGACTACTTGCAGCAAACTGATGATTCTATAGAAGCCGAAAGGATTGGCGCAAACCGGCTGGAATTATCGAGCGTTGCAGATGATTCCGATCACCCGATGACCCGATGGCTCGATCACCCGATAACTTACTTCCCGCCCACCGACTGCAGGCAACGTCCGTAAAGTTCGAGCAACTGAGCAGCGTAATCTTCAGGTTTAGCGGCCGCGCCAGTGCCCTGAAAGCCGACTCCGGACCCGGTGGTCTTGCCATAACTAGTGGTCATGGCGATAAATTTCATGAGGTCAAGCGCGATGTCTTCGTCGCGCCGGGAGCCCATAGAAAGAGAGGGCGTTTCCATGATCAAACTCCTGGATGAAAGGTAAAATTCGCCGGCGTTACCGGCTCCTTCGCGATGATAGCAGAAGCGTTAAGGATGGAACGTTGCGGAAAAAGTACGGACTAGCCAGCGCCTGTTAGCAATAGTCATTGCCCGTTTGCGCGGTCCCGAGGACTGGGTTAGCCTTGGCTGCGAAAGGGAGGAGAAATGGCGGACAACAAAACCAAACCCACCAAGCTAAGTGTGGCAGCGTTTATTGCGGCCATCATAGACCCCGCAAGACGCGCAGATACCAAGGCGCTCATCAAGATGATGCAAAGCGCGACCGGGGAAAAGCCGCAAATGTGGGGGTCATCCATCATCGGATTCGGCAGCTACCACTATCGCTACGAAAGTGGACGCGAGGGCGATATGCCGCTTATTGGTTTTTCGCCGCGTAAGGCAGCAACTGTTCTGTATAACTTGATCGGTTCCAGCGACTGCAAGGCGCTACTCGTAAAGCTGGGCAAGCACACGACCGGCAAAGGCTGCCTCTACATCAAGAAACTCTCCGTTGTTGACCCACAGGTGTTAGAGGCCATGATCGTCAAGTCCGTGGCCGCCATGCGAGTGCGCCAGGGAAATCTTTAAGCAGCCTCGGCTGAATCGGTCGATGCCACCGTCCGCAAACTATTTCGCATCCGCACCAAAACCGCACACAGCGCGGCCAGCGCCACCACCCACACAGCGCGCACAATGTTGACCGCCCACATGGGAGCGACTCCAACCCGACGCAGCAGATTGGGCAGAAAATTCCACGTCGTGATGTGAATGTAATCCCACTGATCCCATCCCATGGCGTCGGTGTTTAATCCCCACTCCTCCATCTTGCCAAGAGCAAACGCGACAATATTCTTGAAGCGCAGCGCGATCACAAACGTGGGATGCCCGAAAGTTTCCATCTGATAAATTTCCAGCGGCAGCCATAGGACAAGCGACGCCAACTGAATGACCAGGCTGGCTATGATCACAACCCAGCTAGCACTCCAGATCGCCTTGCCCAAAGTCTCTCGATAGCGCAGCAGCAGAGGCACCGCAAGCAGCGTCGCAAGTTCGACCGACGTAGAAACATACCGATCGCCCCAGGCAAAGTCGCCTGCCCAAAAGGTATAGCGAGCGTAAAAACAGATGTACGCCGCTAACAGCAAAAGCGAAGCCACGCCATAGGCGCGAACTCCGGGAGTGAGCCGTTTCCACAGCCAAAGCAAAAGAAAAATTGCCAGCACCAGCAGCGGATCAAAAAGAAAAATCGACTTCTCCGGCTGGAATAAAGGACCCAGAACACCGGCGTGAAAAGGAGTGCTCCAAGGGAAATTGGCTGGAAGAGTCGGATCGCGCTGGCGAAATTCCTTGGCGAACAGCGAGACATATGTGTTGGTAAACGATTCAAAACGATAAAACTGATAAACGCGATCAATCGCCAGAAAGAGCAAATAAACCGGCGCAGCAATCTTGCAATAGTCAACCAGCCGCCGCCACAAAACGCTGGCGCGTCCGCTTTCAGGCGCAGATGGCTCGAACCAGATCGCCAACAAGAGAAACACTCCCGCGGCAATCAGATCCAGGCCAGTCGTGAGCCGTGTAAGCAGATTAAGCCCGAGCGCGCCGGAGCCTATCAACAGCGCGCGCCGTCTATTAGTACGCAACCACTCGTACTGATACGAAAATCCCGTGAGCGTGAGCAAACCGATGTAGTTGTTCTCCATCATGTTCTGCGTGTAATGCAGATGAGTGGTGCAGAGCATGAACGCAAGCACGCCTGCGACCGACTCTTTCACGCTAAAGCCCAACTGAACCAGCAGCCGAAATGCAATGAGCGCAGTAAGAACGTTCACCAGAATATTGGTGGAGCAGCTGACCACGATGCTGCGCACCTCCGGGTCTTCGCGGTAACCGGCGAAGAGGGGCCAGTTCTGAATCCAAGTCCCAAGCATATCGGCGGGCAGCATGAGCAGCGACTGGCCGATGCCATACCAGCTATAAAGCCGCCCTCCGCGCCCGTGGAGGCCGAAGTCGGGATAATCGTCAGGCAGAACCTGCGGCTCCGAAGTCCAAAGCCAGTGCGTGGTTTGCAGGCGGTGAGTGGTGTCGGAGGTTTCCAGTTCCCCAGTCTGGATGACGAACGCGATGAGGCCGGCGGTGAGGCACAAGAGAAAGAGGGGGTTGCGGAGCCAGTGGTAGAGGGGAGATGGCATCGGATGAATGGTAAATCGGACGGGATTAATTAAGAAGCGGTAGAAGGCAAGGCCGGCGATCTAGCGCTGTTTTACAGCAGCAACCCGTCGAACTTATCTAGTGAGTAGCAGTTTTTCGTCATGGCCAGAATACAGACCCAGCCTACCAGGGAGACACGACAGGATCGTTCCTCTGACGCTGTCGAACACATCTTCAAGTACAGATTCCAATCCCAGCTCCATCCCGTCTAGGCCAACGTCCGCCGAGATGACCCAGCAAGTCTTCCCCGCCCCCTTTGATTCCAGCAAGCGATAAACATTCTCGATACCTCGAACATGTCGTTGCCAGAGGCTAAGGGTGGGGTCAACCCTCCATGGAATTGCGGTTGTAAATCTTGGATCAAACCATCTGAAATTCGCTAGCTCCTGAGTGAGCTTCTTGCGAGTCTTCGGCTTCGAGAGGAAGGTCAAAAATCTCTCCTGTTTGTCGCGAGAGACGAATGCCTTGATCATCGCTTGCTCGTGCTCAATCTGTGATTCAGCGATCATTTGATTTCGCAATCGTAAGTGATTGTTGGCTGAAATCCGAGCTAGCGCCGAGTTACTACCGGACGATGCGGCCTAACATTTCCATCACACCAACAACGCTTAGGTTAACATCTTGGTGTCCGTTTCTACCCGACCTCCACCAACCCATAACTCATAGCCCACCGCGAGCGCATCTCGCGCAGCGCGCGATCAATCTCCTCTTTCGATATTTCGCTATTCGGCCCTGAGATCACAAACGCAGCTTCGCGCTTCGCCGCCTCCAGCAGTTCGCGGTCGCGGATGATGTTGGCTACGCGAAAGCTTGGAATGCCTGCCTGCTTCGTGCCGAAAAATTCACCGGGGCCGCGCAGTTCGAGATCGAGTTCGGCGATCTGGAAACCGTCATTCGAACGCACCAT
Organism: Terriglobales bacterium; assembly: GCA_035483045.1. GTDB lineage: Bacteria > Acidobacteriota > Terriglobia > Terriglobales > Acidobacteriaceae > Acidiflorens. The sequence goes on from DATHQD010000012.1 coordinate 208,541, forward strand.
GGCGTCGAGGCGGCGCTCGCCTTCTTCGGAAACTTTCCCTCCGCGCATCAGCACACAATAGGATTTCGCCGCGCCGCGGCCGATGCGTCCGCGTAATTGATGGAGCTGCGCTAATCCAAAACGGTCGGCGTGCTCGATAACCATGACGGTCGCGTTCGGGACGTCGACGCCAACTTCAATCACCGTCGTAGCAACAAGAATTTCGATTTTGCCTTGCTGGAATTCGCGCATGACGTGCTCTTTCTCATCGGCGTCGAGACGGCCATGCAGCAGCCCAACATGCAGTTTGGGAAAGATTTTTTCACGCAACTGGCGGTGCATCTGCTGCGCCGCTTTCAGTTCGCGCTCTTCGTTCTCTTCAATCACGGGATAGACAACATAGGCCTGATGTCCAGCGGCAATCTGCTTGCCGACGAAATCCCAGACCTCCGGCGCGCGCTCGTCAGGCACGGCACGCGTGACGACCGGCGTGCGTCCCGGCGGAAGCTCGTCCAACACAGATAGGTCGAGGTCGCCATAAAGGGTGAGAGCGAGTGTGCGCGGGATGGGAGTCGCGGTCATCACTAAGACATCGGGCTCAGGATCGGCCTTGGAATTTGTGCCGTCATTTGTGCCGTCTGATTTCTTCATGAGCTTAAGGCGCTGCATCACGCCAAATCGATGCTGTTCGTCGACCACGACCAGGCCTAGATTCTCGAATTCAACCCGATCCTGAATCAGCGCATGCGTCCCGATAATGAGTTGCGCGTGCCCTTGCGCAATGTGGCGCCGAATGTCGCGCTTGCGATCCTGTTCGAGCGAGCCGGTCAGGAGCACAATGCGATATCCGGCGCGTTCGAGAATCTGCCGAGCCGAAAAATAATGTTGTTGAGCCAGAATCTCCGTCGGCGCCATCAGCGCGACCTGGTAGCCATTTTCAATGGCGATAATCGCGGCCTGAAAGGCGACAATCGTCTTTCCGGATCCAACGTCGCCTTGCAGCAATCGCCGCATAGGGCTTGGCGCCTGCATGTCAGTGGCAATTTCTTTCAGCACGCGCTTCTGCGCTGTTGTCGGATGAAATGGCAGTATCTTCTTAATCGCCGTACGCACGCCGTCATTGAGCTGAAAGGCGATTCCAGTCTGCGCTTTTTGCTCGCGACGCTTGAGTTCGAGGCCCAGCTCGATAAAAAATAATTCATCGAAGATCAAGCGAATGTGCGCAGCGGTGCGAGACGATTGCAGATCGTTAAAGCTCTCGCCCGCGTCCGGCCAATGCACCTTCCACAAGGCTTCGCGCGAAGACACCAGACTCAAGTGCACGCGCACTGCAGCCGGAATTGGGTCCGGAAGATCGGGGCCCAAATTTTCCAGCGCCCACCGGATGATCCGCCGAAACCAGCGTGGCGTAAGCTTGCCCTGCCCAGTCGATTCGTAGATGGGAACGATGCGGCCAATCTCGAGCGAAGCTGCGGCTTTTTTCTCCGCCTCTTTTTCAGCCGTCTCGACGCCGCCTTCGTCATTGGTGTTGATATCGCCGAGAATCTCGAACTGCGGCTGCACGATCTGCAATCCGCCGTCGCGATCCTCTTCGACTTTGCCGTAGAGCGCCAGCATCTGCCCCGGTTGGAAGCGGTCTTGCAGATAGGTCGCATTGAACCACAGACATTTCAGCCGGTTACGGCCCTGGCCAACCGTGAGCTGAAAGATGGGCATGCGCCGGGTGCGAAATAATCCTGAGTTGCGGACCTCGGCAATCACAGTGGCCATCTCGCCGGCGCGCAACTCGGCCACAGAACGCGGATTGAGACGGTCTTCGTAGCGAAAGGGCAGGTAGTGGAGCAGGTCGTCGACCGTCCGAAGGCCCTTCGCAGCCAGCACTTCGGCCAGGCGCGGGCCTATGCCTTTCACAAACTGCACTGGAGTGGACGGTTCCAGCATCTTAAGCGATGGTAGCAGGAGTGGACCGAGGCTTGACGAAGACACCGAGCAAAGGCAACACGGCAAGAAATTTTCTCGATGCGCTCCTGGCCGTTCTTTCCGGCAACGCTATTTATTATCTGCTCATGCCCCATCTGCCGCCGGTGGCGCGGCACAGGCTTTTTAAAGAAGACTGGGGGCTACTGGTCGATTTTGCAATCTGCACCGCGATCTTCGCCGCCGTGGAGTATGGGCGGCGCAACGAAGAATGAGTATCGTAAACTCAGTCGCAACATGACGCCCTTCTCATGCTGAAGCCACGCGTAACTATTGCCGGATTGCAGCGATACCGTTCGCCGATCACGAGCCGCGAGGGGCTGAGCCTCGACTTGAATGAGAGCATGCCAGGGTGCTCGCCCCGCGTACTGGCGCGCTTGCATTCGCTCTCGGCGAAAGATGTTTCGCTCTATCCCCAGCGCGAGGCTGGCGAGCGGCTGGTCGCGGATTTTCTCGGCATAGCGCCCGAGCAGGCATTAGTCACCAACGGCATGGATGAGGCTCTCTCACTGGTCTTCACAGCCTATCTCGACAGTGGCGATGAGTTGCTCTTTGCCGATCCGACATTCGTGATGTATCCGATGCTAGGCGCAACGGTCGCAGCGAAAGTCGTGCGCGTGCCATCGCGAGAAAATTTGACCCTACCGATCGCCGAACTGCTCGCGCGGATCTCGCCGCGCACGCGCGTGATTGCGATTGCGAATCCCAACAATCCCACCGGCCTGGCGGCAACACGCGCCGATCTCCTAAAGATTGTAGAGTCAGCTCCCAACGCGGCAGTGCTAATCGACGAAGCCTACTTCGAATTCTGCAGCGGCGCATTGACTTGCCGGACTCTGATCCCAGACCTGGCGCATCATCCGAATTTATTCGTGGCGCGCACGTTTTCAAAAGCCTACGGACTCGCTGGCCTGCGTCTCGGAGTGCTCACCGGCGCTGCCGAGCAGATCGACTATCTCCGCCGGCTGAGCCTGCCGTTCAACGTAAATTCCGTAGCGCTGGCGTGCCTCGAAGAGGCTCTCGCCGACCGCTCATTTGTGAGCGAGCATGTCGCGCAGATCAAGCGCGGTCGCGAACAACTGGAACGACTCTTTGGCGAACTCGGTCTTCACTTCTGGCCCAGCCAGACCAACTTCGTTCTCCTGCGGATGGGAGACTCAGCCAAGGCATTTGTGGAGGCGATGCGCAGGCGCCGCATTGTGGTCCGCGATTTCTCGGCCAGCCCATGCTGCCAAGGCTGTGTGCGGATTACTGTCGGAACACCGAAGCAGATGGATACGGTGCTGACGGCTATTCGCGACTCATTCGCTGAGTCGCGCCGCGCCTGATTGCAGAGAACCTTGCCTCGTCGTCCCGGATCGGCGGAACCTTCCTACGGACTACAACTGCCTCCACGATTCGCGCAACATATATTCACATGACGACAATTCTGCTCCTGACTCTTTCCAACATCTTTATGACCTTCGCCTGGTATGGCCATCTGAAGTATCGCAATGCTCCGCTGTTCAAGGTGATCGTCATAAGCTGGCTGATCGCTTTTGCAGAATACTGTTTTCAGGTGCCCGCCAACCGCATCGGCTCCTACGAATTTAGCGTGGCGCAGCTCAAGACCATTCAGGAAGTAATTACCTTGACGGTGTTCTCGGTCTTCTCAGTCCTCTATTTCCATCAACCGCTGAAATGGAACTACTATGCAGGCTTTGCGCTGATCGCATGCGCCGTCGCGGTGATCTTCAAGAAATGGTGAGGGACGAGCCGTCAAATGCCAATGCGCTGGCGAGGTTGTTTCCCGTATCATACCTTCTGCGCTAGAAGCTGAGAGCTAGGAGCCAAAAGCCAAGAGCCGATTTCATGACGCTGATCTTCCGCAAACCTCTCTCGAATGTTGATCATCCTGAAATGCCGGCCGATGTCGTTATCGTCGGCGGCGGACCCGCCGGGATGGCCTGCGCCCTGCGGCTTTCGCAATTGATCGACGATCACAACGCGCGCCATCCTGAACGCCAGCTCAGCAAGGAAAATATCTACGTGCTCGAAAAAGCGCGCGAGGCTGGACAGCACTGCCTTTCGGGCGCGCTCCTCGATCCCCGCTCCATGAAAGAATTGCTGCCCGGATTCGAGAGCGAAGCGCCTCTCGATGCCGTTGTGCACAAAGAAGCGGTTCACTTCCTGACGCGCACAGGCAACTACGAGCTGCCAATGACTCCTCCGCCCCTGCAGGATCACGGCAACTACGTCATCTCGATCAACCGCTTTGTGAAATGGCTAGCCGGCAAAGTCGAAGAAGCGGGCATCACGATTTTTAATGGCTTCGCGGGCTCGGAATTGCTCTTTGATCGCGGCCCAGGCGGCGATCGCGTCGTCGGCGTGCGCACCGACGACAAAGGAGTCGACAAGCAAAACCAGCCGAAATCGAATTTCGAACCTGGCTACGACGTGAAAGCCAAGGTAGTCGTGCTCGCCGAAGGCACCCGCGGATCGCTCACCAAGCAACTCCTCAAGAAATTCGACCTGATGAAAGATCGCAATCCGCAGACCTATGGCGTGGGCGTGAAAGAGCTATGGGAAGTCCCAGCCGGCCGCATCAAGGCCGGCGAAGTGATCTACACCATGGGCTATCCGCTGACTACAAAAGAATATGGCGGCGCGTGGATCTACGGCTCAAAAGACAATACAGTCTCGCTCGGCTTCGTTACCGGACTCGACTACCGCGATCCGCGCCTCGATCCGCAGCACGTGCTGCAAGCGTTCAAGGAGCATCCTTTTATTGCGCGCCTGCTCGCCGGAGGCAAGATGATCCGCTACGGCGCGAAGTCCCTGCCCTACGGCGGTTGGTGGTCGCTGCCACCACTCGCGGGTGATGGCTGGATGATCGCCGGCGATTCGGCCGGCTTCCTCAATTCCGCGCGCTTGAAAGGAATCCATCTCGCAATCAAGAGCGGCATGCTGGCGGCCGAGACGGCCTTCGAGGCGCTCCTGAAATCGGACGCGTCGCCCGCCGAGTCCGCGGAAATTCTTGGCAAATATCAGCGCCGCGTCGAAACGAGTTGGATTTTCGATGAACTTTGGCCGGTGCGCAACTTCCACCAGGGATTTAAGAACGGCATGGTCGCGGGCATGTTCAACACCGTGCTGCAGGAGATTTTTCCCGGCGGCCTCCGCGATCGGCTGCCGTCACATCCCGGCTACGAAAACCTGCAACCTATCGCCAAACTGCCCGCCGACGGCGGCCCGGAAGCTCACATGCTCGGTCCGGCGAAGGGCGATGGCAAACTGACCTTCGACAAACTTACAGACCTTTATCATTCCGGCACTAAGCATGAAGAAGATCAGCCAGCGCACCTACTTATCGACGACACAAACATCTGCAACGATCGCTGCGTGAAAGAGTTTGGCAACCCCTGCCAGAACTTCTGTCCTGCCAATGTCTACGAGATGGTTGAGGACGCCTCGGCTCTGAATGGCAAGCGCATAAGCCTCAATCCGGCTAACTGCGTCCACTGCAAGACGTGCGACATCGAAGACCCCTACCAGATCATTACCTGGGTTCCACCCGAGGGCGGAGGCGGCCCAAATTACGACGGAATGTAGCCCAGAACGCCCGCTGATAAAGGCCAAAGCGAAATACTGGTCGGCCTTCCAAAGCAGGTATATACTGCTCGCGTCACTTTTTGCACTAACCTGGAAATAATCGGGCACGGAGCGCATTTTAAAGTTCTTACAGCTCTGTGAATAGAACGCTGGCGTTGGGCTATTAATTATCATTTGCCCCAAATGACTGGCGGCGGGCGGGAATCGCTGAAGCGGTACCTTCTCCGAGAGAGGTCTTACTCGTGGACGTCCTACTTATACGCCTTCTGTTTATTTTGATTGTCGCTGTTATCTGCTCTCTGATTCGTCCCTTTAACCTGCCCTCGCATCTTGACGCCGCCGTCGGTTTGGTGATCGGCGCCGCCATCATCGTATTTGAGTGGCGGTTGCGCGCGATGAGTCTGAAACGCCTGATTGGCGCCGCTATCGGCAGCGTGCTTGGCATTATTGGCGCCTATCTTTTCGCTCTCGTCATCCGCAACAGCCTGCCGCCAAGCCCGGTGCAAAGCTTCCTCCAGATCATGGTCATGCTCGTCATGGCTTATGTGGGGCTGGCGGTCGGATCTAATAAAGGCGACTTACTCAATTTGGCAGCGCTCGGCGGAATCTTCGGCGGCGAAAAGTCGGGTAAGAAGAGTTACAAGATATTGGATACCAGCGTCATCATCGATGGCCGCATTGCCGATATCGCCGAGACCGGCTTCCTCGACGGACTCATCGTGATCCCTCAGTTTGTTCTGCGCGAGTTACAACTAGTAGCCGATTCTGCCGACTCGCTCAAGCGCAATCGCGGCCGCCGCGGCCTCGACATATTGCAACGCCTGCAAAAAACGGCGTCAGTGCAAATTCAGATCGTTGAAGACGATTTTCCCAGCGTTCGCGAAGTCGATATGAAGCTCATCGAACTCGCCAAGCTCTATGAAGGCAAGATTCTGACCAACGATTTCAATCTCAACAAAGTCGCTCAGTTGCAGGGCGTAGCCGTGCTAAACATCAACGAACTGGCCAACTCGCTCAAGCCAATCGTTCTGCCCGGCGAGATCATGCGCGTATTCATCCTGAAGGAAGGCAAGGAATACAACCAGGGCGTCGCCTATCTCGACGATGGCACCATGGTGGTCGTCGACAACGCGCGCAAGATGATTGGCAAGACCATCGACATTTCCGTGACATCAGTCCTGCAAACCACCGCCGGCAAGATGATCTTTGGCAAGTGGGATGAGCGCGCGACCGGCCGTCACGATTCCAAGATAACGGTGCCGCCGGTTTCCTCGGCTCCCACCGCAACAACCACGACGACAAGCAGCGGGCCCGCTTCCGATCCGGCCAAGAAAGCCATCTCGGCGGTCGGTGACCGCGCCGCCGACTAACCTCCCATTGACGGAACGATAGTAGCAGCAGCCGCCGAGGCGAGGGCGAGGACGCCCACCGGAGCCTCTCTGCGAAATCTCCTGTCCTGTACTATACTGATCGCCCCTATGAAGGTTTTTGCCATTATTCCCGCGGCCGGACTCGGCACGCGCATGGCCGCGCCGTCGGCCGCCCAGTCGAAGGACCGGACTAAGAAAAAGTCGCCCACCAAGCAGTTCAAAGAAATTGACGGCGTGCCCATTCTCGTCCACACGCTACGCAAATTTGCCGAAGTCCCCGCCGTTCACGAAATCATCGTAGCTCTGCGCAAAGACGAAATTGCAGGCTTTCGCACTCAACTCGAAAAGGAATATCCAGAAATTCTGAGCAAGCGCCTCAAGATGGTCGAGGGAGGCGAGCATCGCCAGGACTCGGTCGCTAGCGCCCTCGCCCACACTCCCGCCGATGCGGATGATGTCGTCCTGGTGCACGATGCGGTTCGGCCATTCGTAACCGCCGAAATTATTAACTACGTGATCGATGCCGCGCACAAGCACGGAGCCGCGATCGCAGGCTGGCCCGCCGTAGACACTGTGAAACAAGTGGAGCGTACCGCGGATGGCGCCCTCATCAAAGCTACGATTCCTCGCGCCAGCATTGTGCTCGCGCAAACCCCGCAAGGTTTTCGCTACAACATCCTGAAAAAAGCTTTCGACGACGCAATCGCAGACGGCTTTCTCGGCACCGACGAGGCCTCGCTGATCGAGCGCGCCGGATTGCCCGTCGTGGTGGTAATGGGCTCCGCGCGCAACATAAAAATCACCACGCCCGCCGATATGGATCTGGCCGAGTTCTATCTCGACATCGAAAATAAGGAAAAATCTTGAGCCCGGCTACGCACAAAGATACCTGCAAACCTGAAATGCGCATCGGCTACGGCTGGGACTCGCACGAATTCAAATCCGGCATCCCGCTAAAAATCGGAGGTGTGCTGCTGCCGCACGATAAAGGTCTAGGCGGCCACTCCGACGGAGACGTTCTGCTGCATGCGATCACCGACGCACTCCTTGGCGCCATCGCCGGGCCAGACATCGGAGCGTTGTTTCCGCCCTCCGACCCGCAATGGAAAAACGCCGACTCCGCCGTCTTTCTGCGCGAGGCGTTGCAGCGCGTCAAGGCCGCGGGTTACGAGATTGTAAATTTGGATTCAACACTGATTCTGGCGGCTCCGAAGATCGGCCCCCACGCAGACGCAATTCGCAAACGAGTAGCCGAGTTGTGCGGAATTCCTGGAGATCGTGTCGGCATCAAAGCGAAGACGCCCGAAGGCATGGGCACGGATAACGCCGCGATCGCGAACGTCGCGGCTTTGCTGCAGCGCTCGGAGTGGTAGACAAGTAAACTATTTGATTTTGTCATCCTGAGCGAAGCGGGACGGTTCGCGAAGCGAATCGTCCCGCGGAGTCGAAGGACCCCTATAACCGCTGCAATGTCGGGCTGCAATCTTTTATTTCTCGCGAGAGTTTCCCGGCGGCGAACGCATAGTCTCTTGCCACCGTAGGGGGGCCTTCGATTCCGCGTACTTGCCCCTCGCTGCTTCGATAAACCCGTCGAAGATCGCCCGCGCCGACTCCGCTACCTCCGGCGCTTCATTCACACTCCGCTCCGGATGCCATTGCACCGCCAGCACAAAATGTTCCTGAGCAGTTCCTTCAAGAGCCTCGATGACCCCGTCTTCCTCTGACCGCGCCACCACCCGCAATCCATTCCCCGCAACCTCCGCCGCCTGATGATGCGACGAATTCACCGCAAGCGGGCTCGCGCCCACAATCTCCGCCAGCCGCGACTTCGGCTCGATTATGACTTTGTGCGCCTTCGCGACCGTCCGTCCCGGACTGTGGTTGATGGCCGATTCGATATGCTGCGCCAGCGTGCCCGACTGATAAACGTTCAGCGACTGCAATCCATAGCAGATGCCGAGCACCGGCTTGCGTTGCGCATAAGCGTCATCCAGCAACAACTCGTCCACTGCATCCCGCTTGGCATCGGCAGGCGCAGTTTTCGAGTGGCGCGCCGCACCGTACTTTGCCGGATCCACATCCGCGCCGCTGCCGGGCAATAGCACAGCATCGCAGCGCTCGATCTGCTCCCTCACTTGCGCCGGAGTCTGATCCAGTTCGATCCGGACCGGCTCTCCACCTGCCGCGCGCACAGCATCTTCGTATTGCGGCAGCGAGCGCTGAGCGTAACTGGGGTCCGCGGAATGAGGCACCGGAATAGCAATCCGCGGCGCGTTTGTTTTCAAGTCAGCCATCTTTGACGCACCCATGTTTGACGCACCCATTTCACGCACCAATGTTCAACTCACCCGCTCAATCCCGTCCAGCGCCTTGCGCTGCCTGTAGTTTCGAATTTCCATCCCGAGAGATAGCGCCAATACAATTCCACCGGCAGTGATCGCGAACGGAAACGCAATGTGCCGGTACGCAAAAGTAAGGTTGGGCGCGACATGCTTCACCTGCGAATAGACCACCGTGCCGAGGATGCTCACCAGCAGCGCCACCGCAAACGACAGCAGCGTAAACAAGAACGTCATCGCCAGGACGCGGGCCGGAATCCCAATCCATCGCGGCCCACTCGAGATCACTTTCGCCATGCCATTAGGCTACACCATGCCTCTTCCCCTTCAGTTACCTAAGGTCGCGTTCCACCGGACTTCTGTACCCTACCCCCTCGGCCTCAAATGCGTCAGCATATTGACTACCCGGATAACTCCCTCCTAACCGGGCTGACAGCAGGGTCTGACAAATCATGTTCGATTCCGATATCGGGGAAAAAAGCGGCGAAGGCGAATTGCTTGAAACCTGGCAGCGCTTCGTGCAGGCATTGCTTGGCGTGCTGGCCCTTGTAGGCGCCGGCATCATGGCCCATTACTACGCGCCGCCAGAGACCGCCGGCCTCGAACAGCAGGTTCATCAACTTTCGAGCCAGGTCGCCACTCTCGAAGCTCAGCAATCGATTTCAGCAGGAGTTGTCGACGAAGCGCGTGACTCCGTAGCCTATATCTACGGCATTTATCACATCTCCGGCCACGGCCAGCACTTTCGTGCCCGCGTCGCCGGCACTGGCTTCGTAGTAGCCCACGGCCTTTTGGCCACCAATCGCCACGTGGCTCAGCCCTGGTACGGCGATCGCGAAGTCGCGATGGTCCTTCGCCAGGGTGGCGAGCCCGTGCTAGAGAAGCTGGTCGCCTACTTTCCCGGCTCACCGTTGCCCGTCGTTCTCCAGCCGGCGGTCGTCGCCACTCATGGCGATTTAGCGCTCCTGCGCCTCGAGCCATCCGACTTCACCGAGAAGTTGCGCTCATTAACTTTGGCGTCCGCGCCGCCGCACGTCGGCGAATCCGTCAGCGTCCTCGCCTATCCCATGGGAGTGACCGGAATGGTCGCGAAGTCTCCAGCAGTCGTCTATGACCGCCTCTCGGCGCATCCCGATAACGGCGACACCGCCGCCGAGTTGGCCGCCCTTTCGCTGATCCGCCCCTCCGCCACCTTCGGCCACATCGGCGACGTCACCGGAGACAAACTCATCTACGACGCTCCCACCGCCCACGGCGGCAGCGGAGGCCCCGTCCTCAACCTCCGCGGCGAAGTAGTAGGCATCAACTCCGCCTACATCGACGGCTTCTCCGGAGGCACCCTGGGCATCACCGCCAGCGAACTTCGCCCCCTTTTGGAAAGCGCAAGGCTAGCCCAGAACCAGAAGCAAGAGCCCGCCACGAGTACACAGTCGTCGGGAGTCAGAAACGTGTCATCAAAGCACTAACGCTCAAACCCATCATTAAGATTTGTCGTCTTGAGCGAAGCGAAGGACCTGCTGTTCGTCGACCTCACCCCGATGCCAGCCTTCCCAGCCCTGAGTGACTAGACCTAACCCCTGCCACCTCTTTCTATGCAATTCCTTGCACAGTCATACCGCGCTCTCGCACTGCCGGCCCCTCGCTACACAGGCAAAGTGCCATGAATTCAGGTACATTCTAACTTGCTGATTTAACTAATAAATTGGCCTTGCGGCTGCTATCAAATGATGGATGGGCGCGCCCTAAAAGGGTTTGTGATCCTGAGGGGAGCGAAGGGCCCATGTATTGGTTTTCGCCAGCATCTAAGAGCTCATTCCAAGAGATCAAATCATGATAAAGACTCTTCTATTCGCGGGAGCACTCCTGAGTCTCGCGCTAGCCACTGGTTGCGCCAAAGGTGGCAACGGAGGCGGTACTCAGCCCATCACCGTCACCGTCAGCCCCCAGCCCTCTGTTTATCCCGGCCAGACCACAACGTTCACGGCCACCGTCGCACCCGCCTCAACCAGCCAGGTTGTCAGCTGGAGCCTGAGCGGCACGGCTTGTACCGGCGGTGGCAACCCCTGTGGAACCATCAACGCCACCACCGGCGCCTATGTTGCGCCCGCAACCGTGCCCACTCCACCGCAGGTGACGATCACCGCAACGTCGCAAGCCGATCCCTCCGCAACCGGCACCGATACCGTCGATGTTGTCGATATCACCACCGATGTGTCCCCGTCGAGCTTGAGTGTCGGCAGCGGTCTGACTCAACAATTCACCGCCGTCGCTGTTCCCGACGACGCACCGCAGACCTTTACCTGGACTTGCACCGCGAGCAATGTAACCTGCGCGAACTTTCACGTGGACCCGAATGTATCCGGTTTGGCGTACTACACGGGCAACGACAGCTGTAGCGGCAGTTGCATTCAGATCTCGGCGGCTTCGACTCTCGATCCCAATGGCTGTACCGCGAACCCTAAATTTTGCACTACCGCGAAAGCCTCGCTCGTAAGCTCTCGCGTAAACGGCACATATGCCTTCCGTTTCTCCGGATACGACGGCAGCGGCAACGCCACGTCCGTAGTTGGAACCTTCACCGCGACGAATGGCGTCATAACCTCTGGCTTCGAAGACGAACTCACTTCGACCGGCCCCGCGCAACACACCATAACCGGCGGTTCCTATACTCCTACTGCTTCCGATCCCAACAACTCTAACAATGCGGGCACTCTAACCCTCACGACGGGAGCCTTCCCCAATACGTTTCAGGTCGTTCTCGATGGTGCGGGCGACATTGAGATGATCGAAGCCGATAGCCATGGCATGGGCTCAGGCATCGCGCAGATATCATCCAACGCCAATCTTTTAAAAGGCGATCAAACTTACGCCTTCGGCTTCACCGGCGTGGATGCGACCGGCAAGCGCGTTGGCTATGTCGGAGTTTTGCCACTGAATGGTAGCGGCTCGATCGTTGCCGGCCAAATGGATACGAACGACAACGGCGCCACCTCCAACGTTTGCGGTGCGTCCCCTTGCAGCATTACCGGCGCTTACACGGGACCGAACGCCAACGGCGCCTGGCACATGATCTTAAATACTTCAGGCTCGACCCTTGGTTTCGATTTCTTCATCGCCGGCGGCTCAGCCAGCAAGGGGAATCCGCTTACTTTCTTCGCCATCTCCACCGACCTCACCGCAATCCCGGCGGTCTCCGGTACGATGGTCCTCCAGGATTCGACGCAGACCTACAACGCCGCTGCCTTCAAAGGCACCTCCGTCTCCGCTCTGACAGGAGTCGGAGTTAATGGCGCGAATACCAATCTTTCGCTGACCTTGGGCACAACCGACGGCAACGGGAACTTCACCGGTCAATTCGATCAGAATAATGCCGGCACGATTCTCACGGTGCCGACGTCGCCCTCCGCAGCGCTCTTCGCGTACACGTACGCGGCCAGTGGAACCAACGGGCGCTATACCTTTAACATGCTGGGCAATCCGGACGCGAGCCCGGCGGTGCCGGCGCTTCCATTCGTTCTTTATGCCAGCGGCGCAAATCGCGGATTCCTGCTCGATCAATCCAGTTCGTCGGTGATGACCGGAACAATGAATCCGCAAGGCTCGGGCGGCGGCACCTTTGCTGCCTCCGAGCTACCGGGCACCTATGCCGCGGCGACAACAAGCAGCGGCGATCCAGCAGCTACCCCGCTTGCCGCCAACCTGCTCCTTACGTCTCCAGGCAGTGCGGTCTACAACGTCTTCGGAACGCCGTACCCCCCGGGGCCGACCCAGCCACTGAATGGTAGCTACACGCTCTCTGACTTGGGTACAGGTACGATCGCGCTGACTACTCCGTCGGTCAAGAATTACGTGATCTACACTGTCGATACTTCCGGTTGCACGAAACAAAGTGGCCCTGTTTGCACGATCCAGGATTTTTTCATGATGGATGAGACCACAACCCCGAATCCGGAGCAGAATGCAGCCATCATTTTCGCGAAGCAGTAGCGCCCACGTCCCGCCGGCCAGAAAGCGCTAAAACGTCAGAGCCCTGCGGCCAGTAGGTACAGAATCGTAAATGTACGTATCGAAACATGCGTACAGAAACGCCCCTACAAATGTTCCACGTGGAACATTTTCGCCTTTCGCCCAACCTTACTTCCCTCGAATCACCGTCTTAGCCGTGGCCAGGTTGTCGAAGCGGTCATAGGCTCGGACCACCACCACGTGGTCATTGGCCGTACTCCCGGCCATAACCGCTGGCGCCGCTTCAGGTTGCGGGACAGGGATGTGGAAGTCATAGTCTTCGGTCTTCGAGTCGGAGAGGTGGCCGGCGGGTTCTACGAACTGCCAGTCGCCGCCGTCTAGCGAATACTCCGCCCGCTTGATCGCCGAGAAGGAGTCGTGGGCTCGGAAGGTCACGTGAATCTGTTTGCCGCCTTGCTTCTCTTCTGTGGCGGCAGCGATCGCGGCGGACAGGTTTTCGATTACGGGGGCCGTGCCGTCTACCTCGAAGCGGGGGCTGGCGCGCTCGGCGTAGAGCGCCTCTCCTGGCGAATGCGAAGGGGCGTCGGAGGCGATGACCTTCACGGTGTATCCGCCATCGGGCAGCAAGCTGGCGTCGAAGGAGTAGAAGCGGTCGGTGAGGTTCGACTTCAGCAGCAGCCAGCGCGACTCGCCGTCACCGCGGTAATAGATCGAGTAGACAAGCTGGTCGTCGTTGTTGTCATGGGCCGACCAGCGGATGCCGATCGCGTCGCGGTCGCGCGCGGGCGGCGGCGGAGTGTCGAAGTGCGACTGCCCTTGAAGAGAGGCATCGCTGCCGGTTACATGCGGGGTCGGCTGATAGCGGTACCCAGGTAACACGGTAACATCGTCAATCTCGGGCGCGACGTTCTTCGGCAGGTAGTTGAGGACTACGTCGTCGAGTTTGGGCGCGGTGTTGCCGGCGTGGAGAACGGCTTTCCACTGCACGAAGCGCGCTGGAGGAATTCTAAGTTCGGAGTCGGCGGCGGAATCGGGTGCGGAATTGACGCGGGTCCACGGGCTCCAGTTGCGGTCGGGATTGTCTACGTTGCCGCTGCGCGCATAGAGCTCGATGTTGCCGGTGCTGCGCATGGTCGCGCGTCCCCACAAGGAAAAAATGTGGGCATCGAAGACGTCGCTCTCGTAGGTGCCTTCGGCTTCGGGCGCTGCGCCCAGAACAAAAATTTTCCCGAGGTTGCTGCTGGAAGCGTAGAGGCCTCCTGCAGGCGCGGCGGCGAAGGCAGTGATCTGCGTGGCGCTGGCCTTGACGAGATCGGTGAAGTCGTCGACGCCGTTGATGGCAAAAATGTGGCCGCGATTGCCAGTGCCGGCAAGCAGGCGTCCGCGCTGATCGAAGGCGAGGGCGTAGACGAGATCTTCGCGCGAGGTCCAGAGGCGGGACGGAGCGCCATCGGGCGCGATGCGATAAATTTCGGAGCCGCCGCTAACGCCCGCTCCGGGAGCGGGGAACGGCGTAGCGGCAGTAGGCGCGGCAGCAGTGATGGTGATGGTGCCGCCTCCGGCTGGTGGCGCGGTTTGCGGCGGCTGGGCGGAGAGCGCGAGGGCCAACTGCGCGGCGCCGGGTTCGAGGCGCTTTTCTCCGGCAGCGGCGGCATAGATGTTGCCGGCGCCGTCAATGGCGAGCGCGGTAATTTCTTTTTTCGGAGCGCTGTAGAGAACGAAGGCTTCACCATTGGGCGCGATGCGATAGACGAGTCCGCTGCCGTCGGAGCCGGCGATCAGGTTTCCTTTGGGATCGAGGGCGAGAACGCGAATGTGCACTTCATCGCTTTTAAAAAAAAGTGAGTGCTGTCCGTTGGAGGTGACCTTGAAAATTTCCCCGTGGTCGCCGGTCGCGACAAAGAGCGCACCGGATTTGTCTTCGACGATATCCCAAATATATTTGGAGCCAGGATCGAAGTAGGGAGTGGCGCTCCAGGAAGCCGCTGTACCAGGCTTGGCTCCTGAAGCGGATTTTGGAGGCTCGAGACGATAAACTTTTCCGTCGGGCGCGGTGGCGGCGTAAACGATGCCGTTCTTCGCGCCGTTCTTATCAACGACGAGCGATTGCACCTGCAATTCCTGCGGCTCGAAGATGGTTGCGATCTGGCCGTCGGGCGTAATGCGATAGACGCGCGCCGGAGAGCCGGCGGCGGCGTAAACATTGCCCGCGGAATCGGAGGCGATCGACCAGATGTAAGTCGAAGGCGTGGTCGCCAGGGCCTTGAAGGCCGGAGCAAGTTCGAGTCCGCCTTCGCTGCGCAGCGCAACGCCTTTCGGCGTGCCCTTGATCAGTTCGTCGAATTTGGATTGCTCCCAGGTGCGGGTGCCCTCGGCGAAAGCGATGGTGGAGAGAAGGATTAGAGCGGAGAGCGAGGCGAGCGTCTTACGAGCCAAAGTAAATACCTCAGTTCAAGTTTCCAACATTAAATTCAAATTGTCATCCTGAGCGGAGCAGGACGATTCGCGAAGCGGATCGTTCTACGAAGTCGAAGGACCCCTATATCCGCCGCGATTTAGGACTGCAATCTCCTGCTTACGAGATTTCGGGATCTCAGTCGGAGGTGTTTGCAATTGTAGGGGTCCTTCGACTCCGCAATAGCGTTCGCCTTGCGAACGCTATTGCTCCGCTCAGGATGACAACATGGTGATGAGCGCGTGAGTAGCTCCAGCTACTTGATAGTGATAGTCAGCATCTGCGCGCCCGCGACTACGTAGTCCAGGGGGTCGGTCGATGCTTCGCTCACTGACGATTCGCCGAGGACCACCATGTCTTGCGTGCCGCGCATGTTTTCCATGACGTTCATTACGGAGAGCGGGAGCGTGGGCATCACTTTGTCGGCGACCATGGCTTCGGGATCGGACTGAATCAGCGAAACGTAGACGCGATCGTTGGCGTGTTCTTTATTTAGCAGTGCGATGGTCGGCGCCAAGCTCAGGCCGCGGTTCATCATGGGAGTACCGTGGTGCAGGCGGTCTAGCGTGTCTCCGTCGCTGACCAGGACGCGCAAGGTTCCTTTTGATGTGGAGGTCGGAATGCGAATTGGAATCTGGCGAACCAGGCGCTCGCCGCGATAGGGACGGATTACGGTCTCGACCATGATCTCGTCGCCGGGGCGAGCTTCGGTTACATCGGTGCGCGAAGCTTCCAGGCGCGCGGAACGGCGTTCGCGGACGAGATCGAAATCCAGCTTCACTCCTTGCACGTCGGGGACGTCGAAAGCATTGGTGTAGATGCGGCCAAAATGATCGCCGATAGTGGCGGCGGCCATCGCGGCGGCGGGTTGGCCGTTATCCTGCGGTGCGAACATATTGCGCAGCGTGACGTCGGGGTATCCCTTGACGCTGAGCACGCCATTCATGCGGTAGGTGATGTCCTCCCCGTATTCGTTGGTGCCATGCAGCGCGTTGAAGACGGTGGCCATCATGGCGAGGGGGCTGAGGCGCGCGTTGTTGAGAATTTCGTAATGGAATTCTTTGGTTGCCTGCCCCATGTGCATGGAGACGGTGACGGGAATCATCTTCGAGTCGCGGCCGGGCACGCCCATGATGCCATTCTGGCGATCCTGCACGAAGGCTCCGATGGTCTCGGTGGTGTCGACGATCTTGAAAGCGTTCATCGGCGAGGGCAGCGTGGCCAGCACGGTGGCCTTGGTCATCGGCAGATCGACTTCGCCAAACTGGAGCAGAGGATGTCCACAGGCGAGCAGGCGCTCGGGATCGACGTAGGTGACGGTGCAGGTGGCGGCGATATCCATGTCGCCGCGGACGAGAACGGCGCTGACAGCGGAGCCGGCGACTATGGGCTCGGGCTGCTTACGATCGCTGGAGGAGCCGATGCCCATTACGGGCACGATGCCAGCGGCGGCGAATTGCTGGCCATAGCGCTGCAGGGTTTCGGCCGAAAAACCGTTAAAGACGAGCGGCGTTTCGATGGGCTTGAGGTAGTTGCTGTAATTCACCCCCGGCATAGATGAATTTTCGCCGGGGCTGGCGGTTTGGCTGGCTTCGGTTTTATTGGTGGCGCTGGAGTTCGAAGAATTGTTGCTGTTGAGGTCGGCTCGCAGGGGCGCTGACGTTGGACGGCGATCGAGAGCGTTGATCTCCAACATTTCTTCGATCGGAGTTACTCCGGCGATCGGTTCTTTGGAAAACTCGCCGATGCGGAAGGCTAGCGCTCCGGCCAGCTTGCCGTCGAAATAGACGGGGCTGCCGCTCATGCCGGCCACTACGCCCGTGTATTCGGGCTTGGTGCCATGCAGGCGGACTAAAATAATGTCGCCCTTGGGCCCATTCACATTGTGCATCACGCCCAGAACTTCTACGTCCATCGACTCTGGCCTGACACCCTGGAAAACGGTGAGGGCCGTGCCTTTCATACCCTCGCGAATTTGATCGAGCGGTATGATATTTGGCGAAGTGAGCACAGGAAGAGTGGCGGGCACGTCGGCCGCCGCAATCTTTATTGGAACGGCGTTTTGCGCCGTGCCTTGACCGGCTGACTTTTGCGCGTTAAAGCAGATGAAGGACGACAGACACAACAGGCTGGCGAGTGAGCGTGCAACTTTCCCCATGGAGACCCCGGAAGTCACAAATGACCGCGTTAAAGACTCCGCACGCTTTCAGAATCTTGCCAGGAGAGGCAGCGCTTTTTAGGGCTCGCAAAATATCCCAACTGCGAAGTTCTTGCATCTATACTAGCACAGAAGTTTTCGAGGACTCCCCATGTTTTTCAACGTATTTCACGGGCAAAGGCGGCTGCTATGGGCTTCCCGCAAGCCCGTAATCTTGTTGGCGTTGGTTCTTTTCTGGATGGCGGCTGCGACGATTGCTGAACGGGCGCAGGCCCAGGACTCATCGCAGCAGGCACCGGCGAATCCGAACCAATCGAACCCGAATCAGCAGGAGGCGCCGCCCGAAGCCGGTGGGCCGCAGAACGACGTCGGGCCGTATGTGATTCCGAAGAAAAAAGAAGAGCCCCCGCCGCCCGCGCCGGAGAAGCCAAAGAAGATCGAGAACATGCCCGACTACTCGATCCGCGTCGATGTGCCGGTAGTGAACCTGGATGTGCTGGTGACGACAAAGGATGGGCAGACGATTCCGGGGCTGCGCAGAGAGAATTTCAAGATCATGGAAGATGGCGCAGCGCAGCAGATTGCGAGCTTCAATCAGACGGAAGCTCCGATTACGGCCGTGCTCCTCGTGGAATACGCCTCGACGAACATTGGCTACATGATCGACGCGCTCAATGCGTCTTACACGTTCGCCAGCGGCCTGAAGAAGGATGATTGGGTCGCCGTGGTTTCCTACGATTTGAAGCCGCAGATTCTGGTCGACTTCACGCAGGACAAGCGCGCCATCATGGGCGCGCTGAATATGCTGCGCATCCCCGGATTCTCGGAGCGCAATCTTTTCGACGCGCTCTTTGACACCATCGACCGGTGCGATCGCATCGAGGGCAAGAAATACATCATTCTGGTTTCCACCGGCCGCGACACTTTCAGCAAACTGAATCTGGATCAGATCATGAAAAAGGTGAAATCGACCAAAGACGTGACTATCTACGGCGTCAGCATCGGATGGCAATGGCGCGAAATGATGGAGACGCAGCGGGCGATGCAGGGGCGAATGGGCGGGATGCAGGAGATCACGCAATTGCAGGCCGACAACCAGATGAAGACGTTCGCGTCGATGACTGGAGGGCGCGCGTACTTCCCGCGCTTCCAGGGCGAACTGCCGGAGATTTTTCACGACATCGCGTCCGACATTCGCAATCAGTACAGCATCAGCTATCATCCGACGAACGCGAAGCTTGATGGCACCTATCGGAAGTTGAAAGTCGAATTGCAGGCGCCGGACGGCGGCCCTTTGAAGGTGCACGACCAGAAGGGGAAGGAAGTGAAGTACATCGTGTACGCGCGCGAGGGCTACGTCGCGAAACACACGGTGGAGTAGAGCGTCAGGAAGACGGAGCCGCTTTTCCCCGAAGGCGGCTCAATTCGTGACCAGCCGCATTTCTCAAGACGGCAAAGCTATAGTCGCTGCGATGTCTCTCGGCAGTGTGGCGCGAATCACCTCCAGCAATTCGGCATTATCGGCCGGCTTTTGAAAAAAAGCGGTTGCGCCGGCCTTGAGGGCGCGCTGCTCGCTGCTTTGCGCGTCGCGCGCCGTCAGCACAATCACGGGAATGGTGGAAAGTTTGTCGTCCTTTTGAAGGCGATCGAGTACGACAAAGCCGTCGCCGGCGGGCAGGCCGAGATCGAGAATGATGAGATTCGGCTGTTCTTTATGGGCGAGAGCGATGGCGGAGTATCCATCGCCGGCATGGACGGTGTCATAGTGGTTGGCCCGCAGGCGGAGTTTTAACGCCTGCCTCAGGTCGGTGTCGTCGTCTACGATCAGAATTTTTGCGTTTGCCATTGCACATCTCCATTTCTTGAATTGCTGATGCTTCGAGAACTTGAAGTGATCTATCGGCTTAAGTCTGCCCCGCAGCCATCGCGAATTGCGTCATCTCGGTTACTTTATTGGCAACTGCCTCGACCCGCTGGTCCAGCGTGCCCACGCCGGCATCAGGAAGCGGGACAACGGTGGCCGATACCTTAAGTTGGCCAGTAGTTTTCAAGTCGCGCACCTTGCTCAATTGCTCGCGGATGCGCGCCATCATTATTACTGCGCGAGGCACGTCGGTAGAAGCCACGACGAAGAAGGATTGCTCGGCACCCGCAGTCGGCATCGGAGGCAGAACGAGATCTTTGTCGAGATAGACGCAGCGCCGCAAGATTTCAAGACAGTCGCGGCACGTCTCCTTCCAATGTCCGCGCGGTGAACTGGACGGCGTGCGCAGGTCGACCCTCAATAAAACGATGGCCTCGCGCAACCTTCCCTCGTCGGTGATGACGGGCTGAAGGAGTTTCGCCATGGAGTAGAGCGGGAGGGTGAAAGAAAACGTGCTGCCGTGCCCCAGTTCGCTGGCTACCCAGATGCGGCCGCCGTGCAAAGAGACCAATTCTTTCGCGATATACAATCCGAGTCCCAGCCCCTTGCGGCTGCAATCGATGGAGTTCGGATCCTGATACATGCGCTCGAAGATCAACGCTTTGGCTTCGGGATCGACGCCACAGCCGCTGTCGGCGACCGAGACATAAACAAAGTCGGGGTCGGTTCGCGACAGGCTGGCCTTCACCGAGACAGCTCCGTCGGAGGGCGTGAACTTGATCGCATTGTCGATGAGATTGATCAGCACTTCGAGAATGCGGTCCGGATCGCCGATCACGAATGGGATGCCCGAGTCGACGGAAACCGTCAGGCCGACGTGTTTTTCCAGCGCGACCGAGCGCATCATCGAAACCGCCAGCCGGATCAGATCACCCATGGAAACGCAGTGCGGCTCTATGCGAATCTTCCCCGCCTCGGCGCGGCTGGCCTCGAGCAGATCCTGCACCATGGCTCCAAGCTGATTCACGCTTCTGAAAATGGTGCGCAGATGGTCGCGCTGCTCCGGGTTGATCTCGCCCGCCAGGCCATCCATCAGAATGGTTGTGTATTGATGAATACAGGTGAGTGGCGTGCGCAGTTCGTGGGAAACGTGGGAGAGGAACTGGTTCTTGAATTCCAATTGCTGTTTGCGGCTCATTTCTAGCGTGCGGAGCATCGCCTGGCGTTCGATGGCGTAACGGATGGCGCGACCAAGAGCGCTGCTTGTAATTGCGCCTTTCACCAGGTAATCCTGAACGCCCTGATGCAACGCCTTCATGGCCAAGTCCTCATCGTCCTGGCCGGAAAGAATCACGATGGGGACATTTGGCGCGATCGCCAGCACTTTACGGAAGGTCTCAGCCCCGTGGCTGTCGGGAAGATTGAGATCGAGTAACACAACCGAGGGCGCATCTTTGGAGAGCGACGCCAGGCCGTCCGACAGCCTTTGGGCGTGATGAACGTCTACCGCCGACTTGCCGTCCTGCAGCCGCAACCGCACCAGGTCGGCGTCGCCGGGATTGTCTTCGATCAGTAGGACGTGGGTTAGTTGCTCGCTCACTATTTTCTTCCTCCTTAGTTCGCACGTTCGGCCTGGCATGGATCAGCCAGAAATTGAGGCCGACAGTGTGGCGCTTTGCAACGCGCAGTTCTTTGTGGAAAACCGCAAACCGCCCCAAAGTGAGACGATACCGCGACCTTACGAATCGCCTGCATTGGCCATCGGCGCCTTTTGGCGCAACCTTCAGTGGAAAACCGTGTTTAAGTATCCAGACGGCCAGTCGACTGGCTGATATCGAATGCGATTGGCATTGTCCTTTGGATCATGTACTGCGAGTGAAAGCAGAGCAGCAAAGGGAAAGCGAACATGGAAATTGCAGCCTAGTTTAGGTGCATCGCATCTTAAAGTATGTTGGAGGCTTTACGCGACGAAGCTGCAGAGGAGCTTCAGAGAAATGAATAATCTTGAAAGTGACACAGTTTTTTCATGGCGGGGATTAGGCAAGCAGACGTTAGCTTGCATTTTGTCATTAGCGCTGTTGCTGGCAGCCGGCCCGGTGAGCCTGTTGGCGCAGGATGGCCCCCAAGACCAGGATGCGCAAGCCGCCCCTCCGCCTGATGGCCAGGGACCGCCGCCGGGCACTCAGGCCCCGACATACGTGCCAGAGACCCCCGATCAATTGCAACGGTTAGTGGCGCCGATCGCGCTCTACCCAGACTCACTGGTGGCGCAGATTCTGGCGGCATCCACTTTTCCCGACGAGATCGTTGAGGCAGATCGATGGGTGCAGGCCAATCCTGATTTGAAGGGCCAGGCACTGGGCGATGCGGTTAATCAGCAGCCCTGGGATCCGAGCGTTAAAGCGCTGACGGCGTTTCCGTCGGTGCTCGGCAACATGGACAAGAACCTCTCCTGGACATCGACTCTGGGCGACGCTTATTACAACCAACAGCAGAGTGTGATGGACGCTGTGCAGGTGATGCGGCGCAAAGCGCAAGACGCGGGCGCCCTGAAAACCACGCAGCAGGAAGTCGTGAAAGACGATGGCCCGGATATCGAAGTTGAGCCGGCCGATCCGAACGTGGTTTACGTTCCAGCCTATGATCCCTGGCTGGTCTATGGCTATCCGATTGTGGCTTGGCCCGGTTGGTATCCCTACCCGGGGATCTGGTTTGGCGGTCCTTATCTGTCGTTCGGTCTCGGTTTCGGAATCGGCTGGTGGGGTGGTTTCGGCTGGGGCTGGGGACACTGGGGATTTGACTGGCACAACCGCTACGCTGTCTTTGATCACGGCCGCTACTTCTCACGTAGCCGTACCTTCTATAACCGCGGCAACTACGCCCGTGGCGGAGGCGGACGGGGATTTGAGGGCGCGCGTGGCGGAGGCGCACGAGGATTTGAGGGCGCGCGTGGCGGCGGCGAGTTTCATGGCGGGGCTGCTCCGCGGCCGTTCGAGGGTGACCGTCAGGCGGCGCGCGGATACGCAGCACCGCGTGGCGAGAGCGGAGTGCACTCGGGAGCGTTCAGCGGCTACGATCACGGCGGAGAATCGCGGAGCTACTCGTCGCGCGGGCAAGCCAGCGTCGGCGGAGGAGGATTTCACGGCGGCGGTGGCGGCGGGCACGCCGGCGGTGGCGGACACGGCGGTGGCGGCCGTCACTAAGCTACTAACTCAAGATGAACGAATTCAACATTCGAACTCACAATTGGCGAACTCTCGGTTGGTAGCGAATCGAGAGTTCGCTACTTTCCGACGGTTTTAGAAAATGGAGACGAGGCATATGCAGCAAGCGAAATCGAATCCCGATGGATTTCATTGGGCCAATCTTCTTAAAGGAGCGGCGGCAGCAATTATCGTCGCGGCGTCATTTTCCACTAGCGCAGTAGCACAGCAGTCCGGCCAGAAAACATTTGGATCGGCGCAGGACGCAGTCCAGGCGCTGGCCACGGCAGCGCAGAACAATGACGAAAAGGCGATGCTCGCGATTCTTGGACCCTCCGGAAAAGAGCTTGTCCACTCCGGCGATGACGTTGAGGATGCCGACAGCCACGCTACTTTTGCCAAGCGCTATCAGCAGATGCACCGCCTGGTAGTGGAGGCGGATGGAACCACCGTCTTGTATATCGGCGCGCACAATTGGCCGTGTCCCATTCCGCTCCTGCACAAAGCTAGCCTGTGGTATTTCGATACCGAAGCGGGCAAGAAGGAAATCTTGTATCGGCGCATTGGCCGAAATGAAATATCGGCGATCCACATTTGCCGGGAACTGGTAGCGGCGCAGAAAGAATACGCGGATCAGCACAGCGGCGAGTACGCGAAGAAAATCTTCAGCGATGAAGGCCAGCATAATGGCCTGTATTGGAAGGCTGCTGCCGGCGAGCCCCAGAGTCCGATTGGCCCGCTCGTGGCGGACGCGGTTGCGAATGGTTATGCCGAGAACCAGAACACCGCTCCGACTCCTTACCGTGGTTATTACTTCCATGTGTTAGCGGGAGGAGACAAAACCGGCTTCGCCTTCGTAGCTTATCCAGCCGTATACCGATCGTCAGGCGTAATGACCTTCATCGTGAATCAGGATGGAGTCGTCTACGAGAAGGATCTTGGAAGGAAGACCGAGGCCTCCGCGAACGCGATGAAGAAATACGAGACTGCGGGATGGCACAAAGCAGAAGAAGGCCAGACCCAGGAGACCGCGGAAGGAAGTGTGCCGGCGACGAAATAATTATTTCTTGTCGCTATTTCTTTCTTATTTTTTGTCGAGCGCCGCAGCCCGCGCTTCGAGGCGCTTGGCGTCGGGCTCGCGCCCGAGGCCGTGATAGGCGCGCGCAAGCAGGTGCAGAGCGGCTGCATTTCGCGGGTCGGACTTAGCGAGCGCTTCGAGATCGGGCAGCGCGGCGGCAAACTCGGATTGCTCAATTTGCGCCTCGGCCAATCCCAGGCGGCCTTCGATGTTGTCTGAATCGACGAGCAGCGCGGCTTCGAATTGGTCGGCCGCATTCTTCGCATCTTTTAATTGCAGGTATACGTGGCCAAGTAGGAGGCGCGCCGGCATTTGGCTGGGCGCTAGCTTGAGACTTGCTTCGAGCGCATCGCGCGCTCCGGCAAAATCACCAGATTTTTCCATCGCCTCGCCCGCTTCGTAAGCCACGTTCGGATCGTCGGTGCGCAGCTCCGATGCGCGCTTCAGGTGCGCGGCTGCTTTTGAGTAATCTCCGGCGGCTAATTCGATCTCGCCGAGTTGCATAACCGCGTTCGGCGAGGTGGGGTCGAGTTGCGCCGCCTTCTCCAAAAACTGACGCGCATCGCTCGATCGATTGTCGTCGCTCGCGAGCATGGCGTTGTGCAGCAGGTTCTGCACTTCAATCTTGTCTTTCGGGTCGGGCAGCTTTTCTGATCTCGCGAAATTGTTGGGCGTAGGAAGCTTCGCCTCCCACTTCGCCATTTCTGCTTGCAAGGTTTGTAGCTTGGCGGCGTCGGCGGCGTAGAGATTTTTTGCTTCTTTGGGATCGGCTTGCAGATCGTAGAGCTCCGGCCGCGGAGCTTCGATCAGCTTGGCATTTTCTGTCCGCAGTGCGCGCACGGGAGCCCATCCCCAGCGTAGCGGATAGTCGGTTTCGCCGAAAAGCTCGCGTTTTTCGCCTGATTTTTTTTCACTCGAACTTTTCTCCAGCAAGGGAAACAGCGACTCGCCATTTAACTCTGGCGGGGCCGCGATGCCAGTGGCGTCGAGAATAGTTGGCAGGATATCGGTGGTGCGCACCAACGCATCGATCACCACACCGCGCGGAGACGGGCCAGCCGCGCTGTGCGGCGTCTTCAGGATCAACGGAATGTGTAGCGTTGCATCGTAGAGAAAGAGGCCGTGAGTTTCTTCTCCGTGCTCGCCAAGGCCCTCGCCGTGGTCGCCGGAGACGATGATGATGGCATTGTCGTAGGCGCCCGCTTTTTTCAAGTAGTCGATCCAGTTCGCCACGGCGGAATCGGCGTAGGCGATCTCGCCATCGTAGAGATGGTCTTTATATTTTTCCGAGTAGGGCGGCGGCGGCTCGTAGGGATCGTGCGGATCGAAGAGATGTACCCAGACGAAGCGTGGCCCGGTGCGATGCTGATCGAACCAGGCTTCGGCGTGCTGGACGACCTCCATGCCGCGGCGCTCGACGCGATCCCAGCGCTCCTTATTTTTCAAATCAGTGTTCTTTCCATCAGTATTCTTAGCGTCGCTCGTTTTGCCATCGGCGGCGGCATCAGCTTTCGGAAAATTGTCGTAGAAATCGAACCCGCGGTCGAGGCCGGGGGCGAGCGCGTTGCTGTCAAGAATCACCGCTCCGATGAAGGCGGCGGTCTGGTAACCGCGCTTCTTCAGCAACTCGGCGGCGGTGACATGCTGCGGCGATAGCGGGACGCCGAAATCGGTGACGCCATGCACGCTAGGCAAGAGGCCGGTCAGGATCGAAGTGTGCGAAGTGTTGGTGATCGGGCTATGCGTGAAAGCCTCAGAGAAGCGGACGCCGTCAGCAGCGAGCGCGTCGAGGGCGGGCGTTTCAACCTGCTTGTATCCGTAGCAGCCGACATGATCGGCGCGCAGAGTATCAATGGTGATGAGGTAGACGTCGGGCGGATTCTTGTCGCCGGAGGGCTGCGCGGTGGAGGACTGCGCGGACGCAGGTGCTCCGAGCGGGAGAACGCTGGAGAGGATGCAGAGGATGATTCTGGGAAAACGCGCCAGCCGGGTCACTGGGGATCAGCGTATCACAGAGAGTTGGGCGAGTTGAGCCTCTGAGGCTCGATGGGAGATTCGAAGTTCGTCACCATAAAGGCTGCTGGGGAGACGGGGCGACGACTCCCCGTCTCCGCCAGCGAGGATGTTCTAGAAGGTCAGGCGTCCACCTAGCTGCACGATGCGCTGCGTCTGCAGAGCATTTGTTCCAGTTCCCAGCGTTGTGGTGGTAATTTGGCCAAATGTAGAAGGAGCACCAATGTTTGTGTCCGGATTGGAAAATTCTGTGTGGTTCAGCACGTTGAAAGCCTCGAGACGCAATTCGACGTTGATGCGCTCGGTAATGGCAGTGGCTTTAGCCAGAGCCAGATCGAGGTTTGTGCGGCCGGGCCCGCGGAAGAAGTCTCGCCCCGTCGTACCATAACTATCGCTCGGATTGTAGGCGTCGTTGATCGGCTGGAAGGCTGCCGGGTTGAAATAATAATTGCCATTTTTCTTGGGATTCAGGATCGTGATCTTGCTGAACCCGGGAGCGAAATCGGCATTGGCGAGAAACCCGTCGCCAGCTCCCGAAGGCCCAGGATCGGAACCATCCGCTCCAGACAGTCCAGAACTAATGCTGAGCGGGAATCCAGTGCGCCAGCTGAAGATTGGGTAGAGACTCCATCCCTTTACCAGACGATTGGGTCCGGCTGCCCAGGCACGATCAAATGGCAAATCCCATCCTCCGCTGAAAGTTAATCTTTCCTTTACGTCGAAGTTGGAGGAGGCATAAAAGATGTTGGTTTCATAAGCCGGCACGTAAGAATCCCGGTTGCGGAAGCCGGATGCGTCATCGAGGCTGTGGCCGTAAGTGAAGGCAAGAGTGAAGTAGGTGTTGCCGAATATGCGGTTCTCGCCATTCTGCTTGGTCAGCGAGGCTTCGAGGCTGTTGAAATTAGAGAATGCGACATTTTTAAACTCCGGTTCGTCGCCTGCATAAGGACAAGCGGCGAAACTACCTGGGGTTGTGCCACAGAACCCGCCGAACGTACCCTGAATCCCCGGTTGTTCATTCAAGACTCGAGTCGGGTTGGTACTGAGCGTGCTGAGATCGAAGGGGTCAATATCCTGGAGCGCTGTCAGCCCCTTCGCACTGCTGCCCACGTAATTCACTTCGGCAATCAAGTTTCTTGCAACTTCGTGCTGGACGCTCAAGTTGTACTGGTAAGTATAGGGCGTGTGCAGGTGAGGCTTCACGAAGAAGAGAGCGCTCTCGTATCCTCCAAATGGGAGAAACTGTCCTCCGGTCGCAGGATTGAATGCGGTGGAGGCGTCGGGCGGAGTGGACGGAAATGGGTTGGGGACTCCAACCCCCCATGGCTGGCAGTAAAAAGGCAGCCCGGCCGTGGTTGCCGCGGGGCATAAACCTGTTGCCGCCGTAACTGCCGGCCACCCGGTCCCGGTGGGCGTGGGAACGCATCCTGGATTGTTGGCGGATTGAAGACACGCGAAACCGGCGCTGGGTTCGGAGTAGAACGGTGGCGCGCCATTGAATTGCAGATTGTCTTCGCCCTTCAGGACGTCATAGAAGATCCCGAATCCTCCCCGGATGCTGGTCTTGCTACTGCTCCCCGGACTAAAGGCGAAGCCGATCCGCGGCGCAAAGTTCGTCTTGTCCGGGAAATTTGCTCCACGGGGTGCACCCGGGTCTCCAGGGAAAACCAGACCTTCCGGCGCATACTTATATGTTACTGACTGCAGCCCGGGGATGATGGAAAAGCTCCTTCCCTGGGTGTCGAGTTTGGGCGTGCTGTATTCATAGCGGAGGCCCAGGCTCAAAGTCAGGTTAGGTCTTACCCGCCACTCGTCCTGCCCGAATACGTAGGTTGCCTTGCTGCGGATGCTGCTGGCTGCGTTCGAACCCTCATAAACGAAATTCGGCGATCCGACCAGGAAATCGGCAAGGCTGTTGCCGGTGCCGACCCCACCCTGCGAATATCCGTAGAAACCGAATTCGCTATCGCCGAAGAAATCGTAAAGCGTATTTTGTTGATAGGCCGAAAATCCCGCGCCGAATTTCCAGGTGTTGTGCCCTTGCACCCACGAAAAAGTATCGGTGTAGGCAAACGTGTTGCCGATTAAGAAGGTCGGGCCGTACGGGTCTTGCCCCAGCGTTAAACCATTGTCGAACACAAGGACCGGCGGACCGTTAGAAATATCCGATATGATCCCAAAGTCGGGATAGATCGCAGGCTGGTTAGCAACTGGCACACTCTGTTGGTAAGCGCGGCGTTGCGCAGTTACGCGGAATTCGTTCAATTTGGTTGGCGAAAAAGTTCGAGTGTAAGCGATATTGACAAAGGAGTCGTTCGTCTTGGTTACGCTGGGGAAGCCCGACGCCGTGTTTGCGCTAAAGGAACCCCCGGGGCCTCCGAATGGGGATGTCAGAGGAGCTCGATTGCCTCCGACGGTCCCCGTCAGCTTGTCTTTGGAACTTAGGTTGAAGTCGATCTTAACCGTGAGCTCGTTGCGGTTGTCCACCGAGCTTCCCGCGGGGAAAAACAGCCCGGCCGCATTTGATGGAATGAGCCCTGTCGCGATATAGGCTTGAGCGCCCGGATCGAACGTCGCCGGATTAATCATGGGGTGTGCCTGGGTAGATGAAGGCGACGCAAAGTAGGGATTCGCCACCAGGAACTGGTAAACATTTGGATCAGGGCATCCCGTTGCCACTGCGCATGCTTGCAGCGCGTTGTAACCGAACATAGATATTGGTGCGTCCGGGTTACCGTTAGCGTCAACGGGAATCACAGTGTTCGCTACCGCCTGCGAAAAATCTCCATTTTGTAATTCGGCCGTGGTGAAGGTCTGTTGCGCCTGCAAGACTTCAGTCTGTATCTGGCGTTGCCCCTGGTACGCCACGAAGAAGAAAAGCCGGTTCTTGACAATGGGACCACCGAACGTGCCGCCATACTGATTGCGCTTGAGATTATTTCTGGGTAACCCGGCCTGATTGTTGAAATAGGAGTTAGCGTCAAAGTCGGTGTTGCGCACGAACTCGAAGGCGCTGCCATGGAATGCGTTGGACCCCGACTTGGTTACGACGCTGATGACCCCCGCGCCGTTGCGGCCATATTCTGCCGTGTAGTTGCTGGTGAGAATACGAAACTCGGCGACCGCGTCGGGATTCGGGTTGAAAACCAGACCGTTATTTAGAAGATCGTTGTTGACGCCGCCATCCAGCAGGTACGTGACCGAATCGGTGCGTCCGCCGCCAATGTTGAATCCCTGGGTGCTACTGGTGTCATCCGGATTATCTTCGGTGACGCCTGGCTGCGAAAGAGCGAGACTCATCACGTTGCGACCGTTTAAGGGCAAATTAACGACGGCCCGGCTCGTGACCGACTCGCCCAACGTTGGATTGACCGTCTCTACTCCAGCGGCCTGCGATTCGACTTCGACCTGCTCGCTGGTAGCGCCTACTTCAAGCTTCATGTCGACGCGAAATGACTGGTTGATCTCTAAGGGAGTAGTCAGCACTTCGAGCGGGCGGAAACCCGGTTGGATGGCATTCACTTTATAGGTGCCAATGGGCAGGTTGAGGACCTGATAGAAGCCACTCTTGTCGGTGGTGGTGCTGATGGTGACGTTGGTCGCCGTGTTGGTGACGGTGACCTTGACGCCGGGGACTACCGCTCCTTGCGGGTCGGTGACGACGCCCACGATTTTGGCGGTTGCCTGTTGCGCGGTGGCTTCGGTCGCGAACAACGCCGCTAGGGTAAGGGTGACGCACAGAAGCGCCACGGCGGTCAGCACATTTGATAGGAATCTGCCGGAATGGGAGCGCATTGGGGAAGTAGCCTTTCTATTGATGTTGGGCCCAGATTTTAGCTATGGCTTGGCTTTACTATCTGCCAGCTTAAATTGGTATTTCGAGGACGCAGGGCCGATCACCCCTGCAGAGTTGCAGCATTTTGCGCTTCGAGGCGCAGGCTTGTCAATTGGCATGTGTTGGTGCTTGGAGCGGAGTACGGCACTCGAGGCACCAAACGGCGAATGACGCAATTTCATGTGGTTAGGGGCGTCGTGGCGCCTGCGTCTATGAATTATTGGAAGTAAAAGGCACGTCTATGCCAAATTACGTAGAATTCAGGTCAGCTAACCAGTCGCTGCCGCCTCACCTCAGGGTCTTCGCTGCTATGATTTCACCAATGGAATCGTTATCGAACCTTCGTTGCCGCGGTCTGTTTCTATGGCTGTTTTGCTGGCTGTCGATCGCGCTCCACGCCGCTAACGAAGCAAAGTTCAACCCGCTGCCAGTGCCGCTATCGAGTAATGCGGTGGCTATTTCGCATGACTCCGGCGACTCGCGGATCTTTTCCTTCATGGGCATTGGGCCAAAGAAAACCTGGGACGCAGTGACGGGTGGCGCCTACGAGTTGAATCCGGAGAATGGGAAGTGGAAAGAGCTGCGGCCTGTGCCCGGAGTAGCCGGGCGATTGGGAGCGTCGGCAGTGGCGCTGCATGCGCAAGTTTTTATTTTTGGCGGCTACGTCATTGATGGGCAAGGCGGCGAGACGGTTCTGCCAGACCTGAACGTGTTTGTGCCGGCGGAGAATCGCTACTATCGCGGGAAAGACATTCCGGTGCCGGTGGCGGACGCGGTGGTTGGGGTGTATCACGATCGCTACATCTTCGTGATTGGCGGACGGTCGACGGCGGAGTTGGGCGCGGTGAACAACGTGCAGATTTACGACACGGATAAAGATACGTGGATGCAAGGTACGCCGACTCCTGGGAATCCGGTGTTTGGGCATGCGGGCGCGATCGTCGGCGACACGATTGTTTTTATCGATGGCGCGCGTAAGAACACGGGCGGGGCGAGCCCGAAGTATGTTGCGTCTAGCGATTGCTGGATGGGGAAGCTTCCGAGTTCGAAGAAGGGCGACATAACAAAGATTGAGTGGTCCCAGATTGTCGTGCATCCGGGGAGCGCGCGCTTCCGCATAGCGGCGGGCGCGGGAGCGGCGGATCGAAGAGGCGCGAAGATCTATTTTTCCGGCGGGAGCGACACGCCGTATGACTACGACGGCATTGGTTATAACGGGAAACCGGCGGAACCTTTGGCCCTGACCTTTGCCTACGACGTTTATGGCCAGCGCTGGGAGACGGTGAATGAAGACGTGTCAGAGCCCACCATGGATCATCGCGCGCTGCTGGTTATGGGGCACAGCCTCGTTGTTGTGGGAGGGATGAGATTCAGCCAGCAGGTGACGGGCAATGTGACGGTGATCAACCTCAATCGGAAGTAGACCACGATCTGGCGCGAAATCATAACCGAAATTTGTGCCCCGTCCTTCACTGTTTGCCACCCGCTCAAAGTACTAGAATAAACCCGGAGGCAAGACTATGAGCCATGTCATGGAACCGCCCAAGCGCAGTGGGGCGGATTATATTGATCAAGTCCTCAACCTTGTTAAAGCCAAAAACCCCGCCGAACCGGAATTCCACCAGGCCGTTCTTGAAGTATTCGAATCTTTGAGGCCCGTGTTGGAGCGCCATCCTGAATATCAAGAAGCCAAGATCCTGGAACGTATCACGGAGCCGGAGCGCGTGCTGATGTTCCGCGTGCCGTGGTTTGATGACCGCGGAAAAGTGCAGGTCAATCGCGGATTCCGCATCGAGATGAACAGCGCCATCGGTCCTTATAAAGGCGGACTGCGATTCCATCCTTCCGTGAATCTCGGCATTTTGAAATTTCTGGCGTTCGAACAGGTGTTCAAGAATTCGCTCACCACGCTGCCTATGGGCGGCGGAAAAGGAGGAAGCGATTTCGATCCGAAGGGAAAAAGCGATAACGAAGTGATGCGCTTCTGCCAGAGTTTTATGACCGAATTGCAGCGCCACATCGGGCCGGACACGGACGTTCCCGCGGGCGACATCGGCGTCGGCGGACGCGAGATTGGTTATATGTTCGGGCAATATAAGCGGCTGCGAAATGAATTCACCGGCGTTCTCACCGGCAAGGGATTGTCGTGGGGAGGCTCGCTGATTCGTCCGGAGGCGACGGGCTACGGCTGCGTTTATTTTGCCCAGGAGATGATGAAGACTCGCCGCGACAAGCTGGAAGGCAGAGTGTGCCTGGTCTCGGGCAGCGGAAATGTCTCGCAGTATACGGTCGAGAAGCTGCTTGATCTGGGCGCGAAGCCGGTTACTTTGTCTGATTCTGACGGCGCCATCTATGACGCCGATGGCATCGATCGCGAGAAGCTCGCCTTCGTCATGGAGCTTAAGAACAATCGTCGCGGCCGGATTCAGGAATACACCGACGAATTCAAGAGCGCCGTCTATAACGCCACCGACAAGAAGCTCGACCACAACTGGCTCTGGAATATCAAAGCCGATTGCGCCTTCCCCAGCGCCACGCAGAATGAGATCAACGCAAAAGACGCGGCGAACCTTATTAAGAATGGCGTGAAGCTGGTCAGCGAGGGAGCGAACATGCCGAGCACGCTGGAAGCAACGAAGATGTTCCTCGACGCGAAAGTGCTGTATGGGCCGGCCAAAGCGGCGAATGCGGGAGGCGTAGCGACATCGGGATTAGAAATGGCGCAGAACAGCGCGCGCATTTCGTGGACTCGTGCAGAAGTCGACGATCGCTTGCACAACATCATGATCGCCATCCACAAAAACTGCTTCGAAACGGCTGAGAAGTATGGCACTCCGGGCAACCTGGTGAACGGAGCAAATATCGGCGGATTTTTGAAGGTCGCGAACTCGATGCTGGATCAGGGATTGGTGTAGCCCTCGACGATGCTGAGATGAAACGGGTGCCCCACTCTTGGCCCTGCGCTTTTTGCAGCGACAGGGTGGGGCTTTTGAACTTACCTTGGCAGCGCTGCGCCCCTTTCGCGATTTGCCGAGAGATGATAAAGGAACAACGCCGGAAGGCTGCTGCGAGGGCTGCTGGAGTGCTAGGGGAAAAACGTTAGGCTACCTTTCCGTCAAAATATCTGAACCCTTTTTGGCCTATTTGCAAGCTACTGGGCACGCGCCTGCCTAAGTAGCGTGAGCGGACAGGTTCTTCAGCTGGTTTTCCCTCAAAGCCCCACCGCTGATCCTTGTGTGTCCATTTGAAACCAGGGAAATTTTTCTTGCTGGCCTCTCCAGGTGCAGCATCAAGCCAACACGACGGGATGTAAACACCCTCCACTACCCTTTGTTGCAACCGAGAACGACTCTGTTTTCTGCATTTCCTAGACTCACAGGCCATGCGTACCGAGTAGCATCGTATACTTCCCGAGTTTTTATGGTCTCTCTGATTGAAACCAGTAGAAGGCGATCTTGTGGAATAAATTCATTGCTCATGGAAAGCCCTGCCTACAGAACTGGACGTTTCTGGTAATTCATCCATCCTCAGGACGGTAGAGGTGGATGTGATCATACACCGCGCCCTCAGAGCGGGATGGCCAGTCATAGGACACCCGTCTCTGGAAGTTGTAACAGACACTAGTACCAGCTGATTTTGTCGACTAGCCAAAGTAAGGAACAGTGTGCTAAAGTAAGGA
The DNA here is from genome assembly GCA_035483045.1 of Terriglobales bacterium. Lineage (GTDB taxonomy): Bacteria > Acidobacteriota > Terriglobia > Terriglobales > Acidobacteriaceae > Acidiflorens. The sequence continues at coordinate 242,048 of DATHQD010000012.1, forward strand.
ATCGCAAATTGCCATGCAGAAGCAAGCTAAGATCACGAGCAAGGGCCAGATCACCGTACCCATCGAAGTTCGCCGAATGCTGGGAGTTCGGGAGGGAGATCGGCTGCTTTTCGAGAGCGACGGCGACAGGGTGCATATCCGGCCGGTTCGCACCCAAAGTGTATTCGAGAAGTATCGCGGTATCGGCAATCCCGGAATCCCATCTGGCAAAAAAGCCATCAATCGATGGCTGCGAGAGATGCGCGGCCACAACGACTGATCCGTATCGACGACATTAACCAAGAGATGACCACCGCGATCGACACCAACATCATTGTGGCCTTGTGGGACGCGGACTCCGGGGTCGCTTTGGCCGCACGCGCCGCTCTTGACGCCGCGTTCCATGGCGGAAATCTCATTATGGCCGCGCCCGTGTTCGCTGAGCTGATCGCCGCCCCGAGGCGCACCGAAACCTTCGTCTTCGAGTTTCTTGAGGACACGGGAATCGCAATTGATTGGGAGCTGAGCGAAGCAATATGGCGATCGGCCGGCCGCGCTTTCCGAGGCTATGCGGAACGCCGCCGCAAGCATCGCGACCCGGATGCGCGCCGCATTCTCGCGGACTTCTTGATTGGAGCTCACGCCGCGGCGCACGATTATCGACTCTTGACCTTGGACGAACGTCTACATCGAGCCGCATTCCCAAGTCTCAGAATAGAGACCATCTAGCAGGCTGCGGAAAAAGGGACGCCGCGACTTAGATTCTCTAGTCTCCGTGATTTCGGTCAGCTTCCCTAGTTCATCCGAATTGTTCAACAATTGAGTTGAGAATGGCGCTCCCTCCCAGTGCCCACCTTCGTTGAACTGCCGGAACCTTCTTCCAGCGTTGAACTGCCGGAACCTTCTTCCAGGCATGGTCGGACTGCTGTAGGCTACGTTTACCACTGGATTGATGACGGGGCTCAGATGAAAATCATCCGGTCTTTATCCTTATCCTCAGTAGTCATTCTCGCTCTGCAGCTTGTCTATGCGCAGGTACCAGGTGAGAGGGTGCAGCCGCAGCCATCGGCTTTCGAGCAGAAGCTGCGTGAGGTCCGCTACGACCTACACTTGGAGAATGGCAGGTTCGTCGGCAACGCCGCTCCACTGCTTGAGAGCGCCATCGCCGATGCGCAGTACGTTCTCATTGGCGAAGACCACATTACACGCGAGATTCCTCAATTCACGACTGCAGTGTGCGACCTCATGGCTCCCCAAGGGTTATCGGCGATGGCCGTCGAGGTCGGTCCCCAGGTTGCGGAGTTTGTCTCGTCCTCATTCGGCAAGCCCGACCGGCTGGCCCGCATGGCCGCACTCACCCAACAATACCCGGACAGCGTCGCTTTTCTGAACGTCCGGCAAGAGAATGATCTAGCGGCACATTGCGCGCAAATCGCACATTCCCCTCATTTCCGTCTTTGGGGTCTTGATCAGGAGTTCATTGGCTCAGCGGGCTGGTTGCTGGACCAGATTGTGGCCACGCATCCCGGCCCGACGGCAACCACCGCTATCACGCGACTGAAAGGCGAGGAGCAGCAAGACGCCCTTCACGCCAAGGAGACAGGCGATCCGCTCAAGCTGTTCCAGTTCGCCGCATCTGATTCTGAACTCGCGGAAGTTGCTGCTGTGCTACAACGCGATGGAAACTCTGCCGCGAATGCACTCTTCCTCGAATTGATTGAAAGCCACGAGATCTATCTCAAAAACATGCAAGGCTCACCCGAATCAAATAACCAGCGCGCCCGACTTCTCAAACGTAACTTTCGGTTGAATTTAGAGAAGGCCGCTGCCGGCGATCAGCCGCAGAAAGTGCTGGTCAAATTTGGCGAATGGCACCTCTACAAGGGCTTTAACCCACTTCACCAGCGTGATCTCGGCAACTACATCGCCGAAGTAGCGGACGCGCAAGGAAAGACTTCGCTACATATTTGCGTTTTGGGAGCCAAGGGCACGCACCGGATATTTGGAGGCTACGATCGCCCGACCAAGCTTGAGAAATTCGTTATGGACGAAGACCACGACTATCGCTGGCTAAAACCAGCCGTTGAAAGCCAGCTCCTGAACGCTTGGACGGTATACGATTTTCGCAAGCTGCGCTTCATGGAGCTCGGTCCGGTAGACTCCGACATGGAACGGATGATCTACGGCTATGACCTTCTTGTTATCGTTCCGGAGCTGACTCCAGCCGACATAATCGAGTAACGCGCGTTCTCTCTGAGAGAGCCCCGCTGCACCGAGGCTCCGAACGGAGTTTTTCCGCAACCATCCAGGACAACCCAACCGTACTTTTCACCCGCCTATTTCTTGCCCCCGATTTTTCCTGCGAACGTTTTTACAATCTGTTCATATTCCTTCCAACAAACCTTCCATCGAACCCCGCATCTAGTTCTCCACTAGGCAACGACGACGCTGCCTTCTCGGCGGCGGGATGAACTACGGATGATCCTTCATCCACCACTCGCCGGGCCTCCGGCGCAGGAGAAAAGTATGTCATTGGCGATTCGAGCTTCTTTATGGGCATTGGTTGCGGGGTTTTGTTGCTCTGCGATCCCGCGGGCGCTTGCTGAAGGCAATCTGAATAGCGTCAACCACATCATTGTCATCGTGCAGGAAAATCACTCCTACGACAATTATTTCGGCGCATTGGCATATGCGCCGGGTAGCCCTTACTCCAACGGAAATGGCGCTTGCTCGAGCAGCAATCACTCGTGCGTGGACGGACTGACTTGCACAGCCAGCGGCGGAAATTTGATCTGTTCTAATTCGAATATCGACAATGAGGGCGCGACGGTCTATGCCACTCACAGCAACACGCGGTGCATCACCGATCCCGATCACTCGTGGTTCGGCGAACACCTGGATCTGAACTGGAGCGATCCGAATGCCTCGCTGAGCAAGCCTTTAGACAACGGCTTCGAGCGTGACGATGAGCCGATCAATGGCGATCAGGTGATGTATTACTACACGCAGCAGGATCTCCCCTTCTATTACAATCTGGCGCAAAATTTCGCGATCAGTGATCGTCACTTTGCTGGCACGGTGGGGCCTACGTTCCCTAACCGTTCTTATCTGGAGGCGGCAACGTCGTTTGGCCACTTGACTACCAGCGACTCCGTGCCGCCGCCGGGCGGATATAAACCGATTACCGGGACGATCTACGATCTGTTGAATAACGCGAATGTCTCATGGGCCGACTACTTTCAGGATGTGCCGTCGGACGTTTTCTTTGACGAAGTTGACCTAGTGCACAACCAACCGCTCGACGCGTTTTATTTGGCAGCCGCAGGCATCACCACAATGCCATCGGTCGTGTTTGTCGATCCCGATCTTGGGGTGGAAGGCGAGACCCTGGAAAATGATGAGCATCCGCCGACCGATATCCAGCGAGGCCAATATTTCGTTTCGCAGGTGGTGAATGCTGTACGCAACGGACCTCATTGGAAAGACTCGATCATCTTCATCACATGGGATGAGGGCGGCGGCTTCTACGATCATGGTTTGCCGCCGCGGGCGGTTCAGGCCGGCCAACGGAATCCGGACGGAATTTTTCCCGGTCAGTGCGAGGATCTCTCTAACCCTCCAGCGAGTGAGCAGCCGGGCGGAGGCGCCGAGTGCTCTTATAACTTGACTGATGGAGACACCAGCGTTGAGGATGCGGAGGAACTCTGCCCTGCGTTGACAAAAAATCCCACGGGCCCCTATCCGGCTAGTTGCCGCGCGTTTGACCAGCTTGGCATTCGGGTGCCTTTCCTGGCCATTTCTCCTTTCTCGAAGGCCAAGTATGTTTCGCATACCGTGGTCGACCATACGTCGATTCTGGCGCTGATCGAGCATCGGTTCTTGAACTCAGCCAGCCTGACCGATCGAGATAAGTACGCTAATACCGCCGAGGACATGTTCGATTTCACGCACTCGCCGTCGCTGAATACCCCTGTAACAACGGCGCAGCCGCCGGCCCAGGATTGCACACCTGAGGGTGGGAGCGGCGCCTTTGGACAGTCGCTCAGAAAAATGCTTGCGCATTGAAGAAATCCCTGATTCTGGCAGGCGAGCATTCCGCCTGCCAGAGTCCTCGTCTCCCTGCTCCTCGCCTTGACGAGAGCTCTCTCGCTAGATGATGATGTCGCGGGGTGGAACGCGCCCGCGTGCGCGACAAGTTGAGCCCATCCAAGAAGAATCCAATGAAAATTAATTCGAAGAATCGGTCGAAGTGTACGAGCTTACTGACAACACTGCTGGCCTTATGCCTGGCCTTAACGCCATCGATGCACGCTGACGAGGGGATGTGGACTTTCGACAATTTCCCGTCGAAGACGGTGGCGACGAAATACGGCTTTTCGCCTTCGCAATCGTGGCTCGATCATGTGCGCCTGTCTTCGCTGCGGATCGCGGGTGGCTGCTCTGCGTCGTTCATCTCGGTGCAGGGCCTGGTGATGACGAATCATCATTGCGTGGTCGATTGTGTGGAACAGCTTTCGACGCCGAAACAAAACTTTGTGGAAACTGGCTTCGCCGCGAAGTCCGTGGCCGAAGAGCGGAAGTGTCCCGACTTTGAGCTCGATCAACTGGTCGAGATTCGCGACGTGACGAAGGAAGTGCAGGGCGCGATCGCCGGCAAAACAGGAGATGACGCGAACAAAGCGCTCCATGCCAAGCAGGCGGAACTGCAGCAAAGTTGCGGATCGGATGCGGGCGTGCGCTGCGACGTGGTCTCTCTGTATCACGGCGGAATCTACGATCTGTATCGCTACAAGCGCTACACCGACGTGCGGCTGGTGTTTGCGCCGGAGTTTACCGTCGCGCAATTTGGTGGCGATCCCGACAATTTTAATTTTCCGCGCTTCGACTTCGACATTGGCCTGGTGCGCGCCTATGAAGGAGACAAACCTGTTGCCAGCCACGACTTTCTACGCTGGAGCAAGAATGGCTCGAAGGATGGCGATCTCGTGTTTGTATCCGGGAACCCCGGCGGCACCAGCCGCCAATTAACAATTGCGCAGCTCGTGTTTGAGCGCGACACGGCGTTTCCGTCCGACCTTCCAGAAACCGCGGAGTATCGCGGGCAACTGGAAGAGTTTGTCACTCGCGGGCAAGAGCAGGGGCGCGAGGCACGCGAATCGCTGTTTTTTGTTGAAAACGATTTCAAGGCTGAGTTTGGCAGGCAGGGGGCGCTGCTCGATCCGCAGTTTTTCGACGGCAAGCAACAGGAAGAGCAGCGTCTGCGCGCCGCGGTTGCGGCGGATCCAAAACTAGCCGCCGATGCGTCGGCGTGGGACGATATCGCGCAGATACAACGCGTGCGCGCGCAACTGTTTACGCATCACATCGACGGTGCTTTCAATTACACTTCCGCGCCGCTCCGTTACGCCCTCATGCTGGTGCGCGCCGCCGAGGAGCGCGCCAAGCCCAACACCCAACGTCTGCCGGAATATACCGATCAATCGCTGGTCCAAGTGCAGCAGGCGCTGTCGGCGCCGGTTCCGGTTTATAAGGATCTAGAAGAACTCAATCTGACGCTCCTGTTCACGCAACTACAGCGGGACATGGGTGCGGACGATCCGTTTGTGCGCAAGATGTTGGGTACCGAATCTCCCGCGCAACTGGCGCACCGGTTGATGGCGGGCACGCACCTGGATGATGCAAAAATGCGCGAGACTCTCTACAACGGCGGTCAATCTGCGATCGCGGCGTCGACGGATCCAATGATCCGCTTTGCTGCTACGGTCAATGACGATCTTCTCGCCATGAGAAAAGATTATGAGGCGCGGGTGGATGCACCGACGCGGGCGGCGGCGGAAAAGATTGCCAAGGCGCGCTTCGCGGTTTACGGAACCAGTGTCGATCCCGATGCAACCTTTACCGCGCGACTGAGTTATGGAACCGTGAAAGGATTCGAGGACGCTCAGGGTAAATTCGTTCAGCCCTACACGACGATCGAAGGACTATTCCATAGAGCGTCAGGAGCGCCTCCGTTCGTGCTTCCGGAAAGCTGGCTCAAGGCCAAGACGACAATGAATCTGTCTTTGCCGATGAATCTGTCTACGACGAACGACATCATTGGCGGCAATTCGGGCAGTCCGCTAATCGACCGGGATGCCAACGTTGTTGGCCTGATTTTCGACGGTAATATTTTTTCGCTGGGCGGAGATTACGGTTACGATGCGGCGAAGAATCGGGCTGTAGCGGTGGATAGCCGCGCCCTGCTCGAAGGCCTCAGGAAGGTCTATCACATGGATCATGTTGTCGATGAGATTGAGGCGGGGCGGCAGTAGGGCGGCATCCAGATGCTCGGCGCTTACCGCCGAGTGCTGTGTGCTGAATCCTGAGTGCTCTATTACCTCGCCCGTGCCAAGACCAGCGTGACATCGTCGGGTTGCTCATTGTCGCCGATCCAGTCAAGGACTGCTGCGGTAACTATTTCAGTGATGCGCTCAAGCGGCAAATTGCGATTTTCGCGCACCAACTGGATCAGGCGTTCTTCCCCGAATTCGCCATAATCATTCTCCGGCTCGGTGACGCCGTCGCTGTAGGCGACAAGCAGGTCTCCGGGGCGAAGTTGCACGGTCGCTTCCGGAAAACTTAAATTGTCGAACAGGCCGACCACTGTTCCGCCGCAGCTCAGCAGTTGAAACGAGCCATCTTTAGCAATCAAGATCGGCGGTAGGTGACCACCGTTGGCGTAGGTAAGGCTGCGCGTCGCTCCGTCGTACGTCGCCAAAAACAACGTCGCGTATTTCGCCGCTGGAGTTCCTTCGTAAAGCTGGTGGTTCAAAAGCGCGAGCAGCGTCGCCGGCGAAACTTCCGTCGTCCGCGGCTCAGAATCGAGCAGCAGGCCCGATCCCGCCAAGGCTCGTACGGTCGCCGGTTCCTGCGTTATCAGTTCGCGCAGGATGGGTAAGTCTTCGATGCTGTACGCCCGGACCGCCGAATAGATTGTCGCCATCAGCAGCGCGGCTGAAATTCCTTTACCGCTGATGTCGCCGACGGCCAGCATCAGCCTCTCGGAATTGAGCGCGAGAAAATCATAGTAGTCTCCGCTGACGGTTCGCGCCGGCAGGCAAAAACCGTGGACCTCAAGCGTCTCGAGCTGTGTAATCAACTTCGGATAGAGCTGCGCCTGCACTTCCTGAGCGATCGCCAGTTCGCCTTCCAGTCGCTGCTTCTCTTTCTGCTCCTGCACCAGCTTTTCAATCGAGGTGGTCATCGAGTTGAAGGAGTTGGCAAGTGTCGCCAGTTGGTCGCTCGACTGCACGGTGATGCGATGGCTGAAATCGGCGCGGTTGACGTGCTTGGTCGCTTCGTAGAGTTGGCCGACGGCCGAGGTGATACTGCGCGTCAGCTTGGTGCCGACGAAAAGCGCGAACACTTCGATGAGCGCGAATACAATCGCAATTGACAGCAAAATATATTCGACGCCGCGAGCGTAATCGCCGAGTGCGGCGAAAAGCCGCGCATAGAGGACCGAGGGGCGTGTCTCGACCTCTGCCAGCGCTCCGGCACGCTGGCGCTCTCCCGTGGCCCAATCGACGACTTGCAGCGGAATCGGGAAAGTGACTTCGTGATCGAAGGTGCCACTTGCGGGCGGAATCATGCCAGCGGAAAAGGTCTGTTCGCGTTGTGCGCCGTTCTCGAAGGTCAAGAAAGGTTTGGATTCGGAGGCGCGCGGCACAGGATTCGAACTCGATGTCGGGCCGGTCGCGCCATAGACCGCGATGCGCCCGAGATCGCCCGCAATCATCTCCACAAAATTCTTATCGAGCGGTTCACTCATGAGCACGCGCAGAGTTAGCGAGGGAGTCGAAGCAGATGCTGGCTCCGGCGCGATCACGGTGGCTGTCCGAAGATAGAGCGTGCCGTGGTCGCGCACAATATCGCCGAAATCGCTCACTATAAATGGAGGAAAGGCAGAGGCGGTCGCTTTCTCGGGTCCGACGCAATAAATCTGCGGCTCCTTGCCGTAGCGCGCGCAAACTTGACGCCGCGCCCACTCGGTGCGGCGCGGCCTGGCCCGGATCAGCGTTTCCTCGTCAAGTTTTGCCCCGTTGGCGATTTGTATCGCCAGGTGATGCGCAATGGTTCGGTTGGCCGACTCCATGCTGCGGAGATGAGTGGCGATGTCAGAGGTTACAACGAAGCTGGCGAACTGGCCGGCCAGCAGATAGAGCGTGATCAGCGAGATCACAACCAGCAGGAAAACCGGAATCACGCCGATAAAAACATAGGTCACAATCAAACGGTTGCGCAGTCGCCACAGGAGTTGCGAGCGCAACCAGCGCGAGGCGGCGATGGCGAGCAACACAATCGCCAGAACGCTGAGAAAAATTACCCAACCGGTGAGGCTGTCCGAAAATGACGGGCTGGCATGGCGCGTCAGCCGCTGTGTCGCGAACAGCAGCAGGTCGAGTCCCAACGCATAGAGCGCCGCCCACGCGATCCAACTCTGCGGCCAGAGGCCCATATCGCGCAGCTTGCTCTCGAGTTCCAGAGAGATCAGTTTCATCGCGTGAGCGCCAGTTATATCTCTGGATAGATGTCGAAGAACGCGGAGAGACTCGTCCTCAGTTGTTTTTCGATGTCGTCCTTACTGCCCTCGAGGACGTGCATGGTGACATGCGCATCCCGCCCATTTTTTAGTTTGATGGTTGCCGCCTGCACCTCGGCGACTTCGTCGGCGGGCAGCAGACGCAGGCCATAGACTAATGTGAGATTTGCCATCTCACGATTGTAAGGCAGAGAGGTTGCCTGGGAAGGATTCTAGCCCGGGGGCCATAACAGCGCGCGCCCGCCGATCAGATGCACGTGCAGATGGAAAACTGATTGCCCGGAGCGCGGACCGACGTTCAATACGGTACGATAGCCATCCTCGATCGACCTCTGGCGTGCGATGCGGGCAGCCGTTAAATGGCAGCGACCCACGATCTCGGCATCTTCGGCCGTGGCTTCCTTTAAGCCGGCTATATGTTTCTTGGGGACGATCAGTACGTGCGTCGGGCCTTGCGGATTTAGATCTTCGAAGGCAAAGGTGTGGTCGTCTTCATAAACTTTCTTGGATGGTACTTCGCCTTTGATAATGCGGCAGAATAGACAATCCGCCATGAGTTAGTCTCCTCTCGCCTGGGAGTAAGATCATCCGGCGAGTAGCCTGCGATATGACTGCTCCATATCTCCGGAAAGACAATAACACGCCGAGTAAGTAGGATTTGTAAAGAACTGTTTTCAATCGAGGCGGACCAGAAATACCGATCCCTCGGCAGTCTCGGTCTCGCGGACCAGAGCGATGGCGCGCTCGCGGTCGTCATCCAACACTCGCACCCGCACCCACCACACCCCAACGGGACTGACGAACTTCAGGACTTTGGCTGTCTGGTACCGCTTCTGGAGGTGGTCCGCAAGTTCGGCCGCTGCCTTCTGACCCGCGAACGATCCAATCTGAACCGCCCAGCGACCACCAGTATTAATAGGAGCGGGCGACTGCATGACCTCCAGCCGGACTTTCGCGGTGCCGGGCAAGTAAACATCCAGCGCCTTCGCGGCGGCGAGCGAAAGATCGACGATGCGTCCGGGCACGAACGGCCCGCGATCGGTGATCCTCACCAACGCCGAATGGTCAGTTTTTAAATTTGTAACTCGGACGATCGAGCCCAGGGGCAGAGTAAGATGAGCCGCCGTCATGGCGTGCATGTTATAAACCTCGCCATTCGATCCGCGCCGGTTGTGATAAGGAGCGCCATACCAGCTGGCCACGCCGGTCTCCTCAAAGATAGGTTTTGCATCGGCGGGAAGTTGTATCTTTTCGTCGCCCGTATCGCGGCTCGGCGTTGCCTCGGGCGGAGGGGCGGTCGGTTGCTCTTGCGGAATTGGCGGTGGAGGAGGAACCTGCGCCTGCTGAGGCTTGTGCCTGCAACCGGTCAGCAGGATATTGCCCAGAAGTAAAAATAAAAGAAGACACGGGAGGACTACAGCGGGTGGTCGCGCCGATCTCCGCCACGAAGTCGTTAAACGATGAGTGGAGAATAAGTTCAAGAATGCTTACGTTGTGTTTCCAGAAAATCGGCGAACTGCGACAGCTTTCCTGCCGCGGTTCGCAGCGCCTTCGAAGAATGGCCGCGCACCGCGGGAACGACCTCGTCGTTCAAATAGTTCACCAGGTCTGCCGTCTCTTTTTCCAGCGTCTCGGCGATATTCGCTACCGAGCGGTTGAAGCGCGCGGAAGCTTCTTCTACCTTGCGATCGAATTCGGTCATATTTGCCTTTGTCCTGCGGGAGCGGCAGGCCGATCAAGGGTCAGCGAAAGGGCCCGCGTTAGCTTAAGTATGGAGTCGTTTTCGCGCACGGTCAATGACAGGATTTCATGACAATTGAATCGGAAAATGAATTCCTGCCCCCTTCGAACCGGAGCCAAAATCGCCCCGACTCACGGTACAATCTCGCCATGCCTCGACGACTGACTCTGGCCCCGCTGCTGATGTATTTGATGTTCGTTTCGGCTTGCACGTTTTATGGTGATCGCCCTGCCCGAGCTTTTTCCGAAGCCACTGGCGGGGAGGACCTCGAGCGCGTTTTTTGGAAAGAATTAAAAGCGGCGAATTGGGTGCAGGTAGAGCGTTCACTTGCTTCGAATTATTCGGGTGTAACTCCCTCGGGAATGCTCGACCGCTCGGCTACGATGGAGCAGTATCGCACCTGGCAGTTGAAAGACTACGCACTTGGCGATTTGCAGACCGAGCTAAATGGAACGACGATCGTCGTTACCTACACCATTACTCTTCATGGCACTATAGGTGGGCCGGGGGGCGCGCAAACGCTGCCGACGGCGCCGCAACACCTGATGACCGTGTGGCAGCAGCAAAAGTCAGGATGGGTCGCTATTGCGCATAGCGTCAGTCAATCGCAGTTCAATTAGTCACAATAATGCCGGCGCCTGTGTCCATCTCAGAAAAGCGACGGATGGCGGTTGTGGCCAACGGGAAAACTCCCGCCGCATTTCAACGCACCCTACTGCGCTGGTACGACGCGCATCGTCGCGATCTCCCGTGGCGCAAGACTCGCGATCCCTACCGCATCTGGCTCAGCGAAATAATGCTGCAGCAGACACGCGTGGCCGCCGTACTCGAACACTACCGAATTTTCCTCGAGCGTTTTCCCAGCATAAAGGCGCTCGCCTCTGCTTCTGAAGCCGATGTTCTCGCCGCCTGGAGCGGCCTGGGCTACTATCGGCGAGCTCGCATGATGCATCAGTGCGCGCTGCAGATTGTCGAGCAATATAAAGGTTCGTTCCCGCAAAATTCCGAATCTTTGCGTGCGCTGCCCGGTATCGGACGTTATACGGCCGCGGCCATCGCCAGCATTGCGTTCGGCGAACCTCTGGCTGTGGTTGATGGCAACGTCGAACGCGTGTTGCAGCGCTTGATTGGCGACACTCTTATGACGTGGCAAGTCTGGGAGCACGCACAAGCATGCCTTGATCGTTCGCGGCCCGGCGATTTCAACCAAGCGATGATGGAACTTGGCGCGACTGTGTGTGTACCCCGCGAACCCCGTTGCCTTGCGTGCCCGGTAAGAAAGTGGTGCGCGACTCGTGGAGTAGAAGTGCGACGCGCGAGGCCGGCCGCACCCCAGCAAAAAAAGGAAGTGTGGTGCGCTTTGGATTGGCGCGAAGGGAATGGCAGCGGCAACAACGAAGTGCGTGTGGTGCAGCGGCCGCGGAGAGCCGCGCTAATGGCCGGCATGTGGGAACTCCCGCAATCGTTCGCGCCTCCCCGCCGGTTGCCAACCGCAGCACCCTGGCGGAAGTTTCGTCATTCCATAACCGTCACCAGCTACACGGTGCACGTCCTGCGGAATCAGCAGATACGGGATCTGTCTGTGCCAGGCAATCGGCTCGCCGCAAAAGGTAAATGGATCGGATTGGATCGGATTCAGCAACTGCCGATCACTGGATTAACCCGCAAAATCTTGAAGGCGAGCGGTATGATCTAGATTAGTTGAGGCATGTTCTCGATGAGGTGGCTCGATCGTTTATTTGGAGGTCAGAAAGATATGACAGCATTGCAGGCGGGAACCAGGGCGCCTGATTTTTCTTTGCCCGGCCTCGATGGCAGCACGTTCTCACTTAAAGATGCGCTTCAGCGCGGGCCGGTGGTTGCGATGTTCTTCAAGATTTCCTGTCCTGTCTGCCAATACACCGCCCCCTTTTTCGAACGCCTGCGCAAAGCTTATGGCGGGAAGGTCGCGATGGTAGGAATCTCTCAGGACGACAAGGCAAACACCGAAGCTTTTCTAAAGGAGTATGGCGTAGCCTTCCCCGCGCTCCTCGACGATCCCACAGGTTACGCCGTTTCCAATGCCTACGGCCTCACGAATGTGCCAACCTGGTTCTTTATAGCGCCGGATGCTGAGATCAAAATGTCCAGCGTGGGTTGGGTCCGAGCGGACATGGAAGAACTCAATCGCCGTCTCGCCGATGCCGGAAAGATTGCGGTCGCGCCATTGTTTGTCCCGAAAGATGACGTCCGCGATTACCGGCCTGGTTGAAGTTCGAAAAACTGATCCCGCGGTCGCGGGACGACAATAATAACGACGCAGTCCGGTCGAGGATTGATGGCACAGTGAATTTGTGGCTCTAATTCGCCACCATTACGACCATCATTCCGCCGCCCGACACCAGCGTAACTTTCGACCTGTCCCGCGAGCGTGTTAGCCTGCTTTGTAGCTCATTTTCAGCCATTTTCCGGCAATATCACGAGAAGAGAGGCAATGCCCAAGCTCCCGATTTTTCGGTTGCGAAGTTCTGAGCCGCCCACTCTGCCCGATCTTCAATACCACGGGATCACGCTCGCGCTGAGCGATTTGCAACTCGGCGTCGACAATCTCCGTTACGATGTTTTTCTCAGCCCGCGCATCACTGCCGACCTAAGCTTTCATCTGGCACGTTACATCTGCCGTTTTGGCGAAGTGGAAGCGCTCTTCGAAATGGACGTTCCCGCCGCTAGCAACAACAAATTTATTGCCGCCCAGGGCGCAGCTAAACTCCGCCAACCCGGTCCGGCTGATCTGAAAACTCTGCTGGTCTCGATTCATCTCGCGATTCTGAATCGTGCGAAGGCTGAGGGGAATCCGTCGATTGATCTGCTCGGCCGCCTCGCAGTATTCAAGTTCATACGCACCGAAGTGCAGGCGCAGTTCGGCAGAATTCTCGAACAATGCCGCATGAAGTTGAAGTCGCTGGAGGGCGTGCGGCAAGTAAAGATGATGCAGACGCAGGAACTCGTCTCTTCATTCCAGGTGCGTAAGAAAATCATTCTGCGGCGCGCGGGGCAGGAGATCTTCCGGATGCTTCGCGAAATCGAAAAGGAGACGCTCTCCCGCACGCGCCGCTCGCTGCTTGGCGAATTGCCCGCCGATTGCTATCGGCTGTTTCTCAATCCGCTGATTCTCAGCGAAGATGGACGCGACGATTATCTCTGCGCCGAGCACTATTACATGTTCGGCAACTTCGACAAGGATTCCGATCGCTTTCCTAGCCTGCGCCAGTTTGCGCTGAATTTCTTGCGCGAGCTTGGCTACGGTGAAGCGATTGACGACCAGCATCTGGAGCAGGCATTGAACGTTCCCGAGAACGCTGCCACGCTCGTGGGCGCGGGTAACGGCGAAGACCAGACGCCGGAAGACCGTCATCGCCAGGAACGGCTCGATCTATGGAGCCGCTTACTGCAACGCGAAGGGATTCTTTCGCAAGTCGTCGCTTCTTATGAAGCGGTGCCCCTGCTGGCGGAATATGCGCCGCGGGTCAATCCGCAACAAATCAAAAACGCGCTGGTTTCGCGCGAAGAAGCGGAGCGCGTCGAAAAAATAATTGCTGAAAGCCCTCTGCATCCTGATCGGCTATTTGCCGCCATCGGGCGCGTTGCTTCGTGTCGCGGCTCGGAGCGGAACCGCTTCGCGGCGCGGCTGCTGCACGATCTCTTTTGCTATCACCGCGACCTGCGCGGCCTCGAAGCGCTGAACACGGGCTTTGACAGCATCAATCTCGTGACTGACGATAAGGTGCGCGAACTTTCCTCGCTCAACGGCATGCTCTACGAATTTCTCCCGCCTGAAGAGCAGAAGGCTGCCGAGGATCGCGTCAAGCACCACGTCATTCTCAAGGCCGACGTGCGCGACTCATCGCGCCTGACGCGCTCGTTGATGGAAAAAGGCATGAACGCCGCTTCGTATTTCAGCCTTAATTTCTATGATCCGGTCAACAAGCTGCTCGCGAAATACGGAGCCACCAAAGTCTTTCTCGAAGGCGATGCCATCATCGTGGCATTGCTTGAGCGCGATGGCGAGGCCATGCTGGGCGTCGGCCGCACCTGTGTGCTGGCCTGGGAAATCGTCAGCCTGCTCCGCGAGTACAACGAGTTGCTGGAGCGCTCCGGCCTGCCTCCGATGGAAGTCGGGCTCGGCATCGCCTATCAGGATTCGCCGCCGCTTTATCTGATGGATGGCGAACATCGCATCATGATTTCCGACGCCATCAATGAGAGCGATCGCCTATCCTCGTGCAGCAAACGCGTACGCAAAAAGCTCGCGCCCGATGCTGGAGTCTTTCAGGTGTATTCGGTGCTCATCGGAGGCCGCGGCAATGAAACCGGCGAAGACGTGAGCGCCGACGCTGCCGCGGAAGAGATGCGGCTGAACTATAACGTTGGCGGAATCTGCCTTAGCGAAGCGGCCTTTCACAAACTGCAACAAGAAATTTCGCTTACGCCCTGGGCGGCTGATTCGACCGAGCCTGCGTTTAACGGCCCGTGGGTTGATGAGCAGGGCGAGTTTTTTGTGGGCACCGTGCCCATCGCCAATGGCGTATTTCGCAAGATCGCAATACGCAAGAATCGCATCGCGCAGGTCGACGTGCGCGATTTATCTATCTTGTACTGGAATGATCGCTACTACTACGAAGTCTGCGCCAACCCCGCCGTCTACGCCGCTCTGCCCGGAGAAAAATCGGCGTCGGCGCAGAAATAGAATTCACCCTTGGCAAATTTCAGAAGCTAGTCTTAGCCCTGAACGGAATCTGTACCACCGCTTCGAGCGCGACCGCTTTCCCGGCTCTTTCCGCGGGCGCGAATTTCCAGCGGGCGAGAGCTTTAGCCGCGTACGGGTCGAGGCGTTCATCGGGACTGCTCAGCACGCGAATGTCGCCCACTTTCCCATCAGGATGAATGACCGCGTAGAGCGTGACCATACCGTGGACATTGGCACGCATCAACTCCAGAGGATACCCCGGATCTATCTTTTCCACCAAAATCGGCGTCAACAACTCGCCCTCGTGCTTGCCGCCGTCAAGTTCGGCGAACTTCATCACCCAGCTGCCGCTGGCAGAATTCAGATTCGGCATATTCAGCCGCATCTCGTATAAGCGCTTGCCGCCAAAAACCTGGCGGTCAGCATCGGTAAGTTTGTTGTCCGGCACCACCGCGGCGGCGCGGGAAGCACCCTTCGGTCCCGAAGAAGTTCCTGGTGAGGACAGGCTCGCCATTTCGCGCACGTGGTTGGGATCGCCCGCTGCTCCGACGTAGAGGCCCGACGGCAAGGTACTGTGGTTGCCCGCTTTAAAGCCGCCATTTTTCGCCGCCGTATTTGATCCCGGCAGATCGGGCGTGCCGGCAGCACCTTGTTTTCCCTGCGGAGTCGCGGCGAAGGTTCCACGGCGATTGCCTTCCGGCACGGCAACCGGGCCGTTTGGCGCGACCGGGTGAATGCCCAACGCGATCAACCGACCTCCCGCGCGCGCACCGCCTGCTGACCCCACGCTCGGCGGAGGTGCGACTGGTTGTACACTACCGGCCAAATGGCCGCCGCGCGCCAGCGAATGTTGTTCGGCCAACGTGAGTTGCGGAGCCGGAGCGATCACGTCACTAGGACCAATGTTCACCAGCCCGACTTTTCCTCTTGTCGATCGTTGCGTTAACTCCGGCGGAGCTGCAACCACATCGGACTTCATGGCCGCTTGTATTACGCGATCGCGGGCGAACTCCACTTCCGGCGCCGGCGCGACAACCTGGGTCTCGGGCGCGATGATGCGATTCAACCGCGCTTGCGTTGCGTCCAGCGGAACGGCCGGTGCGACGGTTCCTGTGGCGATGATGTTGGGCAAGGGCACGTCGCGATTAAGCTTGAGATCGGGTGGCGCGACGATGGTTTGCGAGCGGTTGTCGGCCTCTGGAGGAACCGAAAGAATCGCCTGCTTCGCGTAGATCGGGTTCCCCTTTCGTGCCTTCGGGGGTTCGGCTGCGCCCGTATTAAGGGGCGGCAAGTATTCTTCCGGGGTATAGGTCACCAGCGCCGTTCGGTCGAAAGCTGCGCTCGTCAGAATCTTTTGCTGTCGAATCCACGCAAGTGAGATCGCCCACAATATCGCAACCGTCACCGTGTGCAAAAGAACGGATTGCAGGAATCGTCCCCAAGGCAATTGCTGCTCAACGAAAACGTCATGCCACAGGGCGAGTTCCAATTCTTTGGCGATCAATTCGTTTTCCGAGGAATCTGCGCCCGATGAACCCGCGGCTGGCGAATCCGCGCTGTTACGGTCTGCCCAAACTCTGCGCCAGAATTTTAAGTTCGCCGGATCTCGTTCTTCAAGAAATTTTGACAGATTTTTTCCCGGGGATTCCATCTCACTCCAAATAGGTTTACTCGAGCCAACTCGCGCGACGGCGCTCCCGGAAGGCGGGATCCGGGGCTCTTGGCTGGCTCACCACCGACGCTGCTTTGTAAGTAGATTATAGCTGACGGCGCTGGGGTTGTACGCCGCCTCTGAGCAGGAAGTACCTGATGTACCGACCGCCGGCCAAAAGCGGCGAACCAATTTTAACCTTGTACTTCCACTCTTCATGATGAAAGCTCGACGCCCAGGCGCTTGGCCATCTCTTCGTAGTGGAAGCCTTCGCCGGGGGTATAGGGCTGTATCCATTCTCCATCGATCACAAATTGCGGCACGGCACGCTTGCCGGTACGTTTCACGACCTCGTCGGCGGCTCCGGGAGTGGTTTCGATGTTGATGTCCGTATATGGGAGTTCATGGTCGTCGAGAAAGCGCTTGGCCTCGCGGCAATCGGGGCACCATGGAGCGGAATAGACAGTAATTTGCATGCGGTCATGTATCGGTCTTAGATCAACAGTTTATCAGCCGGCGGAAAATGCACGGGCGCGGGTTGGTCGCTATGCGTGAGAGCTTGAACCGCTAAGGGCACAGAGGATCACGGAGGAGAATCGACAATTCACTTCCGAACGGCAGAGTGATAGGTGTTTCAACCGGCGTTGGTGGACTAGGTGCTACAGTCGGAGACGGCGAAATCGTTTTGAACTATGACACACGACAAGTTAGTGGCTTTGGATTTGGAGGGTTTCAGGGAGGATGGAACGGTGTACTGTCCGCGACGGCGTATACCAGTTTGGCTTGGGGTTTGAACGGTGACAATTCAAATTATAAGGGTGGGTTTACTGGTTTCACTGCTGAGACGAACGTGCTAGTCTTTGCCGACCGTTCGAGCGGTGGATTGACCGGCTGCCCTGGAGGAATGGTGCCGAGTAGCGGTCCCGGCACTGTAACCGTGGTAGGCGCAGGTGCCTCAGCCAGCCTGGTTCGCAGGTTTTCATTTGGCGTAAATGCCACGAATCACACACATGCCGTCCAGTTAGCACGATTCTGGGCATTTACTTCCTCAGACCGGTCAAATTGCTTTCACGGAGGGGCTGTTGATTAGTGGCAGAGTCATTACCGGCATCGTTGCATTGTGCATAGCCGGGACCGGAGTGTTTGTGGGAAATATGTTGACAATGATGATGATCGGCGAGATCAATCGCAAGAGGCGGGAAGACGATGATCTCGTGTCTTACTTCGGTTTCACACCGCAGAAGTCACGCATGATCGTTCGCGAGTACCGACGACTTTATCCAGATGGAAAACTCCACATCTATTCGTATCTGATGGTTGTTGCTGTTATAGCTGGAATGATTACGGTAGCACTGTGCGCGAGGATCATTGGCTGAAATCGTAGGATGTCGAGGATCTTATTGCCGAGCAATTCTAGCCGCTCTCGCCTCCTCAATTGCACACCGGAACCTTACGATCTGTTTTCTCTTTGCATCATCGGCCGATGAATATTCCGCTCTTCCTGTCGATTAGGCTGGAACTCTCTTTATCAAATCCACACATTTTCTCCATAGTGATCTCTCCAACAGCGCCAGACGAGCCTTGCCTGCTTCAACGTCTTCGTGATGTTTTGTCGTGATCGCGAACAGTTCAGTAATGAGATTAAAATGCTCTACCTTCACTGCGTTGTGATCATCGGCCAGCTCGCCCGTTCGCTTGTCATGCAGTGACCGCAGACTCTTTGTCTTAACGTTCATTTGCGTCGGCCACAAATTCGCAGGATGCTCGTTGCGTCCGCTAGAATAGCGCCACATGCGAGCGATTTTTCAATGGCATGTCGGGTCGCGCGTCCTGGAGTTGGGGAGGCGCACGCTGATCATGGGAGTGGTCAACGTCACTCCCGACTCGTTTTCTGACGGCGGGAAATATATCGATGCGGCGAAGGCTGTGGAACACGGCGAGCGCTTATTCGACGAGGGTGCAACCATTATCGACGTCGGCGGGGAATCAACCCGGCCGGGGTCGGAGGTTGTTTCTGAAGAAGAGGAGCGGCGGCGCGTACTGCCGGTCATCCGGGATCTGAAGCAGCGGCGGCCGCAGGCGGTGATCAGCGTCGATAGTTATAAGGCGAGCGTGGCGCGGGCGGCGGTGGAAGTTGGCGCGGAGGTCGTGAACGACGTCAGCGGGTTTCGCTGGGATGCAAATTCCGGCGACGCAAAATCCGGCGACGCGAAGTCTGGGGATTCGAAGTCAAAGATGGCGAGGACGATCGCGGAACTCAAAGTTGGAGCCGTGCTGATGCATTCGCGTGGGCGTCCGGAGGAGTGGAAGGCGCTGCCGCCGATTGGCGACGCGGCGCTGATCGTGAAGCGCGACCTGCGGCAGTGGGCGGAGACGGCGATGCTGGCGGGAATCAAGCGGCATCATCTGGTGCTCGATCCGGGATTTGGTTTTGGCAAACGCTTTGAGGAAAATTATCCGCTACTCGCGCATTTTGGCGATCTCCAGCAGATGGGATTTCCGCTGCTGGCGGGCGTTTCGCGGAAATCGTTGATTGGGCGGATGCTGGCCGGCGTCAATAAGGATGAGGGCAAGGACGCTGAGATTTCGGAAAGACTTTATGGAACGCTGGCGGCGGAGACCGCTTTGATTTTGAAAGGAGCCCACATTATTCGGACGCATGATGTGCGGGCGGCGGTGGAAGCTGCGCGGGTGGCGGATGCGATTGTGGCTAGTGGCGGGTGAAGTCTTTGAGTATCGCGTAGGGACAGACGCCTCGTCTGGCCAGCCGAGCGTAAGCTCGGCAGCCGCCTGCGGTCGCGGAAGTTTTGCAGTCGCTAGTGATCCCGCAACCATCCTGTACTTCCCCGTAATTTAAACTCTGGCGGCTTCCGCTAATTGGGCGGGGACTCTCAGCGCCGGCAGGCGGATCTCGAAAACGGCTCCGCCTTCAGGACGGTTGTAGCACGTGATTTGGCCTTTGTGATCGAGGATAACGCCGTAAGTCGCGCTGAGTCCGAGACCGGTGCCTTTGCCGACGGGCTTGGTGGTATAGAAGGGGTCGAATACGCGCTCAGGGTCGCGCACGCCGGGGCCGGAGTCGGCAAATTGGACGACTAATTCATTGGCCTCGCGCCAGAGCGAAACCTGCAGACGGCCGCCTCCCACCTCTTGCAGCGCATCGACTGCATTTTCTACGATTTGAAGAAATGCCTGCAGTAGCTGGTTGGGGTTGCCGAGTACCCGCGGCAGCGGCGCGTTATCGGCGCTCTCCACCGTCATGCTGATGCGCTTGTGTTCGAGTTTGAATCCCTCCATTTGAATGGCGCGTTGCAGAAGCGGCTTGAGGTCGAGCGGACTTTTTTCTCCCGGCGTCTGCTGTGAGAAGCTGAGCAGATCGTTGATGAGTTCGCGGGTGCGGCGAGCTTGCTGGCCGATTTTCTGCGCCGTCGCGAGTTGCTCGCGAGTCAGGTTGCTGCTGGCCGCCATGTGTTCAGAGCTGCTGAGAATGGCGGAGAGCGGGAACTCGAGTTCGCTGGCAGCGAGTGCCACCAGTTCTCCGAGCGAGGCGAGCTTCGCTTGCTGAATTACACGGCTCTGTAGCCGCTGAAGGTTGTCGAAGCTGTTGCGCGAATGCTTGAGCAGATCTAACAGCCGCCGGTCCATCAGGTGCTGCTTGAGAAAGACGAGAAAGGCGAGGAGGCCGACGCCGACCATCGCAACCATAAAACGGACCTGACGGAGATAGGGCTGATCATGGCTGAGAAAGAGCGCCCAGTACGCCATGAGGGGGAGAGAGAAAAGAGCGAGTTTTGCGAGGAACGGCGCGACCGGTCGGCTGAGAAAAGTACTGGAAGGAATGACCTGCATTTCGCGAAGAGATTGCCGTCCGGCAATCGTCACCCAGAGAAACCCCAACACTGCGGCGAGGAAGGGCAAGTCGTAGATTTTGCCGGTCTGGTAGAAGCCACGCACCACGGCGGCATTGGCGATTTCCAAAGAGAGTGAATAGACAACCGTGGCCAGGAAAATGTTGCGATAAAGTTTTCGCCACGAACCAGCGCTGGTGAAAAAGGCGGTCGCGGACGCGACAATCAAGATGCCCTCGTCGACGCGATAGAGCATATCGCGGCGCATCAGGTAGGCCGTTACGTCGGGGACGATGTATTCTTCCGGGAAAACGAGGAAGGCATAGGCCACGACCCACCACACCAGCAGGATGAGGACGTTCAACGTGCTGGGCAGCATTCCCTCGCGTTCATCCACCTGATGAGGGCGTATCGCGACCGCCGCAATGATGGGGACGATGTGCAGGAACAGCACCATGGCGCCGGGCGAAGGTTCGGGCAGAGGCTTGCGCAGCACCACTTCGAACCACGTCCAGCACGCCTGGTTGTAACACCACATGGCCATGCCCGCCGTCATTAATCCCCAGAACAAGCGAGTGTGCCCGTGGCTGTCGTAAGCGTTGCGGCCCGAGACTACGAAGGCGGCGATGATCACGAGAAGCGGAACGATATTCCCCATGGCCACACGGAATGCCGGGCTGGGGAAGATCAGAGGAGCCAGCGCGAAAGCCAGCAGCAGTCCGCTCGCC
Organism: Terriglobales bacterium; assembly: GCA_035483045.1. GTDB lineage: Bacteria > Acidobacteriota > Terriglobia > Terriglobales > Acidobacteriaceae > Acidiflorens. The sequence continues at coordinate 263,302 of DATHQD010000012.1, forward strand.
GAAAGCAGCGCCGATTTGTGGAAACGAGACACGTCTTTGTCATCATATGACGTTTGTCAGGAGATGTTTAGATCACGCGGTGGTTACCAGTGGTTACTGGGGTAACTCTTTGGGGGGACGTCCAAGTCTCTCTTTCACCCCGGAATCACGGAGGCACGGAGAAACCTGACTGCTTTGCGCACCGATCCGTCTGCATTCACAATGGCCGGGTCAATGAGCGTGATTGGGATCTATCGCCACCCTAACGGACGCATCCGAACTCGTCCCCCCTTTTTGGAGGTACCCGGCGCATAATGTTGCCAACACGGTGGCCATCACTTCCTCGAATGCCCGTCTCGGGGTCATTTGCATACACGGTGCTCAGTTCAGCAAAGATCGAATCCGCTCCTCGGACTGCGCGAGGAGTAGTGCATGGTTTTTCGTATAGGAGATACATGAAGACGAATCTCATTACGTTGGTGGTGGCGGTCGCGGTGCTCGCCTTTTTCGTCGCCCAACTCTCGCATCAGCCATGGACGCCAATGCGGATCGCGGGCGCAGTAATTGGGCTGCCGTCGTTTGCGCTCCTGATCTTGGCGCGAAGCCAGCTTGGCGGATCATTTTCGGTGAGGGCCAAGGCGCAGGCACTCGTCACGCATGGCTTGTATTCGCGGATTCGGAGCCCGATCTACCTTTTCGGTGGCTTGGCCGTCGTGGGTGTATTTTTGTACTTCGGTGCGCCGAAACTTCTCTGGGTGCTGGTGGTGCTCATTCCCCTGCAGATATACCGTGCAAGGAAAGAAGAACAGGTGCTCGCTGCCAAATTCGGGGACGAATACCGGGCGTACAAGGCGCGGACGTGGTTCTGAGTTCCCTTATTTGGATGGGAACAAAGAAAACCTGCTTTACCCATTGAGGTTCTGCCACAGGCATCAGTGGTGGGTGATGAGCAAGCGAAACTTAGTGTCAACTGACATGGCTGTTGAAAAAGGAAACAACGATGTAATTTCAGTGTTCAGCGTCGACGGCAAACGAACGTTCAATGACTTACGAACGAATTTCGTCCTTGAAATTCCCGGGAAAGAGTTCTTCGACACCCACAGGCGTTAGCACCAACTACGGCGCAACCGCCCGAAGTGGTCGAGTTCTGTCCGGATCTATCGCCAACCACGAGTAGAAACAGAGCCGGTTAAGGGATTACACTTGTGAGAAATGGGGTCGGCGCCATCGGCGCAGACCGTTAGGTGGGTGAGAATATGTCGCCCTTGGTTCCCCGGTTGATCCTGAAGAATTTCCTCTTCGTCGTTTCCTGCACGCTCCTCGTTTGTGTCGCCACGCCGCTAGCCTTGGCGCAGCACGCCGTCGTCCGCAGTGCTGGAGGAGTAGCTCGTCCGTCTGCCCCACCGATTTCGCACGCTCCGATTTCTTCAGCGCCGAGTATCCATGCGCCGATTTCTACTCCGAGAATCTCGGTAGCGCCCTCTGTGGGCGCATTTGGCATGGCTAGATTTCACCCTCCTCGGCATCCGATTCGCCCATTTCCGCCTGTGTTGTTCCTTTACGAATCTCCCTTTCTCTTTGGCGGACCATTCTGGGGATTGAACTCCTGTTGGGCGGCCTGTGACTTCTGGTCTTGGACACTCGGTACCACGACTGTCTCCTACGCTGGTCCAGCCAACTATGTTTCGGAGGTGTACGAGATTCCAGTGCCTGTCTACGGCGAAGAGAGACCCGACCTCCCACAGCTCTTCCTGAAAGATGGCACGATTCTCAACGTGACCGATTACTGGCTCGTCGACGACCAGCTTCATTTCACGATGATCGAGGCGAATGGCACGACAGCAGTGGAACACGTGATTCCTTTCGACGCACTGGATTTGCAAACGACCGTTGATGCAAACACCCGGCGAGGATTTCGCTTTATGTTACGCAACGAACCCGTCGAGCAGTATTTGCGCGACCATCCAGAAGGCCCACCGCCCGTCGTAACCCCTCGTGGGTAGAGCTTGGGGTGTAAGTCAACACAGTCAGCACTTTTCGAGAATCCGGACACTACCGCCGTAGAAATAGCCCCTGCCAGGGGCTACGTCGAATCCCGTTTATCCACCATTTGCGATGGTCAAAGAGGTTGAGTAGAATCGTTGGCGCTGCCCGTTTGGAACTCGGCCCATTTTCCAGGAGGCCTTATGGGAACCGCCGCGCGCGTCTTTGAATCGAAGTTGCGATTTCGATATTTCGCCGCACCCCTGTTTTGCTTCTCTTCAGTTTTAATTTTCTCTCCGAGTGTTCTGGCGCAGACCAACCCTCCTCCGGGCGATCCGCATGAGATGGTGACTCGCCAGCCACGCACTCTCACCAAACCGGCAGAGCGCTCCGCCGCGCTCGATCTACTCGGTCGCGCTCGACAGAATTTCAATCTGCACGATATCTCCAGTCCCTACGCGCTCAAAGTTTCGTTCGAGACCAACGGCGCCGCCCAGATGGAGGGCGAGTGGACGATGGAAGAGCTGTCGGATGGCGCGGCGCACTGGCGCTGGTCGGTGCAGGCGGGCGATTCGCAGCTCATCCGGATCGGGGCTGACGGCCGCGTTTATGGCACAGATCCTGCCGAGCCAGTCCCTATGCGCGTCCAATTGGTCCGCTCTGCCCTACATTGGCCGATCATGCGGAACGCAAGCGCGGCGGCGATTCGGGCCGCGGATGTGGAGCGCGATGGCAAGTCGATGACCTGCCTGCTGACGAGCGCTTCGATTCCTCCGAATCCCGCGCCGCGCTCGTGGGTAGAGCGGGAATATTGCGTCGACCCAGCCACAGGCCGGCTGCAAATGTGGTCGGAAGCTCCGGGGATTTACGCGGTTTATGATTACAGCGGCGCGACGGCGTTTCACGGACACACGTTGCCGCGCGAAATTACCATCTTCGAAGACGGCCGTCCCGCGGTGCAGGTTCGCGTAGAAAATGCGGAAGACGCCCCCGATCTCGATCCCAATCTCTTCAAGCCGTCGCCGGAGATGGGGAGTGCGGATGAATCGTTTACGCTCGCATCGCCCAATCGCTTTCCGATGCGCGTCGATCCCTCGGATGGCCCGACTTCGCCGTTTTTTCAGCCAGTGATCGTGCACGCAATTCTGGACGCGCAAGATGGGCATGTGCTGGATGCGGAGACGCTGCAAAATTCCGATCGCGACTTGAGCCGCGCGGCATTGGATGTGGTGAGCGGCGGGTCGTTTCCGCCGTCCGGATTTCAGCAGGAAGTTTTTATCAACGTGCAGTTTCACATGCCGGCCGCGAGAATGGACGGTCCGCCGATCTTTCATTCTTCGGTGGGCTGGGTGATTTTGGATCACGGGCGCAGAATTCCTCCGGTAAGAAGGCCGCCCCCTCACCCGGGAAAATAGCGGAGCGTGATATGCGTCGCCGTGTTATTCGTCACGATGATATGCGTCACAATGACCCGTGACGGAGCCGGTCGCGGTTCTGGCCGCGGCTGCTAGAATTACGTTGTTATGGCCTTTCCTGCTAACCGCTTGCGCCGTTTGCGGCGCACTGAATCGCTGCGCACGCTGGTCCGCGAAACCCGCCTGACTCCCGAATCCTTCATTTATCCACTCTTCGTTTGCCCAGGCTCGGGCATCCGCAAAGAAGTGGGGTCGATGCCCGGAGTTTTTAATCTTTCGATCGACGAAGCGGTGAAGGAAGTGCGGGCGGCGCGAGCGCTGGGCGTGCTCTCGGTGATTCTGTTTGGGCTGCCCGAGAAAAAAGATGAAGTGGCCACCGCAGCCTGGGCGGAGAATGGCATCGTGCAGAAAGCGGCGCGCGCGATCAAGAGCGAAGTGAACGATGTGGTGGTGATCGGCGACGTTTGCTTGTGCGAGTACATGTCGCACGGGCATTGCGGTGTCGTAAGAGTGAACGACAAAGCTAACGACAAGGCAGAAGCGCAATCTCTCGGCGCGGCCGCCGCAGCACCGCCCGCCACCACGGAGTACGAGATCGTGAATGACGCGAGCCTTGAGTTGCTCGCGCGGACTTCCGTGTCGCTGGCGCGGGCAGGCGTCGACGTAATTGCGCCGTCCGACATGATGGACGGACGAGTGGGAGCAATTCGCACCGCGCTCGATGAGGCTGGTTTCGAAAATACACCGATCTTGGCGTACGCTGCGAAATTCGCCTCGGGTTTCTACGGGCCGTTTCGCGAAGCGGCAGATTCAACTCCTAAGTTCGGTGATCGGCGCTCTTATCAGATGGATCCGGCAAATCTGCACGAGGCGATGCGCGAAATCGAACTCGATGTCGAAGAAGGCGCCGACATGATCATGGTCAAGCCGGCGATGCCGTACCTGGACGTGATTGCCGCGGCCCGTGAGCGCTTCGATCTTCCGCTGGCGGCTTATCAGGTCTCGGGCGAGTACGCGATGATCGAGGCCGCCGCCCGGAATCAGTGGATCGATCGCGAAAGGGTAATGATGGAATCGCTCATCTGCATCCGGCGGGCAGGAGCGAGCATGATTCTGACGTATTACGCAATGGAAGCGGCGAAGCTTCTGGCGTAGTTCCCGCTAAGACGGGGTTTTTCGGCGGCACAACTCCTTTCGCCCGGAGCAACCCTCTCCCAATCACAGTGATTTACTGCTAAAAGTGGTAGCGTCCTACGCAGCGGTCGCGACCTTCTGGCGCCCTTGGATTCAATTCAGAAACGATTTAACCTCTCAACGCACTATTAGGACGCGGGTTGAAAGTCTTTTAATAATATTTATTGCAAAAGTGGTGTAAAATCCCCCGAACTCGGGAGGGTTGCGTGCCCCGTTATGCGGAGTTGTCGTCTACGGAATTGATCAGGGCGTGCGCTGGCTCGAAAGACGAGAGAGCGTGGACAGAGTTCATACGGCGCTTTCAGGTAGTGATTGCGGCGGCGGTGCTCCGGACAGCGCGGCGCTGGGGCGAACCCTCGCGCTCGCAAGTCGACGATCTGATCCAGGATACTTACCTGAAGCTCTGCGAAGATGACAGCCGGTTGCTGCGAACATTCCACTCGCGTCACGAAGATTCAATTTATGGATTCGTAAAAGTGGTGGCGGCCAACGTCGTCCATGACCACTACAAGTCAGCGCTGGCCGTGAAACGCGGCGCAAGCCAGACGGAAGCGATTGTCGAGCCTCTTCCAGCCGACCCGAGAACGATTGGCCCCGATAGCTTTAGTCGAGTAAGTCAGCGGCTGCAGTTGGAGCAGATCGACAAGGTTCTGATGTTGGTTACGGCAGGTAAAGACCAGGGAAAAAAGGTTACAATTTTCTGGCTTCGCCACCGGCAAGGGCTTACCGCCAGCGAGATCGCATCCATCCCAGATATCGCGTTGACCACCGAAGGAGTAGAAAGCGTGCTGCTTCGCCTGTCGAGCATGATTCGGAGTCACTTCTTAAGCACAAATCCCCATCGCGAAGTGAAGGTTTTGAGCCGTCAAAATCGTTTTAGAAGGATGGGGAACTAAGTTTTGGATAGCAAGTTCAAACAACATCTGGGACCTGCCGACTTGGCAAGGCTCCTCGAAGAAACGCGCGTGCATGCGGACGGGGCGCGAAATGCAGTCGCTCTCTTTCCCCATCTGGCGGACTGCGATAGCTGCCGCGAACAATTTGAGGAACTGGCAGCGCTCGATCGCCAACTGAAAAGCCTGCAGCCGGCGAAGTCGAATCAGCCAGGGAGCGCCTGCCCTGAGCCGGGGGTGTGGCGCGACATTGCGAGTTCTCCGACGCCGGCCGCGCAGACATTGGCCTATATCGAACATGCCAGCCGCTGTGATCATTGTGGTCCGCTGTTGCAGGCGGCGGTAGCCGATCTTATCGGGTTGCAGGGAGAGCCTACCGAGGCCGAACGCAACTTTGCAGCGACCCTCGAAAGCTCGCGCCCGGAGTGGCAGCAACGGCTGGCGCAGCGAATCAGCGGCACGTTGAGTTCGGTGCCGGGACGCAAAGAAACAACTCGGAGATCATGGTGGCAGACGTCGTGGGTGCCGCGTCTGGCCATGGCTGGAATATCTCTGCTGGCTGTGGTTGGCGTGGGATCGTGGATCGTCCTGCAGCGCAGGAGTCAGCCAGCCGCGGCTGAACTGTTGGCTCGGGCCTACAGCCAAAAGCGAACCATAGAGTTGAGGATTGGGGACGCCGCTTATGCCCCGCTTCGAATTTCGCGCGGCCCGGCAGCCTCTTTTACCAGCCGGCCGTCAGCGCTTTTAAGAGCGGAAGCGTTAATTGCCAGCCAACTCGAAAATCATCCTTCGGATCCCGCATGGTTGCAATCGCAAGCGCAGGCCGATTTACTGGAAGGCAAATACGATGCAGCAGTTGAAGCGTTGCGGCACGCTCTGGAACTGGAGCCCCATTCGCCCCCCATCCTCACCGACCTCGCTACCGCTTATTTCCAGCGCGCTCAACAGGAAGACCGGAAGGAAGATTTTGGCGCCGCTTATGAATACCTGAGCCGGGCGCTGCGGCTGCACCCGAATGACCCGGTTGCGCTTTTTAATCGCGCCATTGTTGCCGAACATCAGTTCCTCTATCAGCAGGCGCTCGATGATTGGGAGCACTACCTGAGGCTCGACCCCACCTCGCAGTGGGTAGAAGAAGCGCGCAATCGAGCAGCTGCGATCCGCGAAAAATTGAAAGAGCACCGCAGCCAGGCGCTGCCGCTGCTTTCTCCGGCGGAAGTAGCTGCCTTGGCGACTAGCAGGAGTCCTGATTCTGCAGCACAGCGCTCCGCCCTCGATCAACGTATCGAAGAATATTTGCATGAAGCCGTTCGCTCGTGGCTGCCGCACGCGTTTGGGTTAAAAAGCAATCACGATCAGGGCGCCGCTCAGGCGCTTTTTTTTTTGGCGGACTTAACCGCGCGACAGCACGGCGATCTCTGGCTGACTGATCTTCTCCACGATCCTTCGGCGCCAAACTTTTCCCAAGCCGCAAACGCGCTCGCCCGCGCCGTCCACGCAAATGATGCCGGCAACTTTGATGTTTCCCGCCAGCAGGCGGCTCTCGCAGAACAATTATTTCGCGCTTCCGGCAATACGGCGGGCGTGCTCCGCGCCGAGTTTGAACAGACTTTCTCCGACCAAATCTCGCGCCGCAGCGAAGACTGCCTGCGCCGCTCGACAGCAGCGGTGGCAGTGGCCCGGCGATATTCGTATCCCTGGGTTCAGATTCAGCTCGGGTTAGAGGAGAGCGTGTGCTCCAACTTGATGGGCGACCTCGGCGGTTACGAAAAGGCAGCCCATCGTGCGCTGGACCGAGCCCAACAGTCCGGCTACGGCGCCCTTTATTTGCGAGCGCTGGGATTTGTTGCGGAGAGCAAGTTCGACGCTGGCGACCGGGCGAGTGGTTGGAATCTCGTTTATACGGGACTGGAACGCTACTGGTCGGGTCAGTTTCCTGTGATGCGAGGCTACAACCTGTACACGAATGCGGCTTTTGCCGCCGAGGCCGCGGCTCAGTCAAACTCTGAACTGGCGATCTGGCGAACAGCTGTGGCGATGATCGATGATAACGAGGATCTGTCGCTGCGCGCCGCTGCCCACAGCGGCATGGCGCTGGCAGCCAGCGACGCTCGTTGGCCGGATTTGGCCGGTCGCCAATACGACGAGGCCGCACAGCTCTATAGTCGTGCCCCACAGACCAGTGCCATCCGAAACAATCGGCTCGAGATCGAAATCAGGGCAGCTCAATCCGACGCTCGTCAAGGCGCATTCGATGTGGCGTTAGGGCGATTGACTCGCCTCCAGCCCGAAGTACAACAGCTGTCCAATGACTATCTCGTTGAAATTTTTTACTCCACATTGGGCCAGGTTCAACTGGGCGATCACCATGAAGACGCAGCAGAGCAAGCCTTCCTGCCAGCAATGCGATTGGCTGAGACGAATCTCGCGTCCCTGACCTCCGAGAGCGTCCGAAAGGCTTGGAGTAAAGACGCCGCTCCCGTATACCTCGGACTCGCCGAGGCCGAATTGATTCAGGGGCGAAAACAGGAATCGCTGGATGTGTTCGAGTGGTATCTGGGAGCGGCCCAGCGTGGCGCTCAGCAGCATTCCAAGGGAGCGCAACCTTCACTCGATCCTTCCCGTCTGACGTCACGGCTCCCGCTGCTGGAAAATGAGACGGTGCTCGCCTACGCAGCGCTGCCGGATGGTTTAGCGATCTGGGTCTATGACAACCGGGGTGTTGACGCGCAGTGGATTCCGAAATCCACCGATGGCCTACAAGAACTAGCAGGCAGATTTCATGATTTGTCTTCCGATCCAAGATCCGATCTGAGCGCCTTGCGCCGCGATGCTCGCAACCTTTATCAGTCGCTAATCAACCCTGTGGAACAGCACTTCGCGCCCGGAAGAACGCTGGTAATTGAGGCCGACGGATGGCTTGGGGACATACCCTTCGAAGCGCTGGTTGATGCCAACGGTCGTTATCTGATTGAGCGCGCCCCCATAGTTCATTCCATGGGTCAGGATGCAGAGCCGGGTTTGCCCAACAACGCCGGGATTTCTGCGGACTTACCAGCGCTCGTGGTCGGAAGCACGGCGTCGTCCTTGGCCGAGGGACTCATTCCGCTTCCGGGCGTGGCGGCGGAAGCGGATGCTGTTGCCAGCGGCTTTCATTCCGTGCGCATACTCAAGGGCGAAGAAGCCACGCTCAGCGCCGTCCAAAGCCAATTGCCTGGCGCCGGAGTATTCCACTTCGCCGGACATTCGATTGCCGCGCCTGCCGGAAGTGGGCTGATGTTAGGAGGCCCCGACCGCAAAGCGAAAGCTCCGCAACTGATGGATGCAGCCGCTGTTCAGCACCTGCGCTCACAAGGCTTGCAGTTGGCGGTACTTTCCGCATGCAGTACTGCTTCTGGGGACGGCGGGTCCGGTGGATTCGAAAGTATTACAGATGCCTTCCTGCGGGCAGGTGTTCCCCACGTGGTTGCGAGCCGATGGGCTGTAGAACAAACCCAAGGATTCGTAGAGGACTTTTATCGCCATGCGCTGTCTGGCCAGACGGTTCCCGAAGCGGTTCGCATAGCATCGAGGAATATGCTGTCCAATCCGCGCACATCTCATCCCTATTACTGGTCAGCATTTGCAGCGTATGGACGGCCCTAATCTAGAACACAGGAGACCTTTCTATGCAGACCGAACGCCACTTCAACCGCCCTCTGTTTGCCCTGACCAGCGCATCGCTGGCCCTGTTCTTCCTTAGCGCTTGCCAACAGACGCAACAGCCGCCGCCGTCGTCCGCCACTTCCCCTGCTCCCACGACCGAAAAAGTTTATGTCGAGTTTCAAGGGCCGTGGGCCTTTGCTCCCGATCCGAAAGACCCTAACAGCGTGCTGGCCATTGCGCCGAAGACCAAGAGCCATCGCCCCCTCTTTGTGATGGCTTCCAATCACGCTAAGTTGGAGGCGGGGACTTATGAGATTTCCCTCCCAGCCCACAGTGGGACCGCCACTGCCATCGCCGACCCCGATATTGCGCAGGTGAAGATTGACGCCCAGAGCCTGCAACGCGCGCTGGACAACAAAGGCGTGAGATATGTGATCCGCCTTCCCAAACCCGAGGAATACGTCATTGCCGAGCGGAGCAGACTCCGTTTTGGCCCAAGGTATCCGCCTGACCCCTCGACGGAAAAAGAATACGCGTCGGCGGTTTCCTTGCGCTACAACGTCAACAGCCTGAACGGATTTTCGTTGGCAGGCGCTCCCGATACCGGCACTTTCAACCCAGTGTTGCTGCGCGTAGAGACACCGTTAATTCGCTTCGACATCGCCCCCGCGCAGGACGACGATCCGAATGACAAGTGCGATACTCACTCTCGCGAGGCCTTCCACCACCTCACGGCTCTGCTCAATCTCACGTTGTTCGTGGATTACCCGGAGGATGCCGACGATTGTCACAAACGTGATCTACAGCTTGAGCATCCAGCCAAAGCCGAGGCAGATTCGAATTCGTGGGATCGGCCCTCCGACGCCTTCTGGAGTCGGCGCATGGCGTCCAGGCCGACCGCGAGTCTGGCGGTCTTCGATGTCTCAACTGCGGTATCCCGTTTCCTCGCTGCGGCTCCCCCAGATATGAGGCATTACTCGGCCGCTTTCGCGCTTTTCTTCGGGGCGCCCATTGCTGATTGCAGGCCCGCGCAGCTGATCCTCACGCCAACCCCGTAAAATCTCGCGGTGTCGAGGCGGAAATGAAAAATTCATTTCCGCCTCGCTCTTTTTCGCACTTCATTGCGACACAGATCGATCGACGAAAGGTCTACAATAGCGGCGTGAATTCGTCCGTTCCCCCAAAACCAGGAACTGATCGCGCCCGGCTCCCTCACGATTCTCCAGGTAATGAGCGCCGAACTGACCAGCATCCGGACAACCAGCATCACCATCGCCACGCCACCTATGCCGCCGAAGCCAGCGGATTGCTGATCATGGCGGTTGTGTTGCTCATTCTCACCGTGATCCGCTATTGGCGCGAGATTCCGTGGAGCGCGCGCTGACTTTGCCGCGATGCCGCTAATCCCACTGCCGTCGATCCCAATAAAGAGCCGCGATCCGCTTCTGGTTGTCGTGCTTGGTCCGACGGCCAGCGGGAAGACCGCTCTGGCGCTGGCGATTGCGCGGCAATTCGGCGGCGAGATCGTCAACTGCGATTCCATCGCCATGTATCGCGATTTTGAAATCGGCACCGCCAAGCCGACCGCGGCGGAGCGCGCGGAAATTCCCCATCACCTCCTCGATTACGTCGACCCGCTGGCCAATGTTACCGCCGGAGAATATGCGAGACAGGCGCGGCACAGCTTGCGCGAGATCGCGGGCCATTCACATTTGCCGATCGTCAGCGGAGGCACGGGCTTATATCTCCGCGCGCTGCTTGAGGGACTTTTCCCTGCGCCCCAACGGTCGGAAGAGTTGCGCGAGAGGCTGCGCGCGCGGGTCGAAGAACGGGGCAGCTCATACCTGCATCGCATACTCGAGCGACTTGATCCTGCGGCTGCGAAGCGCATTCACGTCAACGATGTTCCGAAGATCATTCGCGCGATCGAAGTGTGCCTGATAGCGCGCCAGCCGATGACCGAACTTTGGCGGGAGAACCGCGAGCCGCTGCATGGCTTTCGCATCCTGCGGCTGGGGCTGAATCCGGACCGCGAAACTTTGTATGCACGCATCAACCAGCGAGCCGCAAAAATGTTTGCCGACGGATTGATCGAGGAAACAGAGCGCTTGCTGGCGAAATATGGCGCCCAGGCGCGCCCGCTCGCGTCCTTGGGGTATAAGCAGGCGCTGCAGTTCTTGCGCGGCGGACTGGATCGGAAGTCGGCGCTGGCGGCAGCGCAGCAGGCGCATCGCAACTACGCCAAACGCCAGTTGACGTGGTTCCGGCGAGAGGCGGACGTGCATTGGCTGGCCGGCTTCGGCGGCGACGGCGCGATTCAAGCGGAAAGTATTGCAGTAGCCAAATCCAAAGTTTGACTCGCCCGGCAACTTCGCGGGACGCTGCCATCCATTTTTGCTATTGTCAAAGACATGCTTCGACATTTGCTGCTGATTGCGCTCGCACTGGCAGCTGCGCTGTGCCCGGCTAAAAATAAAGAGCAAGACCGCTTTCTGCGGCCGGAGCCCATCCATCTCGACAGAAGCGGCAAGAAGTGGGCCGATAAGACGCTCCGCCATATGTCGACCGAAGATAAAGTTGGGCAACTCTTCGGCATTAAGGTGCTGGCACAATTCCTCAACGACGCTGACCCGCGATGGATAAAGTTGCGCGACGAGGTTCGCAAGTATCACGTCGGCGCGCTGGTGATGACCGTGCCGGTGGACGGACCGGTACTGCTCAGAAGCCAACCCTATGTCGCCGCCGAACTGCTCAACCGGCTGCAACGATCATCCAAGCTGCCGCTGCTGGTCTCGGCGGATTTCGAGCGTGGCGTTTCGATGCGCGTGAATGGCACCACCGTCTTTCCTCACGCCATGGCCTTTGGCGCATCCGGCAAGACGGAGAATGCCGAAGTCTTTGGCCGCATCTCGGCGCTCGAAGCGCGGGCCATTGGAGTGCATTGGAATTTCTTTCCCATCGCCGATGTGAATTCAAACCCGTTAAATCCGATTATCAACACCCGTTCCTTTGGAGGTGATCCCACGCAGGTGGGCGACTTCGTGGCAGCATATATTCGCGGCGCCCACGAAGGCGGGATGCTGGTTACGGCGAAACATTTTCCCGGACATGGCGATACCGCGACCGATTCTCACCTAGGATTCGCGCAAGTTACCGGCGACAGGGCGCAGCTGGACGAGGTCGAACTGCCGCCGTTTCGTCGCGCCATCGAGTCTGGCGTTGATGCAGTGATGGTGGCCCATGTCACGGTTCCTGCGCTCGATTCAGAGCCCAACCGCGTCGCCACAACCTCCAAAGCGATTGTCACCGGACTGCTGCGGGAAGACCTGGGGTTCAAGGGCATCGTCGTGACCGACGCCCTTGATATGGCCGGACTGACGCGGCTCTACGCGCAGGACACTGGCAGAGCCGCCGTCGATTCCTTCAAGGCTGGCAATGACGTGTTGATCATTCCGCACGATCTCGATGCCAGCTATCGCGCCATGGTACAGGCGGTAAAGAGCGGCGAGATCAGCCGTCCACGGCTCGACGCATCGGTGCGCAAGATTCTCGAAACAAAGGCTGCCATCGGTTTGAACAAAGCGCGTCTGGTCGACCTGAGCCAACTTTCCAGCGAGATCGCCAAACCTGAGAATCTGACGGCGGGCCAGCGCATTGCCGACGAAGCCATCACCCTCGTCCGCGACAACGGCAAGGTAATTCCGTTGCAGGCTTCTTCCACAATTCCTGGAACTTCGCAGCCTGCACTGCCGTATCAACCCTTGACAGAGGCTGGCAACCGTCTGGTGGCGGTTATTTTTTCGGACGACCTGCGCACCGATTCCGGACGCATGCTCGAACACCAGATTCTGGCGCGCGTGCCGGACGCTCGCGTGCTCTATGTCGATGCGCGCTCCGCTGCCGGCATGAAGGCGTCGATACTGGAAGCAATTGCCGCGGCCGAGCGTGTGATCGCTGCCGTGTATGTGGTTCCGACCGCGGGCAAGGCTCTGCGCACTGCCGGAGGAGGGGTAAAGAATTCGGTTGCCATGGATGATGCGACGGCGGCTCTGCTCAGAGAGATTCTCGATCGCGCAGCCGAGCGTACTGTCGTCCTCGCGATGGGCAATCCTTATCTGGTGAGAGATTTTCCCGCTATCGAGAACTATGTGTGCGCGTTCTCTAATGTTACCGTTTCGGAAACAGCCGCGGTAAAGGCCGTCTTCGGTGAGATTGCGATCGGCGGTCATCTGCCGGTTACGATTCCAGATGTTGCAGCGCGAGGCGATGGGATGGAACGGCCCGCCCAGAATGCGGCCCAGCCCAGTTCAGGAGGTTCGTCCGATGTCAGGCAAGATAATGTTAGGCAAAATGATGCGAAGCAAAATATCCCGTAGCAAACCATTCCGCCCCAAAATGTTCCTCCGCGGCTCGCTCGCGAAACTGGCGCTCGGAGGCATAGTGGCCGCCCTTTGCCTTCTCCCCGCATGCAGCATTAACGCCAACGACAAGGGCCAGAACGGCGAGAAGAATGTCGATATCAAGTCGCCGATCGGCGATTTGCACGTCAGTGAGCAGGCCGATATTCGCGATGCCGGGCTGACACTTTATCCCGGAGCCAGGCCCGCTCCGAAAGATAACGGGGACGACAAGAAGAGCGCCAATGTAAATCTGTCGGTGCCAGGATTCTCTTTGAAGGTGGTGGCCGCGGAGTTCCTTTCCGACGACGCTCCCGACAAAATCCTCGCCTATTACGACAAAGAGCTCCGGAAATATGGCAAGCCTATTCAGTGCCAAGGCGGGTGGAACAGCGGTCACACGCATCACGACACCAACGACGAAATGTCCAAGCCAGTGTCGTGTGGCAATGACAGCAACTCAGACTCCGTGGAGCTAAAAGTAGGAACCGAGGGCAACCAGCACGTCGTTTCGGTCAAGACAGTTGGCAAGGGATCCCGCTTTGCGCTTGTTTACATCCGCATGCACACCGGCAAGGACGACACCATCTAAGCTTATCGGGCGATCGAGTCACCGGGCGATCGGGGTCATCGAAAAGCAGTTCCGATCACCCGATGGCCCGATCACCAGATCACCCGATCTCTTGCTCTACCAGTTCGTTGTGCGCTAGCTTCAATAGTGTGGACCATCTTTGCCAGCAATGTGGGACGACGGTCGAGGATGGCCGCCCGTTTTGCCCACAATGTCGAGCCCCTCAGATTCACGTGCAAGTAGAGGTTGCGGACGTTGCGGCGGGCGAAGATTTAAGGCAGGCAGACGAGTTCGCTTCCGGGACTTCTTTAGAAGGTGCAGACGAACGGTCGCCAGCGCAATCCTACGACCCTGGCAGCACCATAGACCGTGGCGTCGCCCGTCGAGCCGCACTGAAGGCCGGCGTGCTTGGCATCTTCATCGGCATGATCCCGCTGCTCGGCGTAGTGCTGACCGGAGCCTTAGCTGTCTATTTCTACCGTCGTGAAAGCAAATTAGTACTTCCTGCCGTACTCGGCGCGCGTCTTGGCGCAGCGGCGGCAATTGTCACCTTCGGCATTTCCGCCTTGCTGCTCATGATCAGAATTTTTGTTTTTCATGGCCAGCAGGAATACATCAAGTCGCTGACCCAGATTGCGCAAGGGATGGGAATTAACGCGGCGGACCCTGATTTTCAAACCGGAATCCACAACCTGTTCACTCCAGCCGGCCTCGTGATGACACTTTTTTTCTGGATGCTGATCACAGTTGTTCTAGGGTTGGTCGGCGGCGCGCTGGCTGCGCTGCTGCAGCGACCTGGCAAAACGCGAGGGTGAGATCGCCGGCGATTGAAGCGTCGCGAAGGTAGTGTCCCAATTTGAACTTCTCACGCTTCAAGGCTGGCATGAATCGTGCTCCGAATCCATTCTGAGACGTTTTGATTGCTGGCTTTGGCCTTCGCCGCGATAGCCTTTAGATCGTCTAGCGCGAAGCGCACAGGCACGATTTTGCCCTTAGCTTCGCCCTTGGGTAGTTTGGGCCGTCCGATTTTAGCTTTCTTCTGTGCCAAGGCTTCTAAACTCCTCTATGAGTGCTGCTCGTACCGCTTCAGCCGCCGATGTGATCGGAGTAACGTGTAAAACGAACGCCGTAGTCGTTTCGAGATTTCGTTTGCCGCACTTGAATGTCGGCACTAGCTTTGTTTCGGAATCAATCGCGCGGTAGGTCCACACATCGCCTAGCTCTGGATTATCGTCAACGCTGACATGCTGCTCTTTCTTGCCGATGAATCCCCAAAGCTCATCGAATTGCAAAAAGGTGCAGTCCAAGTTCTGCAACTTGGAATCCATCAGCATCTCGCAACCTTTGCCTACCTTTACGCCTAGCCGCATGATCGTATGGCGGTGAACACCAGTAATCCGCTCAATTGAGCGAATAGTGGAACCTTCGGCCAAGGCTGCGATTATCGCGGTTTGCTTTTCGGCGCTGAGTACGTTTGCCATGCCCATTACTGTATTACATAAACTAAGGGGTTGTCAAGTGTTTTCGTGTTACAATTTGTCTGCCATGAACTGGCTGATAATCACAGTGCTCATCTTCGCCCAGCAACCAGTGAAAACGCCAGAAAGCCAAGGGGGTGCCGAACGCAATAACGCTAAGAGCGCACGAGTTGACAAAGCAGATCATGATAGTCACGGCAACACCACACAGCCCACGCCAATCTCTCCGCCACCTACTGTTGGTCCAGAAGCCAAGGGAAACCCCGGCACAGCCGCCAATGCAGCAGCCGCAAGTAATCAGCAAACAAATGAAGAAGACAGAGCTATCCAGCGGAAACTGGAATGGTTCACAGGGATTCTCGCTGCCGTTGGGTTCCTGCAACTCGTCGTAATGTTTCTCACGTGGTTGGTCTATAGGCGTCAAGCGGGAGAGATGCGGCGTTCGCGGCATGAAATGAGACGACAACGGCACGTAATGTATCGGCAATACAGAGTGATGCGTGATCAAATTGCACAGATGGAATCAGCTGGGAAGCAAACCGCAGAATTGATTAACCAAGCATCCACTCAGAGTGGGTTGATGGCGCTGGCAGGGACGCACACCGAAACCTTGGCCGCCCAAGCCGAGAAACAATCCAAACTTACGCAGCGCCAATTGGACCTCGCGAATCGACCATGGATTTGTATTGATTCGGTGACAGCCGCCAGCGACTTTACCTTTCGAGATTCCGGCGACGCCGTCATATTTGTTGCTTACCAGATCAGGAACGTCGGGCATTCCGTTGCGCAACATTTGCAACCATGGGTTGAACCGATAATCACTGGCATTACCGATCCCCGTGAAGTCAAAGACCGCATTTCTACTCAGCTAAGGAAACCAATAGATAGCGCTTTTGATCACGGACAACTTATTTTCCCGGGCCAAGTCCTCGTTAATACCTACCCAGTGCTCATTCGGAAAGAAGTCTTGGAGGACGCGATCAAAAATAGTCCATTCAAGGAGACGGAAGACAAACGGATGCCGTGTCTCGGTCTTGAATTGTTCATCTGCTTTGACTATCAGTCCACACTTGACCAAACAGTCCACCATCAAACCCAAAGTATGTACACCATTAGTCGCCCCGGCCCTAACGGTATGGCTATGGGCACATTCTTCCCAAGCCAAAAAGTCTACAAAGCTAATGAGATAGTGATGGGCTACAAGGGGTACGGAGCATACGCAGACTAGCGCTAAAATCCAAATCAGGACACTACCGTCGCGAACTCAACCTTGCTCTCATCTTTCCGTACGCGTATGATGCAGCGTTTATGAATGCACGGTCGCCAGGCGGTCTCGTCGAGGTCCATCAGAGAGCACAGTTGATGTCGGCGTCGGAAGTCGAGCGCACTTTGATCCGGCTGGCGCACGAGATCCTCGAAAAAAATAACGGCGTCGAAGACCTGGTTCTGGTCGGCATACGGCGTCGCGGAGTTCCGCTAGCAGAACGACTGGCGAAAATAATTCAGCGTATCGAAAAGAAGCCAGTGCCGCTCGGCACGCTCGACATTACGCTTTACCGCGATGACCTTTCAACCCTCGACTCTAAGCCGGTCGTGCAGAAAACCGAGATTGGCGTCCCCATCGAAGGCAAATCCGTGGTGCTGGTGGATGACGTGCTCTATACCGGACGCACCACGCGCGCCGCCATGGACGCGCTCTTTCGATCCGGCCGTCCCAGGCGTTTGCAGTTATGCGTGCTCATCGATCGCGGCCACCGCGAACTGCCGATCGAGGCCGCCTTCGTCGGTCGCACGGTGCAGACCACCGAAAATCAGATTATTGAAGTCAAACTCCGCGAAATCGATGACGCCGAGAAAGTCCTGCTCATGGAGAAACTGTAAGACTTCAATTTGTAATTGGTAGTTGGTAATTGATAATTTGTAATTGAAACCCTGGCTCCCACACTTAAGTTCTTAAATTACAAATTGGAAATTACAAATTGATTATGAGTCCAGCGCGCGGTTCGCTGCTTGATATCGAGCACCTGGAAGCAGCCGAGATCATGAAAATCCTGAAGTTTGCCCGGCGCATGAATCCGGATAAACCGCGGCCGCTGCTTCGGGGCAAACGTGTGGCGCTTCTTTTTTATGAGGCATCCACGCGCACGCGCAGCTCCTTTGAAATCGCGGCGAAATCGCTCGGCGCTCACACCGTGCTCATCCAGGCGATGGGATCAAGTATCGAGAAGGGCGAGTCGCTGCTCGATACGGGTTACACGGTTCGAGCGGTAGGCGCTGACATTATCGTCATTCGCCATCCCAACGCCGGTGCTCCGCTGGTGATGGCGCAGCATCTCGACCTGCCAGTGATCAATGCCGGCGATGGACTGCACGAGCATCCCTCGCAGGCCCTGCTCGACGCCTACACCATTCTGCGCAATAAGAAAACTTTCAAGGGCTTGCAAGTCGCGATCGTCGGCGACATTTTTCATAGTCGCGTGGCGCGGTCGGCTTGCCACTTGCTGAGCAAATTTGGGGTGAAGATTATTCTTTGCGGTCCGCCCGAACTGGCACCCGAAATTGCAGCGACCCTCGCGCCCGGCGTGCGCGTGACGCGGCACATTGAAGATGCTTTACGCGGCACAGACGTAATTATGCTTTTGCGCGTGCAGACCGAACGCCTCGCCGGTTTGAAGATCGACTTGGCGGAATACATCGCGCGCTACCAGATGAACCCGGCGCGCTTGAAGATGGCAAGAAAAGACGCCATCGTGATGCATCCTGGGCCGATCATTCGCGGCCTCGAACTGACCAGCGAAGTCGCCGACGGCGCGCAAGCGCGCATTCTCGAAGAGGTGCACAATGGCGTGCCTACGCGCATGGCAATCTTGGCACGGGCTGTAGGAAAGATGCGATAACGAAGGATTCGATGACGCTGATTCGATGACCATGATTCGATGACAGTGATTCCGACGACAATGACGATGACGACCTCGAAAAACCATCCTGGCAGTCTGCTGATCAAGGGAGGACATCTCATCGATCCGGCGGTTCGCATCGATGCGCCAATGGACATTCTGCTCAAGAATGGCCGGGTTGCCGAGATTGCTTTTCCGAACCAGCTAAAAGGCAGCGTAGACGAAAAATTCGACGCGCGCGGACTCGTAGTCGCGCCGGGGTTCATCGATCTGCATGTGCATCTGCGCGAGCCTGGGCAGGCATACAAAGAAACGATTGCGACGGGCACGGCCGCAGCCGCGGCTGGTGGCTTCACCTCGGTCTGCACCATGCCAAATACGATTCCGGTGGTCGATTCAGTGGAATGGGTCGAATGGCTTCGTCAGCCCGAGCGCGGAGCACTGATAAATGTCTTTGCCATCGCCGCCGCGACGCGAGGCAGCAAAGGCGCTACGCTCACCGATTTTCGCGCGCTGCAAACCGCTGGCGCCATCGCGGTCACAGATGACGGCAAGCCCATTCTCGACGACAACATCATGCGCGAGGCTCTCGCGCTCGGCGGCGAGCTCAACTTCCCGGTTGTGCAGCACGCCGAAGATACGCGCATGACAGAAGGCTGCTTCATGCACGCTGGGGCGCGGTCGTTTCGCTTGGGACTGCGCGGTATGACCGCTGCGGCTGAAGCCTCGGTTGTAGAGCGCGATGTGCAGTTAGCGCTGCACATTCCAAATGCCCGCTTGCACGTCGCCCATCTTTCGGCGGCGGATGCGCTGAAGAGCGTCCGCCGCGGCAAGCGCGCAAAAACGCGCGTCACTTGCGAAGTCACGCCGCACCACTTCACGCTCACCGACGAAGACATGCGCGACTATGACAGCAACTATAAGATGAATCCGCCGCTGCGCTCGCCTTCCGATCGCGAAGCCATCCTGGTCGCGATTGCAGACGGCACCGTCGATGCCATTGCCACCGATCACGCCCCCCATGCCATTCACGAAAAGCAAATGGAATTTGAGCGCGCCGCGTTCGGTATCACCGGCCTCGAAACCGCGCTGGCGCTGGCGATCACGCGGCTGCACCGCGAAAAACGGATTTCCCTTTCACGGATCGTCGAGCTCTTCACCGCAGGCCCAGCGCGCTGCTTCGATTTCCGTGGCCGCGGTTCGCTCGTCCGCGGCTCGGTCGCCGACGTTACCGTTTTCGATCCAAAGAAAAAGTGGACATTTGAAGCCGCACGGTCCCACTCGAAATCAAGGAACACGCCGTTTGATGGCTGGCAGCTGACCGGGAAGGTGATTGCGACAATTGTAGGCGGGCGGATTGTGCACGCAGGATGAGGCTGTCAGACAAAAGTGTTACAATGTCTGACATGTCCTCGCAGCGCATAACAGTTCGCGTCTCTGAGTCATTGGTCAAGCGCCTTAAGAAACAAGCCGACTCGAAAGGCCGACCCGAGTCTGCTTTGGTCCGCGAAGCACTCGAGAACTATCTCAGCGCAGTCCCCGCTCCCAGTTCAGCGCACGAGTTGGCGAAAGAAGCGGGCTTGATTGGCTGTGTCCGCGGTGAATCCACTGACCTAAGCACGAACCGCAAGCATTTCGAGGGCTTTGGCAAACGCCGATGAAGCGGGTGCTTGTGGATACGGGCCCGTTAGTCGCAATCATGTCGCGCACAGACCAGTACCACACGACGTGCGTCGATGCCCTATACGAACTACCTGGGCCATTGTTTACCTGTTGGCCAGTTATCACGGAGGCCGCTTGGCTGCTCCGAAAGCATGCCGGGGCGGTCAAGCAATTGCTGGAGAGCGTCTCAAATGGCTTCCTTGAACTTCTGCCCATCGAAGGCGCGGAAGCAACAGCAATTGGGAAACTGATCGAGAAGTACAAAAGTATTCGACCGCAACTTGCGGATGCCGCATTACTTTACCTGGCCGAGCGCGATGGTTTTGATGTGATATTTACGCTTGATCGCCGGGACTTCTCTGTCTATCGTGCAGGCCGCAGGCGCGCCTTCCGCATCATTCCGTAGATCAGATTAGGTCAGACTGGTTCGCCAGTGGAGTCATACTCCCTAATCGGCTCAACTACGCACTCTTGATTAGCGGATTCCCCGGAGATACCAATCCGACGCGGTGCAGTTTGGCGGTAAGGCGCTCCTGATCAGCAGGAGCGGTCGCGGCGGCGAGCCGCTTGCGGAGTTTGGTAACTTTTTCGGCGCGCGTACGGCGGCGCCGAATTTCGGGACGACGGCTGGGTGCGGACATAACGATTGCTCCTCTGGATTCAGAAATAATTTTTCGGATTGCGGACTTGTGCTGAAGAACCAATTATAGGGCTCGTCGACCCTACTGGCAAAGACCCGTCATACCCACTACTACCACTAATTCGGCTGGTAGCCGCCGCAAGTCAAGACCGGCAGGCGCGGATATTTTGGGAAACGGGAGTCTTCAAAGGATAGTTCACACCGCCAGAATATTGATTCCCGGTCGGATTCGATCATGCGTGCATGCCGGCAGTTCTGGCATAGGCCCGGGTTTGACTGCGTCAACTTGTGGTCCGATTCGGACATTGATGCTTTCCATCAGATTCCGGCGTACCAGGCATAGCCTCCTTCTGGACTCGCGCCGCCCACCCCTTTACCGAACTTCTTCAGATTGTCGGTGACCGTCAAGTGGGTAAGGAATTTCACGTTCTTGTAGCCGACCTGGCGCGGCACCCGCAGCCGAAGCGGGCCGCCGTGGCCCACCGGAAGTTCGTCGCCATTCATGCCATAGGTCAGAAAAGTCTGAGGGTGCAATGCGTCGGCCATGTCGATGCTCTCCCACGTGTCCGGTTCAAACGAGAAATAGACGACGTATCTCGCCTGCGGCAGGACTTCCACGGTTTGCAAAACCTGTGAGAGAGGCACTCCGATCCACTCGGCGATATACGACCATCCCTCCTCACACTGCAACATCGTGATCTCGGTGTGAGACGGGTAGCTCTTAAGCTGATCGATCGAAAACGAGGCCGGCCGAGCGACCATGCCGTCGACCGAGAGCCGCCAGTCAGCGAACCGTCCAGCCTGCAGGCGCTTGAACTCATCAGTAAAAGGCTCGATTTCATTGGCGAATGGAGGCTTCGAAATCTGGTCACGAGAAAACTCACGCGCTAACGAGTGCCTTGTCAGCAGCCGCTGCGAAGCGTAGGTCAGCGTTTCGCCGAGCCCCCAGACGCCACCGTGATCGGGCGGGACGAGCCCATACTTTTGCGCAAGCCGCGCGGCGACACCAACGCCGGCCACACCCGCCGCAGCCGTGAGTCCGGTAGCGATCAGTTGGCGACGCGAGAATTTACTCGGCGAGGCCCTGCCGGGTGAAACATTGTGGTATGAAGGCTCGCTCATGTGGACTCCTTGTCTACAGCAACGTCTGCAGCGGCGAGAGGTGTTGCGACGCGGCCTGTGATCATTGCGCGCATCCGGCTTCTAAATCCGGCAAACCAAACCATTCCAACGTGCACCAGCAGGAAGAGTACGAGAGACAGAGAGACAAAAAAGTGAAGCGTGCGCGCCGACTGCTGGCCGCCAAGCACATTGACGGTCGCTGGAAACGCGGAAACAAAGGCCGGAGACATCGCCAGGCCAGTCCAGATGACCAGCGGGAAAAGAACAAAAATCACGAACAGGTAAGCAACCCGCTGCAGCAGGTTATAAGACCACGCTTCCGCCTCGCCCGGCTTCTCGAAGCGCAAATGGCTGACCACTGCCTTCGAGAAAGCCCGCCACGATAATTCGGCCCTTCGCGGCACCAAGTTCTTGCGAAAATGCCCACTTAGCCAACCGAAGATCAAATACAGTAAGCCGGTCAGTATCACGACCCAAGCGGCTTGAAAGTGGAGATACCGGCCCCAGCCATTCCCGTCCGGCAGCAAATACCCGTAGCCCGTCGGCACCAATTTCCTTGAAGCCGGGATCGGCAGCTTAAACAACGTCGGAGTCAAATCATTGCCCACTTCGCCCCAATAGAAACGTGGGTGAGAGATGACAATTTCACCTCCACTGACGAGCAGGGCAAAAAAACACAATGCGGTGACCCAGTGAGTGACGCGGACGAGGGCAGAATGCCTGGAAGTATCCGTCCTGGTGGGAACGGCGGTCGGAACAGCCGAGACAGCACTTGGGACGAACGCCGAGTCGCCCATGCGGGAATGGTACCATGTGGCCCGCCCAACTGGCGCTATGGGGATATATCGCCAGCCCCAGCCCCGGATTCCCTCCAACCTTATCTCCGGTTCGCGCATCCCTATCTCGCCGTTCGAGTCTTGCAAGCGCCACTTACACCCTATGGAGGAATCTAAGATGAAGCTATCGCTGGCATTTCTGTTCATTTGTGTTTTTGCTCTGTGTTTCGCGGCAGGGCAGAATTCGTCCACTCAGGATCAGCAGATCAACAACGGGCCCGTAGCTGAGTATGTCTCCGATTCGAACTGCACGATCGGATGGTCAACCCGCGTCGCCGGAAATATGACTCTGCGGTACGGCACCGACCCCGGCAAGTTGACGCTGACGAAAGAGGCGGTAGAGAGCAATGACGGGCGCAATCATCACGTGCGACTCGACGGCTTAACGCCCAATACTCGCTATTACTTTCGCGTAATCACTGCCGGAGAAGCGATCAGCGCCACCGGAACGTTTCAGACCGTGGCAACGGGCGAGCCGCCGGTCAAGAGTAAGGCCATCATTCCGCAGTAAAGGGAAAAACAAATTGATGGCCATACGTCGTAAACCGCATTCGCCGGGCTGCGTTGCCAACAGACAGTGCGCCTGAATCGCTCCAGTCTTTGTGGCAGCCGGACCTGTAAGTTGCGTTCAACGGGCGTGAGCGAAGCGGGAGCCCGTTGCCGAAATCCTGAGCGAAGCGAAGGACCCCTAGCAGTCGCTAAAGATGGCAGCCGGACCTGTAAGCCGAATTCTGTCCGTCTTGCGACGGGACGGTCATTCCTCTGGGCCCCGCATTACTGCGGGGCTCAAGCGACCTACCCGAAGGTTGTGGCGCGCCGAGCCGGCACGCATCCCCAACGCGCCCGAAGGCTCGCCGGGAAAATCCCTCCCTATTTGGTCTTGCTCCGTGTGGGGTTTGCCCTGCCCGTTGCATTACTGCCGCGGCGGTGCGCTCTTACCGCACCTTTTCACCCTTACCTGAGCCTTGCGGCCCGGGCGGTATGTTTTCTGTGGCACTTTCCGTCCAACCGGCTTGAACCGGCCGTCCCGGACGTTATCCGGCACACTGCTCTGCGGAGTTCGGACTTTCCTCTGTCTTTCGACAGCGACCGTCCGGTCCGGCTGCCAACAAATTCATTATAGAGCAGACGATATAGTGCAAACGATTGGCGCGACCCGGGATCTTGCCGCCAACTGGCCGTCGTGTCGCACTCACGACCGCTTCTGTAGACAAGGCCAACTCACCATCCCAAAACCAAAGCGATTCTTCCCGCAACGAAAAAGAAGGCAGCGGCGGCAATTCGCATGTTGCCTGAGACCGTCACTCCGGCGTATTTTCTTAAGATCCAAGCAATCGCTGGACAAGCCGAAAGCCCCGAAAGCAGCGCGAACCAACCGTTGGTCAGCGGCCATAGGCCTTTCGTCCAAAGAAGCCACAAGCCGCCACCGCCGGCTAGAAGTGTCCACGCCCAAGCAACGATCCAACCGAGCGCTACACCAAACGTAATTCCGCTAATTTTCGTCTGCTTCCCATTGGCTGGATTAGATAGCATTGACGATAATTCCGGCCTGTAAATCGTTTCCTCACTCCACTTCTTTAGGCGCCAGGAAGAACGGATAAATCAGCAGGGCCAAGCCAATCAGCAATGGAATCATTCCGGCGAGATAGACTGGCCCATCGCTTCGCTCCGCAACTCCGTGGAGGAATATGATAAGACTGATGCCCACAGCGGTCGTGATCAGGCCGCCCAGTTTCAGACCTTCAATGCGGCGTTTGGCGGCGTTCTTTTCCTGTTCACGCAGCAACTCCATCGCGCTCCTGGCAGCTTCACCCGAGCTCTCCGCAATCTTCTTTAGCGTCTCGCACCGGTAGTACGCTTCACGCTCCTTGCGGCGCGCGTCGGCCCAACCATTGACGGCCAGAAAAGAAAACAGCGCGATGCTCCCCACGATCGGCACCATTATGCCTACAACCGGTACAATGTTTTCTCCAAGATCGAACCCCATCGTCAGCTCCTTGAAATCTCTTGCGAGTTTGCCGCTTTCCTCCGGTATGACCGCACCTCCACTCTCGCGGTTGCATATTTTTTGGTGTATTTCGCACCAGTATCCCAGGAGAAAATAGTGCAACCAGTCAGACCACGGCTCAGTCTTACCCAACGGAGACTACTGCCTGCGTGAGCGCCAGCGACGATCAATCCGATGTCGAAAGGGTCCTGGCTGGCAATATCGCCGCCTTTGAGGGGATTGTTCAGCGCTGGCAATCGCCGCTGATCAACCTCGCCTATCGCTTCTGCCATGATCGGGGCCGCGCTGAAGAGATGGCGCAAGAGGCCTTTCTGCGCGCTTACCGCGCTCTTAGCCAGTGGCGCAGCGATGCGGTCTTTTCCACCTGGCTCTTCGCCCTCGCGACCAACCTCTATCGTTCCGAGTTGCGCCGTATTCCGGCACGCACCGTCCCGTTCGACGATATTGCCGAACCTGCCGACAAACACGCTGCGGACGGAGGTTTCGAAGATCATGACCGCGACCGGGCGGTGCGCCGCGCCGTCCTCGCTCTGCCGCCGAAGTATCGCGAGGCGCTGATCCTCTTTTACTTTCACGAAATGGACGTTGCGAGCGCAGCCCGGAGCCTCGGATTGCCCGAAGGCACGGTGAAAGCGCGATTGTCTCGCGGGCGCGACATCCTGCGCGGCAAACTTCCCCAATTGCTCGCTATGCCAAGTCTGAAGGAGGCGTGATGAAACGGCTGACCAGGAACGAGGAGGACGAAATGAACCGCATTCTTTCCCGAGATGAAGAAATTCTTCCCTCGTCGGGCTTCACCGCCTCCGTCATGGACGCAGTTCGGCGCGAGGCCGCAGTTCCTCCGCCCATTCCGTTTCCCTGGAAGCGCGCACTGCCGGGCATGACAGTTGCAGGATTCGTGCTGGCGTCGATTCTAATCGCGTGGATCGCGGCCATATCGCGGCTGATCGGCGCATCGGCCTCACCTCAACCTTCCACTTCCTCGCCCTCCATTGCGCCGCTCTTATCTCATGGAAACATGGAATCATTGGTAGGCTGGATCGTATTCGGACTCCTCATCGCGTTTCTATCGACGAAGTTGTCGATGCGGTTTGGATCGGGCGGAGTCTAAGAGGCGGCGGAGTCTAAGAGGCGAGGTGTAGTGCCCGCCGACTGAACCCTGCGCCGCTCGTCCCGCAGAAGGGCACGTTACCCCTCCCCCACATAACACCTGCTTATTGTAGCAGCAACTAGAACCGCTGCCCTAGCCTCATCCTGCTAAACTCATTTGGAGAAAAGCGCCTGCTCCCACGTGCCGCAGGTGCGGTTTCACGAGCGAGCCATTTCCAAATGCACATCACCGAGGGAATCAAAATCGCGTTCCTGTCATTATGGGCGAACAAGCTGCGCTCCGCGCTCACCCTGCTCGGCGTGGTGATAGGAGTCGCCGCCGTAATTGCGGTGGTCACTTTCGTCAACGGCATCAACGGCTACGTAGCTACGAAGATTTTCAATCTCGGCGCAGACGTCTTCATCGTCTTCAAGAATTCGCCCGCCGTCACCAACGTCGATAAATTTCTCGAGGCCGAGAAGCGCAAGAACCTCACCATGGAGGACTACGCAGCCGTCCTCGATGCCTGCAAACATTGCGAATGGGTTGGAGCGTCGATCAACAACGCCAGCGGACACGTCAAGTACGCCGAGCAATCGATCAGCGACACCAATGTACGCGGCGTGACGCCCTCCATGGTTCCTATTCTGGATATCGATCTCACCGCCGGACGCATGATCAACGATACCGACGTGCGCAACAATTCCGCCGTGGTCGTCGTCGGCCCAGACATCACGGAGAATCTAATGCCCGGCACCGATCCCATCGACAAAGAAATTCGCATTGATGGCTGGGTCTATCGCGTGGTCGGAGTCGGCAAGCGCAAAGGCAAGACTCTCGGCCAGACTCTCGATAACTATGCGCTCATGCCGATCACGTCCTATCAGAAACAAAATGGCTCGCACGAAAGCATACGTATCTCAGGTAAAGCGTCGGCCAGCGGCGCGGGCTTCGACGAAGCTATGGACGAGGCGCGTGCCGTGTTGCGCGCGCGGCGCCATGTCCATCCCGGCGACGATGACAACTTCGACATCGAAACCAACGACAGCCTGCTAAGTATCTGGTCGAATTTCAGCGGCACGTTTTTTTACGCGATGATAGGAATCGCAGCGATTTCACTTGTCGTAGGCGGCATCGTGATCATGAATATCATGCTGGTTTCGGTGACCGAGCGGACGCGGGAAATTGGCATCCGCAAGGCAATGGGCGCAAGACGCGGCGATATCCTGCTGCAATTTCTGATCGAGTCGGTTGCATTGGCGCTGCTCGGCGGAGCGATTGGAGTAGTCTTCGGCATCGTCATCGCAAAAGGCGTCACCCTGGCCATCGGCATGCCCTCGACAATCAAGCTCTGGGCAGTGATGGCAGGGGTGTTTGTAGCAGCCAGCGTGGGAATTTTTTTCGGAGTCTATCCCGCACGCCGCGCCGCGGTGCTCGATCCGATCGCGGCGTTACGCTTTGAAACATAAAAAGGGTTTTCTCGGCGCACTCGGCGTCTCGGCGGTGAAAGGGGTTTTGACGCAATGCAAGTCAAAGGCGAACTCGGCGAAGGCCTGAACATGGCGGTCGACACCATCCGCAGCAATAAGCTGCGCTCGTCCCTGACCGTGCTCGGCATCGTTATCGGCGTGGCCGTGGTCATAGGAATTTCCTCGATCGTGCGCGGCCTGAACGACAACGTCAGCCAGGTCATCACCAGTCTCGGTTCCAATATTATTTTCGCCTTTCATCTCGAACCCTTCACTTTCGGACGTCCAACCGAAGAGATGCGCACCCGCAAGGAACTGACCTTCGATGACGCCATGGCCATGCAGGATCTACCGCATGTCAAAGCTGTCAGCGTGGGCGTGCGCTATTTCCGGCCCGAACTCGGTACCGGCACTTACTCCGTCAAATACAAAGACCGCAAGGCGAAGCAGACCATTCTGGAAGGCGATACCAGTTCGTACAAGGACGTGATCGACGTGGCGCTGGACGCGGGCCGGTGGTTCAGCAGCATCGACGAAGAGCGGCGCGCCCCGGTCATTATCATCGGGCACGACACCGCGCAAGAACTTTTTCCCAGTGAATCGCCGCTCGGCAAAGAGTTGGATATAGAAGGACAGTTGTTTACCGTGATCGGCGTAGCCAAGCTTCGCAAGAGCGTGTTTGGTGGGGGCAAAAATCCCGACGACAACATCGTCTTCTTCCCGCTGAGCTCGTTCCGCAAACTGCATCCGGAACTGAAGCAATACTGGATCAGCGTGAAGGCCACGTCGCACGATGACATGCCCAAAGCGATCGACGAGATGCGCGAGTTGCTGCGCCGCCGACGGAGGGTCCCGACGGAGAAGCCGGATAATTTCGCCGTCTTCACCCAAGATTCGATTTCCGATGTGTGGAATCAGATCACCGGAATGATTTTCGTCTTCATGTTTGCGGTGTCGAGTGTCGGCCTGATCGTCGGCGGAGTGGGCGTGATGAATATCATGCTGGTGTCAGTTACTGAGCGCACGCGCGAAATCGGCGTACGAAAAGCCATCGGCGCTCGCAAGCGCGACATTCTCGTGCAGTTCACCCTGGAAGCAGTCATGCTCACAGCCGTCGGTGGAGTGATCGGGCTTTTAGTGGGAGGAATTATCACGGCGATCGTTCCGATCGCATTTCCCTCATTGCCCGCGACCATGTCGTTCGATTGGTCGATCTTCGCCTTCGTCGCCTCAGCCACGGTCGGATTGGTCTTCGGAATCTATCCGGCGTGGAAAGCAGCCAACCTCGATCCCATCGAGTCGCTGCGCTACGAGTAATACGCGCCGATGCCGCCACTGACCATCAGAGCGGTGCTCGAATTCGTGGCCGCGATTGGAACCCTCGGCAGTTTATTTTTCTATTTTCTCTCCGCGCTCGGCATGGCGAGTTTCGTGCGCTATCGCCGCGAACAGGCGGAACGTCTCGACAGCGTCTTGCCGCCCGTTTCTTTACTGAAGCCGTTGAAGGGCGTTGACCCCGAGATCTGGGAGAATTTTTGCAGTCACTGCGAGCAGGACTATCCCAACTTTCAACTCATCTTCGGAGTCAGCGATCCGGCCGATCCGGCCGTCGAAGTAGTTCGGAAGCTGCAGGCGAAATATCCGAATCTGGCGATTGAGTTGATTGTTTGCGATCGCGTTCTGGGTACGAATATCAAGGTCAGCAATCTGGTGCAGATGTTGCGTGCCGCGCGCCACGAAATTCTCCTCGTGAATGACAGCGACATTCGCGTGCCTCCGGATTATTTGCGTGAGGTGGTCGCGCCGCTCGCGGATTCTTCGGTCGGGCTCGTTACCTGCCTCTATCGCGGAATCGCCGGTCCCACACTTGGCTCGCGGCTAGAGGCATTAGGCATCGCCACCGATTTTGTGCCGGGCGTTTTGAGTGCGAGATTCCTCGAGCAAGGGCTCCACTTCGGATTGGGCTCAACGCTTGCGTTTCGGCGTCGCGACCTCGTAGCCATCGGTGGATTCGAACCGTTGGTCGATTATCTTGCGGACGACTACGAACTCGGGAAACGCATCGCCGCCACCGGAAAAAAAGTTGAACTCAGCGCAGCAACCGTCGCCACGCTTCTGCCTGCTTACACAATCCGCCAATTTCTTGCCCATCAACTGCGCTGGTCGCGGACGATTCGAGATGCGCGTCGTTGGGGCTACGCAGGATTAATCTTCACCTTCGGACTTCCCTGGGCCTTATTAACCGTCGCCGCGGCGCGCGGGGCGTTATGGGCCTATGCATTATTTACCGTGACGTTCGCCGCGCGCTTCGTCGTTGCCCACGTCGCCGCCGACCCCGTGCTCGGCGACCGGCAGATGTTTGGCGGCCAGTTAACTCGCAGTATTGTCTTGCTGATCTTGCGGGACCTGCTCGCGCCCCTTGTGTGGGCCGCTGGTTTTATGGGCAATCGTATCGACTGGCGCGGTGACGTCTTCAAACTCAAAAATGGCCGCTTAATCAGCGCGAAGTGACGACGGCGACGGCGTAACGTTCGGCTGATTTGAAAAAATAGTCTTGCCGCCACGGCGCGCAACTACAAAACTCTCCAATCCCTTGAGCGCCGCCGGATCTTCCTGATCAGTCCAGAAAAAAACGCGGTGCGAGCCACTCCACATATTCGCAAATGATGCCTGCGTCTCCCAAACCGGAGGGGCGTCGGGAAACTGCGCGCCATACCACATGTTTCCGCCGGGAACGTGCAGACTGTGCAGCCGCATACCGGTATAAAAATTGAGCGTCGATGCGTTTTCATAGAGACCCGCAACGACGATCTGATCGCCCGGGCGGTATTGCTCGCGAATCGCCATCGCCAAATCCTTCGACGAAATAATCGGAGAGAAAATGCCGAACGCGATGCGCACGCACGCCAGCACAACCACCATCATCGTCACCAGCGCCGCGTTTCCCGCGCCAGCGCGGCCGCGACGGCGAAAAATAACATTGGCGAGCGTCCCCAGCAGAAACGCCAGCGAAAAGCCAAATAACGGTATGCGGAATGCTCCCATTGCCTGCGGCGTCAAATCCAGAAAGTGCCCGAAGGAGAGCGCATAGTCCTGTGGATTTTTTCGCAGCAGGTCCGACAAATCTGTGCCCGGAACCGGTGCCTTCGAAAACATAAGCAACGCAAAACCCGCCGCTGCAATGATGACGCCGATCACAAGCAATACCGCCGACGAAATCCGTCCGCTACGCCGCTCGCGGCTATCGGCAGAGGAAGCTCTTTCTCGTTGCAGCCAACCGCCAACCAGCAAGGCCATCCCTGGAATCGCCGGGATGGTGTAATACTCCTGTCGCGTAGACAGGCTGAAAAAGCCCACGATCACGATTGCCCAGAAAAAAGATAATAAGTAAGCCTGCTGACGCCGTGACATTTGCGAACGAAACTCGCGCCACCGCCACGGCACTTCCTGCAGCGACTGCGGAAGAAACACAGTCCACGGAAGCAGCCATAGAACCAGCAGCGCCCAAAACAGAAGAAGCGGTACGGTGTCGTAATCCCGAGGCACGCGCTTGTTCAAGAAGCGCAGAAAATGTTCATTGACGAAGTAGAACCACAAAAATCCACGCACATGTCCCTGCGGAGGATTGCGCAACGCCGCCAGGATGTGCCAGGGCGCGGCGACCAGCAGAAAAACCAGCGCGCTCGAAAACAGTCGGAGCTTTAGCAGGTGCCGCAGATTTCCGGTGAGCAGCAGATAAAGCAAGATCGCGCCAACCGGAAAGATTAACCCGATCAATCCCTTGGTGAGCACGTTAAGCGCGCACACCGCGGCGAGACCCCAGCATGTCCAGCGCGAGGGCTTGGCTTGATCGAGAGAAATCAGGAAAAACCAAAAGGTCAGCGTCAGCCACAGACCAACCGCGACATCGGGAATCAGAAAGCGCGTAAACAGAAAAGGCCCGAGCGCCGTCGTCAAGACTAACGCAGTAGCGAATCCACCTTCGTTCCCGAATGCCCAGCCGCCCAATCCGTAGGTGGACAGAATCATAGCGAGCACGACCAGCATGAGCGGAAAGCGAGTGCTCCACTCGCTGATTCCGAATATTTTGTAGCTCGCCGCCACGCTCCAATACATCAGCGGAGCTTTTTCCAGATAGCGCTCACCGTTCACGTACAGCGTCACCCAGTCGTGGCGCTGCAACATTTCTTTCGCCGCCTCGGCATGCACGGTGTCGGCATCGTCGAGCAAAGCCGGCCGCGACAGCCCCACCATATAAATTGCTGCCCATAGCGCGATCAGCAGCGGTACGGAGACTCTGGGATGGAACAGTTTCGAATCAATCGTTTTCGGATGGATCGTGCTCTCCGTTGTTGAGAAGGCGGGATTGGGCACAACCGTGGAATTCATCGAGTGATTTCTCCCAGTATAAAGGAAAAGAACACCCGGACTGCGGACGCCCTCAGTCCGCCGCCGCGACTTTCCGCGACACCCGAGCCTGCGCCACCTCGCGATAGATCTCGAGGATTCTCGACACTGAAGTCGTCCAGGAAAATTTCTTGGCTTGCTCGTAGCCGCGCTGTTTCATTTGGAGGCGAAGCTCGGGGTCGACGAGGGCGCGCTCCAATCCGCGCCGAATCTCAAAGACATTTTCCGGATTCACCAGTAATGCCGCGTTGCCTGCGACTTCCGGCAAACTCGAAGTGTTCGAAGTGACCACTGGAGTTCCATGGGCCATCGCCTCAAGTGGAGGCAATCCGAACCCCTCATAGAGAGAAGGGAACACGAAAATCTTAGCGACATCATAGAAAATGCGAAGCACTTCGATGGGCACGAATCCCAGAAAGCGCACGTCATTCTGCACCCCGCTACGCACGACGGTGCGGCGCAAACGGGGGTGGCTGGAAAGGTCGTCGCCGATGATGATGAGCTTTAAATCGGGGAACAGGCCTTTTTTTTGCAGCTCGCTCTTGAGCGCGGAAAATGCCTCTATGATTCGCACCACATTCTTATGAGGCCGAATTGCGCCGGCATACAAAATAAAAGGATGGTTCACGAGATAGCGCTGCGCAATCAGCTCGCGATCGGCCTCGGTGGCGTGTCCGTGAAGAAAGCGCTCGTCGATGGCGTTATACACAACTTCAATGCGCGCATCCGGAATCGTTAACAGTTTTTCAATTTCGTTTCTGGTGAATTGCGAGACTGCGATCACACGTGCCGCGTGGCGCAGCACACGCCTGGTCAGATAAAAGTGCAGACTGCGCCGCAGGCTGGATGCGTTGCGCGACCCATACATGTGCTCGAGCAGGTCATGCACGGTGATGACATAGGGGCAGCCGAGGCCTCGCGGAAGCCAGAACAGATGCGGAATGTGCACGACGTCGCAGTTGAGGCGATGCACGATCGCGCGGAAATCAAGATTGCCTTTGACCGTGTTGTCACTGCCCGCCAGAGCCACCGCGTGGAAGTTCGGCGGAAGCGGGCCGCATTCCGCCACCTTCTCCGGCGATCCGATCAGAAAATATTTGCTGTCGCGGTCCAGGCGCGCGAGCGTGCGGACCACGTTGCGGATGTAGGTGCCAACTCCGAATTCCGTCATGCGACGGATGTCGATGGCTACTTTCACAGCTTGGATTTAACCACAGGGAAGCGAGTGAACACAGGGAATTCACGACGCGCCATGCATTCTGGCGCGATCAGCAATTGCATCGGCCCCCTCGGCATGCTCAGGGCAAGCTTTTCGCTCTGCTCAAGATGACAATCCATGATTGGGTGATAAAAGTTGGCTGACGAAAGAATCAGGCGCGTACTTCCGCCTGCGCCTTGGTGCGTCGCTCGGCATACAGCGGAAACTCTTCGGCCAGTCCCAGAACCTGCTTGCGGATTTTCGCCAGCGCCGCTGCGTCGGCGCGATGGTTAAGCGCCTCGGTAATCCAGTGGGCAATCTGCCGCATCTCGGTTTCTTTCATGCCGCGGGTAGTCACCGCCGGAGTGCCAATGCGAACTCCGCTCGGCTTCATCGGAGGATTCACATCGAACGGAATCGCATTCTTGTTTACGGTAATGCCCGCCTCGCCTAAAGCTTTTTCCGCTTCGCTCCCGAGCATTCCCTTCGCGAACACGTCGACCAGCATGAGATGCGTGTCGGTTCCGCCGGAGATGACGCGATAGCCGTCCGCAGCCAGCGTCTCCGCCATCACCTTGGCGTTGGCGACAACCTGCCGCGCATAGTCGCGGAAGCTCGGCTGCGATGCTTCGAGGAAGCAAACTGCCTTAGCGGCCATGATGTGGACTAGCGGTCCTCCTTGCATTCCAGGGAAAACCGTCTTATCAATCGCCGCCGCAAATTCCTGCTTGCTCAGGATCATGCCCGAGCGCGGCCCGCGCAGCGTTTTATGCGTGGTCGAAGTCACGATGTGCGCGTGCGGCACCGGCGAGGGATGCGCTTCTCCTGCCACCAGCCCCGCGAAATGCGCCATATCAACGAGATAGAGCGCCCCAGCTTTATCGGCAATCTGGCGCATGCGGGCGAAGTCGATGATCCGCGGATAAGCGCTGCCGCCACCAATAATCAGCTTCGGATGCTCTTGCGTAGCAATCCGTTCGAGTTCGTCGTAATCGATAGTCTCGGTCTCGCGCGTAACGCCGTAGGGAACGATCTTGTAAGTCTTTCCGGAAAAATTGAGATGATGCCCGTGCGTGAGATGCCCGCCATGAGCTAGATTCAACCCAA
This sequence comes from Terriglobales bacterium, assembly GCA_035483045.1. Lineage (GTDB taxonomy): Bacteria > Acidobacteriota > Terriglobia > Terriglobales > Acidobacteriaceae > Acidiflorens. The sequence continues at coordinate 297,293 of DATHQD010000012.1, forward strand.
GTATGGTATCGCCGGGCTGAAGCACGGCGGCGTAAGCGGCTTGGTTGGCCTGCGATCCGGAGTGCGGTTGCACGTTGACATTCTCAGCGCCAAAAAGTTTCTTAGCCCGCTCGCGCGCCAGATTTTCGACAACATCCGTAAATTCGCATCCGCCGTAGTAGCGCTTGCCGGGATAGCCCTCCGCATATTTGTTGGTGAAAACTGAGCCGGCGGCCTCGAGCACAGCCTCGCTCACGAAGTTCTCTGAAGCGATCAACTCCAGGCCTTCATGTTGGCGGCGCACTTCGTTGTCAATGGCACTGGCGATTTCCGGGTCAGCTTCATAAAGCGGGCGGGACATAGCGGAGTTTTTCATAGGTCGGGTACCGAAGTTTATTTTACTCGGGATACTGCAGTCCGCACCAACCGCGGGGCCCGAGATGTCATCCAATGCGACGGAAAGAAGCGTGCAAAATGAACTTCCTCAGATCTAGCTACGTGCCGACAGTTTTACTGCTGGCTGCACTCGTGGGGTGCACTCAACAACAACAAAGCCCGCAAGAGTTGCGGGAGAAGACCGCGGAAGCAACGGCGGAAGCAAAGAGCGACGTCAAAGCCATGGCGGAAGGGGTTCGCGAAGGATGGAACCGCAACAAGCCGCTCGACCTCAACGCGGCGTCGCGAGATCAGTTGATGAGCCTGCCTGGGATGAATGCGCACGATGCAGATCGCGTGATCGCGGGACGTCCTTATAACGATGCTGTCGATTTAGAGACTCGGCATATCGTGTCCAAGGCCGAGTACGACAGAATCTCGGACCAGGTTACGGCCCGCCGCTAATGCCCCGAGCGGCTCTGGTATTGGCGGACGCCCCTAGGGCCGCGACATTGGGCTCTACCTGACCGGCGCGACACTTCTACAGCGGCGCATGGATTCATTCGGAGCGAATCCACGCCTAACATCGAAAATCGTGTGCCGCTAGCTCGTCGCGCAACTCCGGCGGAAGTGGCAGGTCGCAGTGCCCGGAGGCTGCACACAACGGCAAGCAAATGCTTGCACGCAATTTACGGAGGAATCTATGAGAGTTGCTCAAGTAGTCAGAGTGTTTATGCTGTGCTCGTTGCTCGCAACCACTGGGTGGATCTACGCCCAGGACCAAAAGGACGATTCGAAACCCTCGGAAGAGAAGCGTCCGGAGGCGACAAAACCGGCGCCGAATGAGGCGAAACCAGCGCGGCCACAAGACGCCAAGCCGGAGAAACAAAACGACAACAACCGCGAAGAAAAAGCCGTCCAGCAGGACGACAAGGCGCGACAGCAGAATGAGGCTCGCCCGGCTGCGCAGGGCAATCCAGCTCCCGCACGAGGCGGCCAGAATATGCAAGCCGCGGGCGGCCAGCGTGGCGGCCACATTCCCGACGACAAATTCCATGGCAGCTTTGGGCGCGAACACCACTTTGCCATCCATCAGGTGACCACAATTCAAGGCCAGCCGGGCTTCGCATACGGCGGCTACTCATTCATCCTTGCCGATGGATGGCCGGCAGGCTGGGCCTACACCGATGACTGCTACGTCGATTACATTGACGGCGAGTATTTCCTTTTCGACCTGCTCCATCCCGGAGTGCGGGTTGCACTCATCGTCGTGATGTAATCGTTGCAACCCAATCGCGGGCTCCATGCTCGCATTTGAATTTCTTCGGACGGACGTTCTAATCGAACGCCGTCCGGAGAAAACTCACCAACTGCCATCCATCCATGTACTTGTATGGCGTTTCTCCCATGGTGTAATGGCCGCAAGGAAGCGCGACGACCTTGTGATCGAGTTGGTGTTTCTCGAATTCCGCAACCACCTGCTCAGAAAATTCCGGCAAGAAAGTCATGTCGTACTTCGCATAAACAATCAGCGAGCGACGCGGCCAGCGCGCAAATTTATCGAAGTAGACCATCGGACTGACGGCGCGCCACACCTGCCGCAGATTGTCTAAATCGATTGCTGCTTCCAGGCCTTCGCGGATGTGTCGCGTCGACTGGCCATGCCACACAACGTCGGCAAAATAAGTCGACGCGTGGTTGAAAGCGGCGACCTGAATCCGCGGATCGTGCGCGGTGGCCATAAACGCATAACACGATCCCAGGCTGGTACCGACAATGCCGAGCCGGTTGTAGCCCTGCGATTCCAGCCAGTCGAGACAGCAGCGCGCGTCGATTACGCCCTGGCGCACGGCATCGAGCGTGCGCCCAATGTTAGCGGAAACGGCGTAGTCGGCGCGATCGATCTCGACCGGGCGGCGTATGTCGTGATAGGGCATGCTCAGCCGCAGCACCGCGATGCCCATCCAATTCAAAACCCGGCAAAGGCTGGCATAGGAAATCGCATCGGAATTCCAGTGCGGCAAGACAACCACCGCGCGGCGGCCACGCGCTGGAAACCAACGTGCATTCACCAGATTATTTTCCGGAAATGGCGTCACCACCGGCGAGGTGAAACGCAGAAACTCGGCGTGGGTACCGCGAACTTTTTCTTCCAGGCGCGGATCAGGAACTTCGCGTGTGCTAAATACTTTTACTTCCCGCCGCTCCAGGCGAAAATCCGTCGGCCTGGCATAAGAATAAAATTCGTCGCTCTCGCGAATGATGCGATCATTGAAACGCGAGAAATAGTCGAGAAGATCGCGCGAGGTCTGTCCGCCGCCTTCTCCAGGATGACCGCCGTTGCGCCCCGGCCAACCGTGCGTCCAATCAAGCCCCCAGTCCAGCGGACGCACGACGCGGTTATTATCGACCGACGTAAGTCGAGTCTCCCACTCGTACATCCATTCGGCATAGCGCGAGGGCATTCTTTTGCGACTATAGCAAACGACGGAGCACAGAGCATTCACGAGCACAGCGAGTGGGGAAACGATGCATCAGACCGTTCTGGGCGCAAACTAAAGTCATCGCGCGCAATCTGATCGCAGTACAAATCACCTTGACCAGTAGCTACAATTGGAGTTACAGTAATCGTGCTTGCAATGCCACGAACACGGCATACTCCAAGCTGACGCGCGTAGTTAGGATAGAGGGGCGGCCGTAAGGCCATGACTTCGCGCGGACCGGACACCGCGAAACCTTTACGGGGAGAAACCGGGGGAGCGAACGAAGCAAACACGGCAAAGCCCAAGCCGTTCGAACCCCGGAAGAACGGAGGGCTTGCAAAGCTCACTTTGAAAGGTGTGCTTAGCTATGCCCTTGGAGATCAATGAACAACCTCCGGCCTATCGGTTCGAGTGGGATGAAAACAAGAACCGGCGGAACATCAGAAAACATGGTTTCGACTTTGCGGATGCGGAAGAGATGTTTCGTGGCTTTCTACTTTTCTGGCCCGACGTGCGAGAGGACTACGGAGAGAGTCGATGGGCCGGAATCGGCGCAATTCGCGGCCGGACAGCGGTTGTCGTGTTCGCGGAACGCGAACCAGAGACCATTCGTATCATCTCGCTAAGAAAGGCAACCCGTCGTGAAAGTAAACGGTACAAAGAAGCGGTCGAAGACCAACTGGAAACGGATTGATGCGCTGAAGGATTCGGAGATCGATCTTTCAGAGATTCCAGAACTTGGCCCCGCTTTTTTCAAGCACGCCATCCGCTGGCCGGGAACCAAGCGACAGATTACTCTGCGCCTCGATCCAGACGTTCTTACCTTCTTCCGCAGGCGTGGGAGGGGTTACCAGACAACGATTAACGCCGTTCTGCGTCGCTATATGGAAGTTCAGCAGGAGCGAAGCGCAAACCACTAGAGATCGAAGCTAAAGACCGATGTAAACCCGCGGCACTCTCTGCGACAAGCCACAAAGAATTTCGTACGGCACGCTCTCGCACAAACGCGCCAGTTCGACCGCGTCCACGCTCTTGCCGCTCGTGGCGCCGATTAAGATGACTTCGTCTCCGACGGCGACATCGCGCAGCTCACTCACGTCAACGATGGTTAAGTCCATAGAGATGCGACCGACGACTGGCGCATATTCGCCACCCACAATCACACGCGCCCGATTCGACAACAAACGAGGATATCCGTCCGCGTAACCCACCGGCAGCACTGCGATGCGACTCCGCGCTTTCGTAACAAAGGTTCCCATGTAGCCGACCGCTTCCCCTGCGGCGACTTCTTTCACCGTCAGCACTCGCGTCTTCCATGAAAGCACGGGGCGCAGCGGCAGCGGAGTAATCGCCGCAGGCTCGCCACCACGGGTGAAGGCCAGCGAATATCCGTAGAGAGCAATGCCCGGACGCACCATGGTCTTCCACGTTTCAGGCCGCGCGCTCATCGCCGCGGAATTCCCCATGTGAAGCAGCCCCGGCCTGAGACCGTAACTTCGCACGATGGCGAGTCCGTCCTCGAAGCGCTTCATCTGCCGCCGAGCGTCTTCGGCGTCGAGCACTTCCGCCGACGCGAAGTGCGTGCTGACTCCTTCGAGTGTCAGGTGCTTGCTCGCCATTAACATTTCGCAGAGGCGCGGCAGCGCTTCCAACGATGCCCCGAGACGGTTCATGCCGGTGTCGATTTTGAGATGAACGGGCAAAACTCCATGGCGCTGGCGAGCGGCTCGTTCGAGCGATTCAATGTGCCAATGTTCCCAGATGGTTGGAGTGAGATTCTGGGCGACGATGCTCTCTTCTTCGCCCTTCCAGATGCCAGTCATCAGCAGGATGCGCGCATTCACCCCGGAGCTGCGGAGCGCCAGGCCTTCCGCGGCGTCGGTGACTCCCAGCCAAAGCGCGCCTGTGGATTCAAGAGCGCGGGCGCACTCGATCGCACCGTGGCCATAGCCATCGGCTTTGACGACGGCACAAATCGTGACGCCTTCGCCGATGTGCTTTTGAACGGTGTGAAAATTCTCCCTGAGCGCCTCCAGAGAAACTTCCGCCCAGGTCCGGCCGTCAAGAATCAGCGAACGGCGCTCGGGCACTCGCGACAAATCAGGGCGGGGAGCGTTCACCAGGCTAATTATAGTGAGGGCGCGCCTCGCAATGTTTGTGCCGATGGTAACTTCTGCTGCCAACCATTTACGTTCACCCTTAGCTCACCCGCCCGACAAAAGAAAGTTCACCGTGATTTCAGTCTCGACTTCAATCGGCTCGCCATTCAGCAAGTAAGGGCGATAGCGCCATTGCCGAACCGCTTCGATCGCGGCGGAGGAGAGCATCGGGTGTCCCCGAACGACGATCAAGTTTTCGATGGTTCCTGTCTTGCTGATGATCGCGCGCAATTCGACTGCGCCCTGAACGCGGGCTTGCCGTGCAATGGGCGGATAGATGGGCTGAACTTTGTGCAGGAGGTTAGCCTCCGCGAGATGCGAAACCATCAAAGGCTTGGCAGCGACCGGCCGCGGCGGAATCACTACAGGCATGTCTCCGATGCCATGGGCAACATCAGCCCCGCCGTGACCCGATCTTATGTCGCCCGTGTCGATGGACGAAAAATCTGGCGCTGCGGGAACGGAGTTGTCGTCACCGTTATTCACGATGTGAGTAGGGATCGATGGCGGCGCGATGATCTGATCGAGGCGGAAGTTGCGTACAGGCGCGGACGTGTGACCTCCACGCACAGGCTGCTCGTCCCCGACCGGAGTGAATGATGCGGGCGCCGTGAGTTGCAGCCAGCGTACCTGCGGTGGCCCTCCGACCCACAGTAACGAGACGGCGAGCAGCAAGCTCAAGGCGAGAGCTTGCATGGTGAAGCTTGCGAGCGTGCTCCATCCACGGCGACGGGAAGACTCGTCCCATGTGCTCTCAAGTGTGCTGAACATTTTAGTGTCCTCCAGAACGGGCCCGTTGCCAGTACAGACACCTGCGCGCAGCGATTTGATCCCGACACCATGTGGTGATGACAGAACTAAAGTGGATTACGGCGCGAAAAACGGAGTAGAGAAAATAAAAAAGACCGCGTCGGTGACGCGGTCTAGAAAGAGACTCGAATTCAGGAACTGAAACTCCGCCGGCGGTGTCGCTACTGTTTCGGCGGAGTGGTCGAAGTGGGCTTAGGGGTCGCCGGCTTGGAGGCTGGCTTCGGAGTCGGACCTCCAGGAGCCGGCGCTGCCACGCCCGATTGAGCGTTATAGGCTTCCACGATCGGCTGCGTGATGTCCATCGACGGTCCCGACACAATCACCGGGCCGCGCGGCCAGGGTTGCGAGGTATCCAAAAGCAGACCATAGCCGTTGTCCGTAACGTATTTCTGAATCACAGGCGCCATCTTGGTCAGGATTTTGTTTCCGATTTCGCCCTGTTGATTCTGGAAATCTTCTTGCGCGTCTTGGGTGGCGCGATCACAGCTCTTCTTCTTGGTTTCGATCTGCTTCACCAGCTTTTCGCGCGAATCGTCATTCAGCTTGTCCTGCTGGGTATTGAGCTGCTTAGTAAGGCTGTCGATTTCGTCGGCGCAGCTCTTCAGTTCATTCTGCTTGGGCTCAAACTTCTTGCTGAGGGTTTCAAAATCGCGGCGTCCTTCGTTCGACAGAAAGATGGCCTGTTCGATGTTGATGGTCCCGACTTTGGTGCCGGTAACCTTGGAAGCGGCCGCCGCGGCGGAGGGCGCGTTGGGAGCTGACGCAACCGCCGACGGAGCGGCTGGAGGATCGGCTTGGGCCAGAGCGAATAGGGAAAGGCCAGACACGACTACGACGGCCATGGTGACGCGCGCAAACATCTTCATCATTGGATCCTTTAACTCCTTCGAATTTTTCGAGAAATGCTGGAAGCTTCCAGCTCGCTGGGCTCAACGAAACTGATTGCAACCGAGCCTATCAGCTATCAGACTTGAAAACACATCTGAAAATAGACCTGAACAGCGGAGCGAGCGCTCACCGCGCCTACGACGCCCGGCCCTGTTCACGCCGAAACCACCAAGCGTGATGATCAGGATATGGACGCTAAGGATTATACGGAGCACAGTGGAAAAGCGTCAAACGGTTCGCTCGTCAGCCGTCGTGTAGAATAACCGTTTGTATATGGACTTATCCGCCATCCAGCAAGCCCTGCGCGAGCGCAAGATTGACGCATGGCTTTTCTACGATCATCATCATCGCGACCCTATCTCCTACCGTGTGCTCGGGTTGCCCGATGGGCTGATGGTGACGCGACGTTGGTATTACCTGATTCCGGCCAAAGGCGAGCCCACCAAACTGGTGCACAAGATTGAGGCAGGGCATCTCGATAGCTTGCCCGGCACGAAAAGACAATATGCCGGATGGCAGGAACTGTTCGACGGCCTGAAGCAGATGCTGGCTGCGCATCGCGACGTCGCCATGCAGTACTCGCCGAATAACAGCGTCTTCACAATTTCCATGGTCGATGCGGGAACCGCCGACATGGTCCGCGGCCTGGGCAAGAATATCGTCAGCGCGGCCGACCTGATCGCGCAGTTTGAAGCCACTCTCACCGACGAGCAGATCAAGTCGCACTTCGCCGCGCGTGATGTGATCGATGCCGTCACCGCCGAGGCGTTTAAAGAGATTGGCCGCCGCGTGCGCAATGGTGGCACGCACGAGCATGACATCCAGGAATTTTTCATGGAGGCGTTCCAGCGCGAAAACATGGTCACTGACGATCCTCCGGTCGTGGCCGTGAACGCCAACGGCGCCAATCCGCACTACGGCCCGAGCGCCACTCATCCCGTGCCGATTCGCGAAGGCGACTTCGTTCTGCTCGATGTGTGGGCGAAGAAAAATACGCCAGGCGCGGTTTACTACGACATCACCTGGATGGGGTTCGTGGGCAACGCCGCGTCGGACCGGCAGCGCGAGATCTTCAAGATTGTGCGCGACGCGCGCGACATTGGTATAAAGACGGTGCAGGACGCCGTCGCTGCCCAACGGCCGATTGCCGGCTGGGAGGTAGACCGGGCGGTACGCAGCCACATTAAGCAGGCGAATTACGGAGACTATTTCATCCACCGCACCGGCCATTCCATCGGCACAGAAGTGCATTCGAACGGCGCCAATATGGATGATCTGGAAATTCACGACGAGCGCCGCGTTCTACCCAACTCCTTATTCTCGATCGAGCCCGGGATTTACCTGCCCGAATTCGGCGTGCGGCTGGAAGTAAATGTCTTGGTGCGTCCGGGAAGCGCCGAAGTCACTGGTAAAATCCAAAAAGAGATCGTGACCATCTGAATGGCCAAGCCAATCACCAACTCAAAAAATGCTGCGGCACCAAAGGCGGCAATAAAGACCGAGTCCGAGTATCCGCTGACGACGATGGCAGTGGTCGCGCCCATAGTAGGCTGGCTGATTCCCGGCGGCGGACATCTCCTGCTGAAGCGCTATGGACGCGGCGTCTTGCTCCTCATCTCGGTAGTGGCGATGTTCCTCATCGGGTTGGGCATGCAGGGACGGATTTACCAGCCGAATGGCGGCGATATTCTCGACATTCTGGGCTTCGTAGGTGACATTGGCTCAGGCGCGCTCTATATTCTCGCCCGCATCATGGATTGGGGCGACGTCATGGCGGCGAACGCCGCAGCGGATTATGGCAAAACCTTTCTGATTGTCGCCGGCCTTTTAAACTTCATTGCCGCGGCGGACGCTCATCACATTGCGCTGGGGAAGAAACCGTGACCATCGCTTTGTCGCACTTCTCGGCCGCAGTGGTGTTTGCGCTTTTCGCCTCCATCGTCTTCGGCATCACCCAGCGCAATTCGACAATTGATCAAGTGAAGTACGGCCTCTACTGCTTCGCTCTTTTCGTCGGCGGAGTCTTTCTCGCGGGATGGGTTATGGCTCTCATTCGGCGGTGAATCCAACTCGGATCCAGCATTCCAAAAGTTGCATTTCGGTGACGATATGAGAGTGAGATTCGCGGTGGCAACGGCTGTGATGAGCCTCGCGCTGAATGCCACAGCCCAGACTGTCGCGGTCCAGAAGGAAATGCACGTGCTCCATGCCAAAGGTTCTTTCGACATCAAGATGACTCCCGCCGAGGCAACCGAATTCGAGAAGGCCAATGACATCGCTCGGCTCACGTCCGAAAAGACCTGGCACGGTGACTTCGAAGGCGTCAGTCATGGAGAAATGATCACCGGCTCGACCGCGAGCACTGGCTCCATGGCTTACGTTGCAATTGAACGCATGACCGGCAAGCTTAACGGCCGGCAGGGCAGCTTCACCTTCGCGCACCGTGCCAGCATGATGAAAGGCGATGCCCCCTCCGCAGGCGACCTCAGTGTGACGGTTATACCTAATTCCGGGACCGGAGAACTGATCGGACTCACTGGCTCGCTCATGATCCAAATTGACGCTCAGGGTAAACATACCTGGACCTTCGATTATTCGCTCCCGTAGCCGTCTTCGCCTGTGCGCGCGCCGCGACAAATCGGAATTTCGCGCCGGCACAATGATCACACTCCTCCCGGCAAACTCGCAGTGAACCTCCATTCGCAGTCTCTTGCAAGCTTGACTACTCTTGCGCAGAAGTTTGCACAGCCGCAAAATTTATTTTCAGGGCGTGCTGACAAGTGATGGTAAAGCGATGGTATGATGTTGCGCGGCAGTCGATCCAAGCCGATTTCAAATAAGAAATCTAAATGCGATTCGACCTGCTTGCCCGGCGCTGACGCACGCCAAAATGCGACGTCCTCCCCTGCCATCGGTGCCCGGGCCGCTGTTTTTCAAGAAGGTCGTGGGTAGGCGAATCGTTCAGCTTGTCGAGAAACTGGAAGCGGATTGAGCCGCGCGTTTCAGGCGCAGGCTCAAGAAATATCTCCACTCTGGTTCTATTAAGACGGCTGGATGCGCGCTAATACCTGTACCAGAATTAGCTCCACCACTCACCAGGGAGGATATTCATGAAAACTGTTTGTAAGTTTGCGACGCTGACTCTCATGATGTTGGCGGCCACTATATCCAGCTTTGCGCAAAGAAGTATTACGCCAAAGCCAAACACCGCGACTCAGAACTTGGTGCGAGGCGTAATCGGGCCAGCCGGCACCAATAGCAGTTGGGCCAACTATTCGGTATTTGGCCTTGTCCCTGGGTCGGCACTCTTTCCGATCGCCAGCTCAACCACTGTCTTCTACTTCGGCTTCACCGCTGGAACCCAGGCTGACGTCGGCAACATGGTTGTTTACACCACCGCCCGCGGCAGCATGACGATAACCGCGGTTACCCCCGTGACTCTGGGCGGTTCCTCCAGTCCGAGCATCATGTTGAATAACACATCGGTGTGTCCGGTGGCGCCTTCTTCGACCGCCCCCTGCATTGTGCGATTCGACCCCGTGTCGCTCGCCCTTTCTCCAGCGAACGATTATTACTTCGTGGTTTATTTCACTAGTAACACAAACAATTCCAGCATCGCCGGGACACAACCTGCCAATAATCAGACTAGCCTGGCGGGAACCTACTTTAGCGGCGATGATAGCCGTCTCACAACCGGTCAATCCATTCCCGGAGCGGCCAATCGGAGCCCTTCGTTTCTCATGTACGTGATGAATAACTAGAGGTCCGGTTGCATTGGGCCGCGCCACACGGCGCACGCATTCCACCGACATACGTGAACACTGAATCAACATTTTGAACAGGGGAGATTCCCAATGAAAACGATTTTCAAGTTCGCAACGCTTACCCTCATGATGTTTGCTGTCTCGGCGTATAGCTTTTCCGCCACCAAGGCCGAAAACCTGGAACGGGGCGTGACCGGACCAGTCGGAAACAACACCAGTTGGAGCGGCTATTCAACCGTGTCCCTGATTCCCGGGGCAGGGCTGATCCCGATCACCAGCACGACCACTGTTTTTTATATTGGTTTCACCGCTGGGGCCGAGGCGGACATCACCAATATGGTCCTCTATACGACGGCGCGAGGCAGCTCAACCATTACCGCTGTAACGCCCGTGACCTTGGGTGGAATCTCCAACCCTATGATCGACCTGGCGAGCGCGACGGTCTGTCCTGTGATCGAGATATCGACCTTCAATCCCTGCATTGTGCGCCTCGATCCGACGAAAATCGTTCTCTCGGCGCTGTCCGATTACTATCTCGCCGTGTACTTTACTGCCAGCGACTCGAACAATAACTCGATCGGCCTCACCGCGCCCCAATTTCAGCAAAGCAGCCTGCGGGGTACCTACATTAGTGGCAACGAAACCCAGCTCACCGTCGGTGAGACGATTCCGAGCACCCTGAACTTTAGCGGCCAACCCTACTCACTCATGTACGTCATGAATAACTAGGGAAAGGTTGCATGAGCCGAGCATCGATCCACTGACACTTAGCAGCAGGTTGAATTTCAATTTAGAAACAACGGAGATTCCCGATGAAAAATTTCTGCAAACTCGCAACCGTGATGCTGATAACCACGATGCTGATGATGACGGTTCTGGCCTTGAGCGCCTTTGCGCAGGAGCCGTCTCCAGCCATAGCTTTGGCCAATTTGACGGAGGGGCAAGGGACGCTCGCCAGCACTGGCGGTCAATCCTGGGACGGCCTCTCCGAGTTCGTTCTGATTCCGGGGGCGTCGCTGATGGGAGCAACCTCCACCACAACCGCTCTCTACATCGGATTCACTGGCGGTTCCGAAGCCGACATAGGCAACATGGTGCTCTACGAAACGCCGCGGAACGGCAGCACAGTGCTTAAGGTCACCAAACTCACGCTGGGTGCTATTTCCGATCCAAGCATTAACCTGACCAGCACATCTGTTTGCCCAGTGCAGCCGGTTTCTGCCACCAATCCCTGTATTATTCGGCTCGACACCGTCAAGTTGGCGCTCTCGCCGCTCGACGATTACTACTTCACTATCTATTTCACGCTCGACACCAACAATGAAAAGATCAGCGGCCTCGGGCAGGCTACTTCCCCGGGCGCTTTGAGCGGTTGGTTCCTCTATGGGGATCAAACTCGAATCGGAGTGAAAGGGGCGCTTCCCACCAACGAGAACAGCGACGCGGCGCCCTATTTCCTCGCCTACGTCACCAATCAGTAAATCAGTCCCGAGCGCGACCAATCGGAAGCGCTCGGGTTTTCTTCTTCACCGGGATTTCATTCCGGCGTAGAAGGATTGCCAGTACGAGTGTTGCGCGGCGCGACCAGGCGCTGTCTCGCATTTTCATTGATCCCGCCTGCCGGCGTTCTCGCCTATCAGAATTCCCTTCGCGATACTCTCACCAGACATCGCCCGGAGCGAGTGGAAGGTGAGCCGCTCCCCCCAGAATGCGTCGTTCGAAGGGCGAAAATGCCTGCCGGAATGGCTCGGAGTTGATCAGCCGATCGCGCTGATCGGGCGTCAGCCCTCGCATATCGCGAATGGCGCGATTTATGGCCTGGCGGCGAGGAGGAGGTAGCTGCTTGAAATCTTGGAAGAGCTGGCTCGCGCGCTTCTTCTGGTCAGGAGTCAGGTGCTCCCACGTTTCCATCCGATTGAGAATTCGCTCCTGCTGCGCCGGAGGCAGACTGGAAAAATGCTGCAACCGTTGCAGCAGCCGGGCTTGCTGTTGCGGCGGAAGCCTCCGGAACTGCGGATCGTTCTCGAGGGCTCGGCGCTGCTGCGCGGGCGGCAGGTCCTTATAGCGGCGCAGCCAATTTCCCGCGTGGCCTGGCTGATTCTGCGCCGGACGTTCGTTAGGACGTTCATCAGGACGAGCGTCGTTCGGACGGCCGGCATTCGAGCCGCCGTCTGAAAAATGATGCCACTGCCCGTCCGCTGGCGGTGGTTGTGGATGTTGGGTTTGGGCGAACGCCGTCGCCAGCAGCACAACGGCTACCAGACAGCGCGCAATCTTCCCCTGGCCCAACATCGTTGTCCCTGTTCGTCCCGGCGGATTTGCCAAACCAACTCTACTCCACTCCTCCACTGCGGAGATGCGGCGGGGCGCACCTCTGCAGCAACTCCTACGGATTCGCGGTCACATCGTCCTGTACCTGCAGCTCGTCGAGCATATCGAAATCGGCATACAAGTCGTGATTACTGTCCAGCGCCTGCAAATCGCCAACCGCCGTTCCCGGCTGCACCGGCAGACTCGGAACCGGCGGCCTGGTTTGAATGGATCCCATCTCAACCAAATACGACTTGCTGCTGAGTCCAACCGTCAGCGCACCGGCAAAGAGCACGGCAGCCATCGACATAGCCCAAACCGGCCGCCGCAGCCAATGAAACCACGTTGCCTGCGGGCGCGCCATTTCCTCGCGCAGAAGCGCCTGCATCCGAGTATCAAAATAAGGTGACGGCTCGGGTGCCTGCCACTCATCAAGCAGCGCCATCGTCTTCTGCAATTCGCCGAATTCCCTGGCACAGCCGTTACAGGATGCGATGTGTCTCTCAACCTCCGGCGGCGTGGTAGCGTCCATGCCTGCGGCTAAGCCCGGCAACAGTTCGCGGATTTCTTCACAATTCATACTGCGTTCCTCTACTTCCCCGAAACAAACTCTTTCAACTGCTCGCGCAATGTTTCGTAGGCGCGAAACAGCAACGACTTGGTGGCAGACTCACTCAATTTCAGAACACCCGCAATCTCGCGGTAATCCATCTGCTGATACTTATGCATAATGACTGCAAGACGCTGCCGTTCGGGCAGAGCATTTACCTTACTGCGGATCGCGGCCAGCCGCTCTTGCTTCAGCATCTGCTCTTCAACCGTGAGCGACTCATCGGCCAAGTCGGGCGTCGTCCCCGTGTCCTGATCCGGCTCATCGAGGCGAACCGTGTTCTCCGGACGCTCATGCCGCGTGTCGCGCGCGTTATTCACGGCCAGATTGGTCGCAATGCGATAGAGCCAGGTCGTGAACTTGGCGCTCGGCTCATAAGTGCCGCGCGATCGATACACCCGCAAAAACACTTCCTGCGCCAGTTCTTCCGCCGTCGCTGGATTGTGGCAGAAGCGGTACATGAACCCAACCATCGGCCGGCGATATTTTTGCAAGAGGCCCGAAAAGGCGGATTCATCGCCAGCCTTCACCCGCAGCATCAAATCGACATCGGAGCCAGGTTCGATGGAAATCGCCGTGCCCGTGGGCGAAGGCTGGGAGAGCGCAGCTCCTGACGGAGCTCCGGGAAAGTTCGGCAGCCCGCCGCTCAGCAGCCCCCGATCGATGGCCACACTGCTCACACCGTTACGAACCCCGCGCTGCCGGGAAAGTTGCGCATCTTCGGGCCCTGAGGGGCGCGTGGAAGTGTTTTCCCGTGAATCGCTTACGGGCTTATCCTCGGGAGTGTTGGAAGTAGCCATGAAAGGGCGATAAAAAGAGGCTATCGGGAGGCGCGAATGCGGTCAAGAGGCTCGGCGAATGCCGAAGGCCAAGCACCGGAACGGGCTTACCCCATTCGAATCGGGATTCGGGAAGGGCACGAGTTTTACTCGGCCATGAGTCCTCGGAAATGCGTCCGCGCCTTTAGCGCCTGCGGTTACCTTCGAGCCAGTTCCGAGAGTTTTTCAGAAGACCGCAGAGGATTGGGCCGCTGCGCCACAAGCACCCCCGTTACTGCGATCACTTAGCCGCCATTGTGGCTCGCGCCTGCAGCACCTTCGGTTCGATGTTTTCTGCGTTCTTCAGGTGATCGCGCAGGGTGGGCAACAATTGCATAGCAAAGCTCTTGAGCGACGCATCGCGCCCTGTGCTGCTTTCCGTTCGGAAGGCGGCGACATCGACCTTATGATCCCTCACCATATCCCTCACGTAGGCCTTATCAAACTGATCGCCCGAGAGCTTCGCGAGCCGCTCTCTCGTCGCTTCGTCCTTAGCGCTGAGATGCTGGGGCAAGTTAACTCCTAGCGCGCTGGCGACTTGTTTCAAATTGTTATTGGCCTTGCTGTGATCGTCAATCATTCGCTGCCCGAATCGTTTCACGTCATCGCTGGATGCTTTTTGCACGGCCAGTTTGCCAAGTTCCACTTCGGCCATGCCTCCCTCGGCTGCTTCTTTGATAAATCTCTGGTCGCCGGCACTAAGTCTTGAGCTGGTTCCCATCGACGATGATGAGGACGAACTGGTTCCCGTCGAACCCTGATTCTGTTGGGCGGATGCAAAGGTCATCAATCCCGCTACCGCAAGGCATATTAAAGGTCGAGAAAACATTCTAGTCATTTTGACTCCTTGCGACTGGCGCACTCATCTACAAGATTAGGGAGGAGATCCGGTTGCGACAATCAGGAGTTGGCCGCATTTCTCGCGCTTATACTCTGTATCGCCGTGCAACGCATGCCAATCCATGGAGGATATCTTTTCGATACAGGCTAGGCCGCTGAGGGATACTGCTGAGCGCCCAATGTGTTTTTTTCAGCGCGCCGTTTAGACGTCACAAAGAATAGACAATTAATTTCGCAGATTTATCTTGGAGGTCACGATGACCACGAAAAACCTATCGGCAAGTTTGGCAGGCACAGTTTCATTAGGCGGCAAAGCCCCAGTCCACCGCCTCGGCTTCGGAGCCATGCGCATAACTGGCAAAGGAATATGGGGTCCTCCCAAGGATCACAAAGGGGCGCTAACGGTTCTGCGCCGCGCCGTCCAACTCGGCGTCAACTTCATCGACACCGCCGACTCCTACGGCCCGAACGTCAGCGAAGAGTTGATCGCCGAAGCGCTCCACCCGTATCCCAAAGATTTAATTGTTGCCACCAAGGGCGGATGGCATCGCCCCGGGCCCGATCAATGGACCCACGACGCATCGCCGGATCATCTCCGCAAGGCGATTGAAGGCAGCCTTAAACGCCTGCGCGTCGAGCGTATCGACGTCTACCAGTTGCACGCGCCCGATCCGGTAACGCCTTTCGAGGCATCGGTCGAGACTCTGGCCGATTTGCAGCGCCAAGGCAAGATTCGCTTCGTCGGCCTCTCGAATGTCACCCAGGAACACATCGAGCGGGCCCGCAAGATCGTCCCCATCGTCTCCGTCCAGAACCGCTACAGCTTCGCCGACCGCGAATGGGATTATGTCGTCGACTACTGCGAGCGCAACAGCATCGCATTCATCCCATGGTTCCCACTCGGAGCCGGCAAATTAGCAGGCGAGGTTCTCGATAGCGTAGCGAAAAAAGAACAAAAATCGCCGAACCAGGTCGCGCTAGCCTGGTTGCTGCAACGCTCTCCAATCATGCTGCCGATTCCAGGAACCTCGTCCATCGAACATCTCGAGGAAAACATCGCGGCGGCCTCCTTGCACTTAACAAAAGAAGAATTCGAAGAACTGTCCGGCGCGGCGCAAGTGGCTGCGTAAGTAGCAGCCGCGCGCCGAAACAAGATACCGTCGCTCTTCCATAAGGTTGACTGGAACCGCTGCAACTGTTTGAATAGAAAACGTTGGGCGCATAACTCAGCGGTAGAGTGCCATCCTCACACGGTGGAAGTCGTAGGTTCAAATCCTACTGCGCCCACCAATTTCCAGCCCGAACGTTGAGAACCAAGCCGCTGTAACCTGCGCGCCGGTCGTATCGAGTCGGTTCACCTGCCCTTACGGCTTCTTATCCTCTCTAAAATGCTAAGATTTCCGGCATGCCACTCCGCAGCAAGTTAAAGAAGGCAGCGCACCCGGCAAAGCACGCCGCGACAAAATCTCGCGGGCACAAGGCCGAGGCGCGCGCCGCGTCGGAGTTGGTCATCATCACCGGTATGAGCGGATCGGGCAAGGCTTCCGCTCTCAAGGCCTTCGAAGATCTCGGCTATTACTGCGTCGACAATCTGCCGGTGGAACTGATCCCGCGTTTCGCCGAACTCGCGTTGCAGTCGGGAGAAATCCCGCGCACCGCCCTCGTGGTCGATGTGCGCGAGGGATCGCAGCTGGAGAAGCTGCCCGCCATCCTGAAGTCGGTGAAGCGCACCATTCCGACAAAAGTAATTTTTCTTGAGGCGACCACCGCCGCATTGCTGCGGCGTTTCAGCGAGACACGCCGGCCGCATCCGCTGGGTACAGGCACGACCGTTCGCGCCTCGCTCGGCGCTGAACGCCGCCATCTCAAGGCGATTCGCAGGCTCGCCGACCTGGTCATTGACACTTCGAAATTTAATGTCCATGAACTGCGCGCGCACTTGACCGACCGCTTCAAACAGCACTCCAGCAGCCAGCAGACGATACTCGTTTCCTGCGTGAGTTTTGGCTACAAACACGGATTGCCCGACGACGCCGATCTCGTCTTCGATGTGCGTTTCTTGCCCAATCCCCATTTCGTGCCGGAGTTTCGCGCCCTCACCGGGCGGCATCCCCGCGTAGCCAAGTACATCCGCTCCTTTCCGCAGACGCAGGAGTTCATCAACCGCATCTCCGCGCTGCTGGTCTACCTGCTGCCCCACTACATCCGTGAAGGCAAGAGCTACCTCACCATCAGCTTCGGATGCACCGGCGGACAGCATCGCTCCGTAATGATCGCCGAAGATGTAAGCAAACGGCTACGGAAGGCGGGCTATAAAGTGAAAGTCGTACATCGCGATAGTCCGAAGTAAAATCCGAGGTAAAGTCCGAGGTCAAAGCTCACTCCGATGCCCGCTCCGCATGTCGGTCACTGGCTTCATGCTGGCGAGCATGTAGAATTGGGCCTTACAGTTTTGCTGAAAAACTCGCTTGCCCTCGGCTCTTGGGTGGCGCAGCGTTTCACCGTTGCGATAATGGTTTCCTTTCAGTACAGGCTTTAGCCGCTGAGGGAGACTGCCGCGCGCCCAACGAGTTTTTCTACAATCTCCTGATACCCATGGCAACCTCGTCAGTGGCGGGCGCAAAGAGCGAAGTAAAATTCGCACCGTCCCGCCCACCTCGTCCCATCAGACGCCTGCTGCACTACGCTCTGCCCTACTGGTGGCCGCTTCTGGCCTCTGTGACTTTAATGGCGCTGGTCGGTTTGCTCGATGCCGGCCGGGTCCTGCTCATTGGCCCCATCTTCGATCGCGTGCTGAATCCCGGGTCGCAAGGCCGAACCATGCAATTATTCCGGCTGCCAGGCACTGCTCGTTATCTCGACCTCCAGCAACTGATTCCCTCGCACTTCCAAAATCCCTGGACCATGGTGGCCTTCGCGCTAGTGGCTGCCACAGTATTGAAAGGCATTTTCGACTACGCCGGAACTTACCTCGTGAACTATGCCGGATTTGGCATGATCACCGATCTGCGTGACGATTTGTATAACGCGATCCTCCGAAGTTCGGCGGCGTTTTTCACCAAACACACCACCGGTACGCTGCTCTCGACAATTGTCAACGATATAGAGAAGGTGCAATTCGCGATGTCGAGCGTGCTGGCGGAATTCCTTCAACAGTTTTTCACATTTTTGTTTACCGCAGCCGTCGTGATTTTGCTAGGCGGCAAGCTGGCGTGGGTGCTGTTGCTGTTCGTCCCGGTCATTGTCTACTCCTCGAAAAAAATCGGCCGCCAGGTGCGCACCACGACACGGGGAGGACAGGACAAACTCGCCGAAATCCAGAACATACTCCACGAGACAATTACCGGCAATCGTATCGTCAAGGCGTTCGGCATGGAGAACTGGGAGATAGAGCGCTTCCGTGCCGCTGCGCGCCGGTTGTTCCGTGCGAATCTCCGCTTCGTGGCTGCGTTCGCGATCAGTTCTCCGCTGATGGATATTCTCGGCTCGGTGGCGATCGCCCTGCTGCTGTTAATGGGCCGCAATCAAATCAACCACCACATTTTCACGGCGGGAACGTTTCTCGCCTTCATCGTGGCCGTCTTCAAGCTGTACGACCCAGTCCGCAAGTTCGCCCAATTCAATAATAATTTCCAGCAGGCGGTCGGCGCTTCATCGGAAATTTTCCGTTTCATGGATATGGAAGATGAAGTTCGTCAAAATCCGGGCGCGAAGCGCATGGAGAAATTCGCGCGCGCCATTCGATTCGACGACGTGTCGTTTGCCTATTCCAGCTCGAATGCCGATCCCGCCGATGACTCGCCGCTGGTGTTGCACAACATTAATCTCGAAGTAAAAGCTGGCGAAGTGTTGGCGGTCGTGGGATCGAGCGGCGCCGGCAAGAGCACGCTGGTGCACCTCATCCCGCGCTTCTTTGACGCAAGCGGCGGGCGAATTCTGATTGACGATCAAGACGTGCGCGAAGTGACGCTCGATTCCCTGCGCTCACAGATCGGCATTGTCACCCAGGAGACCGTCTTGTTCAACGATACGGTGAGGAACAATATCGCCTACGGCCAGCCGCACGTATCCCAGAAGCGAGTCGAAGAAGCAGCCCGGGCCGCGCGAGCCTATGAGTTTATTCGCGCCCTTCCTGACGGCTATGACACCATGATTGGCGAGCGCGGCGTGCGGCTTTCCGGCGGAGAACGCCAGCGCATCGCGATAGCTCGAGCAATTCTGAAAAATGCTCCGATTCTGATTCTGGATGAAGCAACCTCTGCGCTCGACAGCGAGTCGGAGTCCCTCGTGCAATCGGCACTGCAAAATCTGATGACTGGGCGTACTGTGTTTGTAATCGCTCATAGGCTCTCGACCGTGCGGCGGGCGGATCGTATCGTCGTCCTGGAAAACGGAACCATCAGCGATATCGGCGCCCACGAAGAATTGATGCAAAAGTTGGGCACGTACCGCCGGCTCTATGAATTGCAGTTTGCCGAAGCATGAAAACTAAAGTTTCAAGCTTTCAGCGTTTCAAAGTATCAAAAATGCAAAACTGGCGATTAAGCTGCGTTTGCCCATCTCGGGCTCTTTACTTTGCAACCTTGCAACTCTGAAATTTGAAACCTGGCACTTATGCCTCTTCGCTCCATGACCGGATTCGCGCAGGTAAGAGGGCAAGTCAACGCCCAACTGGCATTTTCGCTGTCGCTGAAAGCGGTGAATCATCGTTTTCTCGATCTTCACTTCCGCCTGCCCTCCGATACCGACGCACTGGAAATGAAGCTCCGTCGCATGCTCAAAGAGAAGATGGCGCGCGGCCACGTTGAAATAATTCTGAACCTCGATCGCTCCGGCACGAACGGAGTCGCGCTCAACCGCCAGCTGATCGGCAGCTACGTGCAGGCGTTCCGCGCGGCCGCCGACGAATTCGGCATTGAAGGCGAACCCGATCTCAATGTAGTCCTAAGAATGCCGGGCGCCATGGACGCCGGCGCCGAGAAATCCGGAGACGAACTAGAAGCCGCGGTGATGGAGCGGGTGGAAGAAGTGCTCTCCCGCCTCAATGAAATGCGCGAACTGGAAGGCCGTAGCATCAGCACAGAGCTGCGTTCCCGTATGGCGAATCTGGAAAAAGCCGCCGCCGGAGTAGACGCCCACCGCAGCACCATTCTGCGCAGTTATTCAGAGCGTTTGCAAGCGCGCATGGCGGAACTCTTCGGCGCGCAGGTCGACAAAGAACGGATTTTGCAGGAGGTGGCCGTGCTGGTCGATCGCAGCGACATACAGGAAGAGCTGGTTCGCCTGAATGCTCACGTAAAACATTTTCTCGGCCTCCTCGACCAGGGCGGCGAGGTCGGCAAGAAGATGGATTTTCTTTTACAAGAGATGAATCGCGAAGCCAACACCATGCTTTCGAAAACCTCGGGCCTCGCGGGTGAAGCATTGAAAGTCACCGAGATGGGCCTCCTGATGAAATCAGAAATCGAAAAATCGCGCGAGCAGGTGCAGAACCTCGAATGAGTATTGTCTACATTGTTTCTGCGCCATCCGGTTCGGGCAAATCCACGCTTGTAGCCGAACTACTCAAGACGGTTCGCAATCTGGACTTCTCCATCTCCTACACCACGCGCCCTGCGCGGCGAACCGAACAGAACCGCAAGGAATATTTTTTCGTCTCCAAAGAAGAATTCAAGGCCATGATCGCTGCCAATGAGTTTCTGGAATACGCCGATGTTTTCGGAAACTACTACGGCACGGCTCGCCGCTTTCTGCTCGAGGCCGAACAGCACGGAAACGATCTGCTACTCGATATCGATGTACAGGGAGCGGAGCAGATTCAGCGTAAGATTCCAGACGCCGTGAGCATCTTTATTCTTCCGCCCGACTGGCAGACGCTGGAGAGCCGGCTGCGCAACCGCGGGTCGGATTCGGAGGAGGTCATCCGTCGCCGGTTGGACACGGCCCGACGAGAGATTGAGAATTACTCGAAATACGACTACATTCTAGTAAACAACCTGCTGGAGCAATCCTCTGACCAACTGAAGGATATTGTGCTGGCCGAAAGGTTATTGCGCAGCGGGACGCGACCTACCGGTGAAGAAGCGAAACAAGTGGCAACCGCACAGGCGTGCCGGCTTGATCAGGCGCGAGAAATAGTGCAGCCGATTTTGGCTTCATTTCACCTGCAGACCGCAAAAGGCAACTAAAGTTCTTGGGAGAGAGCTTATGAAGCTGGTAGAAGGGTTCGACAGCAACTATCGTTACATTCTGGTAGCGGCGCGGCGGGCACGGCAACTGCAAGGCGGCGCGCCGCCGGTCATCGATACCGGCTCGCGCAAGCCATGCCGCATCGCGCAGGATGAAATCAAAGCTGGCAAGGTCAAATGGCTGATTCCGGAACTTCCGAAATTAGCCGTAGTGGCCGCCACCGAGAACCTGAACAAGGTCTTCGCGGAAGACGCGTAGACCGCCGAACCCGCGGCTGCATCCCCCAGCCGGTCGCGGCATCAATTCTGTAGGCGGGCACGGGGTTCTTGAATCTCTGTCCGCCTGCTTCCTCCTATGAAAATCGCACTCGGCGTGTCCGGTGGCATTGCAGCCTATAAGGCAGCGGAAACCGTGCGCCTTCTGCAAGACCGCGGCATTCGCGTGCAAGTAATAATGACTCCCGCGGCGCAGGAATTCATTCGCCCGCTGACCTTCGCCGCGCTCTCCGGCGAAAAAGTAATCACCGATATGTTCGGCTCCGCTTCCGGAAACGCGCCGAATGTTGAATCGGCGATTGAACACATTGCGATCGCGCAGGCGATCGATGCGCTAGTAGTAGTTCCGGCGACGGCCGATGTTTTGGCCCGCTTCGCCCAGGGAATCGCCAACGACTTTCTGAGCACCCTTTACCTGGCGACCACCGCTCCTGTCGTAGTGGCTCCCGCCATGAACGTCAACATGTGGAATCACGCTGCGACCCAGGCGAATCTCGAAATTCTGCGCAAGCGCGGCGTCCGCATCGTCGAACCGGGCGAAGGCTACCTAGCCTGCGGCATGACCGGCGCCGGACGCCTGGCCGAGAACGAATCGATCGTCGCCGCCGTCATGGAAGCGCTAGGCGCCTCGCAGGATCTCGCCGGTGAAACCGTCCTGGTGACTGCCGGTCCGACACGGGAGAAGATCGACCCCGTCCGATATTTAACCAACCGATCAAGCGGGCGCATGGGTTACGCCATCGCCGAAGCAGCCCTGCGTCGCGGGGCGCGCGTCCTGCTAATTAGCGGGCCGACATCGATTGAAGCTCCCGGAGCGGCGGAACTGACGCGTGTCGAGACCGCGGAAGAAATGTTGGCGGCGGTTTTGCGATCGCTCCCCGAAACGACCGTAGTGATCAAAACGGCTGCGGTGGCCGACTTCCGTCCAAAAACCGTAGCGCCGCAAAAAATAAAACGCAAGGGCGAGACCACCCTCGAACTAGAGCCGACCACAGATATTCTCGCGGAGGTCGGTCGCCGTAAGACGACGCAGATCATAGTAGGTTTTGCCGCCGAGACAGAGAACGTACTGGAAAACGCCCGCAAAAAGTTGGCGTCAAAATCGCTCGACGCAATCGTAGTCAATGATGTTTCGCGCGAAGGCGTGGGATTTGACTCCGACCGCAACGCGGTCACCATCATCTCTCAGAACGAAGTAGTCGAGGTTCCCGAAACCTCGAAGTGGGAAGTCGCGTACCGCGTCCTCGACCAAGTGGTAAAACTGCGCAAGCGCAGCGCTGTACCAATTCGCTAACGATCCTTTTTATCAAAAAGGTTTCTTTTCTCCGTGCCTCCGTGTCTCCGTGGTGAAAAATTGTTATCCTTATCCGCAATGCCCTCTACGCTTGACCCTGAACTTCGCCGCGCCCTCGCGGCGCGCATCCGCTACTACAACGAAATGGGGATCTACGATTTTTACCGGCGGCCCTTATCGGAAAGCGGCGGCGAAGTTTCGACGAGCATTTCTGTCGACGAAGAAGCAATCAGCATATCGGTACACACGCCTGACCCAGGAGAAGAGATGAGTCCACGCAAGGCCACAGCGGTCGCGGTTCCGCGCGAAGTTGAAGAGGGTGTTCTCAACGTAGTCGCGCTGAAGCCCGAGCAGAGTGTCAGCGACCCGGTCAAGGCGCTGAAGATCATCCGCGAGGATCTCGGCGACTGCAAGCGTTGCGTGCTTCACAAACAGGGACGCAAGCAAATTGTCTTTGGCGTGGGAAATCCAAAGGCCGACCTGATGTTCGTCGGCGAGGGCCCGGGCGCCGATGAAGACGAAAAGGGCGAGCCTTTCGTGGGCCGCGCCGGACAACTGCTCAACAACATGATCAAGGCCATGGGCATCGAGCGTTCGGATGTATACATAGCCAACATCGTGAAGTGCCGGCCTCCAGGCAATCGCACGCCCGAACGCGACGAATGCGACACCTGTTCGCCGTTCCTGATGCGTCAGATCGCCGTCGTCAAACCGAAAGTAATCGTAGCTCTCGGAGCCACCGCCGCCAAAACTCTGCTCGCGATGAGCTCTTCAATGATGCAATTGCGCGGACGTTTCTATGACTTCAAGCCGACAGGCGTGCGAAGCAACGATCCCAATTGGAATGGATGCAAGCTGGCAGTCACTTACCATCCAGCATTTCTGTTGCGCGATCCGAGGCAAAAGAGCGAGGCATGGAAAGATTTGCAGATGGTGATGAAAGAGTTGGGAATGAAACCGCCAGCTAAGAACACGTAGGGACGGCCACCCTCGGCCGCCCAGCCGGGCATAGCCCGCAGCGTCAATGGAAATCTGGATTCAGCAACTCGTATGGATATCAACGCGATCAGCAAAGCAACCGCCGCGCATTACACCTGGGGTAAGGGCTGTGATGGTTGGCACCTGGTAAAAAATCCGCAGCTAAGCGTCATTCAGGAGCGCATGCCCCCGGGCGCAGCCGAGGTTCGCCACTTCCATCGTCACGCGCAACAGTTCTTCTACGTGCTCGCGGGCAAGGCTGCGATGGAAGTGGACGGACGAACGATGATTCTAAGCACCGGCGAAGGGATTTGGATTCCCGCCGGAACTCCGCACCAGATGAAAAATAACTCGGACGCCGAAGTTCATTTTCTGGTGATTTCACATCCACCTTCCCACGGCGACCGAGTTCTCTCGGAGTCAGAAAGTGAACGCGGAAATTAAGCGTGTTCTACAAGGTGCCCGGCACGACGACGGTAGCAGCCACAATATCGTGAAGGGCTTGCCGACGAGCATTAAAGATGGCCAATAGATATCCAATCGGTATGCACTGGACGACTACTCGTAACAGGGAGCGTACGAATGAAGGCCTGCTGCCGTCAACCTCCATGACAACAATTCCGACTGTGCGTTTTCCAAAGGTGGCCTGCCACTTTGAACTTTCCATCAGAGCGGAGTAAATGCAAAATACGAGGAAAACGATAACCCCTTCGATTGATGCCCGCTTTTGCTCGCTGCGTCCGAGAAGAAATGGCGATCTTAGGGCCAGATCGAATATCAAGAGTGAGACTGCGATAAGAGCGTCATCGATCAGTTTCGCTAATACCCGACTCCCGAATCCAGCGTAAACCCGAACAGGGCTCCCCAGGTGATCGGTTAATCGTAGTGTTTCCATGGGCCGCCCCTAGCCTCCGTCACTCTCAGATCGTAATCGTTCTGAAGGTTGAGCCAAAATTGGGCGGGCAGGCCAAAGTACTTCCCCAGGAGAATCGCAGTGTCGGCGCTGATGGCCCGGTCTCCGCGGACAACCTCATAGATACCGGGAAAATTGAGAGCTTTCGCCAACGCATAGGCGCTCAGATCCATAGGCTCCATGAATTCAGTCTTAAGAATTTCCCCCGCGTGAACCGCAAATGCCTTCTTCCGCTTCGCCATGGCTGCCTACCCCTCGGTGTGCGCCTTAGTGTACTTCGGAAATGCGGTAGGATTTGATCAGCCCCGTAAATGCCCCTCTTCTGCGACGTCGCTCTCGCCGTGCCGCTCGACATGCTCTTCACCTACTCCATCCCCCCGGGCATGGAACCGGTCGTGGGTGGACGAGTGCTCGTGCCCTTTCGGCAGCAACGGTTGTCGGGCATTGTGGTAGAGCTGCATGACCGTCCGCCGCAGGTTAAAACCAAAAAGGTAATCGAAGCGCTCGACCTCTCGCCGGTTCTCGACGAGCAACTGCTGAAACTTGGAAAGTGGATTGCCGACTATTATCTCGCGCCCCTCGGCGAAGTATTTCGCACCATGCTGCCGCTCTCCGCCGAGTTCAAGCGCTCGATCGTCTATCGCATCACCGATCAAGGGCGAATGGCGCTGCATCTGGCCGGAATGTCGGGCTCCCCGGCGCAGTCGAAGCGTACTCCACACGAACAACTCGTCGAATTTCGTGTCCTCGATTACCTGGCGGAACGCGAGAGCGTAAGCGACGCCCGTTTGCGCGGCACTGCGCGAGTATCAAAAGCGCTGCTGGGCGGCATGGTGCGCAAGAAATGGATCGCGCGCGAAGATGTTTCAGTCGCGCGGGATGCGACACGTCTGGTAAAAGTCGCGGTGCTGATCGAGGCGGAGGAGTCGACACGGGACGCCTCCGAGGCGAGGGATCAAGGGCGAGCGGCGCGCTCCGATAGAAAGCTCAACGAAAATCAGCGCACCCTAATCGAGACACTAGCCGCATCGGGCGGCCGTTTGCCGATCGAAGCTCTTCGCCGATTGGATATTCCACGCACCACCCTCAGCACCCTGGTGCGGCGAGGGTTGATCGAGCTCGTTGATGCGCCGCAAAATTTCACAACCTCAAAGCTCAAGCCGCGCCAGTCTCCGTTCGAATTCGAATTCAGCGCGGCGCAAAAAGAAGCGCTCGCAAAAATCGGCGAAGCCGTGGCATCGCGCAAGTTCGGCGGCCTGCTGCTGCACGGCATCACCGGCTCAGGAAAAACAGCCGTCTATCTCGCGTGCATGCGCCAGGTGCTGGAGGAGGGCCGCTCCTCGATTCTGCTGGTTCCCGAAATTGGCCTGACTCCGGCAGTCGCGGCCGATCTCCATCAGGTATTCGGCGACGAGGTCGCCATCCTGCATTCCGGCCTGACCAATGCCGAGCGCGCCGAGCAATGGCATCGCATTCGCCGCGGCGAGGCGCGAGTGGTCGCAGGCACGCGGTCGGCCGTCTTCGCCCCGGTCGCCGATCTCGCTCTCATCATCGTCGACGAAGAGCAGGACTCGTCTTACAAGCAAGAAGAAACGCCGCGTTACCACGCACGCGACGTTGCCGTCATGCGAGCGAAAATGGCGGGAGCGGCCGTCGTCCTAGGTTCCGCAACGCCATCGCTCGAGTCTTATTACAACGCGAAGAAACACAAATACGCGCTCATCGAGTTGCCCGACCGCGTCGAAAGGCGCCCGCTCCCCGAAGTCGAGATCGTCGACATGCGGCAGGAATTTCAGGAGACCGGCCAGGAGCAGGTAATCTCGCGCAAACTTGCCGACGAGATCCGCGAGCGCCTCGAAAAAAAAGAGCAGGTCATGGTGCTGCTCAACCGCCGCGGATACTCTCCCGTCGTCTTATGCCGCGCCTGCGGCAAGACGCTGCAATGTAAAAACTGCGCCGTCTCCATGACCCACCACAAACGCGAGCACAAGATGGAATGCCACTACTGCGGCCACGTCGAGCGCATCCCAGAGAAATGCGCACATTGCGGCAGCGAGTATGTCTACTTCGTCGGGACGGGATCGGAGAAGCTGGAAGAGTTGCTGCATGGCATGTTTCCGCAGGCACGAATCGGGCGTCTCGATCGCGACACGGTGCGTGGCCGCGAAGATTTCGAGCACGCGTTGAACGCGCTGAATGAAGGCGCCCTCGACATGCTGGTAGGCACGCAGATGATCGCGAAAGGCCACGACATCCACGGCGTGACGCTGGTTGGCGTAATCGGAGCCGACATGGCCCTCGGCCTGCCCGATTTCCGCGCGGCGGAAAGAACATTTCAATTACTGACGCAAGTCGCAGGCCGCGCCGGTCGAGGACAGTCTCCGGGAAAAGTTATTCTGCAAACTTATTTTCAAGATCACTACGCGGTGCAGTTTGCAGCCCACCACGACTTCGCTGGCTTCTACGAAAAAGAGCTGCAGTTCCGCGCCTGGATGCACTATCCACCGTACTCCGCGATTTCCAATGTCCTCATCCGCTCCGAGAAGTTAGACGAAGCGCTCACCTGGTCAGGCGAACTGGGCCGCTGGTTTGAGAAAACGCGCCATGAAGGCATTCGCGTGCTAGGCCCGGCCGCCGCTCCAATCACGCGCCTGAAGCGCGACTATCGCTATCACTTCATTCTGAAATCTCCCAGCCGCGAGAAGATGAACACGCTCCTGCGAGCGATGCTGGCGGAAGCCGCGGCAAGAAAGATTCCGCGAACTCAGGTGATAGTGGATGTCGACGCGGTGTGGCTGATGTGAGAACGGTCGGTAGTCGTTGGTCGCTGGCAGAAGAGTCGAGATTCTAGATTGCGCATCATTTGCGATGCACCCAGTGCCCAATCTCTGGCGAGATCTGTCGCCAGACATCTCGCCCCGAACCTTCCTTAATAGGCGCTGGCGTGAAGGTCAGCATTAGGATGAGCGCTGCGACAACCGCCAGTATTCGGCGACGGCCAGAGACATCGGGATAGCGGGGAACATTGGGATGACCCAGGGTGAAAATGAGCAGCATCGCCCAGATGAACCACCCCATCCAGAGGTATTTTCCGAGCGGCACCAGCGCAAAAATCGCGGCCAGCGAGATCGTACGATGCCAGCGAGGCGAGATAGAAAATACGATGTGGCCGCCATCGAGCTGGCCAACCGGCAACAGATTGAGGGCGGTGGCAAACATTCCGACCCATGCGGCGGCGGCAATGGGATGAAGCGAAAGCGTCGAAAGCGGCTTAACAATGTGCAGCAGGCGCGCGGCTAGATCGAAGGCGAGAGGAAATCCGAGTTGGAGTGCTGGTTCCGCGGGGCCGCTAATGGGACGCGAGAGCGAAAGGCCATAGACCAATGCGACGCACGCGGGAATAAATCCTGCGAACGGTCCAGCGATCCCGATATCGAACAGCACAGCGCGCGATGGGATCGGACTCTTGATGCGGATAAAAGCGCCCAGCGTTCCAAACAGGCTGAGATATGGACACGGAACAAACAGCGGCGGAGTAACATGTACGCGATAATGGCGCGCGTAGAGGTAGTGTCCCATCTCGTGCGCAAACAAGATAAACATCAGCGTCAGCGAGAACGGAAGGCCCATCAGCAGGTTCGCCGGATGTTGGATGATCCATCCAATAGGAAACAGCGAGAGCGGGTCGTCATTCAGCGAAAAAACCGGCAGGTGGCGCAGGAAGTTGACCTGCATGCGCGCCCCAACCACCAGCGTGCTGAACATGGTCAGCACCAAGAACAGCACGTAAAGCCACCATCGCGGCCGTGGCGCCGGAATGACCCACACACTCGGCTGAGCCTGCTGCTCCCATTCGACGCTGGGCTGAGAAGTGTAAGTCGGTTCGGACATTCGGGCCTGTCTAAATATTACCTGCAAAGCCCGAGTGAGGTCAGAGGTTCAGGAAGGTCAGAGGTCAGATGGCAGAGGTCAAGAAGCATGCAGGTTTTACCTCTGCAATCTAACCTCTGACCTCTGCAATTGCATCAGTCGATCGACTGCAGTTCCTTGCCAGGTTTAAAGCGGACGGCCTTGCCCGGGGGAATAGAAACTTCAGCCCCTGTCCGCGGATTGCGCCCAATGCCGGTCTTCCGCGGACGCACATTGAACACGCCAAAGCCGCGCAGCTCTATGCGGTCGCCGGTCGAGAGCGCTTTCTTCATGCTCTCAAAAACCGTCTCGACAGCAAGCTCCGCCTTGGTCTTGGTGATCCCGGTGCGGTTGACCACTTCGTTGATGATGTCCAGCTTAATCACGCGCCGTCTCCCGTTCCCCAGGATTTGCCTGCCTCAAGTTATTGATGCTAAGGGGGATAGAGCGGATTGTCAACCCTGCCTATTGTCTCGTAAGATGACACCACCAGCCGATACAGATTATCCCATCACAAATCCCTAAGGAGTTTCATGAGCATCAAGAGTGACCGCTGGATCCGCCGCATGGCGCAAGAGCAAGACATGATTAATCCGTACTCAGAGAAGCAGGTGAGTGCGGGAGTGATTTCCTACGGCGTCTCCAGCTACGGATACGACCTGCGGGTGGCCGACGAGTTCAAGATATTTACCAACGTCAACAGCACCATCGTCGACCCTAAACATTTCGATGAGCGCTCGTTCGTCACCGTCAATGCCGATGTCGCCATCGTGCCGCCGAATTCGTTTGCGCTGGCGCGCTCGGTCGAGTACTTCAAAATTCCCCGCGACGTGCTAACCATCTGCGTCGGCAAGTCGACCTATGCCCGCTGCGGCATCATCGTCAACGTCACCCCCTTCGAGCCGGAGTGGGAAGGCTTCGTAACCCTCGAAATCTCAAACACCACGCCGCTGCCCGCGAAGATCTACGCCAACGAAGGCCTATGCCAGATTCTCTTCTTCCAGTCAGACGAAGTGTGCGAGACGAGCTACAAAGATCGCAAAGGAAAATACCAGGCGCAGAAGGGGATCGTGCTGCCAAAATTGTAGCGGCGTTGTGCGTGGCCGACACCGGGACCCCAAAAAGCGGTTTGGGCGATACAACCTCTCAAGCAGCCGGCTCGTTCCTATTCGACAACCATGAACTTCAGGCAAACGGGTGAGGGTACCTGGAGTGTCTGTTTCGTAGGGCTCAGTCGGCCGCTATTGGAGTCGATCTGAAACACCGCGATGTTATTCGTATCTTGATTGGCTACAAACAAGAACTTGCCAGTGGGGTCGATTTCGAAATTACGCGGGGTTTTGCCTTGGGTGGGAAAATCATCTACCAGAGTTAGAGCGCCGGTTTTGCCGTCGATGGAGAAGACGGCAATGGTGTCGTGTCCGCGATTGGAGGCGAATAGAAATCTTCCGCTCGACTCTATCTTGATTTCGGCGGCGTCGTTGCCCCCCGAGAAGTTTTTCGGAAGAGTTGAAACTGTCGTAAGTTTATCCAGCATGCCACGGCTGGCATCGTAGGCAAATGCGGTGATGCTGGACTGTAATTCATTTACCACATAGACGAACTTGCCATTGGGATGAAAGGCAAGGTGACGAGGGCCCGCTCCGGGATCGAGCCTGGCGTAGGGCGGATCGTTCGGCGTGAGAGACCCGGTTTTTGCGTCGAAGCGATAAACCAGCAGTTCATCAAGGCCCAGATCGACTGCGATCGCGAAACGATTGTCGGGGGTAGTTTCGATCCAGTGCGCGTGCGGACCTTCCTGGCGCTCGCGATTGACGCTTGAGCCTACATGCTGAACGAAAGCGGAAGCTTCGCCGATGCGGCCATCGGACTGGACCGGAAATACGGCCACGCTACCTCCCGTATAGTTGGCTACCAGCGCGTATTTTCCAGTCTTGTCGAATGAGATGTAGCAAGGGTCGGCTCCGCCCGAGGCGACTGCGTTCAGCGGTTGCAGTTTGCCTTTCTGACCATCGATGGCGAAAGCGCTTACCACTCCGCTCTTGGCATCTTTATATTTTTGGACCTCGTTGACCGCATAAAGGAAGCGGCGGCTCGGGTCGATCGCGAGGAATGAGGGGTTGCTGGTTTCCGCCGCTACGCCCAGCGGAGTCAGTTCAGAGGATGCCGCGTCGAAGCTGTAGGCGTAAATACCTTTGCTCTCCTTTTCAGTATATGTGCCGACGAAGAGAAGATACTTGCGCTTTGGGGAATCCTTGCCGGCGCTCACGGCGACCGACGAAAAGACGAGGAACCACAGCAGGCAGTGGCGGTGGAAGATGGTCATGGGGTTTATCAAAGCGTATTCAAGGCTTTAGCGCAAGGCGGGCGCCTTCTTTGCTCTCCCGCCCTATCGCACTTGTACTTAATCGCAGGGTTGTAGATCATCAATATGCGCCCTTGCGGTTCAGCCTGGTCGGACATCGATTGAGGACTATCTCCGCTCCCGCCGTGTCTGCTAAAAAATAATGGTGCCGAACCGTCGCACTACTCTATCCCTAATCGCGCTTCTGCTCTTCCTCGGCACTCTCTTGCTCTACTACCCCGCCCTGCGCAGCGGATTCGTCAACTACGACGATCCCGATTATGTCACCTCGAACTTCCACGTTCAGCAAGGCCTGACTAAGCACAGCGTGGCATGGGCCTTCACTTCCACCGCGGTAGCCAATTGGCATCCGCTGACGTGGCTCTCGCACATGCTCGACGTGCAACTGTTTGGGCTGAAGCCCGCGGGGCACCACGCCCAGAGCGTCTTCTGGCACGCCCTCAACGTGGTGCTGCTGTTCCTTCTGCTTGCCAAGGCGACCGGATTCATCGGCCGCAGTGCCATCGTTGCCGCTCTCTTCGCCGTCCATCCGCTGAACGTCGAATCCGTAGCCTGGGTCGCGGAGCGCAAGAACGTTCTCTGCACTTTCTTTTTGCTTCTGGCTTTAGCCACCTATGGCTGGTACGTGAAGAGGCCGCGAGCCAGTCGTTATCTGCTGGTTGCGCTTCTCTTCGCGCTCGCGCTGATGGCCAAGCCCATGGCGATCACTCTCCCGTTTCTGCTCCTGCTCATCGATTTCTGGCCGCTGCAACGCTTTCCCCAGACGCCACTCTCCGCGCTCGTGCTCGAAAAGATTCCTCTACTAGCGTTGTCCGCCGCCAGCGCCGCGATTACGGTCTACCTGCAGCGTGCCGGAGGCGCGCTCGGCTCGACCGAATTTCTGCCTCTGGCAATGCGCGTCAAGAATGCTATCTACTCCTATTTTATTTATTTAGATAAGGCAGTATGGCCGTCGCGCCTCGCCGTTTTTTATCCTCATCCTGAAGCCTCGCTCGCCCTCTGGAAAGTGCTGGCCGCAGCCGTCATTCTCATCGCCATCACGGCCATATGCTGGCATTACCGCGAACGCCGCTATCTGCCGGTAGGCTGGCTGTGGTTTCTGGTCACGCTGGCGCCCGTGATCGGCATCGTCCAGGTCGGCCGCCAGGCATGGGCCGACCGCTACGCGTACTTTCCGCTCTGGGGATTGTTCGTAATTTTCATCTGGCTGCTTTCCGAGGCCGCGCAGGGGATTCCGCTCGGACGCGCAGCCCAAGCGGCCATTGCATTGGCCGTGCTCGCCGGTTACGCGGTGACGGCGCACAGCCAGATCACATACTGGCACGACAGTTACAGCCTCTTCGCCCACGCCCTTCAAGTAACCGGACCGAATCCGATCGCCGAGGGCAATCTGGGATCGGCTCTGATCGAACTGCGCCGCCCAGACTTGGCCGCCCCGCACCTGGAGCGCGCCATCCATCTGATGCCCCCATTCGCCGCCGCTCACTATAACCTCGGCACGCTATTCCATCGTCAGAATGACCTCGCTCGCGCGCAGCAGGAGTACCAGCTCGCGCTGAAGTATGCACCCGACGAGCGCGAAGCCGCGCAGACGCACAACAATCTGGGCGTGTTATTCAACCAATTAGGGCGGCGCGACGACGCGCAAGCGGAGTTCACGAAAGCCATCACGCTGAACCCCTATGAGCAAAACAGTCGAATCGGCCGGGGCCTGATCGAACACGAAGAAGGCAAACTGGATGCCGCCTTGCAAGATTTTGAGCAGGCGGCGCAGATTTCACCATCGCCGGTGGCAGCTTACTGGGAAGGTCGGGTTCTGGAAGAAAAAGGTCAACTAGCAGCCTCGGCGGAGGCTTATCGAAATGCGCTGAAACTCGCGCCCAACTTCGGCGATGCGCGAGCGCGATTGGAAAGTGTTGAGAAAGCAATGAAGTAACCCTAGACGACGTGCATCGTTCTTTCCACGCCGTCGGCCCGCGACGGCATGGCGATGGTAAGTACGAGGGTTCCAGGAGAAAGTTTAAGAAACTGAAAACTGACGACTGATAACTGATAGCTGACAGCTACTTTCGCCCGTTCTCGCCTTCTTTAAACATGTACTTAATCGCGGGCTTGTAGATCATCAAATTTGCCGAGCCGCTTCGGTTCAACTTGATGCAGTTCTTGTCATACCACTCGATATAGCCGTGGACTTCCTCGCCGTCGCGCAACACCACGACCATCGGCGTCTTCGACTGCATCTGCTTCTGATAGTAAAAATTTTCGGCGTTGGTCTGTTCGGTAGGTGGCGTCTTCTTGCCCGGCGCGGCCGAGCGATCACGATCCCGATCCCGATCTCTTCTTTCCGCAGGCTGGTGGTTGGGGCCGTGGCTATTATGCCCGTGCTCCGGGCCGCGGTTGAGCGTCGGCCGGATCAGCTTGCGATTCGCAAAGCTTTCCTGCTCTGCCGTTGCTTCAGCTGATATGGACTCTAGCGCATCTTTCAAATCGCACCACCTGCGCGCCCCGCGCGGGCAGAATCTACCACAACACTTAAGCCTGAACTATTGGAACCAGAGGTGTGAACTGAGGGTTACGGTATCACAGCAGGCAGGCGATGACAATATTTTGTGCAGTGTCTTTAGTGCAAGTAACTAGCTGGTGTGCAAGTAACAAGCCGGCAAGCCGTCGGCGAATCCGCCTACGAAACGCGTTCGAGCGCCGTCGCAAAGGCATCCAGCGAGAGCGAGCGCAGCAGATTCCGCCGCAAGCCACGTTCGACTTCGCCCAGGCCGTTGGCCGCACGCTGCAGCCAGTCGAAGTCCGCCGCTTCCGCCATCTTCTTGAGTTCCCCCAGAATATCCGTATTACGGACCAGTTGCGGCGCACCCGATTGCACGAACATTATGTCCTCGAGCAACGAATAAAGCGTGCGGAGGAGATTGTCGATTTTCTCGCGTCCGTCGGCGCCGGCCCGGTACGTCTCCGTGGTTTTAAATAACTCAGTATGGTCGCCTCCCGAGATGGCCGATTTCAACATGATGAGGGCGTGGCTGCGAGCGGCCACATAACTTTCGATGTCGAAACTCAAAGCGCGTCCGATTGCCCCCTCGCTGAGACGCGCAACCAGCGCGCGTTGCCGCGCATTCCAATCCGGTCGAAGCTTGGCGAGTCGGCTCTCGATCTCCGAGAAAGCAATCGCTCCCAGATTAAAGGTCATCGACCGCGAGCGAATTGTAGGCAGCAACTCTCCGGCGTTTTCGGTGAGCAGAAAAATGGTCGCAAACTCGGGCGGCTCTTCCAGAACTTTGAGCAGCGAGTTAGCCGCCTCTTTCATAAACGCCGAACTGGTGAAAATGTAGACGCGCTCGCGAGCTTCGCCGGGCCGGTAATAAATCGTATCGATGACGTGGCGAACCTGATCGACCTTAATCATCATCTGCGGCGGATCCGGCGGGATGATGAGCACATCGGGATGAGTCTGGACGAAGAGGCGCGTTTCTTTTTTATCCGTGTCGCGCAGATTTTCACGAGCCTCGACCGCTTCAGCAAAGCGCGCATCGAGGTCGGCTGATTGCGCAATGCGAGCGCAATTCGAACAGTGCCCGCAGAAATCGGGCAAGCCGTCAGTCGTCGGCCGTTCGAGGCAGTTCATGGCCCGCGCCAGCATAAGAGCGAGCGTGTATTTCCCCGATCCGTGCGCGCCGGAAAGAATGACCGCATGCGGCATCCGTCTGTGCGCCAGCATCTCGCGCAAGCGATGGATAATCTCCGGATTACCAGCAAAATCAGAAAAGGGCATATAAAGAACGCCGCCGGCTGTTCGCAATTCGCCGCCTCGCTCCACCCGAATAGCGAAGGACGAACGGCGCATGTGCTACAGCTTTATTTTTTTTCTCACCAACTCCCTGATAACCGCATGGGTTTCGCTTGGAGTACCGCGCGCGTTCACGATATGCACTCGCTGCGGCTCGCGATGGGCAATCGCCAGATAGGCGTGACGCACGCGCCCGAAAAAAGCACGATTCTCCTGCTCAAAGCGATTCTCGTCGCGTTCTTTTTCCGTACGCCCCGCTTTGCGCTTAAGATTACGCCGCCGCGCCCGCTCGACGCTGAATGCCACATCATTATCCAGCAGAATCGTCAGGTCGGGCTGCAAATTGCCGCAGAGAATCTGGTGCAACTGCAGCACCGGCTTCGTGCCCAGTTTGCGCCCTCCACCCTGGTACGCTTCGGTCGAATCGGTGAAGCGATCGCAGAGCACGATGCGTCCTTCGGCGAGCGCAGGCAAAATAATTTCGTGCACGTGCTGCGCGCGCGAGGCAAACATGAGCGCCATCTCGGTAAATGGAGAAAGCCCCGAAGTAGCGGAGTGCAGCAGCACCTCGCGAATCTTTTCGCCCGCCGGGGTGCCTCCCGGCTCGCGAGTGACAGTGACCGAATACCCGTGGTGGCGCAGCGAACGCGCCAGCTTCTCCAGTTGCGTGCTCTTGCCGCTGCCGTCAAGTCCTTCAAAAGTGATAAATTTTCCGCGCGCCGCCACGTCGGAAATGATAGCAGGCCGTCGCGCCGGTCAAGATTGGGCCCATATCAATCTCTTCGCGGCAGCCGCCGGTGGCCTGCCCTGCTAATCTGATTTCTGCTTGAATCATTCCCGCGACAATCAGGTTTACGACGTCATCATCCTCGGGGCCGGCGCCGCGGGATTGATGTCCGCCATCGAAGCGGGCAAACGCCGGCGGCGCGTCCTGGTGCTCGAACGCGCAGATCAAATCGGCAAGAAAATCCTCATCTCCGGCGGAGGACGTTGCAATTTCACCAACCTGCACACGCGCCCAGATAATTTTTTCTCGGCGAATCCACACTTCGCCAAGTCCGCGCTGGCGCGCTATACTCCGGCCGACTTCATCCGGGTGGTCGAAAAGCACGGCATCGCCTATCACGAGAAAAAACTTGGTCAATTGTTCTGCGATCGCGCGGCCAGCGAAATCACGACTATGCTTGCGCGAGAATGCCGCGACGCTGGAGTCCAAATCCGCTGCAACACCAAAATAAAGGAC
The DNA here is from genome assembly GCA_035483045.1 of Terriglobales bacterium. Classification (GTDB taxonomy): domain Bacteria; phylum Acidobacteriota; class Terriglobia; order Terriglobales; family Acidobacteriaceae; genus Acidiflorens. Next base: position 333,291 of record DATHQD010000012.1, read on the forward strand.
GTGCAGAAAAGTGACCTATTCACCGTCCGTACGGAAGATGCAACCTTCGCCGCGCCAAGCCTGATCGTTGCCAGCGGAGGATTGTCCATCGCGAAGATCGGCGCCACTTCCTTCGGCTACGACCTGGCGCGGCAATTCGGTTTAAAGATCGTGCCGCCGCGCCCCGCCCTTGTTCCACTAGCCTTCAGCGGCCGCGACCGCGAAGCCTGGTGCGACCTGGCAGGAGTCGCCATCGACGTGATTGCCTCTACGCGTCGCGCGACTCGCAATAAGAATCACAGTACGAAGGCAGCCTTTCGCGAAAATATGCTTTTCACCCATCGTGGCATCAGCGGACCTGCCATTCTTCAAATCTCGTCGTACTGGGACGGCAAAGCGCCCATCTCCATCGATCTTGCGCCCGGCCGCGATCTCGCCGCCGAGTTCCTCGCGCATGACAACCGTGATCCCTTAAGTTGGAAAACGCTCCTCAGAGAAGTTTTACCGCGCCGCTTTGCTGATCGCTGGCTCGAGGTTCATCCCCTGACTGGCAACTCAAATCGAGTTATCGCCCAAGCCGAGCAGCAAGTGCATCACTGGGAAGTAAGCCCCGAAGAGACCGAGGGCTACGGAAAAGCCGAAGTCACCGCTGGCGGCGTCGACACCAATGAACTTTCCGCCCAGACCATGGAAGCCCGGAAAGTGCCCGGCCTATTTTTTATCGGTGAAGTAGTCGATGTTACCGGCCAACTCGGCGGCTACAATTTTCAGTGGGCTTGGGCCTCTGGATTTTGCGCGGGTCAGGCAGTTTAAAGCATTGCGTAGGATTCAAGAAACACACAGTTCCAATCGGAAATTGTTAGATCTCCGCGCCTTCCTGCATAAACGGCATGCGGGCAAGGATTTCCGCCGCCCGCTCCAGCAGTCTCAGGTCTTCATTCGTGAAGTCGGCGCCTGCGCCCGAAGCATCCAGGCCCTTTCGCGAAACCTGCGCCACTCCAATCACGTTTCCATCTTGCGGCGCGACCGGAACCGACATGATCTTCTGAATTGGCATTTGGTCCTGACTGCGATCTTCTTCCTGCGTCGCCGCCCCCAGTTTGACCGATTCAAACAAGCTCACATGTTTTACGCGCATGAAAGAATTCGAAATAAAAGAGGTGCGAGTCGCTGCTGTCCGCGCGGCAACGGCCGAACCGCTCAAAGGCAGCACGCCAGCAGAACGTAGCTCGGGCGGAAAGATAAACCGCAGAGTGCCCTTGTCCAATCGAAGCAGAGCTACCTCGCTGCGGCGCACACGCAAGATCTGGGCGAGCTTGAGGCTGACTCGGTCCGAACTCGGCGATTCGGAAATCATCTTCTCCAAATCGCTCAGGCTGGCCTTGGCGACAGCTACTCCGCTCCCTTGACTGCCGGTAGACGACGATGACATAGGTAGAGCCCGCGAATTCTCCTCCATGTTGAAGGTAAGAGTAATTTTCAACAAGTTACTTGAGTACTGGCAGCTGTACACGCCTTCCACCCGCCCCATCGTTTCGAGAATGGTGTCTTCGATTGTTCGGATTCATTAATTTCAGGCGATTCGCGGCACAATTCCACAACCGTTCGCGTTATATTTAAGTACATAATCGTTGCCACTTGAAGGACAGCGACTATCGAGGGCTGTATGTCGCTGATTTACCAGGTAAGACCATTTCTGAATTTGGGTATCTGTAAGGAGTACTGTATGCCTCGAAAAACAAACGGAAGCACGACCACCACTCGCAGCAAGAAAACCGTGGGCTCAGTTCCGCCTGCCGAAGTGCAGGTTGCCCCCGTAATTGGCAAGGAAATTTCCAAAGAAGCTCCAAAGAATGGGAAACCGGCGAACGTCGTTCCCATAAATCTGAATCTCAATCTGGAAGACCAGATTCGCCGCCGCGCCTACGAACTCTACCTCCAGCGCAGGGCAACTGGCGGCCCCGAAAGTGGCAGCGAAAATCAGGATTGGTTGATGGCGGAGCGAGAGATTCGCTCGCGCCTGGCCGGTCAAGAGCAGACATTCGGCGCCGCCGCCGGCCAAGCCAGGCACTAGATTCTCGGCGCCGGCCCTCTCCGGATGGCGGGGTGTTTGCTTTAATCCGAGCCTAAATGCCTGCGCAACCGAGTCACTGCTGGACGGCCTGCACCAGCGCAGGCCTCACTTGTTCATGCTGAATTTCGGAAGCGTCCCACGCGCCTCCGAGCGCCTTCACGAGATAGACAGAGGTGGTCATCTGCTGGCCAAGTAGCTGCGTCGCCAGCCGCTCGTTACTCAGCAGCGTCGATTGCGCCGTAATCACATCAAGATAAGTTGTAACTCCGCCCACATAACGGTTGTTGGCGAGTTCGAGCGCCCGCCGCGAATCGGCCACCGCCGCCTGCTGCGTCTTTGCCGCCTGATCCAGCATTGCCAGCCCTGAAAGTCCGTCTTCCACCTGCTGAAACGCCTCCAGCACCGCTTCGCGATAGTTCGCGACCGATTCGTCATACACAGCGCGGCTCGACGCCAGGTTGGCACGATTGCGGCCGCCATTAAAGATCGGCTGCAAAATATCTCCGCCTAGCGACCACAACGCGCTGGGGCCGCTAAACAATGTCCCAATATCGCGGCTTTCCCAGCCGGCTCCGCCTGAGAGGGTGATATGTGGATAGAAGGCGGTCATTGCAATGCCGACCTGCGCATTCTCAAAGGCCATCTGGCGCTCGCTTGTGGCAATGTCAGGCCGGCGCTCCAGAATCTCCGAAGGAACTCCGGTCGGAATCGCCGGCGGCACGGCATCCAACGGTTCGTCGGGCATGCTGAAAACCGCCGCGGCTTTGCCCGTCAGCACCGCGATGGCATGTTCATATTGCGCGCGCTGTTGCAGCACGAGCTGAAGCTGCGTCGCCGTCGAATCGAGCAACGCCGCCTGCTGCGCTACTTCCAGACCGTTCGCAACTCCGCCTTCATGGCGATGATTGACCAGGTCCATTCCTTTTTGTTGAATTTCGACCGACTCCTTTACCACCCCAGCTTCCCGATCGAGTTCGCGCAGATTGAAATAATCGGCGGCAAGCTCGGCGGTCAACACCAGCCGAACATTTTCCAGATCAGCGGCGCTCGCCTGCAAGGAAGCATTGGCCGCTTCCAGAGTGCGACGCACCCGTCCAAACAGATCAAGTTCGTAGCTTACGGAAAACGGAACGGTAAACACATTCTCGGTGTCGGGCGTGAGCGGACCAGTGCTGCCCTCGAGCGGACGATTGCCAGAAAGACGGACACGCTGTCCGCTCGGATCCGTGCTGACCACGGGCAAATAAGCCGAGGATGCAATCAGCGCCTGCGCTCGCGCCTGCGCCAGACGATCCCGCGCCGCCGACAGTGACTGATTTGCCTGCAGAACGTCCTGCTCTAGCCGGTCGAGCTGCGAATCATGAAATATTCCCCACCACGCTCCCTTCGGAATCGCATCCTTAGGAGCGGCGGCCTGCCACGGCCCTTCGCCCTTCCAAGTATCGGGAACCTGTGCCGTGGGGCGCTTATATCGCGGCCCAACAGTGCAACCCAGAGTGCCGCCCAGGCCACAGGCCATAAGCAACGCGATGACCCAAGTGCCTTTCAATTTGCCAGTGCTGATAGGGAACGAACGCTTCACGAGTGCGCATCTCCTCCGCTCTGCTTGCTGACGTGCACTTGTTGACCATCCTCGAGTGAGTCGGAAGGATTAATGATGATCTGATCGCTGGGCTCTATACCGCCGAGGATTTCCAGGGTAGCTCCGAAGTCGCGGCCAATGTTAATTGGGCGCAAATGAACTTTGCCATCCTTATCCACCACCGCAACCTGCGGTCCCTGGGCGCGGAACAGCATCGCGTTCACGGGAACCGTAATCCTCGGAACCGATGTTCCCGTCGCAAAATGCACCTGCCCGAATGAACCCGGCAGCAGCTTTCCGTCTTTATTCGGAACATCGACTTCCGTGTTGAGTGTGCGCGTCGCCGGATCGATGGCCTCGGCTGTGCGCGCCACCGTCCCCACAAATTTCTGCCCAGGAAATTCCTGCAGCGTAACGTTCGCCTTCAGTCCAACTTTTATGTTGGGCGCGTAGGCCTGCGGGACGCTCACATAAACGCGCAGCGGATCGACGCGCGCGATATCGAACAGCTCTCTTCCCGCAACCTGCGCTCCAGAATTGATGAGCGCGCCCGGATCGACATTACGCTTCGTAAGCACGCCCGAAAATGGCGCGTACACGTTCTTAAAAGATTCAAGTTCTTCGAGGCGCCGGACGTTCGCATCCGCAGCGGCCAGGTTAGCCAGCGCCTGCTGGTAGCCGCTAGCCTGCTGATCGGCTTCCTGCTGCGATACCGAGTCGGTCTTGCGGAGGTTCGCCCAGCGGTCGGCGGAGATCTTCGCCAATCCCAAAGCTGCCTTGATCTGCTCGCGGCTGGCGCGAGCCTGCGAGAGTTCCTGATCAACTTCAGGAGTATCAATTGCCGCCAGCAGCTCACCCTTCTCGATCTTGCTCCCAATATCTTTGTACCAGCGCAAAAGGTAGCCGTTCGTACGCGCAAAAATGGGAGACTCGATGAAGGCCTGCAAATTCCCGGGAAGTATAAGCTCATCGTTGCCGGGCTCGGTTTGCGGTTGTACAACCGCAACCGTCGGAACCGCGATCGCATCCGTCTCTTTGGCCAGCGCGTCCGACTCGCTCTTGCGATTGATGAATGTCACCACCCCAGCCGTGATCAGGACCAGCAGAACCGCGCCCACCAGCGTCTTCGCCCTTCCCCTCGGTGCCGGCCCGACGACGCCGGGTTGATAGTTGTCGGAATGAACGGGATCGGAAGACACGTGGCGAGCCTCGTTCTGCTCGGTGGTTCCGGGTGACGATTGCACTGGCATAAGGACGATCTCCGACTCTTTCTGCTGCTATTACTTATTTGCTTCTGCCAACCGCTTTTCGCGGCGGCCATGAATAATCGTAAACACGCTGGGCACAAAAAATAATGTTGCCAGCGTGGCGAAGAGCAATCCGCCGATCACCGCGCGGCCCAACGGCGCGTTCTGCTCGCCGCCTTCGCCGAAGCCCAGCGCCATCGGCACCATGCCGATGATCATGGCGAGCGCTGTCATGATCACGGGGCGCATGCGCGTGTAGCCCGCTTCGAGCGCCGCTTGCAGCGCGGGCGCTCCGGCGTCCATGCGATCGCGCGAAAAGGAAACCATCAGAATCGAGTTGGCCGTCGCCACTCCCATGCACATGACCGCGCCCGTTAGCGACGGAACACTGAGCGTGGTCCGCGTAACCAGAAGGATCCAGCAAATTCCCGCCAGCGCTCCCGGCAGCGCCGTAATAATGATGAACGGATCAAGCCATGACTGAAAGTTGACCACGATCAGCAGGTAAACCAGCACGATCGCTCCCAGTAAACCAAATCCCAGCCCGAAGAATGACGAGTGCATGGTATCGATTTGCCCGCGCACTACGATGCGCGTACCGCGCGGCAGATTGTCTTGAAATGGTTTGAGTGCCTTCATGATGTCGGACGCAACCCCGCCGAGGTCGCGGCCTTGTGTGCTCGCATAAACGTCGATCACCGGCTGCACGTTGTAATGATTGACCACGGCCGGCCGCGCTACCGGAGTGAGCTGCGCCAGGTTACCGAGCACCTGCGGAGTCGTCAGGGGATTTCCGCCCGTCACCGGCGTGTTCATCAACTCCTGAATCGACGTCATCTTGTACTGCGGCGTCTGAATGGCAACCGGATAGGTAACTCCATTTTTTGGATTCAACCAGTAATCGGGTGTCGTCTGCGAACTTCCACTCAAACTGATCAGCACGCTTTGCGCGACGTTCTGGGCAGTCAACCCGACCTGACCGATACGGGTTCGATCCATGTCTAGAAAAAGTGTGGGCAGGCCCAACATCTGTTGCACGTGTACGTCCGCCGCTCCCGGAATCAGGCGCAGGCGATTCGCAATTCGCTGCCCGATCTCATAATTGCCGCGCATATCCGCGCCCATGATCTGTATATCGACCGGCGCCGGCAACCCGAAATTAAGAATCTGCGACACGATATCGGCGGGCTGGAAAAAGAATTCCACGCCCGGGAAACGCGCCGGCAACTCGCGCCGCAGCCTGCGGATATAGCCCGCCGTAGGGTGATGATGCTCCGGATCGAGCGCGATTAGTATCTCAGCATCGTTGGTCCCAATCACGCCCGAGTTGGCATAAGAAAGATTGATGCCCGAATATGGGACTCCGATGTTGTCGATCATGGTCTGCATCTCTTCCTTCGGAATCTCGCTGCGCAGAACCTGTTCGACGCCATCGCAGAGCCGCGCAGTCTCTTCCACGCGCAGACCGGGCCGGGCGCGAAAATGCAGACGAATCAAACCCGCGTCCACCTGCGGAAAGAAATCCTGCCCCAGAAAAAAGACCAGCCCCAGGGATAAAACGCAGAAAACCACAAAGCAGATCGAGAATAGTACGCGGTGTTCGAGCGTAGTCTCCAGCAACTGCTGATAGGCGCCCCGGAAATTTTCAAATCCGCGTTCGAATTTCCGTTGAAATTTTACCAGCGGGTTTCTCGTCTCCGCCGCCCGGTGCTCGTGCCCGCGCATGATAAACATCACCATCGTCGGAATCAGCGTTCGGGATAAAAGATAAGACGCCAGCATGGCGAAGCACACCGCTTCCGCCAGAGGGACGAAAAGAAACCGCGCGACTCCGGCGAGAAAGAACATCGGCACAAACACGATGCAGATGCAGAGAGTCGACACGAACGCAGGCACCGCAATCTGCTGCGCGCCGTCGAGAATCGCCTGCTTCATCTCCTTGCCCATGGCGAGATTGCGCTCGATGTTCTCGATTTCGACCGTGGCGTCGTCCACCAGGATACCCACGGCCAGTGCCAACCCTCCAAGCGTCATGATGTTGATGCTCTGCCCCAGCGCGCTCAGCAGTATGACGGAAACAAAAATCGACAACGGAATCGAGACCGCGATGATCAGCGTCGGCCGCCAATCACCCAGGAAAATCAGAATCATTGCGGCCGTCAGGCAAGCCGCAGTGAGGCCTTCCCGCACCACGCCATCAATCGACGCGCGCACAAAAAGCGACTGATCGAATAGCGCCTTAATGTTGAGCTCAGGAGGCAGAGATTGTGCCGCAATCGGCACGATCGCCTTAATATCCTTGACCACCGTCAGCGTGGAGGCGCCGCCTAGTTTGAACATCGACATCAGCACGCCGCGGGTGCCGTCCTGCCGCACGATATTCGTTTGCGGCGTAAACCCGTCGCGCACATGCGCCACATCGCGCAGATAAAGTGTGGATGAGTTCAGCGTCTTTACCGGCAGATTGTTGAGATCGGCGATGGTGCGCGGGCTGCCGTTCAACTCCACGTTGTACTCGGTCGGCCCGATCTTGGTCGTGCCCGCCGGCAGAATAAGGTTTTCGGCAGCCACCGCATTGACGATATCGTTCGGCGATAAACCGTAGGCTTGCAGCTTGGCGATATCAAGATCGACCTGGATCTGGCGCGGCTTGCCGCCGAAAGGATAGGGCGTGCCCGCGCCCTGCACCGTGCTCAATTGCGTACGCAAAAAATTCTGCGCCAGATCGAATACCTGCTGCTCCGGAAGCGTCTTGCTGCTTACGCCGAGTTGCACCACCGGCGTCGAAGATGCCGTATAGGTGATGACCAGCGGCGGAGTCGTGCCTATGGGCAGACTGCGCAGCGCTGTCTGACAAATCGCCGTCACTTGCGTCACCGCCATCGCAATGTTCACGTTAGGGCGGAAGAAAATCTTGATTACCGCGATTCCATTGAGCGACTGCGATTCCTGGTGTTCAATGTCGTTGACCGTGACCGTGAAGCCGCGCTCGGAGTTGGTCACGATCCGGTCCGCCATCTCGCTCGGCGACAGCCCCGTGTAGGCCCACACCACGCTGACGACAGGAATGTTGATGTCGGGGAAAATGTCGACCGGGGTTCGCAGGATCGTGACCGGCGTCAGAATGATGATGAGCAGTGCCATCACCACAAACGTATAAGGACGGCGAAGGGCTAATGCGACTATCCACATAAGACGGACAAAACCAGACTACCCAGCTGCTGTTACAGAAACGCGAAAACAATATCCAACACGGCTACAGGATCAGTCGAATCCCACCTCGGCCGCCGGCCATCAAATTAAGATTCAAAACAGTACGTATCGGATTTAAATTATAATAGACTTCACTCATGGCTCAAAATCACATTCGGTCCGCCCCGGCGCCGAACGGAAGTAATGGAAGAAACGGCAGCGGCGGAACGGCCGAAAAAGGAACGCCCGAAAATGCAGCGGCCGAAAAACGCGCCCCCGGCCGGCCGCGCAGCGAAGAATCGCGGCAGTCGATTCTGAGCAGCACCCTGAAGTTGCTCAAGCAGGAGGGCGGCTTTTCCGACCTCAGCATCGAAGCGATCGCCGCCGACGCCAACGTCGGCAAAACCACTGTCTACCGTTGGTGGCCAACCAAGGCCGCCCTGGTCGCTGACGCTTTTTCCGCGAGCGCCGACGAGGAACTGCGCTTCCCTGACACCGGCTCAGTGCAAACCGACATGAGCCTTCAGATGCGGCGCTTGATTCGCATCTTCCGCTCCAAGCGTGGCAAGGTCGTGGCAGCGCTTCTCGCCGGAGGTCAATCTGACCCCGAGCTGATCGAGGCCTTTCGCGAAAGATTCCTATGGCCCCGCCGCCGCCAGGCCTACCTTACTTTACGGCGCGGCATCGAGCGCGGAGAGTTGCCCTCCGACAGCAATCTCGACCTCATCCTCGACTCGCTCTATGGTCCGATCTACATGCGATTCTTGATCCGGCACGACAAACTCGACGAGAACTTCGCCGACGAGATCTGCGGACTTGTCCTGAAAGGGTTGAGCCGCAGCATGGAACATCCCAGCCAGACGCGTTCAAGTCATTAACCTGCCGAAACTTACCGTTCGATTGCCAAATCCGGCCAATCCCTGCCCAGTCTTGCGCGAATCGTCCATAGGGTCTAATATTAAATTGCGACTGAAATAGTCGGAGTTTTATCCGACTATAAAGGTCGGCATTTGCGAATGCTAAAGTTGACCAAAAAAGCGGATTACGGCCTCATGGCCATGAAGCATCTGGCTGAGCATGCCGACAAGGGCGCATGCAGTGCCAAGGATGTCGCCGAGGCCTATGGCATCCCGCAAGAAGCGCTAGCCAAGATCCTGCAGCGCCTCGCAAAGGTCGGTCTGATTCGCTCGCAGCATGGCATGAACGGCGGTTACACACTGACCCGCGATCCGAAGACGATTTCCGCCTTCGAGGTAATCAAAGCGATCGACGGCCCGTTGTTCATCACTTCGTGCGTGACCGTACGCGGGGAATGCGGCCAGAGTGATCGCTGCACGATTCGCGAGCCGCTGCGCAAAGTGAATGAAAGCATCGAGCAGGTTCTGAGAAACATCAAAATTTCTCAGATGAAAGAAGAGCCGGAACTTCTCCACGTCCACGAGCATCTCGATAAGACAGAGACCAAGAAGCCGGCGGAATTAGTAACGATTTCGTAGCACAGCATTTCTCAGGAGACGGCGATCATGAGCACGGATGTAAAAACGGCGACCCCAACCAGCCAACACAACGGTCAGCACCCAAATCCCAACGGGATCAAGCTGCCCATCTACATGGATAACCACGCGACCACCCCCATGGATCCCCGGGTGCTCGAAGAAATGCTGCCCTACTTCATGGAGAAGTTCGGCAATTCCGCCAGCCGCAACCATCCCTTCGGATGGGTGGCCGAAGAAGCGGTCGAACTGTCGCGCGAACGAATCGCCAAGCTGATCGGCGCCAGCGCCAAAGAAATCATCTTCACCTCCGGCGCCACCGAAAGCGACAACCTCGCGATCAAAGGCGTCGCCGAGATGTATCGCGAGAAGGGCAATCACATCATCACCGCGGTCACGGAACACAAGGCGGTGCTCGATACCTGCAAGCACCTCGAAAAATACGGCTTCCGCGTGACCTATCTGCCGGTGCAAAAAGACGGCTTGGTTGATCTCGACGATCTGAAGCGCGCCATCGATGATAAGACGATTCTGGTCACGATCATGGCGGCGAACAACGAAATCGGCGTACTGCAACCGATCGCCGAAATCGGCAAACTCTGCCGCGAGCGCGGCGTGGTTTTCCATACCGACGCCGTGCAGGCAATCGGCAAAGTTCCAGTCGACGTGAACAAGATGAGCATTGACGTAGCCTCCATCACCGGACACAAGTTGTACGGCCCGAAGGGCGCGGGCGCGCTTTACGTGCGTCGTAAGAATCCGCGCGTCCAACTGGTCCCACTGATCGATGGCGGAGGCCACGAGCGCGGCATGCGCTCGGGAACGCTCAATGTGCCCGGCATCGCCGGTCTCGGCAAGGCCTGCGCAATCGCGCAGGAAGAAATGCCGCTGGAATCCGTCAGGATGGCCGCCATGCGCGACCGTCTCAAGCACAGCATCATGAGCCGCCTCGACGAGGTCTACGTCAATGGCTCCGAAGAGCATCGCCTGCCCGGCAACCTGAATATCAGCTTTGCCTACGTAGAAGGCGAATCGCTCTTGATGGGCATCAACGATATCGCGGTTTCAAGCGGATCGGCATGCACCTCTGCGACGCTTGAACCATCCTATGTATTGAAGGCCCTCGGCACCGGCGACGACTTGGCTCACAGCTCGATCCGCTTCGGCATCGGACGTTTCAATACCGAAGCCGAAATCGATTACGTAGCCGATCGCGTAGTCGAAACCGTGAGCCGTCTGCGTGAACTCTCGCCCCTCTACGAGATGGCGAAAGAAGGCGTGGACCTGAAGAGTGTGAAGTGGGCAGCGGAAGCGCACTAGATCCAGATTCTTGAAATTCTGAAACCTGAAGGGGTGCAAAATGTCATACAGCGATAAGGTAATCGACCACTACAACAATCCGCGCAACGTCGGCTCCATGGACAAGAAAGACTCCGACGTGGGCACCGGCCTCGTAGGCGCTCCCGAGTGCGGCGACGTGATGAAGCTGCAGATTAAAGTCAATCCGCAGACCAACGTCATCGAAGACGCGAAGTTCAAGACCTTCGGCTGCGGCTCGGCGATTGCATCCTCGTCCCTCGCGACCGAATGGGTCAAGGGCAAAACCATCGACGAGGCGCTAGCGATCAAAAACACCGAGATCGTGAAGGAACTCGCTCTGCCGCCGGTGAAGATTCACTGCTCCGTGCTCGCGGAAGACGCCATCCGCGCCGCCATCGGCGACTGGAAGAAAAAGCAGGAAGCCGTGCGCCCCGCCGAAATGCAGGCAGCGCAATAAGCTTCTCGGTTGTCATCCCGAGCAAAGCGAGGGATCCGCATTTTGCTGCGACCTTCAGGTCCGTCGTCGCTCGGAACGACACGCGATGAGAAAGGGTCATGGAACAGGTAGTCAAAGACGAAGCGCTGAAAGTTCAGCCTGAGGTGCCCAAAGCTCCGGCCAAGGGTATCCAGGTGACCGACAACGCGCTCAATAAAATCCGCTCGGCCATGGTGAAAGAAAACGTTTCTCCGGAGCAGGGCGGCCTTCGCCTGGGCGTGCAGGGCGGCGGCTGCTCCGGTCTGAGCTATAACATTCGCTTCGATACCCAGCCCCGCGAACGCGACCGCGTCTTTCAGTACGGAGACGTGCGGGTTTTCGTCGATCCGAAATCGTTCATTTATCTGCACGGGCTGACCCTCGATTACCAGGAAACCCTGATGCAACAGGGTTTCGTGTTCGTGAATCCGAACTCGACCAAGTCCTGCGGCTGCGGCAGTTCTTTCTCGTAGCTGGAAGATCGTGTGGAGTGGAGCGGACCTGCCCTGAGCGCAGTCGAAGGGGCCCTCGCCCGCAAGCGATCGGCTGAAACTCAGAGGGTGTTGTAGTGAGGGCGGGCTAAGCGCTCGCCCTAAGTTTTGTTATGGCAAATGTGGAATCCAAATCGTCGCTGATTATGCCTGGCCAATCGCCCGCAGAATCGCGCGCAGAGGCAACTCCAGGTTGCTGGTCGTGCGGCACCATGCGCGCCGTGCACTTCTGCAGCGCATGCGGTAAAGTGCAGCCGCCGAAGCCGGTGGACTATTTCACTTTTTTTGGGTTTACCCGCAAGCTCAACCTCGACGCAAGCGTTCTTGAAACGGAGTTCTACGCGCTCAGCCGACGCCTCCACCCCGATGTCTTCGGGCAAGCCGATGAGCAAGAGCGCGCGTGGAGTCTCGAACAGAGTTCGATGCTCAATGATGCTTATCGCACCCTGAAAGATCCCGTCAAGCGCACCGAATATCTCCTCCGCCTGGAAGGCATAGAACTGGAAGAGCAATCGAAACAGGCCACCGAGAAGGCTCGCGCCACCGGAGAATTGAAAAAACAAGTCGTGCCGCCCGACCTTCTCGAAGAAGTCTTCGAACTCAACATGCATCTTGAAGAATTGCGGATGCAGAAAAAGATGGGCGAAGACGATCCCGCGCTCTTAGAAGAAATCGGCAAGGCCAAGCTCTCGCTGGAAGAAAAGCACGACGCGCTTCTGAACGAACTCAAAGCTGAGTGGAAAAAGTGGGACGAATCGGAAGACGAATCCATCCGGCGAAACGCGCTCGACAAAATGCTGGACGTGCTGAATCGCAGAAATTATATCCGCAACCTGCTGCGGGACGTGAACGAGGCAATGGAAGGCTAGGTCAGAGGTTAGAGGTCAGATTGCAGAACTGAAAGCCAAAACCGTACCGCGCAAGGTTCTCACCTCTGCAATCTGACCTCTAACCTCTGCAATTAGGACAAATGGCACCTGACTACATCGTCGGCATCGATCTCGGCACCACGAACTCCCTCGTGGCGTACATGCAAGGGGATTCGCCCGTCGTCATCCCCGGAGAAGATGGGCTGAATCTCGTCCCCTCCGTGGTGGCCCTTGACGAAAAAAATCAAATCGTCGTCGGCAACGCCGCTCGCCGCTATCTAATCGAGACGCCCGAGCGCGCCGTCTACTCCATCAAACGCCTTATGGGCCGCGGCCTGGAAGATGTACAGGACGAACTCAAACTATTTCCCTTCCAGCTAGCCGACGATCTTCACCAGGGCGAAGTCCTGCGCATCAAGCTTGGCGACCGCACTTATACTCCGCCAGAAATTTCGGCGCTCATCCTGCGCCAGCTTAAGCGCAACGCCGAGCGCTTCTTCGGAGCGCCCGTAACCCAGGCCGTCATCACCGTCCCCGCATACTTCAACGACGCGCAGCGCCAGGCGACGAAAGACGCCGGCCGCATCGCCGGCCTCAATGTCCTGCGTCTGGTCAACGAGCCGACCGCAGCTTCACTAGCCTACGGCCTCGACAAAAAGAAAAACGGAATCGTCGCAGTCTACGATCTAGGCGGCGGCACATTCGACGTTTCGATTCTCAAGCTGCACGACGGAATCTTCGAAGTAATCGCGACCAACGGCGACACCCACCTGGGCGGAGACGACATCGACAACCTGCTGATCGCCATCGCAGTCGACGACATTCGCGGCGATCTCGGCCTCGACCTGCGTAAGGACGCGCGCCGCAACAGCGAAGCCCTAGCCCGCATCCGCAAAGCAGTCATTGAAGCGAAGATCGCTCTTTCGTCGCAGCCCACCGCAAAGCTTGATGTCGAATTGCCCGATGGAAAGAAATACCAGCGCGAAATCTCGCGCGAGATGTTCGAACAAATGATCCAGGCCATCATCGACCGCACCGTCGGCCCCTGCAAGCAGGCGCTCAAAGACGCTGGACTGAAGCCGGAACAAATCGACGAAGTCGTGCTCGTCGGAGGATCGACCCGCATCCCAAAAGTTCGCCGCCTGGTGCAGGATCTCTTTGGACGCGTTCCGCACACCGATCTGAATCCCGACGAAGTTGTCGCGCTCGGAGCAGCCGTGCAAGCCAACATTCTCGGCGGCGGTTCCGAAATTACCCAAGACATGCTGCTGCTCGACGTAACCCCGCTGTCCCTAGGAATCGAAGTGGCGGGCGGCGTGACCGACAAAATCATTCTGCGCAACTCGACCGTACCCGCTTCGGCCACGCAGCATTACACCACTCAGGTCGACGGCCAGACCAATGTCGCCATCCACGTGCTCCAGGGCGAACGCGAACTGGCGCGCGATTGCCGTTCGCTGGCGCGCTTCGATCTCAAAGGCATCCCTCCAATGGTCGCCGGCATGCCGCGCATCGAAGTGAAATTCCTCATCGACGCCAACGGCATCCTGCGCGTCTCCGCCCGCGAACAGCGCAGCGGTAAAGAGGCCGAGATCGACGTCAAGCCAACCTACGGCCTCACGGACGAACAAGTCGAAAACATGCTGCTCGAATCGTACGATTACGCCGAAGAAGATTTCCGGCAGAGGCAGGTCATCGAAGCGCGCCAGGAGGCGGATGCGATTCTGTCTGTTCTTGCAAAAGAAAAGAAAAATCCTGCGTGGCAGGCAGTCGCAAACGAAGAGCGGCGACACATCGAGACATTGGAAAAATCTCTAGCCGACGTAAGAGATGGCGAAGACTATCACGCGATCCGCGCCGCCATCGACGTACTGAATCAATCGACCACCCATTTCGCAGAACTGATGATGGATACCGTGGTGTCGACGGCGCTCAAGGGAAAAGCCATGGATAATACTGGCATCGAGGAAGGCCCGCAATCCGGCCATCCGGTGGCGAAAGCAGATTTTGAATAGGGGACAAACGACTTATGTCTGAAGAAAAAACACACGCGACCGGAGCCACCACAATGGACGCTCCCCCCGTCGAAAATAACGAAAAAAACGAAAACACAGTTGAGGTCACCTTCCTGCCCGAGGGCAAGACCGTAACCTTCGAACACGGCAAGCTGCCCTACAAAGATCACGGCAAAGAGGAGTCCCTGCTCGATGTCGCCTTGAATTTCGGCGTCCATCTCGATCACGCCTGCGGCGGCAACTGCGCCTGCACCACCTGTCACATCTGGGTAAAAGAAGGAGCCGACCTGATCTCCGAGATGGAAGACGACGAAGCCGACAAACTCGACATGGCCGCCGATCTTCAGTTAAACTCGCGCCTCGGATGCCAGACGGTAATTAAGAAGCCGGGCAAGCTGGTAGTAGAAATCCCAGCCTGGAACCGGAATTACGTTTCCGAAGAGCACTAGAGTAAGAAGAGCACTAGAGCGAATGGTCGAGCGCTTCGCTTTTGGGTGGTGCAGCGCTTCAGCGCTGCGATGAGAGTGAACTTTGATTGCGGCCTTAGCCGCTGAGGTACGCATGCCGAAAGAACTAACTTGGAGCGATGCTGACGATATCGGAATCCTCCTCTCCGAAACTTATCCGAAACTCGACCCTCTAGCCGTCCGCTTCACCGACCTCCACAAATACGTAACCGCGCTCCCCGACTTCAAAGACGATCCCGCGAAGTCGAACGAATCGAAGTTAGAGGCGATCCAAATGGCATGGCACGCCGAGGTTCTCGACAGAACTCAGGGCTAGCGCTTCGCTTCCGACAGCCTTATAATCGCCGATCAGAAATCTACGTCGGAGCCCCGGGGGGGAATTGCATGAAAGCGAATCTCCGGTCGTTTGTGTCTTATCTTCTCTCTGCGTCCTTCACGCTGGCTTTTGCGGCACGCCCCGCCTCACCAGCCAACCAGACTGATTCACCCAAACAAACCGATGTAGCGCCCGCCAACAACACTCCTTCAGCCTTCAACATCAATGTCGAGAACTGGGTCAAGCCCGAGCGCGGATGGCTTTACGTGCTCGATCCCAAGCCCGACGCCCCCGCCAACGGAGGGCGCATCTGGCTCCTCGATCCTGAAACCGGCAAAACGATGGGCAGCATTCGCACCGGCAACAACGCCGATTTCGCCCTCTCGCCCGATGGATTCCGCCTCTATGTCGCCTCAATCATCGAGGGTGATTCGAGCGAACTCGCCGTCATCGATACCAGCCGAGGCGCCGTTCTACAGCGGGCAACCGTCGATGATCGCGAAGTGGGCAACGTCATCCCGTCATTTTCCGTCATGGCAGTCTCGGGAGACGGGTCGGCGCTGCGCATCCTCCTCGACACGCCTAAATCGGAAGACAGAGATTCTTTCCTGTTTGCCACTTTCAACACCGAGACAGGGACTTTTCTGCGGAGAACCGTGCATCTCGGGAATTGCGGTCCGGGCCGCTTCATCTCTTACCCAAGCGCTAGTCAGTTCGATGTTCTCTGTCCGCGGACGAACCGGATCAGGCTGATTCGTGTGGACGCCGACTCGCGCGAACTCCAAAATTTAGACGTCGTGCTTCCCTGGGAAAGAAGAATCGGCGCTGCCCACGCTATCGAGCCTACCGGCGCGGAAGAGATAGCCATCGTTCGCGGAGACGGCGGCATCTTTCAGATGAATATTGCCACCCAGCAATTTACCGAAACCTCAACCCATCCCGCTCTTCCCAACCGCATTCCTCCAGCAGTTTGGCCCATCTCGCCCGATGGCAGCCGGATCTATCTCGGCTACAACAGCGAATACAACCACTCCTACGACAACCGATTTTATCTGGACTACGGCCGGCCTCCGAATCTCCGCCCCGATGACGCAACCGCCTCCGAATTTCGTGTGCTCGACACCCGCACTTGGCGGAAGATCGGCACCATCAAAACCAAAACGCCCTTCTGGAGCGCCGTGGTCACGAACGACGGCAAAGTGCTCTACGCAATGGCCCCGCACAAGCACAGCATTTTGGTGATCGACACGGTCAAGATGCACCAGAGTCGGACCCTCAAAATCGGCGGCGCGCCCGCCTTGGCTCTCGTCGCACCGTGAGCCATTCCCGGCGCAGGAGGTTTCTCGAACGATTTATGCGGATCGAAACTCGACCCCCTAGCGGTTCGCTTCACCGACCTGCACAAATACGTAACCGCGCTCCCCGACTTCAAAGACGACCCCGCAAAGTCGAACGAAGCGAAGTTAGAAGCGATCCAAATGGCATGGCACGCTGAGGTTCTCGACCGCACCCAGGGATAACCCTGCCGTTCCGCAGGCGTGGCGCGTCCTCCAATCATCAACGAGGGTAGTCGCTGATAGCGCCGCTTAAAATCTTCCATCGCCTTTCCATTCGTTTCCTGATGCCGCTGCTAGCGGGCTAGGGTAGAATCCGGTTGTGCGGGAATACTTCGTCTCCGTTTTCTGCGGAATCGCCATCGCGCTTGTTTGGCTGGCCGTTTGGATGGTCACGCTTCGTGCGTTCGGTATCTTGGTTTTCAGTCGGACTCCGGAAGAACGCGCCTTTAGGCGAGAACGCCTTTTGCGACTGGGCAAGCTGCGGTACATCCTGATCTTCGGGGTATTCGGCTATGGCTTCGCGTTCGCAGCAGGAATTGCCGTCGCTGGCCTCATAGGACACGACTCGACGGGTTGGGCCGGAGCAGCTGCCAAAGTCGTGTTGCTGTCCCTGCTAGGAGGATGGTTTCAGGGCGCCCGAACTTGGAACGAAACCTTTCGCAGCCCCGCTCCGTTTCCGCCTGATTACGCGTCGCTGAAATAAGGGAGCCCCGACGGTGGGTAGATCGCGTTTACCGTAGCTCGTGCTATCTCTGATTACGCTCTAGCACTCAGCAGCCGTGCCACGCTTCCCGCTACCGCGCCCCCACCGCACTCGGCGCCAAATCCTCAATACTGGCCTCGCGCAAAAACTTAGCCGCCTCCTCAGGCGGCGTAGGATTGATATAGAAGCCCGTCCCCCACTCAAATCCCGCCGTCTTCGTCAGCTTGGGCATGAATTCGATGTGCCAGTGGTAGTACTCGTTCGTCGGATCTTGCACCGGCGACGAATGCACAACCAGGTTATACGGTGGATTGTCGAGCACGCGATCCGCTTTCATCAGGAGCGATTTGAGCGCCTTCGCCAGATTCTCGAACATGTGCGATGACGAATTTTCAAAGGCCGACTCGTGCCGCTTCGGAAGGATCCACGTCTCAAAGGGAAACCGCGGCGCATACGGCGCAACCGTCAGGAAGTCTTCATTCTCTCCCACCACGCGAATGCCGTGATCGGTCTCCTGCCGGATGATGTCGCAAAAAACGCAGCGCTCTTTATAGATGTAATACTGCTTCGCTCCCTGCAGCTCCTCGGTCACGTAAATCGGCAGAATCGGCAGCGCAATCAGCTGCGAGTGAGCGTGCTCGAGCGAGGCTCCGGCGGCTTCTCCGTGGTTCTTAAAAAGCAAAATGTATTTGAAGCGCCGATCTTTTTTCAGGTCAAGAATGCGATCGCGGAAGGCCCAAAGAACGTCCTCAATTCTTTTCGCGGGAAGCGATGCCAGCGTGGCCGTGTGGTCGGGCGTCTCGATGACGACTTCGTGAGCGCCGATTCCGTTCATGTTGTCGAACATGCCATCGGCCTGCTTATTCAAAGTGCCTTCGATGCCGAGCGCCGGAAACTTGTTCGGCACCACGCGGACGGTCCAACCCGGAGTGTCTTTCTGCGGAGTATTTCCGTTGGCGGCCGGCCGATACGCCAGAATCTCCGGCGGCGTCTTGCCTTCATTGCCGTAGCAGAACGGACAGAATCCGCCCTTAATCTTTACCCCCTCGCGCATAAAGTCAGTCGGCCGTTTCGCGCGATCCGTCGAAATAATCACCCACCGGCCCACGATCGGGTCTTTCCTTAATTCGGGCACGTACTAAATCCTTTCAGCGGAAATCCCTGGAGCCATGTTTTTCGAAACTACTTTTTTCGAAGCCACGTTTTTCGAAGTGACGATTATCAGTGCGACGATCGTCGAAATTTTCGAGAAGACGATTTCCGAGTTGTCGATTGTACGATACCGGAAACGCATTTTGGAACAGCTCGAACGTGGGGTGGCCGGGTCCGTGCTCATAGTATATGGCGAGCACGTCGAAACGCCACGGGCAAGGCGGGATGTGGCGCATGAAGTCACGCGCAACCAGAACCAGGTGCCGTCGTTTGGCGCGATCGACGGCCGCCTCGGCCGGTTTAACATCGCGCGTCGTCCGCGTTTTCACTTCGATGACGCACAGAGTGTCGCCGTCCCAGCCGACCAGATCGATTTCCCCGCGATGATGCGGGGAGCGGAAATTCCGGGCGATAATCGTATAGCCTCGTCGCCGAAGATAGAAATACGCTTCTTCTTCGCCGCGCCGGCCAGTCCGCAAGTGCGCGGCACTCTCCTCGGCCGGAAGCGTTTTGGCTGCAATCCAATCGAGTACGCGCAAGGCAGCTTGCGTGAAGCGTCCAGTCGACACCTATATCTCCAGTGTCACCCTAAGCCCGACCGCCTCGAAGGTTATGTGATGGTCGTCACCTTGCGCCCGGTACAATTCTGATTCGCTTTGTCTTTGCCGCTGTTTTAGCCTGTTTAGCAAATCAAGGGCCAATTCCTGATACCCTGCTAACGTTCGGGCTGCTACCCCGTCTATTTCTCTGTACGCGAGGTTTGATCACTTGTAGGGGACAGAGATAGACATGCCGGCCGATTCCTGTGCAGCAGCAATTACGGTTGGCGAGGGTTTCCGCCCCAGGCGGGCGGAACAGAGCGGCAACCGGAACCCCACGTTGTATGGGAATATGAGGGGCTCTTTGGCGGCGCAAGGCAACCGCATTGACGACACCAGCCTGATCCGTGAGGCGCAGCAGGGAAACCGTGCGGCCTTCGAGGTCCTCGTGCGCCACTACGATCAGTCGGTGCTGCGGCTGGCGCTTCACCTCACCGGATCGGAATCCGACGCCCAGGACGTTTATCAGGAGGCCTTCCTCAAAGCCTACAAAAATCTGGGCAGCTTTCGCTTCGAATGTTCCTTCTATACCTGGATCTACCGCATCGTGACCAACCTCTGCCTCGATCATCTGCGGAAGCGAAATGTGCGTAAAGAAGACGCTCCAGTCGCTGTCGATGCCTCAGGCGAAGAGTACAGCCGGATCGAGCAGTTCGCCGATGTGCGCGCCGGAGCGAACCCGGAACGCGATTTAATGCGGCGAGAGTTGGGGCGAAAGATCGGCACAGCGCTCTCGGCGCTGACTCCGCGCGAACGTATGGTCTTCGAGTTGAAGCATTATCACGGACTCAAATTACGAACAGTCGGCGAGATGCTGAACACAACAGAAGAGACAGCAAAGAACACGTTGTTTCGCGCCACGCAAAAACTGCGCGCCGCGCTGGCGGAGATGCGATGAATTGTGAATTCATGAACTGCGAATTAACGAGATTTGAACTACTTCCCGAGAAGGGATTGCAAAATGAAATGTGATTGGGTACGACAGAACATTCTGTTCTATGTCTACAACGAGCTTGAGGATGACGCTCGCTACGAGGTCGAGCAGCACCTCGCGCGCTGTCCGGAGTGCGCCGTCGAGCTGAAAGCGACGCGCAAATTACACGCGACGCTCTCGCAAATGCCGGTAGAGGAGCCGACTCCGAACCTGCTCGCGTCATCGCGAATGCGCCTCCAGGAAGCGCTCGAAACGACACGGCCGGGCGGGTTGTGGCGGCGTCTGATTTTGGAGCCGGCCCAGTGGCTGCGCCAGATTCGCATGTCGCCCGCGCTCGCAGCGGCGATCTTCATAGTAGGATTTGGCGGCGGCATTGGCGCGACCTATAACTTTGTTTCCACGCATGGCGGCGGCAACAGCGTAGTAACCAGTTCGCTTGAATCGGGCAATGGAATCTCATCGCCCAATCAACCACTCGAGTCCTCCACCATTGCCGGCATCCGCTCCGTCACCCAGGAGCCCGGTTCCAACCAGGTCAGCATCAAGTACGACACGGTTTCGACTCAGGAAAAGCATGGCACGCTGAACGATCAGGAAATACAGCAGTTGTTGTTGTACGCGGCGCGCAACAATTACAACTCCGGAGTGCGCATGGATTCGGTCGACTTACTGACGCAGGCGCCGGACGATTCGCGCGTGCGCGAAGCACTGATGTATGCCTTGCAGAACGATACCAATCCAGGCGTCCGCCTCAAGGCTCTGGACGGACTCAGCGGCTTCGTGCGGCAGGATGCGCAGGTGCGGGATGGAGTGTTGCGCGCGCTGATCAGCGACACGAATTCCGGTGTACGCTTACAGGCCTTGCGCCTGGTCGAACCGATGAAAACGGATAGCAACGTCCGATCGGTGCTGGCGCGACTGGCGCAAACGGATCAGAACGTTTCCATTCGCACCCAGGCACGCGCCATGCTGGCGCAAATGCCGGAGATGGATTGAGAAAGGTCATTAGTCGATAGTCGTTGGTCGTGAGCAAATGTTCACGTCTGCGACAAATTCCGAACGACTATCGACTATCGACCAATGACGCGCAGTATAACGACGAGCAGTATAGGGAGGGACCTATTGAAGCAAGCAATCAAACTCGCCAGCATCGCGGCAATGCTTACCGCGCTGGCATCTCTGGCTCTCGGCCAGGAAACACGTATCTACCGAGAAGGCAGCAACTGGGTCCAGGAAATGTCTGGCGACCTCGGTTCGGCAAAGAACCTGCGGATGAGACTGGCTTCAGGTTCGGTGCGAGTTCAGGGCGGATCGCAAGCTGGAGTTACATACGTCATTCATCGTAAGGCCTATACCTCTTCTGAACAGCAGGCACGCCGTGAATTTGAGTCTTACAAAATCAGCGCCATGGTCAAGGGAGACACGGCGTGGATCGTGGCGGAGTCGGACGGACGCGATCGCCGCTGCTCCGATGATTTCGTCATCAATGTTCCGCGCAATCTGCAAGGCGCAAAGATCGAGACCGGCGGCGGCAATGTGAATGCCACAGGAATCAGCGGACGTGCCGAACTAGAGAGCGGCGGCGGCAATATTCACGTCGACGACATCGGTGGCGACGTGGTGGCCGAGACGGGTGGCGGCACTATCGAAGTAGGCAGCGTCCAGGGTAATGTGAGTCTGCAAACGGGCGGCGGAAATATCAAAATTGCCTCCGCCAAGGGCGAGATCAAGGCGGAAAGTGGCGGCGGAAGTGTAGTTGTGCTCTCCGGCCTGCAGGGTGCCGTACTCGAAACCGGTGGAGGCAGCATTCGAGTCGATAAGTGCAGCGGCCACGTCAAAGCCACGACCGGCGGAGGCAGCGTAGACCTCGGCGAGATAGGCGGACCGGCGGAAATCGAAACCGGCGCGGGTAGCATCCGGCTGGCTTCGGCCAAAGGACGCGTGCAGGCTCAGACCGGCGGAGGCAGTATTCAATTGGACGGAGCAACATCCGTGCAAGCTGAAACTTCGGCCGGTGGCATCATCGTGAAGCTGCTCTCCTCCTCGGGCGTTCACAGCAACTCGACCCTGGAAACCTCAGCCGGCGACATCACGATTTATCTGGCGAACGATTTGCCAATCTCCATTCGCGCCGAAATCGAGGTCTCCAATGGGCACGGCATCCACAGTGATTTTCCCGATATTCACATATCCAGTGAAGGCGGGCAGTGGGGCCCGAAAACGGTGACTGCCGAAGGCAAACTTAACGGCGGCGGCCCAGTGTTGAAGGTTCGTACGAATTCTGGAAATGTAACTTTTCGCCGTATCAGTCAGTAGGAAAAGTCGTTGGTCGTTGGTCGCTAGTCGCTTGCGAATCGCTGAGCCCTGCTGGGTTTAAGAAGGACGAACGACGAGCAGCCAACGACAGCTTCCCGGGAGGATTTATGATCCATCGCTTCCTGCTTGGCATATTTCTTTTTGCGCTGACCGCTTCGCTCGCCATGAGCGCACAACCAAGACAACTTGACTACGATAATGCCGGAGAAAACTGGAACTGGGATCTCTACTCCGAAGAGGGAAGCGGCTCGTCATTCCTCGGAGTGGACATCGCCGACATCACCGCGGAACGTCTCAGCGCATTGAAGCTCAAAGAGGAGCACGGCGCAGAAATCATCATGGTTGACCAGGATGCTCCCGCCGGAAAAGCCGGTCTGCATGAACACGATGTCGTCCTGAGCCTGAACGGCACTGCGATCGACAGCGCCGCCCAATTACGCCGCATTATTAAAGAAACTCCCCCGGGCCGCGTAATCGCTCTCGGCATCAGCCGCGATGGTCAGCCCATGACCATCAAAGTGCAACTAGCGGACCGTCGCAAGTCGATGGCATGGGAGCCAAAGATGCCCGACATGCCCAAGCCGCCCGTCATGCCCACCATGCCCGACTTCGATTTTCCGGTCTCCGTAGTCGTTGTGCACTCCTCGGCGCGAAGCGGCTTGATGGTCGAAAACATCACCGGCCAGCTGGGCGATTTCTTTGGCGTCAAGGACGGCAAGGGTGTGCTCGTGCGCTCCGTCGAAAAAGGTAGTCGTGGTGAAAAAGCCGGATTCCACGCCGGAGATGTGGTCGTCAAGGTCAACAATCAGCCGGTGCACGATACCTCCGACTTTACCCACGCTTTGCGATCGACTGACGCCAGCACCGTATCCGTTACCGTGATGCGCGACAAGCGGGAGCAAAATCTTACTCTCACGCTTCCCGACAAGAAGGATTCCGGCAGCCTGCTCGAAGACACATTGAATATCCCCGAGATATCCGCTGAGACAGAACAAGCCCTCAACCGCGCCGGAAACGAAATTGCCCGCATCAGCCCCGCGATCGCCGAGAAAATGCAGAAGCAAGCGGAACTCTACCGCGAGGACGCGGAAAAGAGGCAGCACGAGCGTGAGCTGAGGTTGCGAGAACTCGAGCAGAGGCTGCAAGAACGGCAGGAGAAGTTCCGCCACGAGTTCTCGCGAGAATGGACCGAAATCTAGCCGCATTCAAGGCCAATAATCGGATCGACAGGCCGACCCGAGGTTACGAAGGTCACCTCTTGCACATGCAAAGTCCCGCGCGCGGTTCATCAAAAGAATGACCGGATTCCGCAGCCGCACTACCCCCTCGTTACCTGTTGCCGTGACTAAAACCCCGATAATCTATAGGTGCAATGGCCTTCCGCGCCCTTTTGTTCTCAAAAAGCCCGGAGACGAATGCCGCCATGACGACGGCATGCGAAAGCACTGGGATCCGCGCTGAAATCTGTTCCGATATTTTTACCGCCATCGAGAAAGCGAAGACGCGCGCCTTCTCCTGCGTGATCGCGGATTGGGCTGACCAGCCCGAGGCTAGTTTCCTGTTAAAGCGCGCTCGCGAGTCTCTGCCCAACCGAGCCACAGTGGCCGTGGTCGTCGTCGATCATGAACCAACTGCAGCGGAGATGCGCGACCACAAACTCGATTTTCTGATCTATCGCCCAATCTCAGCCGGAGAAGCCGACGCAGTGTTGCAGAAAGCCTGCGAGCAGATGCAGCCCTCTGGCGCAGAAGATCCAGCTGAGTCATCCCGTGCAGGCAGCGCAGGCATGACCGCCGGTTCCGGCGAACCCGGTGCGACCGAGCAACCTCACCCGGCCGAGTCCAGCAGTTTTGCCGAATCTCCTTCAACCGAAGCCGCCACGGATGAAGGCGAAACTGCATACTCCGAGGAAGACGCCCCTCGCCGCCGAAGTCACGCACCTCAGTTGAACGTAGTCTGTGCCGTCGCCCTTGTCCTGGTTGCGGCCTTCTTTCTGTGGAGATCGCGCGCCACCATCGACTATCTCTCGCACACGCCCGAAGGTAGAGTTCGGGTCTTGCGCGAATCCGTGGCAGCGCTCTTTTACATGAATCAAACTGGCGCATTGCCCGTCAGTTCCGCTGGCGCCGATGCGCAACAGGATGCGTACTTCAGTCGGAATGCGGCAACTCCCGATGCGCAAGCCGCCGGGCCGGTCAAGATCGGCGTCGTAGCAACCGAGTCGACGCTGACCGAAACCCGCGCCCCTTTACCCAAGGCCGCCGACTTCCCGCTGCCCGCGCCGGTTTTGGTGCAACAGGAGGTACCGCCCCTCAGGGTGGAACGAGTCGCGATTCCCGAAAGCATGCGAAACTCGCCGCCCATTGCGCCGCCGGTGGTAGTGACCGTAAACCCGGCCCAGATGATGCCGGTATCGGCGCCGCAATCGCAGCCTCTAATTCAGCCATCAGCTCAGCCAGTCAGCGAACCCATCGCATTGACCGAAGACGCCGCGCGAGCTTTGCTCGTACACGCGGTCGACCCCGTGTACCCCCCGGCTGGCGTGGCCCAGAAGCTTCACGGCGCGGTAGTCCTGCAAACTGTGATTGGGCGCGACGGCAATGTTGAGGACGTGAAAATTGTTCGCGGATATTTTGTGCTCGGGCGCGCGGCCATCGCAGCCGTCAAACAGTGGCGCTTCCAGCCTTACACTATCAACGGGCGCGCCGCCTCAACCCAAACCACCCTCACCATCAACTTCAGCAGTCCAGGATAATCGGCAGGTCAGGAAAGCAGGAAGCAGGGAAAGCAAGGAACAGGAAAAGCAAGTAGCTGGAAAAGCATGTGACAGGAAAAACAAATTTGCTTTAAATGCCAGGGGCGGAGTCTTCCTGAGCCCTCACCTACTCCAAGCATCAGCTTTTCCTGTAACCGTCTTTTCCTGTTCCTTGCCTTTCCTGTTCCTTGCCTTTCCTGCTTCTCGCCTTTCCTGCTTCTCGCTTTTCCTTACGGCGTTCCCTCATACAGCGGCCAAAGCCGGTCGGCACTAACGCGATAAATAGCATAGGCACTCCCATCATCAAAGGTCCGCCTGAAGAGTAGTTCGCCGCGGCCATCGCCATCGGCATCCACCGCGTCGATCAGTTCCATCCGCGGACTGACATCCAGATGCCGCGAATCGGTCTCCGCAAAAAACAGTTTTCGCAGTTCCCCCTCCAGGTTGGTACGAGCAATCAGGGTGATCTCCTTTGGCTCTGCGGAGTTTTCGGACGTACCGGTCGAAGGCAACTGCGCCTTCGCCGACAGCACCAGCACCGGCTCATTCGAACTGGAGAGATCGAAGATGCGCAAGTTCACACTCTCGAAGCTCGGAGAGGCCAATTTCCCGGCCTTGCCGGATGTCTTGCTCGTGGATGCCTTCTTAACCGCCGGTTTCGACCCATTGGCCATCAACTGCGTCGAAGCCAGTTCCAGCATCTTGTTCCTGTAAATGGCTTCTTCCACCGGCTTCAGATCATAAGTGTAGGGACGCGGATCAGGCCCGCCGGCATCCGAGATCGCCGGGATCATAACCACCGGCGCCACTGCCGCAGGTTCCTTCGCCACCGCACCAGACTTTCCCGCGCTCGCCGACACTGCGGGCGCGACTTCCGTCACCGGCGCGAAGACCGCGAATGGCTCTTCATGCTCAACCTTCTCCGGCTTGCCACGCCGCAATCGCGGACGATTGGGATCGCCAATCGGTTCATCATCATTCGAAGCAGACGTGGTTGACGCCGAAGCGCTCGGCGCAGAAGCAGGCGCGGCCTTCGGTTGCTCAGGCGTCGACCCCTTTGCGGTTTGTGAAGACGAAGGCGGGGATGCAGGCGCAGATGCAGGCGCAGATCCAGGCGCCGGAGCGTTCCCGGCCGCAGGAGTAGTCGACGCCCCAGTCGCAGGCGGCGCCGATGACGCACCGGACGCCGACTTTGTCTGGTCTTTACCCGCGTCGCTACTCTTGTCTTTATCTTTGTCCTTATCCGGAGTCTTGCTCTCCGACCCGCTGTCAGCCGCTGCTGGCTCGCGCCGATGAAGCACGGGAGGCCCGTTTCTGTCATCGTCGGCAATCACCGGTTCCGCATATTTCTTTTTCTTCGATGGATCGATCGATCCCGCGGGCAGCCATTTCCCTTCGGCAATCCATGTGCGGTTCAGTTGTCCCGGTTGCGTAATCGTAAACAGCCCCTGCGACACGCCGGTCACGAACCCTTCGTAGACAATCCCAAAATCGAGCGCCATCGGAACCGGTGCAGCTTTATAAGACCCGGCATCGTAAAATTTCCCGTCCATCATGACCGCAATCGGAATGAGCCGAGCCTTGCCCTTCGGCGATAGCTGAACCAACCCGAGCGCTCGCGGCCCCTTGTCAACCGGCGCTTTGCGGCCATATTGCGTCAGCGGCGCCTGCGCCTCGAGCAACGAACTGCCGAGGGCGATCGCCGCAACCAGGATGACGGCGAATAGGCTATTGCGATATAACGATGAACGGCGAGGAAAAAATCCCATGGAAGTCAATGATAAATCCCCAGACTTTAATACGACGGACGAGAATGGCAAAGAGGTTGCCCTGAAAGATTTTCGGGGCAAGACCGTGGTGCTCTATTTCTATCCCAAGGCCGATACGCCCGGCTGTACCAAAGAAGCCTGCAGCTTCCGCGACAGCTACTCAGACATCAAAAAAACCGGCGTAGTGCTGTTAGGAATTTCGGCCGACACGGCGTCCTCACAAAAGAAATTTCAGGACAAATTCACCCTTCCATTTCCGCTATTAGCTGATCCGGACAAGAAGATCGCCAACCTCTTTGGCGTGGTCAAAGAAAAAAATATGTACGGCAAGAAAGTGAAAGGCATCGCGCGCACCACCTTTGTCATCGGCCCCGACGGCAAAATCAAACATATCTTCAACAACGTGAAACCCGAAGGCCACGCCGAAGAAGTGCTAGCCTATCTGAAAAGTGCAGCCTGAAACAGTTCGCGTAGGGGCAGGTGCCCTCACCTGCCCAGCCGAGCGAAGCTCGGCAGCCGCCGACAGTCCGAAGAACTCAGAATTCGCTGCACTCTGCAAACCATGAAGCCGCTCACCCGCGCTGCAGTGTTAACAACCGCCTTCTATAACCGCGATCCGCGCCGCGTAGCGCGCTCTCTGCTGGGGAAGGTTCTCATCCGCAAAACGCCCGCCGGAATCCTCGCCGGAAGAATCGTAGAAACCGAAGCCTATCTCGGCGAGGATGACGCAGCCGCGCACAGCGCGGCCGGCAAAACACCGCGTAACTCCGTCCTCTTCGGCCCTCCCGGCCACGCCTACGTCTATTTCATCTACGGCAATCACTACTGCCTCAACGTTTCGTGCCTGCCCGATGGCGTAGCCGGAGGCGTCCTCTTTCGGGCCCTCGAGCCAATCGCCGGCATCGAGCAGATGGCGCGGGCGCGAGGAGTCGACCTACCCGAAAAACCTGAACTAAGAAAACTTTCCACTCTCAAAAAGATTTCTTCTGGCCCAGGCCGCATGTCCGAAGCACTGGGAGTTACCCGCGTCCGCGACAATGATAAAAACCTGACGAGCCCGCGCTCCGACCTCCGCATAGTCGATGACGGCTATCGCGTTAGGCGCGTCACGATTTCTCCCCGCATCGGAATTGTGAAGGCCGCCGATTATCCCTTGCGTTACTTCATTGCAGGAAATCCCTTCGTCTCGTAATTTTTTTCACGCGGACAAATCTCCACCTTCCCGCCCTTGCCTAGCGCGGCCTCTTCAGCGAAGATGCTAGTCAGATTCCGTGTCCAAGTCCCACCTCAAGTCCGCAGCCGCATCGAAGGCTGACCGAGTCTCTGCCGCCACCGCCAAACTGCGCTTGCTGAAAAGATTGCGCTGCACTCTCAACTTCGAACAAAAAGCGTGGGCTGCGGGCGCGCAATATGTAGCCGGAGTCGATGAAGTCGGCCGCGGATCGCTGTTCGGCCCGGTGGTCGCCGCCGCCGTCATCCTCTGTGAGAGCGATTGTGAGAATAACGATTCCGCCCGCCGCATTCGCGGCCTGCGCGATTCAAAACTCCTTCCCGCCGAAAAACGCGAAGAGCTAGCGCTCCTCATTCGCGAACGTGCCGTCGCCTGGGCCATCGCCGCCGTCGACTCCGCCCGCATCGATCAAATCAATATTTATCAGGCCTCGCGCCTCGCCATGCTGCACGCGGTTCAGCAACTCGCTCCGGCGGCAAATCATCTTCTGATCGATGCCGTACGCCTCGATTGCGAAATTCCGCAGCAGCCTATCATTCACGGCGACGCGCTTTCTCGCTCCATAGCCGCCGCCTCCATCATCGCCAAAGTCGAGCGCGATCGCATGATTTCCGCGTGGGATCCCGTTTTCCCGATGTACGGCCTCGCCTCCAACAAAGGCTATTGCACGCCCCGCCATCTCGCCGCTCTCCGCGAGCACGGCCCCTCGCCGCTCCATCGTCAGTCGTTTTCGCCTGTGTGGAATGCCCCAATCCCGCAGGAGGTTCTAGGCTTCATGCTCAACGACGTAGCTGCCGATGTGGTCGTCGCCAGCGAAGAAGAAGCCGAAGAAGAACTACTGGCAGAAGTCGCCGAAACTTAGCTATCGAACTTAGTCATCGAACCGAGCCCGCAATCCGCAACTCGTCAGCGATTCGCGGCAGCACCGCGCGCAGCAGCGCAATAAACTGCCCCATCACCCGCCGTCCCACTTCAAGCACCTCTTCGTGAACCAGTGCCTTATCAAGAATTCCCGCCGCCATATTGGTCACGCAAGAAATTGCCAACACATTCATCCCCATGTGCCGCGCCACAATCGCCTCCGGCACCGTCGACATCCCCACCAGATCGGCCCCAATCGTCCGCAGGTATCGAATCTCCGCCGGAGTCTCATAACTCGGCCCGGCCAGCGCCGCATACACGCCCTCGCGCGTAGCAATCGAAAGCTTCGCCGCCTCCTCCAGTGCAATCTCGCGATAGCGCTTACTGTACGTATACGACATGTCAGGAAAGCGCGGCCCAAAGCGCTCATCGTTCGCGCCCGTCAACGGATTCTGCCCCTGCAAATTAATATGGTCGCGCAGAATCACCAGCGCCCCCTGCCCATATTCGACATTAATCCCGCCCGCCGCATTAGTAAGAATCAAAGCGCGAATCCCCGCCCGCCCCAGCACCCGCGCGGGAAACGCAACCTCCGCCGCCGGATACCCCTCATACAAATGCACCCGCCCCTGCATCACCGCAACGGGCACATCGCCCGACTTGCCCACCACAAGTTGCCCAGCATGACCCACAGCCGTCGACCGCGGAAACGTAGGAATGTGCGCATAAGGAATGCGGACAGCATCGCTAAGATCGTCGGCAAAAGATCCCAGCCCCGAGCCCAGCACCAGCCCAATCTGCGGACGTAGCGCAGTCTGCGAAAGCACAAACGCGGCTGCGGATTCTGCGCGAGTGAAAAGATGCTGCGTCATAGGCAACGTTAAGACAATGGCCTAACTACTATTCCAGGAATACGGACACTCTGTAATTGGCGATGGAGCGGGCTAAATCGAATGGTGATATCCCATGATTGTTTTTGAGATGTTTATTTGCTGAATGTGCAAGAAGCAGTTGGATCATTTCGCCTCGCCCGCGTGAATCGAACACGGCGGTAGACAACGGTGTGTTGCCGTGAGAATCCTGCGAATCGACGCGCGCCCCGTGTTCGAGAAGCAGTTTCGCCACGCCCATCCGATATTCGCGCGCAGCAACATGAAGCGAAGTCTCAAGATTGTTGTCCGTCGCGTTCACGTCAAATCCCCATCGTAACAATTCAGTGGCGATCGCCAGGTGTTCTTTAAACACCGCGTCAAACAACGGTCCCCTTCCATCGCGGTCGCGTTGATTGATGTCCGTTCCTCGTTCGATCTCATGTTTGACTGCGGCCAGGTCGCCTGAGAGGGCAGCTTGGCGTAATGCGCTCGACTCGTACGCGTTTTTCCGAGGTGTCACGTGTTCAGGCTATCAATATCGAGCTAGAACTGTCTTTCGAAATCGTCGAAAGCCCGCTCCAGCTTCCACTGCACCCGAGCCCGCTCGCTAGCGCCAAGAAACTTCTCACACTTCCCCGAAACGCGATCGCCAGACGTCTTCTCTTCCGCGCAAGCTGTAACTCGCCCAAACTCGCCGCGGCCAGGGCTCCAAAGACTATCCCCGGCAATAAAACTATGCTCCAGACTCGCCCGCGCCATGCGCTTCAAATCGACATAAGACAACCCATAAGTCTCAGCCGCGCGCAAATATTCGTGCGTCATATCGCTGCGCGAAACCCCCTCATCATCGGTGGCCAGCGCCACCGGCACTCCATACTTCATATACACCGGCAGCGGATGCCGCGCCCCGCTCACCCCCAGAATCACATCATTCGACGTCAGGCAAATCTCGACCAGCACATTTTTCGTGGCCATCTCTTGCAGCAGCCCAATCGGATCATCTTCGCTCATCACCGCCACGCCATGCCCAATCCGTTCCGCTCCCGCCCGCTCAATCGATTCGCGTATATGAAATCGCAATCCCTCCGGCGGCACCAGCCCCATCCACAATTCATCTGCATGCAACGACACATGCGTCGCCGGATAAAACTTATGCAGCGCCTCGATGATCCGCATGTGCAGATCGAAGTCGTGCATCGGGACGTAATAATCTTCCGGCATCACCAGGTTAAATCCCACAAAGCGCGGATCAGCCTTAGTCAACTCAAAGCCCAGCAAAATCTGGGCAAACACCTGCTCCCGCGGCAGTCCCCGTAGTACCTGATACAAGTAACGCAGCGTCACCGCGCATCCCGGAGCCGCCTGCGCGGTCCCGCAATGCAGCACTTCTTTCTCCCGCGCTTCATCGGAATCAAGTTGCCTGCGCACCGACGCCACAATATCCGACATTCCACCGCCCAGCAGTTTGTCGCGCAGCTTCGCGAAGTCGTCATCCCATCCCGTTTTCGTGCCAAGAATCGCCGCCTGCGCGCCGTCTGCCGTGTGCATCAACTCCACATATTGCAGATGATCCTCCGCTGCTCGCGCCGCGACCTCAGCCAGCGCATCCCCCACATGCTTCTCCATCGCCGGACCAAACTTATCAAACGTAGCAAAAAAATGATCGTGCCCAGATTCTTCCGCCGCATGCCAGTTACGCATCGACCAAGCGTCAATCAACTGGCCATAAAGAATATGATCCTGATAGGCGCAGCGCACCGACGGCTTATTCGTATAAGAGTCGCAAGCGTCGCAAGCGGCATGAATCAGCTTCGAAGTGCTGCGGTCCACGCAAAGCGCATTCTCCGAAGCCCAATCGATAAAGCTCTCCGCATAGATCGCGCCGCTCAAATGAACGTGCAGATCGCCGCCCTTCGGCATCTCCTGCAAAAACGCCTGCAACAACCCTGGATCGTGCCGGACCGATTCGAAATACTTGCTCGCCTTATCCTCCGCGCTCTCCGCGGCAGCCGCGGAGACCCCCACAAGAACAAGAAAAACAATAAAGACCATGCAGATGCAACCGAGAGGCGCCAAACGCAGCTTTCGCATCGCCAAAATCCTCCAACCACCCGTGCAGCTCACCGCGCAATTGTAGAAAAAGCGATTGTAGGCCATAAGTATCGTCATCGGAACCGCAGCCAGTCCGCCGAATAGGCAGTATCTATGCTGCTAAACCTATGATTTGCACAATCACAATCCTCTGTGACCGCAAAACTAAAGTGCGTCGATTCCGCTGCGAAGCCCAGAAAAACCGCATGAATACTGGCGATCGTGCAATCGCTTCGAATCGATTGCACAATTTCCGCGTCACCACGCTGTGAACGGGCTGCACACGGTTGATGAATAAGAACTTACAGGCGCATGAATTTCATTGACCTTAAAAACAAGTATGTTAAAACCATAATCGTTCTTTGACACGTTCTGAAGTTTTTCCGGTTGGTGCAGCGTCCGGGGCTCAAGCGTAGTCACTCAGACAACCGCGAGGTGAGTCTGGGAGGGCGAGCAAGGGTCTATAGCTAAGCGCTGGTCGAGGAGAACAGGAGCCTCTGTCGAAGGCAGGATAGAGTCCCGAGGCGTTGGACTGATTTATCCGGTTGGCGGTGAGCCCGGAGCCCGAGCAAAGATCGTCTTACAATGAACCCGCAAGGGAGTTGTAGGAAAGGGTCAGCAAGGGTCTAAACGCGAGCTACTGGCCGAGACGAATGAATCCAACATCACCTCGGGACTCTCTATTTTTGCAGGCAGTCCTCGTTTTGCAGGCAGTCCTCGGCAACTCACGAACTCCCCGTATCGCCCTCAATTCCGCGACACAAACAAACTTGTCATCCTGAGCGAAGTAGCCGCTTTGCGAAGCGAAGCGGCTGCGCAGTCGAAGGCCCCCAACACATACGACAACTTGCTTTTCCTGCCTCTACGCTTTTCCTGCCCTTCGTTCTTTTCCAGCCTTACGCTTGTCCTGCTTTATGCGACACAAACAAACTTGTCATCCTGAGCGAAGTAGCCGCTTTGCGAAGCGAAGCGGCTGCGCAGTCGAAGGACCCCTACACATACGACAACTTGCTTTTCCTGCCTCTACGCTTTTCCTGCCTTTCGTTCTTTTCCAGCCTTACGCTTTTCCTGCTTTATGCTTTTCCTGCCTTCCCTCACTCCCCGTATCTCCCCTTAAGCGCGCCAGCCAACTCATCCCGCAACTGCCGATAATCCGAATGCACCGTAGCCCGCAGCGCCGCCTCCGTCGAACTACCCTGCGAAAGCATTTCGAGAATCCGTGTAATCTCGCTCATCCCATAAGCGTCGCGTATATATTCCGTAGCCGCGAGCGATTCCGCGTAAGCCGCGCTCGCCTGCGGAGCCGAAAAGCTCATAAAGCTCCCCTCCAGCACATTGAACGGAATCTCGCTCCCCGAGGCAAACAGTACCGACAATTGATGCCCATAAGGAGCTGCCGACTTACCCTCTTCAACCTGCGCGATGCCCTCATTCAGCCAGGTTGGGCAGCGGTTGCTCGTCATCTGCGAAATAAACGAATGCGTCAACTCATGCTTCAAAATCCGCGCCAACTCCGGCGTAACGCTCTGCACCCCGCTGATCGGAATCCGCAGCTTGCCGTCATTCACCGCGCCGCTCCACGAAGGTGCCTGCGTCACATCGAAAAATGTCTGCTGCGTATAAAGCGTTACCGCAATCGTACTGCGCGGAGAATATCCAAGATCGCGCACCAGGTCGTCATACTCCGAATCGAGCGTGGCCACCAGATCGCGCCGGAAATTCTCCGATGTATCCTTGCCTTCAAAATGCAGATTGAAGTGATTGCTCTCCCGCTGCGAAAAATCCGACTCCGCCGACGATTCCCGCTGCGCCTTAGCCAGATATTGGCTGACCGTAGCATCCGGACGCAGCGCCAGCGACTTCTTCCACGCCCGAATCGCCTCCGGCGTATGGTCGCTGGCGAACTGCACAAATCCCAGCATCCCCAAAGCATCCGCCGAATCGGGAGCAACACTGGCCGCGTGCTGCGCGTAAGTAAGCGCCTCCCCCGCATGCCCCGTGCGCAAAAGCGTAGCCGCGTAATAGATCAGCAAAGTCGCATTATCGGGCTGAAAGCGCATTGCCGCTTCGTAATAAACCTTCGCCCGAGGGAAATTGCCATGCTCAGACTCATGTTTGCCCGCCAGAAAATAGGCCGTCGCCGCCAGTTCCGCATTGCCTGTCTGCGCCACGCTCGAAAGCGCGTCCGTATCCACCTTGCCGTCGTGTATCACTTTCCCGGCAACATCCGCCTCATGGCTGAACGACGGCGCGTCGGGCGTGATATCGATCGCTCCGCTCGCGCCTCCAGATCCTCCATGCGACGGCGCAACTCCACCTGTCTCTATGCGCTCCACCGACGACTTCGGAATCGCATAAGTATCCTCGCCCAGATCGTATTCCACGCGATCTTTGCCTTCCCGAACCTGGTCAGCCCAGATCGTGCGCCCATTCTTAAGATGAATGACGTCGGCCGATGCGGGCAGCGCCAACACCACCGCCAGCATCACAAGCACTAGAATGAGGATCGGTACAAGGCCTCGCACTCGGCTGATTCTAGCAACCGTGCTAAGGGCCAGTAAGGTGACCAAGGTGCTCGTTCGATCGCGGCAAACGGTCTGGTGGACCTTCTGTCTCGTCGCTTGCTGTTTCCTGGCTTCCGCCGCCTGCTCACAGGCCGCTGAGCCCACCCCGCAGTGTCCCCAAACGACACGCGCCCTCTACGCCCGCATCCATTCCGTCGCCCTCGATCCCGACCGCGTCTATCACGTGCGCGGCGCCACTATCGACCGTCCCAACCTCCACATCGATTTCGATGACGGCACGTTGGCTTTTACCGAAGACATCTGCGGCCGCACGACCGGCGCCTTCTTCGATGGTGAAGGCGAAGTGCTTTTGCGTCCGCCCCACTCCGCCGAGCGCGGATCACTAGCGCTCTTCACCGGCATGGCAATCCTCGAAGAGCAATTCTCAATGGTCTATCTCCGTTTCAACGACGATACCGCCGTCCTCTTGCAGCCATTCCTGACCCCAGCCGACGACAGCGCCGAATTCGCCAAAGAGTGGAACGACACCAGCCTCACCCTTGCCGAGTTCGATGGCCTGCGTCTGCTCCTCGACTTCAGCCATTTCCTTCCCACCCCTTCGGGAAACGAGCCCGAACAAAAATTTCTCCCTTTGCTGCACGCTCACCTGCTGGGCAAAAAGCTCGGCGGTTTTGAAGTCGTGTGGGATGCCGCCAACCCCGAACCTCTGTGGGCTGGTCAGCCGCACATGAAAGACGGCAACCTCTTCTTCGATATCTGGACGTCTTTTACTCCCGCCGGTACCAGCGCCCCACCCCCAGTCGACGCATCCATCACCAACTTCCACATTCAGGCTTCCGTCGACCCTCCGACCCGTATGCAGGCTTCCGCCGATCTCAGCGCTCAAATTCGCAGCGGAGGCGAACGCACCTTACTTTTTCAGTTGTCCCGTTATCTCAAACTCGAAGCCATCGAGTCCGACGGCCGTCCCGTCGACTTCATCCAGAATCCAGCCATCGACGGCAGCGAACTGCGGCGAAAAGGAAACGACCTCGTCGCCGTCGTTTTTCCCACTCCCCTCGCACCGGGCCAGCAACTGAAGCTGCGCTTCCGCTACGCCGGCGACGTCCTCTCCGAAGCCGGCAAAGGATTGCTCTACGTCGGCGAGCGCGGCACCTGGTATCCCAATTTCGGTCTGAGCCCGGCCCAGTTCGACATGGAGTTTCACTATCCCCAAGACTGGACCTTGGTGGCCACCGGGAAACAACTGTCGCAGATCGGCCCCGAGAACACGGACACAAACCCGGCCACAGAAAAAGTCTCGCACTGGATCTCCGAGCGCCCCATCCCCGTCGCCGGATTTAACCTCGGCCAATACGTTCGCGCCGAAGCCAAAGCAGGCAATGTCCTGGTCGAGGCTTACGGCACTAAGGGAGTAGAAAAATCGTTTCCCAAGCCGCAAGAGGAGCTACCTACCCCGTTTCTTCCCTCCATTCCCGGCCAACGCTTGCGGCCGAACGGCCCTCTTGTCGTCACTCCGCCATCTCCCTCCCCGGCGCGTGACGCGCAGGCGGTGGCCGACCGAGCCGCTCAGTCCATCGCCAGCTTTTCCCAATGGTTTGGCCCCTATCCCTACGACTCACTCTCCCTCACCCAAATGCCTGGGCTGATGAGCCAAGGTTGGCCCGGACTCGTATTCCTCTCCAGCTTCGCCTTCCTCAACCCGCGCGAGCAGGCCGATCTGCATCTAGGCCCTTTAGCAAGCGCAATCGACAAACAAGTCCTGGTCCACGAGACCGCCCATCAATGGTGGGGCGATCTCGTGCAGTGGACAACCTATCGCGATCAATGGATCTCCGAGGGCCTGGCAAACTACGCCTCTCTCCTCATGCTCGAGCAACGGAGCCCCTACCAATTCCGCCAAATCCTCGAAAAATATCGCCGCGACCTTCTAAGTAAGAACACAGACGGAGAATGGCTGCGCGATGCCGGTCCAGTCACCTTCGGCCAGCGCCTTGACTCCTCCCATTTTCCCAACGGGTACGACGAGATCAGCTACGAACGCGGCACCTGGCTCTTTCACATGCTCCGCACCATGCTGCGCGATTCGGAGGCCGCCTCACATTCCCAAAAAGGGCACCCCAATTCAATCTCCGACGAGCCCTTCTTTCGCGGTCTGCGAAAAATCAGCCAACGCTACGCAGGAAAGAGCATCAGCACCCAAGAACTGATAAAAGTTTTCGAAGAGGAACTCCCACGCCCACTTTGGTACGAGAATCATCACAATCTCGACTGGTTCCTCCAAGGTTGGATCGAAGGCACCGCCATCCCTCAGCTCGAAGCCCACGATGTTCATATCGCCGAGAAGAATGGCGTGACCATCGTCACCGGTGTGATCGTTCAAAAGGACGCGCCTAACGACCTCGTCACCGCCGTCCCCGTCTACGCCGCCATGCCCGGCAACGCCTTGGTTTTCCTGGGCGAAGTCCTGGCCGATGGCCCCGACACCGCCTTTCATCTGCCCGCGCCGCATGCCGCCCGCAAAATACTCCTCGATCCCAAGCAAACAATCCTCACCGTGGCAAAATAAATTCCGCACACACTTCATCCTCGGCTGGCTCTGTTGACATCCTTGCAATTCTGTCATTCTGAGCGGAGCTTGAGCTTCGCGAATGCGAAGCTTAACCGCAGTCGAAGCACCCCTACAGTACCCAAACTTTCCCATACGAGGCAACAAAAGGCAGGATGTCAACAACGCCAGCACGGCTCTTTAGTGCAACGCGCTCGAGCCGGGCGGTGATGCGATTGCTCATAGAATTACAAAACCATTAGAGGAGAATAGCCATGACGTTTCAACCGTACGTCCGCGCCCCGAGTAAAAGTAAAGAGAAAGAAAAAGAAAAAGATCTGGCCCCGCGCCGAATTATTCTCCTCGTCGAAGACGAACCCTTCGTCCGCGAAGCCACCTGCGGCATTCTCGAAAGCGCCGGCTTCGAAGTTCTGCCCGCCGAGGATGCCCCCCAAGCCCTGAAAATTTACGATGAATGCCAGCAATACCACTACCCCCGCCAAATCGCCCTGGTCATGACTGACATGATCCTGCCAAGCGGCACCGGCCAGCATCTGGCAGAAGATCTCCGCCAGCGCTCCCACAATCAAGCCGTGCTAGTGACCTCCGGCTATCCCAATCCCGATTTCGAAACTGAATCCCAAGAATCGCACCTGTATTTCCTACCCAAGCCCTATTCCAAGCGCACCCTCTGCGAAAAAATCAATCAAATCCTAGCCCCGAAACCCCAAGCAGCCCAGCAAGCCAGCTAAACCAAACCGCAAACGTCACCTAGCTCACGTAGGGGCAGACGCCCTCGTCTGCCCAGCCGAGCAAAGCTCGGCAAATGTCCGCGCCGCCGCCGTTTATAATCCTCGTTCCACAACGATCCAAGCGATAGACTCTAAGTTCGCTGAAGCGTACTGAAGAACCAAGGAGCCCCAATGACACTACAAGGACGAGTAGCGCTGGTCACCGGAGCATCCCAAGGCATCGGCCACGCCTGCGCTCTAGCCCTAGCCCATAACGGAGCGACCATAGCCGCCGCCGCCCGCAATCAGCAAAAGCTAGACGAACTGATAGCCGAAATCACCAAAACCGGAGCCCAAGCCGCCGCCTTCGCCATCGACGTAACCGACGAAGATCAGGTCAAATCCGGCGTCAAAGCCGCCATAGCCAAATTCGGCAAAATCGACATTCTAGTCAACAACGCCGGCATCACCCGCGACCAACTAGTCATGCGCATGAAGCGCCCCGATTGGGACGCCGTCCTCTCGACCAACCTAACCTCCGCCTACCTCTGCATCCAGCAAGTCATCGGCTCCATGCTCAAACAGCGCTGGGGACGCATCATCAGCATCACCAGCGTCTTCGGCCAGATGGGCCAAGCCGGACAAGCCAACTACGCCGCCTCCAAAGCCGGACTCATCGGCCTGACCATGGCCATGGCCCGCGAAGTAGCCTCCCGCAACATCACCGTAAACGCCGTAGCCCCCGGATTCATCGACACCAGCATGACCGCCGCCCTAAGCGAAGAATTCAAGCAAACCGCCGTAAATCAAATCCCCCTGGGAAGAGTAGGCAAGCCCGAAGACGTAGCCGCAGCCGTCCGCTTCCTAGCCTCCGAAGAAGCGTCTTACATCACCGGCCACGTGCTGAATGTGAATGGCGGATTGCTGATGGGGTAGCGAAACGTGGGCTTGCTGTCCGGAGTACCTCCTCCGGAAAGACTGCTCCACTGAAATCAAATTAAGTATCAATAGAATACCGAGGGGATGGGCCATTTGAAATTCCGCTTTCGAAGGATTGCCAGAGTTGGTCCGTGTCAGGTCCAAATGATGGAAAGGTTGCTAGAATGACTTTCGAGATGGGCGACGTCGTGAATTTTCTCAACAAGGGCGCATTCGAGACATCTCGCAACGCTTCGTCGAAAAGTCGCGAAGAACTAGACCAGCTCCTTTCAGCGAAGATCCCAAAATACACGACAGAGGACACGAGTTTGGTCGTGTTCGGCTCTCTTGCTAGAGAGGAATGGACCTCGGGCAGCGATCTAGACTGGACATACCTGATCGACGGTGAGGCGAATTCAGACCATTTGCGAATCGCACAGTCCATCCAAGCAATTCTCAAGGAAAACGAGGACAGATTTAGAGCTCCTGGTTCAACCGAAACTTTTGGAAATATGGCATTTAGTCATGATCTTCTCCATCAGATCGGCGGGCAAAATGATACTAACAAAAACACTACGCGAAGAATTCTGCTTCTTCTCGAGTCGTTTCCAATCGGCAAGAGGATTGAAGCCTACGACCGAATAATGCAAGGAGTCATAAACCGCTATCTCGAAGAGGATAACCACCCCTTGACTCACGATGGGAAAAAGTATCGAGTGCCACGGTTCTTGCTAAATGACATCGTTCGATTTTGGAGAACCATGGCGGTCGACTTCGCCAGTAAACAACGCGACCGCGGGGGCAAAGGTTGGGGCATACGCAATGCAAAACTTCGAATGTCTAGGAAACTGATTTTTGCATCGGGTCTCCTCGTCTGCTTTAGCGCATACCTAGATCCAGACCTACAATCCAAGATTTCCACCGATAAAAGTGATATAAGGTTTCACCTAGCGAAGCACATTAGGGAGCTTACGCGTCTCAGCCCGCTTAGGGTTATTGAGAGATCGATGATGCAATACGATGTACCGAACTCAGTGGCGAAAGACTTATTTGAAGCCTACGCTGCGTTTCTAGGCGTTCTTGACGACAAGGGAAAACGCGATGCCCTCGATAATCTGCGATCCCAGGATTCACGAACTGAATCCTTTAAAGAAATAAGGGAGATCAGCGATGTTTTTCAGCGTTCTCTCGATCATATTTTCTTCGACAATTCTTTTATTGCACCACTGACAAAGAAATACGGGGTTTTCTAATGAGATGTATTGGGTTTTCGACTGGTGCCTTGGCGCG
Organism: Terriglobales bacterium; assembly: GCA_035483045.1. Lineage (GTDB taxonomy): Bacteria > Acidobacteriota > Terriglobia > Terriglobales > Acidobacteriaceae > Acidiflorens. The sequence continues at coordinate 373,443 of DATHQD010000012.1, forward strand.
GGGCAACTTTCGCTTGGCTTTAGATATGCTGGCCAACAAAGATGTCAATGCAATTGAATTGTCTGCACTACGGCAGGAAGAACTAGGTCCTCTCGTGGCGGAGCTCGATAGCCTTGACCTGTCTCGGTTCAAGCACATCTCGTTTCATGCGCCCAGCTCAATAGAGCCGACGTTCGAACAGGCTGCGTTGAAATTGCTAGCAGAAGTGTCAGGGAGAGGGTGGCCAATAATCGTTCACCCAGACGCAATGCTAAATCCCTCAGCGTGGGGTCATCTTCGCGATTCTCTGTGTATTGAGAATATGGACAAGCGGAAACCAGTTGGTCAAACTGCTCAACAGTTGGCTGAAATTTTTCAAGTGTTTCCCGATGCATCGCTCTGCTTCGATATCGGCCACGCGCGCCAAGTGGATCCTACGATGGTTGAGGCATCAACGATTTTGCGTACGTTCCGTCACCGGATTCGGCAACTCCACGTAAGCGAAGTGAACACTCAGAGCAAGCACGATCCTTTGAGCCTTGAATCAATTCTTGCCTTCCATAGAGTCGCTCATCTTATCCCAAGCGACGCCCCAATCATTTTAGAGAGCCGAGTGGAGGAGTCGCAGATTGAGGAGGAGATTCAAAGCGCTATCGATGCGTTAAGCGCACAACAACTACTCGCGGTGGCTGGAGATTAGCGCAAGACTCATGTTCCACTTCTAGCCGTGCGATGAAAGCAGCGCAGTTAAGGCTTACGCCATTTGTCTCGGCGTCCTCTGTTTGTTTCGCGAACACGCTCCACGAGAATGGCGGCACGGGGTCAATCTCCCTAGCCCTCTCGATGGCCTCGGCTTGTGATCGCTGATTCTTTCGGCACCCGGCCTCCGAATCGCATAATCACCCTCTTCGGGTCGCTGCTTAATAAATAATCTGCCGCTCACAAACAACTCCTTTCATCAAACCGACAAAGCTTTTTATACTAGCTGCACCCGCTAGTGCTCCCGCAGCTCATGCACTTATAGCAACTTCCATTCCGCACCATGATCGACCCGCACACATGGCAGCTCGGAGCATCTCCCATATCGATCATATTGGCGAGCGCGTCGGCGGCATGCATCGAACCAGACCGTTGCTCGGACCGTTGCTCGCTCGCAGCCTGCACGCCGATCGAGCCATTCAGATCGCCGATCCCCTCCGGAGCCGCCTGCGGCTTCGGCCTCAGGTTTTCAAACAGGAACTGCTGCTGTCCGCTCAGGAAGCGCATCTGCAGCCAGCGGAAAATGTAATCCATGATCGACTTGGCAAATCCAATATCAGGATTGCTCGACCATCCACTCGGCTCAAACCGCGTATGCGCAAACTTTTCGCAGAAAAGTTTCAGCGGCACGCCATGCTGCAGCGAAATCGAAACCGCCAGCGCAAAGCTATCCATCAGCCCCGATACGGTCGACCCTTCCTTCGCCATCTTGATAAAAATCTCGCCCGGCTCGCCATCGGGATACAGGCCCACAATGATGTAACCCTCATGGCCTCCAATGTTGAACTTATGCGTCACCGACATGCGCTCTTCTTTCAACTTATGCCGCACCGCGCGCGGAGGCGCATCAAGATTCTCATCCTGCGCCAGCGCCGCAGCCGCCGCGTTGCGCGCCGCATCGTCTTTAGTAGAGTTCGCGGTCTTCGAACCAGCCGCCGATAACGGCTGCGACTGCTTGCATCCATCGCGATAAACCGCGACTGCCTTCAGGCCCAGCTTCCACGCCTGTATGTAAGCCTCCGAGATATCGTCAACCGTCGCGGCATTGGGTAAGTTGACCGTCTTCGAGATGGCTCCCGAGATAAACGGCTGCGCCGCCGCCATCATCTTCAGATGCCCCATGTAATGAATCGACCGAGTCCCCTTAGCCGGCTTAAATGAACAATCAAACACCGCTAAGTGCTCGTCCTTCACATGCGGAGCCCCCTCAATCGTCCCCGTAGCATCAATGTAACTAACAATCGCATCCGCCTGCTCATGCGTATAACCCAGCTTAAACAGCGCTCCCGGGACGGTGTTATTGACAATCTTAATCATCCCGCCGCCCACCAGCTTCTTGTACTTAATCAGCGCCAGGTCAGGCTCAATGCCAGTCGTATCGCAATCCATCATGAAGCCAATCGTCCCCGTAGGCGCCAGAACCGTCACCTGCGAGTTGCGATAGCCATACTTTTCTCCGTGAGATAGTGCCTCGTCCCAGCACTGCTTGCTAGCTTCAAATAGCGAAGCCGGAACATTCTTACTATTGATGTTATTCACGCTCGCCCGGTGCATCCGTATTACATCCAGAAACGGCTCGCGATTGATATACCAACCAGGGCAAGCCGCCCCCGGCATATCTTCCGCCTTACTAACTCCCAGCCGCGTCTGCACCGTATCAGTAATAGGAGTCAGCGGCCGGCACTGCTCCGCGATCTTAGAAGATTGCAGATAAGCCTCGCCGCACATGATCGCAGTCACGCAAGCCGCATAGTCTCGCCCCGCATCGCTGTCATAAGGCAGTCCAGCAGCCATCAACAGAGCGCCCAGGTTGGCATAGCCCAATCCCAGCGGACGATAGTCATGCGAGTTCTTCCCAATAATCTCGGTAGGATAGCCGGCATTGTCCACCAGAATTTCCTGCGCCGTGATCGTGATGTCGACCGCGTGCCGGTAAGCCTCCACGTCAAAAGTCCCATTAGGCGCGAACTTCAGCAGATTCAAACTGGCTAAATTGCAAGCAGAATCATCGAGAAACATATACTCGCTGCAAGGATTGCTGGCATTAATCCTCGAAGTGTTCTTCGAAGTATGCCAGCGGTTGACAGTCGTGTCATACTGCATCCCCGGATCGCCGCAATGCCAAGTAGCCTCGGAGATCTTCGTCATCAGGTCCCTGGCCTTGTAAGTGTTGACAACTCGCCCATCCACGATAGATCGCGTGGAAAAATCCGTATCGCGAGTAACAGCCACCATGAAGTCGTCAGTTACTCGAACCGAATTATTCGCGTTTTGAAAGAAGATAGAGCTATAAGCGTCCGAGTCAGGATGCGAACCATCGTATCCTTGCGCGACCAACGCGTGCGCCTTGGCTTCTTCTTTCGACTTACACTCAATAAAGTCGACGATATCAGGATGGTCAATATTGAGAATCACCATCTTAGCCGCGCGCCGCGTCTTGCCTCCCGACTTAATAACTCCCGCGAACGCATCAAATCCCTTCATAAAGCTCAGCGGACCGCTAGCTGTCCCGCCCCCACTCAAAACTTCAGTCGAAGAGCGCAGCGGCGAAAGATTCGTCCCCGTGCCCGATCCCCACTTAAACAGCATGCCTTCCGTCTTAGCCAATGTCAGAATCGAATCGAGCGAATCCTTCACCGAATTAATAAAGCAAGCAGAGCACTGCGGCCGCGTGTATCCGGTTGCGCCGAATTCAACTTGCTGCGTGGTGAAGTTCCAGTGCCAGTTGGTAGCGTCCGACTTCGGCTCAACCCGCTCGCAACCCACGTTAAACCACACCGGCGAATTGAAGGCCATATGCTGCCGAATCAGCAGGTGCACGAGCTCATCATGAAAAGTAGCCGCATCTTCGCTAGTGCGGAAATATCCATCCTTCATGCCCCAGTCGCGAATCGTCTCCGCGACGCGCGACACCAGCTGCCGCACGCCCGTCTCGCGCTCGCCGGTGCCAATCTGCCCATGAAGATATTTCGACGCGACAATGTTGGTCGCAGTCATCGACCAGTCTTTCGGAACCTCCACATCCTTCTGCTCAAAAATCATCCCGCCCTGCGAGTCGGTGATCTGCGCGTTGCGCAGCTCCCATTCGATCTCGTCATACGGAGAGACGCCGGCCTTGGTGAAAAAACGGCGAAAGCTTAGACCACCGTTGGGCTTCCGATCGGCAGTAGAGGTAGGTTGGGTTTTGACTTGGTCTCGCACTTCGGGCATTTCCTTCTCCTATATTAGATGATGGCAAAGAGCCGTCGATCTACCGCAACAACCGGTCTCAAAATCAATGTTTCGAATAAAAGCGGCTGTGCGGCAACTGCCTAGGTCGCTTGTCCCGCACCCGCCTCTAAATACGTTGGTTTCGAAGAGCTAGTGGGATCGCTGATGCGATCTCCCGACGCGTAGCCGACTCTATGGAGCCGGATCGCCCTGCAGGCGTTTTCGGTAATTGTGTTCCGGGAACGTTACGGGGTTCGGCACGTGCGTCGTAGGCGCGGCCAAAACGGAATTCACCGTAGCCCGCCCAACTTCCACACTTTCGTCGCTTGGGCAAACGACGACGCCTGCATCAGCTTTGGAATCGCTGACCGGACATTCAATACCGTGACGGGCGAAAGACGCGGCAACTAAATTCATTAATCCTTCCATCGGGGCTCCTAGGGACGTGAACCAAGACGGGGGCGAGCCGTCTCTCTTTAACCAACTCAAACCTTCAATGAGTTCCCCCGGAGGGATTGCCTGGCAAGGCCAGACCGGGGGAAGCCACCGCTTGTTTCATCTGCTTTTCCATCCACTCCGGAGGGATGGTTCCCGTACTGGGGAAGACGCAAGATCCTGCGCTTTGCTCAGGATTTCGGCAGCGGACTAACGCCCGCCAAGCCTCAACTTTGAGTCTCGCCCCTGGTTTTTAGGGTCTCCGCCCCCTTATGGGGGGTCTGCTAAAAAAGTGCTCTGGGATGCTTAACGTACTCCCGTATATGGTGCCTGTCAAGAGAGAAACACAACATCTGGTAGCTCGAAAGTGTTAAGGGTATCTAAGAAGCCAAGCTTTCAAGTTTTCCAAGATTTCAAAACCTGCCTCCAGGCGTCGACTCTTGAAACTCCCCTTTAAGCACTGGCGCGGTTGCGCGCCTCTACTGACCCCGGCGACACCGACTGAGCGAGCGCGCCCGGCACTCCGCGGGCCGAGAGCTTCTTTTCCATCGATTGATGTTGCGCAGGTACAGACTGCGATCCCTCCAGCGGCACATAAATATCTTCAAACAGCGCTTGATTGGTGATGCGTTTTATCCCGTCAGAAAATTCGACGAGATAATCGCCGGGCTGGCCCGATTGCTCGCGGCCCAGTGCGTCGGTGAAGGCAACCGGTTCGGTGAGTTGACGAGCGCGCACCAGAAAACGGGTGCGGTAGACGGTCCATTGACTCTCAGCGTTCATAGCGTCCTTGGCTCCCTGGGGGGAGAGCGTTTTTTCAGTGCTGGCATTCTCGTTATGAGTTTCGTCCGGGCACGGTTGGCGCGCGGCGGATAAGTGTTTGCAAGTGGAGTGACTCTACGCGCACTAACGAAGCCCGGTCAATTCCATAAGAATGGTGCAACGGTGGAATTCTCGTTCCCGGATTGGAGGTGATGAATCCGACGGAAATCTGTCTAGAACCAGGCAGCGGCCGGCGCACAAGGAGCGGGGATTAGCGGTTGGCGCAACCTGTCACCAAAACTTTTTCGCCACGGCAGGCGGAATTTGCACAACGGCTGCACAGGTTAGGAACAGCTGACGCTTTGTCCCCACTCAGTGGCGGCGAGAAGTAGGATAAAGTTTTCTTTCAGGAGGCCGCTCATGGGCAGCGTAGCGCTTTTGCAATCCTTGAAAGAAGGCATTCTTGGCCAGGCCAGCGTCAAAACAATCTACGGCGAGGCCATCTCCGCCCACGGAAAGACCATCATCCCCGTGGCGAAAGTGATGTACGGCTACGGTGCCGGCGCAGGCACCGGAGGAGTCGGCGATTCCAGCGCCCGCGGCGAAGGCGGAGGTGGCGGTGGAGGCGTCCGCATTGTTCCTCTCGGAGTCATCGAGGTAAGCGAGCAATCAACCCGTTTCGTCCCCATCACCGACCGTAAAAAGATGGCCGGAGCAGTATTAGCGGGAATTGTCTTCGGCCTGTGGTTCGGATGGCGTAGAAGCAGGTCGCGTTAGAAATATTTCGAGGCGGCCGAAAAGTTCAAAAGTTCAAAGGACCGCAGCGTCCAAGAATGCCCCGACTACCCTGGGCCCCCAGGACCGCGCGATCCTCGAACAATTTGAAACCCGGAAACCTGCCCTTATCAGTTACACCCTCTCCCGTTCGTAACGCTCGTCAACACGTTGTTGGCGCCCGTCAATTCCCGGCTGTAGCAATATCCACTTGAGTCGGAAGCGAAAAAGCTCTGGAAACTCGACTGGTCCTGGTTGCCCGTAATTTGGAAGCCGGAATTGAAGTCGAGCGCGTCGGTTGAGAAGACGCGGTTTTCCAGCAGCGTGAAAGATATAGCCTGCCCTCTGTGCCGTCCCTCCGTGTCCAGCTCAAAGTATTGATTGCTGGTCGTAGTTTGCACTCCCGACCCGTCCGGGTTATAGGCGACACCAATGTCCATCGTGAACGGCCAGTTATAGTTCACCTTCTCGACGGAAGTGCCTGCATTGTTATGCAGAGTTACAACCGACCGGATTGTCGTGTTCTGCTTGATGTCCTGTTGATAGGACGCCGGCAGTATCTTGAAGGTCTGAATATTCGAAAAGTTAATATCCTGCGCGATGGTCGTCGTAACCGTACCCAGCGAAGTGTTGACGTATCCCGAGATCTGGAAGTTGTGACCCGATTTAGTGCTCACGCTGCCGCCCACGTTGCCGTTTTTCGCCACGTGAATGTTTTCCGTGATGTTCGGCGAAGGCCCAGTCAGCGTGTTGTTGGTCAGCGCTCCCGTAACCTGCGTCGATCCAGCATCGAGATAAAGTAGCAGCGACGCTGTCGCCGAGAAATAACTGTCAGCGTTGAAGACGCTCAGCGCGATCGTATGCGGCTGCCCATCGTCGAGCACCGCCGCGAAGGGTGTCAGGTTAACCCGATAAGGCCGGAAATTCAGCGTCTGGACCCCCGGAATCGGAATCCACAGAAGCGGGTCGATGCCGCCCGTATAAATCCACGGATATACCGGCGCAACCCCCGCCGGATTCCCATCGATGGTCACCTCCGATTCGCGAAACGCCGTCCCAGGGCAACTCTCCAGTTCTCCTGCAACGTTATTCGGCACGCACGTATACCAGAATTCGTCATTCGACTGGCTCTGCGCGAAGACGTCAAAATAAAGATCGGTGATGTTCGTCGGTAGCGTCAGAGTCTCTTCCAGCAGACTCGCAGTGCTATAAAGGCCGACCGTCCCGCCCGTCGGCCCGGCAGAGAATCCGATGACCTGATCCGCAGTGCGCGGCGGCACTTGATTCTCCGCCAGCGGATAGAAAAGAACATCCGCCGAACCAAAGATCAGCCCATTGTAGGTCTTGTTATACAGGTTGCCGAGATCGACCGTGCCATCTTCATCGACCGTGAAAATCGAACTATAGTCTGTGAGATCGCGCTCCACGTGCCAGTGGCGGGCGTCGTTAGGATCATCTTCGGCAGTCGTGCCAAAATAAATGTTCGTTGGTCCGATCCAGATGTTCGCCGTGCGATCGTATTGAATCCCTTTGGTAATCGAGAAATTGGCTTCCAGAATTACTTTTGCCCACGGTCCGGGACACTCCGCCGGCGGCACGTAATTAAAGCTCTGTGCATTAAAATTGTCAAACTTGTACCCCTTGAACAGTTCCACTTTGCAAGGCGTAGTCTTGGGCCGCGGCACCGGCGGATCGGCAATCGCAGTATTGCCCGAACCGATCTTATACTGAGCGGCGGCGAAGCCCGACAGCAAAAGCAGCGAAAAAAGTGTGACGGCAAACTTCGAGAGCTGGGAAGTGGACAGAGTATTGGACGAAGCAGTGGACAAAGCAGTGGACAAAGCAGTGGACATTTGTGCCTCCTGGGCGGCAGTGGAACGGATAGCTGGATCAGGATCGTCTGCGCGGCGAAAACCCGCAGTGGTAGAGGAGTTTAGAGAGAAAGCAAAGCAAGTGTCAAGCGCCGGACTGGTCACATTTGCTTTGCTTTGAAGGGGCACGGCTTTAGCGGTACCGCAAAGAGCCGGTTCAAAGACAAAGGCTTTAGCCGCTGAGGCAAGAACTAGGGGAAGAAGGTTCTGCCCGTCCGTTGGGTTTTCTCCGTGTCTCCGTGCCTCCGTGGTGAAAAACACTATGTTTAGAACACGCTTCAACCGCGACGTTGTCACCGAATTCCTGCCTCCCGCTCGTTCGCGCAGAATTCAACGGGCAATCATCCTGTGCGACGGTATGCCGTCGATTCCGCGCAAACAACCCTTGGCCGAATTCCTCTCCAACCAGGGTTACTGGGTCTTTTATCCACGCTATCGCGGAGCCTGGGAAAGTGGCGGCCAGTTTCTCGAGCGTTCCCCCCACCTCGACATTCTCGACGTGATCGGCGGACTGAATAAAGAATTTCGCGAGCTAGCCTTTGGTCATCGCTTCCATGTACGCACTGACGAGATCTTTGTCATTGGCGGAAGTTTTGGCGGAGCCGCCGCGATTCTGTCCACGCTCGACCCGCGCGTGAAGAAGGCGGTAGCGAATTGTCCCGTCGTCGATTGGGCAATTCTCGGAAGCGAGCAAAAGAAAGAAACGTCGAATCCCAGCTACGCCGCCTACATTCGCGCCGCGTTCGGCAACGGATATCGCTTGTCCGACAAAAATTGGAAGAAACTCAGCAACGGAAAATTCTATAGTCCTGCCTATCACGCCGGCGAAATCCACGGCTCGAAGGTCATCATGTTCCACGCACAAGACGACCCATATATTCCTTACCGGTCAGTGCAGGACTTCGCGCGGCACGCGCACATAAAGTTGAAGCTGTCGCGACGTGGCGGCCACTTGAGCACCGACTTAGTCGTACGAAAACATTGGTCACAGATCAGAAAGTTCTTCGAAAGTTGATGGTCGAAGAAGTCGACGCCGAAGATTGTGCTTGTTCAAAGTCCCGCACCTTCACACCTCGGGTCAACGCCTTAATCCCAATACGCGATCGCCCGTATTTCCCACCGTCGCACCCGGCATCACAATAAATACGGGGCGTTCTTGTACAACACTGATCTAGTTCGCAAGCTTTGCGGAGAAATCGTCAGTGAGCAAGATCCCGGCAAGGTGAGCGAACTCATGGCGCTCCTGCGAGCGATCATCAGCGACGACCAGGAAGAAATCCGAACCAGAATGGCCTTCCTCGCCAAGAAATATGCCCTCACCGGAGACGTCGCCGCGGACTGAATCGCGAGGCCAACCTCAAACAAAAACGGCGCAGACAAAGTCCGCGCCGCACTATCCGCCCAACTGATTTTTATCCTCACTTCTTTACCGACTGCAAACGCTTGTTGATCTCGTCCCAATTGACCACATTCCACCACGCTTGCAGATACTCCGGACGACGGTTGTTGTATTTCAAATAGTAAGCATGCTCCCAAACGTCATTGCCGAAAATAGGGTGCAATCCTTGCGAGATCGGGTTGTCCTGATTCGGTGTCGAAACGATTTTCACTTCGCCGTTGGAATCGGCCGCCAGCCACACCCATCCGCTGCCAAACTGACCCACCCCAGCCGCGTTGAATTTTTCCTGGAAGCTCTTAAAATCTCCAAAAGTTTTCTTGATCACTTCCGCGATCGGCCCAGTCGGATCGCCCCCGCCATGCGGCTTCATGATGTTCCAGAACATGCTGTGATTCACGTGGCCGCCGCCATTGTTGCGCACCGCACCGCGTATATCTTCCGGCACGGCATTCAGATCGCGAATCAAATCTTCCGCCGATTTTTTATGTAGCTCAGGACGCTTGTCGAGCGCCGCATTCAGGTTCTTAACGTAAGCGGCGTGATGCATGTCGTGGTGCAGGTGCATCGTCTTTTCATCGATGGTCGGTTCAAGTGCCGTGTAATCGTAGGGCAACGCGGGGAGTTCATGCGCCATTTTCACTGCCTCCAAAGTTTGTGCCATTTTCTTTTCCTCCTAAAGCCTTTAAAGATGACGAGGTGCAGAGGAAAGATTCACGCCGAGCATGCTCGGTTGTCTTCGCGGCACGCTATATTTGTAACACTTTGAGACGCCAAATCGCGCGCATATAGAATATTCGGTATTAGGCTACTTTGAATTTGATCCGGTTGGCGACCGTGGCATACTGGTGCCATGCCAAAGCAGCAGCGTGAACGCTAAAATCGCGATTCAAGTGGCGCGTGAACTCTTCATATTATTTTTTTGTGCGACGATTACCTTCCTACTTGGAAACGGTTATTACAAATCCTTCCGCAGTGGTTTCCTTACAATCAAAGGTCGCACCTCTCGCCGGGACAAGGAACCGATCAGCTACTGGATTGGCATGGCTGTAGGGATTTTCGCATTTCTCGTCATGGTGTCCGCGACTGCGGTTATGGCGTTCCTGGTATGCGTGCGTTTATCCGGAATTTCAAAGTAGTCTACTACCGAATGTTTGGTAGTGTCCGAACTCCGCGCAGTTACGACGCTATCCATTATTTGCGAGATCTATCGCCTAAGCCATAGTTCGCCGCAAAACTCCCACCCGTATAATTCTTCTTGGTCATCTTGAGGTCGAGTTTCGGAGGCTCTTTGAAAGTCTTGTTGCTGGAGAACATCAGCGGCGTGGCAGCGTCTCAGTTTCAAGAAGCAGGCTTCGAAGTCCAGTCGCTGAAGGGCGCGCTGGAAGAGCGCGAACTGATCGAAAAAGTCCGCGGTACCTCAATCCTCGGCGTCCGCTCCAAAACGCGCATCACCGCCGCTGTCCTCGACGCCGCGCCCGAATTAGTCTCCGTCGGCGCCTTCTGCATCGGCGTAGACAAAATCGATCGCACCGCCTCCAGCGACCGCGGAATCGCTGTCTTTAACGATCCCCACTCCAACAGTCGCTCCGTAGCCGAGCTCGCCATGGGCGAGATCATCCTCCTCATGCGCCGCACCTTTGAAGCCAGCACCGAGTTGCACGCCGGAGTCTGGAATAAATCGTCCGCCGGATCGCACGAAGTCCGCGGCCTCACCCTCGGCATTGTCGGTTACGGAAAAATCGGCTCGCAGATATCCGACCTGGCCGAGGCCCTGGGCATGCGCGTCGTTTTCCACGACCTGGCGCACGTTCTCGCCCGCGGAAATGCGCGCGCAGTCAGCTTCCGCGAATTGCTCGAAACCGCCGACGTCATCACGCTCCACGTCGACGGCAAGACGCAAAACCAGGATTTATTCGGCGAAGAAGAAATTCGCCAAATGAAAGACGGGGCCTGCCTCATCAATCTCAGCCGCGGCTTCGTTGTCGATCACGAGGCCCTCGCGCGTCACTTGAAGAGCGGCAAACTAGGTGGCGCCGCGGTAGACGTCTTCCCCGTCGAGCCCGAATCCGGCGGCGCATTCTCCAGCCCCCTGCGCGGCCTGCCCAACGTAATTCTCACGCCACATATCGGCGGCAGCACCGAAGAGGCGCAGCAGAATATCGGGCAGTTCGTTTCCGCGCGCATGATCGATTATTTCAACACTGGCAACTCCCAGCTCAGCGTCAACATGCCGCAATGTCATCTCGAATACGAGCCCGGTTCCCACCGCCTCACCCACATGCACCACAACATCCCCGGAATTTTGCGCGCCATCAACGACATTCTCGCCGACCGCGGAATCAATATCGAGCGCCAGGTGCTCGATACTCGCGGCCCGCTCGGTTATGCGATTTACGACATCAATCAGGATTGCGACGATCAGATGCTCGCGAAATTGCGCGCCGTTCCCCAAACCATTCGCGTGCGCGTGCCCGGCGTCGCGGCGCGAACTTGACCTCAAGACCTTTCAACCGATATCTCCAAGGCTGCAGAAAGCTACAGATTTGCCGCAATAAGTTACATCTTCAGTAAATAGAACTAACGAGTTTGACGCGTAGTGAATCCGGATTTATCCTTCGTAGGGAGTCGGTAGCGCTTCGCCGAAGTCTGCGTCCCGAAGCAGCCTGAGGCTATGTCGTTTGTAGTAAGTCGTTTCAATCCTTTTTTATTTTTTAATTTGGGAAGGTCGCAATTATGCCGGTTATCCGTGCTCGTGTGTTTGCCTTTTGTTTTCTGTTCGTTCTCGCCGCGATGACGCTCGGCTGGGGGCAAACTCCGGTCACCACCTGGCACTACGATAACGGCCGCTCGGGCGCCAATCCCAACGAAACTATCCTCACTCCGCAAAACGTCAACAGCAATCAATTCGGCCAGCTCTTCAACCAGCCCGTCGATGGACAGGTAATTGGCCAGGCGCTCTACCTCCCGGCTGTCATCATTCCCGGAGCTGGCGTCCACAACGTCGTTTATGTAGCCACTATGAACGACAGCGTCTACGCCTTCGACGCCGATAGCTCCACCGGCAGCAATGCCAACCCGTTGTGGCACACCAGCTTCATCGGTAGCGGAGTAACTCCGGTCCCCATCAACCTCCAGAAATGCGGAGGCACAACCTTCTGGACGCAAGTGGGAATTGTTTCCACGCCTGTGATTGACCCCATCGCCGGCACGATTTACGTAGTCGCCAAGACCTACGAAAATTCCACGTTCGTTCACCGGCTCCATGCCCTCGACGTCACCACCGGTCTCGAACAACCCGGCAGCCCCATCGTGATCACCGCCAGTTACAACTACGCCGGCACGAACTACGTTTTCGAAGACATGATGCAGGTCAATCGTCCCGCCCTGCTGCTCGCAAAGGGCTACGTCTACATCGCTCTTGGTTCGAACGGTTGCCGCGGCGATCTCGAAGAAGGCTGGGTCGTAGCCTATGACGCCACCACGCTGCAACCGGCGGGCGCGTTTGACGATGAACCGGGCGAATCCGCGGCTGCCGTGTGGATGCGAGGCGGCGGCCTCTCCGCCGACAGCTCCGGCAACGTCTATGGAGCGACTGCCGATGGTCCGTTCGCGGCGGGCACTAATTTCGGTCAGTCCGTCTTCAAGCTTTCGGAATCCGGCAACACCCTCCAACTGGTAGATTGGTTCACTCCTTACAACGAACTCTATCTCGATCAAAACGATCTCGATATGAGCGAGCCCGTTCTCGTGCTCCCGAAACAGGCGGGAAAGTATCCCAACTTATTGGCCGCGATCGGCAAGGAAGGCACGATCTACATTCTCAACCAAAAAAACCTCGGGCACTTCTGCGCCACATGCACCCAGGGAGACACGCAAATCGTACAAGAGCTCCCTGCATTCGCCCCCGAGGGCGGAGCCCTCGTTTACTGGAACAATGCCATCTATACATCGTCTACCGGATCGCCCATCGCCGCCCTGTCTTTCACCAATGGTCTGCTTGCGCAAACGCCCTTTGCCCTATCCAAAAAAGTCGATTCCGGCCACTCGCCAATAATCTCCGCCAACGGAAACACATCGGGCGTTCTATGGCAGATCACCGGCGCAACCCTCAGCGCCTTTAACGCGACTACTCTGGTCAGGCTCTATAACAGCAAACTCCCTCCCATCCCCCACTTCGCCAATGTAGTTGTCGCGAATGGCAAGGTGTATGTGGGGACAAACAACAGCTTGGTGGCGTTCGGATTGCTGTAGACGCCCGCTTTAGACATCCGCTGTAGACATCCGCCGTAGAGACATCTTTAGAGGAGTGCGTGCTTTATTTTGTCGCGGCGCGTTTCAGCCGATCCTGCACCGCTTCCCACTCCGGTTCGTCCGGGGGCAGGTCAATCGCAATCCAGCTGTAATTTCCCTGATCTGCCTGGTGAAGAGCATCGTAGAGCACGGCGGCGTAATCGCTTGCCGGTTGCGGCATCTGCCGGATCGTGATCCCGGCTGGACTGCCTTTCGGCGAATGCCGATGCTGGAAATAAATTCCCTTGCCCTGATCAATCTCGTCCTCAGCAACGCGCAAAATCTCCGGCAGATTTCCCTTCATCGCCAAATATAAATTCGTGCGCGGACTGTAATGGCGGGGGTGCATTCCTGGGGCAGGATGGGCTCCGGCTTGCGCTTCCTCCGCCCCAGCTATGGGACCGACAATCGCTTCCAGTTGGGCCCGCGAAATTACACCGGGACGAAGCAGCATCGGTCGCCTCTCCACCAGCGATAGCACAGTAGACTCAATGCCAATCGCACACGCCCCGCCATCGAGGATGAGATCCACATCCTTGCCGAGGCCGGCGCGAACATGCTCTGCCGTGGTCGGAGAAAGTTCGGTGAAGCGATTGGCACTGGGCGCCGCGAGCGGAACCCCTGCCGCCCGAATCACAGCCAGCGCCATCGGATGCGCTGGCATCCGCAGACCAACCGTGCCCAGTCCCGCGGTGACGATGTCAGGAATCGTGTCGCGCGCGTCTCCGGCAATTGCCAATCGCTTCTTCAGCACCAGCGTCAGCGGCCCGGGCCAGAATTGCCGCGCCAGACGTTCAGCCGCCTCCGGCCACTCCGCTACCAGCGCTTGCGCCATTGCAACCGAAGCTACATGAACAATCAACGGACTGGTGGAAGGCCTGCCCTTGGCCGCGTAAATGCGTTCCACAGCAGCAGCATCAAGCGCGTTGCCGCCCAGCCCATATACCGTCTCCGTAGGGAAAGCGACAAGCCGTCCAGCCCGCAGCAATTTGCCAGCGCGATCGATTTCCGCCAAGTCGCCGCCAAGAGACCGTTCTAAGCTCATCAGCAGATTGTAGATGGCAAGGCCGTCCACCGCCCCGCAAGAATCACGTAGGGGCGGGTGCCCTCACCCGCCCAGCCGAGCAAAGCTCGGCACCCGCGCCGGCGCTAACCTCAAACTGATTTCGGCAACAAATAGCCCTCCGACGCAACCCAGCACTTAGCCGAACAACAAACACTGGCCTGACTGAATCGAAGCCCCACGAACTTACTTTTTCTTGCTCTCGCTTTCCTCGACCACCAGGTTGTTGTCCACCGAGAATACCCCAGACACGCTGTTCGCTCGCATGCCGGCGATTGTCTTGTCCATTTCGCGAGCCACAGCGCCTTCCAGCGTGACGTGGCCATTCTTTACAATGATGTGGATCGGCGGAACGGCACGCACTTGGTACAAGCTCAGCGCGGGGTCGCCATAGATCGCGCGGTAAGTTGCACGGCGAATTCGGTCGTCCATCGGCGAGGTCGGCAGAACCTCGATGGTGTTGACAACTTTTGTCACCCCTTCAATGCGTTTCACTACATTTTCCGCGTCGGACTTCAGCGTCGGTCGCGCGACCTGGCCGATCAAAGTCACCGTGCCATCCGGATCCACCTTATAGGCCAGGTTGTCGAACACGCCGTAATACGGGAGCATCACCAGTTCATGGCGCACTTCCTTGACGATGCGATCAAAACTTTTCTGCGGCATCGCGCCAGTCATTTGGTTGTCCTGAATGGCGGGACCGGCAAAAGCCACCATCGAGAAAATCGTCAATGCGAGAAACAACCGCAAAGCTGCGAACACTGATTTTTTCATGTGCTTGACCTCGTGCGAGGTAATGTGGAAAACCCTGAAATTCTTCGCACCTTTGAGACGCGCGAAGTGGTGCATAAGTTGCTTTTTCTTGCGAGGATTCAACTCTATATCGTTCGTCTATATCGTTCGCTCGCGCACTTAATTAGAACGATTGCCTATAAAACATTGATGCACAAAATCCGGTGAAAACCGGCTCACGACCTCGGCCGGAATATCTTTTTCCGTCAATTCCTGGAAGCGAAAATCAATGGCCCGATCTGCCTTTACCGTAGCCAGCAAATATCCATAGACATTGGTCTTCGCTTCCTTGGCATCGGCGCCGTTCGCCGGCAGTGGGTAACGCACAGCGCCCGCCGTTCCGATGATCCATCCCGGCAGAACGCCCCCATTCGCCCGCCAATACGCGGTATTGAAAACGCCATCCATAAAAAAATGCGAATGGCTCGCGAGAACATAAACATTTTTCTTCGCCGTTTGCTGCAGCTTGAGCAGATCGCCATAGGCACGTCGCCCGCTGGCTTCCGCTTGCGGCGTGTCGCTCATGCTGTGGCCGCGCGCGATGCTGTCCGGCAGAGCTTCATGCATGCCGACGACCACGCTGGCGATCGTCGCATCTTTCGCATCCTCGGCGAGAACGCGCTCAAACCACCCCAGTTGCTCGCTATCGAACTGGTCTGGCGACGCGCTGTCCAGCGTAATGAAGTCAACTCCTCCACGCTGCCAGTGGTAGTAAGTGTGCAGCGGATGATCTTTCGGATTGTCCTTCAGCCGCTGCTGCCGCAGTTCCGGCGTGTCCAGCCAGTCGGCAAATTGCAGCAGATAGTCCCCGCGACTCTTGGGCGCGTACAACTCATGATTGCCAATGGCCAGATAAACCGGAGTGTCACCAAAAGCCATCAGCTGATTCTGAATGAAATCATCCCACGCATTTTTTTCATAATCGCTGATCGTTGGCGGCGAAGAGGCCACCTGTTTGTAATCCTGATCGAAATCGTAAATCGCGCGGAAGTCGCCAAGATGCCAATAGAATGCAACCTGATCGCGATGCGCGCCCGCGGCAATCGCCGGCATGACCACGTCTCCGCAATTGCGCGAGTCCCCAGACACAGCAAACGTCCACGATTGCTGCGCGTAAGCCGCCGTTGCAATCAGCAGGAACGCGGCGAAACGAAATGCGACGAACATAGGGAAATCATACTGCGTCGGCGAACCTAAATGTCGCACTCGCCTGTATCGCGTAGGGGCAGGTGCCCTCACCTGCCCAGCCGAGCGCAAGCTCGGCACTTGCCTGCGGTCGATGCAACTCCCGACCTGCGATCAGGCCGCTTTCGGTTTGCGCCGCCGCTCTCTAAATCCTTCGATCAATAAATAAAGCACCGGAATAAAAAACAAATTCAAAATAGTGCTCATGATCATCCCGCCAAACACCGTCGTTCCCACCGAGTGCCGCCCGTTCTCTCCCGCCCCGCTAGCGACGACCAACGGAACCACGCCCATAATGAAGGCAAACGACGTCATCAGGATGGGACGCAAACGGATACGCGCCGCTTCCACTGCGGAGTCAAGAATGGTCATGCCCCGTTGGCGAAGTTGCTCGGCGAATTCCACAATCAGAATCGCGTTCTTCGAAGCCAGCCCGACCAGCATGACCAGTCCGACCTGGCAGTAGACGTCGTTTTGCAGACCGCGTAGCCATTGCCCTCCGAGCGCCCCCAGCAGAGCCATGGGCACCGCAAGAAGAATAATGAAGGGCAAAACAAAGCTTTCATAGAGCGCCGCGAGCGTGAGATAGACAACGAGCGTTCCGAGGCCAAAAAGGATGAGCGTGGTTGAACCGGACGCGAGTTCTTCGAGTGAAATTCCCGACCACTCATAGGTGTAGCCCTGAGGCAGTATCTTCGCCGAGAGCTGCTGCATGGCGTCGATGGCCTGCCCGGAACTGAAACCGGGGGAAGCGGACCCGTCGATTTCCGTCGAGCGGAAAAGATTGTAATGATTAATAACTTGGGGCGCGGTGCTCTGGGTAATGGTAGCGAGGTTCCCCAGCGGGACCATCGCTCCGGAATCCGAGCGGACGTAGTACTCGCCGATATCTCGCGGGTGCGAGCGGAATTGTTTGTCCGCCTGCACGTAGACGCGGTAAGAGCGGTTGTTGAAATCGAAATCGTTGACGTAGGACGAACCCATGTAGACGCCGAGCGTATCTGTGATCTGGCTGAGCGGAATGTGAAGGTTCTTGGCCTTTTCACGGTCGATGGTGACCACGTATTGCGGATCGTTTGAGGTGTAGGTAGTGAACAGCCCGGTGACATCTTTTTGCGGGCGCTGCGAAGCGGCCCGAACCAGGTCGTGGGTCACCTTGTCGAGATCCTGCAGGGTGTGAGATCCCTGATCGAGGAGTTCGTACTGGAACCCCCCGAACTGGCCGAGGCCCTGGACGGCGGGCGGTTCGAAGGGAATAACAATGGCGCCGGAGATGCCGAATAACGGGCCGCGCAGCCGATTAATAATTGAGGCGGCCGTGTGCTCCTCACCCTTGCGTTTTTCGTAAGGCTGAAGCGGCAGAAACACTAGCCCGGCATTCGGAGTGGCTCCGCCGAAGCTGAAGCCGGCGATCGAAAAGGTGCCTCGAACTTCGGGGATATTTTTCGTGATTGCCGAAACCTGCCGGCCGATGTCGCGAGTGTACTCGAGCGAAGCTCCGGTCGGAGCCTGAATGGCGACGATAAGATATCCCTGATCTTCCGAAGGAACGAAGCCTTGCGGCACCTTCTTGAAGACAAGGTAAGCGAGACCGAGGCCGGCCGCGAACAAGATCAAAGCCAGGACCTCGAAGCGCAAAATCGTCCGCAGAGAGCGCCCATAGCCCCGGTTAACGGCGTCGAGAGCGCGGTCAACCTGCCTGAAAAACCAGTTCTTTTCGTGGTGTTCGATGCGCCCGAGCAGGATCCCTGCCAGCGCCGGCGCCAGGGTGAGAGCGTTGAAGGCCGAAATCGAAATAGAAAAAGCGATAGTTAAAGCGAACTGGCGGAACAGAATTCCGGTGGTGCCGGGGAAAAATGCAACCGGCACAAAGACGGCTACCAGCACCAGCGAGGTGGCGATGACGGCGCCGGTCACTTCCTTCATGGCGGCGGAGGCGGCTTTGGCGGCGCTCGTCTCGCCCTCTTGCAAGTGGCGCTCGATGTTTTCAATCACGACAATCACGTCGTCGACGACCAGTCCGGTGGCGAGCGTTATGCCAAACAGTGTCAGCGTGTTGATGGAAAAGCCAAGTAGCTTGATGAAAGTAAATGTCCCGATGAGCGAAACTGGAGTCGCGATGAAGTGAATGATCGTAGTTCTCCAGTCGCCAAGGAAAACGAAGATCACGAGGATGACTAGCAGGATCGCAGAACCCACCGTAAAAATGACGTCGCGGATGGATTCGCCGACGGCATCGGTGGTGTCGAAGGCGATTTCATATTTCATGCCGGGCGGAAAGTGTTTGGAAAGACGATCGAGCTCGGCGACACACTTCTGATGCACGTCTAGAGCATTCGCTGTCGAGAGTTGGGTAACCGCGATGCCAACCGCGTCCCGGCCGTTGTAGTCGAGGTCGTTGGTGTAGTCTTCGGCGCCAAGCTCGGCATGGCCGACATCCTTAAGGCGGACAAGCGTGCCGTCCGCGTTGCTCTTGAGGATGATGTCATCGAACTGCGCCGCCTCGGAGAGACGGCCAACGGCGCGAACGCTGATCTGGAATTGCTGGCCCGGAAGCGAGGGCTGGGCGCCGACTTGTCCGGCGGAGATTTCGACGTTCTGTTCCTGGAGCGCGTTGACCGCATCGTCGGCAGTGAGGGAGCGGCTAGCCATGCGCACGGGATCGAGCCAAAGGCGCATGGAGTACTTGCGCTCGCCGAAGATGAGGACATCGGCGACGCCGGGAACACGCTTCAGCGTGTCGCGGACATAAACGTCAAGATAGTTGCTGATGAACAGCGTCGTAAGACTCTGGTCGGGCGAGAAGACGGCTCCGCCGAAGACGAAGTTTTGCGAGGTCTTGGCGACCGTGATGCCGATTTGCTTGACCGCGGCAGGCAGGCGTCCGGAGGCGGTGTTGACGCGGTTTTCGATATCGACGGTGGCCAGGTCGGGATTGCGGTTGAGATCGAAGGTCGCGGTGATCGTGCTGACGCCATCGTTCGTGCTCGACGAAGTGATGTACTTCATGCCTTCGGCGCCATTGATCTGCTGCTCGAGAGGCGTGGTCACTGCCGACTCCACCGTCTGCGAACTTGCTCCCGTATAAACCGCAGTAACTCCCACCTGCGGCGGCGCCAGATCAGGGAATTGCGCAATCGGCAGAGTAGGAATGCAGACCGCGCCCGCAAGAATAATCATCAGGGCGCAGACTGTGGAGAAGACCGGGCGCTGAATAAAAAAGTCGACCATAAGTTTTTATTGGCAAAAAAGGCATCAGGTGATCGAAAATCAAAGGTTTTTCGATGGCCCGATCACCCGATGGTGAGATGACCCGATGCCTAGCTGCTGCTTTCTTGCGGAACTACCGGTATTCCATCCACCAGGAACTGCGTGCCCGAGACCACGACCTTATCTCCAGGCTTCACCCCGTCGAGAATCACATAATCGTTGCCGACAATCTGACCCACCTGAAGCGGCTTCTGATGCACAACGTATCCGCCTTTTTGATCGGACTCCGCCACGAAAGCAAAATATAGCCCGCCGATTCGCGACACCGCCACCACCGGAACCACCGGCTTCTCCTGGCTTCCCCAAACCACGCGGGCGCGAATTAGCTGAGCTGTGCGCAATTTATCATTGGAGTTCGCAATGGTTGCTTTAGCCAGCACCGTCTGCGTCGCAGTATCCACTTGCGGCGAAAGAAACGTTATGCGGCTGGTGGCAAGCAACTCTCCCGTGTCGTCAACAATCTGCACCGGCAAATTCAACTTCAGCTGCGCCGACTTCTCGACCGGCACATAAATGTAAGCTTCGAGACTGCCCGGCCGATCGACAGTGGTGAGTGTGGTGGTGGTCAGAACCCGGTCGCCCACGCGCACCGGAACATCGCCCGCAATTCCCGCGCGCGGCGCAACCACCCGATAGTAGTGCAGTTGCACCTGCTGCTCATTCACCTGCGCCTCGAGCGAATGCAGTTGCGCCTGTGCCGCGTCGAGCGTGGCGCGCGCCTGGTCCAGATCCTGCCTGCTCACCACTCCCGCATTGGCCAGGCCGCTGACCCGATCGTAATTCTGCTGCGCCCATTTCAATTGCGCCAGCTGCGCCACCCGCGCGTGCTCCTGGCTATTGAGAGTAGCCTGCTGCTTCTCGGGATCGATCTGCATCATCGGAGCGCCGTCGGCCACGCGCTCGCCAGAGTGCACATAAATCTGCGTAATGATCCCCTCCACCTGCGGCATCACCACCGCCGAGTCGCGTGATTTCAAAGTGGCGACGTACTCCGTAGTGTCGTCAATCTTCTCCGCCTTGGCCGTTTGCACCTTCACCGGCATGGCCTGCGGCGCACCCGCTTTCGCTTCTTTGCTGTTGCCGCAGCCCGCCATTGCAATAACCAGGACAAGCAGCGCTCCCGCTATAATCCCGGCCAAAACCCGGCTCCGAATCGGCGACTGCCTTCTTTTCGAAAATAAGCTTAGAGACATAGTTGTTTGGAGACACTTGGTCGCACAATATTAGACTAAAACATATAGATTCGCGGTACTCGCAGAAAGCTCCGAAGAGTTTTCGCTTCTGCTAGATTGTCATAGTAGATTCACGATTGTCCCGTAACCGTTGTCCTGAAACGCTTGTCCTGTTATGAAGCCGCGCCGAAGTTTTGCCAGCGACAATAATGCCACCGTGCATCCCGAAGTGCTCGAGGCCGTTGCACGCGCCAATCAGGGCCACACGGTGGGCTACGGCAGTGATCCCCACACCGAATCGGCCATCGGAAAATTCCGCGAGCACTTTGGCGACGATACAAAAATCTTTTTTGTCTTTAACGGCACCGCCGCCAATGTGCTCAGTCTCCAGGCGCTGACACGCCCCTATCACGCCGTCCTCTGCCCCGAGCTTTCTCACATCTACACCGATGAATGCGGCGCCCCCGAAAAGCTAACCGGCTGCAAATTAATCCCTCTGCCCGCCCCGGACGGCAAGTTAACCGTCGAAACCGTGGCCCATTCCTATCACGGCATCGGCGACCAGCATCACGTCCAGCCTCGCGTGATCTCGATTACCCAATCGACCGAGATGGGCACTGTCTACAAGCAAGCCGAAATCGAAGCCCTCGCCCGCTTTGCCCATGAGAGAAAAATGTTCCTTCACATGGACGGCGCAAGAATTTCGAACGCCGTGGCCGCCCAGCAACTTACTCTGCGGCAGGCCACGCGCGATCTCGGCGTCGACGTGCTTTCGTTCGGCGGAACCAAAAACGGCCTGATGGGCGTCGAAGCCGTCGTGTTTTTTCGCCCCGAGCTGGCCGAGGATTTTTCATTCCTGCGCAAACAGGGAATGCAACTCGCTTCCAAGATGCGTTTCATGTCCGCTCAAATGGAAGCGCTCCTCACCAACGACCTCTGGCGCCGCAACGCAGAGCACGCCAACCGTATGGCAGGCCTTCTCGAACAGCAAATAAAGAAAATTCCCCGCGTCAAAATCGTCTACCCGGTAGACGCGAACGGCGTCTTTGCCCAGATTCCTCCCCAGGCAATTCCGAAAATACTCGAACGCTATTTTTTCTATGTCTGGAGCGAAGAGGAATCAATCGTCCGCTGGATGTGCTCGTTCGATACGATAGAAGATGACGTCCGTCAATTTGCGGAATTTGTGAAGGAGGTAGTCGGGAGCCTGCCGAATTGAAGCTCACAAAATCGTATTTGTTCTTATTTTGGGTGGCAGCGCTTCAGCGCTGCGATAAAAGCTTTTTTCACACCGGCTTTAGCCGCTGAGGGAACTACCGGCAAGCCGCCACTATTTCTTCTTTTTTCCTGCCTTGATTTTCGCCCATCGCGCCCGCTGCGCGGCCGCAATCCTGCGGCGCCCTGCAACTGAAATCTTCCGCTTCTTGCCAGCTGCGACCGGAGCGGCCTTGCTTCCGTGCAGGTAGACGCTCCCAAAAGTGGTGAGCGCAACGCTCACGCGATGCAGTTCGTTCTCCAGCCGCGCGCGTTCCTGCTGCAGTTGTTTGACTACCGTTTCAATCAGCGTCTTTGGCATTCAGTGATTCTAGCACCCGAAACTCGGCCAGCAATACGGTTCCCGCGCGCAACGCTCGTAGGCTTGAAAAGGATTCCCAGTTTCGCATGAGTCCCATTGTGGCGTTCGACGCCACAGTCCATCCCAGCGCACAGACTTTCTTTCTATCCTCCATGCGTCATCGGCGTGGCATCAGTCGCAATGCATATCCACGAACCGTTCCTGTAAATCCACGTATCGATAAAGCGCTCGCGATGCGTCTTCCCGCCCTTGGCGTCCTTCACCGCAATCACTCCAATCGCGATCGCCGTGCTTCCGAAGACGCGCACCGTCAGCGACTCCGGTGCAACCTGCTCATCATTCGCATTGGCCCCTTTGATGCTTGCCAAAAATTCCGACTTAGTCTTAAGCGAACCGTCGTCTTCAACCAGCACCAGCGAATTGTCGAGGATCGAAGACAGCGCCTTGACGTCCCCTGCCTTATAGGCCTGATTCCAGGCTTTTTCGAGGGCCAGTACCTGCGTCCGAGCAACCTGGTCGTCTTGCGCCGATACCATCATCCCAACCCCCGCCACCAGCGCCAGAAGAATCCCGAGCCCTATCCACTTCATGTGCGAGCCTCCCCGGCTTGCGCCGCTCCATTCCCACAAGGATGTGGCGGTTCGAAGCACGATAGCAGAAAAGCGTGTCAACAATAAGTTGAACGCTTGGTGCCAAAGCCCTTCTGTTGTTAAGCTGGGTGGCCACGAAAGGACTGACCCAATGAAAATCAAAATTGTCGGAGCCGTTTTTACACTCCTTGTTGCCATCGCACTCGCAGGCGCGCAAGACACAATGAAAAAACCTGCCGCTCCTAAACCGGCCGTGAGCCCCTCACAGGCTTTGCTCGATAACTGGAACTATGTCGCCCACAAACTGATCGCCATGGCGGAAGATTTTCCCGAAGACAAGTACGACTTCAAGCCCGTGCCCGCCGAGCGCAGCTTCGCTGAGCAGCTACTGCATGCCGCAAATGCAAGTTATTTTTTCACCAACCCCGCCATGGGTCTAAAGCCTCCAGCCGAAGAAGATCCCAAGCGCGACCAATATAAAACCAAGGCCGCGGTAGTTGACTTCGTGAAGAAGGCTTTCGCCGATGGAGCAGCCGCCATCAAGCAAAAGGGCGACAAGGGCCTCAACGACCTGATGGTCGACCCCTTCGAAAACCAGCAGGTGCGCATGTCCGACATGGCGTGGGGCCTGATCGAGCACTCCGGAGAACACTACGGCCAGCTCGTCGTCTATTACCGCATAGCCGGATTAGTGCCGCCCGAATCGCGGCCAAAAAAGTAAACTTAACCGAGGTCAACCGAACTGAAAACGAAGTAGTGGCTCAGGTTTGAATTTGCTTTGAAGGGGCACCGCTTCAGCCGTGCCGCAAACTGCCGCAAATCAACAGCGGCTTTAGCCGCTGAGGAGCCACTACCGAAGACAATCGAAGTCGCGCTCGGCGGCAGCGGTCGCGCTGATACCATAACGTTCGTGCCACCGCTGCTCGACGTCCGCGACCTGAGCATACAATTTCCGCAATCTCGTGGCGGGCCTGCGTTCGCCACCGCTCAGCCAACGGCGGCCGTGCGCAATCTCTCATTCGCGATCGCGCCCGGCGAAGTTCTCGGTCTGGTCGGCGAATCCGGCTCCGGAAAATCCGTCACCTCCCTGGCCATCATGGGCCTGCTGCCTCCGTCCGCCCAAGTCACCGGCGAAATCACCTTTCAGAAAAATAACGGCACTGGTGATGCGGCCCCCACTCGCCTAACCACGCTCCCGCCCGACGAACTCCGCCAGCTTCGTGGCTCCAGCATCGCCATGATTTTTCAGGAGCCCATGACCGCCCTCAACCCCGTCATGCGCGTCGGCGACCAAATCGCCGAAGCCGTGCTCGCTCACCACCGCGTTCCGAAAGCCGAAGCTCGCCGTCGAGCCGTCGAAGGCATGCGCGAAGTCGCCATCCCCGACCCCGAGCAGCGCGCCCGCAGCTACCCTCACCAGCTCTCCGGAGGCATGCGCCAGCGCGTGATGATCGCCATGGCCATCGTCAACCGTCCCCAACTGCTCATCGCCGACGAGCCCACCACCGCCCTCGACGTCACCATCCAGCAACAGATTCTCGATCTCCTCAACGATCTCCGCCGCAAATTCGGCTTAGCCATGCTCTTCATCTCCCACGACCTGGCCGTCGTCTCCCACGTAGCCGATCGCGTCGCCGTAATGTATGCCGGCAATTTAGTCGAACTCGGCACGAAGGCCGACCTCTTCCGCGCCCCAGCTCATCCTTATACGCAAGGCCTGTTGCATGCCATCCCAACGCTGACCACCGACCGCGATCGCCCCCTGGCCACCATCGAAGGCACCGTCCCCTCGATCAGCAACCTTCCCAAAGGATGCCCCTTCGAACCTCGCTGCCCCCATCGCATCCCCTCATGCGCAACCGCGCTCCCGCCGCTAGTCGAGGTCAGCGCCGGACACTGGGCCCGCTGCCCCGTCGTGAATCCGCCAAAAATCTGATACACATAATCTGCATCTGCATATCGGGGACCGCATGGGCACCAACCGCCTCGAAGCTTTCAGCGACGGCGTCATCGCCGTCATCATCACCATCATGGTGCTTGAGCTAAAAGTGCCTCGCGACACGACACTGGTATCTTTGCGCAGTCTCGCTCCACAATTTCTCAGTTATCTTCTAAGCTTTGTCGTCGTCGCCATCATGTGGGTCAATCACCACCACATCGTCCACGTCGCGCGCCGCGCCGACGCTCGCCTGCTCTGGTCCAACAACATTCTGCTTTTCTGGATGTCCCTTGTCCCCTTCGTCACCGCCTTTCTGGGCAACAATCCCCACGATCCCCGCGCCGTCGCTCTCTACGGAATTGTGTTGACGTTGTGCTCTATCTCGTTTGCCCTTTTGCGCAACGCCATTATCCAGCATCACCGCGATAACGAGGATATGGTCCGCTATCACCGCCGCATACAGGCCAAGAACCTTTATTCCATGGCCCTCTACTTCGCCTCCGCCCCGCTCGCCTTCGTCGACGTCCGGATTTCATTTGCTATCTTCGTATTCGTAGCCCTCTCTTACTTCCTCCCCGAACGCAAGCTGGCCGAAACCTAGCAATGTCTTAGTTTTGAATTTGGTTTGCAAAGCGCGGCTAGAAATGGCTTGTGGAAGCACGAGCCTTTGCTCTTGCCTTTGGGTGGCGCTAACGGAAACCGAGCCTGCTTCGAGTTTAGTACTTGGGCATCTTGGGATCGACGCGCTCGGCCCATGCTGTAATACCACCCGTCAAGTTATGCACTTTCGTGAAGCCGGACTGCTTCAGGAAGGCGACGGCTTTGGCGCTGCGTCCGCCCATCTTGCAATGAGCCACGATTTCGCGGCTGCTGTCGAGTTCGGCGATACGCTTGGGTAAGTCGTTTAGCGGGATAAGATATCCGTTCAAGTTGCAGATCTGGTATTCGTGGGGTTCGCGCACGTCGAGAATAAAAACGTCGTCTTTGTTGTCGAGCTTTTTCTTTAATTCTTCCACGGAAATTTCTGACAAGTCTCCTCCAGATGTGGGCGCGGCTTCGGCGCCGCGGATGCCGCAGAATTCTTCGTAATCGATCAGTTCGGTAATCGTGCGATCAGTGCCACAAACAGGGCAATCGGGATTCTTGCGCAGTTTCAATTCCCGGAATTTCATGCCCAGCGCATCGACTAACAGTAAGCGTCCGACCAGAGGATCGCCTTGTCCCAGAATCAGCTTGATGGTCTCGGTCGCCTGAATCACTCCGACCAAGCCGGGCAGAATGCCTAACACTCCACCTTCGGCGCACGACGGAACAAGCCCGGGCGGCGGTGGTTCGGGATAGAGGCAGCGATAGCACGGGCCATCTTCCGTAGCGAACACGCTGGCCTGTCCTTCAAAACGAAAAATTGACCCATAAACATTGGGCTTGCCAGTGAGCACACAGGCGTCGTTGACCAGATAACGAGTAGGAAAATTGTCTGTGCCATCTGCAACAATGTCGAACTGGCGGAATAATTCAAGCGCATTCGCGCTGGTTAATTTCGTGTCGAAGGTCCGCAGATTGAGATAGGGGTTGATGGCCATCAGCTTGTCGGCGGCGGAATCGAGCTTCTTCCGGCCGACATCGGCGGTCGAGTGAATGATCTGGCGCTGGAGGTTGGTGTAGTCAACCACATCGAAATCAACTATGCCGAGCGTGCCCACGCCAGCGGCGGTGAGATAAAGCGCGAGCGGCGACCCGAGGCCGCCCGCTCCAATGCAAAGAACCTTCGCAGCCTTGAGCCTCTGCTGCCCTTCCATGCCCACCTCGGGCATGATCAGATGACGGGAATAGCGCAGAATTTCGTCGTTGCTCAGCAGCGCTTCGGCGGGTTTGACGTCGGAAATCGTGGCCATAGGGTCGACTAACTCTTAGCTCCGCTGAACCGTCACACGCCGTACGATCCGCCGGCGATGGACGGCACTATCGAAATGGTATCACCGTCCTTCAGCTCCGTTGCTTCCTTCTGGAGGTAACGCATGTCCTCATCGTTCACATAAACGTTGACAAAGGTTCGCAGCTTGCCTTCCTCGTTATAGAGGTGACGCTTGAGTTCTGGATGCTGCGACACGAGGCCGGCAAGGGCTTCGCCGACGGTTTTCGCCGAAACGTCAATCGAAGCCTGTTTGCCCGAGTATTGGCGCAGTGGGGACGGAATCTGGATCTGAGGCATAGACATAAAGATGCTATGGTAAGGGCCGAAGATGCAAGCGGGAAATGTCAGATCACGTCAGTCTTCTCGTCTACAAGCTTCTTGTCAGCTTCGTCGCTGCCGGTCAACTCGAATGAATTGGTCAGCGCGGCACTGCCCTTCTCAACGCTCGTGATCACGTAGGAACAGCCGATCCAGTGGGCTTCGGCCAGGTCGGTGGGCGACCATTGCGCCGGGTGATCGGGGTGGGAATGATAAAAGCCGACGATGTCTTCTGCACGCTCGCGGCCCTCGCGCTGTATCCGGATCAGTTCTTTCGGATCAATGTGGTAACGATTGTGCGGCGAATCGGCGCGAGTGTTGCCGCAGCGCGCAATGCGCGTGACGGTCTTTGTGCCATTGTCGCCGAAATGGCCAAGCAGCACTCCACAACACTCGTGAGGATAGGTTTCCTCGCCGTGCTGGCGAAGCGAGAGAAATTCGGATTGGGAAATTTTTAACATGTGTAAAGGTAAGGGTTAAGCGAGGTTAGAGGTTAGAGGTCAGATTGCAGAGGTAAAAACCGCTACTATTTTCGGCCCGATAGATCTCACCTCTGCAATCTAACCTCTGCCCTCCGCAATCACTGCTCATTCCAGAATCTCTCGCTGAGATATTTTTCGCCGGAGTCGCAAAGAATGGTCACAACCGTCGCCCGCTGATTTTTTTTCAGGCGCTCGACGATCTGTAGACTGCCCACAATCGCCGCCGCGGCAGAGACTCCAACCAGCAGCCCCTGTTCGCGCGCCAACCGCCGCGCCATGGCGTGCGCAGCTTCGGTCGAGATTTCGAGGTTCTCGTCAGCCAGCGATGCGTCGTAAATGCGCGGCACGATTGCCGAAGGCAAGTGCTTGGCGCCTTCTATGCCATGAAATGCGGAGTCGGGTTGCAGCGAGACGCAGCGAATCGTCGGATTCAGCTCCTTCAATCGCCGCGTCGTGCCGACGAAAGTCCCGGTCGTTCCGAGCATGGCGACGAAGTGCGTGAGGCGCCCTTCGGTTTGCTGCCAGATTTCGTTCGCAGTCGTGTCGTAATGTGCGCGCCAGTTCGCGCCATTCGAATATTGATCGGCATAAAAATAAAGATCGGGGTTTTCCGCAGCGAGCTGGCGCGCGATCTTAATTGCTCCATCAGAGCCCTCGGCCGGATCGGTATAGATGATATTTGCGCCGTATGCCTGTAGAATGCGCTTTCGCTCGAGCGAAACATTCTCGGGAACGCAGAGAGTAACAGGAAACCCCAGAGCCGCGCCCAGCATGGCGTAGGCGATGCCGGTGTTGCCGCTGGTCGAATCAAGTAGGATTTTTCCAGGAGTAAGTTGGCCGGCGCGGCGCGCTTCCACTACGATGCGGGCGGCGGCACGATCTTTGACGGAGCCGCCAGGGTTATACCATTCGGCCTTGCCCAAAAGATTAATGTCGGGGAGGCCGGCGAGGAGCACGTCAAGCGGCAGCAGCGGCGTATTGCCGATAGCCGTCAGAACGGCCTCTCCTCTGGGCGCGCGCGTGGCGTCGGGAGGCAAGGGCGCGGAGCTGTAAGCGGTTGCTGTCATTGAACAATATTCTGAGCGATATTCTCGCTTATCCGGAACGAATGTCCTTGTGACTGACGTAATGTGCCCGCAAACTTAAAAAGGTATATCTATACTAACGTTGTCGAACCACGTTGCAGAATTAGACCATACCGAATTCCAGGGTAATTAGATTCGCGCCTCCGGGGTTTTGGTTCATCAAAACGGCGCAAGCGGCATCTAACAGCAGATGTAGCAAAGTAATCCAGAAATCATTCACGAGAATTGAGTTCATAAAATGGCAGCGAAAGTCGAACAGAAAACCTACGAAGAAGCGGTCCAATGGCTGCGCGATCACGGCTTTGACCTGATCGAGGCGCCGGGCGCGCAAACCCGCGTCTTCCTGAAGAAGTACAACTGCTCAGCCGCCATCCAGAAGACGGATGATGGAGGCGTGAAAATCTTCGCCTATCCCGGATACATGATCGGCAGCGAAATTTCCAAGCTGGTCAATAAGGGCTATCAGCAGTTTCTGAAAACCACCAAGACCGAAGTGCCAGCCACGGCCGATCACCTGAAAGCCCTGCAACAGTTTTCTGAGGAACTGAAGGAAGCCCTCGGCTTGCCCAGCCTCTACAACGAATCGCTCGGCACGGTCAGCGAGTCCTATCAATACGATCGCGTGAAAGACCGCGACCAGCCCGAGGTTGATCGTCCGAAGCGGCCATGGGAGACTGTGAAAGTAAAGGCTGCGGCGGCGACGAAGAAGAGCAGAGCGTAAAGGCGGCTATCACCTCTCGGCCGTCAGCTTCAGGTCAGGCGCAGAGACCTTCATCTTCATTCCCTTTCAAATCTTCGTAAGTAATCCTCTCTGCAATCGTGCGAAACTAACCAGCGGAGGGCCTATGCGATCTCTGATTTTGCTTGCCGCAGTGCTTGCTTCATTCGTTATCTCCGCCGTTGGGCAGGACAGTTCCGATATTGCGCGCGCAGCGATCCGGAAGGTAATCGAGGAGCAACAGGCGGCCTGGAATCGCGACGATCTTGAAGCCTTCATGGCGGGCTATTGGAACTCTCCGGAGCTGACGTTTTTTTCAGGAGCCCACGAGTCGAAAGGCTGGAAAGCCGCCCTCGATCGCTACAAGGATAAATATCAAAGTGCCGGCCATGAGATGGGCAAACTCGAATTCGCCAACCTGCGCATCGAGAGGCTCGGCCCCGAAGCCGCATTTGTCCGCGGAGAATTTCATCTAACCATGCCGGACGGAAAGACGCCCCACGGCCTGTTCACGCTTATCTTCCGCAAATTCCCCGAAGGCTGGAAGATCATCCACGATCACTCGGCGGGAGAGTGAAAGGATTGGCAGAGGGGAGAATCGCCTCGCAGACCCTCTGCAGCCTGACTTCTGCAATCTGACGTCTGCAATCTCACTTCCGCCCTCTATCCATGGCCTCATTCGCCAGCCGATCAGCGGTCTTGTTGTGCTCGCGCAGCGCATGCCGGATCTCAAAATACTCCAAACGCCTCACCAGTTGCTGCGCTTCATCGTAGAGCTTGCGCAAATCTGGATTCCGCACCTTATAGATTCCCTTCATCTGCCTGACCATTAACTCGGAATCGCTGATCACCTTGAGTGCTTTGATCTGGTTTTCAGCCGCGTAACGCAGAGCCGCGAGCAGCCCTTGATACTCGGCGTAGTTATTGGTGCGGTGGCCGAGATATTCGCTGAGCTCCGCAACCGTGTGGCCCGAGACATCCTGAATAGCGACGCCGTAACCTGCCGGGCCAGGATTGCCGCGCGCTCCGCCATCCACGTGAGCGGTGTGGGCGGCGAGCGCTGATTTCGGCGCAGAGAAAAGATTGCTGGAATCGGAAGCACGCAGAGGCATAACACGAGTTTACAACGCTTGAAAGTGGCCCCCCACAAAGCAATGGGTGCCCCACCCTTTTCGCGTACTTTGCGAAAGGGTGGGTCGGCGCGAAAGGGTGGGTCGGCGCGAAAGGGTGGGTCGGTCCGCTTCGATCAAGAGCATCCGCGCAACCGCCTCGCAACAGCCAGCCTCTGCGCAGCATCTTAGCTGATCGGATGATTGCCGGGGGTGAACCGCGTGAACGACAATGCCGCAACCGATACCGCCACAAAAACTGCGAAGAATGCCGCAAATGGCAACGCCAATTCCAGCTCCAATTCCAAATCCAAATCCAACGACCCGTCAAAGTTCGACTGGGTGACCTCGCGTTCCGCCTGCACCTTGCCTAAAGTCTTTGCCACCCTGCGGCAACAAGTCGAGGAGGACGTCAAGACTCGCAATGCCCAGCGACCGACCTACGCTCCCTATGAATTTTCCGTGGCCGACGATATCGACGCGTTTACAGTTTTCTTGAAGGCAAAAAACTTGAGCCGGTCAGTTACCTTCAGGCTCAACGATCATGCCATCGCGGTGCAGGACGATCAGGCCAACGCCAGGTTTCAGGTCACACTGCTGTTTAATGACGCTGGAGAATGCAGGCTGCGCGTGGATGAGCAAGAGCGTGAATTGTGGCAGGTGCGACGAATGGCGCTCGAAGATCTAATGTTCAGACAGGAGTAAGCCGCTCCGCCTCGCACTTTCAATCAGTACTACAAATCCCCGCTCAGGCTTCGCTTAGCGGGGATTTTCTCAACTCCAAATAGCGCAAGATCGCGGCGCAAACCTCTCGCCAACCTCTAGTGATGATCCCCGTGACCATGCCGCCAGGTCCAGTATTCCTTCTGTTCTCCGGGAGGCAGGTGGCGAAAATCGCGATTGGGATCGCGGTGATATTCGTGCGCCCATTGATGGTAGTAAACGATTTCGTCGTTGTTCCACGTGTGATAGTCGCTGTAGTAGGGATCGTAGACCTGATAGTAGTGATGCGCGCAGGCCGCGCCCAACGCGGCAGCCGCCAATGCCGCGGCCAAGAAAAGCGATCTGACAAAACGAGACGAGCTCTTCATCTGTCGAATGTCCTCCTCTGACGTCGACTGCGAAATTTCGAAACGAAATATAGATGCCGAAAATACATCGGCAGTGCGCTCAAAAAATAAAGCGCACAGCTAACTAAACCCTCGAACCCGAGGAAAGTTTCACAGAAAAACCTAGGAGATTATTGCCGCAGAGAGATCTAGGTCGCCGCCCGTGATCTTCTTAGGTCCTTATCATCTACCAGTAGCAAGCCGCGTAGCCAGGCGTTGCGGCAAGTTAGCGGCGAGAATCTTTTCCTGCGCCACACGCAGGTTGTAAGGGACGCGATAAAAACTCACGATCCACGTGTCGGAATCGAACATGGCAAAGGCCGCGCGCCAGTCGCCATCCCGCGGCTGCCCCACAGAGCCTGGATTAATCAGATACCGCCGATCTTTGCGCAGCGGCCAGTCCGACGACTCCGGTTGCCCCACCGTCCGATAACCGGGACGATAAGCTTCGCTGATCTCCCCGCTGAGCACGAAGCCCCCTTGCAGATGAGTGTGCCCAAAGAATGTGACCGGCACGGGATTGGTGATGAGCGGCGCAATCGCGTCGCGCGCGCTAACCATGTATTCGTCTTCGTCAAGCGAAGAGCCGTGAACGAATTGCATGCCCGGCAGTTCGTCGAGGTGAATGGGGCCTTGAGGCAGCGAGCGCAGCCATTGCAGATTTTCCGGCGTGAGTTGGTCGCGTGTCCAGAGCGTGGCGAGGCCAGCCACAGGATTGAACTCCTCAAGATTCATCAGCCCACTCACGGCTTTATCGTGATTGCCTCGGACGAAAACTCGCCCCAGCTCTTGCGCCTTGGCAATTACTTCATTGGGATTGCCGCCATACCCAACCGTGTCGCCAAGATTAACCACAAGGTCGTGCGCCGGCGCAGCCGCCAGACAAGAGTCAAGCGCCTCAAGATTGCTGTGAATGTCGCTGAGAACAAGAATGCGCACAAGGGGAGGATTATAGCTTTTGCCGCTCACCCACGCCATCTACCTAAGTTTCGCGGAGGGGCCAAGTTGCAATACAGCTTCAAAAGCCGCGCCGTCACTGCGGCAAATCAATGCCGGCTCTAGATCAGCAACCAGAGCAGGAACTAGAGCAGGAAGATGATAGCCCCACTATTAACTTGTCATCCTGAGCGCGGCCGAGCCATAAGCGAAGCGAATAGCCCGGCGAAGTCGAAGAGCCTGCCCTGAGCGCAGCCGAAGGGACCCTACCCAACCATGCCCTCAACCCTCGCGCAACGTTATTTCCCTTTGAATTAGCACTAACAAGGTCCATAATGTCGCGTTCGCACTTATTACTCCCCCGGGCCAAGTAAGTCTTATCCATCGGAGGCTCGATGAAACGCGCCCTACGGTTCTGTGTCACCCTATTGTTCCTCTCTCTTGTTACGGCTGTTCAACCTACCCAGGCGCAAGCTCAGAGCACGCCTGCCGCTGCGCAACCGGCCAGTCCGGCCGCGCCGCAACAGCCTGAGCAAACCTCTAACTTTACTTCCGCAAAAGGATTTGTCCTTGAGGACGCCGTCCCCGTCAGATTGCGGTTCAATCGGACGGTTTCGTCCGCCGATGCGCACGTCGGCGACAGCGTCGATTTCGAAGTGTTGCAAGACATCAGCGTGAATGGAACGCTCGTGGTTCCCAAGGGTGGCATCGCGCTCGGCACCGTCACCGAGGCTCAGCCGAAACGAAGAATGGCCCGCGGAGGTAAGCTCGAGATCAACGTCGACTACGTGAAATTAGTAAATGGCGATAAAGCCGCCCTGCGCTCCGTGAAAGGTGGCAATGGCGGCGGTCACGTCGGCGCCATGACCGCCGGAATTGTCGCCACCGGTCTCATATTTTTTCCCGCTGCGCCATTTTTCCTCTTCATGCACGGCAAAGACATCACCATGCCTAAGGGCGCTGAGTTCACTGCCTACGTCAACGGAGATATGAAACTCGACATCGCCAAATTCCAGCCGGCAGCACCCGCGGCCGATCAGGGTCTAACCGCCACCAACCGTGATCAGAACGCCAGTCCACCAGCAGCCAAGCTCCAGATCGACTCCACGCCCCCAGGCGCTGACATCGAAGTCGACGGCAGCTTTGTCGGCGACACGCCCTCAGACGTTCAAATTGCCGAAGGCGATCACACCGTAGTCGTCAAGAAATCGGGATTCAAGAATTGGCAACGCTCTTTGAAATCGAGTGCGGGCAGCAACATCCATCTAAGTGCCGACTTAGAGAAAGCTGACCCAAGCGATGCCACGCCACCGCAGCCCTCCGCAGGGTCGCACCAATAGAAAAGGGAGCGCCGCAGCGCTCCCTTACCTTCCAAGGAGTTACTAACTCACTTACTTCCCACTCATCTCTGCCTTCTCAGTCGGCCCAATCTCCAGCGCAAATTTCTTGCCCGCAAAACGCAGCTCAGAAATCGTCGCCTTCCCGTTGCTGTGGTCGAGTATCGCCGAGTCAGCACCATAAGCTTTATCGACCGCAACCACCTTCGCCGACGTCTTCGCCACTGCCTTGTTATTCATCAAAAAGCTGACCTCGACCGTCGATCCCGTTCCATCCCAGCGCA
Organism: Terriglobales bacterium; assembly: GCA_035483045.1. Classification (GTDB taxonomy): domain Bacteria; phylum Acidobacteriota; class Terriglobia; order Terriglobales; family Acidobacteriaceae; genus Acidiflorens. Next base: position 407,802 of record DATHQD010000012.1, read on the forward strand.
CTTGATACTCGCCCGGCTTCAGTTGCTGCCCGTTCACTTCGAACGACTCTCCCACCACCAGCGTCCCCTTGTTACTTGCAAACGCACTCGACGCGAGCAGCACCGCCAGCCCGAGCACAACAGTCTTTGCCAGATTCGTCAGTTTCATATGCTCCTTACTTTCTCCCGGTTTCTGGCCGGGCATTAGGGGCGGCTGGTGATTGGTTCGGACGCTCAACTGAAGGCTTGCCTTTTTTCCGCAAAGTCCTACAATGCGCATGTCAGGGTGATGCAAAAAGACGCGGGCCTCAGACTCGTTCTTTTTATCGGAACCCGGCGCATCCAGGGCCGCCAAACCATGCCTGCGCCAGTCCCATCACCCTGCATTTCTTTTTTCAGGAGGATCGAATTCCAGGTTTCGTCCACCTTATCTCTCTTAAGTGCAAACTCGAATTTTGAGAAGTAAGAATTCTCCCTTACCTCTGCAATCCGACCTCTAACCTAACTTCAGCTCGCTACAGGATACGAATCTCGCTTCGAGTAAGTTCCCATTTTTTCTAGCGAACCACTCGTCTCGTGTATGGCATTTTCAGTGCCAGATCAGAGAAAGCGTAAGTTGTTGAACAGATTGTCGAACAGAGTTCGCGAGCCTTGCCCACCCACTCGGGCGCTTGTTCCCATCCGCACATCGCTGTCCGAAAACGAACGGAACGAGCTTTGGCCAAGCCTTTTGACGCGCCCATGCATGCAAAAGTTATTCGCAGTAAGTGTTGTAGCCAACATGCCTATTAGACGAACGGAAGCTCGCGTCGTTAGCAGAGGGATCGCTCCGTTGCTCTTGTTTTTGAGTAGCGCAGGGTTTACCGCTGCGATTACAGGCTTCTCTTCGCTACCGGCTTTAGCCGGCGAGGGAAATATATTTCCTCAACTAACTATCGGATCCACCAGTAACACCATCGACATGTTTTGTCTTAGCTTCATGAGACGGATCACCAGCCATCGACACGCGCTAACCAATCTTCAGCACAATCTTGCCGTAGTTCTTTCCCTCTTTAAGCAACATGTAACCGTCTCGCGCCCGCTCCAGCGGAAACACTTTCCCAATCACCGGATGCAGCAGCCCTGCCTCAATCCATTCCGAAAGCTGTCTCCAGGCCGCTTCCATCAACGGACGATTCGCGCTCAAATAAGAAAGCCACAATCCATGCACGCTCGCACCCTTCGTATACAGAACGCGTGTATCCAGCGTCGGAGTCTCGCCCGTAGCCGCTCCATAAACAATCACGCGCCCAAACTCACCCACGCACTTCACGCTCTTCGCAACATGCAGCCCGCCCAGCATTTCAAAAACCGCGTCGACCCCCTCGCCCTGCGTCAACTCTTTGATCGCCTCGGCATAGTCGCACTGCTTGTAATTGATGCCATGCTGCAATCCCAGCTCGCGCACCTTCGCCAACTTCTCATCGGATGAAGACGTCCCAAACATCTCAACGCCAAGAATCTTGCCAATCTGCACCGCGGCCGTCCCCACTCCACCAGCGACGGCATGAATCAGCACACGCCCCGCCTGATGACGTGTCTCCTTTATAGGGCCAAGCAGGCCAGCCTTCCAATAAGCCAGGTACGCGGTAAAAAAGTTAACCGGAAACGCCGCGCCCTGCTCGCTCGTCCAATTCTCCGGCACCGGCCAAACCAGGTCGCGCCTCGCCACGGTTTTCTCCGCAAACGCCGCCCACTGCGTGTACCCCATCACGCGTCGCCCACCGGCCGAAACCTCGCGCCCCGCAAATTCCCGCCCCGCGGTCAGCGGAGGCTTCGGAGTCCCCGCATATCCGCCCTGCGTAGTCATGAGGTCGGCAAAGTTCAACCCTCCCGCCTCAACCTCAACCAGAACCTGCTCCGGCCCCGCATGCGCCTCCGGCATCTGCTGCAACTCAAGAACCTCAGGCCCGCCAAAGCGAGTAATGACCAGTGCTTTCATGGAGAAAGTTTATCAGCGTTCGGTTTTCGTGTGGCACAGCGGCTTCACCGCTGCCGAATTTCAGCCTGGCTTTAGCCGCTCCCCGAGACGACGGCGCCCAACGTGGCTCCGGCAACTGTTTAGCACGCGCGGAATGAAGATTCGCACACTCTACCCTCGGCATCTATAATTAGGATTGAGTTTCCGATCTCCGAGGCCTCGGCATGCCTGGCTGCGGAGACGAGAATTGCGTCAAGCGCAATTCGAGGGTGCGGACGGAAACGTCCACGCCTCCCGTGTTGGAAAGGAAACGCTAGCCGGGATTTTTCCTGCCTGCCTTCTTTCCTGAATTCGGCACTCGTCAATTGAAACGGTATTGGGCCAGGACGACCGGGCCGACCTGCAAAGCTGATGGCTAAGTGCTAATGGCTAAGTACCGCCCTTTATGCCACTGACCGACAAATTCGGCCGCTCCATTCACGACCTGCGAATCTCCATCACCGATCGCTGTAACTACAAATGTGTCTATTGCCGAACTGGCACCAACGGCGCAGCCTACGCCGAGCTTCCCTTCGAAGATTATCTCCGCATGGCGCGCATCCTGGTGGGCCTTGGGATCACGAAAATTCGCCTCACCGGTGGCGAGCCGCTGCTCCGCAAAGGCATCGTCGAATTCGTGCGCGACCTCGCCAAACTCCGCACCGAGCAAGGCGAGAAGCCAGAAATCGCTCTAACCACCAACGGCCATCTCCTCGCCGAAATTGCTCAGCCCCTCAAAGACGCCGGCCTCGACCGCGTCACCGTCAGCATGGATGCCGTCGATCCCGAGAAATTTGCCCGCATCACTCGCGTTCCCAACGGCTACGAAAGCGTTCTCGCTGGAGTGCGCGCCGCCCGCCATGTCGGCCTGGATCCAGTAAAAATCAACTGCGTCCTGCTGCGCGGATTCAATGAAGATCAAGTCACATCCTTCGGCAAATTCGCCCGCGAAGAGAACGTGATCGTCCGCTTCATCGAATTCATGCCCCTCGAAGAAGATCGCGTCTGGACCCCCGAAATCGTAGTCCCTCTCGACGAGATCCTCGCCCGCATGTCCCAATATCTACCGCTGGAAGAAATTCCGCACGGCCGCAGTGAAACCGCCCGCCGCTACCGTTTTTCCGACGGCATCGGCGAAATCGGAATCATCGCCCCCGTGTCGCATCCCTTCTGCGGCCATTGCAGCCGCATCCGCATCACCTCCGACGGCAAGCTGCGCACCTGTTTATTTTCCGTCTGGGATCATGACCTGCACGAACTAATGCGTCGCGGCGCCACCGACCAAAAGCTAGTAGAGTTCATCCTGCAGGTAGTCGGGAAAAAAGAAGAACGTCATCACATCGGCGAGCCAGGATTCGTACCCGCCTCGCGGACGATGGTGCACATTGGCGGATAGAGCAGAAAGAAGTTAAAGGTTAGCTGAAGCACGTCAGTAAAACGAATCGTACTTAGTAACCACCCATCCATCATCCTTCTTCTCTTCTGTAACCGAGAAGAGGTCTTTATAAGTCGCGTCCTGCGCCGGCGTGCTATAGCGTTCGCCCTTGTAATGCAGAATCACCAGCGGCGCCGCGTCTTCCCATTCCACCAGGTTCCACGCAATCAGCGGATGCTGCGCCTCCGAGCTGCAAAGAAAGTCCGCCCGCTTCCTGCGGTAATCCCTTTCCCACTGCGCCAGCAGCTTCTTGCAATTCCCGTCGCGCATCTCTCCAATAAACTTGTTAGCCGTCCGTTCAATCGTGCGATCGCGAAACGGATTCATCGTGATACTGACCGGCATCTGCGTCAGCGGATCGCGCTCCTCCGAGCGCGACAATACCGGCGGCTGTGTGCTGAGCCAATACAGATAGCCGAGAAAAACCAGCACCAGCAGGCCAGCTGACCCCACCGCAATTGCGATATGACTGCGCGAAAACTCCATCATGAGAAGTGTGGAGGATAGACCGACTAACAGCAAGGTTACGTCAGATACTTTCGTAACTGGTCGATTGGCTAGTCCTGGAGGTCTCGGACGCCCGCGATCGTCGTCCTCTCCAATTCGAACTCTTACCTCAAGTCCTCCCCCTTGAACTTGAAAATCGCCTGATTCCTGTTATGATTCTCTCCTCTTCCTCGGGCCCAAATTCAACCATGTTACTTGGGGCTATTTCGTAGCTAGCCTACGCGAAAAATCCCTGGCAACCGGATGGCAGTTTATTAAGTGGAGACCTCCCTCATGAAAAACGTTGCGTTGCCCTTCGCACTGGTTCTGGCAGGGTTGCTGGCAGCCTGCAGCAGCAGTAGTTCAACCCCGGCTCCCACGCTCACCTCGATCACCGTTACAACCCAAACACCGTCTGTCGCCGCCGGCCTGACATCGCAGTTCACCGCCACTGGCAATTACAGCAATAACACGACCCAGGATCTGACCGCTACCGCAACCTGGTCGTCGTCGAATACATCTGTCGCCACAGTCGCCGCCGGAGGCCTTGCCAAGGGCGTGGCAGCGAATGCCAATCCAGTCACCATCACCGCGACCGTCGGCACCGTATCCGGCACAGGCTCTCTTACCGTGACTGCCGCAATCCTGCAATCCATCGCCGTCACGCCGGCGAACGACACAGTCCCCATAGGTACAATCACGCCCTTCACCGCAACCGGCACTTACAGCGATAACTCCACTCAGGATTTAACCTCGACCGCCACATGGTCCTCGTCGAATACCGCGCAGGCATCCATTACTTCTCCCGGCGGCGTAGTAACCGCTCTCGCCCTCACCAGTACAGCCATCACCATTACCGCCACTTCCGGCACAGTCAGCGGAAACACAGGCCTGACCGTAGCGACCGCAACGCTCACTTCCATTGTGATTCCAAGCGGCCCGCAAAACACTGTCACCATCGCCAACGGCACGAGTTATCAGTTCACAGCCTACGGCCTATATAACGACGGCAGCAAACGCAACCTCACCACAAAAGTGACATGGGCTTCGGCGAATCCAAACGCGGCAACCATAGGAGCCGGCACCGGTCGTGCTCAAGCTGTTGGCGCCGGCCTGTCCACCTCTATCACCGCGACTCTAGGCTCAGTGAGCGGAATGACCACGCTAGTCGTAAGCACGGCAACCATTCAATCCATCGCAGTCGGGCCGACGAACGTTCAGATCGCTCCGCTCACCGACCAAACCTTCACCGCGATCGGCACCTTCAGCGACAATACCACCCAGAACATTTCGCAAGACGTAATGTGGTCCAGCAATAACCCTGTCGCGACCATCAGCAATACGGCAGGAAGCATAGGAGTCGCAACCGCCGTATCGCCCGGTGGCGCCACCGCAACCATCTCCGCCACCTTCGGAGCAACCACCGGCACCGCCCAGCTGATCGTTAGCACTGCAACGCTGAATACCATCACCGTAACTCCGGCAACCGCAACCCTGGCTCTGGAGGCGAATCTGGCGTTGCAATCTACCGGCAACTTTAGTGACGGCACTTCTCAGCCGATCACTACTGTCGCAACCTGCGTCTCCTCGGATACGACCATCGCCACAGTCAACGAAAACATCGTCACCGGAGAATCGATCTCCGCCAATCCGGTAACCATCAAATGCTCTCTCGGTGGAGTGCACGGCACTGCGAGCGTAACCGTAGAAGGCTTTACCGCAATCGCGATCACTGCGCCCAACAATGGGAACGTCGCGGAAGATACATCGATTGCCTTGACCGCAACCGGAACCCTCACCGATGGCACAACCCAGAACATTACGAGCTCAGTTCTGTGGACCTCGTCGAATCCATCCCTCGCCACCATGAGCAACTCATCAGGCACCTACGGGTGGGCTAACGGCATAGCGCCCGGCACCGTAACCGTAATAGCCGCCTTCGGAGGACAGGTCGGAGTAGCTTCCTTGAACGTAACCGATGCGACGCTAACAACGATCACAATCACGCCCGCCAACCCAAGCGTCAACCTGGGCACTCGTCAGCAGTTCTCTGCGAAGGGAACGTTCAGCGACCTATCAACTGAGGAGCTGACCCAACAAGTAACCTGGACGTCGTCAGAACAAGCCGTAGCCATAATCAACAGCGCAGGTCTGGCCCTGACTACCGGCAAAGGGTCGACCTCAATTGGCGCCACGCTGAACGGAGTGACAGCAACATCAGCGACCCTAACCGTTAACTGAGGAGCTAACGCAGAATGCCGGAGCGGGTCGGTAGTGGCTCGTCTCACTCGTTTTGCAAGCGCGGCATGGCAGTTTTTGAAAGGGCACCGCTGTTTTAAAAGGGCACGGCCGTTTTGAAAGGGCACGGCTTCAGCCGTGCCGTAAGCTTCCTATTTTCATCGCGGCTTTAGCCGCTGAGGGAATGCAATTCTCAAACTGGGCCATTACGCGCACCCCTAAGCCGCGCCGGGTAAAGTTTTGCAAAGATTTGTCCGAATCGTGTCTTTCATGCAACTTCCCAGCCACGATTCCGTTCTTAAGCATAGGCACCTCGTCTCGAAACAATTCGTCCCTAAACTTAAGGAGATCTCCATGTTCAAGCATTCTCTTCTCATTCTTCTAGCGGCCAGCATCATCTCCATCGCCGCGTTCGCGCAAGATGCCCCGCCCAACAACCAACCCGCCGCGCAAGAAAACGGTGGCGGCCACCACGGACCCATGGATCCTGCGCAGCGCACTCAGGAACTAACCAAGAAGCTCAACCTGACCGCCGACCAGCAAACCAAAGTCCAGCAAATCCTTCAGTCCGAATCGTCACAGATGGAGAGCCTCCGTTCAGACAGCTCTCTCTCTCAACAGGATCGCCATAGCAAAATGATGGATATTCATCAGACCACGAACACGCAGATCCGCGCGCTGCTCGACTCGAATCAGCAAAAGCAGTGGGATGAGATGCAGGCAAAGCGCGGCCAGTGGGGCCATCGCCACGGAGCTCCCAACTCAAACGACTAAAAGCCCCGCCTCAACAACAACCCGGCTAGCGTAGGGGCAAACTCCGCACTGCCAAACTAGCGTAGGGCAGTCTCAGCACCGCCTAGCTCGCGTAGGGGCAGATGCCCTCATCTGCCCAGCCGGGCGCAAGCCCGGCTTACAGCCTGCGCTCACCGGGATCCTACGTTCGCGCGTGCTCCGCGAATTTCCGCGAATTTCCTTCTCAGCTTTTTCCCACGCCGATCCGCCCCGCGTGCCGCCCAATCTCCGCCAGAATCTCCAGCCCGAGCTCTAACGCTCTCCGCCCATCCTCCAGCGACACCACCGGACGCGACCGCTCCCGCACCGCCTGCAGAAAAGCCTTGATCTCCGCCAGCAGCGGCTCTTCCGCCGTAATCGCAGGCTTAGCCACCGCGATCTGCGGATTGACCGAGGGCCGGGTGCCCCATTCTAACGTCGCGTCCTGTGCGACGTTAGAGTGGGAACTGTCAGAAGTCCCACCCACCGAAAACACCAGCACATCCTGCCGCCCATAATCGATCGAAATATACTGTCCCGGCTGAAAGAACCGCAGCTTCCTCACCCGCTCCGTCGAAACCCGGCTCGCTGTAAAATTCGCCACACACCCCGACTCGAACTCCACCCGCACATTCGCAATATCGACCTTCCCCGAAAGAATCGGCAGCCCCACCGCCCGAATTTCCTTCACCTCTGACTTCACGAACGTCAGCACCACATCCAGATCGTGAATCATCAGGTCGAGCACCACGTCCACATCCAACGCCCGCGGAGAAAACACGCTCAGCCGATGCACTTCAAAAAACATCGGACGATTAATCAGCGGCAGCGTAGCCCGCACCGCCGGATTGAACCTTTCCAAATGCCCCACCTGCGCGACTCGCTTGTAATCCCTCGCCACGCCAATCAATTCGTCAGCCTCCGCCAGCGTGGCCGCCACCGGCTTCTCGATCAGCACATCCACTCCCGCCTGCATCAGCGTCCGCGCCACTTCCAGATGGAGCACCGTCGGCACCGCCACCGACGCCGCCTGCACCTCGCTGTGCGTCGTCAACATCTGCTCCACCGATCCAAACGCCTTGCAGCCAAACTCGCTCGCAACCGCATCTGCCTGCGGTGTATCCGGATCCACCACCCCCACCAGCCGCACGCTCCCAGCCTGTTGCAGTTCGCGATAAACGCGAGCGTGATTGCGCCCGAAAGCTCCGACGCCAATCACCGCAACATTGATAGGAAATTCCTGACTCACACGAGCACTCCCACTGTAACAACGACTCTCACGTAGGGGCAGACGCCCTCGTCTGCCCAGCGGAGCAAACGCTCCGCAAAGACCACAGTGAAATCTGGTCTTCGCTAGAGAAGCGGTTCATACTGGGTGCCCCATCCTTTTCGCGGACTTTGCGAAAGGGTGGGCCCCACACCGCCTCAAATCGCCCCTCACATCTTCTTCAGCAGCGCAATCTGCCCCGCATGATAAAGCTCATGCTGCACCACCCCATGCAGCATGTAATAAAACGTATAGTGCGCGCCCTCTTTCCCCGGAACCAGCTCGCAAAGCCGCGAGTCCGGCAGCGCGCTGACCGCCGCAATCAACTCCTCATGCGCGCGCCGCAATCCCGCCAATGCCTTCCCCCAAGCCGCCTCACTCTTATCCGTAACCGCAGGAAAATTCTCCGCATCAGTCAAAGTCACCGCCACTCCGCCCATCCTCCGCCGCACCGCGCCATCCCAGGCCGCAATGTGCAACACCAACTCCCAGATCGTATGGGCATTCTTAATCGGACGCGCCGCCGCCCGCTCCGCACTCACACCCTTAAGAATTTCCAGCAAACAATCCCCATGCCACGCGTCGCCCTCAAACGCCCGCCGAAGCTGGTCAGCAATGCGAGCCGCCTCCGTCATTGAATGCCCTCATATCTGAAGTGAGACGTGATGCAGGAGTAGTAAAGCCTCTCACCTCTGCAATCTGACCTCTAACCTCTGACCTTCCCTATTCTGCGCACACCGCAATCCCCGCGCGATCCGCGACCTCGATAACCTCCGCCCCATCCAGCAGCAAACATCGCCCCGCATCCACCGCCAGGCACGTCGCTCCCGCCCTCGCCATCGTTTCAATCGTCTTCACCCCAACCACCGGAACATCAAATCGCATATCCTGCTTCGGCTTCGCAATCTTCACCACCGTCAACGCCCGGCTGAGCGTCGAATCTCCGCCTTCCGATTGCAACGACCGCATCAGTTCCCCCGCCCGCTCAATCGTAGCGTCCGTCCCCTCCATCGCCTCCACCGCCACGCACGCCGCCTCCGCGATCACCACCGTCTGCCCAATGTCGTACTCCGCCAACCGCCCCGCAACTGCCCGTCCATACTCAATATTCTTCCGTTCGTTCTCATTCGGAGCCCTCCTCGTGAGCACGCCCGCCTTAGCCAGCAGCGGTTCCAGCAGCGCCGTAGAATTCTCCAGCACGATCCCCTCATCCGCCAGCACCTTCGCCACTGCGCCCAGCAGTGAATCCGTATTCCGCGTGCCCAGCGAGAGCAGCATCTTCGCCAGCCGCCAATCCGGTTTAATAGCCGAAAATATCTGCTTGTGCCTCACCTGCCCCGCCATCACCGCGCGAGTCACGCCCGCAGCCTTAAAAGTGTCAATGAGTTTTGAGAGTTCGCCCAGAGAAAGCCAATGTACGGAAGCAGCGCCACGCGACTCAATCGATCGCTCGGTTTCTTCCTTAATCGCGGCAACGACAACCTCGAACCCCTGAGCCCGAGCCGCGTCCAGCACCAGAAAAGGAAACTTGCCATTGCCCGCAATCAGCCCAAGAAGCGCCATAAAAAGAATCACGCAGAGACGGCCGCCGATAAGAATCACGTAGGGACAATAAGAATCACGTAGGGGCAGACGCCCTCGTCTGCCCAGCGGAGCGAATGCTCCGCAAGCACTCACTTAATGACACCGCGCTCCGAAGCTTCAATGAACCCGATAAGCATCTCCACATCATCCCCGCGATCCCGCTCGGAGCGCAGCTTCTCCAGCGCCTGCGAAGTATTCAGCTTCGAAGCCAGCAGCACCTTATAAGCGTGATGAATCTTCCGAATCCGCTCCTTAGAAAATCCCCGCCGCTCCAGCCCCACCGCATTCAACCCATAAGCCCGTGTCCCGCGCTCCGCCGAAGTCTTCGAAAATGGCAGCACATCCCGCGTAACCGTAGTGCCTCCGCCGATAAAAGCGTGCGTCCCTATGCGCACAAAATGATGCACCGGGCATAGTGCTCCGACAGTCGCCCAATCCTCGACCGTCACATGTCCGCCCAGCGTAGCCGCGTTCGCCATGATCACGTGATCGCCAATCTGACAATCATGCGCAATATGCGTATAAGCCATGATCAGATTGTGGCTCCCCACCCGCGTGCATCCGCCGCCCTTAACCGTAGCGCGATTGATGGTCACAAACTCGCGGATCACATTACGATCGCCAATCTCCAGTCGCGTAGCCTCTCCCGCATAACTAATATCCTGCGGAGCCAGCCCAATCGAAGTGAATGGAAAAAAATGGTTGTGAGTGCCAATCGTAGTCGCGCCCTCAATCACCACATGCGAATCCAGCCGGCACCCTTCCCCAATCTCCACCCCAGCCCCAATCACGCAATAAGGCCCCACTTCGCACGAAGGATGAATCCTGCTCTTGGGATCAATGATCGCTGTGGGATGAATCGCCGCTGGACGCATAGCCGCAGAATGGATAGACATCGTCAAATATATTTTCCAGTGTCATCCTGAGCGGAGCCGCTGCTTCGCGGAACGCGAAGCAACGGCGGAGTCGAAGGACCCCTATTTCCTCCTGCACTGCCGCAAGCACTTCTCACGATGCACCACATTTCAGTCGGCCGACAACCCTACGCTTCCTCACCCGCGCCATCCCCCGCACTCAAATTCCGCGGCACCATCCGGCAAGTCACCGTAGCCTCCGCCGCCACCTTCCCATCCACATAAGCCTTGCCTTCAAGCCGAGCCGCCGTAACTCGCCAAGCCTTCACCGCGACCTCAATCCGCAACTGGTCTCCCGGCACCACCGGACGCCGAAACCGCGCCTTCTCAATCCCCGTAAACACCATCAGCATCTCGTCGCGGTTCGGAACCTCCGTCAGCAGCAGCAACCCACCCGCCTGCGCAATCGCTTCCACGATCAGCACTCCCGGCATAATCGGCTTCTCCGGAAAGTGTCCCTGAAAAAACGGTTCGGTGATGGTCACGTTCTTGAGCGCAACAATACTCTTCATCCGCTCCATCTCAACCACCCGGTCGATCAGCAGAAAAGGAAAGCGATGCGGCAGGATCTTCAGTATGTCGCCAATTTCCATGCCGGTTTTCACCGGCTCCGGCTCGTAAGGGACAGCGTGTGTAGTGTCAGTCATGCAGTTTTCTTCAAGGCGAAGATTATACTGTAGCGCACGCTCTGCCCGAGAACGTTCCTATGCAAAACTATTCCATCACTGTCATCCCGACCGAAGCACAACCTAAATCTGTCATCCCGACCGAAGCGCAGGCGAAGCCAAGCGCAGTGGAGGGACCTTGTGTTTCCCTTCCACAATCAAGCCGAAAGGGCACCATGACCATCCCGTCCCGACTGTGCCTCATGAGCCTTCTTCTGACGCTTCTACTTTCCCTTTCCGTCGCACAGCAGCCGCCACAGTCCGCCGCCCCCGCCCTCCCCACTGACATTCCCGCTACCGCCGACCACTACTCCATGTTGCTCATGGGCACACTGGCCGGCCAGCAAGCCGTTTGGACCGCCGCCGACGGCACTCTCCACATTTTCTTTCAATTCAACGACCGTGGACGCGGCCCCAAAACCACCAGCATCCTCAAACTCGACGCAGACGGCATCCCCGTCTCCGAAGCTGTCACCGGCAACGATTATCTGAAATCGCCCGTCGCCGAAAATTATTCTCTCGACTCAGGCACGGCCCGCTGGAAAAACACCGCCGAACAAGGTGAAAAGAAAGTCTCGGGCCCAGCCTTCTATTTAGCCCTCAACGGCGGACCCTCCGAGATCGCTCTCCTCGCCCACGCCGCGCTGCAAAACGGAGGCAAAATCGCCCTGCTCCCCGAAGGCGAAGCCCGCGTTCAGCGCATGACCGAGCTGGATGTTGAAGCGAGCGGGCACAAAAAGCACGTCGCCCTCTACGCCATCGCCGGACTCGATTTCTCCCCCACCTATTTCTGGGCCGAAGCCAATGCCAACGACAAATTTTTCGGGACCGTCGACGAATGGGGCTCGATCGTTCCCGAAGGTTGGGAAGCCTCAATCCCCGCTCTGCTAGCCGCCCAAAGCAAGATCAAAGATTCCCGCTCCGCCGACCTCGCCGCAAAGCTCGCGCATCACCCCAAGTATGGAATAGTCTTGACGCACGTCAACTTATTCGACGCCGAATCGGCAAAGATTATCCCCGACCAAGAAGTCCTCGTAACGGACAATCGCATTGCCAGTGTGGGACCGTCTCTGCTTGACCGGACAGGAAAATGGCCCGAAATCATCGACGCCACCGGCAAAACCCTCCTCCCCGGCCTCTGGGATATGCACGCCCACGTCGGCGATAACGACGGCCTCCTCAACCTAGCCGCCGGAGTCACCACCGTCCGCGATCTCGCCAACGACACCGACTCGCTCCTGGCCCGCCGCCAGCGCATCGCCGACGGAAAAGAAATCGGCACCCGCATCGTCCTCGCCGGAATCATCGACAGTCCCGACGCTTTTCACGGCCCCACCAAAGTCCTGGTCTCCACCGAAGCTGAGGCCCGCGGCGCCGTCGACAACTACAAGAAACTCGGCTACGTGCAAATAAAAATCTACAGCTCCGTTAAGCCCGAGCTCGTCCCCGTCATCATCGACGAAGCCCACAAAAACGGCCTCCGAGTCAGCGGACACATCCCCGCCAACATGATCGCCTCGCAATGCGTCGAGGACGGTTACGACGAAATTCAGCACATCAATTTTCTCGTCCTCAACTTCTTCCCCGAAATCAAAGACACCAACACCATCACTCGCCTAACCAAGCCCGGAGAAGTCACAGCCTCTCTCGATCTCAACTCCGCGAAGGTGCACGACTTCATCAAGCTCCTGCAAGATCACCACACCAAACTCGACCTGACGCTCACCGTTTTCGAAGACCAATACATGGCACGTCCTGGCCAAATCTCTCCCGGATTCCTTCCCGTCGCCAATCGCCTGCCCGCGCAAGTCCGCCGCAGCCTCCTCATCGCCGGAATGACGCCGCCTCCCGGCCTGGAAGACACCTACAAAAAATCTTTCGCCAAGATGCTCGAATTCACCGGCCTTCTCTATCGCTCCGGTCTCTCCATCGAAGACGGCACCGACAACATGGCCGGATTCGCCCTCCATCGCGAACTAGAACTCGACGTCCAGGCCGGCATCCCCGCCAACGTAGTCCTGCAAGACGCTACCCTCAACGCCGCCCGCATCATGAGCCTCGACAAAGATCTAGGCTCCATCGCTCCCGGCAAACTAGCCGATCTCGTCTTGGTCGACGGCGACCCCACCAAAAACATCAGCGACATCAGAAAAACCGTCCTCGTGGTGAAAGACGGAGTGATCTATAAACCCTCCGAACTCTACTCCGAGCTAGGCGTGAAGCCGTGAACCATCCGCGGAAAAATTCGCAACCGGGAATACCTGCTATTGCGCTGCGTGAACGTTCGTAACCGCGTCCCTGTGACCCATGACCTGGACTCCCTGAGCCACAATGCCGATGATCACTACAGGGATCATGCCACGCCGCTGACCCCGGAGACGACCGATGAATTTGCCCGAAGCGCTATCCACACCCGCTGCCATAGAACGCGACCGCCGCCGCTATCCCCGCCGCTCCGTCCAGGTCCAAGTCGAACTCCATCAGGAAGGCAGCGACATCCCCCTGCGCCTCGAGACCTCAGACCTCAGCCGCGGCGGCTGTTACGTCCAGCTGATGATGCCGCTCCCCGTAGGTGGCCGCGTTCAAGCCAAACTCTGGCTCGATGGCCAGCCTATCGTGATCCGCGGACGCATCGTCACTCGCCACCCTCAATTCGGCAACGGCATCATGTTTATGGATTATGAAGGCCAGGCAGAATCACTTCTAAACCGCTACATCGACGCCATCGTCAGCTAATAGGCGCACCGCAGTTTGCGGGGCAGCGCCCTACCTATGCGACGAGGGACGATTAAATTATTAGCACGTGTCATCCTGAGCGAAGCATAACGATTCGCGAAGCGGATCGTTCTGCGAAGTCGAAGGACCCCTATCGCCGCCAAGAAGGCGCGATCTTTTTCGACGGCGCACACCCGACCGCCGTCTAACCCACGCTCTTCCCCATCCGCACAATCGGCAACGTCAACCCCTCTCCCAGCGGCGCTTCCACCGCCTCCAACTCCACATATCCTTTCGTCCGATAAAAGGGAACCCCCGTCAGCGTCGCCCCCATCTCCAGCCGTCGAAACCCCGCAGCCTGGGCCGCCGCCTCGCAAGCCTCAAGAATCATGCTGCCAATCCCTCGCCGCGCCCAAGCCGGATGCACAAAAAATGCCCGAATCTTAGCCGCATCCTTCGCCGGATCAAGCAACGAATCCTCGCGCGCCGCAAACTGATCGCCGCCATACAAAGTCTTCCGCTTGCTCCACCCGCCACAAGCAACCAGCAAAGGCGCCCTCGAAGATCCGCCCAAATCATCCACTTCTTCCGCCGCAAAATAAGTTCGATCGCAAATTAGCTGCGTATCCACCCCATAAACCGTCTTCAGCGCCTTCTCCAATTGCACCGCGGAATAATCCCGAGCCTGTAATCCCCGCACCGAAGCCTCAATCAACCTCCGCAACGCCGGAATATCGCCTGCCTCCGCCAACCGAATCGTTACGGTCATAACTGATAATTCGTCGCCACAAATAAAAATATAAACAAGGAATTGTCATCCTGAGCGCAGCGGCGCGATTCGCGAAGCGAATCGTTCTGCGGAGTCGAAGGACCCCTATGCCTGCACGCTTTCCGAGTGCAAAGTCACCCCCGCGCCGCCGCACACTCCGCGCAAGGGCAAACTTCCCGCAAATAGAACCACGAATAAATCCCCAGATCGTGATTATCGTTCCACGCAAACCGCAGCGCGTACTTTCCCACCGCTTCCGCCGACAATGCCCGTACCGCCGGCTTGAACATCGGCAGCGCTCCCGGAGCCAGCTTCGCCGCTTCGCCCGCCTTGCGTCCCGCTTTCGTCCGCTCGTCCTCGCACAGCGCGCAAGGACAAGCATCCCGCAAAAACGCAAACGTATACACCGACCGGTGCCCATCCTTCCACTCAATCTCCACGCCCGCTCCCGTCGTCAAATGAATCACCACCGACTTCGGATCGTTCGCGACACGCGGAGTGAAATCAGGCAGCGCCATAAATTTCAGTATCGCACGTCAGCCACTCCGGTGATCAAACCTCGATGTAGTAACCTCTTTGTGAATTGCCGCACCGTCTGAGATATCGCGTCATCGCAACCCCGCTCGCCGTCTGCCGACTCGCACAGGACGCCAACGTCCCGGAGCCGGTATCTGCTAGCGCATTCTTCTGCGCAACACGCACACGCGACGAGCTCTCGATTGTCTGTGCGGAAGATGCCTGCCCGAATAACCAGCCAACCGACGATCAATCTCAAGCGACGACTCGCATTGAGCGCGGATGGCAGGCCCTAAAGCTCGAAGGCCCATTTCCATTTTCGATGACCGGCGTGCTCGCGTCGTTTCTGAATCCCCTGGCGGAAGCGCATATCCCCATCTTCGCCATCTCGACCTTCGATACCGATTACGTCCTCATCAACCACCACAACCTGAATCAGGCAATCGACGCGCTCGCCGCATCAGGGCACGAAAAAGTCGACGAAGAGACTGAATAATTTCTACGCTTTTATTCCTACACAGCGGGCTCAAGCAACTCGCCCTCCTCCGAGCCTGCCTCCAACACCGTCACCAGGTGCGCCGCCAGTTGCTCGGCCTGCTGCCGAATCTCAGGAACCGCCGTCGTCTCCCACAATTGCCCTTTCCGAGTCGGCCCAATCGTAAAGAGAACACGCGACGGCTTCCCCTCATAGTCGATAAGCGCGCCATTCGCATCGACGTCGAGCCCCAGAAACAATGCGTCAGGATGGGCCAGTCCCTGCGCAAAGAGGCTGGTGATGAGCGAATCATCGATGCGACGGCAATCCGTCTCCGAGCCTGTGCAATTAATGACGCGATGCGCGTGCAGGCGCTTAGTCGTATCGCTTCCTCGTTCCTGATAGACAATCTCAGCCAGATTGTCATCCTCGGCGTAGCGCGTAATCCGCCCCGTATGAAATCGAATCTGCCCCTCCGCCTCCATGTCCGAAAAAATGTCGGAGATTTCAGGCGCCAGACGATGCCGGTGTATGTCCCAATACGCCCGCGCATGGCGCAGAAATCGTCTCTGCTCGCTGATCGGCAGCGACTGCCAGATTTGCGGTGTCACCCCACGCAAGCTGTCGACCACACTGCGCCAGTCGATCCCTTGTTCAGCCGCGATATCCACCTGTTCTCGAATCAGCCGCAGCAAGCCGCGAACCGTCCGCGGAGATTTTTCGTTCCATAAAACCGGCCACGGTTGAACGGGTTGATGTCGGCTGGGAATAAGCCCCTCGCGCGAAAGCACGTGAATCGTGCCCCGAAACGCCTTCGACTTCAGCGCCATGATCATGTCGATGCTGGTCAGGCCCGAGCCGAGCAGAAGAACGCTTCCGTCGCGCGGCAAATTTTCCAGCGCGTGCGCTGCCCACGCGAACTGCACATAGAGCGAACTGCCGAGCGAACTCCCAGGCCTGCCGCTAGGAGAATGGTTCACCGCGAGGCCGGGAATCCTCGGAGCGCCCGGCGGAAAATTCCCCGTTGCTAACACGGCCACCCGCGCCAGCAGCTCCGGACTCGCAAGGTTCTTGCGCTGCAACGCAACCCCATTTCGTCGCCGCTGCATCGACAGCGCTTCATCCTGAATCCACTGCAAGCGGTCCCGCCCGTTTTCGGCGAGCGTCCGCTCGAGCACGCTACTGAGATACTGGCCGTAAACTGCCCGCGGCAGAAAACTCCGCGACTTGATCGAGGCATCGTAATTGCTTTGAGCCCAGCGAAGAAACTCTTCGGGATCGTCCTGAAACGCCCCCATCCGCCCCGCCGGCACATTCAACAGATGAAATCGATGCGGAGAACTGTATGCCACTCCTCGCCCGGGAATCCCTCCTCGATCGATCACCGCGATCGATAGAGACGCAGTGCGCCGCAGTAGTTGCACCGCAAGCATCGTCCCGCTAAATCCGCCACCTACAATCAACACATCAGTCTGGGGATTGGCCAAGAATGGCTCCAGGCAAATGACAAACTTGAAACGACGAACTTTAAACGACGAACTCTAAATGTCGAACTCTAAATGTCGACCATAAGAATAGACATTATAGCCAATCCGAGCAAATCGAGGGCCACTTAAAGTGCCAGGGAATTTCGTGCAAGTCCAAGGAATCGCTAGCTCAGCGGCCCACGGCCCCGCTCGACGTACCGGTTCTGATTGCAACTTCTTTCACCCACCCAGCGTCGCGGAAACCGGAAGCGAGTGGGCCGAATCGCCATTCAACCCCGCTTTTCCGCCGAATGCTGCGCCCAATTCGCCACCTCGCACGTCGCTGTGATGAAATAGAAGAAGGTCACGCTCTTACGACCACGATTCTGACAACCTCGATCTTGACAACTACGATTTTGACAAAAACGACGACAAACAGATCGCTAGCGTGGCGCCGCAAATTCAAAGCGGCCGAACGCAACGTTCACGGCCTATGGCAAATCCTCAAGGCTGTCGCCTCGACTGACCATCCTCTGCTAGCGCACCTCATCCCCATTCGGCGCTGCAACCTGGCCTGCACCTACTGCAACGAGTTCGACGATTTTTCGAAGCCCGTGGCGACCGACCAAATGCTGCACCGCGTCGATCTCCTCGGCGATCTTGGCACCTCGGTCATCACCATCAGCGGCGGCGAGCCCCTGCTCCATCCGCAACTCGACGACATCATCCACCACATGCGCAAGCGCCGCATCGTCTCCGGCCTCATCACCAACGGCTATCTCCTGGTCGCCGACCGCATCAAGCGCCTGAATCAATCAGGTCTGGAATGGCTCCAGATTTCGATCGACAACGTAAATCCCGATGAGGTTTCGAAGAAAAGCCTGAAGGTCCTCGACCGCAAATTAGAACTGCTGGCTGAGCACGCCGAATTCCACGTCAACATCAATTCCGTAGTCGGCAGCGGAGTAAGTAATCCCCAGGACGCACTCACCATCGGCAAGCGCGCTCTGGAACTTGGCTTCAGCTCGACTATCGGAATCATTCACGATGGAACCGGCCAGGTGCAGCCCTTGAACGACGAGGAACGCCGCGTCTATCACGAGATGAAAAATCTCGAGAAGCACAGCTTCACCCGGGTGAACGCCTTCCAGGACAACATCGCTTTAGGCCGCCCCAATCAGTGGCGCTGCCGCGCCGGCGCGCGCTACCTCTACATCTGCGAAGACGGCCTTGTCCACTATTGCTCGCAGCAGCGCGGCTATCCCGGCGTCCCACTGGAGAAATACACGCTCTCCGACATTCGCCGCGAGTTCCAAACCGAAAAATCCTGCGCTCCCCATTGCACCGTTTCCTGCGTCCACCAGGTCTCGGTCTTAGATGCATGGCGAGCCCCGCAACATCCCGCAGCCCCCGCCACCAGCGGATTAGTGCAAATCGAGTAAGCACACGAAAGTCAGCACTTAGCAATTAGCAATTAGCATTTAGTACTAGCCAAAACAGGCGAGTGGCTGGGGTTTCAACGGAGAAACAAAGTTCAGGCGACCCTGCCTTTCCTGTCCCCTGCTCTTTTCCCGCTTTCTGCTTTTCCTGCTTTTCCTAGAACGTCGTCGCCACCGTAAACCGGAAAGTCTTCCTCGGTTCCAGCAGCCTGAACGGAGCGGCCAGTGTCGATCGTGTGAAGTTATAGGTGTAGGTTGCGGCGCCCGGGTTCACCCCGAATGGGAACATGCTAGGCGTGATCTGTATTGGCGGGTAGGCGCTGCCATCGAGGCGCAGCGCGTTATAAGCGTAATAAATGCGGAACGGTGCATTCACCACCGGAAGCATCGTCTGCAACTCGAGTCCCGTCGACATGCGCGGCACCCAGTTCGTTCCCGGCACCGGTCTCAAATTTGGTGGGATACCGGTGATCGTCTGCCCACCCTGGCAACTGTAAGCGGTGCTCAACTGCGGGCAGCCGAACAGCGTGCTGATCAAGCTTTGATATTGCACTGGATTGATTTGCAATTGCGAAGTACGCAGAATGGGATCCGTGCCGACGTCGACAAACGGCGCAATCGCCACCGGTCCCGCAATCGTGATGCGGTATTCCAGGTTGCCGTGAATACTGAAATCTCCGCCCGGCGTAACCAATTGCTGATACGGAATCGGAATATTCCAGCAATTGCTCGCACATACCCCCGAGGAGTTAAGCTGCACTGGGAAACGCGGGTTAGCCGGAACATAACTTCCATCCGGATTCTTCAGCGCAATATTTTGCACGCTCGGCAGGTACGCAATCGGCGAAACCGTGCGGATATCGAATCCGCGCAAATCATTCTCGCCGCCGAGGTAAGCCCGCTCAAACGGTGGCGCGACCACCCCGTCATATCCCGTAATGAACGACGCCTGTACATTGTAGCCAAGCGCATTGCGGCGCTTTTGCATCGGGAAAAACTGCTTGTACTGAACGATCGGCCGTATCGTATGCACCGTGCCGCCAATACCCGCAAATTCGCCGCCGATGAATAGACTCTTGCCATGATGCGGCGCGTAGTTCGAATCGAGCGTATTCATCGTCAAGCTGGGCGTGATCTTGCTCGTGATAATGCCGCTCAAGGCATTAGGCCCGCTGATGCCGCGGAAGTTCAGATTCTCAAACAACAGCTTTGAAGCGCTGCTCACCGCAATCAGCGACGAGCGGTCAAACGAATAGCTGATGCCCAGCCGCTTAAAAGAACGTTTCCCGCGTAGCGGATAGCTCAAATTGCCCGAGAATCCCTCGCTCGACTGCGAATAGTTCTGCAGGTTCTGCAGATACGCCGAGGGCAGATTCGGATTTTGTCCTGTCAAAACGGCGTACTGCCGCGCCTGGTTATAGTTCGACTTGCGCGTGTAAACGTTGAAGCCCGCCTGTATCGGCCGGTCGAACATGTAAGGCTCTGTGAATCCAAATACCAAGTCGCGCTGCCTGCTCCCCAGACTCGCCTGCACCGAGAGCGTCTCACCCAATCCAAGAAAATTGTTGGTGCTGTAATTGAGGCCGACGAAAGCGCCCGCCAGTCCGCTCACTCCGCCTTGCAGCCCTATGCTGTTCTTTCCTTTTTCATGAACCTTCAACGTTAAATCGACGGTGCCATTCTTTTCGTCAAGGTGCCGCTCGGTCGTATTCGGATCGTCCGGCTTCAGCTGATCGAAATATCCCAGCTGATTCAGGCGCAACAGACTGAGTTCCCAATAGTGCGAGTTGTAGATCTGCCCTTCTTCAAGCGCAATCTCGCGGCGAATCACCTTATCCCTCGTAGTCGTATTGCCCTGGAACTCTATGCGGCGAACGTAAAACTCCTTGCCCTCGTCCACATCGATTTCCAGATTTACGATTTTCTTCGCGTCGTCGAACTTCGTGTCCGGCACCGAAGTAAAGTTGATGTACCCAGCCTCGCCATAAGCCTTGCGCAGATTCTCCAGCCCCTTCGCCACTTTCTCGCGGCTGAAAATATCTCCGTCCTTCATCGGAAACAGACCGCGCAACGCAGCCGTATTCCGAATCGCTTTGTTGTTCTTGAAAGTGATCGTGCCCAGCTTGTACCGATCCCCCTCCTCGATCGGCATCGTGATATCTACCGCTTTACCAACCCCTCCCTGAATCAACGGAATATGAAATCCTGGGTGCCCCGTGTCGTGAATCTCGGCCTTCGGGTCCTCGACCAGCACCTTGAAGTACCCGCGGTTCTGATATTCCGCGCGCACCCGCTCCGTATCTTCCTCAAGCTTGGTCGCGTCATAAGTCTTGGCAAACAGGTTTTCAAGAAAAATGGAGTGCGGGATCCCGATCGGCTTGAGGTTCTTCATCGACGCGCGCAGCGTCCGGTCATTAATGTGCCGGTTCCCGCGGAAGATGATCTTCCCCACCTTAACCTTCGGCCCCTCTTTAATCACAAAGGTGACCGCAACCGCCGCCGGCGGAATCGGCCGAATTTCGCTGCGTATCGTCGCAAACTGATGCCCGTGCTCCGCCAGCAATTCCTTCAGCGCAACCTCCGCCTTCTTAATTTTCGTCGGGTCGTACTGGCTCTCCACCGAAAGCCCAACCTTCCGCTCCTTGAACCGATCCAGCACGTCGCTCGTCGAAACCGCATTCAGCCCCGTGTAGTTGATCTCGCGAATCGTCGGCCGCTCTTTGAGATAAATGTGGATGATCCAACCCTTGTCGCTTTGCTCCCGCTCGAAGCGTATGTCTTCGAAATACCCCGTATTCCACAAAGCGTTGAAGTCGCGCTCAATCGCGGCCTGGTCATACACGTCGCCCACTTTGCTGAAGATGCGCGCCTTCACCGTGTCCGCCGGAATGCGCCGATTGCCATGCACGACGATCCCGACAATCAGATCCGACTGCCCAATCGCAGTGGCCGTCAGCACCATAAACGCGGCCAGGATAATCAGAAAATTCCATCCAGAGCTACGCCTGCAAACTCTTTGGGAGGAAGAAGATGGAGAGCACTTCGACGCTGTCCGCGAACCCGTGTCCTGGCCGGGCTTAGGCGTCCGGGCAGGGATTACCTGATGATGGCAATGAATTGCAACTACCTCGAAAAACTAGAGTTAGGAAAACGGTAATTATACGGTAGAGATCGAGAACCGTCCAAGGCAGAGACAAATTCGTAGTGGATCAATTTGAGTTTGCCCACCCCTTGACCTTTGCTTTGAAAGGGCACGGCTTCAGCCGTGCCGCAACTGCCGCAAAATCAACAGCGGCTTTAGCCGCTGAGGGCACGCTTCTCTCCAACTGACTCTCACCACCGACAAATTCTCCCCGAGATTCACGCCCGAAAAGGTTCTACTTCAACACAGACGGAATAGAACGTCGCCGCGTTGCCCATGTCCGTAAGTTTTTCTGACGTGAGCACATTTATATTTCGCCCGCCCGGTCCAAATCGCGCCCAATCGAGTCGCGCCGCCACCACTCCCGGAGCAACAGATCCATTCACTCGCGCCCGAAGCACAATCTCTCCCCGCGAATTAAACGCGCGAACCTGATCGCCATTCCTCACGCCTCTGGCCTCAGCATCCCGAGGATGCATCTCCAACTCCCCCATCCCCGGCTCCATCGCACGCACCGACGGCACATTAGCAAACGAAGAATTGAGATGGTTGTCCGGCTTCCGCGCCAAAAGCTCAAGGGGGAAGCCCGACTTCGATCCAGCCCCGTTCCGCGATTCCCCAGGCGGCGTAAAAGCCACCACCGGATCAAGCCCCAGAGCCTTCAAACCCTCACTATAAAATTCAGCCTTCCCACTGGCAGTAGAAAAATTCCCCTCAGCAAACGGCAAAAACGCAGCCACCTCGCACTTCCCGCCTGCACCACCTACAACTTCCAAATTGTCATCCTGAGCTGCAGCCACAATCTCTAAATTGTCATCCTGAGCGAAGCATAACGATTCGCGAAGCGGATCGTTCTGCGAAGTCGAAGGACCCCTACCCGCCCCCACCATTTCGCCACCGCTGACCGATCCGTGCCCCAATTCGCCGACAGGCCCTGCACTTTGCTTTTGGGTGGCGCGGCGCTTCAGCGCTGCGATATCCGACACACCCCCACCCGCGGCTTTAGCCGCGCCGTAAGCAGACAAAATTTCCGAATTGTCATCCTGAGCGAAGCATAACGATTCGCGAAGCGGATCGTTCTGCGAAGTCGAAGGACCCCTACCCGCTCCCACCATTTCCCCACTGCTGACCGATCCTTGCCCCAATTCGCTGATAGGCCCTGCACTCTGTTTTTGGACGGCGCAGCGCGTCAGCGCTGCGATCTCCGCCCCACTCTCACCTGCGGCTTTAGCCGCCGAGCCACCCAACTCCAACCGCACCCAATGCTCCCGCTCCAACCGCTCCCGCGTAATCCCCTCCAGCCGCGGATTCCCCGAATCCAGCGCCTCCTCAATCATCCCATCCACCGACTCCCGGAAGCATTCCTCCTCAAATCCCATCCGCTCCGCCAGCCCGCGAAACACTTCGACATTCGACCGGCACTCTCCGAGCGGCTCGATCGCCTGCTCCGAAACCTGCAAAAAATAATGCCCGTAAGCCCCTACCAAATCCTTGTGCTCAAAAAAAGTAGTAGCCGGCAAAACAATGTCCGCATAATCGGTCGTGTCCGTAAAAAACTGCTCGTGCACCACCGTAAACAAATCATCCCGCATCAACCCGCGCACCACTTCATTATGGTTCGGGCAGACCGCCGCCGGATTCGAGTTATAAACAAACAGCGCCTTGATCGGAGGCCGAGTCATCGTATTCAACGCCGTTCCCAGCTGCACCATATTGACCATGCGCGCCGGCCGTCCCAGCGCCTTGTTCATCAGCTCCGGCATCCGCAGCGCGTCAGTATTAAATCCAAAAGCCCCGCTGGTCGAGAGCTGCAGCCCGCCTCCAACTTCCTTCCACGACCCAATCAAGCAGGGAAGCATCGTCACAGCGCGCATCGCCATCCCGCCGCCATCCGACCGCTGTATCCCATAATTAACGCGGATCACCGACGGCCGAACCGTCGCATACTCGCGCGCCAGCTTGCGAATATCCTCCGCCGAAATCCCCGTCCACTGCGCCACTCTCTCCGGCGGATACTGCTCCGCACGAGCCTTCAACTCCTCAAACCCAACCGTATAACGCGAAACATAATCGCCATCAAAAAGATTTTCGCCAATGATGACGTGCATCATCCCAAGCGCCAGCGCCGCATCCGTCCCCGGATTGATCGGCAAATACCAATCCGCCAGCTTAGCCGTCCGCGTGCGATACGGATCGATCACAACCAGCTTCGCGCCCTTGCGCCGCGCCTCTTCAATGAACGGCCAAAGATGAACATTGTTGCCGTGAATATTCGAGCCCCACGCAATGATGTATCGCGAATGCGCAAACTGCTCCGGCTCCGTCCCCATCTTGATGCCGATCACCGATTGCAGCCCCACTTCGCCCGCATCCGAACAAATCGTCCGCTCCAATTGCGAGGCGCCCAGCCGATAGAAAAATCGCCGGTCCATCGACCCGCCATTCAACGCCGCAATCGTGCCGCCATAAGAGTAAGGAAGAATAGCCTCAGCCCCAAACTCATCAGCAACCAGCCGAAACCGCTCAGCGATTTCACCCAGCGCCTCATCCCAGGAAATCCGCTGAAACGCCGGCGCTGGAACGGCTCGCGTAGGGACGGCCGCCCTCGGCCGTCCAGGCGGAGCAAAGCTCCGCTCCCGCGAAGTTGCCGGCCCCTTAGCCCCAACCCGCCGCATCGGATAAAGCACCCGCCCCGGCGAATAAACGCGGTCCAGATACTTAGCCACCTTGGCACAAAGAAATCCCCGCGTAACCGGATGCTCAGGATCCCCCTGAATCTTAGTAGCGCGCCCATCCTCGATCGTAATCAGAACGCTGCAAGCATCCGGACAATCATGCGGACAAGCGGCATGTACAACGCGCTTCATCCACTGATTATAGAGCGACTGATTATAAGGCGAACGATGGGCACCGAACCCCTTAGTGACTCCTCAGTGAACCTTAGTGCCCTTGGTGGTATGCAGTGTGATTTTCGTTCCGGCGGCTTAGCGGCTGGCCAGGGCGCCGGCAGTTTCTGCTCCATCTATTGTGTAGATGGCGCCGGTTATGAATTGGGCGTCGTCGGAGGCGAGGAAGGCGAAGAGGGCGGCGATTTCTTCGGGCTGGGCGTGCCGGCGGAGAGGAATTTTTTGGTTGACCGCGTCGAGCATGGCATCGGTGTATTCGGCGCGTTGCATGGGAGTGAGAACGTACCCCGGCGCCACAGCGTTGACTCTGATTTTAGGCGCGAGCTCGAGGGCCATCGATTTGGTGAGCTCGATGACTCCGGCTTTGGTGGCGTTGTAGTCGGCGTAATAGGGATAGCCCGCGATGCCATTGGTCGAAGCCGTTTGCAGGATGACTCCGCTGCCGCGTTCGATCATGTGGCGGGCTGCGGTTTGGGCCACGTAGAAAACGCCGGTGAGATTGACGGCGACTACTTTGTTCCATTCGTCGGGCGTGATGTCGAGGAAGTTGTGGCGGATGCTGATGCCGGCGTTGTTGATGAGAATGTCGACTCCGCCCATTAGGCGGATGGCTTCGGCAAAGGCAATCTTCACCAGGTCGAGATTGGTGACATCGGCGTTAAAGGTGGCAGTTAGGGCGGGCAGATCGTTTTTTATTTTCTTATTGGCTTCGGGGTCGCGATCGAGGACGCAGACTTTGGAGCCTTCTTCTAGAAATCTTGCGGCGGTGGCTGCGCCTATGCCGCTGGCTCCGCCGGTGATCAGGACACATCTAGATTTTAGGCCGCGCAATTTTTCTCCACTGGGTGATTAGGATAACTGTAATTCTCTCCCTCCCGCGCGCTTCATTTCCTGGTGAGCTTCACTCGCGCAAAGGACGTGATCTTGTCGCCGGATTCGTTGTCGATAATCCAGCTCCAACTATCGGCCGCTTTGTTGTAGGCGAACGTGGTGCGGACGCCGCTGTTCTTATCATCTTTATCGCGAAACAAGAACGTGATTTCGTCATTGCCGCGTTTGCCTTGGGCAATAGGATTCGAAAGACCGCCGCCGCCAGTCGAATCGAGCCACAGGCATTTGTATTCGTGCGACGGTTCGTCCCATTCAATGAAGACGATCGCTTCGTAGGCAGGCTGGCCCTGGGCGTTCTTCTCGCGCGAGAGTTCGTGGAAGCGCAGGTACTCGTGGTTCAGCACCCACCCGGAGTCGATATCGTGCGTGGCCTCGCGGCCGGCAATGGTGCCCTGGAGGATCCAATTGCCGGTCAGATGATCGAGTAAGGCGTCTTTGCGTGTTGGCTCCTGGGCGGCTGAAAAAGAACTAATGAAAAGCAAGGCCAGGATGGCGATACTTTTCTTCATGGTGTGACCTCCTCGCATCACGTACGGCTTCGCTGGGTGATTAGCATACCTATCTGGCGGGTCGCTGGCCATTGGCGGCCTGTTGCACAGCCAGAGAGCTTGAACCACAAAGGTCTTCGCGACATCTTGATCACTTGCGGCCTCGCTGTAATTCGAATCTCAAATACATCATCTGGCCGATATGGTGATGGAGGTGGGTGGCGCAGATCAGGAAAATTTCGAGGCGGGTGCTGGCGTCGCTTCGTTCGGCGGCATAGGGTTTTGACCAGTCTTCGGCAGATTGGACTTCGATGGTGCCAACGACCATTTTTATGGCTTCGTCGAATTTATTCAGGACCGCTTGTTTCGCGGGGCGGGTCGCGTCGGAGAATTCTAGCGGACGATCGCGGACGTAGCCGGTTCGTGCGATTGCGGCGCCGATGTAGTAGTTGAGGTTGCCGGTTAGATGCAGGACGAGGTGTCCGACGCTGTTGCCGAAGGGAAAGGGCTTGCGCCAGAACTCGTCGTCGGTCAGAGGCGCGGCTTGGTCATGGAGGGCGGTCGATAGTTTTTGATAGCGAGTGGTTAGGGCGGCGGCGAAGGTGGAATTCAGGTCGGGCATAATTTCGTCCTGTGGATAGCGATTGTACGGGATGCGCGATGATCACGTAGGGGCAGGTGCCCTCACCTGCCCAGCCGAGCAAAGCATCGGCAGATGCGGCGAACAAGAAAATCTCTAGGCTAATCGATGGGTAATAGTTCGATGGTGCAGGCTGAGGCGGTGCAGGTTAGTTTTGCCTGGCGGATGATTTTTATAGATGACACATCGGGAAATCTTACGGGGAAATCTTTTTCGCGGAGTTGAGCAGCAGCTGGGCGAAGGGATTCGTCTCCGTCGGCGAGGTCGGCCCGCTCGGGGCGCGGGGAGCTGTCGAAGACCAGATTGAAGCGGGCGGTCGCCGGCTTGGTCGTAATTTGGCTGAGTTTTACGGTGCGATCTTCGATCAATTCTTCTTTTGCTTTCTTAGGATCTGGCGATGGATCCGCTGCTTTGCCCGATGGAGTTGGATCGGGTGCTAGCTTCGCCAGGCGTGCTTCTGAATCCTGCTTATCTTTATTGTTAGCGCCGCCGGCTGCGGCTATGGATAGGGCGTACATGTGGCGAGCTTTCTCGGATTGGCCTTGTTTTTCGTAGACCTGGGCTAGGCGGTTGGCTACGGTGGCGGATTGGCTTAGCATCCACGCGGAATTCAGGAATTGCATGGCGCTGAGAGTTTCGCCGCGCTGAAATTTTGCCCATCCTATGCGAGCCCAGGAGAGCGCGACGAGTCGCATTGACGAAAATGCGGAGGGGCCTAAGCGATCGAACTC
Organism: Terriglobales bacterium; assembly: GCA_035483045.1. Taxonomy (GTDB): domain Bacteria; phylum Acidobacteriota; class Terriglobia; order Terriglobales; family Acidobacteriaceae; genus Acidiflorens. Next base: position 435,318 of record DATHQD010000012.1, read on the forward strand.
GCCGGAATCGAATTGGCTTCCGATGTCGTAGAGAACCTGCTGGGCTTCGTTTTCGGTTTGGGTGGGATCGATGTCGTTGGTTAGAGCGGCGGCGTAGATGTCTTGGGTGTTGTCAGTGTTGGCGCTGGTGGCGCTGCCGGTTAGTCCTTTCATTAATTCTTGTGCTTGCGATTTTTCTCCCAGGCGCGTGTAGACCTGCGCCAGAGCTAATTTGATTTCGGGATCGTCGGGTGGAAGCGCGGCGGCGGCTTCCAGTTCGGTACGGGCTTCGGCGTCTTTGTTAAGTTGCGCCAGCAGCAGGCCTAGATTCTTGTGCGTCTGCTTGTCGTAAGGAGTTGCTTCGAGTTGCTTGCGATAGGCGGCGATGGCTTCGGTGGTCTTCCCGGTTTGCTGGAGTTCGAGGGCGAGGTCGAGGTTGGCATGCTGGTGGTTGGGATCTTGCTCGAGTTGCTTGCGGAAGGCGGCGATGGCTTCGCTGTGATTGTTGGCGGCGGCGTAGGCCAGGCCGAGATCGTACCAAGCATCTTTTATTGTGGAGTCTTTGTCGGCTGCGCGTTTCAAAAGATCGATGGCGCTGCGATAGTCTTTCGATTGCAGAGATTTCATTCCCGCTTTTTGCAGTTCTGCGGCGGTGCCTTCTAGTTTCGACGCGGCCTCGGCTGACTGGCCCTCAGGAGTCACGATCGTGCAAGTCAGGAGTTGGTCTTCGTCGCTGTGGGCGGCGTTGCGGAAGGATTCGTAATCGGAGCGGCGGACGGCGGCTACTTCGTTGGATTTGACTACTAGCTTGCGCTCGCCTTCAAGAATGTTTTTCGTCAGCGTGTAGGTGGACGAATAGTCCCCGTAGTCGCGCGACATTTTTACGGCGGTGGGAGTGTGTACGGTGTAGTTCGCTGGAAATTGAAGACGGACGCGGTAGTCGATTTCTCCGGCGGGCCCGATGTTGAGCGGATTTTTATTTTTTGCCGACGCGCGAACGGCGGGCAAACCGAGCGGCGGGATGGGACGGAAATTTACGCTGGCGCTGGGGACCACGAAATATTGATCCTGATGGAGATGAAACTTCAGATGAAAGGGCTTGCTGGTGTCTTCGAGGGAATCGAGTTGAACGTCGTCGACCTCGCCGGGCAGGCCCCATCCGGCCGTGAGGGCTTTGACAAAATCTTTCCATTGCGCGCGAGCTACGCGGCGGAAGGCGGCGCGCATCGGCCAATCGCGATCGCCCTGGGCAGTCATTTCGAGCGTAGCGTCGAGAGCGCCGAAGGGAGTGAATTTTCCGTCCAGCGAAAAGTGCATAAAACTTTTTATGGGCGAGTCGGCCGGCGTCCACTGGATGCCGGCTTCGCTGTCGTCGGATGCTAGGACCGCTTGCTTGTTGCGGAGCTGATAAAGGATGAGGCCGAAGGGAGTGACTTCGGGCGTGGTGTCGAGCCAGGTAAGGCCAGGTCCGGCGGAGAAGCGGACGGCGGTGATGACGTGATCGAACTGGGCGGGCGAGGGGATATCTTCGTCGAGCTGTCGCGAGCTGTCGATGAGGACGGGATAGCTTTTGATTCCTTCGGCCCGGAGCATGGCGGAAAATAAAGTGTGCTTGTCTTTGCAGTCCCCGTAGCCGCTTCGGAGCACGTCGGCGGCCGAATGGGGCTGGTAGCGCCCGACGCCGAGAGAAATGCTGACATAGCGGATGTTGCGGGCGACGTAATCGTAGAGGCGGCGAGCCTTTTCAGTCGGAGTGTCGGCGCCTTTGACGAGTTCGTCGGCTTTTTTCTGCACGCTTTCGTCGATGGTCATGCGATCGCCTTGGAGCTTGGCGTACCACTCGGCGATTTGTTTCCAGTCGGTGAAGGTGGTTAGTTGGACGTCGGGAGTCGAGTCGTTCGCCTCTTCTTCTTTGTCTCTGTCTTTGTCGCGATCGGGCTGGATGTTTTTTACCGTCCAGGTGTAGATGCGGCGATCGGCGGTGTCTTGGATTTCGGGCTGCTGGGTTGGACTCTTCAGTTTTATTTCGCGGGCTTTGGGGATGTCGACTATCAGGCGATCTTCTTTGACTACTATCCCCTTAGGAAAGGTGGCTTCGTACCAAAAATTTCCGGCGGCTAGCGGCGTAGTGACGCGGGTGACGGTGCGATATTCAAGCGTGTCTCCGGGCTGGAGAGCGGCCACGGAGATGTGGCGCTGGCGGTAGTCGCTGTACATGGGAGCTTCTTTGAGCACATCGGGCGCGAAATCCTGGGCGGTGGATTCGGGGGTGGAGACGACCTGGCCGTCGGGCTTGCGGACGCGAACGTATTCGATTTCTAACTTCTCGGTGGCCGAGGAGTAGCCGAACACTAGTTGGCCGAATTCTTCTACTCCGGCCTGGCTTTGGATTTTGACGACGGCTTCGGTCTCGGTGACGTCGGTGCCATCGTTTTCGAAACGGACGCGGTTGAGGATGCGTTCGAAGATGGCGGCTTCTTCCGAGTTGGGGTCGAGGCTTGCCTGTCCGGTTGGGCCTATTTTGTTGGGGGCCGTGGGCGGTGGAGCTTGGGCTGAGGTGCTTGCTGCTGTAAATGTAAAGATGAGCGAGGAGATCAGTAAGAGGGCGAGGGAAATGCGCGACATAGGATGGGACATCTTGAGTTCTTTTACGCTGCGGGCGGCGTAAAATCAAACGAAGCTCGCGGGAAGTTGCCTTCGGCGTTCGCCACGAGCCTTTACCACCGAGGGCCGCAAGGTTCACAAAGGAAAGACTCCGACCCTAGATGAATTTCAAACTTAAGATGAATTTCACACTCAAGATGAATTTCAAACTTAAGATGAACTTCAAACGTGTTCTCCGGATTGCATTGCTGGCTTGCATCTGTGGAGTCGGTGCGGCTCAGACTCAGCCAGCTCCGCTGGCCATTGTCGAGGAGACTTTGCCGGCTATGAGCGTAGGGGAGGAGTTTCACACTCTTCTTCATGCCAAAGGTGGCGTCCCGCCTTACATTTGGAGCGTGGCGGTCGGCGAGTTGCCGCAGGGAGTTACGCTGACCAGGGACGGGCTACTGAGCGGGCGGCCGGCTAAACGAGGCGCTTCTGCGGTGACTTTGAAGGTGGAGGATTCGGCGAAACCGGCGCACAGCACTAGCAAGGAGTTACAGACGGCGGTTACGGCGGCGCTGCTGCTGGAGTGGGATGAGACTCCGAAGGTGCACGACGACCGGATCGACGGATCGGTGAAGGTGTCGAATGGTTCGAAGGATGATTTCGATCTGACGGTGGTGATTGTTGCGGTGGCCGAGAATGGGCGAGCTACGGCGATTGGTTATGAGCATTTTCCACTAAAGGCGGGGGCTACGGACGTGAAGATTCCGTTTGGCAATACGCCTGGATACGGTGGCTATGTCGTCCATGCCGATGCAATAGCCGAGATTCCCGAGCGGAATGTGATCTTGCGGCAGAGGTTGCAGACGGCGGGGGCGCTGCAGATTGTGCACGGGCCTTAGGGAGGTTAGAGGTCAGAGGTCAGAGGTTCGATTGCAGAAGTGAAAAGCAAGAGCTCATACCACCAGGCAAACCACGGTTGACGAGGGTTCAGTGCTGACAATTTCGCGGCGTGTGGACGAGTACGCCGGTCACTTGCCGGGCTATGGTATGCTTTTTATACTTTGGCCTCAGAGGTTTTACTTCTGCAATCTGACCTCTTACCGCTGCCCTCGGTCTATGGAGCTTTTTCTTAATCTCTGCTGGCTGTCGCTGCTGGTGCCTGCATATTTGTTATGGCGGGAACGGTTGGCTGTGACCGCGAGAGGTCAAGGGAAAGGTTCGACGGCCCATCCGCTGGTATTTCTCTGCACGCTGGGATGCGCGTTTGTCCTGTTGTTTCCGGTGATTTCCGCATCTGACGATTTGCATGCCATGCGTGCGGAGATGGAAGAGTCGTCACCCGGCAAACGCAGCGTTTCGCAGGCGGCCGGGGAAAAGGGTTCGGCGTCGCACAATGGCTGGCAGACACAGCCAGCGACGGTCACCGCGACGGCCTTGCATGGATTTATTCCAGAGAACCGGCTGGAAGTTTTTAGTTTTGTAGTTGCGGTATCTGCGGTGCCAATGATTGTCCACGGCAGCCGCGGCCCTCCAGTTAGTTCCCACCTTGTTTAATTTACTTAGATCATAAATCGCACGATTGCGATTCGTTGCATTCAAGAATTGATTGCGGCGACGATTTCATTTTTACGCAATCCTTACGGCGGAAACTACATACTCACAGGGGTAGTGCATTAAGTAGTGCATTAAAAGGCACGAGCAAACTCGTGCCAATCCCAAAACCTTCGGGGGAATCCGAGGGGCTTTGACGGGGTTAGTGGATGCGGAGAAAAATCCAGCGAGGGTTACCGCTCCTGGCGCTTGCGCTGGGCGCGGTTGCGTGTGCCTTGGCACAGGCGCCGGCGGCCGGCCTGCCGGCGGTTGTGGGCCTCACTTGGGATCAGGTGAAGGATCGGTTTGAGCAGAACAATCCTACGCTGCTGGCGGACAAGCTCAATATTGATGAATCGAAGGCGCAGGAGATCACGGCGCATTTGCGGCCCAATCCCACGCTAGGTCTGCTGTCAGACCAGATCACCCCTTTTAATGTTGGCCCGGATCATGGGGCGTTTGCGTATCTGCTGCCTTCGGCGACCCTAAGCTATTTGTACGAGCGGGAGCACAAGCGCGACTTGCGGCTGGAGAGCGCGAAAAAAGCTACGGGGATCGCGGAGTCAAGCCATGCGGACATGGAGAGAACGATGCTCTTCACCTTGCGCGGCGCGTTTGTTTCGACGCTGCAGGCGAAGGCAGTCTTGAAGCTGGCCACAGACGATCTTGAATATTACGACCACTTGCTTGGCATCAGTCGCGATCGTTTTCAGGCGGGAGATATTGCGCAGATTGATCTGGACAGGTTGGAGTTGCAGCGGGTGCAGTACGAATCGGACGTGCAGACCGCACTCGTGAATTTGCGCACCGCGAAAATTCAGCTGCTGACTTTGCTGAATGACCGGAGTCCGGTGGAACAGTTTGATGTGAATGGAGTCTTTGATTTCAGCGAGCAGTTGTTGCCGCAGGATGATTTCCGCAAGATGGCGTTGGACACGCGCCCGGATTTGAAGGCGGCGATGGAAGCGGTAGATAAGGCCCAGACCGATCACAAGCTGGCGATTGCGAACGGATCGACCGATCCAACGTTTAGTTTTGATATTGGGCGGAATCCACCGATTGATTTGTATTTTGGCGTGGGCGTGAGCATTCCGCTGCGGATTTTTGATCGCAATCAGGGTGAGAAGCTGCGCACAAAGTTGGATATTGACCGCAACCAGCGGCTGCTTGATGCTGCCCAGGCCCAGGTGTATAGCGACGTGGATTCGGCCTACGCGACGGTGAGCAGCAATGTGACTTTGCTCACGCCTTATAAAGCGAAGTATCTGCAACAGGCGCTGAGGGTGCGCGACACGATTGCGTTTTCTTATCAGCACGGGGGAGCTTCGCTGCTCGATTTTCTTAATGCGCAGAGTGAGTATCGGGCCACGGAACTCAACTACGTGAATCTGGTGGGCGCGTACTTGACGGCGGCAGCGCAGCTGAATATGGCAGTGGGGCGGGAGGTGATTCAGTGACAGTGACGAAGATCAAGCAGGGTTTTTGGGTTTCAAGAGCCGCCGGGGGGAAGAATCCGGTGAGCTCTTGCGGCGCGGCTGACGTGTTACCTCCTCCTGGAGCCGCGCCGTTATTTCTTGCGGGCCGCGCCCGAGGCGGCCGTCCCTATGTGAGTTTGGCGGCCCTTGTAGTGGTTCTATTTTTGTCTCTCGTTTCCATGCTGGGTTGCAATGAGGGCAAGGGCGACCCTAAGGCGGAGGCTCCGCCTGCCGCTACGGTGCAGCCTGATCTCGACGCTAATAATTTTAAGGTCGATCATCCCGAGCAGTTTCCGATTGTGGCGGCGGTGGAATATAAAGCAGCGCCTGCATTGAATGTGACGGGGGTGGTGCAGCCCGATATCGCTCGCGCGGTACCCGTGATTTCGCTGGCAGCAGGGCGAGTGGTCGAGATCAAAGCGCGGCTGGGCGATGTGGTGAAGAAGGGGCAGTTGCTGTTGCGAGTCCAAAGCAATGATGTTTCGGGAGCTTATCAGACGTACCGCAAGGCGGTGAATGACGAACTGCTGGCGCGGATTCAATTAGAGCGGGCACAGCTGCTTTACAGCAAAGGAGCGGTTGCGAAGAGCGCGCTGGAGCAAGCGGAGGATGTGGCAAAAAATGCCCAGGCAGGTTTGGATGCGTCGTTGGAGCAGTTGCGGCTGCTGGGGATTGATAAAGATCATCCTTCGGGGATTGTCGATATCGTCGCGCCTATCTCGGGCGTGATCACCGATCAGCAAGTTACCAACTCGTCGGGCGTGCAAGGGTTGGGTTCGCCGAATCCGTTTACGATTTCGGATCTTTCCTATGTGTGGATCGTTTGCGATGTTTACGAAAACGATCTGGACGCGGTGCACCCTGGCGAGTTTGCCGATATACGGCTGAACGCTTATCCCAATCAGGTGTTCAAAGGCCGGATTGATAACATTTTGCCCGTGCTTGACCCGAATATCCGGACGGCGAAGGTGCGGCTGGAAGTGGCGAATCCGGGGATCATGCGAGTGGGCATGTTTGTGACCGCTACTTTTTATGGGAAGCAGCCGGAGATGCGGACCGCGATTCCGGCGGCGGCGGTTTTGCATTTGCACGATCGCGAGTGGGTCTATACGCCGCTCGGGGCGGGGCATTTCAAGCGGCTGGAAGTTGTTACGGGAAAGATGGTGCCGGGAAATCTGCAGGAGATTGTTTCGGGGCTTAAGCCGGGAGATCAAGTCGTTTCCAATGCGCTGGTGCTGCAAAACACGGTGGAGCAATAGATGATTCGACGGGTCGTCGATTTTGCTCTGGACAACCGCCTGCTGGTTTTGGCCCTCGCGCTGATCCTTTTCGCCGCGGGCATTGTCGCATTCCGTGACCTTCCGATCGAGGCCTATCCCGACGTGGCCGACAACTACGTCGAAATCATCACGCAGTGGCCGGGCATTTCGGCGGAGCAGATTGAGCAGCAGGTGACGATTCCGCTGGAAATCGTGATGAACGGCATTCCGCATGTGGTGCATCTGCGCTCGTTCTCGCTATTCGGACTGTCAGACCTGAAGCTGATTTTCGACGAGGAATCGGATAACGCGTGGAACCGCGAGCGGGTGCTGGAGCGGCTGAGCGAGGTTACTTTGCCGCCGGGCGTGAATCCGCAGATGGGGACGGATTGGAGCCCGGTTGGGCAGATTTATTTTTTCACTTTGCGCAGCACGAATCCGGCTTATGACCCGATGGAGCTAAAGTCGCTCGAAGACTGGGTGGTGGAGAAGAGTTTTAAATCGGTGCCGAACATTGTGGATGTGGCGAGCTTCGGCGGGCCGACGCGCGAATACCAGGTGCGGGTTGATCCGAATAAGTTGATCGCGTATGGGCTGAGCCTGGCGCAGATCGAGCAGCAACTCACCAACAACAACGCGAATGCAGGCGGAAGTTTTATACAGGAAGGATTGCAGCAGATCAATGTGCGCTCGGTGGGATTGGTCGATCGCTCGCAGGATATCGCGGAGACGGTAATCCTGACGAAAAATGGCACGCCGCTGCGGGTGAAGGACATTGCGGTGGTTTCGCAGGGGCCGAAGATAAGGCTCGGGCAATTTGCGAAGGCCATTCATCGCGACGACGGAAAGATTATCGACAACGACGATGTGGTGTCGGGCATCGTGCTGTTGCGGAAGGGAGCGACGGGCGAGACGGCGCTTGCTGACATCCACAAGAAAGTACAAGAACTGAACGATCACATCTTGCCGCCGGGAGTGAAGATCGTCCCTTTTCTAGATCGCAGCGACCTGGTCCACTACACCACCCACACCGTTCTGCACAACCTTACCGAAGGCATGATCTTGGTATCGGTCATTCTCCTTTTGTTTCTGGGTAATATTCGTGGCGCCTTCATCGTTGCTGCAACGATTCCGTTTGCTTTGCTTTTTGCGGCCATTTGCCTGAACTTGATGCACATTCCAGCCAATCTGCTTTCCCTCGGTGCGCTCGACTTCGGAGTCATCGTGGAAGGCGCCATCGTGTTGATCGAAAACATCGTGCGCCACATGCACCACGCCGATGGGGTGAAGACCTCTACCGAACGCATCAGCTTTGCGTCGCATGAAGTACAGCGGCCGGTGTTCTATGCCATCGTGATCACGATTACCGCCTTCTTGCCGATCTTTACGCTGCAACGAGTCGAAGGCAGACTCTTCCATCCCATGGCTTGGACGGTGGCGTTCGCGCTGCTCGGAGCCTTGCTCTTCTCGATCGTAGTCGCACCCGTGCTGGCCAGTTATGCGTTCGCGAAAGGAGCGAAGGAATGGGATAACCCGGTCATGACATTCGTGAGTGAACGATATCGAGTGGCCCTCCGCTGGGCGATCCGCAGACGTTTGATCACAGTCGGTGTGTGCTCGCTGCTGGTGGTCTTCGCCGGTTATCTCGCTTTCAGTGGCATCATCGGTTCCGAATTTCTGCCCCACCTCGATGAGGGTGCACTGTGGGTACGAGGTACGCTTGCGCCCAGCACGGGACCGGATGAGGGAATCCGAGTCGCCAATCAGGCACGGATCGTACTCTGCGCCTTTCCGGAGGTCCCGCAGTGTACGAGTCAAGTTGGGCGGCCGGATGACGGAACGGATAACACGGGTTTCTTTAATACTGAATATTTCGTGGACCTGAAGCCGAAAGAAAAGTGGCGGCCGGTTTTTCACGGAAACAAAGACGAATTAATCGCGGCGATGCAGCGCGAGCTGGATAAGATTCCGGGCGTGGTCTGGGGATTTTCGCAGCCGATCGAAGACAACATGGAAGAGGCGGTCAGCGGCGTGAAAGGGGCGCTAGCGACGAAAGTGTATGGCGACGATTTGAAAGTACTCGAGGATAAGAGCGACGAGATCGTCAACATCATGCGGCAGATCAAGGGCATTGAAGACCTGGGAGTTTTTCGCGTGCTGGGGCAACCTAATCTGAACGTGACAGTCGATCGCGCGGCAGCGGCGCGCTATCAGATTAATGTCGCCGACGTGCAGGATGCGATTCAGACGGCGGTGGGAGGGAACGCGCTGACGCAGGTTCTGAAGGGCGAAGCGCGCTACGATCTCACGCTGCGCTATCTTCCGAAGTATCGTGACACGCAGGAGGCGATAGAGACTATACGGCTGCTGGCGCCGAGCGGAGAACGCGTATCGCTGGCGCAGCTGTGCAAGATCAGTGAGACGGACGGGGCTTCAGAGGTCTATCGTGAAGGCAACCGGCGCTATGTGGCGATTAAATATAGTGTCCGCGGGCGCGACCTGGGGAGCACGGTGGAAGAGGCAATCAAGAAAGTGAATGAGCAGGTGAAATTGCCGACGGGATACAGCCTGGATTGGGAGGGCGAATACGAGAGCCAGAAGCGGGCAAATGCGCGCCTCCTGATCGTGCTCCCGATCACGATCTTCATCATCTTCATCATTTTGTACACCATGTTCAAATCCTTCAAATGGGCGCTGCTGATTATGGCGACGGTTGCGATCGCGCCGATTGGCGGTCTGCTTGCCCTGTGGTTCACCGGCACGCATTTCAGTGTGTCATCGGGCGTAGGATTTCTGGCGCTTTTTGGCGTGTCGGTGCAGACCGGCGTGATCATGCTGGAATACATCAATCAGCTGCGGGCGCGGCGCTACACGATTGAGGACGCGGCGGTGGAGGGGGCGGTGTTGAGACTGCGTCCGATCATGATGACCATGCTGGTGGCAACGTTAGGCTTGCTGCCCGCCGCATTGTCGCATGCGATTGGATCGGATTCGCAGCGGCCGTTCGCGATTGTGATTGTAGGAGGGCTGATTGCGGCGCTCATCATGAGCGTGTTCCTGTTGCCAACGCTCTATGTTTGGATTGCCGGTGAGCGCGATGTGCTGCCAGCGGCGGAGGAAGGCTTTGAGACGGGAGAGCATGTCGACTGAGGGTGAGGTCAGAGCTTAGAGGTCAGATTGCAGAGGTAAAAATCATCGAGAATGAGGCCTGCCGGGTTTTACTTCTGCAATCTGACCTCTCACCTCTGACCTTCGTTGTGTTTGTTGCTTTTTGGGGGCGCTTCGGCTAGATTTCATCTTTCCCTTGATTCGACGGACGGGCTGGCCGAGGCTTGCCTTCAGGAGTTGTGGCGATGAAGCGTGGTTACATTGGGGTCGCGTTGGGCGCGCTGGTGGCGGTTGGAGCGGTGTTGAGCCTGCCGAGTTGCGGACACGATAAAAAGTTGGTCAGCATACAGGTGCAGCCGTCGACCTTTACTTTTCTCCAGCCAAATTCCGGTCAAACCATAAACTATCACGCGTATGGCACATACATTCATCCGCCGGCGACAATGGAAATCACGAGCCAGGTCACGTGGGGCGTGCTGGGTCTTGCGGATGTCGCGACTATTGGAGCTTCTACCGGCACGGTGACTACTCAGGGTGGTTGCGGCGTGTCGGGCATCTCGGCCACGGCGCCAGAGGGCACGGGCGGGGCTTCGAATATTGTGGTTGGCTACGGAACCGTGACCGTGGACAATCCCGCTATCTTGTCATGCCCAGGGGGAAGCACAGAGCAGGCCACTCTGGCGGTCGTTCTGGGTGGCACGGGACAGGGAACGGTGACGAGTATACCCGGCGGAGCGACATGTCCGGGCCCGTGCGGCGCCCAGTTCACTGTCGACAGTTTGGTAGTGCTTAATGCTACGCCCAACAGTGGTCACTCCTTCCTGGGGTGGCAGGGGTGTACACCCACATCCGGGAACTCGTGCAGTCTCACCATGCCGGCGAATGGCATTCTAGTCACGGCAACATTCAATTAGCGGGCTTAAGACATTGGTGGTGCTACTCATCTTCTAACAGCTTGCCTAGCGTAGGCTTGTGACGCTCGGGCTTGGTCTTTTTAGCGGGAACCAGGCGGGACGGCTTGGGACTACCCACACGCTCGCGGGCCATTTCGCGGACGACCTTGGCGGCGGAGAAGATTTTTTTCTTTCGCTTGCGCGGCATGCGCTGCTCCCAACATTCGGTAGTGGGCTACTTTGAATTGCGGAAGCGTAATGAAAACAGAATTCCGAGCACAAGACCAACACTGGCGAATCCGCCGATAACGGAAAGATGTTCTTTCACATTGCCGAACGGGTCCTTAAACGTCAAGAACAGTCCTGCGCAGCCCATTCCGAACGTCCACAAGATAATCTTGCTGGCAATCTTATCGTTCACGCCGCTCTTTCCTCCCTCCGCTGTTCTTAGGATTTCCGGAGAGCAACCAAATCCTCTTCGCTCCACAGCCGATCAGAAACGCAAGCGCTTTAACGGTAATGAAAAACAGACTAACACCGCGCGATCAGTTGGATCTTCGCACATTCGTGCGGCAAAAGTGCAATAATTTGGATGTGGAGCGGGTTCGTCTTCGCAGTTGAGCGCGGTGAGCCCATTAACCACGCAGGCCACTAAGGGGCGCGAAAACAAGGGCGCGCTGCTCCAGTGAGGATGTGAGGATTTAGATCTTATGGATGAGCGTGAATTTTTTGATGAGCGGTCGGATAAGAAGCCCGCGAATTTGAGTTGTCCGCATTGCAATCAGTCGGCGGAGTATGAGATTCAGTGGCTCGTGCGCACCAAGAAAAAGAATTTGCCGCCGCGAGCAGACGATCGGGATCGGGCGAAGTTTGCCAAGGCGCAATCGTATATGCTGCGGCGCGATGATGTCATGATGTGCAAGAACATGCGCTGCCGCAAGCGCTTTGAGATTACGGGCGTGCAGAGCGTGGCGTTTTTGCAGGACGGGTTGCCGGCAGGCGGTCGTTAGCCGCTCGCTGTTCATCGCTAGTCGTCCGCTGTTCATCGTTCGCTTAACCTTGCCGGCAACGTCCTATGCAAATTTGAATTGCAATAATTCTTTCTTCGCAACCTTTATCCCCCTTCGTATTTCTAGGGTGGAAACTGTATCGCGAATTTTCCTTCCGAGAGCAGAAATTCCCCTTCGCATAGGCCGCGCAAATCGGTCGCCGTTCCTCCCAAGCTACTGACATCGTGATAGATGTCTATTGAGCGAACTCCTTTGGCAGACCGGTTGCAATTCTCACTGTCTGGTGAGCGTCCACGCTTGCCACTGGAGGTTTATTGATATGGCAATCAAGACGAAAATTTATGCCCGCGGTTCTTTAGTGCCCTTACTTGCGTTGGGAATGTTAATCCCAGTGGGCACGGCAGTGGGACAAACCACGCAGCCGCAGCCGCCGATCCAGGTCGGGCCGACCCAGCCATTACCGCCAGACCGGGTCGGACCGAACCAGCCCACACGAGACGACGATATAACTCGTCGCGATGTGGCAGATATGGATCATTTTCTGGATGAGCATCCCGAGATCGCGCAGCAACTGCGGAAGGATCCTTCGTTGATCGACAACCGGGAGTGGGTCTCCGATCATCCGGCGCTGCAGCAGTATCTGCAGAATCATCCTCAAATCAGCGCGACCTTCCGCGCCAATCCGAATCTTTTCATGCGCGATGAAGCGCGCTATGACCGGGAAACGAGTGATCGCAACATCTCTCGCCGGGACATAGTTGAGATGGATCGCTTCATGGACGCGCATCCGGAGATCGCGGAACAGCTGAAGAAGGATCCTACGCTGATCGATAACAAGCAGTGGGTCGCAAATCATCCGGCGCTGCAGGAGTATTTGAAGACGCACATCGATGTCTCGGCGGCGTTTCGCGCGCATCCGGACCAGTTTATGCGCGATGAAGACCGCTACAACCGTGATGGTGACCAGTTTGGCAACAATCGAATGAGCGCCGACGGTCGCAATGGCAATGGCAATGGCAACGATCGGGACCGCGAACTGACCGGATTTGGCCAGTTCCTGGGCGAGCACTCAAAGGTCGCGACCGAACTGTCGAACGATCCGAGCCTGGCAACGAACAAGGACTATCTTGCGAACCATCCTGAGCTGAATGAATATCTGCAAGCTCATCCTACGGTGACCCAGCAATTGTCGGCCGATCCGCAGGGAGTGATGAGTTCGACGACGGTCCAGGGCGGCTTCCACGCGCAGCCGGTCGGGCCTACGCCGAAGCCGAAGTCGACTCCCCCGAATCAATAACGGAGGCGATACTTCAAGGCTAATAGTGAAGGCGAAGACGAATGAGCGGGGGCCCTGTTGATAAGGCCTCCGCATCTCTCGTTTGCTTGCGGCGCGACTGAGCGGATCTGTTCGTTAGTTATCTTGCAGGGAGGGGCTATGAGAGTTCAAAAAACGGTCATCGCTGTGGCGTTGCTGATTTTGTCGGTGCCGTCGATTGCTGCGGCCAAGGAGAAAAAGGGCCAGCGAGGCATGCTGGAGAATATGCAGGCGGTTCCTTGCGGCGCGAAGGAACGCGGACTCACGGGATTAGGGAGTCTGTGGGGGTCGGTGGGAGTGCAGCACGTGGATTCGAACGAGAAGTTGTGTCCGCAATATTTGCTGCGCACAGACGAAATGGATTATCGCATTCGACCGTTGGACACGAAGCACGCGGTGGTATTGCCTGTGGGGCACGAGGCAGAGTTCAAGATCAAGAAAGACCGCTTGTACTTGAGAATCGTGGGCGGGGACAAGAAGGCGCTGGAGTATCAGGTGGTGGCGATGCAGCCTCCGGAGAATAAGCCTGAAAGCGGTGCCTATCGTGCACCCGCGCCCATTTCTGCCCCTGCTCCTGCGCCGCCTGCGGTTGCGCCGCCTGCCGCCGAGAGGCCCGCAGCGGCAGGCTCTGGTAGCAACGGGGTAGGTGCGCCTGCTGTAAATACTGGGAATACTCCGGGTGTGAACAACTCTATTTCAACCAGCAACCAGGGCAATGACCATCCTCCGCAATAGTACTCTGGGAGGTAACCTCTAGCGCCAACGAGCATTAACGAGCATTGTAGACGTGCATTGTAGGGAGCGGCTGGCGCCTCGGGCGCCCGCTCCATACATTGTTTACTGTATTTCGCCCCTACCCTTCCCCGGAAGAACATAGGTAGGTTGGGGGGCGAGAGTACTTGTACAACATCGAAACTGTGCGTGCTCTCTGTAGGGATATTTCTGCTGAAACGAATGCGTATAAGGTGGAAGAACTCCTCGCTCTGTTGCAAGCAGTCATAAAGGACGATCAGGAAGAAATCCGCCTTAGGATGGCTTTTGTCGCGAAGAAATGCCCCATCACCATCGGCGAACCCGAACCTACGCCCTAAGAATGCCCTAACCTAGGAATGTCTTAAGAATTTAGACCCTCCCACTACCGCTTCGCTCCTTCAGGTTCGTCGCCTCACGCGTTCGTTTATACTAACCAGTTTGATCTCGAGTGGTTGTGGCGGATTGAGGGAATCGATCGTGAAGATACTGGTTTGCATGAAGCAGGTGCCGCAGAAGGACGCTCCGCTGAAGCTAAATGAGGCGGGGACGTGGATTCGCGAGGATGTTTCTTATGAGGTGAATGAGCCGGACGCGTTTGCGCTGGAAGAGGCGCTGCGGCAAAAAGAAAAGCATACGGGCGAGGTGGTGGTGGTAACGGCGGGGCCAGCGCGGGCTTCGCAGGTATTGCGCGAGGCGCTGGCTAAGGGCGCGGATCGGGCGATTCATCTGGAGGATAACGCTTTTGTCGGCCTGGATGCTTATAACACGGCGCGGGCGATTGCCGCGGCAATCAAAGATGAAAAGTTTGATCTGATTTTTACCGGGCTGCAGTCGGATGACTATGGCTACGCGCAGACGGGAGTGATTCTGGCGGAGATTCTGGGATGGCCGCACGCGACCATCATTATGCACATTGAGAAAAACGATGCGGGCATACGGGTGAAACGCGAGTTGGAGGCGGGATTTTTTCAGTATGTGGATGTGCCGTTGCCGACGGTGCTGACGATCCAGTCGGGGATTAATAAGCTGCGCTATGCGACTTTGATTGGGATCAAGCAGGCTAAGACTAAGCCGATGCGGAAGGTGACGCTGGCGGAGGTGCAGTCGGCGATCGGCGGAAATTTGCAGAAGATTGAAAAGTTGTATGTTCCGCAGAAGTCAAAGAACACGGAGTTTTTGGAAGGGCCTCCGGCCGAAGTGGCGAAGAAGCTAGTGGAGAAATTGAAGAATGAGTTGCGAGTAATCTAGTCGTCAGTTGTCAGTTCTCAGTTTTCAGTTAGAGAACTGGCGGTGGTTACTGAGAACTGACAACTGAAGACTGAGAACTGACTTATGGCTGAGAATGTTTTGGTGATTGTGGAGCAGCGGGAGGGGAAGCTTAATCGCGTCTCCTGGGAGACGATTGCGGCCGGGCAGGCGATTGCCGCCCTTACAGGATGGACGCTCGAGGCCGCCGTGGTCGGGTCGGGCGTCGCTGCGATTGCCGCTGAGGTCGCGGCCAAGAAACTTGCTCGAGTTTATGACGTCGAGTCTCCTGGGCTTAAGCCTTATACTCCGGATGCTTTTGTGCATGGGTTGCGGGAATTTTTGGAGAAGCATCCGGCGGCTCTGGTGTTGATGCCGCATACCTACCAGGTGCGGGATTTTGTGCCCAAGCTGGCCGCGGCTTTGCAGACCACGGCGATCAGCGATGTGATTGGAGTCAAGTATGAAGGCGGAAAGCTGATTTTTACCCGGCAGATGTTTCAGGGGAAATTTGTGGCCGACGTGAGCTTTGCGGGCACGGGAATTTGTTTTGTGACTTTTCAGAATGGCTCGTTTCGCGCGGATAAGGTTGAGGCGGGCGCGGCAGCCGCTCCGGTGGAGACGGTGACGGTGGAGATTCCGGCCGGAGTGGTGCGCAACAAGCCGCAGGAAGTTTTCAAAGAAGCGAAGCAGGCGGTCGATTTGACGCAGGCGGAGATTATCGTTTCAGTCGGGCGCGGAATTAAAGAGCAAAAAAATATCGAGTTGGCGAAGCAGTTGGCGGATGCGATTGGCGGGGAGTTGGCGGCGTCGCGTCCGATCTGCGATAGCGGGTGGTTGCCGATGGATCGCCAGATTGGATCGTCGGGGCAGACGGTGGCTCCGAAGCTGTATCTGGCGCTGGGAATTTCGGGGGCGATCCAGCACATTGTGGGGATGAAGGGGTCGCGAAGCATTATCGCGATTAACAAGGATGCGGAAGCTCCGATATTTGAGATTGCGGATTATGCGGTGGTGGGGAATTTGTTTGATATTGTGCCGGCGCTGATTGAGGAAGTGAAGAAGGCGCGGGGGTAGGTTTCAGAGTTTCAAGGTTTCAAAGGAGAACCGCCCTTTAGCAGCTTGTGCTCCGGTTGCATTCTCTGGATTTCCGACAAGCGGACAGGAGCGTCCGCTCCACACGATCTATTTCTGGTCCTTCGACTTCGCAGAAACTTCACTTCGTGAAGTTTCTGCTTCGCTCAGGATGACAAATTTTATTAGTCCGGCTTTATTACTCGCCAGCGGTGTAGCCGCCGACTCTGGCCACCGTCAGCCGCAGATACTTGTAGGGGTTTACCGGCACGTCGTTGATTCTCACTTCGTAGTGGAGATGGGGCCCGGTGGAGCGTCCGCTTTGGCCCACGAAGCCGATCGTGTCGCCGCGGTGGACGTATTGTCCGGCGGTGACGGCGAAGCTCGACAGGTGGCCGTAGCGAGTACTGATGCCGTGGCCGTGGTCGAGCATGACGGCGCGTCCGTAGCCACCGAGAAAGTCGGCGAAGGTGATGGTGCCGTCGGCCGGAGCGATCACGGGCGAGCCTACGTTGGCGGAGATATCGACGCCGGAGTGGAACGCGCCTTCTCCGTTAAAGGGATCGATGCGCTCACCAAACGAGCCAGTGACCTGGCCCTCGACCGGCCAAAGATTAGGAGCGGAATTGGCGCGAACCCAATCGGCGGTCGTGGAATTTCTTGTGAGGCCCAGCGAGATGCCAACGCTGGCGGCTCCGGTCAGTGCGGTGTGCTTGAGCGCGTAAAGCTGGTCGAGCGACGAACTAACCTGCTCTTCCTGAATCTTCTCAGTCGAAGCAGCGACCATTGCCGGATTGGACTTGAGTCCGTAGAGAGCCGAAACTTCGCTGGCCAGGGAGCCTAGAGAGGCTACCTGAATGTCACGTTCTTTGGCGACCTGTTCGAGCCGCGTGTAGCGATCTTTGAGCTGAGCGTCTTCCGTGCGGAGCTGGTTATAGTGTTCGACTTTGGCCAGCATGCGGGTATAAGAACTGGCAATTCCGGTAAGGCAGAGGATGGCGATTCCGGCGCCGGCCAGGAGAATATAAAGATACTGGACAGGAATGGAGATCTTCCGAAGCTGACCGGCTTCGTCTCGGGCTACGAAAAAGATGTAAAAACGTTTACGCAATGACCCTACTTCCTCAAATGAGATTTGCTATCGGAAACCGGCGGGAGCGGAACAGTCAGCTCTGGCTCGGAATCCTGATTCCACCAGTTGCTCTAAGATGCAGACTGGCTTATATGGGTTAACCACGGAACCAGGCAGCCTAAAACCAATTCGCTGCAACTAATACATGTCGCAGTACTTGGTTCGACAAATTATCTGTGAACGGCGAGTTAAAGGTAGCAAACCCCATTCCGCCTGTCAACCATGCTACGCCCCTTGGCGCGGTTACCAAGGCAGGGTAATCGCCGGTGCCCGACTGGGCAAATTACCAGGGTAAGTGGTAACGGCATAGACCCCTTGCCACTGCATTAATTGCCAGTACTCCCGGCGTTTCGAGCTTCCGCTGCGAGTCCGGCGGAGGCTGCTTGTTTTCAGCGTGTTGGTATATTGGGGCGATATGCGCATTGGCGAGAAAAAGCTGATTCAGCAGATACGACGGACCGCCGCCCACGGACCGTCGGTGGTGAAGGGCATCGGCGACGACTGCGCCGTGCTGCGCGTCCCCAGTGGTCACGAGGTTTTGGTTACTACAGACTTTTCGATTGAGAAGGTGCACTTCCGGCGCGATTGGCATTCGCCCGAGTTGGTCGGATGGCGTTGCCTGACTCGCGGGCTTAGCGATATTGCGGCCATGGGAGGCGAGCCGCTGGCGGCATTTTTGTCGCTGGCGGTTGCGGGCGACGTTCCCCAGAAATGGGTCGATCGATTTTTGCAGGGATTGTTGGCACTGGCCAGGGAATCTGGGATTTCACTGGCCGGAGGCGACACGGCAGAGTCGGCGGGCGGGATCCAGGCGGACATTGTCGTAGTGGGATCGGTGCCTCGGGGAACGGCGGTTTTGCGATCGGGTGCAAAGCCACGGCAAGCGATTTATGTGACCGGAGAGTTGGGAGGGGCGGCGGCGGAGTTGGGGCTGCTCAGAAAATCGAAGGGCATGGGAAATTTGCGGCGCGCTTTCTCTCGGCGCGAGCCTGGTATTACGCGCCCGCATGCTCGGGTTGCGGTGGGGCGGTGGTTGCGCGAGCGCGGGCTCGCCTCGGCCATGATTGATTTGAGCGACGGCCTGTCAACCGATCTCGATCATATCTGCGCGGAAAGTCGCGTGGGCGCAGAGATTGATGCGGCAGCGATTCCGCGGGCTTTGATTGGTAAAGAAAAGGTGGCACTGGAGTTGGCTCTGCATGGCGGCGATGATTACGAATTGCTTTTTACTTCGGGGGCAGAGGTTCCGGCGGAGATTGCCGGAGTGCGGGTGACTTGCATTGGCCGGGTGGGGCGGTTTGCGGGGATGCGATTGATCCTGGATGGCGAGGCTCGGCGGCTAAAGCCTCGCGGGTGGGAGCACTTCAACGGAAATCGGTAATTTTGTAATTTGCTGCAAGCCCCCTCCAGCTTTGAATCTTTAAAACCTCGGCGGCAAATGCCTCTGGTGACTTTCGTTACCTGCCTTGGGTGACGTTGCGGGATTAGATTAGGGGCATGAGAAACCCATCTTTATTTATTGCTTCGCTCCTGGTGTTCTGCTTTGTGTTCTGCTTGGCTTGCCTGGTTCCGGCTGTAGCGCAGGCTCCGGCCGTATCGATGCCGGCTGCGGCTGAGCGCGCTGTCTCTCATAAGATTGACAACCAATATGTTCAGCAACAGTTCGGCGACCAGTTCACGTTCTTGCCCGAAGTTGGCGTTGCCTACGGCGATCTCGATGGCGACGGCGTCGAAGACATCGTGATTGCGGCTCGCTGCAAGAATCCCATGCTCGACCAGGGTGAGCATAATTTCGCCGTCATTGATCCTTATAACGAGTTTTTTGGCTACGGCGATCCGCGGATGACGACCACCTTCAGCGAGGGCGATCCGCGGCAGCGCGGACTGGTGGTGCTGGTGGTTGAGGGCGAGGGGGTAAGTGCGTGGCGGAACACGACTCCTAAGGCGAAGTACGTGATTGTCAATTTGCCCTTCCGGACGGTCTCGGTGCGCCGGTTCAAGACCAAGAAGAGATCGGTCGAAGCGATTTACGTCGAAGAGGCTGGCGATATGGGAACCAGCTCGGCCCTGTTTTTCGATGGGAAGAAATTTCGCTACGTGCCCATGGGCGGAGATATGCAGTAGGTAGTGTCGTCTGGCTAGTTACCACCTGACTCTGTCATCCCGACCGGAGCGCAGGCGAAGCCAAGCGGAGTGGAGGGACCTTGCGTTTGCAACTGACTTATTTTTAGTTCCCCGGCTGAAGTCCGCCGCGCATTTCGAAGCAGCAACGCTTTCCTTCCGCGATGACAGAGTTAGGCTGCGGCGACCTAGAACTTTCTAAAAGCCCAGAATAGAAATCCTGCCAGCATCATCGACATGGGGAGGGTCAGCACCCATGCCATTGCCAGGTTGCGGACCGTCGACCATTGCAGCCCGGAGTGGTTCGCAGCCATGGTTCCGGCTATGCCCGACGAGAGCACGTGCGTCGTGCTTACCGGCAAGCCGAACCAGTCGGCGGCTCCGATCGTGAACATCGCCGTAATCTCGGCGGCCGCGCCCTGCCCGTAGGTGAGATGTTCTTTGCCGATTTTTTCTCCTACCGTTACTACGATTCTCTTCCATCCGATCATCGTGCCCAGGCCTAGCGCCATGGCTACCGCGACTTTTACCCATCCCGGAATGAAGCGGGTCGAGGCGTCGACGTGTTTCTTGTAGTTGTCGAGAACGCTCCAATCGCTGGCGCTGATCGTGGGCTGGTGAGTTTTCTTCATCAGGCGCAGGGCTTCGCTGGCGACATACATATCGTTGCGGAAGTTGCGCACTTTGTCGTTGGGAATTTTTGCCAGCTCGCCGTAGAGGGCGGTTTCATTGCCGATGTCGCTCACCAGCTGGCGGAGGGCGAGCATCGTGTTGGGCGTGAATTGTTTAGTCCGAATGTAGTCGGTAAGCTCCTCGCGCGCGTCGCCGATAATAGCGTTGGGGCTGACGTAGTTCGAAAGCGTGTTGGCGGCTTGCTGCGAGACGGCGATGAAGTCATCGGATTGCGAACGGGTGATCGCATGATTGAGGGCGTAGGCGGTGGGTACGGTGCCGACAAGAATCAGCATGATCAGGCCCATCCCTTTTTGTCCGTCGTTGGAGCCGTGGGCGAAGCTGACGCCGGTGCAGGTGAGCAGCAGCAGCGCGCGGATCCAGAAGGGCGGCGGCTCTGTGCCCACCGGAGCTTCGTAGAGGACACGGTTTTTGATCACGGCTTTCATCAGGGTGAGCAACAGGAAGGCGCAGACGAATCCGACTGCCGGAGAGAGAAGCAGCGAATAACCGATGTTGGTCGCTTGGCCCCAATCGACGCCGCTGGTGCCGGTTTTCGGGGACATGAGTTGGTTGGCGATGCCGACTCCGATGATGGAGCCGATGAGGGTGTGCGAACTGGAGGCGGGGAGACCGAAATACCAGGTGCCAAGATTCCAGATGATGGCGGCAACGAGCAATGCGAAAACCATGGCGAAGCCGGCTTTGCTGCCAACTTGCAGGATGAGCTCAACCGGTAAAAGAGAGATGATGCCGAAGGCGACAAGACCGCTGGAAGTAAGGACGCCGAGGAAATTCCAGAAGCCGGACCAGACGACAGCGATGTGCGGCTCGAGCGAGTGAGTATAGATGACGGTGGCGACGGCATTGGCAGTATCGTGGAATCCGTTGACGAACTCGAAGCCAAGGGCGACCAGCAGCGCGATGCCCAGCAGAACATACGGCATGACCGAGCCGGTGTGAACAGTCGAGAGATCGCCAAGGAGATGATAAGCGGAGTAGATGACTCCAATGACCAGGACAACACCGAACCCAATCATGCCGATTTTGCCGGGACTCTTGCTGAGCTTGTCGTGGATCGCCGGTCTCGGGGCCACCACGGTCAACGGCTCGCGAATAGCTTCAGGATTCGGGGCTGTGGCCATTTAAGAATCTCCTCTTTTGTCGCCAGATCTGGGCAGGTTGCGCCTGGAATGCGGACGCGAAATGTGGGGAGAATATACGGGAGGATTGTTACGGGAGTGTGAACGGTGTGGGAGGGTGGTGTCTTAACAAACGTGTTGCCGCTCAATCCGGCTGGTTCGGTTTATGAATAATCCTAATTCTGATTGTCTGGGCAATTTGCTTTGCGGGCGTTCCAAGTGATGCTGCCGTCCTTCATAATAGTGACAGCATCTACCTTTCCGCCAACGTCCTTAGCAGTTTGTCCGTAGGAATCAATAGTCATCTCGACGATTTTGACAGCCAATTTGGTGCTCTCGGTGGCGCTGTTCAATTCGGTATGAACGTCGATCCTCTCTCCATGTTGTCGTTTGGCGCAATAATTAGCAGCCACATCGAGATGTTTTCCAGCCCCGCAAATCATCGACTCTTGCAGTTGACCACAGGACCAGCAGTTACTCATGGCTTTGCGGTCGCCAGTAAGGATTTCGATAGGGTCAATCGGCTTGTCGAAGTCGTATCCGATTATCACGACCTTCGAAGACAGGCCCTTTCCTATGAACATCCCAGCGGTAAATTGCCCATCATTCGAAGCGGCGATACTCCTAGCCCGCTGCCGATCCATGCGGTCAATAAAATCCCAATGGCTCTTCACGTCGCTAGCCCACTGAGCAGCGATGGCGTTTAAGTCGGAGCCGCCCCCACTGGCGTGTACCGTTTGGAAGGCATCTCTCGCCAAGGCGATGTTATCCCAAGCAGGAACATTCCCCAGTCTGTCGGACCATCCGCTGTTGCCAACAGTTGTAAATATAAGGTGTTGCCCGAATGCCGCAATCTTACAGTCAGAGTAATCTGGAATTCCGGTGTCCTCATTGCCAGCCAAGCTATCGGCGGCCACTACCGACTTGTCTTTCGTGAAATTGAAGATGACGATAGACCCAGAAATGACTTGGGCGTTTGCCGAATACGCCATAAGCGCGATAAGGACGCAAATATCTTTTCTCACGTAACCCTTTCTAGTGGTACCGCGTCTCTTCCGGGTTTCAAATTTAGAATTTCTTGGATTCCGATAATCTCATACCAGCGGCGTCCGTTATCACTCACGATCAAGGTGCAACCCAGACGCGGCTTAGGGAAAAGCAGGTCCTTCGCTTCGCTCGGGATGACAACATGCGGGGTGGTTCAGGCCTTTTGTTCGCTGAAGAGATCTAAGGCTGGTGCTTCTGCTGCGGCTGGCTCGGCCGCTGCGGGACTGGCCGCTGGCGCGGCTTCTGCGGTCGATTTGTCGGCCGGTGGCTTTTCCCCTCGCATGAATTTTGTCGAGTTTAGCAACGGCCGACCCAGCGACGCGTTGTAGCTGGTCCACGGGCCTTCCTGCTCGGACTCGCGCTCGAAGTGGGCTCGCATGGCTTCCATTTTGGAATCGAGATCGTCGAGGTAGTGGAGCATCAGAGCTTCGGGGAACATCGGTAACTTCGGCGATCCGAAATCGTATTGGCCGTGATGGCTGATGATCAGGTGCTCAAGCAGCGTTTTTAATTCGGCGGGGAAATTGGGGAGCTGGGCTAGTTTGGCCTGGAGCATTTCCAGTTCGATGATCATGTGGCCCAGGAGCTGGCCGCGGGTGGTGTAGGAGAAGGCGCGATTGTAGGTGAGCTCCTGAATTTTGCCGATGTCGTGCAGGAAAGCCCCGGTGAGCAGCAGGTCGCGATTGACTTGAGGATAGTTGCGGCACATCAGATCGCAGGAGCGGAAAAGCGAGACGACGTGATCGAGCAAGCCTCCGATGTAGGCGTGATGTAGGGTTTTGGCGGCGGGGGCGTTGCGATAACGCTCGGCAATTTCGGCGTCGGCCATGAAGAGTTCGACTAACGCCTTGAGGTGCGGATTCTGGAAGGTCGCCACGAATTCGGTCAGCGTGCGCCAGAGTTCGCCGATGTCTTTTGTGGTCTTCGGAAGATAGTCGGTGTAGTCGATCTCGGCTTCTTCCATCCGGCGAAGTTTGTGGATGGTGAGTTGAAAGCGGTTCTTATATTTGTTGATCAGGCCTTTGACTTTGAGGAAGTCATCCTGCTCGAAGATGTCTAAGAATTCTTCGACGTTGTCCCACATCTTGGCTTCGATCTGGCCGCTGCGATCGGCGAGGATTAGGGCCAGGTAGGGCTCGCCGTTTTTCTTGGCCTTGACCTGTTTGGAGGCGACGACGAAGCCAGCGGTGATGATTTTGTTTTCCTGGCGGGAGCAGTCGGAGATGAAGAAATCTTTCATGAGCCTCCACGCAGCGCCTGAAGGCGCGTTATAGTTTCTCGCTTGCGGCATGCCTAAAGGCATGCCCTGATACGAAGCGCACGTATTTCACAGACTGGCGCA
The DNA here is from genome assembly GCA_035483045.1 of Terriglobales bacterium. Classification (GTDB taxonomy): domain Bacteria; phylum Acidobacteriota; class Terriglobia; order Terriglobales; family Acidobacteriaceae; genus Acidiflorens. Next base: position 459,067 of record DATHQD010000012.1, read on the forward strand.
ATCCACCTCAGCGGCTAAAGCCGTTAACAGTGAGGGCGGTTTATCGCAGCGGTATCGCATATCTCCCGCAAAGGACGAAGTGCCATTGTGCTTGCTTACGTTACTCGCGTCATGATCATCCCGAGCAGAAGATAAAGCACACCTACACCCATCAGTACGTATCCTTTCCAATGAAGGACACCAATGCCAGTGGCTCGTTTCTCTGTGATCATGTAGACAACAAACAGGACGATGACCGATACGGCAAAAATCCCAAAGGCCTCACCGAACATTCGAACCGCTCCCATTTGTGCTTCTCCTCTTAGGGTTTACCTGTATATGTAACTGGATTTGGACAGCCATGAAGGGAATAGGGAAACACTTTCCGATACCTCCATCGCTAGCGATCGTGCATCCATAAACAGACCACCACGCAGCAGATCCGGGTGGCCCGTCATTTACAACGCTGGCCAAGGCCAAAGCCAAAGACCGCGATTGCTGCCGCCAGAGTAACTTAAAAGACGCCCAGCTTCTTCCCTTTTTTCAGGTTCTTGGTTTTGGATTCTTTCTCTGTCGTTTCCACCGGCTTGGTTTGCTTGGAACTCGCTCCGGAATCGACGTAGCCGGCTTTGATATCGATAAACGCGTTTTCTCGCAGAGTCATGAGATAGGCACGCAGCGCGGGCTGGAGCTTCTGCATATAGAGCGCGTCCTGAATGCGAGGCTCGGCTTCTTTCATGGTGGGGACGCCGGCCTGCTGATGCTCCGTAGCTTGCAAAATCACGTAGCCTTGCTTGGTGCGAGTGACTTCGGTGACGGCGCCGGGCTTGAGCGCGAAGACCTTCTCTTCGAGTTTCGGATCGAGAGTGCCGCGCTTGAAATAGCTCAGGTCGCCTCCCTCTTTGGCGGAGGGTCCGTCGGAGAATTTCTTCGCGAGGTCGGCGAAGGGCACGCCTTTTTGAATCTGAGCGAGGACTTCGTTGGCTTTGGCCTGCGCCGCAGCCAAGGCTGCTTCGTTCTCGGCATCGGTTGGCGGGTCGGGCTTGGCTCCAGGAGCGGCTGGCTTCACCGCCGTTTTCGGCGCGATCAGAATTTCGCTCAGACGGACTTGCTCCGGCTGCTCCATCTCCGCTTTGTGCTGCTCGTAGAATTTTCTCTCGTCGTCTTTTGACATGGCGAGATGCGAGCCGACTTCCTGGCCGATCACCCGCTGGGTGATGATCTGGTTGCGCATGTTTTGCTTGAAATCTTCGTAGGAAGCTCCCTGGGCCTCGGCCGCTTTTTCGAGTTCTTCCATCGAATCGAGCTTCATTTCTTTGCGCATTTCGTCGAGACGCTTGACCAGCTCTGTGTCTCCAGTGATGCCCAGATCTTTGCCCTTTTGCAGCAGAAGTTGCTGATCGATGAGATCGCGGAGCACGTCTTTTTGACGGTCGCTGAACTCGCGGTCGGCGTTAGTAGGATCCTGCTGCATGACTTCCTGCTTGAGCTGGTCGCGGCTACGAATGTATTCCGTGCGCGTGATGATCTCATTGTTGACGCGAGCGACGATCTCTTCGACGACAGTGTCGGCGGGAGAAAAAGTGGGAATAAGGATTGCGCAAGCAACCGCTGAGAGCAGGGCAAAACGCGTCGTCATCTTCATTATTAGAACTCGCTAAAACCTGGGGTAATCCCGAGGGAATTGTTTTTCTATTTTACGCCGGGTGCGGGCTTGGGGAAAAGGGAGGGAGCCGGAGCACCACCTAACTCTGTCATCCCGACCGGAGCGGAGTGGAGGGACCTTGCGTTTCCCGCCCGACTCGTGCGCCGGTTGAGATGACGGATTTTGTGGCGTGGTAAAACACTTCGGAGAAGGCGGACGTTCGTCGGCTAGTTTCCGCGGGTCAGGGTTAGGGCGGTTACGTCGTTGTGTTTGGGGGCCATGTGCATGAAATCCTGCACGCACAGCAGGATGCCTTGGGAGAGAACTTTGGCCGACGAGGGGGTGGATTGCAATACGCTCTTGACTCCGTCAAGACCGAACTCCGCGTGCTTCGATTCGGCTTCGACTACGCCGCGAGACACCACGGCCAGTGAGCCGTTGGTGGCGAGGCCGACGATGCGGGCGTCCGTAGGAGCGAGCGAAAACAGGCCTAGAGGCAGGCCCGTGGCGGGGAGCTCGACGATGCTTTGATCGTCGCGCAAGAGCGCGGGCGTGTGGCCGTTGTTGACGTAGCAGACGGTGCCGAGCTCTTCGTTGTAGCAGCCGGCGAAGGCAGGGCAGCTGCGGACACCTCCAGCAGCCCGCATGATCTCGAGATTGAGGCGGCGCGAGAGTTCAACCATGGCTTCGGACTCGTTGATCTCGTCGGCGGCGAAGATCTGCTCGCCGGCGGTGCGAAAGCAGGCTTGCGCAGCCTGGATGACGGACTCGCAGGTTTCGCGCTTCCCGGCGACGTCGAGCAATCCGAAGAGAAAGCGATAGGGGCCAACCCGGCGGAAGTCGTGCAGATCGCCTCCGTTGCGGGAAAAATAGGCGACGGACAGATCGGCGCCCTGGAGCACGGGGCTGTCGCTTTGGACGATTTCGGGAGCTTCCCCCCGAGTTGATCCGAAGCCAAGTTTTGACAGGAAACCCGACATGAGGCAGTGAAAGTACCACAAATTTTGCCGACGAGCAATGAGCGGAAGGTGTAGCTTTTCTCGCGAGAACCTGCTCACCGACGACCCGCAAAGAAAAAAGAAAAACGAGGGCGGCGGGATGCAAATTTTTTACTTCCGGCGCAGGTCCTCCGCTTTGCGAAGCCATAATAAAATCTGTGTAATGTCGGCTTGACAGCAGAAATTGGAAAGAGCAATATTCTCCCTGTATTAAACGCATTTAATAGGGCCAAACCCCTCGGCCCGGAGTCAGCCATGTTTCGTTCCCGCCTCTGCTCTTCTGCTCCCTCCCGATTTGTTTCTGTTTTTTGCATTCTGATCGCGCTGGTGCTCTGCCCTCGGCTAGGTCTGGCGCAGACCGACTTTGTGCGCGTTAGCCAGGTGGGCTATGAGGCGGGGGAGAAGAATTGTCGCGCTTATCTCATGACTAAGGCACCGGTGAGCGGGGAGCGGTTTAATGTCGTCAACTCGACGGGCGTTAATGCTTATTCCGGTCAGGTTGGAGTCTTGCTCGGAACTTGGGCGCACAGCAAGACCGTGACATATGACGTGTACGCGCTCGACTTCAATGTCCCGGGCGGCGATCTGTATACGATTTCGGCTTATGGGCCGGTATTTGCAACGTCGCCAGTGTTCGCCGTGGATTCGCGCGATCGGCTGTATTCGGGATTGCTGTTGAACACTTTGTTTTTTTACGAGACCGAGCGGGATGGAGCGGACTTTATTGCGAATGCGCTACGGACGGCGCCAGGGCATTTGAAGGATAAAAATGCGCGAGTGTATGAAACGCCTCGGCTGGATGGAAATGACTTTAACGATAACGCGCCGCCAGCGGCTCCGCTGGTGCCGGCGCAGTTGCCGAATAGAGACGCGTCGGGTGGGTGGTGGGACGCAGGCGATTACATGAAGTATGTCGAGACGGTGAGTTATACGACGGCGATGATGGAAGTCGGGGTGCGCGATTTTCCGAATCAGATGGGTGCCGGGGCGGAGATGAATCCGGCGGCTCCGCCGGGATCGATTTCTTATGCGGGTGCGAGTGGGGTGGGAGCACCGGCGTCGTCGGATTTTACCGGCGAGGCCCGGTTTGGCATCGACTGGCTGCTGAAGATGTGGGATGACAAGACGCAGACCCTTTACTACCAGGTGGATAACAGCCAGGAGTGGGATTACTACGGCTATGGCGATCCTACGTCCGCGGCGTGCGGAGGGAGCTATCAGTCGAATTATTGCTTGATCACGGAGTACGACATATGGACGCTGCCACAGGCGGCTGATAATTATCAGCAGCCCGGCGATCCGCGGCCTTGCGATCCTTACACGACGTTCTATATATGCCGGCGGCCAGTGTATGTGGCGGGACCTGCCGGCGCGCCCATTAGTCCTAATCTGGCGGGGCGGTTGGCGGCGGATTTTGCGCTGTGCTATCAGCTCAATCGCGAGAGCGATATTTCTTTGGCGAATCGGTGCCTTAAGAATGCGGAAGATATTTTTGCGCTGGCCGATACCTCGTATGCCGATCCTGCGCCCGCGGTGGGGTCGGGATCGTGCAGCGGGTGCTTGCTGACAATTGTCCCGTTTGATGGCTATCCGGAGAATGTTTGGGACGACGATATGGAGTTGGGCGCGACCGAACTTTATTTCGCTCTAGAGTCGGCGAAGTCCGAATCGAAATCCGGCGCTCGATTTTTACCGGTGGGATTGGCGCACGCGGATCCCATGATCTATCTGAAGCAAGCGGCGCAGTTTGCCAGGAATTACATCACGCATATCTATGCCGCCGGGTATACCGACACGCTGAATCTTTACGACGTTAGCGGGCTGGCGCATTTTGAACTTTACCGGGCGCTCAAGATGGCAGGGAATCCGAGCGGCCTGGCGATTTCGGAGACCTGCATTCGCGGACAATTCTTGCGGCAGGTGGATGATGCAATTGCGCAGGCGGGCAACGATCCCTGGGGATTTGGATATCAATGGAGTTACGGCGATACGACTTCGCATGGAGCGGGATTGTCAGTGATGGCGAGCGAGGCTTATTACATGACGCAGGCGAAGAAGTACGACATTTATTCGCAGCGGTGGCTGGCAAATATCTTGGGCGCGAATTCGTGGGGGACGTCTTTTATTGTCGGCGACGGCAGCACGTTTCCAAATTGCATTCAGCATCAGGTTGCGAATCTGGCGGGCGCGCTTGACGGGAGTTCGGGAGGAACGCCGGTGTTGTGGGGCGCGGCCACCGAGGGTCCTTCGAGCTATGCCACTTCGGGCGTAGTCGGCGGCATGAACTTATGTCCGGCAAATGGCGTCGACACATTCAGGAAATTTAATGGGAATGCGGGAGCCTTTGATCGCTCGCTCACAGCGGTCTATCAGGATAACGTGCAGTCTTACAGCACAACCGAACCCGGGATTGACCTGACGGCGACGTCGTTTTTGATGTGGGCTTGGCGGATGGGGCAGCGGCCCGGCTTTTAGAGCGCCTTTGTTGTATTGCACGTAGGGACAGACGCCCTCGTCTGTCCAAGCCGAGCGAAGCTCGGCTCCAAAGTAGCCGGGTGCCGGGGTGCCCCACGTCTCGCGCCTTTCGAGACGTGGGTCTCGACACAGTCCGCACCACCGAAGCTGCCCGGTCAGAATCAAGTTCAACGACGCAGTGTTTGGCTTCTCCCGCAGAACTCCAGCGCCGAGGAAGCGCTGCGAAGACCCTATCTTTGTCATTGCTCATCCATTCAATCTGTTGATCGCCAACTTCGCGGCGTGATAACCGCACATGCCGTGAACGCCTCCGCCCGGTGGAGTCGACGACGAGCAAAGATAGATATCGGGCGCGGAGGTTGCGTATTGCCGGCAGGTCGGCCGGAAGAGTAGTTGGCGCAGGTTCATGGCGCCTCCGCTGATGTCTCCGCCGATCAGGTTGGCATCCATTTTTTCCAGGCCGGCTGGTGAGAGGATGTGGCGGGCCAGAATGCACTCGCGAAATCCGGGTGCGAAGCGTTCAATCTGGGCTTCGATTCTCGGTAGCATGTCGAAGGTGGATGCATTGGGGACGTGGCAATAGGCCCAGGCGGTGTGGCGATCGGCGGGGGCGCGCGTGGCATCGAAGAGGCTCGGCTGGGCCAGAAGGACGAACGGTCTTTCAGCATGATGGCCGGTGCGCATGGCTTTTTCCGACGCGGCGATTTCTTCGAAGCTTCCACCGATGTGGATGGTAGCGGCCTGCAGGCATGCTTGCGCTGTCCACGGGATGGGATCGCGAAGCGCGTAATCGACTTTGAAGACGGCAGGGCCGTATTGGTATTTAGCTAACTGATTTTTATATTTGGACGAGAGGCGGTCCCCGGCAATTGCGAGAACCTGGCGAGGAGTCACGTCGCAGAGAGTTAGATCGTATTTTGGAAGCGCCGCTAGATTTTCTATTCGCGTCGATGCAGTTACCGTGCAGCCCAAATCACCTAAACAACTGCACAGAGCTTCAGTGATGGATTGCGCACCTCCACGCGGAATCGGCCAGCCAACCGCGTGAAGAGCGGCGCCCAGCAGGACGCCCGCGGCGGCACTGGAGGGCTCATCTAGGCTCAGCACGGAGTGGGCGGCTATTCCAGCGAAAAGGGCTTTCGTGCGACCGCTTTGAAAGAGGCTGTTGGCCACGGATTTGGCGGAGCGCAGCGCTTGGCGTCCGAAATTTGCCATCAGAAATGGATGGCTTGGGAACAAGGAAATTGGGCGGAGGACTTCGTTGGCGAGTTCGGCCCAACGATCGGCGAAGGGCCGCATTAGATTGCGCCAGGCTTTGGCGTCTGCGCCTAGTTGCGATTCGGTTTGAGTTAGATCGCGAGATAGCGTGATGGCGGTGCCGTCGTCGAAAGGGTGAGCGAGGGCGGCGGGCGAGTGGATCCATTCCAGGCCGTGATTTTCCAGCGAGAGCGAGTTGAAGAATGGAGAGCCTATCGCTAAGGGGTGAACGGCCGAGCCGAAGTCGTGGTGATAGCCGGGGAGGGTTAGCGGTAGAGTGCGTGCGGCTCCGCCCGGCTGAGGCTCGGCTTCGAAGATATCGACATTGAGACCGGCTTGGACCAGGGTGATGGCGGCTGAAAGACCGTTGGGGCCAGCTCCGATGATTAGTGCGGTTTTCATGGCTAACAAGGTGACAGATGATTGGGCTCGGGCCTCAGGAAGACGATCTCCGCTTACTTTTAACAATAACTGTTACCATCGTTAGCCCAATTCTCAGTCCTTCTCTTTTTCCACTCTATCGCTCCGCCGTATTCTTTAGGAGGAGGGAAACTTCGTGCGCTATAGGACCGCTGCTGTTTTATCCGTCGCAATAATAGGCGGAATGTTCATCCTGCCGGCCGGAGTATGGATTGTTTTCCCGGCTTTAAAACAGGGTTACTCAGTATCGCTGGCAAGCTACGAAATAATTCTCCTCGGTCTCGTTGAGTTCTGCCTTCGCTTCCGCTGGTTCCTCGCGCTTCCGATTGTAATGGTCCTCTTCACCTTTGCAGCATTCACCAACAACTCGCGGGCGCAAGGTAGACGCTAGAGACCGCACTGCTCGCTCTAATTGGCAATAACAGATTCATTCTCTAGGAGTTGCCGTCGGCCACTCTACTGCTTCGATGGTGCCGTCGGCTGCACGCTCTAATGTTGGCGCATAAAGGCCGCGATATTCGCGCCGCCACCAGAGACCTTGCTGTCTTTTCTCGGACATGCTCGTGAACCAATATTGCCAGAGGACGGCTCGCACCTGGCGTGGCGGATTTTTTGAAAATGGATTGCTCTTGAATAGAGTCAGCACCTCTTCGTCGTTAGAGAGCAGTCTTACTTCGGTGTTCGGAACTATGGGATATTCGCGCCACGATCCTAGCGAGGCAAACCAGAGATTCCAATCGAAGCGAGGCTGATAGGGGGCGTAGATCCCGGGCGGCTCGTTTAAATTTTGCGGCTTGTAGCGGAAGGGATACGCAGTCCAGTTTTTCCCGTCGTCGGAGCCTTGAAATTCTATTTCGTACCGTCCTCGCGTCATGATGCCGAAGAGACCGTAGCGATTGGCGATGCGGAAGGGCTCGAGTAGCACCACAGGCTCGGTGGGAAGTGGGAGCGCCCAGAACATCCAGAGGAGTTGGGCGATGGTTGCGTAAAAAACCCACGTTAGAAGCACGGCGGCAGCGGACGTTTTGAGTGTTCTTAGTTGATGACCGAAACCTGGGTGCGGCGTCGTCCGTTCGCTTTGCGATTCACTTTGCGCTGCGCTGTCAGCGTCGTTCGTCGCGGGTGTTTCTTTCGGGAAAAATTTCTTCCAGCGCTGCGGGACGAATGGGCTCAAGAAACGATCGTCTACTAAAAGGATGCCTAGCGAGAGGACTAAATAGTTGAGAAAGGTGTAGTTGGCGGTCAGGATTACAACTAACTCCCACGGCGTCACGATCAGGAAGCAGGCGATGCGCCAACGGCGGGGGAGAAAGAGCATCCAGACTAAAACTAGTTCTAGCGCCAGCGTGGCGAAGGTCGTAGAGGCGTGGAACCAGTGTGGTAAGTGCTGCATGTACCAGCCGATCCAGGTGGGCAGCGGGCCGTTCTGGTAGTACTCGTCCATGGCCGTAAAGTGGCGCCACTCCGGATCGCCGCCGAGGATTTTTGCCGCACCCGATTCGAAGTAGATGCGGAACCACTCCCACAGTAGAAGGAAGAGCGCGGCGCGCTGAGGCGGGGATGCCCGGCCGATGCCGGGGTGGAGTCCGCGAGGGGCAAAAAAGAGCGCGATGAATCCAGCTTCGAGAAGCATGCCGTCGGATTGATATCCCGAGAAATCTTGCGCGGCGGCTACGAATGATAGGTAGGAAGCGAAGCAGAGTAGTAGCGTCGCGCGCGGCCACAGATTCAGAATCAGTAAGAGCGACGCGATCATGCCGATCCAGCAGACAGCGGTTAGCATGTGCGGGCCGCTGTTTAGCCAGAACAAACTGGGGACGTACCACACTCTGCTGACAGGGCCCAGGGATTGTGCTGCGGCTTTGAGGTAGTCGGCGGCGGGGAGAATTCCTCGAGGTCCGATCAGGCCGCGGATCTGGAAGATGAGCGAGTAGAAGGCAGAAAAGTAGATGCACCCTAGCGCGCGCAGGAAAAGCCAGCGCGGGATGAGGCGATTGGGTGCGCCCTCGTCCGAGTGGAAGAGCCAGCGGTAGGCGGCGGGGAGCCAATCCATGAGCGTCGCAATTATACCGAGCGTGGTTAAGAGAGTGCGGAGTGTCGGCAAACTCACGTAGGGGCAGGTGCCCTCACCTGCCCAGTGGAGCGAAGCTCCGCAAGCTCTTTGCCGCTATCTATGTTAGGCGACGCGGGGTTTTTTTCTTGTAGCGCCACGCTGTTGCGCATATTGCTGGTAGCGCTGGCGGGCGTAGGCTTTGGCGTCATCGCCTGTCGCGAACACTGTCGAATCGCGGTGATGTCCATTTCCGGCGGGGTCATGGATGGGCAGGTCGGCGGCGTGTTCGGCTATGGCTTGCTCGAATTTGTCGGGCTTGGCGGAGATGGGCGGCGCTACCGCGCTGGTCGGGACTTTTACCCCGCTGAGAGGATCGTCGGTGCGAAGGGTTTGCAGGGTCAGCACTGCGCCTACGTCGGGAGCAGCGGCGTCACGGTGGGTTAGGCTGGCGACTCCGAAGCGAGTTTCAACCGTGGCCAGGATCGAGGTGTGGTCGAACGGCGTGGCGCCGGCGGCGCGGAAGACTGTGCCGGCGGCGATCATGGGCGAGACTAAGACGGTTGGGACGCGGAGGCCGAAACGTTTGAAATCGAAACCGAGTTCGCCGGCGGAGTTGTCGGGCGGTATAGCGGTTTCGGGCGGAGCAACGTGATCGTAGCATCCGCCGTGCTCGTCGTAGGTGATGATGAGCAGAGTTTGATTCCACACAGGCGTGCCGAAGAGCGCGTAGTAGACGTCGTGAAGAAACTGCTCGCCTTTGCTCACGTCGTAGTTGGGATGTTGGCTGTTTCCTTTTGCGCCCCACATGGGCTCGAGAAACACGTAGTTGGCGAGCGTGCCAGATTTGGCGGCGTTTTGAAAATCGGCGAACTCGCCAAAGTTCGATTCGGGGGCGTTGGTGATGTCGGCGACGGAGCCGCGCATGAGAGCGGGAGCGTCGTATCCGTAGACCGACCAGGTGCCCGACCTTTTTGTCAGCGCCGTGAAGATGCTGGGAGCCGTGTAAATGCTGTTGGACTTGTCCTGCACGAAGCCTTGCGAGGTTGCCATCGAAACAAAAGCGCGGTTGGGAAAAGTTTCGGTGGGCGCCGAGGAGTACCAGTGATCGCAGACCGCATAGCCCGTGGCCAGCTTTGATAACACGGGCAAAGTTGCCGACGTGTACATACCCATGATCTGCGACGGCTGCGTGCCTTTTACGACTTGGCCCGGCTCTTTACCTTCCCATCCGAGAGTGTAGGCGAAGTTGGTTATGAAGCCGTTGTTGAGCGCCGGTGTGATTGGGACTGGAGCATCTTGCTGGCTGAATAGTTGCGAGTTCGTGTTCAGGTAGCCTTCGCCGGGATTGGCTCCGGGGCGTAGATAGGGGTTGGGGTCGGTCGGTTCGATAGGAAATACCGTGACCGTTTTGCCGGTCGCATCGAGGTTAGATTCTTTGCCGGTTAACCCTTCGAAGGGCTGCCCTAGCGGAGAGACGTTGTTGCTTGATTGATAGAGGAAGCCGAGCATGTGATCGAAGGAGCGGTTTTCCAGCATTACTACTACGATGTGGTTGATCTTAGAAAGTAACGACGTAGGGGACATGGCGGCATCCTTTCTGGGAAGAGCGGGTTTGCAGTTGCGGGACGAGATGCGCAAAAAAAAGAAGTGCTTGGGCCGGGCGCAATAGTTGCCAGCACCTCAGCCAAGCACCTCCAGTTTAAACTTTTTCAGGCTGCCACTGGGCGGCCTTTCGGGAAAGCGGCTTTTAGATCACCCATATCGGTTTGAAGCTGCTGCCAGTCAAAGCCGGCGGGAGTCTTTCCCGCCTTGACCCAGTCGGTGCTCAGCAATCCGTAGGCCTCGTCGCAATAGGCGTTCCAGAATTGCCAGGTCATGCGGATGAGCTGTCCCCAGGTGATGCAGGTCAGTCCGCGGGCGTCGTAGGCGACGATCGGCACGGCGTGCCCTCCCCAGGAACCGGGTGCGCCTTGCCCGGTAGCTCCGCCGGCCGGGACGGTCCACACCGTTTGCTTTTGCGCCGAGAGCGGCATTTGCAGGCCGATGTAGCAGTTGCCGAAAATGTAGACTGCGTCTTTTATTTCCTGAAGATTCTGCGGCTCAATCGAACAGAAAGCACTCAGCTGATTGTTGTCGAGCGGATTCGCCAGCCAGTAATTCAGCACGTTGAGTTCTACCGCGCCCCGGTCTGACTTGGGATTGCTCGGATCGTAGTGGCCGACAATTTCGTAAAGCTTGAGAATGTCGGCGTCAGGAATGACGACTTGGGCCTTTTGTGCTTCCGCCGTCCATTGCTGAATGCAATGGCCGACGGCGGCGCAGGTGCAATCGCCGAGCTTGTCATTGAGCATCATACCGAGGTTGGTGATTTTCGCGTCATAGTTGGTGGCCGCTGGCGCCGGCGGGAGGCTCGTAGTGTACTTGCTGAGCATCGGCACTCGGCCGTCATGATGGGCGGTCTGCTTGCCAAGTTTTACTTTTGTGAAATCGATCATAGCCATAGTTGAGCTCCTCTCTTTACCTTTGGGGGGAAGCTTGGGATGTGGGAAGTTGATGCGGGGCCGCTTACTTATTAGAGAACGAAAATAAGAGGGATTTCCCTTCTCTTATTGCGACCGTAAAGTTTGGCGGGGGTGCCGCGAGGGAAATCAGGGCGCAAATCGTCGGGTATGAAAATCCCACCCTTCGCACACCGGGAACCGTGCAAAGGGCGGGATGCGCTAGGGTTAACCTATTCGAGGAACATGTTCACTGTGGTCTTGATTGTGGAGATACCGACGGTGGTGGTGATGGTCATAGTGGCTGGGCCCTTTACAGGATTCACGCAGGTTTCCGTGCTTCCGTAGCAAAATCCGTTGCCCGGACCGGATTGCCCCAAAGTACCGAATGCGGTGTCGTCTAAGATTACGATGACCGAATCAGCGAAGGGATTGGGGCCGAAACTAGTGGGGCCTGTGTCCAGAATGTAATGCAGTCCCTGCTTCACTACGACCGAGACGACGAGATCGTCGGTAGTGTCACCGGTGTCGTCTTCGTAAAACCAAAAGATCTGACCGCAATTGGGTGCGCTTGAAGTATTGGCGTCGCAGGCGCTGAGGGAGTGCGTGTACGCGAGCTGGCCGATGACCAGTCCGCCGGGCGCGATGCTCGAGCAATCGGGAGAATTCGGATAACTGAAATCGGGGAAGCACGGCCACTCATCGTAGCCGTTGCTATCGTGCGGCGGCAGAACGCCAAACCCGGCGGCTAGCTGTTCGAGGCTTTTTTTTTCGACGGGACTTGGCGGATACACTGTATCGGCGTGCGCGGGGGAAACCGCGCGAATCTGGAAATGATGTGCACCTTGCGCCAGTGACTGTTGCCCGCAAAGGAGCAAAGCAATCATCGGCGTGAATGCGAGAGATTGCAAGAAGCGAGATTTTGACATAGATCCTCCGGTTGGATATGTGGGGAGGCTGACGGATTTGTCCGCAAGCATTGGACGGCGGAAAGTATGGTATAGGGTTCGGGCGGTGTCAATCTCTGTTATGCGCAATAATTTGAAGTTTTCGTCAAAAGAAATTCAACTGCTCGGTGAGAGGTAAGAAGTCAGAATTGCAGATGTGAAAACCTGGGCACGCGCATCCGTAACGGTTTCACCTCTGCAATCCTGACCATTCACCTCTGACTGGGTTGGTGCGGTTACTCTCGTAACTTGGTAGTAATGCCTAACGGCTAAGATGATGATGGGACATGTCCACAGCAGTGAAAAAAGCGACTGATGCGGCGCCGCCCGGGAGCGCGCAAACGCTATCGCTGCTCGATGACCGGATACTGGCCATGATCATGGGCGAGAGCCCGCTGCCGAAGATATTGGACGCATTGTGTGCAGACATCGAAAACCAACATCGCGGAATGCTGTGCTCGGTTCTGCTTTTGGACGCTGACGGTCTGGCTTTGCGAAATGGGGCCGCGCCCAGTCTTCCCCAAGAATACAGCCGGGCCATCGATGGAGTGAGGGTCGGACCATGCGCGGGCTCGTGCGGCACGGCGCTTTATCGTAAGCAGCCGGTTGTGGTATCCGACATTGCCAGCGATCCGTTGTGGGCGGACTACCGCGAGCTGGCTCTGAGGCACGGGCTGCGCGCATGCTGGTCAAATCCGATACCGGCGCAGGATGGCACCATGCTGGGGACATTCGCGATTTATTATCGCCAGCCGCGAGTGCCTGAGGCGGAACATCTGCGCTTGATTGCGCATGCTACTCACCTGGTCGCAATCGCCATCGAGCGTGATCGCGACAAGACTGAACTGCGCGCCGCGGAAGACCGCTACCGCACGCTGGTCGAGCGCCTGCCGGCGATCACTTATGTCGCGGAGTTGGGCGCTGACGGGCCCTGGCATTATGTAAGCCCCCAAATCGAATCGATACTGGGCTTTTCGCCGAAGGAGTTTCTCGCGGATCCGATGAATTGGATGAACCACATTCATCCTGAAGATCGTGAAATTGCGCTGGCCGCGGAAAAGCTTTTTCAGGAGACGCACGAGTTGTTCCGCGCGGAATACCGGATGATCGCGCGCGATGGGCGTGTTCTGTGGTTTCGCGACGAAGGCGTAATGCTGCAAGCCGAGCTTGGCGTGGAACGGCTGATGATGCAAGGTGTGCTCTATGACATCACGGAGCATAAGCGGCTCGAGGAACAACTCCGGCACTCGCAGAAACTGGAAGCGGTGGGGCAGTTGGCGGGCGGCGTCGCCCACGACTTCAATAATCTCTTGATGGTGATTCAGGCCCACAATGAACGCCTGCGTGGCCGGCTGGCCCCGAGCGATGCGGCGTTTAAGGATGCGGCGGAAATTGAGCGAGCCGTGGTTCGGGCGACGGCGCTTACGCAGCAACTCTTGGCTTTCAGCCGGCGGCAGGTTTTGCAGCTTAAGATTATCGATTTGAATGGCGTGGTCACGGAAGTGGCAAAGATGCTCGATCGTCTTATTCCCGCCAACATCGAGTTGAAGGTCATACCCGCGGCTCTTCCCAACTGGATCAAGGCTGATGCCGGACAGATCGAACAGGTAATTTTGAATCTGGTGGTGAATGCGCGGGATGCTATGCCGCGAGGCGGGCTCCTCGCCATTTCGACCAAAAACGTGGAACTGCGCGCAACCTATGCCGGAAGCCATACTCGGATTCCACCCGGCAAATATGTGGTGCTGAGCGTGACTGACACCGGCACCGGAATGCACAAGGACGTGCAGGCCAAGATCTTCGAACCGTTTTTCACCACCAAGAAACCGGGAGAAGGGACGGGACTGGGGCTGGCGATTGTTTATGGCGTGGTCAAGCAGACGGGTGGATGGATCACGACGCGCAGCGAATTGGGTAAGGGAACGACCGTCGATATTTATTTGCCGGAAGCGCAGAAGAAGCCCGAACCCGCGGTGGAGAAGACGTCCCAGGTAGAAATATCTAACGCGCTGGCGGCAGGCGAGGCGCGTGGAACCGAAACCATATTGCTGGTGGAGGACCAGGAAGGAATTCGAGAGTTAGTGTGTGAGTTTCTTCAGAACAAGGGATACACCGTGCTGGTTGCGGCGGACGGATATCAGGCATTGCAAATCGCGGACAAGTGTAAGGAAGCTATTCACCTTTTGCTTACCGATGTGGCGATGCCGAACGTTGGTGGCCGCGAACTGGCGTTGCGGCTGACTCCCTCGCGACCGAAAATGAAGGTCATATTTATGTCGGGATATCCCGATCACAGTACGTGGAGCAGTGGTCTGGTCGATGATTTTGAATCGGCCGCGGTGCTGCAAAAGCCGTTTCTGCTGGATACCTTGGCGCGTAAGGTACGCAGAATCTTAGGCGAGGTCAGTTAGCGCAGGCACAGACGGGCGAACGCCGCGCCCCCCAAAAGCAAATTCATTTTCCCAGCCATTTGAACGCGCACCCTCTCCGGCCATTGACCGCACTCGTGCGATCATGATGGGTTACAAAAGGAGTTCGCTATGGCTCAGGTGTCCACACAGAATTTCTCCAATCACGTGCGCAGGGATCCACTCTTCCACTTTTTTCTGATACCCGTCTTTGCCATCTCGCTGGTCGGCAGCTTTGTGCATTTGTATCGGCGGCCGGGGCTGCATTCGGCGTGGATGGCGATCGTGATGATCGCGGCGCTGGTGGCCGTGTTTAAGATTCGGCTGTATGCGTTGAAGGTCCAGGATCGCGTCATACGGCTGGAAGAACGATTGCGGCTGATGAGTTTGCTGGATGCGGGCTTGCGTCCGCGCATCGCGGAATTGACGGACGCGCAATTGATTGCACTGCGCTTTGCTTCGGACGCGGAGTTGTCGGCGCTGGCAACGCGGGCGCTGAATGAGAAGTTAGCCGCCGTGGAGATCAAGAAGTCGATTCGGGACTGGCGCGGCGATTATTCGAGACTGTGATCGTCGGGCGGCGTTTTTGTTGGCTCTAATTCCGCCGCGTCAATCTACGCCGCACCGGCCCGGCGATCGCGACTAGCCCCGTCACCAGTAATGGCAAGGTGGAAGGTTCGGGAGCCGTCAAGGTTCCCTTGTAGTTAAAGTAATTGGATCCTGTCATCCCCCCTCCGCTCAAGTATTGGGTCGTGGCTCCGGTGACATAACGGCCGGTGATCACCGTGCCTGCAATAGAGCCCGACAGGGTCTCTAGTCCTTGCGAATTGGTCGAGATCGAGGTCGGTCCAGTAAAAGAGCCGACGAAGAGGTCCCTCGGATGATTCTTGCATCCGCCGCATTTGTACTCGGTCAGGTCGAACGACCCCCCGGCCGCAAACGTTCCGCTCGTTAGAGTTCCGCTTTGCAGCGCTCCGGTGGTGAAGGTCAGGAGCGGTCCGATAGGGCCGCCGTGGGTTCCCAACACCTGGGCTGTGCCGGAAATAGTGTTCGTTCCAACCGAATAGCTGCCCACGTCGTAAATATCTCCCCACATCAGCGGCGTCGACACGCTCAAGAGCAACGCGATAAACAGCACGAACAGCGTCGTTTTCATATGCCTACCCCTCCCCGAAGAACCGCTTTTTGTCGCGAGTCAAGTTTTGACCAGCGGGCATGGTATGCCGTGTGTCCCGGCTTGTCAATGAGTAGTTTTGGGTAGAAACCCGCATTCAGCGCCATGTTTGGTCGCGGCCGAGCTACGTATGCGCGATCGTCACCTAAGGGCAGAGCCTGCCCGGAGCTTGTCGAAGGGTGCCCGGCGCGGTGCGATTTAGAGAGTCGCTGTCTTTTCCGCTATTAGTTTCTTGATTTTTTCTACGAAGTCCGTGGTCGGCATGTCTTCGGTCTTTTCTTTGCCGCGAGTGCGGACGTTTACTTTGTTCGCTTCTTCTTCTTTGTCCCCTACGACTAAGAGGAATGGGATTTTCTGCATCGCGTGTTCCCTGATTTTCGCGTTCATCTTTTCGTTGCGCGAATCCACTTCTACGCGCACTCCGGCTGCCCGCAATTGCTCAGCTACTTTTTCGGCGTACGCGGAATGGCGCTCGGCGATGGGGATCATCGCCACTTGCACCGGAGACAACCAAACCGGAAACGCGCCGGCGTAGTGTTCGATGAGGACGCCGAAGAAGCGTTCGATCGATCCGTAAAGCGCGCGGTGAACCATGACGGGTTGTTTGCGGGTTCCGTCTTCGGCAACGTATTCGAGATCGAAACGCTGCGGGAGATTGAAATCGAACTGCACGGTGGAGAGCTGCCAAAGGCGGCCGATGGCGTCGACCAGCTTAATATCGATCTTCGGCCCGTAGAACGCGGCTTCGCCCGGAATCACCTTGTACTCGATATTCAATTCCTTCAAAACTTTTTCTAGAGAATGCGTGGCGTGGTTCCACTGCTCTTCGCTGCCCACAAAATTCTTGCGGTCTTTCGGATCCCAGGTGGAGAGCTCGGTCTGAAATTTGTCGAAGCCGAAATCTTTCAGCACGTCGCGCGCGAACTCGACGCAGTCGGCGATTTCTTTTTCGATCTGCTCTGGAGTACAGAAGATGTGGGCGTCGTCCTGCGTGAATCCGCGGACGCGCAGCAGGCCGTGCATCACGCCGGAGCGCTCGTAGCGATAGACGGTGCCAAGTTCGCCGAGGCGCACGGGAAGGTCGCGGTAAGAGCGCAGGGAATCCTTATATATAAGGATGTGGCCGGGGCAATTCATCGGCTTGAGGCGATACTCGGCGTCGTCCAGCTCCATGGCATCGAACATGTTCTGCCCGTAGTAGCCCTCGTGGCCGGAGGTCTGCCACAACTGCTTGCGCATGACGTGCGGAGTGTAGACGAGAGAATAGCCGCGCTTGACGTACTGATCGCGCATCCAGTCTTCCATCTCTTTGCGGATGATCCCGCCCTTCGGATGCCAGAAGATGAGACCGGGCCCGGCTAGCTCTTGAATAGAGAAAAGATCGAGCTGCTTGCCCAGGACGCGATGGTCGCGCTTTTTGGCCTCTTCGATGCCATTGAGATAAGCGTCGAGATCTTTCTTCGAAAAAAACGACGTGCCGTAAATGCGCTGGAGGTGCTGATTCTTCTCGTCTCCCAGCCAATAAGCCCCAGCTACGTTGAGAACCTTGAAGGCCTTGATTTTTCCAGTCGAAGGAATGTGCGGCCCGCGGCAGAAATCCTGAAACTTCCCGGTCTTGTAGATGGAAATTTTTTCATCGGGCTTGGTGAATTGCTCGATGAAATGGCACTTCATGAAGTCGCCTTCACCTTTGAATTTTGCGAGGCCTTCCTGCCGCGGCAGGAATTCGCGGGCGTAAGGAAGGTTTTGCTGCACGAGTTCCTGCATTTTCTTTTCGATTTTTTCCAGATCTTCCGGAGTGAATGGAGTTTCGCGATAAAAATCGTAAAAGAATCCGTTTTCGGTTGCGGGGCCGTGCCCAAGCTTTGTCTCAGGGAAAAGTTCAAGCACCGCGGCGGCCAGCAAGTGGGCGGAGGAATGGCGATAGACTTCAAGCGCCTCGGGATCTCTCTCGGTGATGATCCGGAGGTCGGTGTCTTTGTCGAGCGGGCGAGTCAGGTCGATCAGGTCGCCGTTGGTTTTAGCGGCAAGCGCGGCGTCGGCCAGGCGCGGGCTGATGGATTTAGCTACATCGAGAGCAGTGGTGCCTTTGGCGACCTCTTTGGTGGTGCCGTCAGGAAGTTTGAGATGAATGGCTTCAGACATGGATAGACCTTGAATTGTAAAGTTTATCATCTGCTCGCGTAGGGGCAGGTGCCCTCACCTGCCCAGGCGGGGCGGAGCCCCGCCCTTCTACGTCGTGCGGACAAAATGCCTGCCGTGCTTGCGCACGCTTCCCCAGACGAGGGCGTCTAGGGCTAAGTGATTTGGGCGGAGTCAATTTCGGAGGGAGCGAACGGACTTGATGATGGTTGATACCAGAGCCACTTGTAGTTGTGCCAATCAGTAACTAAGCCGCTGCGAACCGGATTTTCCAGGATGTAGGTGATTTTGTGGTCCAGGCTTTCTGATGAGCGCAGGACGTGGTCGAATGATTCTTCTTGCCAGAGGATGCCTTGGCGACGGAAACGGCGATTGATGGCGTGGGCCGAGGCGCCTTTGATGGCTTGCATAATCTCGGCGATGGAGACTACGGCATGGCGCCGCTCGTCGATTAGCGGAGTGAAGATGATGTGGGCGTGATCGGGCATTACTATGGCGACGCGCAGGTTATATTTTGTTTCGTGATCGTGGCGACAGCAGGCTAGGACGACGTCGCGGGCTTGGTCTTCGAGGATGATGCGGCGATTTTTTGTAACGAAGGTTACGAAGTGCGGTTTGGCGTCGCGCTGCAGATGGGGGAGATTGCGGCGGTAGAAGGTCATTCGCGGACCTTGGGCTTTCTTGCACTGGCTAACGGCCTGCGGGCTTCGCCGCTGGGCAGGTGGGGCACCTGCCCCTACGTGATCATGGTTGAATGTGGTGTTCTCGCCCAGGCTACTTTCTAGCGGGCTACTTTCTTATGCTCGCTGGCAGTTTGAGGGCGTGCGCTACAATGTTTGAATGTCCCAAACTGCTTCGGCGATTGTCCGCAGCCCCGCGGAGGTCGTGCAAAATAGCCCGGTTTCACAGGCTCCTAATGGCATCTGTTATGCCCGCTCGGGCGAGATTACTCTGGCCGATAACGATCTGGAACGGATGATTGCAGCGGTGCCGGTGGCGGTGGCTTCGGCGCTCAGCCGCAAAGCGTATTATTTTGTCCCGCTTACGGTGACCCAGGGCGATGAGACGGTGATTGCCGATCGCTACGATGTCGCGCTCAGCGACAATGCGGTTTGCCATCGCAATCTGAATCTGGGCGATGCGCAGTGCGTGTTTATTTCGACGCGGCTGATGGACGACAAATTCTCGGTGGCGTTTGAGTTTTATATCAACGTGGGTCACGCCCTGGTGGAGCGCGCAGGCGTGTCGCAAAGTTTTGCCGACCTGGCGTGGCAGCAGGTGGAGGCGAAAGTGCGCGGCGAAACTTCGCTCGATGCGTGGGAAGCGAGGAAGTTTGCCACGGCGAATGGTCCGGACGCGGAGAAGTATAAGAACGAATATTTGACAGCGAGCTTCGCCGACGCGATTTCGATTTATCTGCTGGCGATTTATCTCGATGTCGATTACTACGATCTGCGGGAGCGGGATTATCCGCTGCTGGCGCCGGCCGCGATGGCAGAGCGGTTGCGGAAAGTGGCGGAGATTTTTCCGGTGAATCCGGGATTCGAGTTCAATATTTATTATCGGCGAAGAGCGTAGAAAGTTTCGTGTTGATTCGTTCTAGTCGAGTCCAGCAACAGCGTGTTTCTTTCGTTAGGCGCTCACGCTGGTACGGTGTGGTCGGATGCCTCTCCACATACCCGAGAAGATCAGAAGAATACAGCCTAGTGCAATCACCAGCGCAGTGACCTTCATCGTGACAGCCTGCGTATGGTTTGTTGGCTCCAAGTGTTTGAAACGACCCGCCGGGAATATATGGAAGTGATCGACGGCGGAACTGTAGAGGAAAATCGAGCCCAGTAATATCCGACCCCACCCGAACTGGGCTTTTGGCCGAGGGTTACCATTCGCAAACGATATTGCGCGCCGTCCCAAGTTGAACAGGTAGACAGCTACGGCAAAAAATAGAAGGTAACCGAAGAGGAGCCAGATGGCTTGAGGACGGCCAGCGCCGAATCCTCCAGTTACTCCAATGAAGATTCCTCGAATGAGCACGAGCGCGAGGCCATAGCCTGCGACGACAGCTAGCCAACCCAGGATCAGAATTCCACGCCGTCTGGCATCCATCGGAAACCTTCTTGCCGGGCCATTCTACATGACAGTCAACGCAATATCGCCATCACACTAATTTGGGAAAACCTGCCTGGAATTTGCGACTGGGCTTATACTTACCGTCCAAATGCACACAACTATTTTTGCCACTATTCTTGCCACTTTCCCGGCCACGGTTTTTGGAATCTCTCGCACAGTCGTTGCGATGTGCGGCGCGGGCATCCTCGTTTTTCTTATCGCGTTGTGGGCTGCCAGGAGCGATATTGCGCACGCCGGCGGACTAGACAAGATTGTGGCGTTGAGCAATTTGTGTTTCGCGGTTCCGTTGGCGGTCTTTGGGGCGCTGCATCTTTCGGCCGTGGAATTTGTCCTGCCGATTGTGCCGAAGTATATGCCGGGGCGATTGTTTTGGGCGTACTTCGTTGGCTTTGGGCTGCTCGCCGCCTCGTTGAGCATAGCCACAAAGATTCTGGTGCGCTGGTCGGGCATTCTCTTCGCGGTAATGATGTTTCTTTTTGTGGCGATGTTGATCATCCCGGGAGTTTTCGCCAACCCTCACAGCAGGTTTACATGGACGCTTGTCTTCCGCGAAAGCTCATTCGGCGGCGGAGGGTTGATGCTGGCGGCGATTGCGATGCGCGAGCACGATCGTTTGCGCGGCATACTTATTACAGTCGGCCGCGTGCTGGTCGGGCTCGCAGCTACAGTTTATGGAGTATTGAATTTCCTGTATCCGCTGAACGTGCCTGGAGTGCCGCTTGAAATGGTGATGCCAACGTGGATTCCAGGGCGCTTGTTGATTGGCTGGGCGACGGGCGTGATCATGGTGGCGGCCGGGGTGTGCATTCTGCTCGGCAAGCAGGTGCGGATGGCGGCTACTTATCTTGGGACTTGGATAGTGTTCGTAGTGTTGGCTGTTTACGGGCCCATCCTGATTGCCGCGCTGATGAACCCCAGCACTGGAGTGAAGATAGAGGGAATCAATTATTTTGCCGACACGCTGCTCTTCGGCGGAGCGATTCTCGCGCTGGCGAGGGCAACCGCGCAGACAGAGTAGAGGGCGGCTTGCTTCTCTGGTCGGCAGGTGCTCGCGAAAAATTTACGGTAACGTTAGCGCCCTTGGCGCTGGGAGAGGTTAGAGCTTATGCTGAAGGAGGATTGGAAGGCTCAGGATTTTTTTATCGATGATTTCGCTACGACTGTATACGCTGGCGCTGAGTACGATTGCGGTGGCGCTGGCTGTATATGCGCTGCTTCGCCGCAAACCTCCTGGCGCTGACGACATCGAGCGGCAGCGCCGCGGCTGGTTAAGTACAGTCGGGCGCATCACGGATGGCACCGTGATTGATGTCCAGGAGATTGTGACCGCTCTTGGCCGCCCAGCTACGATGCTGATTTATCAGTATGACGTGGCCGGCGTTTCCTATGAGGCTTCGCAGGATGTTACTTATCTTCGGCAGTGGATCAATCTCCATTCCTGCCGGCTGGGCGTGCCTACTTCGGTGAAATACGATGCGCGCAATCCGGGCAATTCGATGGTGATCGCGGAAGGCTGGATCGGGCTGCGGCAGTGAGGTCGGACTCTAGGTCAGAGGTTAGAGGTCAGATTGCAGAGGTAAAAACCAAACCAACTCTCGCGCCTTTACCTCTGCACTCTGACCTCGTACCTCTGACCTTATGGTAGGTATCCCACCGCGATCAAAACCATATAAATGACCTGTGCGGCGGCCAGAGTGATCCAGATGCGCTGACGTATTCTTGAGCGGCGAAGGTCGCGGAGCAGTTCAGCCGCGGTCGGCTCTTTGACTAGAGCTTCGGCGATGGCTTCGCGCTTTTCCTCGGGGATGGCCATCGGTTGCAGATTGATGGGTCGCGCCGCGTCAGCGGACTTTGGCTTGTCCGGATAAAAAATCTTGGGCCCATCGATTACTTCAGACCACAGCGGAAGCAGTATCCAGGATTTGGGAATAATGTCCGGGATCGGCTTAGCGGTGAGTTGGAGAGCGGCTTGACTCTCGGGGGCTACCCGATCCGCCAGGTTCCGGAGCAGCGATCCCCACCAGAAATGGCTAAGCTGGTCGGTGATAAGTTCGCCTACGTCGACCGGTCGCGATTCGAGTTCGAGCGGCGGCAGGCTTTCGGGCGAGAGCACGTCGCCGATGTTGGTGAAGACGGTCCGAAACCACGGCATGCGCAGGCGGTCGCCCAGCGAAAGTCCCACATCGACGGGGCGCGAAGTCAGATTAAGGGGTGGAAGTTTCTCCGGCGCAAAGCGGTCACGGAAATTGCCGATCAACGACCGCCAGAGGGGCTGAGTCAGCGACGGCGGAGGAAGCAGATCGAGCGGGATATCGGACTCGGAAATAGACGACTGCGGGTCGGGATACCAGGCTTCGGCAGCGTTTGAGCGGTACGGCATAAGGGTCTGAGAACTTCAGCTACATCTTTGATGTTAGATGCCGCGGGGCGATCTGTCACGCGGCTTTAGAAAAGGGGCGGACGCTAATGCGCCAGCCCCTTCCTCCATTATTATTGGCCGGTTCCAGACAGCTTGACGTTTTGCGGGCTGCCAGTGGCACTGTGGGTGATGGTTAGGGCGCCGGGGATGGTGCCCGCCTGCGCCGGGGTGAAAGTCACCTCGAGGGTACAGGTGCTGTGGGCGTTTACGGTCGCGCCGCACGGTTTCTTTCCTCCCGAAACGGCGGAAAACTGTCCGCTCGCCGCTATGCCGCTCAGGGTCAGCGTGCTGCTCTGGTTGTTAGTTAGAGTGAGACTCTTGGCGGCGCTCGCTTTGCCTAATGCTTGTGAAGCAAATGTTAGAGACGCAGGAGTAAACGTGACGGGCAGGATTCCTGTAGCGGACAGATCGTACAGTTGTGTGTTGACGGAGGCGTTGTCCATGAAGACAACTGCGCCTTCGAGCTTGGCTGCGACGGAGGGGCTAAACGTTACCGCGACTGTGCAACTGGCGCCCGGTCCCAAGGTGCCGCCGCAGGGAGTTGTTCCACTGCCGGTGACGCCGTAGTCGGCGCTGGCGGTGAAGTTGGTAATGTTTACGGTCGACGCGCTGCTGTTGGTCACGGTCACCGTGACCGGTGAAGAACTCGTTCCGACCAGAGTGTTCGCGACCTTGAAGGTGGCAGGCGAGAAAGTCAGAGGAGCGGTTGCGCCCCCGGATCCCGTGCCTGAGAGATCGGCTGCTAGTGTGGGAAAAGAAGCACTGGAGACAGCGAGGCTGCCGTCGGCTGTGCCGTTCGCCGTCGGAGTGAAGGTTACGCTGATGGTGCATTTCGCTTTTTTCGCTAATGCGCCGTTGCAGGGGCTTTTGCCGCTTCCCGTCGCGGTGTAATTCGAACTGGCGAGGAAAGCGTAATCGAGCGTTGCGCTGGTGTTATTGGTCAACGTCACGGTCTTCGCAGCGCTGGTTGAGCCGACGGTGACGGTGCCGAAACTCTCGCTCGCCGGCGAAATCGAAAGCTCGGGCAGACCGGTCCCAGAGAGAGCCAGGACCTGAGGGGTGTTCACGGCATTGTCGACAATCGTCAGCGCTCCGGTAATCGATCCTGTGATCGAAGGTGTAAACGTTACTGAAACCACGCACGTGCCGCCCGGCGCTATAGTTTGTCCGGCGCAGGTGTCGGTCTCTGAGAAGTCGCCGCTAACACTCACAGTACTGATGCTGAGGCTAAAGCTGCCAGAATTCGTCAAAGTAACCGTACCTGCCGCGCTCGACTGGCCGACGAGAGTACTCGCCAACTTCAGGCTCGCGGGCGAGACGCCAACGACTGGAAAGACCGACGGCGCCAATCCCCAGAATGGACCGGTCGCGTTGCCTACAAATGTGGCCGCCCCGGTGGCTGGATTCAATGCGTATAGGGCAGCGGAAGGACTGTTCGATCCAGCATAGAGCGTGCCGTTTTCATAGACCAGGGCGCCGATCTCCCGTATACCCGTGTTGCCGATTTCCGTCGCCGCCCCGGTGCTGGTGTTGATCGAGTAGAGGGTGGCCGTTGCTCCGTCGACAAAGTACAACGTGTCCGACCCGGTCGAGAGCCCAATATCGCCGGCCACGGTTAGGCCCGTCGATCCGATAAGCGTGGCGGCACCGGTGGTCGTGTTGACGGAATACAGATTAAGGTGCGTGTCAACAGCGTAGACCCCGCTGGTGGTGGAGCCGAAGTCGTTATACGCGACGCTGGAGGTTCCCACGGTCGTCAGGTTTCCATTCGCCGGATTCACTTGGTAGAGCGTGCCGCTACTGTCCAGGCCGCCATACAAAAGGCCTCCAGGACCCACGCCTAAACCCGAGAGCAGTTCACCCGTGTTGCCGGTCTGGCTGAACGCACCGGTCGTCAGATCGATGGTGCCCCAGTTGTCCGAGCCCCCCAGGAATTCATAAGCCGTCGGATCTTGCGCGCTGCCCGCAATCGACATAACGAGCAGAAAAATGAAGATGAGAAGCGCGCAGTAGAGGGTTCCCGGGAATTGCCGGTTCAAGTTTTCGCTGGGACGGACTTCACTTTGTGCAGAGTGAAAAAAGCGAGGCGCAAGCGTCTCGATGGCTAGCATAAGAATCCTCCTTTTAGGTGAGTTTGGGCCAGTTTAGCGTGGGGGAGGGCGCCATATTACACCCGTTTTGCCTCGGGAAAAAGAAGTTGTAAGGGAAAAAATAGAGCATTTGCCGCCAAATCGGAGGCGTTTAGCCCGGTTTCGAAGGCTCTCGTCGGTGGTACATGGCCTTTGATGCCGTTGAGGAAATGGCTTGCGTGAAGCACAATCGCGAGTCGGCCTTGGATGGAAGAGGAACGGAGAAATGGATTGAGCGAGCAAGCACGAGCTACAGCCAAGGCGCAGAAGGCAGCCCGGCGTTTTCCCAGGTATCGTTTTGACGCGCGGGTTGAAGTGTCGGTTTTTCGCGACGGCGACACCATCACGTTGTGGGGACGAACCAATGAGCTCGCCCAGGATGGGCTGGGCGCAACGCTGAGCGGGGCCGTGCAGGCGGGCGAAGTGGTGTCGCTCGAGTTTCCCATTCCGGCCGCGCCCCACGTGATGAAATTGAGGGGCGTGGTGCGCTATAGCGACGGGCTGCGCTGCGGCGTGGAGTTTCTCGTCGTGACCAGCGAACAACGAATGACTTTGCGGCAGGTCTGCGTGCTCCTGTCGAATGCCTGAGTGCGACCTTCTTTGAAGTCAGTCTTCTTTTGATTTGCCTCCGATTTGTTTCCCGATTTGAAAATTGCCATTACCGCGGTAACTACCGGCGAGCGGCCCCTCGCACTTACCATCACCCTAGAGCCACCAGCCGAGGGGAAAGAACTGTATGGGGGAGAAAATCGCCCCGGCAGCAAGTTCGAACGAGCTGCCGGTGAAAGCACTGCGCGATGTTCTCGATCATGATGCGCAGGCCAGGGTTGCGGCAGCGTCTTCTTCTTCATCTACCTCTTCTTCTCACACTTCTTTTTCTCCCCCATCCGATCGCATGCCTGCGCACGACTTCGCGCAAGCGCTGGAACCCACACCTGCCAACGGCACTTCTGCCGAAGCCTCGCTTACCCTCGAAAAAGCCTACTTCGAACAACTCATCGAAAACGCGCCAGAAGCAATCAGCATTATCGATGAGGAACAGCGGATTTTGCGGATCAACGGGGAGTTCACGCGCGTGTTCGGGTTTAGCGCGGCGGAAGCGGTGGGAAAAGCGCTTGACCAGCTGATTGTGCCGCCCGATCGTTATGCGGAAACGGCGTGGATCGCCGAATGCATAAAGACGCAAAGCAAACTTTCGGTAGAGACGCGGCGGCGACGGAAAGACGGGTCTCTGGTAGAGGTCCAGCTCTCGACTTCTCCGGTGATGCTGAACGGCCAAAGGCTGGGGGCGTACGCATCGTATCGCGACATCACCGAACAGAAGCGCGCGGAGGAATTGAACGCGGCGCTGTATGCCATCGCGGCGCGGAGCCAATCGGCGGAGGACTTGCAGCAATTCTTTGCCGCGATTCACAACATCGTAGGCCAGTTGATGAACGCCCGAAACTTTTACATCGCGCTCTACGATCCGCAATCGCAGCTGCTGAGCTTTCCTTATTTCGTGGATGAAGAAGATCCAACCCCTGCGCCCAAGCCTTTGGGACGCGGCTTGACGGAATATGTGTTGCGCACGGGAGAGCCGTTGCTGGCGACACCGTCGGTTTTTGCTGCCCTGGTGCGGCATGGTGAAGTGGAGCTGATCGGTGCGCCGTCGGTCGATTGGTTGGGTGTTCCGTTGAAGAGCGCGGCCAACTGCATAGGCGCACTGGTGGTGCAGAGCTACAGCGAGAATACTCGTTTCGGTGAGCGCGATCGCGAGATTCTGAAATTTGTTTCGCAGCAGCTGGCCGCGGCGATCGAGCACAAGCGCTATGAAGAGGCGCTGCGGCGGTCGGAAGCGCGTTCCCGGTCGTTGATCTTAAGCGCGGCGTTTGGCATCTGCCGCTGCACGCTCGGCGGAAGATTCCTGGACGTGAATCCGGCACTCATCAGCATGCTCGGGTATGGATCGGTGGAAGAGCTTCTGGCCCTCGATGTGCGACGAGATGTATTCGTGAGTCCGCAGGAACTCGACCGGCTGGCCGACGATAATCATCGCGCTGGCAGCCTGAACGGCGTCGAGGTCCAGTGGAAGCGAAAAGAAGGACGCACCATCATTGTGCGCATCAGCGGGTGCGCGGCGACCATCAGCGATGAGCCTGAAGAAGTGCTGGAGTTGATTGCGGAAGACATCACCGACCGGCGGCAGTTGGAAGAGCAGCTTCGCCAGGCGCAGAAGATGGATGCAGTGGGGAGACTCGCTGGCGGCGTGGCCCACGACTTCAACAATCTGTTAATGGTGATCAACGGATATACAGAGGTATTGCTCGAGGAGTTAGAAAAGGGCGGCCCGCAGCACGATAAGGTGCATTCCATTCAGCAGGCAGCCGATCGTGCGGCGACCCTGACCCGCCAATTGCTGGCCTTCAGCCGCAAGCAGTTGCTGGAGCTGAAAGTGGTCGACGTCAATAAGGTTGTCGGCGACATGGAGCGGCTCTTGCGGCCTTTGATCGGCGAGAATATCGAGTTGACCACTCGGCTTTCCACGCAAACCGGGCACACGCGTGCCGACGCAAGCCAACTCGAGCAGGTCATCATGAACCTGGTGGTGAATGCCAAAGATTCGATGCCCGAAGGCGGCAAGCTTACCTTGCAGAGCGCCGATGTAACCGTGGGCAAGGATTTCAGCCAGCATCGTTTCATACAGCCGGGGCGTTACGCCGTGATCTCGGTTTCGGATTCCGGGCACGGCATGGACAAGGAAACCCAGTCGCGCATCTTCGAGCCTTTTTTCACCACCAAGGAAAAAGGGAAAGGTACAGGCTTGGGGCTGTCCACGGTGTATGGCATTGTGAAGCAGAGCAACGGATACGTCTTTGCCCAAAGCGAAATTGGCGTGGGCACGACCTTTTACGTTTATCTGCCGCGAGTCGAGGATGCGGCGGAAGAGATCAGCCCGGTTACGGCGACCACCAGTGAAGGAGGCGGATCGGAAACCGTGCTCCTGGTGGAGGACGAAGAATCGGTGCGCGAGTTGGTGCATCTGACGCTGGTGTCACGCGGCTACAGGGTGATCGAGGCTGCAAACGGCGAGACCGGATTGCGCGTGGCGGCGGAGTGCAAGGAACCGATCGACATCCTCATTACCGATGTGATGATGCCCGGTATAGGTGGTCGCGAACTCGCCAGCCAATTGCTCGAACTGCGTCCGGGAATTGGCATTCTATTTCTTTCGGGCTACACCGAGGATGCGATTGCGACCCGCGGGGTGCTCAGCCCCGGTACTGCATTTCTGCAAAAACCTTTCACCCTGCAAAATCTCGCCAAGAAGGTGCGCGAAGTTCTGCGCGCGAAGTCAGGGACCAAGTCGATTGCCAAATC
Organism: Terriglobales bacterium; assembly: GCA_035483045.1. Classification (GTDB taxonomy): domain Bacteria; phylum Acidobacteriota; class Terriglobia; order Terriglobales; family Acidobacteriaceae; genus Acidiflorens. The sequence continues at coordinate 487,101 of DATHQD010000012.1, forward strand.
GGCTGGAAACTGAGATTTCGATCCATCCGTTAACCACCCAAGATCATCTACCACTATAGGGATCGCGAAAATTCGCGTAAGTAGTGGCTCAGTTTCAGTCGTTTTGAAAGGGCGTTGTTTTGAAAGGGCATGGCTTTAGCCATGCCGTAAGATTCCATTTTTCAATCCGGCTTTAGCCGCTGAGAGAATGCATTTTCAAACTGAGCCACTACCGCCCCGTAACTTTTTTCCCCGTTCGTGCGAACTATACTGTAGCTAGATCCATCTCCGCTCGGCGCGCGTACTTCAACCGCAGTGCCGGCGGGTAAGACTGTTTGGAGAATTATGTTGATTGCTAAATCGGGTGCGATTCCTTCTTCTGAAATTACTCCCAAGTCCGCGTACTTGAACCGGCGGAAGTTTCTGGCGGGTGTCGGACTGGCCGGCGCGGCTGCGGTCGCCGGCACGGCGTTTCGCGGTTTGGGCGATCTGGTTAATCCTTCATTGATCGCACAGGCTAATGCCAAAATTGACGGCATTCAGAAGAGTACCTTCAGCACCACGGAGCCGCAAACTCCCTATAAGGATGTCACCAACTACAACAATTTTTATGAATTTTCAACCGACAAATATGAGCCTGCCGCGCTGGCTAAGGATTTCAAGACTCGCCCGTGGACGGTAACCATTGACGGCGACGTCCAGAAGAAGCAAGTGCTCGATGTCGATACGATCATGAAAATGGCTGCGCCCGAGGAGCGCATTTACCGGCATCGATGCGTTGAGGGATGGTCGATTGTCGTGCCGTGGGTGGGATTTTCGCTCAGCGAATTGATCAAGCGCGCCGATCCCCTGCCCAAGGCCAAGTTTGTCGAGTTCACTACCATCTACGATCCCAGGCAGATGCCCGGCCAGCGCAGCAATGTCTTGCAGTGGCCTTATGTCGAAGGACTGCGCATGGATGAGGCGATGCATCCTCTCTGCCTGCTTTGTTTTGGCATGTATGGCGAGCTGCTGCCCAATCAGGATGGCGCGCCGCTGCGGATTGTGGTTCCGTGGAAGTATGGATTCAAGAGCGCGAAGTCGATCGTGCGCATTCGTTTCACCGGCAGTCAGCCTCTTAACACCTGGCAGCAATCCAACTCGCATGAGTATGGCTTCTATTCGAATGTGAATCCTAAGGTCGATCATCCGCGCTGGAGCCAGGCGAAGGAGCGGCGGCTGGGAGAATTCTTAAAGCGGCCGACGCTTATGTTTAATGGCTACGATCAAGTGGCCAGCCTTTATGCGGGGATGGATTTGAAAAAGAATTTCTGAGAGGTTAGAGGTCAGTTTGCAGAGGTAAGAGCCTTAGCACGACGCCTTTCAACTCTGCAATCTGACCTCTGACCTCCGCAATTATTTATGAGCCGACTGCGCATCCTTAAAATTTTCATTTTTATTGCAGCGCTCGTTCCGCTTGCGCGGCTGGTGTGGAAAGCGTTTCATGACGGCCTCGGCGCCAATCCCATTGAGGTCATCACCCACGCCACCGGCGACTGGACCCTGCGCCTGATCCTGATCACGCTGGCCATCACCCCCCTGCGGCGCATCAGCCGGCAATACTGGTTGATTGGAGTGCGGCGGATGCTCGGGCTGTTTGCCTTCTTTTACGGAACTTTACATTTCCTCACCTACATCTGGCTGGATAAATTTTTCGATGTGCATGAGATGGTGAAAGATATTGCCAAGCGTCCGTTTATTACGGTTGGATTCTCGGCTTTTGTTTTGATGATTCCGCTGGCGCTCACTTCGACGGCTTGGTCGATCCGCCGTCTGGGCGGGAAGAACTGGCAGCGGCTCCATCGATTGATCTATCTCACCGCGATTCTCGGAGTTGTCCATTACCTCTGGCTGGTAAAAGCGGATCACACCAAGCCCATTGAATATGGGATTTTGCTGGCCATTCTACTGGCTTATCGGGTCGGGGTATGGGCTTCGGAAAAGGCGGCGCAGAGGCGCAGGCGCCTTGCACCGGTTGGAGCGGGAGTCTGATTTTGCGCCTTTGATCGACGGCGGAATAAGTTAAACACCGCCACCCTCGCGTAGGGGCAGAGCCTGCCCTGAGCTTGTCGAAGGGTGCCCTCACCTGCCCAGCGGGCGAAGCCCCCATGCCTTGACCCTTCCCAAGAATGAAAACGCAACATCGCATCGCTCCGCTCAGCATGTCAAAGTCAAAAGATTACCTACGTAAGAGGAAACGCCCCTGTCAATTTTTTCCACCGAAACTTTGTTTTAGGATGTGGGTTAGCGCATCTTACGAACAAAGACCAACAACCAACAGGAGTGTCTTATGAAATCCCCTGCCAGCGGCAAGTGTGTCGGAGGCCTGTTCGTGGCTTTGGCAATCGCCAGCATTTCTCTCATGACCGCGTGCGGTTCGAGCAACATTCCCACACCCAACCAGGGCGGCTTCGGCGACAGCAATCTCACCGGCACCTATGTTATTTCGATTTCGGGTACCGACCTCAATAATTCCAGTCAGCAGCCGGTCCCTTTCGCAATTGCGGGGATCATCGTAGCCGACGGCAAGGGCGGCATCCAGAGCGGAACCCTTGACATCAACGACCTCGGCGGCCTCGGGGTGAATCCAGGTGTAGCTGTCAATCCGACAGGCAGCGGATATTCGATCAGCCCCGACGGACGGGGCACAGGCACGCTTGCGACCTCGATTGGAACCTTTAACATTGATTTCGTTTTGGCCACCTCGAGTCACGGGCTTATCAGCCGCTTCGACACCTTGGGCACCGGTAGCGGAACCATTGACGTGCAGGTGCCCACGCCGAGTATCGCTGGGTCATACGCCTTTTCACTCGCCGGCGCTGACTTCGTAGAGAATTCAAACGGGAACCCGCTCGCCACGGTCGGAGCGTTCACGGTCAGCGGCAACAGCATCGGCGGCACTGAAGATTTCAACAACAACGGCTCTTCCGGCGGTCTTATTGGGTTGGCTCTCAGTGGGCAGGTGACCGCGGGCGCAGCGGGTGCTCCCAGCACGGCGACACTAACAACCGGTTTTGGCTCGTTGGGTTTTGACGTGTGGGTGATCGACTCCACCCACCTGAAATTCATCGAGACTGATACTAATAACACCGGGATCGTCCTCGCGGGTGATGCCTTTACGCAAGCAACTTCTGTCACCCCGGGTCAGCTGGTTTTCGTGCTTAGCGGCATGGACAGTAGCGGCGGTCCGATCTCCGCCGGTGGCTATGCGACCACCGACGCCAGCGCCAACCTGACCAACGGCGTCGAGGATTACAACGATGCTGGTACAGTCGCCTTGGGACAGCCGTTTTCAACCTCGGCAGCCAGTTGCGTCCCGGGACGTTGCCAACTCTCGCTCGCCGGCTTCAGCAACGGCGCCCTGAATAATTTCGCGTTCGCCGCCTATCCTTCCTCCAACGGCGGAATCCAATTGCTGGAAATCGACAGTCTCGGTCTGCTTCAGGGCGCCGCCTTTTCGCAATCCGCAACCGCATTCACTCCCTCGGGAGGTTACGCACTCAACCTTTCCGGTGCGAATACCTTCCCTCCAGTCGGCGTTGTCAACGACATCGCGCAGTTCGACGCCGGTCCCCCTGACACCAGCTTTACCGGGGCTGCAAACATGACGGGATTACTGGACGAAAGCAACCTTGGCGTGCCCCCAATCACTTCGACCATGGTCGGGGCGTACGTTCCGGATACAACTGCCGACGGCCGCGGCTCGGTCTCCTCGACCAACCAGGGCACGGAGTTGGGGGGCTTCACGCTGCAGTATTACGTGGTGGACAGCGCCACCGTCGTCTTTATCGACGTGGACTCCTTTGCGGACTCTGGCGGCGCGGCGGCACAGCTTGGCGTCGGAACTTTCGAGGCGCAGAATTCTGCCGCGAGCGCAGTGGCGCAGAACGCAGCCGCGCAGAAAGCAGCGGCGCAGTCGCACATCGCGATTGTGCATCCGCCGATCCGGCCGCATGGAGCGTTTCAGCGGAAGTAAGCGATCGATCATTGACAAAAAAGGGCGCGGCCTGCGAGGCTGCGCCCTTTTTGTTGCCGGCCCAATCTCAGAAGTGTGCCCACGGCGCCGACCTTTGAAACCCCTCACCGGCTCCAGCTACTACCAAAAATAGCCCAGCTATCGCAGCGTTGAATCGCTGCGCCACCCGAAATCGTTACGGCGGCGATGAATCGGGTTGGTCTTCCCAATGATGGCCGCAGGCGTGGCATGTCCATCCGGTTTTGTAGACTGGCAGGGGGACGCCGGCGTAAGCGGTGAGGTAGGCGATTGGCTTGTGCAGTTCTTCGTAACTGACGTCGAGTGATTCGCAACTTGGGCACTTGGGCTGCTCGAAATTTCCTACGCCTTCTACATCGAGTATTTCGGGAGTGGGTTGATTCAGGATTTCGTTGGCTGCTTCGGCGTCTTCGGGACGTACGTTTAATTTGACTCCGCCGAGGAGATTGGAGATGAACCAATCCATGCGGATCATGTTGTCGTCCACGAGATAGGCCTGGATGCCCGCGGACTCGAGACTGCCTTTCGCGAGTAGAGCGTCCGGGAGATCGCGAAATTGGCGGAGGGTTACGGTTTCGTTGAATTCAACAACGTCTTCGCCGCGCGGGGGAGCTATCTCGATATTGAGATCGCGCTTCGCAATCTCGGACGCAAATGCTTCGTGGGCCGCGGAGCTTAGTTCATCGCCGCTGGCAGCGATCTGGCTCAGCTCTTCGTCGCTCATGGCGGAGTAGACGGAGGCGAGACGGGTGCGTTCTTCTTCGGGCGTCGGCATGGCGACAGTATAGAGGTTTCGGAGGCTGCCTCCGCGCTGCAGCGTCGCGTCTGCGGAGAGCTCACTCATTCGCGAAGAACGTGGACGGGTAGGGGCGCCGCGGCAAAACGCAAGGTCCTTCGACTCCGCCGGGACAATCGCTTTGCTCCTGTTCCCTCTCCGCTCAGGATGACAATTCTCGATTGATGTTTTTATTTTTGACTTGCGGTTGCGTATGAAGCTGTATTCCGGCTCGGCTGCGACAGCGAGGCTTGCGCTTTTTGCTGCGCGGTCCAGTCGTGGATGCGCGCGCTCAGCACGTCCATCGGGAGCGCCCCGCCGTTGAGAACTTCATCGTGGAACGCGCGTATATCGAACTTGTCGCCTAGCTGGTCTTTGGCGTATTGGCGGAGTTTCAAAATCTCCAGTTGTCCGATTTTGTAGCCCAGCGCTTGCGCCGGCCACGCCATGTAGCGGTCAGTTTCGCTCTGCACCGTGACTTCGTCGATAGCCGAGTGGGCGTGGAAATAATCGACGACCTGTTGGCGGGTCCAGTGCTTGTAGTGGAAGCCGGTGTCGACGACCAGACGAATCGCCCGCAGCATGTCGTCCTGCAGATGCCCGTAGTAGCTGTAGGGATCTTGATAGAAGCCGACTTCTTTTCCCAGGCGCTCGGAGTAGAGCGCCCAGCCTTCCACATAAGCGGTGTAATTTTCATGCTGGCGGAAGAGTGGGAGCGAGGGCAATTCCTGCGCGATTGCGCCTTGCATGTGATGCCCTGGCACGCCTTCGTGATACGCGGTAGTTTCTATATCGAGAACCGTGCGCTTGGCGAAGTCGCCGGTGTTGACCATGATGTGGCCGGGGCGCGAACCGTCGGCCGTCCCATCCATGTATTCCGCGTCGGACGCGCCTTTCTCGCGGAACTCTTCGACCGGCATCACTTCGAGCTTGGCTTTCGGCAGGCGTCCAAATAATTGCGGCAGCCGCGCATACATCTGATCTTCGTATTTGCGGTACAGGTCGAGGATTTCTTCCCGCGAATGTGCATGCAGTTTGGGATCGGCGTCGACGGCGGCTTTGAAACTCTTCATGTCCTTGTAGCCGAGTTGATTTACCACCGCGATCATGCGCGCTTCGATTTCTTTGACCTGCGCCAGGCCGAGTTCATGAATTTCTTCAGGCGAGAGATTGGTGGTAGTGCTTTCTTTCACGCGGAAGGCATACCACGCGTCGCCGTCAGGGAGCGACCACGCTCCCGGCTCGGAGCGTCCTTTGGGCGCGTATTCGTCGCGGACAAACGCCGTGAATTTTACGTATGCGGGGATGACGGAATCTTTGACCGCGGCCAGGCCTTCGGCGCGCAGGCGCTTGCGATCCCCTTCGGGGATTGCGGCGGGAAATTTGTCGAAGGGATGCGTGAACGGATTTTGCTCGGGCGTCTGCGACGCGATGTCGTTCGATTGGGTGACGACTTTTTCCAGCAGAAGTTTTGGCGGCATCAGGCCAGCCGCCATGCCGCGGCGCATCTGGTCCATGGTCTGGTCGAAGAGGCGCGGAATTTGCTTGAGGCGTGCGATGTAGTCTTCGTAATCTTTGACGCTCTCAAAGGAAAGAATGCTCACCAGTTGAGGCGCGTCGATGTGGATTCCGCTGAACTGATTGACCGGCATCTCCCACGGCTTGAAGCGCGCGCCTTCCAGCGTCATTTTGAGGTCGCGAACCATGAGCCGCTGATTGAGAATTTCCTGCTCCGGAAATCCTGTAGTGTCGACCGCCTCGAAGCGGGTGAGAAAGTTGCGCGCCTGAACCAGACTGTCGTCGATCGCTGCCTGCGAGAAGTCGTCGACCTTGTCGTTGTAGCGCTTGTCGCCGAGAATAGAGGCATACAGCGGACTGGTGCGCATGGTGTATTCCCACTGCTCATGCAGCAGGTCGTTAAGGCCTTTGCGGCGCGCTTCGAGATCGGCGGGCGCTGGGGCCGCTACCGCGGCGGGGATTAGCAGGGATAGGGCCAGGGCGCAAGTTAGGGATCGCATTTGAACTCCAGATAACATTTTATGGCTTGGCGACAAACTCGGGGCGCAGGTCTTACCGTCAATCGTAGCGACAACAACCAAGCAGCCTTCGATGAATCCGATCTACATCCAGTCCAACGTCCGGCGCAGTTGCCCTACTTGAACTCCAGCACTTCCTTTTCCTTCGCCTTGCTCATCTCTTCCATCTTCTTAATCTCATCGTCCGTCAGCTTCTGGATCTCGTCCAGCGCCCGCTTCTCGTCGTCCTCGGCGATCTTCTTGTCCTTCATCGTCTTCTTAATCGCGTCATTCCCATCACGCCGCACATTTCGCACCGCCGTGCGATGCTCTTCCAGAATCCGATGCAGATGCTTCACCATATCCTTGCGCCGCTCTTCCGTCAGCGCCGGCACGGGCACGCGCACCAGCTTGCCGTCATTCATCGGATTAAGCCCCAGGTCAGCCGCGCGGATCGCCTTTTCAATCGCCCCCAGTTGCGACGTGTCAAACGGCTGCACCGTGATCATCTGCGGCTCCGGAGCGTGAATCTGCGCAATCTGGTTAAGCGGCATCTGCGACCCGTAGTAGTCGACCGACACCGTATCCAGCATATGTATGTTCGCGCGCCCAGTCCGCGTAGCCGCCATCTCGCGGCGGAAATCTTCCACCGCCTTATCCATGCGCGTCTTCAGTTGTCCGAAAACTTCTTTCAAGGCAGGATGAGCCATCTCTATCAGCTCCCAAATATTTTGATTACAGAACGGTGAATTATAAATCAGCACTCTTTTCTGGCTACTGGCAACTGGGTACTGGGTACTGCTTCTAAGCGCTCACCAGCGACCCAATCTTCTCCCCCAACACCACCCGCCGGATATTCCCATGCTGATTCAAATTGAAAACGATGATCGGCAGATTATTATCCTTGCACAAAGAAATAGCCGTCGAATCCATCACCTTCAGCCCCTGCTTCAGCACGTCCATATAGGTAAGCGTGTCAAATTTCTTCGCGTCCGGAACCTTCATCGGGTCGGCATCATAAATCCCATCCACCTTCGTCGCCTTTAGAATCGCATCTGCCTTGATCTCCATCGCCCGCAGCGACGCCGCCGTGTCCGTAGAAAAATATGGATTCCCCGTCCCCCCCGCAAAAATAACCACTCGCCCTTTTTCCAGATGCCGTATCGCGCGCCGTCGTATAAAAGGTTCCGCCACCTGATTCATCTCAATCGCCGTCTGCACCCGCGTATAAACATGCTGCTTTTCAAGAGCATCCTGTAACGCCAGCGCGTTGATCACCGTAGCCAGCATCCCCATGTGGTCGGCCGACACGCGATCCATGTTCCGCGCCTGATCGGCAACTCCCCGAAAAAAATTCCCGCCGCCCACCACAATCGCCATCTGGATGCCCAGATTCTGCACTTCGGCCAGCTCCGCCGCCACTTCATGTATGCGTGTGGTGTCAACGCCAAACCCCTGCGTGGCCGCCAGGGCCTCGCCCGAGATTTTCAGCAGAATGCGTTTAAAGATTGGCTCAGCCATCGAGATTCAGTGTAGCACCGCCTCGCTGCCCAACCTGAATCGCGTAGGGGCAGACGCCCTCGTCTGCCCAGCCGAGCAAAGCTCGGCAGATGTCTGTAACCAATAACAAAGCCCCAGCATCGCTAAGATGCCGGGGCCAAAATAAGGGGACTCGATCCTGTCTTTACTCCGCCTGCGGCTCCGCCGGCTTAGTAACAGCGACTGTCTCACCAGCATCCCCCACCTTAAACCGCGCAAACCGCCTTACCGCGATATTCTCACCCAGCTTCCCGATCTTCGCCGCAATCAGCTGCGAGATGTTTATAGTCTGGTCCTTAATAAACGGTTGCTCCAGGAGGCAAACCTCCTCGTAGAACTTCTCCATCATCCCGGCGACCATCTTTTCAGCAATGTTCGCAGGCTTGCCGCTCGCGATAGCCTTCGCGAGATAGATGTCCTTTTCGCGCGCGTAGTCTGCCGCCGTCACATCCTCTTTGCGGACATACTTCGGATCGCTAGCCGCAATGTGCATCGCAATATCGTGCACCAGCTCTTTGAAGTCCTCCGTGCGCGCCACAAAATCGCTCTCGCAGTTGACCTCAACCAGCACACCAATCTTCCCGCCCGCGTGGATGTAGTGCCCCACCGAACCTTCGCTAGTCACGCGCGTAGCCTTCTTCGCCGCGACCGACACGCCCTTTTTCCGCAGCAGCACAATCGCATCCTCCAGGATGCCCTTCGCTTCCGTCAAAGCCGTCTTGCAGTCCATCATCGGCGCCCCGGTCTTTTCCCGGAGCTCTTTCACCTGTGCAGCAGAAATGTTCGCCATAGTAGTGCTCATTCGTATTTCTTCCTTCAATTAAAACTTTGCTCTTACAAAACTCGACCCGCGCACAGTCAAACTGCGCGGGTCAGATAGGTTTCCGAAAGGCCAACCGCTAATAGCTAAGCCGACCTCAAAACCGCCGCGTCTCCGCCTGCAGCTCGTCAACATCTTCCGTAGCTGCCGAAGGACGCTTCCTCGTGCCCTTGCCGAGCACGTCTTCCATCCGTATCTCTTCGCCGGTCCCGTCGACTGCCGCCACAGCAGCAACTTCGCCGTCCGCCGCAACCGCCGCGAACAGTTCTTCAGTTTCCGGAGCCGCAACTTCTGCCGCCGCTTCCGGCTCGGCCACCGCCTGAATATCCGCCATCTGCTTATCGTCCCGAGCGTGCACGCCCTCTGCAATCGACTCCGAAATCTTCGAAGTAAACAGCCGGATCGCTCGCAGCGCGTCATCATTGCCCGGAATCACATAATCCACTTCGCTTGGGTCGCAGTTCGTATCAACCACGGCAACCACCGGGATGCCCAGCTTGCGCGATTCGCGCACCGCAATCTGCTCTTTATTCGAATCGACCACAAAGATCGCATCCGGCAGCCGAGTCATATTCTTGATGCCGGCAAGATTTGCCTGCAAATGCTTGCGCTCGCGCTCGAGCTTAATCACTTCTTTTTTCGGCAGCAGATCGTAACGGCCATCCGTGGCCATTTCATCCAGTTCCTTCAACCGCTTCACCGATTTCTGCACCGTGACCCAGTTGGTCAGCAGTCCGCCCAGCCAGCGCTGGTTCACGTAGAACATCGAGCAGCGCTGCGCCTCTTCCGCAATCGCATCCTGCGCCTGGCGCTTGGTGCCCACAAAAAGAATGATGCGGCCGTCCGCCGCCAGATCCTGCACAAACTTTGACGCCTCTTTGAACATCTTCAGCGTCTTCTGCAAATCGATAATGTAAATCCCATTGCGCTCGCCAAAGATGTACTCCTTCATCTTTGGGTTCCACCGCTTCGTCTGGTGCCCGAAGTGAACGCCCGCTTCGAGCAACTCCTTCATCGTGATATTCGCCAATCAACCTCCTCAGTTGGTCTGCATCCGGATGCTGAAAAGATCCGGATTGCCATTCCCTTCCACCCCATCTCAGGGGAGGTGGGGGGATGAATTGAACTCCTAAATCAACGCTCCAGTATCCAGCAACCTGAACCCGATCTTTCTGGGTACTGGTTACCAGGTACTGGGTACTGCACTAGCACTACCTCTTACTAAACTGGAATCTCTTGCGAGCGCCCTTCTGCCCATACTTCTTGCGCTCTTTAGCTCGCGGATCGCGCGTCACCATGCCCTCAGCCTTCAGCTTCCCGCGCAGCTCCGCATTAAACAGCATGAGTGCGCGCGTAATGCCGAGACGCACCGCATCCGCCTGCCCGGCAACTCCGCCGCCGCAAACATTCGCCAGCACGTTAAACGTGGCTCCCGTATCGGTCGAGACCAGCGCCCGCTTCGCCGCGATGCGCTGCGACGGCGTCACAAAGTATTCATCGAACGGCTTGCCGTTGACCTTGAGCTCGCCGCTGCCCGGCCGAAGAAAAACTCGCGCAATCGCCGTCTTGCGCCGTCCAGTTCCGTAGTATTGAACAATCTCTGCCATTTTTTAGCGTCCAGCCGCGAGCTTCGCGCTTCGAGCAGCCAAGTGCGCGAAGAATGAAGCTTCTGGCCTGATCAACCTTTCCAAGAAATCTAGAACCCTATTGCCCGCTCGGAGCCCGCATCTCGCGGCTCGAAGCGATCCTACGCAAACACCTTAGCTTCCGGCTTCTGCGCTTCATGCGGATGCTTATCCCCGCGATAAACCTTCAGCTTCGTAAACATCTGCTTGCCCAGCTTGTTCTTCGGCAGCATGCGCGACACCGCATCTTCAATGATCAGCTCCGGCTTCCGCACCAGCCGCTTTTTCATCTCTTCCGAGCGCAGCCCGCCGGGATACCCCGTATAGCGGTGATACATCTTCTGATCAGTCTTCATGCCGGTAACCTTGATCTTCTCGGCATTGATAATCACGACATGATCGCCCGTATCGATAAACGGCGTGTATTTCGGATTCTCTTTGCCCATCAGAATGCGGGCCACGCGCGAGGCGAGGCGGCCAAGCGCCAGCCCGCTCGCATCCACCACAAACCATTTACGCGCAATATCTCCCTCTTTGGGGAAATAGGTTGCCATTGGAAATCTCCCAGAATTAAAAGAACGTTATAACGACGAAGAACGCTGACTGCCCTAAAATGCCGCCCCTAAAGCCCTATACCTGATTGCCGTATCCGTGATATCCACGCAGAACGCGCGCTAGGTGTTCCAGGCGGGCAGCCGCAGGACTTCCAAAGAGATACTAGGATAGCCCAGCCGTAATCCCCTTGTCAACGACTTACACTCGCAAGTCCTGTCCCCATAGGGCAATACCCGCGAATCTCAAGACTGAGGCTGCATCCAATTATACCCTCCGCCACATCCTTGACGTCCTTGCACCGCACCCATTGCAGAATCGTCCTGTGTTCCACGTGCAAGTAGCTAGCAGCTGGTTAGCCAGGATGATTCAATTGAGTTGTTCATTTAAGGTCGGGGAGCCGGGGATCCCACTGCATTGCCTTAGATGGTATAGAGGGGTTGTGAGTGCTGTCGCCTTGGTTACATAAACTTATCTCTTGTCGGCAGCATGATCGGCGCAAACATGGGATTTAAATTCTTTGTCGCGCTGCAACTCGAAGTTGCGCATCATTTCATCGAAAGATTTTCCTTCAGGAGCACCGGAGGGTTTGAACCGCCATCCACATTCGGAGCAACCAAAACCCCGAAAAAACGGGAGCTCGATCCATACCAGCTTCCTGCTCATGGCTGCCTCTGTCGCTGCGCCGACGTGTACCCACTTGGTGACGGATAACGACCGTAGTCTACATACGCCAATTTTGACCGGTCTGTCGGGCATCCTACATACCTAGATTTTGTTCCGGAGCACGCCCCAAGGGAAACTCCGCTCCCATGGCTGGCTCTACCACCCTCATCGGGTTCTGCGCTACGTGTCTCTTTTTGAACGAGCGTTATTGCTCAGACTCGGCTATCAACTCCGAGGTAACTTCGTTAGCAGTGAGAGCAGTGAGAAAGGACCGCCGCTATGGCCCTGCCCGCAGAAGCTGACGATCCTCCTTGGGAAGCTTTGCTTCGCGTTAGAGGGTGAGCGCAGAGAGAAGTCACGAGGGAATGAGCCAGGGTCTTTTCTCGGCAATTAGGTAAACACACGATTATCCAAAAGGATAAATTCATGGATGGCAAACGCAGCCGAGTCGTGCAGTCTGGCGAGCGGACGAATACGCAAGGGAAACCAGTCAGCAGTCTAATACTCCTGTCGATTTCCGATAGGGACTACCGCTCACTGCGTCCTCATCTCGAATACGTCAGCTTGCCAAACCATTTAGTCCTGCATGAAGCGGGTGGAAAGCTAGAGTTTGCGTATTTCCCGAATCGAGGATTGATTTCTCTTGTAGTCGTAATGAAAGATGGAAGAACGGCCGAAGCTGGCATAGTTGGAAATGAGGGCTTTACAGGCACACTGGCGGCGGTTGGGCTGAGCAGGAGCCCGCTTCATGCGGTGGTGCAAATCACGGGGGATGGGTTCCGGGTCGAGGTCGGTGCTTTGCAGAGCACGTTGCAATCCGCTCCACACATGCAACTGATGTTAAGCCGCTATGCCGCAATTCGAAGTATGCAGGTCGCACAAACAGCGGCGTGTAATCGGCTGCATGCTATTGGGCAGCGCCTGGCGAGGTGGTTGTTAATGACTCAGGATAGAGTGGATTCAGGGTCGCTGCTCATCACTCATGATTTTCTCGCAACGATGTTAGGGACAGATCGACCTAGCGTAAGCCAGGCAGCTGGTGTTTTGCAGAAGAAGAAGCTCATCGAGTATACCCGCGGCGCAGTGAAGATCGTGAATCGCAAGAAACTTGAAAACTCCGCCTGCGAATGCTATGGGGTTATCCAACAGTACGATGGCGAACTTGGCTTGAAATAAAACCGCAAGCGAAGACCTGCCTCTCTTTAATTGGGGCTTCTTCAAATCCTTGCTCATCGCATCACAATCCCCTCATCCAGCAGCAGCCGCTGCACCTTGCGCCCGTAATACCGCCCGCGAATCTCAGCCCCTGGCTACATCCCAATTGTGCCTTCCGCCAAATCCTAAGCCATGCTTCTGCCCGGCAGACTACGGAATTGTGCCCTGTTCCACCGCGCAAGTGGAAGCCCGCCTTGTGTGGAGCGGACACTTTTGTCCGCTACCGTAATCCCCCCGGTCAAAGACACGTTCTTTGGCCTCCGTTCGCGGCGCAGTTTCGCTAAAGGCGTAGCTTCGCTAAAATCGACAGTCGGGGAATGGACGCGACGGCAGCGTTGCCACTGAGAATGCCTGAAAAAACGCCCAAGAAAGATGTCGTTCGCTGCTCCTGGCCGAGCGATGAGCTCTCGATTCTTTATCACGATCGGGAGTGGGGAGTGCCCCTGCACGATGATCGGGGATTGTTTGAGTTTCTGATTCTCGAGGGAGCCCAGGCAGGCCTCAGCTGGGATACGATTTTGCGCAAGCGGGAGAATTATCGGGCGGCTTTCGATGGGTTCGATCCGAAAAAGATTGCTCGCTACGACCGTCGCAAGGTGGCGCGGCTGCTGCGCGATGAGGGCATTGTGAGGAACCGGCTGAAGATTGCTTCCGCAATACGAAACGCCAAGGCGTTTCTGGCGGTGCAGAAGGAGTTTGGGTCCTTCGATCGCTATGTCTGGCAGTTTGTTGGCGGCAAGCCGTTGCTGAATGCGTTGCGGTTGGGGCAGCACATTCCGGCGCGGACGCCAGAGTCGGATGCAATGAGCAAGGATTTGAAGAAGCGGGGATTTAATTTCGTGGGATCGACGATTTGTTACGCGTTTATGCAGGCTACAGGAATGGTGAATGATCATGCGGTGGAGTGTTTTTGCTATCGACGGGTCGCGCGGTGAATCGGTTGTGAGAATTAAGAGTCGGTAGTCAGTGGAAGCACTTGCGGATAGTCACTGAGTGTAATTGCGAAGAGTGTAATTGCGAGGAGTCTAATTGCGAGATTTCGACCGTCAGCCTTTGCCCGCCCGACGCCCAAGCGTCGGCAGCCAACGATTTACCGAGTGCTTGTACTGCACATAGCTCTCGCCGTACCGCTTCTCCAAAAAGGACTCTTCCCAGAGAACCACGATCCCGTGCAGAACGAGAAATAGAGTTACCGAGAAAAGCAAAATCGAAATCGAACGACAAAACAGCGCCAACCCAAATATCGTGGTCACAAGTCCCAGAGACATCGGGTTTCGCACATAGCGGAAGGGACCAACAACGACAAATTCGGTTGGGATAACGCCTGCTGTACTAAGCATTCCGCCGCAGAGTAGAACAACAGTTCCGCCCGCGAAAAGCAGCACCATCCCCACTGGTTTCAGCCATTCCGGCAGCACCAGGCCGATGCCCGGATCCAACCTGCGCAGATACAAAGAAACCCAACCCATAAAGAGCACCGCCGCAACGACGCGCGTGATGGTCCAGAGAGCAATCAGTTTTCGGTGCATCGGCAGCTCTTCCTCGCCCCATCGCCGGGATTTTACCCCAGAATCGCTTCGGTTCCGTTCTCGGAGAGCTTGCCCGACCCTTGTGAGTGTAAACGCGATGTTACGCCAACCCAGCGCGGGTTGCTATAATGCGCCGCATGAAATGGACTCTGTTGCTCTTGGCTCTGACTCTCTTCGTTAGCGCACAATCGCCGGTTGACAAGCGCTCGGAGCCGAAAGAAAGCACTACCGCCGAGAAGGTTGATCCTAAGGTTCACGCGGACGCTGTAAGGCTCGTCGAAGTCAGCGGGGCCCGGCAACCCCTTGAGGATAACTTCAAACAGATGGTGGATGATGGCGCGAAGCAGATGATGGATAAATGCCAACGATGCACTCCCGAGTACAGGGATGAATGGAAAAAGAGATTTCTTGAGCGGTCAAACCTTCAGGATTACCTTGATGTCTACGTGCGCGTCTACGAAAAATACTTCACCGACGCAGAAATAAACGAACTGATCACCTTACAGAAAGACAAAGGGACCTCAAAGGTCGCAAGCCCCTCGCCAGCTTTGAAAGAGAAGCTCACATCGGTCATGCCCGACGTTATGGGGGACTCTATTGGCGGATGCGCCAAAATCGGTGCAAAGCTCGGCGCTGAGGTCGGAAGTGAGATCGAGCGGGAGCACCCTGAATACATGAAGCCTCCGGCGACCGAGAGCAAGCCCTAGGGCGGAGCGTTCTCCCACAGTCGACGTCGTCAAGCGGCTACACTCAAAATTCAGTTTGGGGTCAATGAGTGATAACGCGATTTTTCGCCAACTAACAAAATACCTCGTACAATGGGTCGCATTGCCATGAAGCTGGTTCCTGCCGATGCGACGATAGAGGAACTCCAAATGAAGGCGATAGCCTGCGACGAGAAAGCAAAATCTGAGCCAGAACCCGAGGCCACGAAACTGAGAGATGAAGCGCTGCGCTACCGCGAGTGGATCGCCGCCCTCAGTTCTGGACGATGGCACTCCTAGCAAAGCCGAACCGAACCCCACTGGCTGCGGGTCAATGAGCGCCACGGTGTTTAACTCAGAACCCGTCCAATGAGCGTGATCGGGGTTTTTCAACAACCACGGGCTGTTACGTCAACTGGCTTGATAGAGCCCACCACCTGGTCACGATGAGCATTATCCAAGCTGACTGGTAGTTTTGGCAGTTTCAAGACACCAGTGCCGCTTCCTACACTCTGGTTTTTGGCAGTCGGCTCTCGCGTTGCGGAATTACTCGCGAAGAGCGAAATCCTGAAAAAGTTCCTTGACGAAGGCAAGATGACCATCATTGAGGCGTATTACTCGCTCGACACACCGGAAAACTGACAAACTGCGCTGATTGAAACGCGGTGTCGATGTCCCAGCGGTATGGGAGGTCCAACTTTCCAGCTGTTTCTAAGCAACGCACTATTCGCTGGGCTGCTCTTCTCAGTTTGTGGCTGGGCACAGACGTACGCGCCCAAACCGCAGCCTCACAACCCTGCGCCCACGTCGGTGGCCTTGGAGTCCTGGCAATACTCACTCACTTTGGACGGCTATCTACCTGCCAGCGGAGAAGCGTACGCAACACCCACCTTCACCGCGGACCACAAGTGGTTGCATCTCGAAGCTCGCTATGACAATGAGGACTTGCGAACCGCGTCGCTCTGGGTAGGCTACAACTTCGCATGGGGCGAGAAGTGGCAATTCGAGGTCACACCTATGATTGGCGGAGTCTTTGGTCGCACCAACGGCATTGCCCCCGGATGCGAGGCTTCGCTTACATGGAAGAGACTGAATTTTTCGATCGCCAATGAGTATGTCTTCGACGCCAAATCAAAATCCGGCAACTTCTATTACGGTTGGCCCCAAGTCACCTACCAGATGCAGAAGTGGCTGCGAGTGGGAGCCGTCGCGCAACACACCAGTTACTACCAAATGGAAACTACGATCGAGCGCGGTTTTCTCGTCGGCTTCGACTACAAGCAGTATCAGTTCACTACCTACGTACTAAACCCAGGCGTTAGCGGCCAGTTCGTGCAACTGGAAGTCGGTGTCAGCTTCTGACTCTTTTTGGTAACAGGCTTCGCCTTTGGCGACCGTCAACTGAACAGTACGGGCGGCCAGATGAGAAAGGAGTAATCTCTTCTGAGAGCCGTGTCAGTTGCTGTAATCGGGCGATTTCACTCAGAACGGCAAAGCGACCGCAGCATATACTCTTGTGACATGGGTAATCGCGATGCCGCGCCAACGAACGACTCAATGGCCCGTTTGGAAGGAACCAAGTCCTCGTTTGAAAGTGCTAGCATAAGGCGGTGCCTCCCGGCTTCACGATTTTCTTTTTCCTCGTTTTTGGGCTGCTCGCGATGGCTGCAGGCACGCTCGCAGGAGTGCTGGCGTCCTACTTCCTCAGGCTTCCGATACGAGGTGTCTGGAAGGACGCTGTGCTTGGCCTGCTGGGTTTTCTCGTGTTCTACGTGGCGACGATTCTTGTTCCCCGGCTCACCTCTTTGCTGATCCTCAACCTCATAGACCCAGTTAGCCCGGGACTGTTGGTCGCTGCGCTGTGCCCCATTGTTCGGCAGGTGCTCCGATTCAGAAACGCGCGCTCGAACCGCACTGCGAATTCCCGGGTGTAAAGGCGGATAGCCGATTACACCAACTGAGAGTTAGTAAGCGTCAATGAGTGAAATTGCGATTTAACGCCAACTACAAGCCACGGACCTAGGCGCAAGGCGCCGAGCAGTCCACCTTGAAGTGGCCGGTCTCAGACCTTCCACCGCTGAATCTCAGTTCATAGGAGCCGTCAGTCCCGTTTTCGAGATTGCCTTCGACATGGTCGAATACGACAGTGCCGGACAAAGCCTGTTCGCATCCCTGATTCGGGTTTGGGCATTTGAAGGCCCAGTTTTCAGAACCAATACTGATGCTTCTGTGGATGGGCCGTTCTCTGATGTCCAGTTCCAAGTGGGGGTAGGAAACTTTGCCTTCGCAGCGGCTGCCTTGTTTCAAGGAGAGTTCGACCCCCGGCCCATTGTCCCCTTCAAGGCAGGTCGCGGTTCCATGCGGATAACCGTTTGCATTTTCAGACCGTTTCGGTTCAGGTGGGGAGAAACAGAAGGCAATTGCGATGAAGCACGATGCACCAGTCATTAATGTCCGAGGTGTTCGCACTTGGCCTCCCGGAGTGAACTTTGCGGCTCATTCTAGATGGGATTTCGCCGATACTCAAATGGACTTGGTGGGCTATTGTGAGGATTGTTGCTGTTAACAGCCGTTAGCACAAGCGTGCGCTTTCGTTTCGCCCTTTCGGAAAGTCAATGAGTGCTAACCGGATTTAGCAACAGTTGACCCGCCGACATCAAGTGTTCTTGCGGAAAACCCATTCAACCAGCTATTGCACTCGTTTAAGGTCCATGATCCAATCCGTTTCCCACGTTTTACCACCGTCGGTTGATTCTGCCTGCTCCCAGTGACCTGAGGTGGGTGTGATCCCGGACCATAGAAGCCGTGTGCGGACTGGTTTCCCGCCCTCGGTATCGTCGTTCGCATAGAACGTTCCTACGCCGTTGTGGAAGCTGCCTCTCACCGGCGGATCCATCGGCCCAAGTGGCGTCCTGCTGTCCAGCCACCAGATCGACCACTGCCCCGTCTTGGCGTCGAACGATCGGGTAGCTACGCCGCGGTAAGCGCCGCCCGGAACTTCGAACACGGTGTCGTCGACATTAGCGTAGCCACCCATCAGTGGCTGGCAGAATAATGTCCCTTCGAATTCTATCCACTCGTGACTGTTGACCAGGCGATGCTTCAGCTTTCGATGATGGATTTGCCAGCGTCCGAATAAAAAATCGAAGTCATGCAGTCCGGGCGGCTCGCGATCTGCATGACTCATCTCTTGTCCCACCCCCGGAGAGGACTGCGCCACAGACTGCGCCACAATGAGCCCCGGCGACGCCAGGCCTATCCCGAGGAACAAGATCACAGCAATGCGCTGACGTATCTCCATGTATGACTCCTCTTCGTACCGAAATACTGCCGGCCCCAGTCTAGCGCATGGCTGAAGCAGTCAGGCGTCACACAAGCGTGCGCTTTCATTTCGTCTTCTTGAAGGTCAATGAGTGCGAACGCGAGTTACGTCAATTGACGCGCTAGATTCCCTTTGTTATACCGTTATACCTCGTTAGTGAGGCTCGGCGGTCAATGGAGGTCTTCTATGTCGTCTTCGAGTCGCGTTATTGCTGCTCCGTTTCTTTCACGCAAGTTGCGAATCCGTCCTCTCCTGCTTGCGGCCACTGTGGCAGTCTGCGTTCTTGGTACGGCTGGCGCGAGCCCCTCCCACTCCGTGACCACGGAAGGAGCTGCCTCGGTCGACCAAGCCGTGCGTGCATTCATGCAAACCGTCTCCCATTCCGTCACCCACGATGGCCCCATGGCTTGGATCAAGTATTTCGATGCGAGTCCTGCATTCTTTATGGCCGTCGACGGACAGATCGCCTTCCCGAATCCCGCTGCGGCGCAGGAAGGTACTCGCAAGTTTGCCAACACCATCCGTCACATTGAATTGAACTGGGGAGATGATTTGCGCGTCGATCCGCTCAACAACGAGTTCGCCGTAGTCGCGGTCTCATGGCGCGAGATACAAGTAGACACCGCCGGGCACAGCATAACCGAAACGGGATACTTTACCGGACTTACAGAGTATCAAGAAGGGCAGTGGAAGTTCCGCAACGCTCACTGGTCTTCACCGGCTTCCTCCCACTAGTCTCCGCCAGATCAAACTCCTTGACCCTCAATGAGTGATAACGGGATGTTACGACAGTTGACCCTTGGCTCAGGACGGCGAGCTATGAGCGCCCGGTCCAAATTTTATGGTTCAGGAGCGGTGTCGGCGACGATAAGAAAAGTCTTGAACCAGTAGCGCACTGGTTTGAGTTCGACCGAAGTGAAACCCGAATGGCGGACGAGGGCCGCGACCTCTTCTCCATGTTTTTGCCAGGCATCGCCCGCGATGTTTCTTGTCCACCGATTGATCTGCTGTGCGAACTGAATAAAGTGCGAGTCGAGGTCGAACGCGATGAGGACAAGTCGTCCCCCCGGCCGAAGAACACGCCGGAACTCGGCGATCGCCTTATCGGGGTTGGGGTAGTGGTGGAAGGAGATTAGGTTCACGACGGCATCGAAATCAGATGGGATGAGAAGGCCGGTCTCCGACGGGATGCTGTAGGCTCCCAAGTTATCGACGTGCTCGAAGCACAAGAGATAAAGGAGACCGGCAATGAAGAAGCTTAGCACCGCAGTAGTGAAGGAGAACAGGAA
Source organism: Terriglobales bacterium (assembly GCA_035483045.1). GTDB lineage: Bacteria > Acidobacteriota > Terriglobia > Terriglobales > Acidobacteriaceae > Acidiflorens. The sequence continues at coordinate 507,164 of DATHQD010000012.1, forward strand.
TA